>JAHBVW010000056.1 GCA_019637375.1 Deltaproteobacteria bacterium | reverse complement strand
ACCCTGGCTGGCTAGCCGAGCGACGGATCGAGCGCGTCGAGGGTGTCGCGCACCGGCGCGCCGCCGGGGTCGACGCGCGACGGGCCCTCGTGGCGCACGACGGCGGCGCCCAGGCGGTCGAGCAGCATCGCCTGGGCGTCGGCGACCTGGACCGCGTCGCGGCCCTCGAACGTCACCATCACGCGGAAGTCCTGCTCGGCGAAGCGCGGGTACGAGCCGATCTTGACGCCGGCGAACGAGGTCACGACGGCGTCGAGGTCGGCGGCGATGCGGCCCTCGTCGGCGTCGACGTACACGCGCGCGACGGTGATCGTCTCGGTGCGGAACCGATCGCGGATGTCGACGAACTTGCGGCGGAACAGCGTCGGCACGCCCGGCAGGATGTACACGTTGCGGTACGCGACGACCGGCCACACCAGGTCCTTGCCCCACACCAGCTCCGCGCCGATCGGTGCCTCGGCGAGCCGCAGGTTCGCCTCGACGAGCTTGGCCCCGTAGTACGCGCGCACGCGCGCCTCGAGCTCGGGCTGGCGCTCGACGCCGATGCCGAAGCCGCGCGCGATGCCGGCCATCGTCAGGTCGTCGTGCGTCGGGCCGACGCCGCCCGAGGTGAACACGTGGTCGTAGCGGCGCGCGCAGTCGGTCACCGTCGCCGCGATGTCGTCGAGCTCGTCGGGGATCATCACGATCCGCCGCAGCTCGACGCCGAGCGCGCGCAGCTCCCCGATCAGAAAGGCAGCATTCTCCTCGACGAACTTCCCCGAGAGGATCTCGTCCCCGATGATCACGATCCCGGCGGTCGCCACGTCGCGTGATCCTAGCGCCGCAGCGTGCGGACGACCACGACCGCGGCCCCGAGGAGGAGCCCGACGCCGCCGATCCCGAACCACAGGAGCGGGACGCCGCCCTCACCTTCCCCGCCGGGGCCGCTGCCGCCGGCGCCCAGCCCGGCGACCGGCGCCGCCACGGCGACCGCGGGTGCGCCCACCGCCGGCACGCCCGGCTTCGCGCCCGGCGACTTCGGCGGCTTCGGCGCGGCCGGTGGGGGCGGCGGCCCCTCCTTCCACGTCGTGGTCTCGATCTGCGTGCCGTCGGTGCGCACGCCGGTGACCTCGACGCGCTGCCCGCTCACGTTGACGCGCAGGTAGTGGTAGACGCGCTCGAACTTCTTCACCGCGGCCACGTCGATCGGGTGCGAGTGCGGGCGCAGCGGGTACAGCGGTGCGCCGCCGCCGCCCGACACGAAGTAGCGCACGCCGTCGTGCTCGGCGCGCGAGTACACGTGATCGTGGCCGGAGAACACGGCGCTGACCTGGTACTTCGCGAACAGCGGCGTCCACCGCTCGCGCAGGTCGCGCGCGCCGCCGTGCAGCGAGATCGAGAACGGCGGGTGGTGCATCACGACGAAGATGTGGTGGATCGCCGCGTCCTGGCGCGCCGCGATCAGCTCGCGCTCGAGCCACGACGTCTGATCGACGAGCGCGAAGCTGTAGATGTTCGAGTCGAGGACCAAGAAGCGCGTGTCGGCGTACGTGAACGCGTAGTAGCGCTCCGTGTCGCCGCCGTTCTCGGGCACCGAGAAGTACGCGCGGTACGTGTCGGCGGTGCGGCCGCGCCCCTGGCGGTCGTGGTTGCCGACGGCGGGGAAGTAGACGTAGTCGCGCAGCAGGCGCTGCTCGATGTCGAAGAACTGCTGCCACTGGTCCTGGCGCGAGCCGTCGTCGACCATGTCGCCGGTGCCGAGCACGAAGTCGGGCACCTCCTGCACGATGCGCTCGACGATGCGCCGGTGCGGTTCGAGGCCGTAGCGGCTATCGCCGGCGACGATGAACGAGTACGGCACCGCCTTGCCGATCGGCGGCGCCGTCGCGAACTCGCCGGCCCACGCCTTGCCGCCGACCTCGACGCGGTAGCGGTAGCGGCTCGACGGCACGAGCCGGTCGATGCGCGCCTCGGCGATGTTCGCCGCCGCGACGTCGACCGAGCGCTCGCGCGGGATCGCGCGGTCACGCGAGTCGGTGCCCTCGCCGCCGGGGCCGATCACCGTCAGCTTCGCGGGCGCCGGCGCGTCGAGCTGCCACATCACGGTGATCGACGTCGGCGCGAGGTCCTGCAGGTACGGGCCCTTGCGCATCCGCGGCTCCGCGGCGGCGGCGCTGCTCGCCGCGCACACGCTCGCGAGCGCGAGCGAGCGGACCCATCGGACCCGGCGCGACATGGCCAGGGCCGAGCTTACGGGCGTTCGGCGGCCCGGAGCAAATCTCCTACGAGCGGTAGCGCAGCGTCGCGAGCGCGCCGACCAGATCTCGCGCCGACTCCCGCGTGTAGCCGTACTTGCCGATGAGGGTCTCGAGCGCACCTTCGGCGCGCGTGCGGCCCTCGGCCGACAGGCCGCCCGCGTTGTCGGACAGGAGCAGCACGAGGTCGGTGATGCCCTTCGCGATCGTCTTCTTGTGGCGCTCGAAGTACGCGTCGCGCAGCTTGCGCAAAAGGTCCGCGAAGATCACGGCGAGCACCGGCTTCTGTCCGCGGTGATCGAGCGACCACGCGCCGATCTTCGCGATCAGGCTCTGCCGGAAGTCCTCGGGGCGGCCGGTGAGCTCGAGCGTGCGCTCGACCTCGCGCATCATGGTCTCGTCGGGATCGAGCATCCGCCCCGTCGACGTCTCGCGCACCTTCTCCTTCTTCAGGTGGTGCATGACGTGGTTGACGTAGCGGTCGAACACGCGGCTGTACTCGGACTCCTCGACGAGCCCGACCGACGCGCGCACCTCGTCGTCGATGCGATCGAGGAGCCGCGCGCGCGCGACGTCGACGAGCTTCTTGTGGTCGTGGTAGCCGCCGGGCTGCACGTCCTGGCGCAGGAACTCGTACAGCGTCGTCTGCTTGCACAGCTCGATGATCTCGTCGAGCACGACGAGCGGCGACACGTACGGGTAGCGCGTCGAGCCCGCGGCCGCGAGCAGGACGCCCTGCATCTCGCGCGGCGACGCGCCGACGCGGCCCTCGTAGATCGGGTACGTGTCGGACTCGTGGTAGAGGTCCTTGATGTGCGCGGCGAGCTCGCGCGCGCGATCGGGCGTGAGGTCGTCGGGGAGCTGCCCCGTCGAGTACAGCTCGACCTTGTCGACGGGCGACAGCTTCCCCATCACCTCGGCGAGCGTCGACGGGTAGCGCTCGACCTGCGGCTTGCGCATGCGCGACAGCACCGCCCACAGCGCCGCGACGTACGCGGTGTGCGGCGCGACGTGGCGCCCGCCCGCGGCCTCGCGCAGCCGCTCGCGGTAGAGCAGCTCCTCGTGCCGCACGTCGAGGATGTACGGCAGGCGCACGAGCTCGATGCGGCCCTTGAAGCTCTGGAAGTCCGGGATCTCGCGGAACGCCGCGAGGTGGATGTCGTTGCAGCTGCCGAGGAAGACCAGGTCGAGGAACAGCGTCGAGTTGGTCAGCGACAGCGCGGCGCGCTCGACGGTGGTGAGCAGATACTTGTAGTGCTCGAGCGGCCGCTTGAGCAGGTCGTCGAACTCGATCAGGCCGCGGTTCGCGCCGACGACCTCGCCGCCGTACTCGTGCAGCGACACGCTCTGCAGCGACGGCGGCAGCGCGCCGAGCGTGCGGTCGGCGGTGATCTGCCGCTCGCTCGCGTCGACGGACAGCTGCGGCTCGACGGTGACCCAGCCCTGGCGGTAGCGCTGCGAGACCTCGAACCGCTCGACGCGCACGTGGCGCAGCACCTGGAGGTAGTCGCCCTGGTAGCTCGCGAGCAGCGCGTCGTAGATCGCGCGGTTCTTCGGCGCCAGCGATCCGCCGCGCAGGTAGTCGCACACGTTGAACGAGCCCTGGCGCCCGTCGAGGAGCTTCGTGATGAGCTTCGCGCGCTCGTCGAGCGGGATCAGGAGGAGCGGGTGATCGCGCAGCTCGTCGCCGACGCGCGCGTCGATGAGGTCGTCGGGCAGGTACGCGAAGCTCTCCATCGCCTCGACGGCCGCGGCGTCCTTGCCGCCGAAGCCGATGCCGCTGCGCGTGTGGCGCGCCGCCGGGAAGATCCACGAGAAGCGGTACAGCGCGCCCTCGTCGAGCGTCGAGTAGTTCTCGAGGCCGCGCCCGAGGCAGCGGATGAACGTCGACTTCGCCGAGCCGTTCGGGCCGTGGAGGAGGATCAGCTTGTTCGGGCGGCCGTCCTGCACGAACGCGCGCAGCACGCGGTACACCGCGTTCTGGACGTGCTCCTGGCCGAACAGCCGGTCCTCGCCGTTCGCCCACGGCGCGTCGAACATGTGGAACCGGCGCACCGATCCCCACGGGTACTTGACGTCCGAGCTGCCGTAGTGGTCGAGCGCGTCGACGATGTACTGCGTCGACGACCGCAGCTGGCGCAGCGGCTCGGCGAGCACGAGCTCGAGGTACTCGGCGTACGACAGGACGCGCCGGTTGCGCGTGAAGTCGTCGCGCACCGCCGTGCCGAGCCCGGCGAGCATCTCCTTGACCGCGCCGACGCGCGGCTCCTGCATGTCCTCGGCCATCACCATGATTATGCCTGGCCGACAAGCTAACACGCGCGGCGCACCGCGACGCGCGCGGAAGCTTCCTCAGCGCTTGCGCTCGGTGCCGTCGGTGAGAAAGCAGGCGATGATGCGCAGCTCGGCGTCGTCGTACGGGACCTTGTACTGGATGATGACGTTCGAGTGCTCGTCGCCGTCCTCGGTGCGGAAGCCGTTGCCCCACGACACCGAGTACTCGCGGATCTCCAGATAAAACTGCGCCTGGTTCGTCATCCGCGTGCACGGCGGCAGGATCACCGTCGACAGCGCGCTGTCGCGGCGCACGAGGCGCGCGGCGATGCCGTAGGCACCGGCCGAGCCGGCGAGCTCGGGGAGGCGCGGCGTTGCGGCCTTCTCGTAGACCGAGATCGCGGCCTTCTGGCGCTCCTGCGCGGCGGTGCATGCCGGGTCCGGGGGCACCGCGGCCACCGCGGTCGGCGCGGCGGAGGACGCCGCGCACTCGGCGAGCTTCGTGGGGACCTTGGCCTTCTCGAGCTGGGCGCGCAGCTCCTCGCCGATCTTCTGGAGGCCGACCTCCTTCGCGAGCAGGAGGTCGCGCACCTCACCCTCGGTGGGCACGCGCGGGGAACGGCTGCATGCGGCCGCCAGCCCGGCGACCGCCACGACACAGGCGAGGCGCTTCACTTCGCGGCGACCTGGATCGCGATGGGCATCTTCTTCGGGAGGCACTGACTACCGGCCTTATCGCATACCGCGAACTTGAAGACGCCGTTGACGGTGAAGTTGCCCTTGTCCGCCGGGGTGAGCTTCACCAGGAACTGGAGCTGGTGGTCGTCGAACACCTCGGCGTCGCCCTTCTCCTTGTCGTGCCCGCCCGCCTTGAGCTCCGCCTTCGCGATCGCGACGCCGCTGGCCGCGGTCAGCGAGAGCTTGCTCGGGAACTCGATGTTGACCTTGAACTTGTCGGCGGCCTTCACGGCGACCTTCACGATGGCCTCGGCGCCGGCGGCGCCCTCGGCGGTGCTGACCTCGATGTGGCCCTCGTCGGGCGCGAGCAGGAGCTCGTCGGCGACGCCGTCGTTGCCGCCCTTCATCATCTCCGGGTTGCCGCCGGGGACCGCGACCTTGCCGGCACCACCACCGTTGCCGCCGGGCACCGCGACCTTGTCACCGCCGGTCTTGCCGCCGCCGTTGCTCGGGCCGTCTTGCGTGGCTGCCTTCGTACACGAGGCGACGGCGGCGACCAGGACGACGACGACGAGGAGCGAGGCGGCGCGAGACATGGGGTGGATAGTAGCGGATCTCCGGCAGATCGCACCTGGTGTGACATGTAGCCCTTATGCCCGCGATTCGCGTTCGGCTACGCTGAATCCTCAGTGCGTAGGGCGCAACAGCTCGGCCGCTACCACTTGCTCGATCGCATCGCGTTCGGCGGGATGGCGGAGATCTATCGCGCGAAGACGTTCGATGCGACCGGGCAGCCGCACCTCGTCGCGGTCAAGCGCGTGCTCGCGCACCTCGCCGAGGACGACGACTTCATCCAGATGCTGGTCGACGAGGCGAAGATCGCGAGCGTGCTGCGCCACGCGAGCATCGCGCGCGTCTACGAGTTCGCGCGCGCCCACGGCGAGTACTTCATCGCGATGGAGCACGTCGACGGCAAGGACATGCGCACCGTCCTCGAGCGCTGCCGCACGAAGAAGAAGCCGATCCCGCCGGAGCACGCCGCCTACGTCGCGGCCGAGGTCGGATCGGCGCTGCACGCCGCGCACTCCGCCGTCGACAGCCGCAACCGGCCGCTGCGCATCATCCACCGCGACGTGTCGCCGTCGAACATCATCTGCAGCTACGCCGGCGAGGTGAAGCTGTGCGACTTCGGCATCGCGAAGGCGACGCTGTCGCGCGTGACGACGAAGACCGGCGTCATCAAGGGCAAGGTCAAGTACATGAGCCCCGAGCAGGCGCTCGGGCGCAAGCTCGACCACCGCAGCGACGTGTTCTCGCTCGGCTCGTGCCTGTACGAGATGCTGACGCGGATCCCGCCGTTCACGGCGACGAACGAGATGGACCTGTTGATCAAGGTCCGCGACGCGAAGTACCGCCCGGTCGCCGAGCTCACGCCGGGGATCCCGAACGAGCTCGAGCAGATCACGGACCGCTGCCTCACGCGCAGCCGCGCGAACCGCTACCAGACCGCCGCCGAGGCGGAGGGCGACCTGCGCGCGTTCCTGCGCAAGTTCATGCCGAACTACTCGCGCAGCCACCTCGGGCGCTTCATCCGCAAGATGTTCGCGCAGGAGATCGAGCGCGAGCTGCGCATGCTCGAGGAGTTCGTCATGACCGACGAGCCCTCCGACGACGTCGGCGAGTCGCTCATGGTGCGCGACGAGGACTTCGAGCCGCCCGAGGTGCCGTTCCAGCCCAAGCCCACGTCGGTGAGCATCATCGCGGCGCAGGAGTCGGCGCGCGAGTCGCGCCAGATGAGCCGCGTCGGCCCGCTCCCCGGCGACGACTTCTCGGGCGACTCGAACTTCACGACGATGCCGAAGGCGCCCGCGCACGACGAGGAAGACGTCCACGGCGCGAACACGCGCATCCTCGAGACGGGCCGCGGCCGCAGCGCCCAGCGCCCCGTCCCTCCCGCCCCCGAGCCCCCGCCCGCCCCCGCCCCGCGCCGCCGCGGCCGCACCCAGCCCCCACCCCTCCCACCCGCGCGCACGACGCGCGGCCCCGGCCCCGGCGTGCGCCCGATCTACGACGAGGATCTCCACTCCGCCCCGACGATGATCATCGACATCGGGCGGATGCGAAACCGCCGCTCCTGACGCGGAGCCGGTCAGTAGCCGCCCATCTGCACGACCTGCTGGACCGACTGTCCGCAGTTCGGACAGAAGCGCGCCTCGGAGGGGACCGGGGTGTTGCAGTGGAGGCACTGCATCGAGGGGGCGCCGAGGTCGTTCGGGTAGCGCTCGACGAGGAGATCGACGGCGACGTACTCGCCGCGGCGCGAGCGCAGCTGGGCGAGCTGGAGGCTGGCGCAGTAGTACACGGGGTGCGTGCACGTGGCGCACACGCGGTGGTCGTCGCCGTCGGTGGCGGGCAGCGCGTTCCACACGCCGGGGCAGCGCCCGGCGGCGCCGCAGCCCTCGATCGGCGCGCGCGCGACGAGGCTGCGCCAGTCCATCGAGATGCGCGGCGCGACGGCGGCGAGGCGCTGCATCGCGGCGCGGCGGCGCGGATCGCCGTGCGGCGCGGCGGCGAGCTCGAGCTCGGCGCGCATGTACTCGGCGCGCGCGGCCTCGCCGTGGCGCGCGAGCCAGTCGGCGTACTTGGTGCGGCTCGCGTCGCTGCCCGCGGCGATCGCGGCGAGCAGGCCGCGCTCGCCCGGGTCGAGGTTCGTGATCGGCCGATCCTCCATCTCCACCGGCGGCCCGCCGGCGATGCCGGTCGGCTCCACGTCGGAGAACGACGCGACCTCCATCTCGAACGTATCTCCTGCCCCCGGCTCCGCCGGCAGGTCCCACTCCACCTCCGCCTGCGGCGCATCGATCTGCGTCGGCGCGACCTCCGGCGCCACCGGCTCCTCGAAGCGAAAGTCGCCGCTGTCGCTCGGGTGCTGCGGCACCACCGGCATCTGCAGCCCGCGCACCGGCGCGCGCGGATCGAAGCCCTCGCGCCGGTCGGAGGGCGTGCGCGGTGGGGTGGCGGCGAAGCGCTGGCTCGCCGAGCGCAGCTCGGGCTGCGGCGTGCGGCCCGGCGGCGTGGCGCCCGAGGCGCGCGGCTCGGGCTGCGGTGTGCGGCTCGACGGGCGCGGCTCGGGCGGGGGTGTGCGCGGGGACGGTGCGGAGGGGCGCTCGGCGGAGGTGAAGGGCTTGCTGGAGCGGCGCGCGTCGACGTCGTCGTCGCCGCTCCACGGCGACTCGAGCGCGTCGGCGTAGGAGGGAGGTGGGCGCAGCTGCGCGCCGGCGAACGTGGCCGCGTCGTGCGGGCTGCGGAGGACGGCGTCGTGCGGGCTGCGGAGGGCCGCGTCGTGCGGGCTGCGGAGGACGGCGTCGTGCGGGCTGCGGAGGGCGGCGTCGCGCGGGCTGCGGACGGCGGCGTCGTGCGGGCTGCGGACGACGGCGTCGACGGACGCGGAGGCGCGCGGCACCGGCGTCTGGCGCGTCGGGCGGTGCGACGGATCCGCGGGCGCGGTGGCGCGCGGGCGCCCGAGCGGCGGGCGGGCGACGGCGGCCGGCGTTGCGACCGGGGCGACCGGGGCGGCGCGGTCGTCGTCGTCGTCGAGGCCCTCGATGTCGTCGATCGAGCCGGCCACCCGGCGCTCGCCGCGCTTCGGGGGCTCGGGCAGCCGCACGTCGAGCCGGCGGCGCGGTGGTGCGGGGAGCGGAGGGGCGGCCTCGTCGTCGTCGGAGTCGTCGTCGGAGCCGTCCGCGAACGGCACCGGCGTCGGCCGCTCGTGCGCGACCGTGTCGCGATCGAGCTTGGGCCGCTGCACCGTCATCTCGATCGAGTCGCCGGCGTCGAGGCGCACGCGCTCGGCCGTCATCTCGACGTCGTCCGGATCGAAGTCGTTCCGGGCCGCCGGCGGCGCCGCGGCGCGCTTCGCCGTCAGGTCGAGATCGACCTCGTGCGCGTCGGGCTTCTTCCGAGGCACGACGCGACGATGCGGAGGTTGCGACGGCATCCGGCGGCCCAATCGTACCAGGCCCGCGCCCGGGATCACGCGGGCTACTTGATCTCGATCGAGAGCGTCAGAATTTCGTCGCCGGGCCGCACCGTCGTGCGCACGGAACCACGGACGTCGCCGCGCGCGCCGACGACGACGAGCTCGCCCGTCGGGCAATCGCGTAGACGGAACTCACCATCGTGGTCCGTCGTGCCGTCGCACGGCGCGCCCGCCCCCGCCTCGCCCTGCGCCGTCACGCGTGCGCCGGCGACGCGGTTGCCGCGGCTGTCGCGCACCGTGCCGCCGACGAGCGCGCCGCGCGCGAGGTCGATCCGGATGTCGCGCACCGTGATCGCTCCGGGCGCGCGCCCGACGGGAACGTCGATCTCCCGCACGAACGGCCGGTACCCGGGGAGCGCGACCTCGAGCTTCCACGTCCCCGGCACGAGCGGCCCGAGCTTCCACCGCCCGTCGGCGTCCGTCGCCGCATCCGCGGTCGCGACGCCGGGGCCGTCGCCGGAGATCGCGATGCCCACCAGCGGCGCGCCGCTCGCACCGTCGAGCAGCGCGCCCTCGACGGCGCCGCCCATCGGCAGCCGCCAGCGCACGCGCGCCGCCGTCGGCGGACCGGCGACCGCGTCGACCTCGAGCGGCGGGTAGTCGGGGTGCGTGATGCGCACGCGCGTCGGCCCCGCGGGCAGCCCCTCGAGCGCGAACGTGCCGTCGGTGGCGACCACCGCGTGGCGCCCGTCGTAGCCGCCGCCGCCGATCACCTCGAGCGTCGCCGACGCGACCGGCGCACCGGCGGTGTCGTCGAGCGTGCCGGCGATCATCGCATCCGCGATCGCGAGCGCGAGGTCCTCGCGGTGCTCGCCCGGCACCGCGCCGCGCTCCGCCGCGAGCTCGAGCTTCTTCTGCGCCTCGCCATGGCCGAACGCGACCCCGGCGAGCACGACGGTGCCGCTCACCGGCCCGACGCGGTACGTGCCGTCGTCGTCGCTGAACGTCTCGAGCGGCGCGCCGAGCTCGGGCGTCACCGTGACCTGCGCGCCGCCGATCGGGACGCGGTGCTGGTCGGTGACGCGGCCGAACAGCATCGTCCCGGCGGTGAGCGCGACGTCGACGCCGGTGACGACCTGCCCGAGCCCGAGCGCGACCTGGCGCGAGCGCCCCTCGGCGTAGCCCGGCGCCGCCGCGATCACGGCGACCTTGGGGCTCGCCGCCAGCCCCGTGATGCGGTACCGGCCGTCGCTGCCCGTCGTCCAGATCGCCGCGCGATCGGGGCGTTCGGGGAGCGGCGGTGGCTCGGCCGCGAGCGAGCGCGACGCCGCCGGATCGCTCGCATCGAGCGTCGCCGGGCGCACCGCGAGCGCGCCCGGCGGCGGCAGCGGTGGGATCGGCCCGACGAGCACGCCCAGCTCGCCGCGCGGCAACAGCTGCGGATCCGACGCGAGCCCGCCCGGCGCGCCCGCCGGCGTCGCGAGCCGCCCGCTGAACCGGCGCAGCTTGTCCTGCTCGATCGACGCGGTGTGCTCGGCCGTGCCGGCGCCCGTGCTGCGCGCGCGCACCGTCGCGCCCGCGACCGGGTTCCCCGCGCCGTCGAGCACGCGGCCCTCGACGACGCCGCCCCGCGCGAGCGCGACCTCGGGCGCGCCGCGGCCGGCCTCGAGCTCGACGCTGCCGGGGCTCGTGTAGCCCGGCGCGTACGCGTCGGCGACCCAGCGCCCGAGCGGCACGCCCTCGATGCGAAACGACCCGTCGCCGGCGCTGCGCGCGTAGCGCGGCGCCTGGTCGTCGCCCGACGGGCGCAGCTCGACCGCCGCCGCGAGCCCGCTCGCATCCTCGCGGTCGACGACGCGCCCGACGACGATCGCCGCGGCCTCGAGCCGGAGCTCGACCTTGTCGAACGGCCCGGCGCCGAGCCGGCCCACGCGCACCGCGCGCGCCGCCCGCGCCTCGTGGAACGCGTACACCTGGTACCCGCCCTCGGGCAGGTCGCCGAACCGGAACGCACCCTTGCCATCGGTCGTCGCCTCGATGCCGCCGCCGATCGCCTCGCCGCGCAGCCCGACCGTCACGCCCACCGCCGGCGCGCCGCCGTCGACCACCACACCCTCGACGGCGACCTGCCGCGCCACCACGATGCGCGCCTCGTCGGACGGCACCGGCACGTAGCGCACCTCCGCCGGCAGCAGGCCCGGCCCCGTCACGCGCAGCCGGTACCGCCCCGGCGCCAGGCCGTCGACGGCGAACCGCCCGTCCAACCCCGTCGCCGGCGCCACCGTGACGTGGCCCGCGCCGCCCGCGCCGCCGCTTCCCGGAGCGCTGCCGGTCGCCGCGACCCCGCTGCTGCTCGCGCCGCTTCCCGTAGCGCTGCCGGTCGCCGCGACTCCGCTGCCGCCCGCACCGCTTCCCGGAACGCTGCCCGGCACTGCGACCCCGCTGCTGCCCGCGCCACCGCTGCCGGTCGTCGCCACGCCGCTACCGCCGCTTGTCGAAGGACTTGCGGAAGCACTTCCTGAAGCGGGCCGGCCCGCGAGGGCGGCGTCGATGACGCCCTTCTCCATCTCCGCGCTCAGCTCGGCGCCGGCGACCGGCGCGCCCGCGCCGTCGACCACCACGCCGGTGAGGCGCACGCCGTGCGCGGCGCCGGGGAGCTTCGGAGCCTCGGGCACCGACACCCGCGCCGCGCCGCCCGAGCCGCTGCCGCTGCCCTCGCCGCCCCCGATCTCCAGCCCGCCCGAGCGCGCGATCGTCAGCACCACCGCGACGGCGAGCGCCGCGGCGAAGCCGAGCACGGCGATCCGGACGATCCGCCCGCGGCGCGCCTCGTCGCGCTTCTCGCGACTCGCCGCGTCGTCGTCCACCGGCTCCATCGCCGGGATTGTATGCCCTCTGGTACGTTAGAGCCCGTGGCCGGCCTGTTCTCGAACCAGCGCGAGACCAACCTGACCTCGACGATCGCGCTCGTCGAGCTCGCCCTCGGCGAGCTCGGCCACGCCGTCGACGCGGTCCGGCTCAAGGACCCCGGCGGCGCGCTCCACGCGTGGCGGATCCCGAAGGGCTCGTCGGTGACGCGCGTGACGCTCGTCAACCGCAGCGAGTTCACCCACCTCCGCGTGTGCGCGACCGTCATGACGATGGACGCCACCGTCGACCGCGCCGCGCTGTTCGCGCACCTGCTCGACCTCAACACGAGCCTGTGCGGCGTCGCGTTCGCCACCGACGCCGACCACGTGCTGCTCGTGACCGAGCGCTCGACGCTCGACCTCGACCGCAGCGAGGTCGAGGACCTGATCGCGCGCGTGACGACCTACGCCGACGAGCACGACGACGTCCTCGTCGCGCGCTTCGGCGGCCGCATCGGCGCGTAGCGCCTTACGTCGCGAGCTTCTCCATCGCCGCGGCGAGCTCGAAGTCCAGCGGGCTGATGCCGCCGGCGTCGTGCGTCGTCAGATCGACGATGACCTTGTTCCACACGTTGAACCACTCGGGGTGGTGGTTCAGCTTCTCGGCGATCAACGCGGCGCTCGTCATGAAGCCGAAGGCCGCCACGAAGTCGGCGAACCGATACTCGCGATGGAGCTTGCCGTCCTGGACGACCCAGCTCGGCAGCTCGCGCAGGCGCACCGAAACCTCCTCGGCGCTGAGGCGCTGACTCATGGTCAAGGCTACTTCAGGTCGCGGCCGCGGGGACCCTCGTCGAGGGCGATGGACGTCAGCACGTTCGGGCACACGGTGATCTCGCCCGTCTCGCGCACGACGCGGCCGCGGGAATCGATGAGCTTGGCCTCGGACAGCACCGCGAACTCGACCGGCCCCGACGACGGCTGACACGACGCGAGGTAGCCGGTGATGCGTGCTCCCGTATCGTATTCGATCGTCACCCGGTGGCTGATCAGGTCGTGGAGCTTCGCGTAATTCGGCATGGACCGAGCCCGTATATCACGTCATCGCGGCGGGATGCGCAGGTAGCGATCCTCGGGGTCGTCGACGCTCGTCACCGCGCCGTGTCGCGCGCCCGAGCGGTTCATCGTGTACGCGAGGTTCAGCACCGTGCCGTCGGCGCGCGTCGCAACGCAGGTGAACTTCGTGTCCGTGTTGAGCACCCGGATCGGATCCTCGCAGGTCACGGTCTCGATCTGCGCGTCGTACGTGGCGCGCAGCTGCGGTAGGAGGTCCGCGGCCATGACCTCGCCGGAGATGTGCGTCGGGCGCGAGGCCACGTACGCCGCGGTGCCGCCGGCGGCGGCGATGAACAGCAAGGCGCCGAGCGTGCCCCCCATACGCCGCATCGTAGCGGATCCCCGCTGGGATCGTCGTCGGATCGTCGTCAGATCGTCGAGGGCGAAGCGGGCTTGGTCTCGACGTTCTTCTCGACGTCCTTCTTGATCTCGACGGCGTCGCGGTCGGGCGTGACGTCGAGCTTGCCGCGCTTCTCCGCGGCCTCGTCGACCTGCTCCTTCTTCTTCGGCGGCTCCTCGACGGTGCGGTCGGGCTTGTTGACGTTCGCGAGCGAGTCGACGCCCTCGAGGCGCTTGCGGCTCCACTTCGCCGCGGCCGAGCCGTGCTTGCCGCCCTTCTCGTACGCGTCGCGCGCGAGGTCGAGGCGATCGAGCTGCTCGTACGCGGTGCCGAGGTTGTTGAACATGTAGCCCTCGGCGCCGGGCAGGTTCGTCGCGAGCTCGAGCGCGAGGATCGCGTCCTCGTACTTCTTCATCGCGAGGTACGTGAGCCCGAGGTTGTTGAACGCCCAGACGTTCTTGCCGTCGAGCTTGGTCGCCTCGGTGAACGCCTCGACCGCCGCCTCGTGGTTGTGCCGGAGCAGCTCCGCGCGGCCGAGCGTGTTGTGCGCCTGGCTCGACTGCGGCGCGAGCTTCACCGCCTTGCGCGCGGCCGCGATCGCCTTCGCGCGATCCTCCGTCGCGATGAACGACCGCGCGAGCTCGACGTGCGGCGGCGCCTTCTTCTCGTCCAGGCGCGCCGCGGCCTCGAACAGCTCGCGCGCGTACGCGCGGTCGCCGCGCCCCTCGGCCGCCTTGCCCTGCTCCATGCACGCCGCGTACGTCGCCGGGATCGGGTGATCGATCGTCGGCTTCTCGACCTTCTTCGCCTCGGCGGCGACGGCGGCGGCGACCTTCTTCTCCTCGACGGCAGCGACGACCGACGGCACGACGGCCGGCTTCGGATCCACCACCGCCGGCGTCGGCGCGATCGGCGCCTCGCGGTCGCCGGTCTTCGTGGTGCAGGCCGCGGCGGTGAGCGACACGAGCGAAGCAAACAAGATGCAACGGATTTGCGAGTACATCGGAGAACCCCTCGAAATGTCTGTGTCGAGGGATTCAGCACCGCGCGTGCCACCGCGCGATCGCTTCGGCGACGGTCACTTACCGGCGGCCGTGGGCGCGCACCCACACGTCGCGTCCCACGCCGCCAACACAGGGATTTTGATCAGATGCCCGCGTGCGCCTTCACGTGGATCGTCGCGTCGAGGCGGCCCGACGGCACCGGCGTCCCCTCGCGCACGAGCAGGCTCGCGCCGATGAGGAGGTTGAAGGGCACCTTGAACGAGCTCATCGTCGCCACGAGGTCGGCCTTGCCCGTCGGCGTGAACGCGAGCGACCGCGGGCCGTCGGTGAGCGCGCCCGCCGGGATCGGCGCGACGGAGCCGATCAGCTTCGCCTGCGGATCGCTCGGGTCGATCACCGACACCGGCGCGACCATCACGTTCATCTGCGGCGTGTCGACGTTGAGCGTGTTCATCGTGACCTCGAACGTCACGCTGTCGACCGTCACCGAGATCACCGGCTTGTCGTTGATCGCCTGCAGCTCGGGCTTCTCCGTCAAGAGGTTGACGGCCTGGTGCAGCGACACGTCGAGCCTGAGGTCGCACTTCTGCGAGCCCGCGTTGCACTCGCCCGAGCAGTTGTTGCACGCGGCCGACGCCGCGCTCATGCACACCGTCGGCTGCGCCGAGCACGACGTCCCGAGGAACTGCTGCGCCTGCCCGTCGTCGATCTGCCAGCCCGTGCTGTCGACCGAGAACATCTTGTCGGGGAGGTCGAGGTTGAAGTCGGTGACGTCGGAGCTGATGAGGCCGCAGCCGCCGGCACCGAGGCCCGCGACGGCGGCGACCAGGAGCGCGCACGAACGCAAGTGAGTCATCTTGGAAACCCCTAGGAGAGACTCAGTCTATCACCCACCGAGGACGGGGCTCCGCGATCGCAAATCCACGCGGTGATGAGCGTTACACCTGCACCTACAGTGCGCTCACCATCTCCTCGGCGAGCGTCCACGGATCCGTGTGGCGCTCGACGAGCTCCTGCGCGAGCTGCGTGAGGCCGCCGCGCGCCGCGATCGCGCGATTCGCGCGTTCGCCGAGGAGCGTCCGCACGAGCTCGCCGAGGTGCGCGACCGCACGCGCGTGGGCACGCGCCGCCGCGCCCTCGCCGGTCCACGCGCGCGCGCGATGCGCCTCGACCGCGCGCGCGAGCTCCGCGATGCCCGAGCCCTCGGCGGTGCCCTTCGTCGCGATCGTCCGCACGATCTCGACGGCCTTGCGCTCGCCCGACGCGCGCAGGTCGAGCATGTGCAGGAGGTCGCGCTCGGTGCGATCCGCGCCCTCGCGATCCGCCTTGTTCACGGCGAGCACGTCGGCGACCTCGAGGAGCCCGGCCTTGATCGCCTGGATGTCGTCGCCCAGGCCCGGCACCGTCACGACGACCGTCGTGTGCGCCGCCTTCATCACGTCGACCTCGTCCTGCCCGACGCCGACGGTCTCGACGAGGATGCGCGCGTAGCCCATCGCATCGAGCACGTGCGCGACGTCGAACGTCGAGCGCGACAGCCCGCCGAGGTGCCCGCGCGTCGCGAGGCTGCGGATGAACACGCCCGGATCGAGCGCGTGCCGCTGCATGCGGATGCGATCGCCGAGGATCGCGCCGCCCGAGAACGGCGACGTCGGATCGACGCACACGACGCCGACGCGCTCCCCCGCCGCGCGGTAGTGCGCGATCAGCGCGTCGACGACCGTCGACTTGCCGGCGCCCGGGTTGCCGGTGACGCCGACCAGGTACGCGCGCCCCGTGTGCGGGTAGAGCTGCTTGAGCGCCGCGAGCGCCTCGGGCCGGCGGTCGTCGAGGTCGCGCATCAGCCGCGCCGCGCCGCGGATGTCGCCGGCGAGGATCGCGTCGATCATCGCCCCGGTGCTCACGGCGTCTTGAACCGCTGCTCGGGGCCCGCGGGCGTGTAGATCTGCACGGCGCGCAGCGGCGCCGTCGTCGCGACCGCATGCGGCACGTTCGCCGGGACCTGCACGACCGACGTCGGCGTCACCGCGAGGTCGATGCCTCCGACCTTCATCGTGCCGGCGCCCGCGAGGACGTACAGCACCTCCGTCTCCACCGCGTGCACGTGCTCGGGGATCGCGGCGCCCGCGGGCAGCTCGAGCACGGACGCGGCGAGCGATGGCGACCTCGTCGTCGCGGGCTCGGCGTAGATCCTCACCTGCCCGCCGCCGCGCGGGTACGCCTTCGCGCTCGCCGCCGGCAGGAACGTCGGCGCGGCCGTCGGGCGCTTGCCGTCCATCGCCTCGTACGTCGGCAGCGCGCCGGCGCGCGCCGTGCCCTCGCGGCCGCCGGGGACGATCGCGATCACCGCGTGCACGCCGGCGCCGCCCGCGATCACCTCGCGCACGCCGTCGCGCGGCACGAACATCATGTCGCCCTCGGCGACGGCCTTGCTCGTCGCGCCCGACCTCACCGTCGCGGGGCCGAGGAAGTACCACAGCTCGGCGCGCTCGGCGTAGCGCATCCCCGTCGAGCCGCCGGCGGCGAGTGCGACCTCGACGAGCGACGCGGCGCCGTTGCCGGTGTTGTTCTCGTCGAGCAGCGTCGCGACCGACACCTTGCCCTGCCCGACCCAGGGCACGAGCCGGCGGTCGATCACGTTCTGCCCTCCGGGCGCGCGGAACGCGAAGGGCAGCTGGATCGCCTGCCCGCGCAGCGGCGGCGCCCACGGGTACTTCGCGAGCACGGCCGCCATGCACGCGGCGAGCTTGGGGCTGCCCGCGGTGTCGCGCACCCACGACACCTTCGCCTCCATGCCCGCCGGCCCGATGTCGATCATCGCCGCGAGCTCGCCCGCGAGGTCGAAGCGCTCGACGGCGACGGCCGCCCAGCAGCCGCGCGCCGCCTCGTCGAGCTCGTTCATCGCCTTCTGGATCGCGGCGAGGCGCTCCTCCTGCGACGCCTCGGGCGCGTCGGCCGGCACCTCGGGCCGCCCGGCGGGCGACAGCGGCGGCGGCGGATCGCGCCGCACCGGCGGCGAGCACGCCGCGAGCGCGATCGCGAGCCCTGGGCCGAGCCCCCTCACGCGACCTTCGGGCGCAGGTACGACTCGACCCACGCGACGATCTCGTTCGTGCTCGTCCCCGGCGTGAAGATGCGCGCGACGCCCATCTGCGCGAGCTCCCGCAGATCGTCCTGGGGGACGATGCCGCCGCCGAACACGGTGACGTCGCCGGCGCCGCGCGCCGCGAGCGCCTCGATCACCGCCGGGAACAGCGTCATGTGCGCGCCCGACATGATCGACAGCCCGACGGCGTCGACCGCCTCCTGCACCGCGGCGGCCGCGATCATCTCCGGCGTCTGGTGCAGGCCCGTGTAGACGACCTCGTGGCCGGCGTCCGCGAGCGCGCGCGCGACGACCTTCGCGCCGCGGTCGTGGCCGTCGAGCCCCGGTTTCGCGACGAGGATCCGGAGCTTGCGCGGGTCGTCGGCCACGCTCCTAGCTTACTGCGCGCAGCAAGTTGCGGGCGATCACGATGCGCTGGATCTCGCTCGTGCCCTCGTAGATCCGCGTGACGCGCACGTCGCGCAGCGCGCGCTCGACGGGGAAGTCGCGCACGTAGCCGTAGCCGCCGTGCACCTGGAGCGCGATGTCGCAGATCTTCCACGCGTGCTCGGTGGCGAACAGCTTCGCCATCGCCGCGAGCTGCGAGAACGGCTGCCCCGCCTCCTTCGCATGCGCCGCGCGCAGCGTCATCAGCGTCGCCGCGTCGAGCCACGTCGCCGCGTCGGCGAGCATCGCGCCGACCGCCTGGTGCTTGATGATCGGCTCGCCGAACGTGCGGCGCTCGCCGGCGTACGTCACCGCCGCCTGGAGCGCGCCGCGCGCGATGCCGATCGCCTGCGACGCGATGCCGATGCGCCCGCCGTCGAGCGCCGTCATCGCGAGCGCGAAGCCGCGGCCGGGAGCGCCGAGCACCGCGTCCTCGCCGACCTCGACGCCGTCGAGCACGAGCTGCGCCGTCGCCGAGCCGTGCAGGCCGAGCTTCTCCTCGAGCCGCGCGACCGACATCCCCTTCGCATCCCCCGGCACGAGGAACGCGGTGATGCCCCTATTTCCAGCACTCGGGTCGGTGACGGCCCACACCACGAGCACGCCGGCGCGCCCGCCGTTCGTGATCCACTGCTTGGTGCCCGACAGCCGCCAGCCCGCGGGCGTCTTCGTCGCGGACGTGCGCAGCGCCGCCGGATCCGATCCGGCCTCGGGCTCCGAGAGCACGAACGCCCCGCACACGTGCGCGCCGCTCGCGAGGCCCGGCACCCAGCGCTCGATCTGCGCCGCCGTGCCGTGGTTCGCGATCAGCTCGGCGACCATGTTCGTCACGGACACGGCGACCGCGACGGAGGCGTCGCCGCGGGCGAGCTCCTGCATCGCGAGCGAGTACGCGACCGCGCCGAGGCCGCCGCCGCCGTGCGCGGCGTCGACGGCGATCGCGAGCAGATCCAGCCGCGCGAGCTCGGCCAGCTCGGCGGCGGGGAACTCGCACGACACGTCGCGCGCCGCGGCCCGGGGCGCGAGCACGCGGTCGGCCGCCTCGCGGGCCGTGCGCTGGACCAGCTTCTGCTCCTCGGTGAGCTCGAAGTTCATCGCATCCTCTCTCGTTACTTCGCGCGGTACCTGACGGCGAGCTTGGCGACGTTCCCCTTCGGATCGGGGAGCCGCCACGCCATCGCCTGCTTCTCCGCGCACGCGGCCCAGTGCTCGTCGATCACCGTCATCCTGCTCGCGAACCCCACACTCTGTGGGGCCCCCGCGGGTCCGACGTACAGCGTGATGACGACGTCGTCGGGGACGGTGATCGTCTTGACCTTCGGGTTGTGCCGGGGCGGCTTCGCGCACTCGTCGAGCTTCGCGAGCTGGCCGCCGACCGCGCGCAGGCTCTGGTCCTCGTCCCACACCGCGGGCCGCCCGACGGCGTTGAACTCGAGCGGCACGCTGAAGTCGGCGTCGCCGCCGACCGGCTTGCCGAACGTCGCCTGCTTCGCGACGTCGAGCAGGCACTTCTCGACGGACCACGCGCCGAGGTCGCTCTCCGACAGCACGAGCCGCGTCACCTCACCCGCGCGGTTGATGTCCCAGTGCATCGTGACCTTGCCGCCGAGCCAGCGCCGCCTACCGACGCGCGACATGTAGCAGGCCGACAGGTCCGCCTTGTGCGGATCGATCCCCGCGTCGACGACCGCCGGCTCCATGTGCCCGCGCGACGACACGATCTCGACGCCGTCGTCGGGATCCTCCTTCACCGGGACGCGCGTCGGGCGCGTCGCCTCCTGCACCACCGTGGTCTTCTGGGCGGGTGCGCTGCCGCCGCCGCACGCCGCGAGGGCCCCGAGCACGAGGAGGCCGCCGCGACTCACGAAGCCTCGAACGCGTACGTGTACGTGGTCTCGTACGTCCGCGGGATCTCCGGGAACTGGATCTCCTTGACGCGGCCGAGGATGCACTCGTTGAGCGACTTCGAGTCGATCGACGCCTTGATGATCTTCACGTCGTCGGCCCGGCCGGCCTTGGAGATGGTCACGCCGAGCGTGACGCGCCCCTTGGAGTTCTTCGGCAGGTCCTTGTTGTCGATCGCGAACGACAGACAGCGCGACACCGCGTTGCCCTTGCGCTGGAACAGGCGCTGGATCTCGTCCATCGCCTCGGCCGGCACCATGTCGTCGCCGGTCCCGCCGGGGTTCGCGACCTCGCCGCCGCCGCCGGTGTCGGGCTCCGGCGTCGTCGAGCCACCCTTCTTCTTGCCGCCGCCGCACGCGGCGGCGAGTACCACGAGCACTACGAGCTTCCTCATCGTCTCGTCCTTTCGTTACCGGGTTGCCTTCGCGAGATGGCCGGCGATCACCAGGCGCTGGATCTCGCTCGTGCCCTCGTAGATCTCGGTGATCTTCGCGTCGCGGAAGTGGCGCTCGACGGGGAACTCGGTCACGTAGCCGTTCCCGCCGAAGATCTGGATCGCCTCGCGCGCGGCCTTGTTCGCGATGTCGGACGCGTACAGCTTGGCCATCGAGGCCTCCATGCCGTACGGGAGCTTGTGGTCCTTGAGCCACGCGGCGCGCAGCGTGAGCAGGCGCGCGGCGTCGATCTCCGTCGCCATGTCGGCGAGCTTGAACTGGATCGCCTGGTGCTGGGCGATCGGCTTGCCGAACGTGCGGCGCTGCTGCGCGTAGGCGAGCGCGTCCTCGAGCGCGGCCCGCGCGATACCGACGGCCTGCGCGGCGATGCCGATGCGCCCGCCGTCGAGCGTCGACATCGCGACCTTGAAGCCGCCGCCGACCTCGCCGAGGAGGTGGTCGTTCGAGAGCCGCACGTCGTCGAGGAAGATCTGCGACGACTTGCTGCCGCGGATGCCGAGCTTGTCGTCGGGAGCGCCGCAGCGCACGCCCTTGGTCGTCATCGGCAGGATGAACGCCGTGATGCCCTTGTGACCCGCGGCGCGGTCGTTCATCGTGAACAGCACGCACACGTCCGCGACGGGGCCGTTCGTGATCCAGTTCTTGGTGCCGCTGATGACCCAGTCGTCGCCGTCGCGCGTGGCCGTCGTCCGCTGCGCGGCCGCGTCGCTGCCGGCCTCCGGCTCGCTGAGCGCGAAGCAGCCGAGCAGGTGGCCCTGGGCGAGCGGCACGAGCCACTTCGCCTTCTGCGCGTCGGTGCCGAACCGGAAGATCGGGTCGCACACGAGCGAGTTGTTGACGCTCATGATGACGCCGGTCGACGCGCACGCGCGCGAGACCTCCTCCATCGCGAGCGCGTACGAGACGTGATCGAAGCCCGCGCCCTGGTGCGCGAGCGGGATCGCGATGCCGAGGAAGCCGAGGTCGCCCATCCGCTTCACGAGCTCGGCCGGGTGGCGGTGCTCGCGATCGATCTCGGCGGCCTTGGGCAGCACCTCGTTCGTGGCGAAGTCGCGCGCCAGCTTCTGGACGGCGAGCTGCTCGTCGGTCAGTGAGAAGTCCATGTGTACTACTGCCCTTTGAACTGCGCGGGACGGCGCGGCTTCGCCAGAAAGGCGGCCATGCCCTCGCGCTGGTCTTGTGTCGCGAACAGGAGGCCGAAGCTGCGCTGCTCGAGTGCGAGCGCGTGATCGAGCGTCGCCGACTGGCCCTGGTGGATGAGGCGCTTGCACTCGGCGACCGCGAGCGGGCCGTTCGCGGCGATGCGCAGCGCGACGTCCTTCGCCTTGCCGAGCAGGTCGGCGTGCGGCCACACCGCGTCGGCGAGCCCGATGCGCAGCGCCTCGGCCGCGTCGATCGTGTCGCCGGTCATGCACAGCTCCTTGGCCTTCGCGACGCCGCAGCGGCGCGCGAGCCGCTGCGTACCGCCGAAGCCGGGGATCACGCCGAGCTTGACCTCGGGCTGGCCGAACTTCGCCTTCTCCGAGGCGTGGATGAAGTCGCACGCGAGCGCGAGCTCGCAGCCGCCGCCGAGCGCGAACCCGTTGACGGCGGCGATCCACGCCTTGTCGGAGCTCTCGATCGCCTCGCCGAGCGCGCCGCCCATCTGCGCGAACGCCTGCGCCTGCGGCGGCGTCATCTCGAGCATCTCGGAGATGTCCGCGCCCGCGACGAACGCCTTGTCGCCGGCGCCCGACAGGATCACGGCGCGCACGTCGCTCGACACCTCGAGCTCCATCACCACCGTCGTGAGCTCGGCGATGACCTTGCTCGACAGCGCGTTCAGCGCCGCCTCGCGGTTGATCGTGACGTACGCGAGCGGTCCCTCGATGCGGACCAGGAGCGTCTCGAACCCTTCGTAGCTCATCCGTCGTCCTCCGTGATCGTGCGCGAGCTCAGGCCTTGCGCTGGCCCTGGGAGTCGTACTCGTAGAAACCGCGGCCGACCTTCTTGCCGAGCCAGCCGGCCGCCACGTACTGCCGCAGGAGCGGGCACGGGCGGTACTTGTCGTCGCCGAGCTCGCGGTGCAGCACCTCGGCGATCGCGAGGCACGTGTCGAGGCCGATCAGGTCGGCGAGCTCGAGCGGGCCCATCGGGTGGTTGAGGCCGAGGCGCACGCCGACGTCGATGTCCGCCGCCGTGCCGAGGCCCTCGTAGAGGCCGTAGCAGGCCTCGTTGAGGAGCGGGATCAGCATGCGGTTGACGATGAAGCCGGGGATGTCGCGCGCGCCGATCGTGGTCTTGCCGAAGCGCTTCGCGAGCTCGACGACGGTCGCGTAGGTGGCGTCGCTCGTCGGCAGACCGCGCACGATCTCGACGAGCTTCATCACGGGGACCGGGTTCATGAAGTGCATCCCGATCACGCGATCGGGGCGGCCCGAGGCGGCGGCGATCTTCGTGATCGAGATCGACGAGGTGTTCGACGCGAGGATCGCGTCGTCCTTGCACGCCTCGCCGAGGCTCTTGAAGATCGCGAGCTTCAGCTCCTCCTTCTCGGGAGCCGCCTCGATGACGACGTCGCACGCGCGGAGGTCGCCGTGCGCGGCGCCGGGCCTGAGGTGGCCGAGCGTGGCGTCGCGCGAGGCGGCGTCGAGCTTGCCTCGCTCGACGAGCCGGTCGAGCTGCTTCTTGATCTTGCCGATGCCGGCCGTCGCGAAGTCGGGCGCGGCGTCGACGAGGATGACGTCGAGCCCCGCCTGCGCGGCGATCTGCGCGATGCCCTGCCCCATCTGGCCGGCGCCTACTACGCCGAGTCGGTCTACGTTCACGGGCGCTCCACGAGGAGGGCGATGCCCTCACCGCCGCCGATGCACAGCGACGCGCCGCCCGTCTTCGCGCCGCGCGCGGCCATCGCGTGCAGGAGCGTGACGAGGACGCGCGCGCCCGACGCGCCGATCGGGTGGCCGAGCGCGACGGCGCCGCCCCACACGTTGACCTTCGCGGCGTCGAGGCCGAGCAGCTGGTTGTTCGCGATCGAGACGACGCTGAACGCCTCGTTGATCTCCCACAGGTCGACCTTCTTCGCGTCCCAGCTCGCCTTCTTGAGCGCGTTCTGGATCGCGGTCGCCGGCGCGGTGGTGAACCACTCGGGCGCCTGCGCGTGGTAGCCGCTCGCGACGAGCCGCGCGAGGACCTTCGCGCCGCGGCGCTTCGCCTCGTCGGCGGACATGAGCACGACGGCGGCGCCGCCGTCGTTGATCGACGACGCGTTGCCGGCGGTGATCGTGCCGTCCTTCTGGAAGGCCGTGCGCAGCCCGGGCAGCTTGTCGATGCTGCCGCGCCCCGGCTCCTCGTCGACGTCGATGCTGATCTCGCCCTTGCGATCGGCGATCTTCACCGCGGCGATCTCGGCCTTGAAGTGCCCCTGCTTCTGCGCGTCGAGCGCGCGCCGGTAGCTCTCGGCGGCGTGCTCGTCCTGCGCGCTGCGCGGGATGCCCTTCTCCTTCGCGCACAGCTCGGCGCAGTTGCCCATGTGCTGGTTGTTGTACGGGTCCCACAGCCCGTCGGTGATCATCGTGTCGACGGTGTCGAGCGCGCCCATCTTCACGCCGTTGCGCAGGCCGCGCACGACGTGGGGCGTGTTCGACATCGACTCCATGCCGCCCGCGACGGCGACGTCGATGTCGCCCGCGGCGATCATGCGCGCGGCGCCGAGGACGGCCTCGAGGCCCGAGCCGCACACCTTGTTGATGGTGACGCACGGTACCGACTTCGGCAGGTCGGCGTAGAGCGCGGCCTGGCGTGCGGGCGCCTGGCCGACGCCGGCGGGGAGCACCATGCCCATGTGGACGAGCTGCACGTCCCCGGGGGCGACGCCGGCGCGTTCGAGCGCCGCCTGGATCGAGGTGGCACCGAGCCTGGGTGCGGCGACCGAGGCGAGCGAACCGAGGAAGCTCCCGATGGCGGTGCGGGCGGCACCGACGATGACGACGTCACGCATGGGCAGGGGATACCCCGCTGTCACCGACACCGTCAATCTTCACCGCACCCGAGCTGGGCCGCGCGTCGCGGTGTGCGCCGTGCGACAAGAGCATGGGATCGCTGATCTTCTTCGAATCGGCGGATCGCGCTCGGCGTGCGCGATCGCGGGAGTGCGGCTTGAGGTCGAACGCCGATGGGCGATACGCTGGGTCGATGCGAGCACGCGCGATCGGGCTGATGCTGATGGTGGCGGCGGGATCGGCCGCGGCCGAGTCGTTCCGGGTCGAGAACCACGAGCTGGTCGTCCCGCACCCGATCACGTTCGCCAGCGGCAAGGCCGAGCTGACTCCGGAGTCCGACGCGGGCATCGCCTACGTGAAGGCGTACCTCGACGCGAAGTCGTACGTCACGCTGCTGCGCATCGAGGTCCACAGCGACGCGGCCGGCTCCGCGTCGTTCAACCAGCGCCTGACCGAGCAGCGCGCCCTCACCCTCGGCCGCGCCCTCGTCGCCCGGGGCATCGCCTGCACGCGCCTCCTCTCCACAGGCTTCGGCTCCACCAAGCCCGTCGCCGACGACAAGACCCCCGAGGGCCGGGCCGCCAACCGCCGCATCGTCTTCGCCAACGCCGAGCTCCGCGGCCGCGCGATCGGCGGCATGCCCGTCGACGGCGGCGGCAAGGTCGCCGGCGACCTCTGCACCCGCTGAGGATCTTGGGGCGTCGAGCTGTCTCGCGGGGCCCGGCGCGCGACCGCGGACGCCGTGGAGGCGACCGAGGATCGGTTCGGCGCTAGCGACGGTGGCGGCGGGCCCGGTCGACGATCGGTGGGAGGAGCGCGAGGGTGGCGTCGAGCTCTGCGTCCGTGGTGGTGCGGCCGAGGCTGAAGCGGACGGCCTCGCGGGCCAGGGAGGGAGGGAGGCCGAGGCCGAGGAGGACGGGTGAGGGCTGTACGGAGCCGGAGGTGCAGGCGGCGCCGGTGGAGACGGCGACGCCTGCGAGGTCGAGGGCGATCACGATCGATTCGCCGGCGGCGCCGGGGAAGGCGGCGTTGATCGTGCCGCCGATGCGCGGGGCGGAGGCGCCGTGGATGCGGGCGCCGAGGCGATCGACGAGCGCGGCCTCGAAACGGGCGCCGCGCTCGGCGACGGGGGCCCAGGTGGCGGGTGGGTCGGGCAAGAGGGCGGCCGCGGCGGCGCCGAAGCCGGCGATGCCGAGGACGTTCTCGGTGCCCCCGCGCCGGCCGCGCTCCTGGTGGCCGGTGGCCGGGAGGGCGTCGTCGGCGGCGCCGTGGGCGAGGATGAGGGCGCCGGTGCCCTGCGGGCCGCCGAGCTTGTGGGCGGAGAGCGCGAGCGCGTCGGCGTCGACGGTGCCGAGGGCGAGCTTGCCGGCGGCCTGGACCGCATCGAGGTGCACGAGCGCGCCGGCCGCGCGGGCGGCCGCGACGACGGCGGGATCGAGCACCGTGCCGAGCTCGTGGTTGACCGCGGCGGCGGCGAGCAGGCCGACGCCGCCGAGATCGCCGACGGCGGCGGCGAGCGGCGGCAGCTCCCGCACGGTCCAGCCGCGCGCGGCGAGCGCGGCGACGGCGGCGCGCAGCGACGGGTGCTCGAGCGGCGTGGTGGCGACGACGCGCGGACCGCCGCGGGCCTCGACGGCGGCGGCGAGTGCGGCGACGCCGAGCGCGTTGGACTCGGTGCCGCCGCTCGTGAACACGACCTGCTCGCGCGGGCGGCCGGCGAGTGTGGCGACGCGGTCGCGCGCACGCTCGACCACATCGCGCGCGGCGCGCCCCTCGGCGTGGATCGACGATGGGTTGCCGAGCACTTCCACGGCCGCCGCGATCGCCTCCCGGGCGGCCGGGGCGATCGGAGCGGTGGCGTTGAAGTCCAGGTAGATTCGCGGGTTCGTTGACATGGCTCGGCGCCTGTCCGCATGATCGCCGATGGACCGGGGGCACGTCCCGATCCGAGCACGGTAACCCCTTGGCCGACGACGCCGGCGCGCTCCTGGTTCGCTCGGGACTGGTCTCCTCCAGGGCCCTGGACGAGGCGCGCGCGTGGGTCGCCAACCACGGCGGCACGCTCGGCGAGCAGCTGGTCGCGGTCGGCGCGATCGGCGACGAGATCCTCACCGACTTCTACCGCAAGCGCCTGCTCGTCCCGCAGGTCAATCCGAACACGCTCGCGCGGCTGTCGACGCGCGTGATCTCGTCGATCCCGACGGACATGGCGGTCGAGCTGCGCGCGGTGCCGGTGTCGCTCGACGCGGACAACAACCTGACGGTCGCGATGAGCGACCCGTCGGACCGCCACGCCGTCGACGAGATCGCGTTCTTCACCGGCGCGTACGTGGTGCGCGCGGTGGCGACGCAGATGCAGATCGCGTGGTGCCTCGCGCACTACTACGGTCACGTCACGGCGCTCGGGCAGCGGCTGCTGCAGCCGACGAACGACTCGCACGCGCAGCCGCAGAAGCCGGCCGCCCCGGCGGCGGGAGCGGCCGTGCCGCAGCCGATGCCGCGCGTGAAGGGCCACACCGCGAAGGTCCAGGCGTCGCGGCACCGCGCGATCGCGCCCGTGACCGGGCCGATCGACGTGCAGCGGCCGACGAGCGGCGAGCTCGACCTCGTCGCGAAGTTCGGCGCGGCCGCGTCGGCGGCGGCCGAGGCGATGCAGACGCCGCCGAGCGCCGGCGAGGTCGTGCGCGCGCAGGTGATCGAGGCGGCGCGCGCACCGGCCCTCGGGCGCGTGGTGCCGGTGAAGGTGCCGGCGGATCAGGCGCGCAAGGGTGGTGGCGTCGGTGGCGTCGGTGGCGTCGGTGGCGTCGGTGGCGTCGGTGGCGGTGGCGGTGGCGGTAGCGGCGGTGGCGGCGCTGGCGGCGCTGGCGGCGCTGGCGGCGCTGGCGGCGTCGGCGTGCGGCCGCCGCCGGAGACGGAGAAGTGGCCGGACGCGGATGCGCAAACGACGCCGCGCGCACCGGCGCCGGTGAAGGCCGACGACGCGTCCGTAGCGGCAGCGCCGCCTGCGCCGTCGGACGGCACCGTCGAGACGCCGCGCGCGCGCAGCGTGTCGGGCGAGATCCGCGTGCCCGTGCGGCGGGCGCCGTCGATCCGGCCGCCGATGCCGGAGCCGCTCGAGGACGACGACGACGACGGCCCGGTGATCACCGTCGAGGTCAACCAGCAGGACGAGGAGCCGACCGGCCCGCGCAAGGTGCCGGCACCGGCGCGCCCGGCGCCGCGGCGCCGCGTGAAGACGGATCCGCCGGAGCTGGCGGCGCGCGCCGGCGAGGTCAGCATCGCGAGCGGCCCGACGCGCACCGTCGATCCCGACGGGCCGCGCATCATCATCGCCGACGACCTCGACGACCGGCCGCCCGACGTCTCCGGCGAGCTGCGCGCCGTCGTGCACCGCGAGGCGTCGGTGGTGGCGCCGTCCGCGACGATCGAGGTCAACGTCGACGACGACGGCAGCGCCGTGATCCGCGAGCACATCGGGCCGCTCGACAGCGAGCCCGTGCTCCTCGAGCGCCGCCGCCCGAGCGATGCACCTGCGAACCAGCCCGCGTCGGTGCACACCGCCGAGACCGAGCCGCTGCGCAGGTCGGCGTCGCCGGCGGATCCACCGAAGCGCACGCTCGTCGGGCGCCCGCCGCCGACCGCCGAGGAGCTCGCGCGCGAGGCCGCCAAGCTCAAGGCCGCGACCGGCGGCGAGCCGCAGCGCAAGACGCTCGACCCGAACCAGCTCCTGAGCGGCGCCCCCGCCCCGCCCCGCAAGACGCTCCTCGGCCACTCCGATCCGGCCGTGCCGCTCCCCGCTCCGTCGAACGCGGCCGCGCCTCCCGACGCCCGCCGCAAGAACCCCTCGAACCCGACCGCGACGCCGCAGCCCGACGCCGTCCGCAAGAACCCGGCCGCGCCGCTCCACGAGCGCCTCGCCGCCGCGGCGACCCCACAGCCCGACGCCGTCCGCAAGAACCCGGCCGCGCCGCTCCACGAGCGCCTCGCCGCCGCGGCGACCCCGCAGCCCGACACCAACCGCAAAAACGGTCCGGAGCTCGCGCCGAAGGCGCTTACCGGCATCGGGGAGACGGCGCGCAAGACGCTCGTGGGGCACAGCGCCGAGCACGCGGTGCCCGACGAGGTGCCGCTCGCCCCCGGCGAGAACAGCGACGTCGTCGTGCTCGAGGCGCGCAAGCCTGCGCGCCCGACGCCCGCCGGCCTGCGCCCCGAGAAGCGCACGGTCATCGGCATCGGCGCGACCGCCGCCGCGACGCAGCGCAGCCACCGCGACACCGAGACGAGCGGCGTCCCCGCGATCGTCGACGACCAGCCGACGCAGGCCGAGGCCGCGCCGCCGGGCGCGGGCGCCGGCCCCGACGACCCGACGCGCGTCGACACGTTCGCCGCCCCGCCCGCCGGCGAGGTCAGCGACGAGACGCTGGCCGCGCCCCCGTCGCCGCCGCCGTCGTCGTCGTCGTCGTCGGAGGACACCAACCCCGGCGCCCGCCCGGCACCGGCCTCCCCGTGGGACGCCCCGACGCGCACGAACCCGATCTGGGACCAACCCACGCGCACTGCCCCGCGCCCCCCGACGGCGAACCGCGAGGACCCGACGAACCCGCGCGTGAAGCCGGCGCCCGCGCGCGAGCGCGAGCGCGGCTCGGATCTCGACAACGCCACGACGCTGCCGCGTATGCCTCCGCGCGTCGCCACGCCCTCGCTCCGCCGCGCCACGACGGACGACGACGACGAGGGCGGCCCGACCACGAGCGTGATGAGCGCCGTCGAGCTCGACGAGGCCATCCCCGATCGCTACGACGACATCGTCCCCGGTCACCTCGCGCGCCCGCGCATCGACCACGATCCCGTCGACGACGGCTGGGGCCCTCCCGGCACCACGATCCCGCCGCCGCTCCTCGGCGCCATCCCCGGCAGCGACGACGACGACGAGCTCGTCGACGGCGGCGGCCCGGCCTCGCGCATCCCGATGCCCGACGTCGACTCGGCGCCGCTCATCGTCACCCCACCGTCGCCGCCCGAGCCGGCGCGCGGCGCGCCCGCCGTCGACAACGCCTCGCCGGGGCTCGTGCGCGTCCTCGAGGACTCCACGGCCCGCGCGATCGAGCTGATCCGCGCGCTCGAGCGCACGACCTCGCGCGACGAGGTCGTGAAGCTCATGATCTCGCACCTCGCCGAGTCGCACGCGCGCGCCGGCTTCTTCTCGATCAAGCCCGACGCCTCGCGCATCAACGAGCTCGCCGTGTTCGCGATGCAGCCCATCCCGGCGGTGCTCCCCTTCTCGTCGCTGCGCCTCGATCGCCCCTCGACGCTGCAGGACGTCGTCGGCACGCGCCTCCCCTACCGCGGCCCGATGCACGACGACGCCTCGCGCACCTTCCTCACCGCCGTCCTCGGCGCCTGCCCTCCCGAGATCCTCCTCGTCCCCGTCGCCATCCGCGAGCGCGTCGTCGGCGTCCTCTTCGGCGAGCTCCGCATGCGCCACACCTTCGACGACCAGCTCGCCCTCGCCGCCCGCGCCGCCGGCATGGCCCTCGAGCGCATCCTCAAGTCCAAGCGCACGTAGTTATCCATCTGACGTCCGAGCGTGGACGTCGGAGGTACGGCCGGGCTCGCCGGAGACTCGTGCGTTCGCCTCCGGCAGGGCGGCCTCGCCCTCGCGCCTATCGCGCACTGCCCCGCGCCGAGCGTTGTGCGTCGGTGCTCTGCGAGCCACCGACCCGCACGCGCGCCCTCGCGCGACCGCATTCCGTCGGGTGTTCGCTCGTCACGGGGCATGCGCTCCGGCGCGTTCGGGCGAGAGGCCGCCCGCCGGAGGCTCCGGGAACGCCCCTTGGGGTGCGTGCTCTCTGCTCGGGCGTGCGTTCAGGCGATCACGTTCGCGTGGTGCAGCTTTCCCGTCGAGCGCGTCATGCGCCGTGCGCGAGCGGGCTACCCGTCGAGCGCGTCATGCGCCGTGCGCGAGCGGGCTACCCGTCGAGCGCGTCATGCGCCGTGCGCGAGCGGTCAACCCGTCATGCGCCGTTGCGCGAGCGGTCAGTCCGTCGAACGCGTCGTGCGTTGTGCTCGACACGACCATCGGGTGATCACGTAGGTGTTGGTGCAGTCCGATGCAGCGACCTCCGCGCAGTGTGCCCGCCCCCGGGTGAATGGGCGCTCGTGGCTGATGGACGGCAATGTTGATTGTCAATGATAAGCGACAAACTTGATTACGGCGCACTTTGTTGCTTCGCAAATGTACGCGGCTCGATACATGGTGCCCGTCGCGGCGGCGGGCCACCATGTGAGAGCCGGCCTTGGCTCTCGCTTGGCGTCGTGGCGGCTTGGCGCCGCGCCGGCCCACGCTCAGTGCGTCGCGGTCTTCGTTCCGCGCTTGCCGTTCCACGGGTTCGTGTTGCCCTTCGTGGAGTAGTTGTTGCGCTGCGTGCGGTCCGGATCGGTCCGCTTGTGCGGCGCGACGGTCGTGCCCCGCTTCGTGGTGTAGCCCTTCACCGTGTGGCTGTGGGAGCTCGCTCCCGTCCCGTTCGCCGGTCTCGACGAGCGATGGCTCGACGACCTGCCGCCGCCGCCGCCCCGGCCGGCCTCCGCATCCGCGCTCACCCCGAGCGCGAAGACACACGCGATCACGAACGCCCATGTCCGCTTCATGTTTCCCTCCGCGACCACGGTCGCACGCGCGGCCGGCGCGGTCGGGGCGGCTCCGGGTAGCGGCGGGCGTGTCGAAGATCGCCGACGGCCCCGGTGTTCGTGGATATGCTGGAGGCATGAGCACGGCGTTCGGGATCGCGATCGTGATGCTCGTGATCGCGTGGTACGCGCCGCGGCTCGGGTGGGTGCTCGCGGTGATGGTGGCGTTCCTCGCGTGCTCGGCGCTGCTCGCGGACCTCGTCAGCTGCCTCGATCCGCCGGTGATCCGGCGGCGCGCGTTCCGGATCCACACGAAGTTCGTGTGGGGGCTCGTCGGAGTGGGGCTGTCGGCCGCGATGTGGCTGGTCGCGCGGGTCGCGTCGCGCCGGCGCGCACACGAGGGCATCGCACGTGCGGTCGCGCGCCGCTGAGCCGGGCCGCACGTCGCCCGCGTGATCGCGCGACGCTAGACTCGAGCATGACGACGCTCTGCGCCCTCGCGTTCGTGCTGCTCGCCGTCAGCTGGCACGTGCCGCGGGTGGGCCGGACGATCGCGGGGACGATCGCGTTCGTGACGTTCCCGCTGCTCGTGAAGGAGCTGATCGGTGCGTTCGACCGTCCGCACCACACCAGCTGCGTCGTGCGCAGCGGGCCGGAGCTCGGGTGGTGGCTCGCCGGGCTCGGGTTCGCGGCGGTGATGCTCGCCGCGACGGAGCTCTCGCGGCGCCGGCGCGCCGCCGAGGCCGCGGCGATCGCGCGCGCGATCGTGCTCAGCGGCGGAGGCGCGCCTCGTGCTCGCGGGTGCGCCGCTCCGCCGTGTCCTTGAGCTCGGCCCACAGCGACGGGAACGTGCCGGTGAGCTCGTAGAAGTCGCGCGGCGCGAGCAGGAGCAGCTCGGCGTCGGTGACCGCGACGACGTGCGCCGCCGCCGCCGCGCGCGCCAGCAGCGCGACCTCGCCGACGTACTCGCCGGCCCCGACGATGGAGAGCGCGATGAAGCGCGCCTCGCGCTCGTGCCGGACCTCGAGCCGGCCGCGCGCGACGACGATCAGCGCCTGGTTCGACTCGCCCTGGCGGATCACGGTCGTCCCCGAGGCGACCGCGCGGCGCTGGAAGCGCGTGAGCACGGCGCCGCGCCGATCGCTCGGCACCGGCAGGAAGAACGCGCTCGCGAGCAGCGGCGGCGGCGCCGTCGCCGGCGACGTGGCCGAGACACCGAGCGGCACGTCGCGCGGCTGCGTCAGCTCCTCGTCGCTCACCGAGTCGCGCATCGGGATCCCGTCGGCGACCGAGCCGCGCGCCGGCGCCACCGGGATCGGCGTCAGCGCCTCGACGTCGGCGTCGGTGTCGACGTCGACCTCGCGCCCCGTCCCCTCGATCTCGAGCTCCAGATCGACGAGATCGATCGGCACCGTCGGCGGCGGCAGCGAGATCTTCGCCATGTCCTCCGCCGCGATCCGCCGGTGCTGCCGCGTATCGAGCTCCGCCGCCAGGTCCTGCGGCGCCGACGGCCGGTACAGCCCGTCGACGTCGGTCGACGCGATCAGCGACGCCGAGATCCGGCGCGCCGCGCTCGCGATCCCCGACACCTCGGGCCGCGTCCCATCGTCGGACCCGGGCCGCGTCTGCACGCCCTCCGCCGCCGGCAGATCCGGATCCGGCGTCGCGAGCGGATCCGGCTCCGGCACCGGGCGCCCGAGGTCGCGCATCGACAGCTTCTTCAGCGACCGCGTCGTCGGATCGTGCACGTGGTACGGCAGCGCCTCCGGCAGCGGCGTCGGCTCGGCATCGGGAAACGACGAGCGCCGCAGCGGCTCCTTCAGCCCGCTCGACGAGTCGTTGCGCGCGCGCACCGGCACCGCCGGCACCACGGGCGCCGCCGGCACCACCGGCGGGACGACCTCGAGCACGATCGGCTCGCCGCTCGTCAGCAGCTCGATCTTCCCCGTGTCGCGCGCGGCCGTGCGGCCCTTGTGGCCCGCGATCAGCGCGGCGAGCAGCGCGTGGCAGCGCACGTCCTCGGGCGCGATCTCCAGGATGCTGCGGCAGCACGCGATCGCCTGCTGCGTCCGGCCCTGATCGCGGTACGCGATCGCCACCGAGCGGTACAGCTCGACGGCCTCGTCCTGCCGGCCGGCCTCGCGGAGCGCGCCGGCGACGCTGATGCGCAGCCCGAGATTGTCGGGCTCCTCGCGGAGCCGCTTCTCGAGCTCGCGCAGCTTCACGACGGCTTGAGGGAGACCGGGGCGCGGAACGTCATCGGCGCCCCCGACGACTTCTCGAGCTTCCACTTCGTCGCGATCGCCGTCATGCACGAGTCGAACGCACCGCCGAGCGACGGCGTGAACACGGGCGTCCCCTGGATCGCCCCGTTCGCGAAGCTCGCCGACACGATCAGCGTCTGCTCCTTGCTCTGCAGCCCGGTGTTCTTCTTGAGCACCTGCTCGTAGCACTTCTGGATCTCACCGCGCGAACGGTTCACCAGGCTGTAGAACTCGGCGGCGCCCGCCTCCGCGGCCTTGTCGTTCACCGCGTAGCGGACCTCGCCCGGCTGCGGCGGCTTCACGACGAGCGAGCACTTGCCCGGGCCGTCCTCCTGGATCGACACGACGAGCTCGGCACCGCTGCCGCTGCCGGCGCCCTGCTTGAGGGCGAGCTGCGCGTTCGTGCTCTTCAGCTCGTCGATCACCTTCTTCTGCTCCGAGAGCGTGCTCCTGCAGCCCTGGAGATCCTGCGCGGTCTTCGGATCCGGTACCTCGACCTTCTCCGTCTTGCACGCACCTGCGCCGAGAGCGCCGGCACACATGAGAGCGAGGATCGTGGGTTGGCGACTCATGCGTCAGCTGTTCCTTCGGGAAGATGCTACCGGGTCGATCGGGCGAATGCCACCGGGGGGTTCGATGAGGTCCCGCACGATCTGACCTCCGAGCACGTGTTGGGCGACGACGCGCTCGGTGCGCGCCTCGTCCATCCGATTATACAAAGCCGTCGAACCGCGTGGGCCCGGCAACGTCGCAAAGCCGGTGCCCAGCGCCGGCGGCTCCACCGTGAGGACCTCCCTCACGAGGACATTCGGGCCCTGCGTGCAGCGCCCGAAGCAGCTCTGCCACACGAGCTCGGCGCGGTCGCGCACGCCGTGGGCCTCGAGCGCGCGCGCGAATGCGTCGTGCAGCACCGCCGATCCTCGTCGGTCCCCGCACTCGGGACCGCGGCAGATGAGGATCCGGAACCGGCGCACCCGGCCGATCTTAGCCTACTCGACGCCGAGCGCGTCGCGGATCGCACTCGCCAGGCCCGGGCGCGACCGCGGATCCCCCGCGACGCGGCGCAGGACGGCGCGCTCGCCGGGGCCGCCCTTGCGCGCGAGCGCGATGCTGATCGCGCGCTGCCACGCCGCTTCGCCGCCGAGATCGTCGGCGTGATAGAGCAGCAGGTGCGAGGCGAGCGGCTGCCGCTCGGCGCCGCCGCCGATCGCCGCCATCGCGCCGATCACCTGCGCGAGGTCCGCGGTCGGCGTCGTCGGTGCGTCGAGGTGCACCTCGAGCGCGGCGAGCGCCGCCTCGACGTGCCCGGTGTCGAGGGCGAGCCCCTCGAGGCCGGCGATCGCGCGCGCCGTCGCGCCGAGCGCATCCGGCTCGGTCTTCGCGAGGTAGTCGGTGCGCACCGCGAGCTGCGCGGTCAGCGCCGGCAGCCCGCTCGGGTCGCGCCGCGCGACGAGCTGCTCGACGACGGCGTCCTTCAGGCGCTGCGGCGCGCGGTTGTCGGCGAGCGTCTCGAGCAGGTGCCGCGTGACGTCGGGGCCGGGCATCTTCGCGAGCACGCCGGCGGCGAGCTCCTTCACGCGGTCGAAGCGCGCGTCGCGATCGCGGAGGATCCCGACGAGCGCGGCGACGGGATCGGCCGCCTGCCCCTCCGCCGCGGGGGCCCACCCGTCGGCGTCGAACGTGCCGCCGAGCACCTGCTGCGACGTGCCGAGGCTCTTCTGCGCGCGCACGGCGCCGGTCACCGGATCGACCGCGACGACCTCGCCCGACGCCGACAGCCCGACGACGACCGCGCCCGTGTGGTCCGACGCGACGAGCTCGACGCGCGGGTGGCTGTACGCCCAGCGGACCTCCCCGTCGGCGCCGAAGCCGAGCAGGAAGCGGAAGTGGTGGATCGCGTAGGTGCCGCCGGCGAAGGCCATCGGCCCCTGCTTCACCGGTGTGGTCGCCCACAGGACGCGCGTGCGGTCGTTCGCGGTGTACGCGGCCTGGACGTCGTCGTACGCGTCGCGCGCGTACGTGGTGCGCTCGAGCTGCGCGGGGATCGCGACCTTGCCGTACGTCGCCTCGGCGCGCAGGCCCGTCGAGCTGCGGCCGTCGAGCTCGAACATGCCCTGCTTCGAGCCGTAGTACGCCGTCGTGCTGGTCACGCGCAGCGTCGAGATCTGCTCGTCGATGCCGCGCACGCGCGTGAGCAGGCGCCCCGACCTGCCGTCGACGAGCGTCAGCCACTGCGACAGGAACGGCACGTACACCACGCCGCCGTGCGCCTGCGGCGCGCCGAGGACGCCCGCGGCGTCGGCCTTCCACAGCTGCTTGCCGCCCGCGCCGTCGAGCGCGGCGAGCCACCACGTGCTGCCCGACTTCCACACGACGTACGCGCGCTCGCGATCCGCCGCATGCCCGACGTACGTGCCCGGCACGCTGTGGCGCCAGCGCGGCTGCCCGCGCGCCTGATCGCGCGCGACGAGCGAGTTGCCCTCGAGCGCGACGATGAAGTCGCCGCCGACGGCGATCCGCGACTTCACCTCGGCGTCGGCCTTCCACATCACGTTGCCGCTCGCGAGGTCGAGCGCGAGGATCGTCTTGTTCGCGCCCGCGGCGTTCGCGAGCGCGTAGAGGCGCGGCTGATGCGCGTCGTTGACCGGCGTCGGCGTCGCGGGGAGCTGCCGCTGCGCGAGCGCCTTGTCGAGGGCGAACGCGTTGTTCTCGTCGGACGACAGCCGGAACACGGCCTTGCCGCCGCAGCCAGCGCCGACGAGGAGCAGGAGTACGAGGGCGCGCTTCACTTGCCACCTCCGGCGAGGCGGGCCTCGACGACGCCGACGGCCTCGCTGCGCGACGGGCGCGGCGGGTTCTTCGGCGTCGCGTCGATGTAGTCGGTCAGCGCCGCCACGGCGGACGCGTCCTGGATCTTCGCGATCGCGCGCACGATCTCGACGCGCGCAGGGTCGGGCCCGAAATCGGCGCGCAGGAGGATCGCGCCGAGGCACTTCGCGAGCGCGGCGTCGGGGACCTTGCCGAGCTCGTCGCCGATGCGGCGCGCGAGGTCGAGGTCCGCGAGCCCGGCGAGCGCCTTGCCGGCGGGCTCCTCGCCGCGCGCGAGCAGCTGGAGCAGCGGGTCGACGGCGTCGCGCACGCGCCCGCGCATCGCCGCGCCGGCGGCCGCCGCGCGAACGCTGCCGTTCGGATCGCGGAGGCCGGCGGCGATCGCGCCGCGCGCCTCGGGGCTCGGGTACGCGGCGAGCGCGGCGAGCGCGGCGGACCGCACCGTCGGGTTATGGTGGTGCGCGTAGCGGCGCAGCGACGCCACGTCGGGCGGCGCCGGGTGCGCGGCGAGTGCGGAGATCGCCGGGACCGCGACCTGGGCCGGGAGCCCCATCGCGAGCGCGTCGAGGAGCGCCTCGTGCGCCGCCGGCAGATCCAGCGCGCCGAGATCGGCGGCCGCCTTCGCGGCGGCGGCGGGATCCGCCGACGACAGCGCGGTGACCTCGGCGGAGATATCTTTCTGCTTCTTGGCCGGCTGCGCAGCCGCACCGGCGGCTACAAACAGCACGGACGCACAGACGAGCGCGACGGCGTGCCTCATTCGCTGGCGTCGTAGCGTGAAACGGCGGCCGCATTCAACTACAACGTCGTCGTGGATCCCGCCGTCCTGCCGATCCTGGCGTGTCCGCGCTGCCGCGCGGAGGCGCCGTTCAAGAACCTGCGGATGCCGCGCTGCGCGAGCTGCGGCCTGGAGCCCGTCTCGCACAACGCGAACGTGATCGATCTCATCGACGTCTCCGTCGGGGAGCCGACGGTCGCGTCGACCGAGCAGCGGCTCATGGAGAGCGAGCTGGTCGCCCGGATCTACGACAGATTCTGGCGCCCGGCGTTCGTGCGGATGCTCGCCGGCAAGGGCGCCGGCGCGGCCGTCGGCGGCCTCTCCGGGGAGCTGTTCATCCACAAGCACGGCCTCAGCCTCGACGACCGCCCGGGCCCCTGGCTCGACCTCTCGTGCGGCCCCGGCGCGTTCGCGCGCGCCCTCGCCGCCGCCGCTCCCGGCGCGCTCGTCGTCGGCCTCGACATCTCGCGCGCCATGCTCGACGTCGCGGCGCAGCGCACCGGCGGCTACACCAACGTCGTGCTCGTGCGCGCCGACGCGCACGCCCTGCCGTTCGTCGACGGCGCCTTCGGCGGCGTCAACAACGCCGGCGCCCTCCACGCCTACGACGACCCCGAGGTCGTCTTCCGCGAGGTCCGCCGCGTCCTCCGCCCCGGCGGCCTCTACGTCGGCTCCACGTTCGCCGAGGCTCCTTCCCTGTTCGGCCGCCTCGCCGCCCGCGCCGCCGGCATCCGCCGCTTCGACCCCGGCGAGCTGCGCGCCTGGCTCGGCCGCATCGGCTTCGCCGACTACGAAGACGTCCGCCTCGGCGGCGCCCTCGTCTTCCGCGTCCGTCGCCCCTGACCTACCCCTACGTGGGGTGGCGTGGCCGTCGTCGCTGTCCGATCGGGGCGTCGTGCTGTCTCGCGGGGGGGAGCACGTAGCGGCCCCTTTGCGCCTTCCACCGTGCGACATCACGAATTGCACTCTAGCAACGACAACAAGAATACGCAGTCATTTCTTGTCAATGCTTGTCACGACAAGAATGCAATACTACCGAATCGCGATCTCGTCGCAGGGACGCGAGCACAAGCGATCACGAATGGCACCCACGCCGCCACGCTCTCCACATCAGGCCCGCGCGACAGCACAACGCACGACCTCAAAACCACCGTCCGGAGCCCTCTGCGAGCGCTCGCGCTCTACGTCGGGAGGCACGCGCCGCACGCCCGCAAGACATCCCACCGCGCGCGGTCGCGACCCACGTCCGGAGCTCTGCGAGCGCCGCGCGCTCTCCGTCGGGAGGCCCGCGGCGAGCGGCGACGATCGTGAGGGGGTCTAGCGCCGGCGCGGGGCGTTCGCCGCGCGGCACCGGGCGTGCTGGTCGAGGAGGACGGCGTTGCGGTGGGCGGCGTCGGAGACGGTGCGGGCGGCGCGGGAGATGGCGGGGTCGGTGGTGCGGTCGTGGATGCGCGCGGCGAGGTCGCCCGTGGTGCGCCAGGCCTCGGGGGTGCGCGCGCCGGTGTCCCAGTCGAGCGCGAGCATGGCGAGCGCGAGGCGGTCGCGGCCGGCGGCGTCGAAGCGCGGGTGGTGCTGGGGGTGTGGTGCGAGCCAGCGCTCGACGGCGGCGCGGAAGGCGGCGCGGTCGCCGGGGCCCATGGGCTCGCCGCGCCAGGCGTAGAGGGCGGCGAGCTCGGCGAGCGGATCGGCGGCGCCGCAGGTGGAGTCGGGGATGGCGGGGAGCTCGTCGGTGCAGGTGCGCCAGACCATGCCCCACGACTTGCGCGTGGCGATCGCGCGCCGGCAGTCGCCGAGCTTCACGCGGCACGAGAGCTCGGTCGCCTCGGGCTCGGCGCCGGGGGCGAGCTTCACGACGAGCCCGCCCTCGCGCGACTTGCCGGCGGTGTACATCGCGACCGCGACGCGGTCCGCGGACAGCCGGCCGCGCGTGCGGTCGAGCGCGTCGAGCGCCGAGGTCACGTCGCCCTGGACGAGCACCTCGAGCAGGTCGTCGGCGAGGAACGGGCGCAGCTGGTCGTCGCCGGTGCTCGCCGCGAGCTGCGCGAGCGAGGTGCGCGCGACCTCGCGATCGCCGGACACGTGCTGGCACCACGCCTCGAGGTACGCGACGTAGTCGCGGTCCGGGTGGCTCGCCGGCAACCCGGCGAGCGCGCGCGTCGCCCCGCGACAGTCGCGGCGATCGATCGCGAGCCGCGCAGCCCCGATCGCCGGCGCACTCGCGCGGTCACCCGTGCGCACGAACGCGAGCGGCGCCTGCCGCGGCACCCGGCGCTGCGGCAGGTCGAGCGCGATCCCATCGAACAGGTCCGGCGCCCCCTCGAGAGCGTACGCGGCCGGCTGCAGCCCCGGCCCGTAGCACGGCGCCGGCGGCGCCCGATGCGGCGCCGGTCCGCACGCTCCCACGATCACACCGGCGGCGACGACGAGCCCTGCACGCACCATCCGCGGAGACTACCTCAGCGCGCGCGGGAGCATCGGCCACCCGCCACCCGCCTCAACCCCGCGGGCGCCGTCGATCACAACGCCGTCACGGCGACCACGACGGCGGCGCGCGAGCGGTGAGGCTAGAACGCGCCGCCGAGGAGCGGGATGGACATGCCGCGCTGGGGGGCGAGCTCGGGGGAGAGAGGCTGGACCGTGAGGATGCCGACGTCCCAGCGGCCGCTCGAGCTGCGCGAGAGGATGGAGGGGGGCGCGTCGGCGTCGGACTTCTTGCTCTTGCCGGGGCTGACGTCGGCGCCCTCGTCCATGCCGCGCGTGAGGCGGAAGCCGAGCCAGGCGCCGGCCACGAGGCCGGCGGACGACAGGAGGCCCACGACGCGCTCGTCGGCCTTGCTCTCGTTGGTGCGGATGCCCGCGTAGAGGAGGAACGGCACCGCGCCGCCCGCCGCCGAGAGGCCGGCGACGCGCAGCATCCGGCGCGGCGTGGTGTTCGTCTGCGGGGCGGCGACCAGACCGACGATGACGCCGCCCGCGATGCCGAACACCGAGTTCAGCGAGTAGGCCTCGGTCTCCGCCGGCTGCATCAGCATGCCGATCGTGAGGCCGCCGACGGCGCCGATGCCGGCGAAGGTGTCGACGAGCGCGAGGTCGCCGACGGAGTAGTTGTTGCGCGTCGCGAGCAGGCTGCCGCCGAGGCCGCCGAGGGTCGAGCCGATCGCCGAGCCGACGAGGACCTCGCGCCCCGTGGTGCCCGCGACGCCCGCGGACGGCTTGCTCACGTTCGCGACGTCGGCGAACAGGCCGCCGATGACGCCGCCCCACACGGTGCCCGAGCCGGCGGTGCGCACCTGCGCCTCGTTCCAGTCGAGCTTGTCGAACACGCGCGGGAAGTACACGCCCGCCGCGAGCCCGGCCGCGAGCCCGACGGGGATGGCGCCGCCGGCGGCGTTGTCCTCGGAGAAGAACGAGCCGACGGTCGCGCCGATCAGGCCGAAGTACGCGCCCGCGTGCACGCCGGCGACGATCCGGTTCGAGCGCGCCGTCGGGACCTCGGGCGCCGTGTCGACCTTCTGCTTCGACTTCGCGAGCGTCGGATCCTCGATCGGCGTCAGGTCGACCTGGTCCTCGATCTTCGCGGGCGGCTGATCGTCCTTGATGCCGAGCTGCTGGTTGATCGACTTGATCAGGAACCGCGCCTGGTCGGCCGCCGCGCCCTTCGGGCTCTTCTGCAGCGCCTCGACGGCGAGCTGCTTCGCATCGACGAGGACCTTCGCGTCGAACAGCTCCTGCGCGCGCTGCACGAGCGCGGCCGCGACCTGCTCGGCGAGCACCGCATCCGACGGCGGTGGGGTCGCGGGCGTCGACGGTTGCGTCGGTCCCAGCGGCGTCGTCGCGCCCGCCGGCGTCGCATCCGCCGGCGCCGTCGGACCGTACGGATCCGACGGCCCCGCCGCGGGCGTCTTCGGTGCCGGATTCGGTGCCGGATTCGGTGCCGGATTCGGTGCCGGATTCGGTGCCGGATTCGGTGCCGGATTCGGTGCCGGCGCCCGCGGACGACCGTACGGGTCCGCCGGCTGGGCCTGCGCCGCGCCGGCGACCTGGACGAGCGCCAGCGCCGAGAGGAAGGGAACCACGCGGGACCGCATCTGATTTGGGGTACCACCCCGGGTGGCGAGCATCAACTGCGGAGTCGTGCCGCCTGGCATGCCGAAGATCACGATCTCGTCGGCGGCAGCGGCTGGGAGGGCTCGCTGCGCTTCATCGGCCCACTCGTGCGATCCGACCCGCTGAGGCGCACCGCCGCCGCCGGGTCCTTCCAGGTCTTCCGGTACAGGTACATGAACACGACCTGGATCGCCGACAGGATCGGCACGGCGAGCAGCGCCCCGACGAGCCCGTAGCTGTGCTCGCCGAGGAACAGCGAGAAGATCACGAGCACCGGGTGGATCTTCGCCGCGGTCCCGATGATCTTCGGATTGAGCAGGTTCGCCTCGATGAAGTGGATGCCGACGATCCACAGCGTGATCGCCACACCGCGCACGATGTCGACGCCGCTCTCGCCGCTCACGAGCGCGACCGCCACGATCGGCACCGACGACAGGATCGATCCGAAGATCGGGATCAGCGACATCAGCCCGGCGACCACCGCCAGGATCAGGCTGTACTTGACCCCGAAGATCAGCAGGCCGATGTACGTGAGGATGCCGTTGATCACGCAGATCACGAGCTGCCCGCGGATCACGCCCGACAGCCCGCGATCGATGCCCGCCTTGATGATGTCGTAGTCCTCGCGCACGTTCGCCGGGAACAGGCTGCGCAGGAACGCGTGCACCTTGTCGAGGTCGATCAGGAGGAACGCCGCGATCATCAGCGTGAAGAAGAACATGAAGATGCCCTTGATGAAGCCGGCGACGAGGGACTGGCCGAACCGCACCACGCCCTCGAGCTGCGACTGCAGCGAGAGCAGCGCCTTCTTCACGTAGGCGCGCAGCTTGTCCTCGAGCGACGCGAGCTCGGGCCGCGCCTCCACCGCCTGCACGTGGATGCCACCGTCGGGCGTCGGCTTCACGTCGATGCCGTTCGGCGCGAGCTGGATCGCCATGCGCCCGTCGGGCAGGTTCGTGACGGTGAACGCCGTGCCCGGCGGCAGCGGCACGTCCGACGCCTGCGCCGCGCCGTCGGCGGGCGGCTTCTGCACGAGCGACGGGAACTTCTGCTCGAGCCAGCGCGCGAGCTCCGGCGTCCACTCCTCGTTGACCTTCTTGTACAGCCCCGGCACCTCCTTGCCGAGGCGCGCGAAGTCGCTGGTGAGCCGCGGCACGAGCAGGAACAGGAACCCGACGACGGCCGCGATGAACACGATGTAGCAGAGGACGATCGCGAGCCCGCGCGGCATGCGCTGCGTGCCGTCCTTGCGGTCGCACATCCACGCCACGACGGGCGCGAGGATGTACGCGATGAGGCTCGCGAAGATGAACGGCAGCAGGACCTCGCGGCCGATGATCAGGATGACGACGACGAACAGCGGGAAGCCCCACCGCGCGAGGAACCGCCGCGGCGCCCCGCCCTCGCCGAACCACGTCTGCGACTTCGTGCGCCCGGTCGTCGTCCCCGCGAGCGGCGCGGTGATGACCGGCGGGCTCGGATCGCTCGACTTCAGCGAACCTCCGCCCTCGGGCGGCTCACCAGGCGGCTCGGGCGTCATGCGACGGCGGGTATATCATCACCGTCTAGCGCTTGCGGCGCCACACGCCCGAGACCCAGCCGCCGACGCGGCCGAGCAGCGAGCGGCGCGTGCCGGCGCGCGCGAGCTCTTCCTCGGTGAGTCCCGGATCGAGGGTCGGCGCGGGGAGCGCGTCGTCGGGCGTCGCGCCGAGCAGGCCCTCGGGGCGCGCCGGGCGCGCGACGGTGCGGCGGTCGCGCGGCGGCGGCGGCGCCGGCTCGATGCCGGTCTCCATGCGCATCGCGTTCCAGCGCCGGCACTGACCGCAGCGCCAGCTGAACGGCCCCGGCCGGTGGTTGCAGTTGGCACACTGCCAGCGGCCGCGCAGCGACCACGACAGCGCGCCGCCGTCGGCGACGAACACCTCGAGCGCCTGGCGCACGACCGCGGGGTCGCCGCCCTCGAGCGCGAGGCGCGCCGTGGCGACGCGCGCGGCGAGCGCATCGGGGAAGCGCGCGATCAGGTCGGCCGCGAGCGCGGCGCGCTCGACGGTGCTGCCCGGCGGCAGGAGCTGCGCGCGGATCAGCGACAGCTCGAGGCGCGCGCCGGTCTCCGCCTCGACCTCGGCGAGCAGCGCGAGCACGCGCTCGGCGACGGTGCCCGCCGGCTTGTGCGACGGCACGAGCGCGAAGCCCTCCGGCGGGCGCACGCCCGACGACGTCGCATCGCCTGCGCGCAGCACGCCCGACGCCAGCGCCGTCGTGCCGCTGCCCACGCGGACGAGCGCCGACCCCGAGGACGTCGCATCGCCGGCACGCACACCGGAGCGGACGCCCGAGGCCGTCGCATCACCGGCGCGGACGCCCGAGGCCGTCGCATCACCGGGGCGGACACCCGAGTCCGTCGCATCGCCGGCGCGAACGCCCGACGACATGGCATCGCCGCGAATGCCCGAGCCGGTCGCATCGCCCGTGCGGACGCCCGACCCGGTTGCATCGCCGCGGAGTGCCGGCGAGACCGCATCGCCACGGAGGACGCCCGTCGCATCGCCGGTGCGAACGCCCGAGGACGTTGCATCGCTGGTGCGGACCACGCCCGACGACGTGGCGCCGGAGGCGAGCGCGTCGCCGGTGCGGACGACGCCCGACGACGTGGCGGCGAGTGCGTCCGCGGGCACGCCGGCCGCGGCGCTCGCGGCGGCCACGAGGTCGGAGAGGTCGGGGGGTGGGGGTGAGGGTTCGGGGAGGGCCAGCGTCGGATCCGGCTGGATCGGGATGCCGCCCGGCGGTGTGGCGCGCGCCAGCGGCTCGGCGTCGTCGAGGTCGTCGTGGGCACGGCGACTGTCGCGGCCCTTCTCCGTGCCCGCGATGCCGGTCTCCGCGGCGATCAGCCCGGGCAGGAGATGCGGGACGAGCGCCGGCTCGGCGACGAGCGCCTGCCGCAGCCGCTCGCGCGCGCCGCGGTGGTTGCCGCGCGCCGCCGCGAGCTCGGCCGCCGCGGCGAAGAAGTGGGCCGTCTCGTGGTGCTTCTGCGCGGCCTTCAGCAGCTGCTTGGCCGAGTCGAGGTCCTCGCGCGCGAGCGCCGCCTGCGCGGCCGCGACGAGCAGGTGGTGCTCGCGCAGCGTCGTGTCCTCGTCGCGGCGCTTGCCGATGCGGTGCCACAGGTCGGCGGCCTCGTTGAACCGCGCCTGCTCCTCGTACAGCGAGGCGAGCACGCGCAGCGCGCCCTCGTGGCCCGGCTCCTCGAGCAGCACCTGCTCCATCGCGCGCGTCGCGCGCCGCGGCATGCCGGCGCCGCGGAAGTCGAGGCCGAGCTCGTACATCGCGCGCTGGCGCAGCTTGCGCTTGTCGCGCTCGCGCAGCGCGAGGGCCTGGTGCACGCGGATCGCGCGCTCGTTCTCGCCGCGGCTGCGGAACATCGCGCCGAGCGCGAAGTACGGCTCGACGTCGTCGACGTTCTCCTCGACGACGGTGCGCAGCTCGCTCACCACGGTGTCGTGGTCGCGCGCGATCAGATGCGACAGCGCGCGCATGTACGCCTTGCTGTGGCGCGCCGTGCGGCGCAGCTGCCGATCGTCCGGCACGTAGTAGCGGCCGATCAGCACTCCCGCGGCCATCGCGCCGAGGCCGACGAGCAGGAGGACGAGCGCCGCACCCACGCGGTGACAATACCTTCGCGACGCGGTGCGCCGCAGCCGCCGTCGGGGTTTTTCGTCAGCTTCCCTGGCATGCTCGCACCATGCGCAACGTCGGCATCATCGTCGCCCTCACCCTCGCCGCCGTCGGGTGTGGCAAGGCGCGCAACCTCGGCAAGCAGTGCAACAACAGCGACGATTGCGGCTCGCTGACGTGTGGCTGGGAGCTGAAGAAGGAGGGCGTGCCGAGCGAGATCGTGAGCGTGTGCACGATGGCGTGCAAGTCCAACGACGACTGCAAGGTGGAGCTCGGCGACAGCCAGTGCACCGAGGGTGTGTGCGTGCGTGAGTGCCGTCAGGACGCCGACTGCCCGGCGCAGACCTACTGCATCAACCGCCACCACTGCGGGCGCTGACCTGTTACGCTCGCCCTGGTGGGCAAGCACGCAGCGCTCGTGGTCGTGGCCCTGAGCGTCGCTGCCTGCGGCCGCATCGGCTACGACGAGGTCGCCGGCCCGGCCGTCATCGATGCGCCGCCCGTCGCCCCGACCTGCCCCGCCGACACCGCGCCGATCCACGAGGGCGCGAACGTCTGCATCGAGAAGGCGACGCGCGGCACGGCGACCTGGCTCCTCGCGAACGACGCTTGCACCGCCCTGGGTCGCCGCCTGTGCGAGGACGCCGAGTGGCTCACCGCGTGCGAGATGGCGACCGGCCTCATGGACATGGCCGGCGGCACGGACTCCACCTGGGAGTGGATGGCCGACAACGACGGCGTCACCGCGCAGAAGCGCGGCCTCGACGCGTGCACCGACACCTCGTCGCACGAGATCGACAGCGGCGACTACGACTTCCGCTGCTGCGTCGGCCTGTAGCTAACGCGCGCGCTCGAGCAGCTCGTCGTCGTCGAGCGCCTTCATCACGCGGGCGGCCTGCGCGCTCGGCGTCTCGGGCAGGTCCTCGAGCGGCGCCGGCTCGGTGAACGGCAGGTTGCGCAGCTTCGCGAGCTCCTTCTCGAGGCGGTGCACGAGCGACTCGTACTGCCGGCGCCGGTACACGTAGTACATGCTCCACAGCACGATCGCCGCGAGCAGGATCGCGCTCGCGAGCCAGCCGGCGATCAGCGCGGGCAGCCACACCTCGTGCGGGCGGTCGTTGAACAGCCCCTGCAGCCACGGCGGCACCTTCACGGAGACCCAGCCGCTGTTCGCGACCAGGAACAGCCCGGCGATCACGCCCAGGCCGATCATCGACAGGATGATCGTTGCAGTCGCGGTGAGGCGGAGCCAGCGGATCACGCCGCGACTGTACTACGACGGGCGGGGTCGCTTCTTGCGCCGCTCGCGCTCGCGTTCGCGCTCGCGGCGGTCCTCCCGCTCCTGCCGCTCCTGCCTCGCCTTGTCGCGCCACCTGCGCGGCGTCGCCATGTCGATCGAGTATCCGACGACGAGCCCGACCATGCGCGCGGTCGCGATCTCCTTGTACGCGACGCCGACGAAGCCGCCGTTCCCCGACGGGAAGCCGAAGTCCTCGAAGTGGCGGCCGACGCGCAGCGCGAGCATGCCCTCGAGCTCGTCGGCGAACGCGATGCTCGGCGCGGCGCTCTGCCGGTTGTCGGCGAACGCGATGTACGTGGCGCGGGCGCGCGCGAGCAGGCGCAGCCGCCCACCGCCGACCTCCGCGAACGTCTCGAGCGGGAACGTCATCGCGTCGTCGAGCACGCCCGTCGCGCCGCTCGCGCCGATGCCCGCCGAGAACCCGATGATCGACGTGCGCCCGCCGCGCACGACGACGCCGATCGGGAACAGCGCCACGTCGTACGCGAACCCCGCGCCGCCGGAGCGCCCGGGCAGCGAGAACGCGCCGCCGACGGCGACGTCGAAGCCGATGTGGTAGTTGACGCTCGCGTTCTGCCCGACGAAGCCGTGCAGCCGCGCGCCCGCGAGCACGACCTCGTGCGCGCGCGCCGGCGTGGCGCCCTCGTCGACGACCGACAGCCCGGTCAGCTCGTAGTGCAGGAACGCACCGCCCTGGAACCTGTCGACGGAGCCCCGGAACCCGCGCGCCCGCGCCGTCCCGCCCGCCGCCGCGAGCACGACCGCCGCCGCGATCACCCGCCTCATCGGTCGGCGAACCCCAGGCGGCCGGGGCCGATCGGCAGGATCAGCGCGGGCGGCCACAGGTCGATGCCGATCGACAGCCCGAGCAGGTGCACCTCGACGCCCTCCTTGAGGCCCACCTTGAACCCGACGAGGGGCGTCTCGACCTGGATGCCGGTGCGCTCCGACGTGATGCCGGCGCCGAACAGGCCGCGCCAGTCCTTGCCGACCGACGTCGACGGCAGCGCGCCCGACAGCTTGCACCTGCGCAGCACGACGTCGCCGAACGTGTTGCTGTTCGGCCCCGGGTAGAAGAAGTAGTCGCGCTCGATCTGCCGCTTCACCTGCGGGCCGACCTTCTCGATGCACGCGGCCGCGCGGTCCGCCTCCTTGCCGCGCCACACCTTGTGGACGATCGTGTCGCCGTAGGGCGAGTTCTTCGTCGGATCCTCCTCGCTGCCGCCGCCGCCGACCTCGTACAGCCGCCACGAGGTCTCGCCCTGCTTGCGCACCGCGAACCACGGGTGGCGCGCGATGCCGTTCATCGGGTGACCGAGCGTGCCGCTCATCAGCGCGACCGTCGTCTGCTCGTTGTTCGGCATCTTCAGCGACTGCTTCGCGACGATGCAGCCCGTCCCCGCGCACGCGAGCGCGACCACTGCGATACGACCACCCATCCCGGCAACGTTCGCACACGCGCGGTGGGTCTCGCCAACCGCCGGCGACCTGCAACCGATCGAGCGCTGCGGCGCCGCGGCGGCACCCGCGTCGCGGGACCGCCGAAAAACGAAAAGGCCACGGGTGAGCGTGGCCTTCACGGCGATCGCGGCGCGATCGCGTGTGCGGACTTGCTTACTGCTGCTCGCGCGGCTTGAGCTTGTCGAGCTTGCCGCGGAACTTGTCGCCGAGGGTGGCGCCACCCGCGTTGGACGAGTTGAAGCCCTGGGCCTCGGCGGCGTCCTTCGCGCGCGACGCGCCCTTGATCGACAGGCCGATCTTGCGCTCCGCACCGTCGGCGTGGAGCACCTGGACCTTCACGGCCTGGCCCGGCGTCAGCACCGTGCGCGGATCCTCGACGTGGTCCTCGCTGATCTCGCTCACGTGAACGAGACCCTCGACGCCCTTCTCGAGCTCCACGAACGCGCCGAAGTCGAGCACCTTCAGCACCTTGCCGTCGACGATCTTCCCGGCCGGGTAGTCGTACGGGATGCGGTCCCACGGATCGGGGACGAGCTGCTTGATGCCGAGCGAGATCTTCGGCTTGTCGCCGTCGCCGGTGTCGATGTTGAGCAGCACGGCCTCGACCTCTTCGCCCTTCTGGAAGAGCTCGGAGGGGTGCTTCACGCGCTGGGTCCAGCTCATGTCGCTGATGTGGACCAGGCCGTCGATGCCTTCCTCGATCTCGACGAAGATACCGAAGTCCGCGATGTTGCGGACGTGGCCCTTGACCACCGTACCCGGCGGGTACTTCTCGGTCAGCTGCTCGTACGGGTTCGGCTCGAGCTGCTTCATGCCGAGCGAGATGCGGTTCTGCTTCACGTCGACGTCGAGCACGACCGCCTCGACCATGTCGCCGACGGCGACCATCTTCGACGGGTGCTTCACGCGGCGCGTCCACGACATCTCGGAGATGTGGACGAGACCCTCGATGCCTTCCTCGAGCTCGATGAAGGCGCCGTAGTCCTTGAGCGAGACGACCTTGCCGCGGACGACCGTGCCGGGCACGTACTTCTCAGCCGCGCGGCTCCACGGATCCTCGGTGATCTGCTTGAGACCGAGGGACACGCGCTCGGTGTCGGCGTTGAACTTCAACACCTTCACGCGCACGTGGTCGCCGACCTGGAACAGCTCGGACGGGTGGTTGACCCGGCCCCAGCTCATGTCGGTGATGTGGAGGAGGCCGTCGATACCGCCGAGGTCGATGAACGCACCGTACTCGGTGAGGTTCTTGACGATACCCTCGACGATCTGGCCTTCCTTCAGGCGCTCGAGCGTCGACTCCTTCAACGCGGCGCGCTCCTTCTCGAGGAGCACGCGGCGCGACAGCACGATGTTGCCGCGCTTCTTGTTGAACTTGATGACCTTGAACTTGAAGCTCTGGTTGAGGAACGCGTCGAGGTTCCGCACCGGGCGCAGGTCGACCTGCGAGCCGGGGAGGAACGCCTTCACGCCGCCGCGGATGGTGACCGAGAGGCCGCCCTTCACGCGCGCGGTGATGACGCCTTCGATCAGCTCGTCGCGCTCGCACGCGGCGCTGATCTCGTCCCACACCTTGAAACGATCCGCCTTCTCCTTGGAGAGGACGCACATCCCCGCGTCGTTCTCGCGGGCCTCGAGCAGCACGTCGACGACGTCGCCCGGCTTGACGCCGATGGTGCCGTCCGCGAGCCGGAACTCCTCGAGGGGTACCTGCCCTTCGCTCTTGTAGCCGACATCGACGATCGCGTAGTCCTTGCCGACGGCGATCACCGTGCCGCGGAGGATTTCACCCTCCTTGACGCTGTCCTGGCCAAAACTCTCGGCGAGCAGCGCCGCAAAGTCCTCATCGGCCGTTTCTGTGACGTTATTCAAGCAGATCTCCTACCAGTGCCACCGAGCTTGGATTTGACTGCCGGAGCAGCCCTCGGCGCAGGGCGATGTTGGTACTGTTCGCGCCCCGTTTTGTCAACCAGGACGGTTAGATCCGCTCCACAGAACGTGCCAGGACCGTCGCGGCCAGAGAATCCACAACCTGTTCGAGGGTTTGCGTCGAACTATCGATGAGCACGGCGTCCGCGGCGGGCACCATCGGTGCCACATCGCGGCTCGCATCGCGCTCGTCGCGCTCGCGGATTTCTCGCAGCGTGACCTCGGCGTCCACCGGGCGCCCGGCCGCGGTCAGCTCGGCGACGCGGCGCCGCGCGCGCTCCTCGACGCTCGCCGTCAGGAAGAACTTGGCCTCCGCCGCGGGGAACACGATCGTCCCGGTGTCGCGGCCCTCGACGACGACCCCGCCGCCGGCGGCGAGGCGGCGCTGCAGGTCGAGCAGCGCGGCGCGCACCTCGGGGTGCGCGGACACCTGAGACGCGCCCTGCGAGATGTCCGGAGCGCGGATCGCGTCGGTGACGTCGTCGCCGCCGAGCGAGACATGGTTGCGCTCGCCGACGAAGTGGAACTGGATGTCGAGCTCGCGCGCGATCTGGGCCGTCGCCGCCGGGTCGCTCCACGCGACGCCCCGGCGCTGCGCGGTGAGCGCGACGGAGCGATAGATCGCTCCCGTGTCGAGCAGGCGATAGTCGAGGCGGCGCGCGAGCAGCTTCGCGACGCTCGACTTGCCCGCGCCGGCGGGCCCGTCGATCGTGACGACGATCTTCTTGTTCGCGCTCACGCGGGGACCTTCGCGTCGACGTACATCTGGCGGAGCATCATGCCCGGAACCGGCGGCACCGTGCGGGCCGGCGTTGTACATTCGATCCGGTGGCCGAGGTAGTCACAGAGAGACGCTGGCGGACGTTCGCCGACGTCGTGGCGTTCACGCTCGGGACGAACGTCTGGGTCTCGATCGTCATCCTGCCGGCGATCTTCGTCGGCTCGCTGAGGACGACGAGCGAGATCGCGGCCGCGGCGCTGCCGTTCGCGGTGCTCCTCCTCGGGCTCGCGCGCCGCTCGGAGGTCATCCTGCTCGGCCTGTTCCCGGCGGCGGTGCTCGTGCCGGTCGCGCTGAACCCGACGATGGCGTCGTCGTACGTGTACGGGCCGATCCGGTTCACGCTCGTCGCGCTCGGCGTCATCGCGTACCTGTTCGGCGTCTCGTTCTTCACGACGTTCCACGAGCCGCCGGCGCCGCGCAGCGTGCGCGGGCTGTCGTCGGCGCAGGCCGGGCCGGCGGAGCGCTGGCGGCGGCGCGAGCGCGTGTACTGGATGCTCGTCGGGATGAGCGTGATCATCCCGATCGTGCTGATCGCGTGGGTCAACTTCGACAGCGGCGTCGAGGTGTTCCTCGGCGAGATGTACCCGGGCCGCGTCGCGCTGATGACGACGGCGCTGACGTGCGGCGCGATCGTCCTCTGGCTCGGCATCTTCCACTACGCGTTCCTGGGCGTCCTGCGCCCGCACCGCACCGGCGATCGCGATCTCGTCGCGGCGCTCGCGCAGGCCCGCGCGGATGCCAAGACGGGCAAGCCGCGCCCGCGCTTCTACCTGGCCGTCGCCATCGCGCTCGGTGCGATGGGGACGCTGATCGTCCTGCGACATCTGAAGGGGTGATCCGATGCGCCGCTACTTCTTCGAGATCCTCGCCGTCGCCCTCATCGGCGGCAGTCTGTTCTTCTTCAAGGAGACGCTCGACTACCTCGCGCGCCGCGACTACGTGGCCGCGCTGCTGGTGATGTTGATCGGCGTCGCCGTGATCTCCGTCGGCAAGGAGATGGCGCGCCTCGCCCTCGTGCAGCGCGACTGATCCGACGATGCGCGCCCTGCCCGCTCTCCTCGCGCTCGTCGCGCTCGCGGCCTGCGGCGGCTCCGGCTCCGACGAGCCGCCGCCGCGGCCCGCGCGCGGGTTGCCGTCGCTCGCGGCGACGCCCGCCGGCCCCGACGACGTCGTGGTCGCGCAGGTCGACGGGCGCCCGGTGTGGGGCTCGTGCGTGGCGGCGCAGGCCCGGCAGCGATCGATTCCCGACCGCGCGGCGGCGCTGCGCGCGTGCATCGACTTCGAGCTGCTCGCGCAGGCGGCGGAGCGGCGCGGGCTCGCGACCGCGCCCGAGGTCGACGAGCCGACGCGCGCGGCGCTCGCGAACCGGCTCGTCCAGGTCGACTTCGAGGCCAGGTACCGCGGCCCCGACGACCTGCGCCGCGAGATCGATCGCATCGTGCAGGCGAACCAGCACCGCATGTACCGCCCCGAGCTGCGGCGCTCGGTGTACGTGCGCGTCGAGCTGCCGAAGCAGGCGAGCGCCGAGCTCGCGCAGGCCGCGAAGCAGAAGGCCGACGAGATCTACGCGGACCTCCAGGGCGGCGGCTACCTGCCACCGCACCTCCCCGCGGCCGCCGAGCGCCACCGCGACCCCACGGGCAAGCTGAAGGTCGTGTCGGCGGACTTCCGCCCGGCGACGCGCGAGGCGCTGATCGACGGCTACCGCGAGGCGCTGTTCGGGCTCGCCGAGGTCGGCCAGGTCGCCGCGCCGGCGCGCACGAGCGAGGGCTGGGACATCATCCTGCTCGCCGAGATCATCCCCGAGCGCACGTTCACGCGCGAGGACATCGCGCTGCAGCTGTTCCCCGACCTGCGCCGCGACCGGTTCGCGCGCTGGGTCGATCAGCTCGCGAAGGAGAACAAGCTCTCGCTGTCCATCGACTACGAGGAGCTGAAGAAGCTCGACGAGGGCGACGCGCCGGCGACACCCCCGACGCCTCCGAATCCGACGAGGCAAGGCGGATGACGTGGTCGCCGCCCGACGAGGTCCCGGCGGATCGCCCGGCGACGCCGTTCGGCGCGATCCTGCGCCGCGCCGTCGAGGCGACGCCGGGCGCGGTCGGCGGTGCGTTCGCGGACGCCGACGGCGAGATGGTCGATGCGTACACGGCGTCGTACTCCAGGCACGACTGGGCGGTGCTCACGGCGACGTACGGCGTCGTGATGTCGCAGCTGCACGCGGCGTTCGGCCTGTGGCACTGCGGCGGGCCGGAGTACTTCATCGCCACGCACAGCGGGCTCGGCATCGCGGTGCACGTCGTCGGCGGCGACTACTTCGCGCTGCTCGCGGTCGCCGATCCGGCGCGCGTCACGTTCGCGCTCGCAGCGCTGCGCGTGGCGACGCACGAGCTCGAGAAGGAGATGGCGTGAAGCGCCTGCTGATCACCGCCGCGCTCGTGCTCGGCGCCGCGGCGCGCCCCGCCGCCGCGCAGAGCAGCAGCCCGCTCGACTACGACCCGGGCAGCCAGCTGTGGAACGGCCTGGCGAGCTTCGTCGGCCTCGCCGAGGCGCTCGGCTTCGAGGTGTCGCCGGTGGTCACGCTCGAGTGGGGCGAGCTGTCCGACAACGAGATCCTGATGCTCGTCTACCCGACGCAGCACGTCGACCCGGGGAAGCTCGCGGCGTTCCTGCACGCCGGCGGCAACGCGATCATCGCGGACGACTTCGGCGACGGCAAGGATGCGATGCAGTACCTCGGCCTCCTGCGCGCCGAGACGACCGTGCCGCGCGCGAAGCGCTACTACAAGGGCATCCTGCACGCGCCGATCGCGACGCCGGCGAGCGACCACCCGCTCGCCGAGGGTGTCGACGAGGTCGTGACGAACCACCCGGCGGCGCTGACGCACGTGGAGGGCGCGACGTCGGTGATCGAGTTCGACGACGGCGGCGCGGTCGTCGTCGCCGGCGAGCGCGGCAGCGGGCGGTTCATCGCCGTCGGCGACCCGAGCATCTTCATCAACCGCATGCAGCAGTTCCCCGGCAACTTGACGCTCGCGCGCAACATGCTGCGCTGGCTCAACCGCGGCGGGCGGGCGCGGCGCGTGGTGATCGTGCGCGGCGACGTGCCGATGTACGGCGATCCGCGCGCGCTCATCTACGATCCCCGCGCCGACAAGCTCGGGCGGTCGATCGCCGAGCTCAACCACTGGCTGGCGGAGCGGCGCGCGTGGCTGCTCACGCCGGGCGCGATGAAGGCGCTCGCCGCGATCCTCGGCGCGATCCTCCTCGTGCTCGCGCTGGTCGCGCTGCCCGTGCGCCGCGGCCCGAAGATCGACGGGGCGTGGCTGCGCTTCGGGCGGCCGATCCGGCGCGACGACCCGCACCTGCTCGTCCACAACGCCGAGCGCAACGCGGGGTCGAACCTCGTGCTCGCGTGCATCCTGCGCGATCAGGTCCAGGTGCTGCTCGCCGGCATCACGAGCAAGCTCGAGCCGCTGTACACGGTCGCCGAGAGCCAGCTCGTCGCCGACGTGTCGCGCGCGCGCGGCCCCGAGGCGGGCGCGGCGCTCGCGCGCGTGTACCGGCGCCTGCGCGCGCTGCCGAGCCGCGGTCAAGTGGCGGCGCCGTGGAGTGCGGGCCACCTGCCGCGGCGCGATTTCGACACCCTCTACCGGGACGTGGGCGAGCTGTGTCGTACTCTCGGCAGCGAGCTCCCGTTCGTCCCGTCCGTCACCGCCGGGCCCGGGCAGCCGACCTGATATGGCCATGCCAGCATCCATCACGCCCGACCGCGTCGCTCGCGTCAGTCAGCTCGCGCGCGCGATCACCGACGAGGTCGGCCGCGCTTTCATCGGCAATCCGTCGATCACCGAGGCCCTGCTCACGGCGCTGCTCGCGCGCGGCCACGTCCTCATCGAGGGCTACCCCGGCGTCGCGAAGACGACGCTCGTGAAGGCGTTCTCGGGCACGCTCGGGTGCCACTTCCGCCGCATCCAGTTCACGCCGGACCTGCTGCCGTCGGACATCACGGGCACGTACATCCTCGACATGCGCACGAACACGTTCGTGCTGCGCGAGGGGCCGGTGTTCACGCACGTGCTGCTCGGCGACGAGATCAACCGCGCGCCGGCCAAGACGCAGTCCGCGCTGCTCGAGGCGATGCAGGAGCACCAGGTCACGATCGAGGGCGAGACGCGCACGCTCTCCGAGCCGTTCATCGTGCTCGCGACGCAGAACCCGATCGAGCAGGAGGGCACGTACCCGCTGCCCGAGGCGCAGGTCGATCGCTTCCTCATCAAGCTGCGCATGGGCTACCCGGCGCCGAGCGACGAGAAGCGCATGCTCAACACGTACGACCGGCCGCCGTCGCCCGTGCGCGCCGTCGTCGGGCCGAGCGACGTGCTCGAGATGCAGGCGCTCGCGCAGGAGGTGTTCGTCGCCGAGGAGCTCGTCGACTACGTGCTCGCGCTCGTCGGGTTCACGCGGTCGCACGCGCGCGTCTACCTCGGGGCCTCGCCGCGCGCGGGGCTCGCGCTCCTGCACGCGGCCAAGGGGCTCGCGCTGCTGAAGGGCCGCGACTTCGTGCTCCCCGACGACGTCCGCAACCTCGCCCCGCTCGTGCTCGGCCACCGCATCCTCATGACGCCCGAGGCCGAGCTCGAGGGCAGCACCGGCGCGCACGTCGTGGCCGAGGCCGTCGACAAGGTCGGGTACAAGATGCCCAGGAGGGCCTGACGGGCCCGGAGGGGCTCGGCCCGGAGGGGATGGGGGACGTGCACGACTTCGATCGGCTGCTCGGCATGGTGTACCGGCGCCGCCTCGACGAGCTCGAGCGGGCGGCGCAGGCCGGGGCGCGCTTCGACGTGCGCGGCACCGACGGCCGCACGCTCGTGCTGCACGCCGTGCTCGGCGACGCCGCGGAGCCCGAGGTGGTGCGCTGGCTGCTCGCCCGCGGGGCGGAGGTCGACGTCGCCGATGCGGCGCAGCGCTGGACGGCGCTGCACCACGCCGCCCGGGATGGCAAGGTTCAGATCGTGGACATCCTGCTCCAGGCGGGCGCGACCGTCGACGCGAAGGACATGTTCGGCAACACGCCGCTGTGGCGGTGCGTCGCGAACGGCGACCGCAAGCACAAGCAGCGGATGATCGACATCGCGCGGCTGCTGCTGGCGGCGGGCGCCGATCCGCGGCGGAAGAACAACTACGACATCTCGCCGATCGACTGCGAGACGAAGCACCTGTCGCCGCTGCCGGAGCTGCTCGCGCTGCTCGACCCGCGGGGCGCGGCGTGATCCCGCGCCTCGCCACGCGCGGCAAGCTCGTCCTCGGGACGGCGCTCCTGTTCATGGTCGTGGGCGCGCTGCACGGCGCGCCGCCGCTCGTCGCGCTGTCGGGCGTGGTCCTGACGGTGCTGCTCGCGCTGTACCTGGGCTTCTACCCGACGGCGATCCTGCTGCGCCGGAAGAAGATCGAGCTGTCGTGGTGGGTGCCGCCCGGCGATCAGCCCGGCGGCGCGCTGTCGGCGGACCGGCCGTTCCAGCTGCACCTCGCGTTCCGCAACCACGGCAGCCGCAAGCTGCGCATCCTGTCGTCGAACATCCTCGCGGCGTCGGCGCTGGACATCAGCGAGCGGCCGAGCGCGACGGTGAAGCGCGGCATGCAGGTCGAGGTCACGACGACGATCAAGCCGCTGACGGCGGGGTACCAGGTGCTGCACGGCGCGGCGCTGACGTTCGGCGACGCGCTCGGGCTGTTCGACATCGAGGCATACTTCCCGAACCCGATCGCGGTGAAGGTGTTCCCGCGGACGGTGCCGCTGCGCGGGGCGCCGGTGCGCGCCGTCGGCGGGGCGCTGCACGAGCAGGTCGGGCTGCACCACGTGCGGCGGCGCGGCCTGTCGGGCGAGCTGCGCGAGATCCGCGAGCACAGCCACGGCGACCCGTTCAAGTTCATCGCGTGGAAGGCGACGGCGCGGAAGGGCCGGCTCATGGTGCGCGACCTCGAGAACGAGATCGTGACAACGCACGTCGTGATGCTCGACGTCGGCGCGAGCATGCGGTCGGGCGGCATCGGGCGGACGCCGCTCGACTGGGCGTCGGACTCGGCGGCCGCGCTCGCGAAGGCGGCGATCAACAACAGCGATCGGATCGGGCTCGTCGGGTACGACACGCGCGCCGTCGCCGAGCTCGGCGCCGACACGGGGCATCACCACTACCTGCAGCTCGTCGACAAGCTGCTCGATCTGCGGTCGCTCGTCGACGAGGACCTCACGGACGTCACGGCGGGCGAGCTCGTGGCGCTGGTCGCGCGCTACCTGGCGCACCAGGAGGCGATCGACGTCCGGATCAAGGTCGCGCCGCCGCTCGACGACCCGCGGTGGACGTCGATCCAGGCCGGCCCCGACGGGCAGCTGTACGACGTCGCGGCGACGGGGCGGCTGTGCAAGCGGCTCATCGACGCGATGATCGGGCGCGACGGGAACGCGCCGAAGAACGGCGCCGACAAGCGGGCGCGCCAGCTGCCCGTGGTGGACTCGGATGCGGCGCTGACGCCGCTGCGCCAGTTCTGCCGGCTGCGCGGCATCGAGCTGCCGTACCGGGCGGCGTGGGAGCACGGCAAGCGCTCCGCCGGGTTCGCGGCCGCCGTCGAGCGCGCGGTGGCGAACGGCCGGCCCGACGTGGCGGTCATCGTCAGCGACCTCGTCGGGCTCGCCGAGGACGAGCCGCGCGCGATCAAGGCGCTCGCGCGGCTGCGCAAGGCGAGCGGGCGTGTCGTGGCGCTCGTGCCGTCGCCCGCGCAGTTCCTGCCGGCCGTCACGCACGAGCATGCGGCGCGCGTCCGCGAGCTCATGGTGCGCGACGCGCGCGGCGTGATGGAGCCGGGCCGCCGCCTCCTCACGCGCCACGGCATCACCGTCGTCGAGGGCTCGCCGTTCGAGAGCCTCGATCGGCTGATGGGCGGCGGGCGCATCCGGCGCGCCGGATGAGCGGCGGATGAGTCTCGTCGAGCGGGAGCTGCTCGCGCGCGCCCACGCCGAGCGCCCGGCCGGGTGGGTCGACGACGCCGCGTTCGTCGCCCACGCGCGGGGGTTCGCGGCGACCGACGAGGAGCTCGCGGCGCTGCACGCCGGGGACCTGTACGTGGCGTGCGCCTGCGCGCGCGGCGTCGGCGCGGCGCTCGCGGTGCTCGAGCGCGAGCACCTGAGCCGCGTGCGCGAGTTCTCCGCGTCCGTCGACAGCTCTCCCGAGTTCGTCGCCGAGCTGACCCAGCGCCTGCGCGCGCGCATCCTCGTCCCCGACGGCGGCCCCGCGCGGATCGCCACGTACTCCGGCCGCGGCTCCCTCGGCGGCTGGATCCGCGTCGCCGCCGTGCGCCTCGCCCGCGACATCGTGCGCGGCCCCGAGGGCCGGCGCGCCGCCGAGCTCCGCGAGGACCTCGAGCCCGCCGTGGTCGACCCGGAGCTCGGCTACCTGAAGCAGGCGTACGGCGACGCCGTGAGTCGCGCCGTCCAGGACGCGCTCGGCGGGCTCGACGGCGAGGCGCGTGCGCTGCTCAAGATGCACTACGTCGACGGGCTCACGATCGATCAGGTCGGCGTCGCGTTCGGCAAGTCCCGCGCGACCAGCGCCCGCATGCTCGCCGCCGCGCGCGCCACGCTCCTGCGCGACATCCGCGAGCGGCTGGTGGGCACGGTCGGGGTGCGCGTCGAGGAGGCCGACAGCCTGCTCGCGTTCGTGCGCAGCCGGCTCGACCTGAGCCTCGCGGCCGCGCTGCGCACCCGCGCGTAGCTCAGGCGGCGGCCGGCACGACCGCGGGCATGGGGCGACCCTCGAAGACCGCGACGATCGAGGCGAGGGTGTGGAGGATCCGCTCGAGGCTCATCGCCGCGCAGCTGACCGCGGTCGGGGTCATCACGAACGACACCTGGTTGCCGGCGCCGGTGATGTGGACGTAGACGACGTCGGTCGCGAGCGGCGCGAGCGCGGCGGCCAGCGCGCCGGGCAGCCGCGGATCCGGGCACTCGAGGAGGAAGCGCTCGTCGAGGGCCGGGATGCCGAAGCGCTGCGGCGGCATGCGCGGGGCGTCGCCGTCGCGGCGCGCCTCGAGGCCGGTGGACTCCTTGCGGAGGCGGAGGTCGAACGGGGCGACGGCGCAGCGCGCGTGGATCGTGAGGCGGAGGTCGCTCCACGTGGTGGTGACGTTCTCGGTGAGGCCGGGCCGGTAGTCCTCGCGGCAGAACAGCACGAGCTCGGCGTGCGCGCCGTAGGGCTGCCCGACCATGTGCAGCTTGAACTCGCCGAGCGTGCCGCCGACGGAGGTCGCGGCCATCTGGTGGAGGAAGCCCTTCGCCGAGCTCGTGTTCTGCACCGAGGGGAGGACCGACTGGGTGACGAGGTTGTGCGCGGGGTTGCCCTCGACGAGGCGCATCCCGAGGCGCGCGGCGACGTCGCCGGCGCGCATGTGGGCGTACTGCGTGTGGAGGCGGCGGCGCATGAAGAACATGAAGCCGAAGGTGCCGCCGACGACGGCGATCACGAGGAAGAGCTGGCTCGACATGGTGTGGGCCTTTCCGGAGAGATCAGGTGTTGGGGCAACCGATGTGCTTCTTCTCGAAGTCGACGCGGCACACGCGCTGGACGTACTCGCCGCTGCGCTTGGACCGCACCATCGACGGGAACCCCTCGTCGATGTCGCCGTACGAGGCGCCGCCGGGGAGCAGCTGCAGCCGCTCGGCCTTCGAGATCTCGACGAGCGGCGGCGGCGCGCCGGGGACGGTGCCGTACGTCAGCGTGACGACGGCGAGCGTGCTCGCGCCGTTGACGTTGTACACGGCGGTGCGCCCGCTCGCCCACCCGGCGTCGGGGAGCTCGAGCGACGCGCGCTCCTCGAAGCCGTCGGGGCCGGTCGCGCGCACCTCGAGGGTGCCGCTCTTCGCCTTCAGGGTGAGCGCGCTGCGCGGCGCGAGCTGGATCTTCTCGCCGGCGACCTCGACGTCGACCGCGAAGTCGTTGCCGTTCTCGACGAGCACGCGGTGGCGCGGCGCCAGCTTGCTCCACAGCCAGAAGCCGCCGAGGAAGACGCCGATCGCGGCGACCGTGACGGCCGCGAGGACCGCCAGGCGGCGGAGCGGCCGCTTCACCGGCGGCAGGCCGGCGGGCCGCCCGGTCGGAAGCGGCGCGGGATACGGCGCCGAAGACGGTGATGGATACGGCGCGTACGGTGGCGTGTACTGCGGGTAGGACGGCTGGCTCGGCTGCATCTCCGAGGTGACGGGGCCCGGGCCGGGGCGTCTCACGGGATCTGGAATCCGCTGTCAGACCGGGCGGCTAGGGTCGCCGCATGGACGACACCCGCTGGCCGGAGGCAGGGCTCGCCGCCCAGCTCGCCGACGAGCTGGGGTACGACCCGCGCGAGGTCGACGAGACCCGGCCCGATGTCAGCGAGATCAGCGTGGTCCGGCGCGGTCAGATCATCGCGGCGCGCCGCGATGGCAAGCACGTCGCCGTCGCCCGGCTGGGCAGCGGGAAGCTCGTCGTCGTCGACGACCGCTGCCCGCACGACGGCGGCCAGATCTCCGACGGCTACGTCGACGGCGACCACCTGGTGTGCGCGCGGCACGGCTGGACGCTCGAGCCGTACGCCGGCACCTGCAAGCGGGTCTGCAAGCTGCGGGAATGAGACGGAATTGTTGACCCGCTGAACAGCGCACGTTAGCGTCGTTCGGTGGGAGCCGTCCTGGTCCACATTGATCTCGACGGTGATCGGCCGGATCCCTCGTCGCTCGCCGCACTCGCGGCCGGGCGCGCCGTCGCCTCCTCGTGGGGGGCGACGCTGTACGCGGCGCTGGTGGTGCACGACCCGAGCGAGCATCCGCCGGACTCGACCGGCCAGGTCGTGAGCGCGGCGACGGTGCCCGCGGTCGACGCCGTGCGCGCCGAGCTCGCGCGCGCCGGCGCGGACAAGATCATCGTGGCCGTGACCGACGTGCCGCTCGCGCCGCTGTGGGCGGCGATCGGCGCGCCGTGGCAGGGCATCCTCGATCACCTGCGCCCGCGGCTCGTGCTGTTCGGCGCCGACGCGCCGTCCGCGATCGAGCTCGGGCCGCGCACGGCCGCGCGGATCGGCGCGAAGCTGCTGATGCGTGCGCGCGCCGTCGGCCTCGACATGATCGAGCTGCGCGACCGCGACGGCGGCTACGTGCGCGTCACCGACGGCGGCGCGTCCGTCGTGATGATCGGCAACGCGCGCGGCGACGACCGGTGCGACGACGACATCGACGTGATCGTGCTCGCCCTGCCCGGCGGCGGCGATGCGCGCATCGAGCTCGCGGGCGCGATGCCCGCCGACGTCGCGCAGGCGCACGGTGCGATGGTCGCGCTCGGCGACGACGTCGCCGGCGATCCCGAGATCGTGCGCCACGCCCAGCGCCTCGCCGCACTGCTCGGCGCACCGCTCGTCGGCGGGCGCGCCGCCGCGTCGGCGGGTGCGATCCCGCCGCACGCCGTCGTCGAGCGCGCCACCCCGCTCGCCCCCGAGCTGTGCGTCGCGATCGGCTCGCCGAACCTCGACCTCGCCGGCGCCACGAGCCTCGTGCGCGTCGGCTCGAACGGCAAGGGCGTCGACGGCGTCCTCCCCGGCCCCGTCGGCGCGAGCGTGCAGGACCTCCTGCGCGCGCTGGAGGAGCCGTGACCGTCGCCGCGTGGCCCGGCGGCACGCACGGCGCTCGCATCGCGCCGGAGGCCGGAGGTCGGACGATGACCGTCGCAGCGTGGCTCGGCGGGACGCACGGCGCTCGCATCGCGCCGGAGGTCGGACGATGACCGTCGCGGTGTGGCTCGGCAGCGCGGCGCCGAACCGCTCGATCCGGTGGCTCGACGGCGCGCTCGCCGCCGCGGCGAAGTTCGACGGCGCGACCGCGGTCGCCGCGGGCGACCCGACGTGGCTCGACCTCGCCGCGGATCGCGCGAGCCGCGCCGGCCTCGCGAGCGCGGGCGTGCCGACGGACCTGCAGCTCGACTACCTCGGCTGGGCGCAGGTGATGGCGGCGGTCGCGCGCCAGCTCGGCGCGACGACGATCCTCGTCGACGAGGCGAGCCGCCCGGATCGCTTCCCGGAGGTCGCCGCGATCGCGGAGCTGCTCGACGCCGCGCAGCTGACGCACGTCGTGGCGATCGCCCCCGACGGTGCCGTCGTCCACGCGAGCCGCGTCGCGCGCGGCCAGCTGCAGACGTGCCGCGTGCGCGGGTCGGCGGTGATCGGCCTGCGCATCGCCGGCAAGGAGATCGACGAGTACCCGACGCCGACGCCGGCGGCCGCGATGCGCCGGCTCGACCTCGCGTCGCTGTCGCTCGACCCGGTGGTGCTCGGCCACCGCGCGCTGCCGCCGCGCACGAGCCGCGAGGCGCGCCGCACCGTCGAGCGCGTCGCCGAGCACCTGGCCGTGCACGTCGTGCCGGTGCGCGCGGCGCCGAAAAAGGGTGCGTGATGGCGCAGGCGCGCCCCGCCACGCACGCTGCGGCCGCGGGCGTCCAGGTGATCGCCCCCGAGGGCCTCGGCGCCACCGCCGTCGCGGCGCTGCGCGCGCGCGGGCTCGAGGCGCGCAAGGGCGAGGCCCCGGTCGGCGAGCGCGCCACGCCGCTGCACGCGCAGAGCCACAGCGCGATCGTCGCGCGCGCCGGCGAGGCGCGGCCCGGCGAGATCATCGCGTGCGCGCTCGAGGCGCCGCCCGGCGTCGCGCTCGCGGCCGA
>JAHBVW010000055.1 GCA_019637375.1 Deltaproteobacteria bacterium | reverse complement strand
GCCGCCGTCGGCCGCGTTGCCGCCGAACGCGCCGACGCCGCCGGACCAGTTGCCGCCGACGACGGTGCCGACCGTCGCCGAGCACCCGGTGCCGCCGGAGCCGTGGCCGCCGGCGCCGCCGTCGGAGCCGTCCGAGCCGTACGTCAGGCCGGACGGGATGTAGCAGAGGAAGCCGAAGTTCGACGCGAACGGCCCGCTGATCATGTCGGAGCCCCGCGCGGCGCCGACGCCGCCGGCGCCGCCGCCGGTGCCCTGGCCGGTGAAGCCGTCGATGGAGGTCGCCGTCGTGAACGAGCACGACGAGCAGCCGTTCGCGCCGCAGTTCGTGCACACCGACGCGGTCGAGGCCGGGCAGCGGTTGCCACCGCCGGCGCCGCCGGTCGTGGCGCACGACGGGTTCGTGCCGCCGTTCGACAGCTGGCGGTTGTTGGACGCGTTGCACGCGCCGCTGCCGAACGCGTTGTGTGCGTCGTACGTCGTATCGGCCTGCCCGAGGTTCGCGATCCGTCCGGCGCCGTTGCCGCCGCTCGTGCCGACGGCACCCGCGCCGCCGCTCCCGCCGGGCCCGCCGTTGCCGGCGAACAGGATGTTGTTCTCGATCCTGAGGTTCGTCGACGCCGCGGACACGTACACCGCGTACGAGTTGCCGCTCGGCTTGGTGTTCACCGGGCCGAGCACCACGAAGCCCTCGAACCGCGTCGGCAGGCTGATGTTCGTCGCCGACACCGCGTGGTCGTGGCCGGCCTGCGTCGCGGACCCGACGATGTTCGTGTCGGTCGCGGCGATGTTGCGCTGCCAGTTGTCGAACGCGAAGCCGCCGAGCAGGCTGCGCCCGTTCGGGATCGCGACGGCCTCGTCGTAGATGCCGTTCGCGACCAGGATGCGCGACCGGTTCAGCGCCGCGGCGCGCGCGATGCCGCGCCCGATCGTGCGGCACGGGTGGTGCCCGGGCTCGGTGTTCGCGGGACCGAGGCCGCACGTCGCGTCGTCGGCGGACGCGGCGTCGCTGATCGACACGTAGATCGCGTCGGGGTCGAGGACGAACTCGCACCCGTTCGCGAGGTCGCCGTCGAGATCGTACTTGCCGGGGTCGCACACCATGGCGCACGACGCGATCGTCCCGGTGACGACGCAGTGCCCGGCCGCGTTCGGCACGGCGAAGATCGCCGTGCAGTCGACGACGCAGCTGCCGCACGCCGTGTCCTGGTTGTAGACGCCGGCGGCGTTGCGGAAGTCCTCGTCGACCTTGCCGTCGCAGTCATCGTCGAGGAGGTTGCACACGTCGGTCGTCGGCGTGCCGGCCGTCGCCGAGCACGTCGTGCCGGTGCCCGACGCGGAGCACACCGTGGTGCCCTGGCGCGCGCACTGGCCGAGGCCGGAGCTGCACGCCTGGCCCTTGGTCGGGAAGTCCTCGTCGGTCGCGCCGTCGCAATCGTCGTCGAGGTTGTTGCACGTCTCGGCGGACGGCGCGCCGGCCGTGGCCGAGCAGGTCGTGCCGTCGCCCGCCGCGGTGCAGCGAACGACGCCGCTGCGCCGGCACGCGCCGACGCCCTGCGTGCACGGCGTGGCGAGGTCCGGGAAGATCTCGTCGATGTTGCCGTCGCAGTTGTCGTCGAGGCCGTTGCACAGCTCCGCCTTGGGGACCTGGCCCTGGCAGATCAGGCCGCCGGCGCCGGTGCACAGCGACGTGCCCGGGCAGCTTCCGAACGCATTCGTGTTCGTGCACGCCGAGCCGCCGAAGCCCTCGTCGATGATGCCGTTGCAGTTGTTGTCCGTGCCGTCGCACGCCTCCGCCGCGGCCGTCGGCGCGGAGCAGCCGACCCAGCCGCCCTGCGCCGGGCGACACGTCTCGAGGCCGAGGCACGTGCCGAAGCCGTTCGTCGTGCTGCACGTGCGCACCATGCCGTCGTCGGCGGCGGACGTGCACGTGCACGACCCCGTCTGCGGCACGCAGAACAGGCCCGCGTGCTGCCCCGTCGGATCGGCGGCGCAATCGAAGCCGGGCGGGCAGCCGAGCTCGCCGCCGCCGCACGCCGGGAGGCAGGAGCTCTCGCCGCCGTAGTTGATGCAGGCGCCGTTCTGGCACTTGCTGTCGTCGGTGCACGACGTGCACAGGTCGAACTGCGGCGGCAGGCAGACCGAGACCTGCTCGCCGTCGATCGACGTCACGCGACAGCCCCAGCCCGGCGGACACGGGTTCGCGGCGCCCATGTCGCAGCGGTACGTGCACAGGTTCCCGCTCGGGCTCTGCGCGCAGTACTGGCCGGTCGGGCACTCGGAGGTCGTCCCGCATGGGCCGCCCGGGGTCGGCGCGTCGGGCTTACCGCCGTCGGTGCCGCCGCCGGCATCCGGCGCGTTCGCGGTGGGACCACAACCGATCGCGACGAGCATCGCGATCATGAGCGCGCGTGACGTGATGATCATGGTCCGTCTCACTGGGACACGCAGGTCTGGACGACCCCCGCGAAGCCGTTGCCACCCGGGTTGCCGCCGGAGGAGCCGCCGGCGCCGCCGACGGCGCTGGTCCCTCCCGACAGCGTGTTCGCCGCGCACAGGTTCGGCGCGCCGACGCCCGACGTGAAGATCCCGAACGTGCCTCCGCCGCAGCCGCCGCCTCCTCCCGAGCCGGCGCCGCCGACGCCGCCGTCGCCGCCGCGCCCGCCCTTGCCCGCGCAGAAGAAGCCGGTGTTGTTGCCGCCCGCGGAGCCGATGCCGCCGAGCCCGCCCGCACCGCCGACGCCACCGGCGCCGCCGTTGCCGCCGGTCCCGAGGCGGAGCGTGTTGCCCTGGACGGCGGGCGCCGCGCCGCCGACGACGAAGATCGCGAACGAGCCGCCGCCGGCGCCGCCGCCTCCGCCGCCGGTGCCGCCGCAGCCGCCGCTCATCGCCGCCGCCGCCGTGGCCGCCGAGCTGGTCCTTGCTCGCCGCGCAGCTCTGGCCAGAACACACCACCGCCCGCACCGCCGCCGCCGCCGCCGCCGCCGTTCGCCCCGAGGCTGCCCGACGCCGCGCCGCCGCCGACCCAGTGCCCGCCGGCGACCGCGCCGAGCGTGGCCGGGCAGCCGCCCGCGACCGCGCCCGCCGCGCCCGCGCCGCCCGACCTCCCGTCGGCGCCGAACTGCGGGCGCAGGTTGCCCGAGCCGTCGACGGGCAAGAAACACGTGCTGCCGCTCAACAGCGCGTCGAAGCCGCGCGAGCCGACCGCGCCACCGGCGCCGCCTCCCGGGCCGTCACCCGGCTGCCCGGCGGTGGCAGGGGCGAGCGCCGTGCTGTTCTGCGTCGACCGGCTCGGCGTGCAGTTGTTGCCGCCGCCCTGTCCGCCGCCGACGGCGTCGGCGCCACAGCTCAGGTTGCCCGCGCCGTACGCGCCGCGGTTGTTCGAGGCGTTGCAGAAGTCGTTGGCGGCGCCGACCGCCTGGTACGCGTCGTACAGCGACGCCGAGTAGGGGCCGCCGTTCGTGCCGGTCGTCCCCTTCACGCCGGCCGAGCCGCCCGCGCCGGGGCCGCCGCGGCCCGCGAAGATGTGGTTGTCGCGCACCGCGAGCCCGGCCGCGTTCGACGCGTAGATCGCGTAGGAGTTGCCGCCGATCCGCGCGTTGTCGGAGCCGCGGATCACGAAGCCCTCGAGCACCGTCGTCGCCGTCAGGTTGCTCGCGATCACGGTCGCGGCGTGGGTGCCCGCGAGCACCGCGCTGCCGAGGATCGTGGTGTTCGTCGAGGCGACGTGGCGCTGCCAGGTCACGTTGCGGAAGCCGCCGCGCAGCGCGATCCCGTTGCGCATCGTCACCGACTCCGCGTACAGCGCGTCGGCGACGTACACCGTCGTGCGGCCGGTCGCGGCCGCGCGCGCGAGGCCCTGCGCGATCGTCGCGCACGGGTGGTTGCCGGCGGCGGTGCCCGTCGGGCCGAGGCCGCAGGTCGCGTCGTCGACGCCGGTGATGTCGTCGCCCGCGACGTAGATGCCGGCGGCGTCGAGGACGAAGTAGCAGCCGTTCTGCGTGAAGCCGTCGAGGTTGAACGTCCCCGGCGCGCACTCCATCGTGCAGCGCGCGACGCCGGCGCCCGTCGTGCACTCGCCGTGCGCGTTGACGAAGTTGAACTGCGTCGTGCAGTCGTTGCCGCACACGCCGCAGTTGTGGACGTCGAGGTCGTAGAGGCCGGTGATCGGGTTGAGGAAGCCGTCGTCGACGAAGCCGTTGCAGTTGTCGTCGAGGAAGTTGCACGTCTCGGCCTGCGGGGTCCCCGGCGTCGCCGAGCACGCCGCGGCGCCGGCGGCGTCGCACGCGATCGTGCCGAACCGCGCGCACGTGCCGACGCCCGCGGTGCACTGCGTGCCGAGCGTCGGGAAGTCCTCGTCGATCCCGCCGTCGCAGTCGTCGTCGATGTGGTTGCACTTCTCGGCCACCGGCGTGCCGGCCACCGCCGTGCACAGGGTCCCATCCTGCGTGGCGTTGCACGCGATCGCGCCGAAGCGCTCGCAGGCGCCGACGCCGGCGCTGCACGACGTGTTCAGGCCCGGGAAGATCTCGTCGATCTGACCGTTGCAGTCGTCGTCGAGGCCGTTGCACTTCTCCGCCGTGGGGATCGGGCCGTGGCACGAGAAGCCCGTCGCGCCGTCGCAGGTCCGGATCCCGGGGCACGACCCGACGCCGGGGACGGTGTTCGTGCACGCCTCGCCGCCGCCGACGTTGTTGTCGACGAGGAAGTCGCAGTCATCGTCCTCGCCATTGCACGTCTCGACGGCCGCGGTCTTCGCGGTGCACGCCGACCAGCCGGCCGCGCCCTGGCACATCTGCGAGCCGAGACACACGCCGATCGCGTTCGCGTTCTTGCAGGTCCGGACCTCGCCGACGTGCTGCGCGTCGCACGTGCAGCTGCCCGACGTCGGCTGGCAGAACTTCCCGGCGTGCGCGCCGGTCGCGTCGGCGAGGCACTCGTAGCCGGGGCGGCACTGCGCCGTCGACGTGCACGAGGCCTCGCAGCGCCCGCCGCCGTCGATGTCGAGGCACGCGCCGCCCGGGCACTCGGCGTCGCTGCCGCACGGCAGACACTCGCGGGCCACGTTCGGGACGCACACCTTCGCCATGCCGGTGTCGAACTGGACGTCGAGGCAGTCCCAGCCCGTCGGACAGTCGCCGTTACAGGTGCGCGAGCACGAGCCGACCTGATCGCCGACGGGCTGCACGCAGTAGCCCGACGCGCAGTCGCCGTGCGTGTTGCACGCGTCGCCGAACGTGCCGTCGCCGAGGACGGCCGCGTCCGGCCGGTCGTCACCGCCGCCGTCGGGTCCAGCCTGCGGCGACGGGCCGCACCCGGCGATCGCCCATGCGGCAATCGCGACGCAGAGCCACATGCGAATCGGTGCTCGCCCCATCCTCCGCCACGCTAGCGCCGCTTGCATGCTCCGGGAAAGGTGCAAGTGCATCGACTCGCGAGATTCTGCAGTGGGCGGGATGTGGGTGTGCGATCAGCCGCGACGCGTGATCGAGGATCAGGGTGGTCGCCCGGGAGCTGATGCGCCCCATCGCGATCGAGAGCGCGCGGGCGAGGCCCTCGGGGTCCCGGGTCGGGAGGGGTTCGGTCTCGTCGAACCGCTCCGACGCCAGGAGGGTGCCGGTGCGGGCGTCGACGACGGTGAGCTCGAGGGCGAGGCGCCCGAGCCAGCGCTTCTGGGACTCGTCGAGCTCCTCGATCGCGAGCACGCGGCCGCGCACCAGCACCGGCGTGCGCTCCGACGGATCCCGCACGACCGCGGCCACCTGGCCGCTGTGCTCGAGCGCCTCCTCGAGGACCGCGGACGCCATCACGCCGGGCGACGCGCTCCACCGGTGGTAGTGGTAGTAGTCCAGGCGGTACGGGGTCGTGCGGTAGACGATGCGGTCGTCGTCGTAGCCCGGCGCGGTCTCGAGCGGCTCGAGGGCGATCACCAGATCCCCACCGCCGGCACGGGGCGGGTGCGGATGCGGCGCCGCGAGCTGGTAGAAGCGCGTCTCCGGGAGCCGGCCCCCACACGCGGCGACCAAGAGGAGGAGTGCGAGCGTGGCGCGCGTCACGGCAGCCTCCGCTCGCGCTGCGCGCCGCCGAACAGGAGGCGCGACGGCTGCGCCTTCACCTCGCGCGTCAGGTCCTTGAAGCTGCGCGCGGCCTGCCGCAGGTCGAACACGGCGGATCGCACCGCCGGGCCGTTGTCGCGGACCAGGCCGCGCAGGTCGAGGACGAGCTCGCCCGTGTTCTCGAGCAGGTCCGACACCTGGTGGTCGATGACCTCCTGCGCGCGCCGCGCCGAGTCGCCGGCCGCGACGATCGTGCGGTGGAGGGCGGCGGCGTTGTCGCGCACGAGCAGCTTCAGCGACGCGCTCGCGTCGGCGAGGTTCGCCGCGGCGGTGCGCGAGCTGTCGAGCACCTGCTTCACCGCCGCCGTGTTCTCGGGATCGACGAGCGCGTCGAGGTGGTCGACGATCCGGTTCGCGCGCTTCATCAGCTCGGCCGACTCGTCGACGAGCGTGCGCGCCTGGAGCTCGAGCCTGTCGAGCAGCGTCGCGCCCTGCGGGATCGCCGAGCCGGGCGCGAGGCGCGCCGCCTCGAACGACCCGTCGCGCAGGTCGATCACGCGCAGCCCGGTGATCCCGGCGATCTGCAGGAGCGCGCGCGTGTCGGTGCGGATCGGCGTACCCGCCGCGACGGAGATCGACACCGCGACCACGCGCAGGTCGTGCTCCGCGAGCGCGATGTCGTCGACGGTGCCGACGCGGATCCCGTTGAGGAACACCTGCGCGCCCGGCGCGAGCCCCATCACGGTGCCCTCGAACATCACGGTGTAGCGGTCCTTCTTCTCCCAGAACCGCAGGCCGCCGAACACGACGAGCACGATCGCGAGGAGCGCGGCCGCCGTCACGGTGAACAGGCCGATCCGGATCTTGTTCGCCTTGCTCGTCACGCGGACCTCGGGTGGAAGAAGGTGTAGACGTCGCGATCGCGCGACGCGATCAGCTCGTCGATCGTGCCCGCCGCGCACAGCGTGCCGCGCCCGAACATCACGGCGCGGTCCGCGATCGCGCGGATGCTCTCGAGCTCGTGCGTGACGATGACGAGGCCCATGCCGAGCACCGCGCGCAGCTGCAACAGCGCCGCATCGATGCTCGCGGCGACGACGGGATCGAGCCCCGCCGACGGCTCGTCGCAGAACACCAGGTCCGGGTCGAGGATCGTCGCGCGCGCGAGCGCCGCCCGCTTGCGCTGCCCGCCCGACAGGCTCGCCGGTGCGCGGCGCTCGAAGCCCGTCAGCCCGACGAGCGCGAGCTTCATGCGCACCATCTCGCGGATCACCGGCTCCGGCAGGTCCGTCAGCTCGCGCAGGGGCAGCGCGATGTTGTCCGCGACCGTCATCGAGCCGAACAGCGCGTCCTGCTGGAACGCGGTGCCCGTGCGGCGCAGGACCTGGCCGCGGGCCTCGGCGTCGAGGTCGTAGATCGGCGCGCCGAGCACGCGCACCTCGCCGGCGAGCGGCGGCAGGAGGCCCGTGATCGTGCGCAGCAGCGTCGACTTGCCGCAGCCCGAGCCGCCGAGCAGCGCGACGATCTCGCCGGGCCCGACGTCGAACGTGACGCCCTCGAGGACGGGGCGGCCGTAGCCGCACACGAGGTCGCGGCACGCGAGGAGCGGAGCGGTCATCCCGGCCCCCACACCGCGAACGCCGCGTCGAAGAGGATGATCCCGAAGATGCTCGTGACGACGGCGCGCGTCGTGGCCTGCCCGACGCTCGTCGGATCGCCCTCGGCGCGCATGCCGAGGTGGCTGCCCGCGATCGCGATGATCCACGCGAACACCAGGCTCTTCGCGAGCCCGTGCGCGAAGTCCCCCGCCGCGAGCCGCTCGTGGATGCGCTCCCAGAACGCCGCCATCGGCATGTCGAGCGCGATCGACGCGACCAGCGTGCCGCCGAACACGCCGACGAACGTCGCGATCAGCGTGAGCCCCGGCCCGACGACGGTGATCGCGAGGAGCCGCGGCAGGATCAGGAAGCGGTGCGGATCGATGCCCATCGTCGCGAGCGCGTCGATCTCCGAGCGGACGCGCATCGTGCCGAGCTCCGCCGCGATCGCCGCGCCCGTGCGCCCCGCGAGGATGATCGCGACGATCAGCGGGCCGAGCTCGCGCACCATCGACAGCCCGATCATGTCGGCGACGAACACGCCGGCGCCGAGCCGCTGCAGCTGCGTCACGCCCTGAAAGCCCATCGTGACCCCGAGGAGGAACGCGAGCAGCGTGACGATGAACATCCCGTCAAAGCCCATCGCCACGATCTGCGAGCCCACCGACCCCGCCGGCAGCCGCCGGCGCCGCGTCGCGACCAGCACGCCCTGGCGCAGCGTCGCCGCGACCAGCGCGACCAGCGCCGCCGCCGCGCTCGCGACGCCGGCGACGCGCTCGCCGACGACCTCGAGCGCCGTCACCGGCTCCACGACCTGCTCCTCGAGGGTGCGCCGCACCACCGCCGCGGGCGGCGGCAGCATCTCGAGCGCCGCCCGCTGCCGGTCGTCGAGCGACGCCAGCTCGAGCTGCTTGTCGTGCCGCGCGCACCACGACCGCACGAGCCCGATCACGGCGACGCCCGACGAATCGATCCGGCCCGCGCGCGCGAAGTCGACCACCACCTTCCTCACACCGCGCCGGCGCGCGATCGGCTGCAGCCGCGCATACACGTCGCGCGCCGTCGCGAGCGCCAGGTCGCCGTGCAGATGCACCCTGACCGAGCGAGGCTCGCGCTCGACGGTCAGCGGCTCTGGCACGCGAGGTACCTCTGCAAGACTCGGGGCCTCCGTTCTCCGCGGATCTCCTTGCGTCCCCCGCGCGCCCCCGCCGCAGCGTGCGTGTCAGCGCAGCGGCGCGAGGTCGATGCGGACGGGCGAGCCCGCCGTCGGCGTGAGGTGGTCGGCGGCGTGGAGGAGGAGCTGGACGGGGTCGGTGGGGCGGAGGAGCGTGGAGGGGTTGGTGCCCTCGACGAGCCAGTAGATGCGGCGCTCCCAGGGATAGCGGTTGTGGCGCGCGACGAGCGCGATCTTCGTGGCGCCGGCCTTCCTCGCGTCGGTGTAGAGGCCGCGCAGCTGGGCGAGCGTGACCTCGGGGCGGACGTGGAGGGCGAGGTCGGTGCCCGCGCCGCGCAGCGCGCGCAGCGCCTCGACACGGGTGGGCGCGCCGTGCCGCTTGCCGTCGACGACGAGCTCGCCGCTGTCGAGCAGCTGCGCCTCGGGAAAGCGCGGGTCCGCATCCGACGCCGGGCCGGCGACGGGCCAGCGCGCCGGCTCGCCCGCGTCCTCGATCGCCTTCAGCGTCGCACCCGCGTCGTGGTCGAGGAGCTCCCACTCGACGACCGCCGCCTTCCACCCGGGCTCGGTCGCGCACAGCGCGCAGTCGGCCACGGCGTTGCGCGCCCGCTCCGTCGCGCGCCGCAGGGCGAGCGCGGACACGATCTCGCCCTGGCGCTCCGGGACGACGTGCCTGCACTCGCCGGCGAGCGGCCCGCCGCAGATCCGCGTGAGCCACACCGCGACGTCCTCGCCGGGCCGCGCGAGCACCTCGTCGTCCTTCGGCTCGCGCTTGCGCAGGATCTCGTCGGCCTCGATCGGCGACGCGAGCAGCGCCGGCCACACCGTCAGCGCGAGTGCCTGGATGCGCGCCGCGACCGTCTCCTTCGCGACGGACCGCACCGGCGCGAGCCCGAGCGTCACGAGCTTCAGCTCGGCATCGCGGCTCACCGCCTTGTCCATGCCCGGCCGCAGCGCGAACACGGCCGCCGCCAGCTCGCGATACGCCACCGGCGTCCGCCCCGCCGCCACGAACTCGTCGATCGCCTGGTGCAGCGCCGCGTGCCCGTAGTCGTTCGAGGTGCTCTTGATGATGTCGATGCGATCCTGCCCGCACGCCGCGAGCGCGACGGCGCCGAGCACGCAGGACGCGAGGTACCGCACCTGGGCCGATGCTAAACGGAAATGCGCGCGTCGTCGATGCAGGCCGTCAGCTCGGCCGCATCGACGCTCGGACCGAGCGCGACCACGACGGCGTCGCCCTCGTAGGCGCGCGCGAGCGGTTCGCTCGACACGCGCAGCCCCACGCGGTGGACCGCCGTCCAGCGCGCCGCGGCGTCGGCGGTGCGCGGGTCGACGGCGCGCACGATGCCCTTGATCCGCACGTAGTCGGCGGGCAGCTCGCCGAGCCGGTCCTCGAGCTCCTCGAGGTCGAACGTGCCCGGCGCCCGCACCGCCACGCTCGCGATGCCGTGCGCGACGCCCTCGTGATCGTGCCCGCAGTGCTCGTCGTGCACGTGCGGCGCGGCACCGGGGCGGATCCTCTCCAGCGGCGGATCCGCGAGCACGTACTCGAGCCACGCCGCGTGATCGTCGGTCGACCCGGTGCGGATCTCCGCGCGCGGAGCGATTGTCCGCACTTCGGACAGTACCGCCGCGGTCGCCGCCGGGCCTGCGAGCTCGGCCTTCGTCACGAGGATCGTGTCGGCGTACGCGACCTGCGCGTCCGCCGCGCGCGACACCGTGCGCGCGTGCGCGAGCTCCGTCGCGTCGACGAGCGTCACCACGGCGGCGAGCCGGATCCGGTCCGCCACCGGCGGGCGCGCGACCGCCCACGCGATCGACACCGGCTCCGCGACGCCCGTCGTCTCGAGCAGGATCGCGTCGAGCGGGCCCGCCTCGACCAGGTCCAGCAGCGTGCGATCGAGCTCGTCCCCGAGGACGCAGCACACGCACCCGCCAGGCAGCTCGACCTGGCGCGCATCTCCTGCGCCTGCGAGCAGCGCACCGTCGATGCCGATCGCGCCGAGCTCGTTCACGACGAGCCCCAGCCGCGACGGCTCCGCCCGCGCCGCGCGCCGCGCGAGGATCCGGTTGACCAGCGTCGTCTTCCCGCTGCCCAGGAAGCCGGTCAGCACGACGAACGGCACGCGCACCACGCCGCGAGCATACTGGGCTGCGGTAGCGTCTGCACCATGCAGCGAGGCATCGGCATCCTGATGACAGCCCTCATCGCGTGCGGCGGCAAGAAGGACGACGCGCCGAAGAAGGGCGCCGCGGAGCAGCTCGCGGACGAGATGGTGAAGCAGATCGACGACAAGGTCGGGAAGCAGCGCGACAGGAAGCCCACGGGCACGCCGCGCCCGCAGGAAAGGCTCACCGTCACGCTCGAGGGCAAGCCGCTCGTCCCGGCGACCGCCCTCGCCTACCGGCACTGGGACGGCAGCCTCAAGGTCACCGTGTCGACGGTGCCGATCAGCTGCGACGACGTCACCGGCACGATGCGCGTGATGTTCCCCGACGAGGTCACGTTCGACCTCAGCGCCGACGACGCGCTCCAGCCCGACGGCTCGGTGAGGCGCGAGGTCCGCTCGACCTACTTCGAGGGCATGACCCAGCAGTCGACCTCCCCCGCCACCGGCGAGGGCGACGGATCGCCGGGCAAGCCGACGACGCTCGCCGTCGACCTCGAGACGCACGCCGCGAACAAGGACGCCCGGAAGCTCGTCGTGAAGGGCACGATCGACGCGCTCGGCTGCGGCGCCGGCAAGGCCGACGCGCCCACCCCGCCGAAGGAGCAGGACGCGACGATCGAGATCGCCGGCAAGAAGCTCGCGATCCGCACCGCCCTCCTCGAGAAGACCGGCGACTGGCCGGTCCTGCGCCTCTTCACCGGCGGCGAGGGCTGCAAGCCGGTCGCGTTCGCGCCCCCGAGCGACCTGTCCGTCGACCTCGTGTGGTTCAAGCCCGAGAAGATCGGGCAGGTCACGCTCGGCGGCCGCCTGATCGGCCAGAAGATGGACCAGACGTTCGACCCCGCGAAGGTGAGGGTCACGCCCGCGCCGCCGGTCGCCGGCGAGGTCGCGCTCGACATCGACGCGACGGTCTCCGGCTACCCCGTGAAGGTCACCGGCAAGGTCACCGCCGTCGCCTGCCCGAAGTAGTCACGCCTGCGGCGTGACCGGCGGCTTCTCGACGACGACGACCTTGCGCTTGCCCGCCGACGTGAGCGGGATGTCGTCGACGTACTCGACGGAGAACTGCGTGTTCGGCAGGTACTTCGCCGCGAACTCGTGGATCGAGCGGTACGCCTTCTCGGGCAGCGCGCCGCCGCCGTTGGGCACCACCTTCATGACGACGCTGCCGTCGAGCCTCTGCACGACCTGGAACTTGCGCGCGACGTGGTCGAGCGCGGCGAACAGGATGTTGAACACGAGCCCGCCCACCGCGTTGCCACGCGCGTCGCGCAGCGTCTCCGTCACGCGCCCCTCGATCGGCCCGATCCGCACGAGCCCGCGCCCGCAGGTGCACGGCGCCTCGCCGTGCGCGACGGCGAGGTCGCCGGTGACGTAGCGGATCATCGGGCACGCGAGGTTGTGCAGGTCGGTGATCGCGACCTCACCCGTCTCGCCCGCGCGCGCCGGCCGCACCGTGCCGTCGGGATCCGTCACCAGGACCTCGACGATCATCGTCTCCATCGACGTGTGCAGGCCCTCGTGGACCTCGCACTCCGAGCCGATCAGCATGACCTCGCGGCAGCCGTACGTCTCGAACGCCGGGCCGAACGCCTCCTCGATCACCTGCCGGTCGTGCGGCCACAGCCGCTCCGCCCCGAGGATGACCGAGGTGTCCTTCCACGTGCGCAGCCCGTGATCGAGGACGAAGCGCGCGAGCGCCGCCGCGCCCGCCGCGTACGCCACGATCACCTGCGGCCGGAACCGGCGCAGCTCGTCGACGGCGAACATCAGCGCCTCGTCGCTGCGCGGCGTGCAGTCGACGTAGAGGTCGCGCTTGATCCGGCGGTCGAGCTCGACCTTCGTGCGCGTGAACCAGCTCTTCGCCGGCGGCGCGAAGCCCCAGTAGTGCAGCGCGCGGTGCCCGATCTTGTAGTTCGCCCACCCGTACGCGCGCCAGCGCGTGGCATCGCGCCAGTGGCGCGACTCGGCGTTGTACTTCACGACCACGGGCTGCCCCGTCGTGCCGCTGGTCGCCTTCTTGATCACCCAGAGCGGCGGCGCACTGGTCGTGCGCGCATCGAGCGTGGTGCGCACGGTGTCGCGATCGAGCAGCGGGAGCCGGCGCAGGTCGTCGAGCGAGGTGAAGTCCTCCGGGAGCATCCCGCGCGACGACAGGACGTCCCGGTAGTGGGTCGTGTGGAGGTACGCGTGACGGATCAGGCGCCGCAGGAGGCCGAGCTGCAGGTCGCGCAGCTGATCGAGCGACCACAGCTCGGTCGTCGAGAGGTGCTTGAGCAGCGGGATCGTGGGCCTCCCGCGCGCCGCCTCGTACGCCGGGAACAGCGCCTTCGCGAGCAGCGGTCCGTAGAGGTCCAGCACGGCGTTCGCATACTATGCATCACCCGTGCTGGATCGTCTGCGACGTAAGAACCTTCACACATGGGTCCGCGACTACGGCCGCCATCTCGTCCGCCGTGCCCGGGCGCCACGGGCGCGCGAGCCCGGTCACCTGCTGTTCGCGCTGTGCGATCACTACGAGCCGCTGTGGGGCGGCGCTCCCGTCGACGTCGGCGAGGCGCGCGTCGACGCGTGGGCCGAGCGCTACCCCGCCCTCGGCGAGTTCCGCGACAGCGACGGCCGGCCGCCGCGCCACGGCTGGTTCTTTCCGGGCGAGGAGTACCGCCCGCACTTCCTCGACCGCCTCGCCCGGCTCGCCCGCGCCGGCTTCGGCGAGGTCGAGTTCCACCTCCACCACGACGGCGACACGGCCGCCACGCTCGCCCCCCGGATCTCCGAGCACCTGCAGACGTTCAGCAACCACGGGCACATGTCGAAGGTCGGCGACCAGTTCCGATGGGCGTTCATCCACGGCAACTGGAGCCTCGCGAACGGCCGCCCCGACGGGCGCTGGTGCGGCGTGGATGACGAGCTGGTCATGCTCCACGAGCTGGGCTGCTACGTCGACCTGACGTTCCCGTCGGCGCCCGACCCGTGCCAGCCCGACAAGGTGAACCAGATCTACTGGCCCACCGGCGACCTCACGAAGCGCCGCGCCTACGAGCAGGGCGAGCGCGCCGCCGTCGGCACGCACCACGACGACCGGCTCCTCATGATCACCGGCCCGCTCGCGCTCGCGCGCAAGGGCCTCGGCGTCCGCCTCGAGAACGGCGCGATCACCGGCGACGATCCGCCGACGGCCGCGCGCGTGGCGACGTGGGTCGATCAGGGCATCCACGTCGACGGCCGCCCCGAGTGGGTGTTCGTGAAGGTCCACACGCACGGCGCGATCGAGAAGACGGCCGCGTCGCTGCTCGGCCCGGGAGCGCGCGCGCTGCACGAGGCCCTGCGCGGCTACATGCACCGGGGCTGGAAGCTCCACTACGTGACCGCGCGCGAGATGTTCAACGTCGCGCGCGCCGCCATGGCCGGCCGCACCGGCGATCCCAGCGCGTACTTCGACTACATCGTGCCACCCCCACCCATCGCGAAGGCGTAGCCAGAGCTTCTCGCAGCGGTGATACGCTCGCCCGGGTGAGGACGCCGCACGCCATTCCCGTGGTCGCCGCTGCGCTCGCCCTCGCGGCGTGCAACTTCCCCGCATCCTCCGGCGCCGCCGACGCGTCGGTGAACGCGCCGGAGCCCGACGCGATCGTCGTCGCCGACGCTTACATCCCGGATGCCAGCGCGAGCGGGTGTCTGCAGCCCAACACGCTCGAGTGCGCGGGTCCGGTGCTGCGCAGGTGCGAGGCGGTCGGCTCGCAGCCGATCGACACCACGTGCGCGTGGGGCTGCTCGTCGAACCCGCAGCCGCACTGCGCGAAGCTCCAGCCGTCGGGCGGCGCGGTCACCGCGACGGACCTCGACGATCCGCAGAACCAGCTCGGCAACGTCGCGATCAACGCGATCGTCCAGGGCCCGATCAACACGAGCGACGGCTCGATCACGGGCGTGCGCCAGAGCGGTCAGGGCGTGAAGAACGGTATCGACTTCACCGTGCGCAACGGCGTCGGCATCTTCCGCATGAAGAGCCTCACCGTCGACGGTGACCTCGGCACGCTGCAGGTCGTCGGCACGAACGCGCTCGCGATCGTCGCGACCGGCAACGTCACGTTCAAGACGCGCATGAACCTGGCGGGCGCGTGCACCACCACGGCCGCCGGCCCCGGCGGCGGCACCGGCGGCGCGGCGCAGACCGACGGCAACGGCAACGGCGCCGGCAAGGGCCTGCACGGCAGCGGCATCCAGAACGACGCCTCGGGCGGCGGCGGCGCGGGCTTCGGGCGCCGCGGCGGCGACGGCGGCGACAGCCGCACGCAGGACGGCGGCGACAAGGGCGACAGCTACGGTGACGCGACGATCGCCACGCTCGCCGGCGGCGCCGGCGGCGCGGGCGGCGGCGGCCCCATGGGCGGCGTCGGCGGCGGCGGTGGCGGCGCCGTGCAGATCGCCGCGAACGGCAAGATCGTGTTCGACGGCTCCGCGCTCCTGCCCGCCGGCATCAACGCCGGTGGCTGCGGCGGCAAGACCGGCCGCGACGCGGGCGGCGGCGGCGGCGCGGGCGGCGCGATCCTCCTCGAGGCGCCGGTGATCGAGCTCGACCAGGCGGGGCTCACCGTCAACGGCGGCGGCGGCGCCGGCGCCGGCACCAGCCAGTCCGGCGCCAACGGCGCGTTCAGCCAGGCCCGGGCGAACGGCGGCACCAGCAACAACCAGGGCAACGGCGGCCGCGGCGGTGCGCGCGGCAACCTGAGCGGCAGCAACGGCGGCGACGACAACCGGGGCGGCGGCGGCGGCGGCGGCTCCGTCGGCTGGATCCGCTTCAACACCTACTCCGGCTTCATCAAGCTCGCGAACGCGTTCCTGTCGCCGACGCTGTCCGAGGAGGGGACGACGACGACGCAGCAGACGGCGAACGTGCAGTAGTCGCGTCGTCAACCTGTTACTTCGCGCGCGCCGCGAGATCTTCTACAAGAGCGCGATGCCCACGCCGTTCTGCTTCGAGCACACGTTCCGCGCACCGTCGGTGGCCGAGGTGTTCGCCGCGTACTTCGACCCGGCCCACCAGGCGGTGCAGGACGCGCGCCTCGACATCATCGAGCGCACCGTGCAGTCGCTCGACGACCGCGGCGGCGAGCTCGTGCGCGTGTGCCGCGTGGTCCCCAGGCGCCAGCTCCCGCTGTTCCTCCGCCCGTTCGTCCCGGGGCAGCTGCACTACCGGGAGACGGTGCGGTGGCGGCGCGCCGACGACGAGATCGACATCACGATCCTTCCCTCGATCCTGAAGGGCCGTGCCGAAATCACGGCGGTGTATCGCCTCTCACAGGTTTCACCGGGCGAGATCCTGCGCCGATACGCCGGGTCGGTGTCGGTCGATGTGGCCCTGTTCTCGACGAGGATCGAGCGCGGCATCGTCTCCGAATTCGAGCGATCGATGCCGGTTGCCGCCGCGTGCACCCAGGCCTGGCTCGATCGTGCGGCGGGTACCCCGACCGACACCGATCGGTCTCTGACAGCACGCTCTTAAATCTGGGAAATTCCTCGGGCATAATAAGCTGGTGACGATTCCGGCGGGGACACTGGTCCCCCGCGATGCTCGAGATTTCGGTTCGTATCAGCTGCTCGCGAAGCTCGCGACGGGCGGCATGGCCGAGATCTTTCTCGCGCGTCCCGCCGGCACGTCGTCGAAGGACGTGATCGTCCTCAAGCGGATCCTCCCGCACCTCGCCGAGGACGATCACTTCGTGACGATGTTCCGCGACGAGGCCGACCTCGCCGCGCAGCTGAACCACAGGAACGTGTGCCACGTGTTCGGCTTCGGCGAGCACGGCGGCACGTGGTTCATGGCGATGGAGTACCTCCACGGCGTGCCGCTGTCGCGCATGATGACGCGGCTGTCGAAGGCCGGGAAGATGCTCGACCTGCGCATGGTCGCCGGCATCATCGTGCAGGCGTGCGAGGGGCTGCACGCGGCGCACGACGCGCGCGGCCCCGACGGGCACCTGCTCAACGTCGTCCACCGCGACGTGTCGCCGCCGAACATCATGGTGTGCGGCGACGGCCTCGTGAAGCTGCTCGACTTCGGCATCGCGAAGGCGCGCGGCGCGAACTCGCGGACGCGCACCGGCACGGTGAAGGGCAAGAACGCGTACATGTCCCCGGAGCAGATCCTGGGCAAGCCGCTCGATCGCCGCAGCGACGTGTTCGCGCTCGCGATCGTCATGTACGAGATGCTCGCGATCAAGCGGCTGTTCCACCGCGACTCGGACTTCCTCACGTTCAAGGCGATCACCGAGGAGCCCATCCCCGACATCCGCGAGCGCCGCCCGGATCTCCCGGCGGGCATGCGCGCCGCGCTCTTGCAGGCGATGGCGCGCGATCCGAACGGCCGCTTCGACACGGCGCAGGCGTTCGGCAACGCGATCCGCAACTCCGTCGCGACGCTCGGCGGGCCCGCGTCGCCGGCCGACCTCGCGCGCCTCCTGTTCACCGACTTCGGCGACGAGATGTCGTCGCGCGACGAGATCCTGAAGGCCGCCGACGACGCGAGCCTCCTGCCGATGCCGGCGATCCCGTCGACGCCCGCGCCGCCGCCGTCGGTGAAGAAGCCGGCGCCGCCGCCGATCCCGCAGACGCGCGCGGGCGAGCTGACGAAGCCGCCGCCGCTGCGCCCCGAGCACCGCGCCCGCCGGCCGAGCGACCTCGTGCCGGTGCCGTCGATGATCGTCCAGCCGGGCTCGAGCCGCGTCGAGATGCCGGCCGCGCTGATGCCGCAGGCGCAGGGTACGCCCGCCGGCGTCGTCGGCGCGCCCGGCGCGAACGGCGCGAACGGCGCCGGCAACTTCATCGACCTGTCCGCGAACGTCCCCGCCGACACGTGGATGGCGAACCCCGACACCGATCTCTTGCGCGGCCACCGCATGAAGCAGGTGCGCAACATCGGGATCGTGTTCGCGCTCCTGATCGCCGTCGGCGTCGGCCTGTTCTTCGCGTCGCGCTACGTCGGCAACGACCGCCGCGACGACGACACCGACCCGGTCACGACCGCCGGCGGCGGGGCCACGCCCGACGCCGCGCCGCGCCCGGTGCAGCACGACGCGCCGCCCGCCGACGCGGGCATGTCGAAGGAAGACATCATCGCGATCTCGCGCTTCGGCTACCTGACGATCGACGCGAACCAGAAGACGACGATCTTCATCGACGGCAACCGCATCGGCTTCACGCCCCAGCGCCGCGTCCCGCTCACGCCCGGGCCTCACCTCGTGAAGGCGATCGGCCCCAACAACAAGACGCGCGAGATCAAGGTCATCATCGTCGGCGGCCGCGACGTCGACGAGGGCACGATCAACTGGTAGCCGGCGCCTTCCCTACGAGAGGGGTGCAGGGCGGATGCTGGTGATGTGCAGGCTCGACTCGGGGCTGGTCACGATCTGCACGCGGTCGCCGGTGGAGAAGCGCGGGACGAGCTCCGCCGGGCCCTGGAACAGCAGGTCGGCGAGGTTGAGCACGTCGAGCTCCTCGCCCTCCTCGTCGGTGGCCCGCTCGATGTCGAGCGCGATCTTCGCCACCTGACGCGGCGTCACGTTGTGGAACTTGGCCGCCAGCGTGTGCAGCTCGATGCTGCGGATGGTCCCCACCACCCGCATGCCCTCGTCGCTGGCCATGCGGCCATCGTACCCCAGCGGCAAAACGCCACGGGGGGCGGCGGCCAGGATTACTTGCGGTGCGGCCGCACGGGAGTCCCGGCGACGGCGATCCCGTTCATCGCGCGCGCGGCCCACACGACGGGCTCCTGACCTTCGTTGACGAGGTAGTGCTCGCTGCCCTCGGCCTGGACCAGCTCGTCGCCGGGGCCGAGCACGCGGTTGCTCGCCATGTCGCGCACATGGCCCGACAGCACGATCGTGGCTTCCTCGCCGAGGTGCTTGTGGGGCGGGAAGATCGCGCCGGGCTCGAGCCGGATGAAGCCGCAGTCGGCCGCGGCGTACGCCGGGCCGCCGTCGAAGTGCACGAGGAAGATCCCCGGCACGGGCTGCGGCTCCCACGACGCCGCGCGCTCGGTGAGCCCCAGGAGCTCGCGGGCCTTGTCGACGGTGACGTCGAACAGCTTGCCCATGCGCTCGGCGAACGACTCGAACCGGCCCTGGCCGATCGACGCCATCAGGCGCGCCTTCACCGCCGGCGGCGGCGCCACCGGCGCCACCAGCTGCTCGGCCGCCTCCTGGTACGTCGACAGCTCGCGCGCGAGGCTCGCATCGCCGGCGATCGCGCGCTCCACCGCCGTGCGCTCGTCGGGTTCGAGGATCCCGAGGGCGTAGAGCGGCAACAGCTCGCGGACATCGGCGCTCATGACTTCTCCGATCGACGGGCGGGCGACATCCCGTTGCGGAGCCGATCGAGGCCGGCGGCGATCCGCGACTTCACGGTGCCGACCGGGATGTCGACACGCGCGGCGATCTCCGTGCAGGACAGCCCCTCGAAGTACGCGAGCTCGAGGACGCGGCGCTGGTCGGGACCGAGCTCCGCGAGAGCCGCGCGCACGCGGGCGTGGTCGGGGCTGGCACCCTCGGAGTCGTCGACGAGCACGTCGAGCCCCGCATCCCCGGCGTTCCGGGACACGCGTGCCGACTTCTGCAGGTCGAGGGCTCGAGAGCGCATACGTATCGCCAACCAGGTACGAACCCGGCCGCGATTCGGATCGAAGTCTTTCGCGCTGCGCCACGCCTCCAAGAACACGTCGTGTAAGAGATCTTCGGCTTCCCTGCGGTCCCGTACGATACGCATCGCGAGGCCGAGCAGGATGCCGGCGTGGCGCTCGTACAACCGGCTCAGCGCCTCGCGATCCCCTCGTGCCATCGCGACGACCAGCTCGGCGTCGATCGCGGCGTCGTCCTGCCCGGAGGTCGGGTCGCTGGCCATCGCGGGAGCACCCTATCATGGGACGATGCGCCTTTGGTGTCACGAGCTTGCACGGCGCCCTAGCGCGGTGTAATCAGCCGCGTGTCCTTGCACGAAGCCGTACGCGACGCCGCTACGGAACGCACGTGGACACAGGGGGTGACGCTCGCTCGCGACAAGCGCGTCGTCGGCATGGGCCGATCCGGGAGCGAGCTCCACCTGGAGGTCCGCGTGCCCGGGCGGCCGACGCCGTTCGAGGTGATCCTCGACCCCGAGCACGAGGAGTGGGAGTGCGACTGCCCGAGCAAGGAAGCCGCGTGCTCGCACGTCGTCGCGGCCGCGCTCGCGGTCGAGCAGGCGGGCGGCGAGCTCCCGCAGAGCACGAAGGTCGGGGCCGCGCTGCGCTACCTGCTCGAGCCGGCGACCGGCGGGATCGCCGTGGCCCGCATGCTCGTGCGCGGCGAGAACACCGAGGCGCTCGCGAAGTCGCTGATGTCGCTGATCGCCGAGGGCAAGGGCGCCGCGATCGCGACGATCGAGGCCGACCTCCTCGCGGATCGGGTGCTGAGCGTGCGGCAGGGGCCCGTCAGCGGCGAGCGGCTCGATCGCCTGCTCGAGGCGCTGGCGACCGCGCGCGACGTGCGCTGGAAGGGCGACCCGGTCACGACGAGCTCCGAGCCGGTGATGCCGCGCGCGATCGTCGAGGACACCACGCTCGGCGTGCGCGTGAAGATCCAGGCGGACCCGATCGTGCGCGAGGTCGTCGCCGTCGGCGCCGTGCGCACGCACGACAACGTGCTGCGCCCGATCGGCGCGATCGACCTGTCGGGCACGCGCCTCGACAAGCTGCCGCAGACGTTCGACGTGCCGCGCCAGGCGTTCCCCGAGCTGATCGGCACGACGCTGCCGGCGCTCGCGAAGCGGATCGACGTCGAGGTGCGCGCGCAGTCGCTGCCGCAGCTCGGCGGGCGCGAGGAGCCGCGCATCGCGTTCGACGTCGAGCAGGACGGCGACGTGCTGCGCGTCTTCCCGACGCTCGTGTACGGCGACCCGCCGCGCGCGCGCGTCGACGGCGGCCGCCTCGTGCACCTCGTCGGGGCGATCATGGTCCGCGACGAGGACGGCGAGCGCCGCCTCGTGCACCGCCTGCGCGACGAGCTCAACCTCGCGCCCGGCCGGCGCGTCGAGCTCACCGGGCGCGAGGCGTTCGCGATGCAGAACGGGCTCGCGTCGTGGCTGCGCACCGACGCGCGCGCCGCGAACGCCGCCTCGGCCGTCGACCTGACGGCGAAGATCGCGATCGACGGCAGCCGGCTCGACGTGGCGCTCGGCGCGCGCGACGGCCGGTCCGCGTCGATCGGCGCGGCGCTGCGCGCGTGGCAGGCCGGCGTCGACCTCGTGCCGATGCCCGGCGGCGGCTGGGGCCGCGTGCCGATGGCGTGGTTCGACGCGCACGGCGCGCGCGTCGCCGACCTCCTCGCGGCGCGCGGCGACGACAAGGTCGTGCCGATCTACGCGCTGCCGGATCTCGCGCGCCTGTGCGCCGAGCTCGACGAGCCGCCGCCGCCGGAGCTCGATCGCCTGCGCCCGCTGCTCGACGGCTTCTCCGGCATCCCCGAGACCGCGCCCGGCGCGGGCTTCCACGGCGAGCTGCGCCCGTACCAGCAGCGCGGCCTCGACTGGCTCGCGTTCTGCCGCCGCGCCGGCCTCGGCTGCGTGCTCGCCGACGACATGGGCCTCGGCAAGACGATCCAGGCGCTCGCCGCGATCGGCGCGCGTCCGGAGGAGCGGTCGGCGGAGGGCGCGCGCCAGGCGAAGACCGGCGGCCAGACGCTCGTCGTCGCGCCGACGAGCGTCCTCTTCAACTGGCTCGCCGAGCTGCGCAAGTTCCGCCCCGACCTCGTCGTCGCGACGTACCACGGCTCGCGCCGCGCCCTCGATCCCGCGGCCGACGTCGTCGTGACGAGCTACCCGATCCTGCGCAACGACAGCGACGAGCTCGCCGAGCCGCAGTGGGACACGGTGATCCTCGACGAGTCGCAGACGATCAAGAACCCCGACAGCCAGGTCGCGCGCGCCGCGTACCGGCTCAAGGCGCGCTGGCGGCTGACGCTGTCGGGCACGCCGATCGAGAACCGGCTCGACGAGCTGTGGAGCCAGCTCCACTTCACGAACCCCGGCCTCCTCGGCGGCCGCACCGACTTCCAGGATCGCTGGGCCGAGCCGATCGTCGCCGGCAACGCGGGCGCGGCCGCGCGCCTGCGCGAGCGCATCCGGCCGTTCGTGCTGCGCCGCATGAAGGCGGAGGTCGCGCGCGAGCTGCCGCCGCGCACCGACGCCGTGATGTACGTCGAGCTCGACGACAACGAGCGCGTCACGTACGACGCGATCCGCGCGGCGACGCAGCGCGAGATCGTCGCGCTCCTCGAGGCGGGCGGCGGCGTGATGGCCGCGCTCGAGGCGCTGCTGCGGCTGCGCCAGGCCGCGTGCCACACCGCGCTCCTGCCGGGCAACGTGCGCGGCGGTGCGGCGCCGGCGACGTCGTCCAAGCTCGAGCGGCTGCGCGAGGCGCTCGAGGACGCGGTCGCCGACGGCCACCGCGCGCTCGTGTTCTCGCAGTGGACGTCGCTGCTCGACCTGATCGAGCCCCACCTCACCGACGCCGGCATCAAGTTCACGCGGCTCGACGGCTCCACGCCGAGCGAGCGCCGCGGCGACATCGTGCGCGAGTTCTCCGCCGCCGACGGGCCGCACGTCATGCTGCTGTCGCTCAAGGCCGGCGGCACCGGCCTCAACCTCACCGCCGCCGACCACGTCTTCCTCGTCGACCCCTGGTGGAACCCGGCGGTCGAGGACCAGGCCGCCGACCGCGCCCACCGCATCGGCCAGGACAAGCCCGTCATGGTGTACCGCATGGTCGCGCGCGACACCGTCGAGGAGCGCATCCTCGAGCTGCAGGCCAAGAAGCGCGCGCTCGCCGACGCCGCCCTCTCCGAGGCCGGCGGCGCCATCGGCATCACGCGCGACGACCTCCTCGCGCTACTTTCGTAGCCCATGACCGATGCCGACGCGCACGTGCGCCGCCGACGCGCGGAGACGACGCCGGTCCGCGATGCGGACGCCGACCTGACGCGGCGCCTGCGGATCCGCGCCGTCATCGCGGCCATCGCGATGCTCGCGGCGTGCGGCTCGAAGCACGACGGCGGCAAGGAAGGCTCGGCGACGACGGCCGCGCCTTCGGTGCAGCGCGCGTCGCTCGCCGTCCGCATCGACCGCCGCGTCGAGCTGATCTCGCTCCTCGCGCGCCTCGGCAAGCACCCCGGCTTCGCCGACGCCCCCGCGACCGCGTACACGGCGGAGCTCGACAAGGTCTTCGGCAGGTACGCCGACCACCCCGCCGTCGCCGCGACCGCCGCCCTCGATCTTCCCGCCGACGCGCTCCTCGACCTCGCCCTCCACCTCGACGACCCCGAGCGGGGTGAATACGCGGCGAAGGTGAAGGCGTTCGCGCAGGACGTGGCGTGGGAGGGGTTCTTCGACCGGCACGGTGCGAGCTTCGCGCGGGTGACGGACACGCTGCGGACGGTCGTCGAGGCGGAAGGGGCGGCGGACTGGTTCGGTGCGTGGCTGGGGCCGCTCGAGGGTGGGGCGTACACGGTGGTCGTCGGGCTCGCGGCCGGGCCGCACGCGTACCTCGTGCGGCGGGGCCGCGACGTGGTTCGCGTCGTGGGCGTGCGGCGCCCCGACGGGATGGCGGGCGCCGACGACGAGACGCTCGCCCTGGTCGCGCGCGGGCTCGCGCAGGCGTACGTGGAGCGGCGCGTGACGCAGGTGCCGCCGTCGGCGGAGCAGGTGTTCGCCGCCGTCGGGAGGCGCGTCGCGCCGTTCGGGATCCGCGCGGCGGATCGGCTCGTCGTGGAGTCGGCGGCGAGCGCGCTGTACACGCTGTACCTGCGCGCGAAGCGGCCGGATGCGGCGACGCTGCACGCGCGCGCCGAGTTGCGCCGCGGCCTCCTGTGGCACAACGACCTCGTCGAGCTGTTCCGCCGCGCCCGCGCCCCCGGCGCCGGGTTCCCCGAGCTGGCGCCGTTCTTCGACGGGCTCGCGCGCGACTACGCGGCCGGCCTGCCGCGCACGCCGTTCCTCGGCGCCGTCGAGGCCGTCACCGCCGCCGACCACGTCGCGGTCGCACCGTCGGGCGACGAGGCCACCGCGGCGTACGTGCGCACGCGGTTCCCCGGCGCCGCGACCGCGTCGGACCACACGCTCGCCGACGCGCCGCACACCGGCCTCGTCGCGTTCGGCGCGCCCGGCGACAACCTCGTCGTGGCCGGTGCGCTCGCGCACGCGCGCATCTCCGTGCACCCCGACGCGATCGTCCTCGGCAAGCGCCGGTTCCCCGGCACCGACCTCGTGCTCGTGTTCGCGTGGTTCCGCCGCGACGACCCGACGCGCGGCGTCGCCGTCTACACCGCGCAGCGCAACGCCGATCTCGTCGGCATCGCCGAGCAGCTGCCGCTCACCGGGCGCGACTGGTACGTCGCCCGCCGCACGCGCGACGGTTTCACGCTCGTCGACAGGGGCGACTTCCCGCGCGCCGTCGACGGCGCCTGGACGCTACCGTAGGCAGAGCTACGTCAGCGGCGCGAGGCGCAGGATCGTGCCGAACACGTCGCCGCTCGCGGGATCGACCTGCGGGTCGAGGAACAGCCGCGTGACGGCGCTGTTGCGCAGCCCATCCAGCATCTCGTCGCTGATCAGCGCGCCCGCGTCGAGCCCGACGGCGAACAGCTCCTCGCCGGTGCCCATCGTCTTCGCGAACGACTCGGCGCCCTGCCCCGTCGAGAACAGGAAGCCGTACGGCCGCCGGCACCACATGTCCTGCCCGTTCGACGTGAGGTACCAGATCCGCGGAGGCAGGATCTGCACGAGTTTCTCGAGGGTCACGTCTTCGCTCACGCCGCGCACCCTAACAGACGCGGGCAACCAGCGCCGCGATCGTCGAGTCCATGCACCGTGCCCGCCACGACCCCACGTGTTAGCGTCCGCCCATGAAGAGCCTCGTCCTGGCCACCGCTCTGTCCGCGCTCGCTGCGTGTGGCCCCGGCATCCCCGGGGGACCGACGATGAACAGCAAGATCGGCGGCGCCAACGAGCTGCCGCCGCCGACGTCGGAGGTCGTGTCGAAGGACATCCTCGAGCGCGAGCCCGTGGCGAACACCGCCGAGGTCAAGCACATCCTGATCTCGTGGAAGGACCTCGCCGAGTCGTTCGACGGCCGCATCGACGCGCGCGCCGCGAAGCGCACGAAGGCCGATGCCGAGGCGACGATCCGCGGGCTCCTCGCGCAGCTCAAGAAGGGCGAGGACTTCGACGCGCTCATGAGGTCGTCGTCGGAGGATCCGGGCAGCGCCGCGAGCGCGCGCGCCTACGCCGTCACGCCCGACGCGAAGCTAGTGATCGAGTTCCGCCAGCTCTCGCTGCGCCTCAAGGTCGGCGAGATCGGCGTGTGCCAGTCCGACTTCGGCTTCCACATCATCAAGCGCATCGAGTAGCGGGCGTCATCCGCCCGGCGCCTCGAGGATCTTCCCGGCGCGGCGGACCGAGCGGCGCACGAGGACGAGGCGAACGGCGGCGATGCCGGTGACGGCGAAGGTGACGACGCCGCCGACGAGGTGGGTGGCGAACGAGATGTGCGTCCAGTGCAGGAGCGCGTACGCCGTCGCCATCCACACGATGAAGTCGCGGCGCGGGATGTTCGGCAGGAACTCGACGATGGGCCTCAGCCAGCGCGGGAGGTCCCGCGGCTTCTGGACCTCGACGACGGGCCGCAGGCGCACCGCGTTCGGCGCCGACCCGGGGACGACCTCGAACCGCGCGGCGTAGTCCTGGCTGTTCGCGCTGCCGACGCCGACGATGATGTTGTAGTAGACGAACACCATCACGCCCGAGTACGTGACGAGGCCGACGACCATGCCGGCGATCCACGGATCGAACGGCAGGTCGCCGAGGTACGTCGGGCCGAAGTGGAGGTGGCAGTGCCAGCCGAGCGCCGCCATGTAGGCGATCGACGTGGCCTCGTCGACGATCGTGTCGAACCACGCGCCGAACTTCGACGACATGATCTTCACGCGCGCGATCTCGCCGTCGCAGCAGTCGAGGTACGTCGCGCCGAGGATCGTGACCGTGCCGGCGATCGCCCAGCTCATCGGCTCGTGCGCCGTCAGCCAGATGCCGATGCCGACGACGATCGCGACCATGACGCTCAGCTGGTTCGGCGTGATCGGCGTCCACACGAGCATCCGCGTGAGCCGCTTCGAGACCGGCCGGAACAGGTAGCGCGTGATCGCGTTGTCCTGCGGCTTGTCGAGGATCTTGTACAGGTGCCGCTGCGCGGCGCGCCGCTCCTCGGGGGTGCGCGCGGGGTGGCACGCGATCGCGCCGTGGCGGACCGGCGCCGCCTCCTCGGCGGCGGCGATCGCGGCGTCGGACCTGCCCTCGCCGAGCTGCGCGAGCACGCGGGCCGCGGCGTCGCCGCGCGCGAGCATCGCGCCGGCGTACGCGCCGTCGTCGCCGACGGAGATCGCGAGCCCGTCGGGGCCCTTCTCGAGAAGAGGCATCACGAGCGGCGGGTGGACGAGCTGGTCGGCGCGGATCACGAGCAGCGCGCGCGTCCCCTCGAGGTCCTCGAGCCGCGAGCGGTCGCCGCCGAGCTCGACGACGACGATCCGCGCGGCCCCCGCCTTCTTCGCGACGCGCAGGGCGCGCTCGCGCAGGCTCAGGCCGGCGACCCGTTCGTCGGCGGTCTCGTCGACGAGCACGATCGCGTCTACGGTCACCGGGTACCTCTACATGTTGCGAGCGGCGTTCGCCAGCGGCAGAGATCGTGCGAAAAGCTGGTGGCTACGTCAGTCGCCGATGGCAGATGGGTGACAGGATTTGGTCGGTTCCAAGACGCTCCCGTGGCTCGTGTGGTGAAAGTTGAACACGTGATCGCGCCAACGTCCTGAATCCCATGCGTGTATGCCCTTTGCATACGGCGGGTTCCGTGAAGGCAGTCATTCTCGCCGCGGGTTGTGCGACGCGCCTGCGTCCGTACTCCGACGATACCCCGAAGACGCTTCTGCAGGTGGGTGGGGTCCCCATCCTGCGCCGGACGATCACGAGCCTGCTCCGCGCCGGCTTCGATCAGTTCGTCATCGGCACCGGCTACCTCGAGCACATGGTCCGCGAGGCCGTCGCGAGCTGGTTCCCCGGCCTCGACGTGACGTTCGTCAGCAACCCCGACTTCCGCACGACCAACAACGCGTTCTCGCTGCTCCTGACGCGCGAGCACGTCGAGAACGACGCGTTCATCCTGCTCGACGGTGACGTCGTGTTCGAGATGGGCGTCATCGAGGAGCTCGTCGAGCGCGGCCCCGACTGCCTGGCCGTGCGCTCCGTCGGCGACATCGGCCTCGAAGAGGTCAAGGTCACCGCCGACAACGAGGACCGCGTCCTCGCGATCGGCAAGCACGTCCCCGTCCGCTCGGCGATGGGCGAGTCCGTCGGCATCGAGCTGTTCTCGGCCGGCTCCTCGAAGAAGCTGTTCGCCGCCCTCCACGCGCGCGTCCGCGAGCAGGGCCTCATCAACGAGTACTACGAGGCCTCGTTCCAGCAGATCCTCGACGAGGGCACCACCCTCTACGGCGTCGACATCGGCTCGATGTACGCCGCCGAGATCGACACCATCGACGACCTCAAGGCCGCGAACGCGTGGCTCACGCAGCGCCCGGCCTTCGACGTCAACGTCAGCGGCCTGCGCCTCGCCGTCTGATCGCACCCCTACATCGGGTGCACTCTGACTACACGGTCGGAGCACGTCCTGACGACGTTCTCGTTGTCAGGTTTGCGTGCCGTTCGCTAGAGTCGATCGCATGAGGCGATCGGCGGTCCTCGCGCTCGTGATCGCCGGGTGTGCGTCCGCCGGCAGCGGCGGCGGCGGCGGCGGCGAGAACCAGGACGGCCCCGGCCTGCCCGAGATCGACTCGCCTCCGCCGATCGATGCGGCGATCACGACCGTGCTCTCGCAGACGGGCTCGACGAACGTCGTCGCGACGGGGATCGCCTGCCAGAACTCGTCGACGGGGTTCACGAACGAGAACAGCTACTACCGGGTGTTCCGGCTCGCCGAGCACGGCATCACGAGCGACTTCCACGTCACGGAGGTCACCTTCGCCGTCGAGCGCGCCCAGGCGGGCAGCGGCGGCGCGCAGCCGGCGCAGGTCCGGCTCGGCACGTACGGCGGCGCGATCGACGCGACCTCGTTTCCGACGACGGCGCTCACGCAGCTCGCGAGCGCGACGATCCAGATCCCCGACGGTGCGCCGACGGTGACCGTCCCGATCTCGATGTTCACGCCGAGCGCCGTGCGCCTGGCGCCGAACGCGAACCTGTACGCCGAGGTGTTCATCCCCAACTCGCAGGCCGCGCCGGTGACGAACCACACCTTCTACATCGGCTCGAACGCCGGCACCGAGACGCACCTCAGCTACATCCGCGGGCCCGCCTGCTCCGTCGGGAACCCCGCGCAGCCGATCACGAACCCGACGTCGTACGCGGCGGTCGTGCCGTCGCCGGCGATCCGCCTCCTCCTCACCGTCACCGGCGTGCACTGATCCCCGCGCGCGCGTAGGCGGCGCGGCGATCCTCGTCGATCGCGGCGAGCGCGGCGGTGAGCTGCGCGGCGTCGCGCGCGAGCGTCGCGAAGTTCGCGCGCGCGATGCGATCGGCGATCGGCGCGTGAGACGTGGCGTCGTGGCCGCCGAGGAGGCGCGCCTGATCGCGGAGCTCCGGCGCGCCGTGCGCGTCGCGCGCGCGGACCTCGTCGAGGATCGCGAGCGGCACGAGCTGGAGCAGCGGATCCGGCGCGCGGCGCAGGAACGGCACCGCGCGCGCCGGCGTCGCGAGGTCGAGGGGCGCGTCGGGGTGGAAGTCGGCGACGCCCGCCGACGGGAGGCGCGCGGCGACGGCGTCGCGGATCGCGGCGAGCGCGCGGCGATCGAGCGCGGCTTCCGGCGCGATCACCATCGCGACCTCGGCGCCCGCGGCGAGCAGCTGCTCGGCCGCGGCGACCCACGCGTCGACCGGCGGGTGCGCGCCGAAGATCGCGGCGGTCGCGGGCGGCGTGTGCGCCCACGGGCACAGCCCGTACGCCTGCACGACCTCGACGACGTAGCGCATCAAGATCCGGCGAACTTCCAGGGATTTCGGACACACGGCGCGGACGGCAACCATGATAGCCCCGCCGTGTCATCACCAGTGTCGTGAAGATCGCTGCGATGCTCACCCTGGCCGCGACGGCGTCGGCCTCGACCGCCGCCGCCGGCACGCTCGCCGAGGCCCTCACCCAGCACCGCGATGCCGACGTGACGGAGCTGCGCGCGCAGCTCCGCGACGTCGCCGCGCGGTGCACGCTCGGCGCGGTGTACGCGCGCCGCGGCGACGTGTCGCGCGCCGCGCTGTACCTGACGGACTGCGACGAGGCGGCGCTGCCCGCCGAGGTGTCGGCCGACATCGCGAAGGCCGTCGTCGCCGTCCGGAAGCAGATCGGTGCGAGCGAGCTCGCGAAGGTCGAGATCGTGTCGACCCCCGAGGGCATGTCGGTGCAGTTCGACGGCCTACCCGGCGAGGCGATCACGACGCCGCAGACGGCGTGGATCAAGGCCGGCACGTACGAGCTGCGCGGCTCGCTCGACGGCAAGACGTTCACGACGGTGGTGAACGTGCGCGCGAACGGCCGCGCGAGCGCGTACCTCGACACGCGCAGCGGCGCGGCGCCGAGGTCGGCGACCGAGCCCAGGGACCGGAAGGTCGACTTCGTCGAGGAATTCCACGAGGAGACGCAGCACAAGGGCCAGCCTCCCGACGTCAAGCACCCGAAGCTCACCGCCAACTCGCGGTGGGACGGCACCGTCGCGGTGCTCGTCCAGGAAGAGCAGCTCGAGGACCCGTTCGCCACGCAGCGCCGGATCACGGGCTACGGCCCGCCGCGCGCGACGTGGCTCGGGCTGCGCGTCGGCGCCGGCATGTTCGACGACGGCGCCACGCCCGCGCGCCCCGGCTTCGCGTTCGGCCTCGCGGCGCGCCACGCGCTGTCGCCGCGCCTGTTCGCGAGCGGGCGCCTCGACTACTCGACGCGCGGCGGCGACGCCGGCGGCGACGCGATCGGCGTCGTCGGTGCGAGCGCCGGCCTCGGCACCACCCTCGTCACCACCCCGAGCGCCGCCGTGGCCGTCCTCGGCCAGCTCCGCGGCGATCTCCGTTTCGGCGACGCCCGCCACATGGATCCCATCCGCCGCACCGGCGCGTCGGTCGCCGCCGGCCTCGAGATCGCCCTCTCCTCCACGCCCATCACCACCGGCCTCCGCTTCGAGCAGGGCCTCACGACGCTCGTCGCCGACACCCGCGACCGCGCCTTGCTCCTCGAGATCGGCGTCGACTGGCGCTGATCACGCGGGCCAGGCGAGGTCGTCGCGGCGGACGCGCGACCAGGAGAAGCTCGCGACGAGCTCCGCCGGTGTCACGGCGGCGGGTGACGTCGCGAGGCCGGCGAGGTGCGCGAGCGTGCCGCACAGCTCGGCGGCGCTGTAGCGCGTGCGCAGCACGCTCCACGGGGCGGAGCCGTGGAGCTTGGCGAGCTTGTCGTCGCGGTGGCGCTCGAGGAAGAGGAAGTGGTGGAAGTAGCGAGGAGCGGCGACGCCGAGGAGGCGCTGCAGCATGAGCTGCGTCGCGGTCGACGGGGCGATGTCGCGGCCGCGCACGACGTCGGTGATGCCGGCGGCCGCGTCGTCGACGACAACGGCGAGGTGGTAGGCGACGACGCCGTCGCGGCGGCGCACGATCGGGTCGCCCATGTCGGCGGCCGGCGTCTGCGAGAGGTCGACGCCGAGCTCGTCGACGAGCTCGATCCGGTCGTCGGGGAGGCGCGCGCGCAGCACGGCGTCGCCGGCCGAGCGCCAGTCCGCGACGACGCGCGCGCGGCACGCGTTGTCGTACGCCCACCCGCCGTCGGGCGCGCGCCGGCCGCCCTGCGCGCGCGTCGCGCGGCTGCACGTGCACGCGTACAGCCGCCCGGCCGCCGCGAGCGCGTCGAGCGCGGCCGCGTGCGCCGGCCCGCGCTCGCTCTGCACGACGACGTCGTCCCACGCGAGGCCGAGCCACGCGCACGCCTCGCGCAGCTGCTCGGCCCACGCCGCGCGCACGCGCGTGACGTCGAGGTCCTCGAGGCGCAACAGCGCCGTCCCACCGCGCGCCCGCGCGTCGAGCCACACGAGCAGCGCGGACAGCAGCGTGCCGGGGTGCGCCTCGCCCGTCGTCGACGGCGCGAACCGCGAGATCACGAGCCCGGGCGGTGGCGCTCGCGCTTCACACCCTGCCGCGCCGTGACCTCCCAGTGCGGGTGGTAGTGCTCCTTGCCGTTCAGGAACGTCCACGCGCAGTCGGGGATCCCCGGGCGGGAGTCGAGGTGCAGAAACTGCTCGGTCGGGTACCAGCCGAGGCCGATCTCGCTGTACTTCGCCCACAGGTAATCGCGCACCGTCCGCAGGTCGACGCCCTGGATGCGGAAGTCGAGCGCGCGCGCCGCGTAGTGCGGGCCTTCCCAGGCGCCGCTGCGATACGCCGACATGAACTCGATCGGCCTTCCGTACTGCGTCGCCAGGTCGGCGACCATCGACAGGAGCTTCGGCGACAGCGGCTTCTCGCTCCCGCCGCGCGCGCGGAACGCGAACGCCATCTTCTTCACGGTGTCCGCGTCGGCCGAACCGTCGCGCTCGAGCAACACGCGCGTCTCGACCTGGTAGTTCCCGTCGTACAGGCTGACTTCGATGGGTGACTGGGCTTCGGCCTCCACGAGGAGTGCGAGCACCGGCGCCGCCGTGGGCATCGGGCTCTGCGCCGTCATCCAGCCCGCCAACGTGGTCGTCGCGAGCTTGAAATGTAGGAGCGCGGCAAACATGGTCGATGAGGTTCGCGTGAGATCTCCGGAGCTGCAACCGAAATGTTCTGTACGAATTCCGGACAGATCGCGCATCCGGTCATGGCCCCAGGGTTGCTTTGTGAGTGAGCGCGACTCGTGTACGTTCCGCACACATGCAATTCACCGACGAGCACGACCAGCTGCGCCGTACCGTGCGCGAGTTCGTGGAGAAGGAGATCAACCCCCACGTCGATGCGTGGGAGGCGGCCGGGGCGTTCCCCGCCCACGAGCTGTTCAAGAAGGCCGGCCGGCTCAACCTGCTCGGCGTGAACAAGCCCGAGGCCTACGGCGGCCTCGGCCTCGACTACTCCTACCAGGCGGTCGTCACCGAGGAGCTCGGTACCTGTCGCTGCGGCGCGATCCCGATGGCGCTCGGCGTCCAGACCGACATGGCCACACCGGCGCTCGCGCGCTGGGGCAGCGACGAGCTGCGCCGGGAGTTCCTCGCTCCCGCGATCGCCGGTGAGGTCGTCACGTCGATCGCCGTCTCCGAGACCTCCGGCGGCTCCGACGTCGCCGCGCTGAAGACGTACGCGCGGAAGGACGGCGCCGACTACGTCATCAACGGCTCGAAGATGTGGATCACGAACGCGGCGCAGTCCGACTGGCTGTGCACGCTCGTCAACACGAGCGACGCCGCGGTCCACCAGAACAAGACGCTGGTCATCATCCCGACGAAGACCAAGGGCGTGCAGATCGGCGCGAAGATCGACAAGCTCGGCATGCGCGCGTCCGACACCTGCCCGGTGTTCTTCGAGGACGTCCGCATCCCCCAGCGCCACCGCATCGGCGAGGAGGGGATGGGCTTCATGATGCAGATGATCCAGTTCCAGGAGGAGCGCCTGTGCGGCGCGGTCGGCTCGGTGCGCGGCATGGACCGGCTCATCGACGCGACGATCGAGTACTGCAAGGAGCGCCACACGTTCGGCCAGCCGCTCATCAACAACCAGGTCGTGCACTTCCGCATGGCGGAGCTGAAGACCGAGGTCGAGGCGCTGCGCTCGCTCGTCTACCGCGCCGTCGAGGAGTACGTGCACGGCAAGGACGTGACGCTGCTCGCGTCGATGGCCAAGCTCAAGGCCGGCCGCCTCGCGCGCGAGGTGTCGGACTCGTGCCTCCAGTACTGGGGCGGTATGGGCTTCACGTGGGAGAACCCCGCAGCCCGCGCCTATCGCGACACGCGCTTGCTATCGATCGGCGGCGGCGCGGACGAGATCATGCTCGGCATCATCAGCAAGCTCCTGGGGATCCTGCCGAGGAAGGCGCGGTAGGATCGACCGCGTGCGCAGCGCCGCCCTCGCCGTGATCCTCGCGGTGACGGCGACCGCGCATGCCGACGACGCGAGCCGCACCTGGAAGAAGCCGATCGTCGGCTTCCGCGTGCGCGGCCCGACGAAGCTGCGCGAGAGCGTCCTGCCGTACCTCGCGCGCGTGCGCACCGGCGACCTCGTCGGCCCCGCCGACGTCCCGCGCCTCGAGCGCGACCTCCTCACGAGCGAGCTGTTCGAGTCGATCGCCGTCACGCTCGAGGACGCCGAGGGCGGCGTGATCGTCGTCGCGACGCTCGACGACAAGCACTCGTGGATCATCGCGCCGACGCTGTTCTTCCTCGCCGGCAAGAAGGCGTTCGGCGTCGGCTTCGCCGAGAACAACCTCGACGGGCGCGACCAGAAGGTCCTCCTGTACGGGCAGATCGGCACCCGCGACTCGCTGTTCTACGGCGCGCTGTTCGATCCCGCGATCCGCGGCGGCAAGTGGAACGCGCGGCTCGACGTGTACCTGTACCAGCGCGTGGTCGACGAGTACGCGAACCCCGTCGACGATCCGGCGGACTTCGACATCGCGCGCATCTCGACGTCGCGCTACTTCGGCGGCGGCGCGCTCGTCGGCTACAACTTCCGGTGGTGGCTCGTCGGCGACCTGCGCCTGCGCGGCGCGTACGTGCAGTTCGAGGACGCGCACGCGCCCGACGGCACGCCGCTCCCCGTGCCGCAGGACGACGGCTGGGACGTCTCGGCGCAGGCGCGCCTGACGATCGACGCGCGCGGCCGCCGCTTCGGCGTCACGTGGGGCCCGTACCTGCAGCTGTTCGTCGACCAGGCGCTGCCCGGCTTCGACGACTACGGCTACACCGCCGCGCTCCTGCGCGCGTACTACAGCTGGCGCATCCTCGACGAGCACCAGCTCGAGGTGCGCACGCACATCAACGTCGGCTACAAGCTCCCGTTCCACGAGGAGCTCGTCAACGGCGGCATCATCGACCTGCGCGGCTACGCGCTCGAGCAGTTCCGCGGCGACACGCGCGGGATGTGGCGCGCCGAGTACTCGGTGCCGATCACGAAGTGGCGCTTCCTCGCGTTCCGCGCCGTCGGCTTCTACGACAGCGCGTACATGGGCTTCAACTTCCAGCGCGGCGACCGCGACTACCTGCCGTCGCAGACGCCGGGCGCATCGTGGTTCCGCAGCAACGTCGGCGGCGGGCTGCGCGTGTACGTCCGCAACATCGTGCTGCCCCTCCTCGGCTTCGACATCGCGTACGCGCTCGAGGGCAAGCACACCGAGGTCTACTTCGAGGTCGGCCTCACGGACTTCTAGGCGCGACGCTCACTTCAAACGTGATGTCGATCGTGCGCTTCTGGAGGTCGAGGTTCGTGATCGGCGCGACGCTCGGGGTCGGGCGCCCCGACTCGGTCACCTTCTCGGCGAGGCGGTCGCGCGCGGCGACGATCGCGCTGCGGTTGAACACGTCGCCGGTCTTCACGCCGGCCACCTTCTGCAGCGCGGTGACCTCGCCGGGCGCGAGGCTCGCGCCCGCGACCGTGATCTTGCCGAGGCGGAACAGCGCGCCCTCCTCGACGACGAACGCGAGCGTCGCCTTCTTCTCCCCGGAGGGGAGCACCGGCGGCGTGACGCGCACGTTCGCGTAGCCCCGGTCCCAGTACAGCTGCATGAGCTCGATCGCGGCGCGGTCGATCGCGTCGTCGCGCACCGGCTGGCCGGCGACGAGCGTCTTGCCGAGCAGCTTCAGCAGCTCGTCGCGCTTCACCCCGGCCGCGCCCTTCACGTCGACGGCGGCGATCGAGAGCTGCTCGCCCGGGACGACCTCGATCCGGACGGCGATGCCGGGCGCGCCCCCCGACGCGCGCGCCTCCCACGTCACCTCGACGTTGCGGTAGCCGTCGGTGCGGTAGTGCTCGCGCAGCTGCTCGGCGACGCGGTCGAGGTGCGTCGGATCGAGCGGCTGGTCGGCCCCCGACAGGTCGGTCCGGTACGGGATCGGGCCGCCGTCCTTCTGCGCGGCCGAGACCGCGGTCACCGTCGGGTGCAGCTCGACGTCGGCGATGAGGCGCAGGCGGCCCGCGGCGATCTGCTCGCCCCGCGCGGCGACCGACGCCACGCCGCGCACCTTCATCGCCGACGCGAGCGCGTCGCGCAGCCGCGGGCGATCCACGGTGTGGCCGAGCTCGGCGCGCAGCAGCGTCTCGACCTCGCCGCGCACCGCGGCGTCGGCCGCGCCCGGCCCGGCGACGGCGACCTCGGAGATCTGTCCCTCGAGCTTGTCCCACGTGGTCGCCGACGCGACGACGGCGGGTGGCGCGTCGGGCGGTGGCTCGCGCTCGACGAGGTTCGGCTTCGCGCCGCCGCACGCGGCGAGGACGGCGAACGCGGCGAGACAGCGCTTCACGGTGCGACCACCACGACCCGCGTCGCCTTGCGCTTCTCGCCGAGCCACGCCCGCCGGATCGCATCGAAGCGCGCGGCGCGGAGCTCGTCGCGCAGCGCCTCGCGGTCCGCCTCGGGCAGCGGCTTCTTGAGGCCGCGCGTCGCCGCTTCCTTGTCGACGTCGCCGTCGCGCACGTCGACGCGCGCGCGCAGGAGGTTGAAGAAGCGCAGGAGGCGGATCTGGCGCCCGAGGTCGACGCGGTACGCGGCGCGCGACATGCCGATGCGGTGCAGCTCGGCGTCGAGCTTGGCGTCGTCGATCGCGTTCTGCCGCTTGATCTCCTCGAGCGCCTGGTCGATCTCCGCCGACGCGACGTCGAGGTGGGCCTCGTCGGCGCCGCGCAGGTACAGGATCTCGTCGATCATCTCGTCGACGAGCCCCTGGCGCGCGCGCTGTGGCGCCGAGGCGAGGCGCTCCTCGACCTGGCTCTGCCACAGCACCTCGCCGCCGACGAGCGCGGCCGGCCGATCGATCGGCGCGACGGCCCCGACCGGTGCGGCCGCCGCGGGCGCCGCGAGCACGCACAGGGCGAGCAGCGCGCGGCGGATCACTCGGGCACGACGCCGTTGATCGGCACCCAGATCGTCTCGCCGGAGTGCCCGACCTCGAGCTCGTAGTAGCCCTGCAGCAGCTGGCGCACCGTCGCGGACTGCATGAGGCCGTTCGGCCCCGGCACGAGCACGCGCGCCCCCGGCGCGATCGTCTTCTTCGCACCGATCTCGCCCGACACCGCACCCGACGAGCCACCGACGCTGACGCCGACACCAACACCCATGCCGACGCCGATGCCCAGGATCGAAGGTGGCGAAGGTGGAGAAGGTGGAGATGGTGGAGATGGAGAAGAAGAAGAAGGTGGTGACGGTGGTGAAGGCGCAGGCGCGGCGGGTACGGCCGGCGCGGCGACCGGCCCCGACGGCATCGAGCCCGCCGCGACGCGCAGCGCGCCCGGGATGGGGGTCGGCGCGCGCATGCCCGGCTGCGTGATGTCCTCGGCGGTGCGCGGGACCTCGACGGGGACGCCGGGCTTCGGCTTCACCGTGATCTCGCCCGACGCCTCGGCGAAGTTCTCGCTCGACGTGCTCGCGCGACGGCCGGTCCCCGACGACGACGTCGACGCCGGGTCGACGGAGATCGCGTGGCCCTTCACCGTCGACTTCAGCATGCGCTCGCCGCTGCGGCTCGCGTCCATGTCCGGGCTCGGCCGCCCGCGCGCCGTGTCGACGAGCGAGATCTCGGGTTGCGAGGCGTGCGCGAGCTTGTGCGCGCCGTTCGTCGGCTGCGGCACGTGGTGGCCCGGCCAGTCGTGGCCGAGCTGCGGCAGCATCACCTGCGGCGTGCTCGCATCGTCGCAGCCGATCGCCAGGTGGCCCATGCGGATGAGCTCGATGCCGAACACCGCGCCGGCGGTCGGGTTGTAGGCGACCAGCTCCTCGATGATGCCCGGCAGCATCCCGGGGTCGGTGACCGCGACGGGCGAGCCGGCCATCACGACGCGACGCGTGAGGAGGCGCGCGAGCATGCGCTCGATGCTGCGCGACACGCTGCGCAGGACGCCCTCGTTGACGCTATCGAACGGCAGGCCGACGAACTGCGCGATCAGGAGCGCGGGATCTGCGCACCGGACCTGCAGCGACCCGGCGGCGCGGATGCGCACCGGCTGCCCCGTCGTCGGGATCATGAACATCGTCGTCATGTCGAACGACGCCTCGACGGGCGCGGTGAGGACGAAGAACGCCGCCACGGGCCGCATCGGATCGGGGGTGCGCCAGAGGTGGCGGCCCGGACCGAGTCGATCCCCGACGGTCCACGACGGGCACATCACCACCTGCTCGTCGTCGGCGCACGTGATCTCGCATTCCGGACCGATCGGAAACGGCCAGGCATAGACGAGATGGTCGGACGCGACGGCGTCGCGCGCGATGACCGTCATCGCTCTCGATAGTACAGGATCAGGGAAGGCATGGGTCGCCTCCGCGTACCAGGTTCGAGGTCCACTCAGACCTCCTTGTCCTCGGGTGTGGATTCGGCCTCGTCGTGCTGCGCGACGGGATGGATGCGCACGCGCCGTACACGCCGGGGCGACGCCTCGATCACCTCGAGCACCGTGCCGTTATCGGTTGTCAGCCGTTCCCCTGCCTGGGGGATGGCCTGCGCCAGCGCCATGCACAGCCCGGCGATCGTCGTCCGGTCCTTGCCGACCGGCAGGTCGAGGTGGAGGTCGCGGTTGACCTTGCGGACGGCGGCCCAGCCCTGCACGAGGATCGTCCCCGACGGCTCGCGCGTGAAGAACTGCTCGGGGACGTCGTCCTCGCTCATGATGTCGCCGACGAGCTCCTCGATGAGGTCCTCGGTCGTGACCAGCCCCGACAGGCCGCCGTTGTCGTCGACGACGAGCGCCATCTGCGTGCGGTTGCGCTGCATCTCGCGCAGGAGGTCGAGCGCGCGCGTCGACTCGGGCACCTTGTGCGCGGGGCGCAGGATGTCCTCGAGGACGATCAGGTGCTTCTCCCACGCGAGCGCGAGGACGTCGCGCGCGACGACGTAGCCGACGATGTTGTCGATGCTGCCGTCGTAGACGGGCATGCGGCTGTGGCCCTCCTCGAGGATCACGCGCTGGACCTCGTCCGCCGGTGCGCCGCGCCGGAGCGCGACGACGCGCGTGCGCGGGACCATCACCTCGGCGACCGTGACCTCGCCGAAGCCGAGCGCGCGCGACGCGATCTCGCTCGCGCGCGGGTCGACCGAGCCGGTCTTCGCCGCCTCCTCGACGAGCTGCTGCAGCTCGTCGCGCGACAGGCGCGCCTCGGTGAACGTCGTGCGATCGCCGAAGAAGCGCAGCACGAGGTTCGACATCTTCGTCAGGAACCAGACGACCGGGCGCAGGATCCACGCGATGAACAGCAGCGGGCGCGCGGTCAGGAACGAGTAGCGATCCGAGTAGCGCAGCGCGAGCGACTTCGGGACGAGCTCGCCGACGACGAGCTCGAGGATCACGATGATGACGATGACGGCGGCGAGCGCGAGCGCGGGCGGGATGCCGACGCTCTCGAACTTCGCGCCCAGCGTGTGCTCGAGCCGCGCACCGCCGTAGGCCGCGGCCGCGGTGCCGGCCAGCGTGATGCAGATCTGCACCGTCGCGAGGAAGCGCTCGGGGTGATCGCGCAGCGACTTGACGGCGAGCGCGCTCTTGTCGCGGCGGCGGATGAACTCGCGCAGGCGGGTCTTGCGCACGCTGAGGATCGCGATCTCCGCTCCCGCGAACAGGCCGTTCACGAGCAACAGCGCGAACACGATCAGGAACTCGGTGGTCATCGTCGGCGGCGAAGCTCCGGCGCCTCCAAGTGCGCTGCGCGGCGCAGCATACGCTATGCTGCGCCGCGTGTCGCGACGCGGGCCCGAGCGGCCGCCTGCCAAGCGCTCCGGTTACATCACGCCGGAAGGAGCCAAGCGCTTGCGCGACGAGCTCGATCAGCTGTGGACCGTCGAGCGCCCGCGCGTCACGCAGGAGGTCGCCGACGCCGCGGCGCAGGGCGATCGCAGCGAGAACGCCGAGTACATCTACGGCAAGCGCCGGCTGCGCGAGATCGATCGGCGCGTGCGCTTCCTCGCGAAGCGGCTCGACGAGGTCACCGTCGTCACCGAGGCGCCGAGCGACGCGAAGCGCGTGTTCTTCGGCGCGTACGTCACCGTCGAGGACGAGGACGGCGACGAGCATCGCTACCGCATCGTCGGCGCGGACGAGTCCGACATGGCGAAGGGCTACATCAGCATCGACTCGCCCGTCGCGCGCGGCCTGCTCGGCAAGCGCGAGGGCGATGAGGTGACGGTGCGCGTGCCCCGGGGCGAGGTCGTCTATACGATCGCGCGGGTCGCGTACTCGGCCGATCCGTGACCACGGAGAACAAGAACCACAAGAAGGCGGTCCCGATCGCGGTGCGCGACCTCCCGTCGCGCTCGATCGCCGTGCAGCTCCCGCGCGCGATCGCGCCGTACGCGCGCGGCCAGCTGCGCTGGCGCGTCGGCTGCGAGGTCGAGGTGCTGCGCGACGGCGCCGAGACGTACCCGGCGATGCTCGAGGCGCTCGCCGGCGCGCGCACGTCGATCCTGCTCGAGACGTACATCCTCGCCGCGGATGCCACGGGCGACCGCTTCAAGGCGGTGCTCGTCGAGCGCGCCCGCGCCGGCGTCGCCGTGCGCATCATCTACGACGCGGTCGGCTCGTTCGGGCTGTCGAACGCGTACGTCGCCGAGCTGCGCGCCGCCGGGTGCGAGGTCGTCGACTTCAACCCGATCGCGCCGTGGCGGCGCCGCTTCCGCCTCTCGCACCGCGACCACCGCAAGATCATCGTCGTCGACGAGGTCGTCGCGTTCACCGGCGGGCTCAACATCGCCGACGACTACGCATCCGCCGCCGACGGCGGGCGCAACTGGCACGACATGCACTGCCGCCTGACGGGCCCGATCGTGTTCGACCTCGCGCGCGTGTTCCGCCGCACGTGGCTGCGCGCGGGTGGCGCGCCGTTCCCGCCGATCGAGCCCGCCGGCTCGCGCGTGCCGGGGCGCGGCGCGTCGTTCGTGCGGCTCCTCGACAACACGAAGCTGCGCTCGCGCGGCGCGATCCGGCGCACGTACCTGCACGTGATGAAGGCGGCGCGCAGCTCGATCCTGATCCAGAACGCGTACTTCCTCCCCGACCGCGGCCTCCGGCGCGCGATGGTGCGCGCGGTCCAGCGCGGGGTCGACGTCTCCGTCGTCGTGCCCGGCCACTCCGACGTGCGCGTCATCGAGTGGGCGAGCCTGTACGTCCTGCGCGGGCTGGCGGCGGCGGGCGTGAGGATCTTCCGCTGGCGCGGGATGCTCCACGCGAAGACGTGCGTCGTCGACGGCACGTGGTCGACGATCGGCAGCTACAACTTCGACGCGATCAGCCGGTTCAACAACCTCGAGGCCACGGTCGAGATGCTCGACGCCGAGGTCGGAACCGCGCTCACCCGGAGCTTCGAGCAGGACCTGATCGTCAGCGACCCCTACGACGGCAAGGTGTGGGAGAGCCTGCCCTTCTGGATGAAAGCGCTGTGCTGGCTTGCCTTTAGATTCCGTAGGTTCCTGTGAAGATCATGCCTACCTGTCGGTTTTGATAGATTTCGGCCCGTCAGACGTCTTACATGTAGAGATGATGTCGAAGCGGATGACTCTGGTGGCGATGGCGCTGACCGCGGCGATCGCCGGTTGCGCGAAACAGGCGCCCTCCTCGCAGGCCCTTCACCCCGTGCACGCCGTCGAGCCGACGCGGCCCAAGCTGGCCCTCGGCCGCGTCGCGGCCTCGTCGGAGAGCGACGCGCTCCACAAGGAGCTCGCGCAGCACCTGACGGAGCTGCAGAAGTGCCAGGGTGCGAACACGAACGGCGCCGCGAGCGTCTGGTTCCGGATCGAGCCGGACGGCACCGTCGCCGAGGCGATGGGTCGCGGCGACGACGACGTGATGGCCTCGTGCCTCGCGGATGCCGTGCGCGGCATCCACTTCGCCCAGGGCACGAGCCTGTCGGGCCACGTGACGTTCGCGATCCAGTCGCCCTGAACCGCGCTGCTCCAGAATGGAGCAGGCGTGGCACCAAAAGGAAGCGAGCCGGGTCGCAGCAGCTCGCAACGTATCGACATCATGTAGCTAAGATCCTGGCACTCGGGCTGCTGTGGTGGGTGTCATGTCCCACGATCTCAGCGTTCGGTTCCTTGGCGTCCGCGGCAGCATCGCGGTGCCGGGCGAGGGCACCCTGGCGGGCGGCAACACGGCCTGCCTCGAGGTCACCGCCGGCGACACGCGCATCATCCTCGATGCCGGCACCGGCCTGCGCACGCTCGGCAACGAGCGCATGGCCGGCGGCCCGCGCCACTCGACCATCCTCCTCTCGCACCTGCACTGGGACCATGTGTGCGGCCTGCCGTTCTTCACGCCGGTCTACGTGCCGGGTCACCGCGTGGAGATCGCGAGCGGTCCCAACGGCGTCCTGCCGCTGGAGGAGGCGGTCCGGTCGCTGTTCCGCGCGCCGTTCTTCCCGGTCGAGTTCGGCGACCTCGGCGGCCAGCTGTCGACGCGCGAGCTGCGCGCGGGTGAGGCGTTCCAGATCGGCGACATCGCGATCACGATGGCGCGCCTCAACCACCCCGACCCCGTGTACGGGTACCGCCTCGAGTACGCCGGGCACTCGATCGTGTACGCGACGGACACCGAGCACTTCGCGTGCGTCGATCCGACGCTGAAGCGGCTCGCGGCCGGCGCGGACATCCTCATCTACGACGCGCAGTACACGCCCGAGGAGTACCCGACGAAGGTCGGCTGGGGCCACTCGACGTGGGCGGCGGGCGCAGAGCTCGCGCGCGCCGCGGGCGTGCCGCAGCTCGTGCTGTTCCACCACGACCCGGCGCGCACCGACGCGCAGCTCGCCGAGATCGAGGCGGCCGCGCGCGCGGCGCTGCCCGGCACGGTCGCGGCGCGCGAGGGCCTGACGCTCGTCGCGCGCGAGGCCGAGCCGCTGCTCGCGAAGGCGCGCGGCGTGGAGGAGCGGATCGCCGCTGCATGAGCGGGATGCGTGCGATGCTGGCCGTCTCGATGAGCGAGCACGAGCAGCGCTTCGAGCTCCTGGCCGATCTCGGCAAGATGGTCGCCGGGGAGGTCGAGCTCGACGACCTGCTCGCGACGTTCGCCGACCGCGTGGCGCGCGCGCTCGGCGGCGACCGCGCGACGCTGTGGCTCATCGACGGCGCGACCGGCGACCTGCGCTCGCGCGTCGCGACGCTGCCGGAGGTGCCCGAGCTGCGCGTCGCGGCGGGGCACGGCGTCGTCGGGCACGTCGCGGCGACCGGCGAGGTCGTCAACAGCCGCGACGCCGGCGCCGACCCGCGCTGGGCCGAGGACGTCGCGCAGCGCATCGGTTACCGCGTGACGTCGATGCTGACGGTGCCGATCGTGCGGCGCGACCAGATCCGGGGCGTCGTGCAGGTGCTGAACAAGCGCGAGGGTGCGTTCACGGCGCGCGACGAGGAGTTCGTGCGCGTGCTCGCCGAGCAGATCGGGCGCGCGCTCGACTACACGTCCTTGCGCGCGAGCGATGCCGAGCCGGGGCTGCGCTTCCACGCGCGCTTCAACCACGTGATCGGGACGGGCCCGGCGATGGAGCCGGTCTACGACATGATCGGGCGCGCGGCGCAGACCGACGCGACGGTGCTGCTCCACGGCGAGACCGGCACCGGCAAGGGGCTGCTCGCGCGCGCGATCCACGTCAACAGCGCGCGGCGCGACGCGCCGTTCGTGCACGTCGACTGCACGACGCTGCCGGCGGCGCTCGTCGAGAGCGAGCTGTTCGGGCACGAGCGCGGCGCGTACACGGGCGCCGACAGCCGCGTGATCGGCAAGGTCGAGGCTGCGAACGGCGGCACGCTGTTCCTCGACGAGATCGGCGAGCTGCCGCTCGGGCTGCAGGGCAAGCTGCTGCGCTTCGTGCAGGAGCGCCGGTTCGAGCGCGTCGGCGGGCGCGAGACGCTGTTCGCCGACGTGCGGCTCGTCGCGGCGACGAACCGCGACCTCGCGGCGATGTCGAACGCCGGGCAGTTCCGCAGCGACCTGTACTTCCGCGTGCGCGTCGTCGAGATCGAGATCCCGCCGCTGCGGGCGCGCGGCGAGGACGACATCGCGGACCTCGCGCGCCACTTCCTCGATCAATTCGCGCGCCGGTACAGGAAGGGCGCGCTGCGCCTCATGGATAGCGCGCGCCCGGCGCTCGCCGCGTACGCGTGGCCCGGCAACGTGCGCGAGCTCGAGAACACGATCGAGCGCGCCGTCGTGATGGCGCAGGGCACGACGATCACGGTGAAGGACCTCGGCCTCGAGCCGCGGCGCACGACCGGCGCGCTCGCGGGCGACTCGCTGATCGGCATGCCCGCGTTCGGCGCGGCCGCGGCGGCGGCGGCGCCGGATCCGTCGACGATCACGCTGCCCGCGGACCTCGCGCTCGAGGAGGCCGAGCGCCGCTACGCGCGCGCGGTGCTCGACCGCTGCGACGGGAACCAGTCGGCGGCGGCGCGGGCGCTCAACATCTCGCGCAACAAGCTCGCGCGCCTGCTGCGATCCTAGGCCCGGATCATTCACGACCGCTGAGGTGAGGCTTCTCGCTCGGCGGCGAAGCCACCTCGACGTGGTGGCCGGGCTGGAACAGAAGCTCGATCGGTCCGTGGGTAAATCCGGCGACGCGCACCTCACGGGCTAGGGCGAGGTCGCGACGTCGCCGGACGCCACGTCGGCGGCGGCGGTGTAGCGGCGCTCGATCGCGGCCTTCACCTGCTCGCGGTCGGCGTGCTGGCTCTCGAGCTGCTCGACCTCGTCGGCGAGCTCGCCGTCCTTGACCTCGTCGCGCAGCCAGCGCGAGTAGTCGTGGTTGTCGGCGTGGAAGCGCCAGGTCGCGTCGTCGACGCCCTCGGCGAGGTGCACGAACAGCTGCAGGTTGTGCGCGCGCAGGTTGAGCTTCCCGTCGGGGCCGCGGAAGTAGAAGCTGCGGCGGTGGCCGAGGTTGCCCTCGGCGTACTTGCGCGAGTGGCGCAGGCGCTCCGTCGTCGGCGGCTCGATCTCGAGGAGCAGCGTGTCGCGCGTGCCGGTGCGCCAGTACAGCGCGCGGCCGGGCGGCAGCGTGCCCGTCGCGGCGAGGCGAGGCGTCGCAAGGCCGGTCGCGCGGCAGAACTCGATCACGGTGTGGTCGACGCGCGAGCCGACGGCGATCAAGGTGTCGATCGTGGTGAGCACCGCGCGCGCGACGGTGGCCGGCTCGACGGTGACGTACAGGGTGCCGTGGCGGCGCAGCCCGACCTCGGCGGCCGGCACCCACGACGCGGGGAGGACGTGGTGCGCCTCGTCGACGAACAGCCAGTGCGGGCGCCCCGTGCGCACGCGCAGCTCGGCGAGCGTGGGGAGCAGCGACGCGAACAGCTCGGGCCGGTGCGGGAGCGCGACGCCGAGCATGTTGATCGCGACGTTCTTGCGCGGGTCGCGCAGGACGTCGAGGATCTCGTTGACGAGCGGCGCGTGCTGCGGCGAGCCGAGCGCGACCGCGATCTCGAGGTTCGTGTAGTCGCCCTCGGGGTCGGTGATCGCGAACTGGTAGCCCTGCTCGCCGAGCCGCTCGAGGAGGCCGGTCGTGAGCGTCGACTTGCCGCCGCCGGAGGAGCCGCACACGAGCACGTTCGCCGCGTACGGATCGAGCGCGACCTCACCTACTCCTGGCAAACAGGGGTCGACGGCGGTGCCGAGGCGGATGCGGTGGCGCGGCGGGAGGTGCGCGAGGTCGGTGGTGGCGATCGCGTCGACGAGCTCGCGCACGCCGGCGCCGGCGGCCGAGGGCGTGACCCAGTCGGCGCGCGCCTGGAGCGCGGGGAGCGCGTTCGCCACGGCGACGCCGGCCTCGCACAGCTCGAGCAGCGCGTGGTCGTTCTCGGCGTCGCCGACGCCGACGACGTTGTGCGGCGACAGGCCGAGCTCGTCGAGCGCGAGCTGGAGGCCGGTCGCCTTGTTGACGCCCGTCGGGAGGACCATGACGGCCCCCTTGTTGAAGATCACCTGGAGCTCGAGCCCGAGGTCGCGGATCGTGTGGAGGACGGTGTCCTCGTGCGGCTCCCAGGTCGCCACGATCGCGCGCCCGACGTGGATGCGATCGACGCCGCGCCGGCGCAGCTCGTCGACGAACACCGGCGGCGGCGCCGGGCACGCCATGCGGATCTCCTTGGTGGCCGGCTCGTAGATGAGCGCGCCGTTCTCGGCGACGATGCGGTCGAACACCTCCGGCGTCGGGAGAAGCGTGAGGAGATCGTCGAGCTCGCGGCCGGTGACCATCACCACCTTGCGGCCGGTCTCGCGCAGGCGGCGCAGCGCGGCCCAGGTCGGTTCGTCGATGTCGCCGTGGTGGGCGAGCGTGCCGTCGTAGTCGGCTGCGAGCGCGTGATATCGCACGGGAGACGAGCGGTGCACGCTCCGTGCCCCGTCGGGATCGCGCGCCGATCGTGTGTCGATCGTGTGCCGGGGCGCGCCTACGGGCCGCGCCGTACGCTCGACGCCTGCGGCGATCGCGCATGCGCGCGCTCGTGCGACGGCGCGGGTGCGCGCTCGCGCGCGCCCTCCACCTCCTCTGCGCCATCCCCTCCACCACCTCCTCGGGTCGCCGCGGCGACGACCCCGAGCACCACGCCCGTCGCGAGGATCGCCGCGATCGCGACCGCGTACGCCCGCGGCGCCGTCGACAGCCGCACCTCGTGCGTGTCCGAACGCCGGCGCGCCGGCGGCGCCGCCACCAGGCGCGCTTCCATCGCCGGCAACACCGGCACCACCGGCATGCGGAGCTCCGGCCGCGCGACCCGCGCCTCCGGCGACGGCGCGTACGTCCGCTGCGAGAACATCACGGGGCTCGCCGGAGAGGACCGGGGCGCGCGAGGGAGTGGTGGGGGAGACGGGCGCCGTGCGGGCTGGGAGGCGAGCGGGGCGACGACCGGGTGCGAGCTCGCGCGGCGCGCGTAGCGCAGCTGCTGCGCGTTCGGCGGCGTCGCGGCGGCCCACTCGTCGGGCGGCGGCGGCGGCGGACCGCGGCGCGGTGCCAGCACCGGTGGAAGGACGAGGCTCGGGATCGTCGGATCGCGGTCGACGGCGTCGACCCACGTCGGAGCGCCGGAGAAGACGTGCGGCACGCCGGCGAACGAAGGCGTGGCGTCGTCGGGCACGGGGACGCCGAGGAACGGCGGCGTGGCGTCGTCGGGCACGGGGACGCCGAGGAACGGCGGAGTGGCGTCGTCGAGCACGAGCGGCGGGCCGACGAGCGTGGCCTCGCCGGCGGCGTCGTGGCTCCAGGGGTCGGTGTCGCGGAGGGCCGGCTCGACGGGCGAGCCGTCGCTCACGCGGGATCGGCGGAGCCGCGCGCCCGACGGTGGCGCGGTGTGGATCTGGGTGCGCGAGCCGCGCGCCCCGGCCGGGGCCGGGGCCGGGGTAACGTCGACGTCGGTGTGGTCGCCGACCTCATCGTCGAAGTCCGGCGACGACAGGAAGATCGCGCGCTGCGGATCGTCGGCGACGGGCGGGGAGCCTGCGCGCGGCTTCGCCGCGAGGTAGGCGGGCAGCCCGCGCGTGCGGTCGTCGGCGAAGGGTGCGAGGGCAGCGGCGAGCTCGCCGACGTTCGCGAAGCGATCCGACGGGGACTTCGCGAGGCACCGGTCGACGACGGCCGCCAGCTCGCGCGACGCCTCGAACAGCGGCTCGTGCGGCTCGGTCACCACGGCGATCGTGATCGCCGCGAACGTGCGGCCCTCGAACGGCTGGCGGCCGCTGATCAGCTCGTACAGCGTCACGCCGAGCGACCAGACATCCGTGCGCGCGTCGACGTCGTGGGTCGAGCGCAGCTGCTCGGGGGACATGTAGTGGGGCGAGCCGAGGACCGCGTTCTGCGACGTCAGCAGCATGTCGTGGTCGCCGGTCGCCGCGGTCGCGATGCCGAAGTCGAGCAGCTTCACGACGCCGCCGGCGGTCAGCATCAGGTTCGCCGGCTTGATGTCGCGGTGGACCATGCCGAGCGCGTGCGCCTCGGCGAGGCCCTCGCACGCCTGCACGACATAGCCGCACGCGAGGTGCGGCGCGAGCTTGCCCTGGCCGAGCACCGAGCCCAGGTCGACGCCCTCGACGTACTCGAGCACCATGTACGGCCGGTCGCCGTGGCGGCCGACGTGTAACACCTGCGTCATGTGCGGGCCGTGCAGCTTGCTCGCGTTGCGCGCTTCGCGCATGAACCTGCGCGCGTGCTCGGGGGACGTGCTCGACAGGAGCTTGATGGCGACGGGCGTCCCGAGGAGGTTGTGCCGCGCCGCGACCACGGTGCCCATGCCGCCCTGCCCGAGCTTGCGCTCGACCAGGTACCTGCCGTCGATGAGCTCGCCGATGTGCACGGTCGAGTGTCACCGGTGCCATCGACATGCCAGCCCGGCGCGCCGCGCAAGCCCGTGATCGCGCCGGATCCGCGACGGCCGACCCTGGGGCTGGATTCGCCAATTCGTGGAGGAGGGGTGGATGAACCCCGCAGCGAGCCACAGATTTCCGTCGCCGGAATCAGAATGTCGCGGAGGCGGCGGTGATCTCCATCCCGAACGAGACGGCGTCGGTGCCCTCGACGTTGAGGTCGGCCTGGCGCATCGACCGGATCGCCGGGTGCGACTCGAGCTCGGGCAGCGACACGAAGCAGTCGCGGTCGTTGTCGAGCGTGGTGTCGAGGAAGCCACCGGGGGAGCCCGGTGCGCACGTGCAGCCCTGCCCGGGGCTCTGGAAGCAGTCGCGCGACAGCAACAAGTTGAACGAGGCCTGCATCTGATCGATCAGCGTGTTCTGGAGGAACGCGATCGGGATGGCGCCGCCGATGATGCCGGTGACGATGCGGTCGTCGGTCAGCTGCCTGAGCTCGAACCGGCCGACCACGAACGGGATGTCGATCGTCTGCATCCCGTCGAACGACAGCTGGACGCGGAAGGCGACGGGCTCGCTGAACAGCGTGCCGTTGCGGATCGTGCTCTCGGCGGTGCGCGGCGGCGGATCGTTGAACACCAGGCCGAACGACGCCCCGCCCCGCAGGTGCTGGCCGCAGCCCTGCGGCGGCGGGCCGTTGCACGGCGGCGGCGACGGGTTGTCGCCGTAGCTGATCGTGACCCCGGCGGCGGGCGCCGCGTCGAGGCTGAGCGCCTGGACGTCGAGGAGGAGCGACGACTGCCCGGTCTGGATCGCCTGCGTGTGCGTGATCGCGAGCGGGATCACGCCGGCGATCGCGGCGCCGAAGCGGTTCGCGCGCTCGGTGCCGAGGACGACCGCGAAATTCGGCGCCTCGCCCGCGCTCGCCGGCATGCGCACGCTCGACACGACGTACTGGTGGTGGCTGCCCTGCGGCGCGTACTCGGGCGTGCACGCGGCCGCGGCGAGCGCGCCAAGCGCGACGAGCGGCGCGGCCGCGGCGAGCTTCACTTCTTCACCAGGTCGACGCCGAGCGACGCCATGAACCGCACCGGCAGCTCGACGTCGCCGGTGGCGATCGCGTAGACGAGCCCCAGCTGCAGGTGCACGCGGCCCAGGCGCGTCGCGCCGCCGATCGCCAGCGTCGGATAGAGCTCGTTGATGAAGTCGTCGGGCGCCAGCGGCGGCAGCATCGGGCGGCCGGTGGCCGACGCGGTCATCGTGAACGCCGTGAGGCCGGCCTCGGCGAACGCGTGGAACGAGTACTTCGACGCCGTGCGCAGGCCGACGAGCGCCATCAGCTCGCGGCCGGAGAAGCTGACGTCCCCGAGCGTCGGGTCGAAGAACGTGCTCTCCGGGTGCGAGACGAACGACAGGCGCGCCGTCATGCCGATGCTCTTGCCGAGCCGCTTCTCGAGGAGCAGCGACGCGCCGATGCCCGACGTCAGGTTCGTGGGGTTCGGCACGAGCGTCACGATGTCGAGGCCGAGCGCGAGCGCGGGCGGCGGCTGCGCGAGCACCGGCTCGGGCTTGGGGTAGAGGTCCGCGAGCGGCCGGCTCACGACGCGCCCCGCGTTCGGATCGCGGCCGGGGTTGGTGTTCGGGCGGGCCTGCTGCGTCCCGGTCGGGATCGGGATGACGACCTTGCCCTGCATGCCGGCCGCGACCTGCGCGTCGACCTCGATCTTCGAGCCGTCGTCGAGCGCGGCGATGAGGACCTGGCGGTCGGGCGCGACCACGACCCAGCGGGTCAGCGGGTCGACGAGGTCGCCCTCGCCCCTGCGGCGCAGCGACACGAGGCGCCGCGGCGACACGTTCGTCGGCAGCGTGACCTGGACGAAGCCGACCTTCGCGCGCAGCTCGCCGAGCTTGTACTGCACGCGCTGCGAGCGGCCGATGATCTCGACGCTCTTGCCGTCGGGGCCGGCGAGCTCCGCGTCGGAGAGCTGCTTCGCGTACAGCATGCTCTCGTACGCCAGCGCGACCTTGCCCTGCCCCTCGATCGCCTGCGCGTACCCGAGCGCGGCGCGCGCTGTCGCACCGGCGGCGAGGCTCGCCTGGAACTTCGCCGCGGCCTCCTCGAACTTGCCGCTCGTGAGCAGGGCGACGCCCTCCTCGTGCAGGAGGCAGTTGGCGCGGCCGTCGGGGCACGCGGCGTGGGCGCGCGTGGCGGCGGCGGCGACGAGGATCAGGGCGAGCGAGACGCGGGTCGTCATCATGGGCGAGGCGATCGGAGTCCCGTTCGATCGAGCCTACGCCTCGTTCGCGAGCGGTACCACGCCGGCCGACCGCGAGTTGATCGGGAGCACGCCGCGCGTCACAGACCGCACTTGGGATCGCTCGGCAGGCAGGGCTTGGGGCCTTCCCGCTCCTTCTCGCGCTCGCGCTCTTTCGGCGGATCCTTCTTCGGCGTCGGCGGCGTCCCGTCGTACGGGTTCTCGGGGGTGCCGCGGCGCTGCTGCTGCTGCTGCGTCGTCGTCGTCGTCGTCGTCGTGCGCGGCCGCTGCGCGGCCACCGCGCTCTCGATCGCCCGCGCGAGCTCGGCCGTGCCGCTCGCATCGCGCACGTGCACCGGGTCGCGCAGCAACACCAGGACGTCGTCGGCGACCGGCGGCTCGGTCTTCTGGGTCGGGTCGACCTTCACGCTCGTCGTCGTCGTCGTCGTCGTCGTCGTATCCGGCTTGTCGTCGGCCTTCGTCGCGGCGCTCGCGGCCGGCGTGTCGCCGCCCGTGCTGCGCGCGATCACGGCGACGGTGACGATCGCGACGAGCGCGAACGCGCCGAGGCCGATCCACATGCCGCGGTGGCGGCGCGAGGCCTCGAGCCCGCCCGCGGACTCGCCGGCGCCGAGCGACGTCGTCGACATCTGCGGCATCGAGTCCGTCGACGGCAGCACGGTGCGGGCCGGCGTCGACGGCGGGCGCGCCGAGAAGCTCGCCGAGTCGGTGTCGAAGCGCGGCAGCGTCGGGGCGACCGGCTGGGAGAGCGCGCCGATCACCATCGAGGCGCCGAGCTCGCCGCTCGCCGCGAACGGCGCGAGCGCCCGCGCGAGCTCGGCGACGTTCGCGTAGCGGTCCTCGCGGTTCTTCGCGAGGCAGCGGTCGATCACCGCCATCAGCCCGGGCGGGATGTAGTCGAGCCTCGGGTGCGGATCGCCGACGATCGCGAGCGTGAGCGCCGTCAGCGTCGGGCCGATGAACGGCTGCTTCGTGCTCACCATCTCGTACAGCGTCACGCCGAGCGACCAGATGTCGCTGCGCGCGTCGACGTCGCGCGCGGCGCGCAGCTGCTCGGGGGACATGTAGGTCGGCGAGCCCATCACCGACTGCGTCGTCGTGAGGCGGTGATCGACCTCGCCGTACGCGGCGGTCGCGATGCCGAAGTCGAGCAGCTTCACGAGCGGCATGCCGTTCGGCTTGCGCGTGACGAACAGGTTCGCCGGCTTGACGTCGCGGTGGATCATGCCGAGCGCGTGCGCCTCGGCGAGCCCCTCGCACGCCTGGAGGATGTACTCGACGGCGAGGCCGACCGCGAGCGGCGCATGCTTGAGCTGCGTCGAGACGTCCTCGCCGTGCAGCATCTCCATGACCATGTACGGCGCCTTGCTCGGCAGCTGACCGACGTCGGTGACCTTCACGACGTGCTCGCTGCGCAGGCGCCCGGCGGCGCGGGCCTCGCGCATGAACCGGCGCGGGACCTCGGCGAACTTCAGCGCGTCGCCCTTCAGCACCTTGATCGCGACGGTGTTGTCGAGCTGGAGATGCGTGGCCGCAACGACCACACCCATCCCACCTTCGCCGAGCTGCACCTCGACGCGGTACTTACCGTCGATCACGTCCCCAGGGTTCACAGCGCGCCCTAGACGCGAGTTTATCCCCGTTTGTTCGAAACTGCTCGCGTATTTGCGTGCGCAAGCGCTGGCAAGCTAGCGTCGCTCCATGCGCAGCCTCCTGGTGTCACTGTTCCTCGTCACGGGGGTCACAACGGCGGCGGCGGATGATGGCGACGACGACAAGAAGGCCGAGGGGAAGAAGGACGAGGCGATCGGCGGCGGCAATCCCGACAAGGGGACGTTCGGGATCGGCCTCATGATCGGCGAGCCGACGGGCGTGTGCGGGAAGCTGTACCTCACCGACGACACGGCGCTCCAGGGCGCGATCGGCTCCGCGTTCTTCGGCGGCGGATTCCAGGCCCACCTCGATTACATCTGGCACCCGAGCATCCTCCAGGCGCGCGACAGCTTCGTGCTGGCCGCCTATGTCGGCCCGGGAGTGCGCGGGATCCAGTACCGGTCGGGCCGCGACGTCGAGTTCAACTACAACGCCCTCGGGCTGCGCGTCGTCGGGGGCCTCTTGTTCGACTTCAAGAACCCGCTCGACGCGTTCGTCGAGGTCGCCGGCGTGATCGAGTACGCGTTCAGCGACCAGAAGGGCGGCGCCGGCTTCGCGGTGAACGCGGCCGCCGGCGTCCGCTACTACTTCTAGCGATGGCGTGGGAGGAGCTCGCGGCGCGCACCGCCGACGGGATCGCGCTGCGCATCGACCGCGTGCGCGCGGTGGAGCCGCGGCGCGGCGTCGTCGTGTGCCTGCACGCGATGATGACCGACGGGCGCTACTTCGGCGCGCGGCGCGAGCGCTCGTTCGCGGCGGCGCTCGCCGCGGCGGGCCTCGACGTGTTCGTGCCCGACTTCCGCGGCCACGGGCGCTCGGTGCCGCCGCGCGCGGGCTCGCCGGAGGGCGACTGGAGCTTCGACGACCTCGTCGAGCTCGACCTGCCGGCGATCGTCGCGGCCGTGGCCGGCGCCGCGCGCTGCCCGCCGGAGGGCCTCGTGCTGCTCGGGCACTCGCTCGGCGGCCTGGTGACGACGGCCGCGCTCGCGACGAACCGCATCCCCGCCCCGCGGCTCGTGCTGCTGCCGTCGACGGCGGTCTGGCTCGTCGGGCCCGCGGGTCCGCTCCACCGCCGCGCGCTCATGGCCGCCTACCGCGGCGTGACCGCGCTGGTCGGGCGCGCCCCCGTGCGGTCGCTGCGCGCCGGCACCGCCGACGAGTCCGCGACCTACGTCCGCCAGCTCACCGGCTGGGCGCGCACCGCCCGCTGGACGAGCCTGGGTGGGGTCGACTACCTCGCCGCCCTCCGCACGATCACCACGCCCGTCGTGCCGTTCGTCGGCGACGGCGACTGGATGTGCACGCCCTCCGACGCCCGCGCCTTCGCCTCCCACATCCCCACCGCCTCCCCCGTCCGCACCGTCGGCCGCGCGGACCACTTCCAGCTCTTCACGCGTCACGAGCTGGCGCCACTGTGGTCCGACCTCGCGGCGCAGGTCGCCGGCTAACGTAGCTGCAACCCTGCGCGGGTTCGCCGTGTCCGCGGGCGGGATGAGGCTCGCCGTCGCGATGCTGGTGCTGGCCGCCTGTCATCCGTCGCCGCGGCCCAGGCCGGCGCCGACCGCGTACGAGAGGATCGAGGCCCGGCTGCCCGGCTTCGTCGCGATGATGACCGGCCTCGGCAAGGAGCTCGAGGCGATCGACAACTGCCGCGACGTCGCCGCGCGCCTGCGCAGGTTCGGCCTCGAGCACGCGGACGAGCTCCCCGAGCTCGAGGAGCTGCGCGCCCGGCTCTCGCCCGCGGAGCGCGAGCGCTTCGCGTGGGAGCACGACGACGAGGAGCGCGAGCTCGCGAAGGCGTTCCACACCGTCGCCTCGGCGTGCAGCGACAACGCCGAGGTCGGTGCCGCGCGCGCGATCGCCGGCTTTCGCTGAAACCCGCTGAAAACGAAGACGGGCGATCGCGTTCCCGCGACCGCCCGCATGCGGCGAACGAAGTCGGAGTGGCTTACGCCAGACCGGCCTGCTTCGCGACCTCGGTCGCGAAGTCGTCCTTCTTCTTCTCGAGACCCTCGCCGAGCTCGAAGCGGACGAAGCGGCGGATCTTGATGTTCTCGCCGATCTTCGCGATCAGCTCCTGCTGGATCTGATCGATCGTCTTCTCGTCGTTCTTCACGAACGGCTGGTCGAGGAGACAGATCTCCTTCATCCACTTCGAGATCTGACCCTCGACCATCTTCTGGACGACGGGCTCGGGCTTGCCGGTCTCCTTGGCCTTGGCCACGAGCACGTCGCGCTCGCGCGCGACCACGTCCGCGGAGACCTCTTCCTTGCGCACGAACTGCGGGTTCATCGCGGCGATCTGGAGCGCGACGTCGCGCGTGAACGCCTGGAAGTCCTCGTTGCGGGCGACGAAGTCGGTCTCGCAGTTGACCTCGACGAGGACGCCGATGCGCCCGCCGCCGTGGATGTACGAGACAACCGCGCCCTCGGTGGCCTCGCGGCCGGCCTTCTTCGCGGCCTTCGCGAGCCCCTTCGTGCGCAGGTAGTCGATCGCCTTGTCCATGTCCCCGGCGACCTCGGTCAGCGCCTTCTTGCAGTCCGACATCCCGGCGCCCGTGCGCTCGCGGAGGTCCTTGATCATCGCGGCGGTGATCTCGGCCATGACGCTTACTCCTGCTCCGGCGAAGCCGACGCCTCGGGGTTGAACATGCTGCCGCCCGTCGACATCTCGACGCGCGGGCCGTCGCCGCCCGACGACACGTGGATGATGCGCTCGCCCGCGTCCTCTTCCTTCGCGCCGCGGGTGCGGGCGGTCTCCTTGTAGACCTTCGTGCCGAGGATCGCGGCGTCCGCGATCTTCGACGCGAACAGCTTGATCGCGCGGATCGCGTCGTCGTTGCCCGGGATGACGTAGTCGATCTGGTCCGGGTCGCAGTTCGTGTCGGTGATCGCGACGACCGGGATCTCGAGCTTGCGCGCCTCGTCGACGGCGATGTGCTCCTTGTGCGGGTCGATCACGAACAGCATGCCGGGCAGCTTGGACATGCCCTTGATGCCGCCGAGCGACTTCAGCAGCTTGTCGCGGTCGCGGCGGATCATCACCTGCTCGCGCTTGGTGAGCGCGAACAGCGTGCCGTCCTCCTCCATCTTCTCGAGGCCGCGCAGGCGCTCGAGCGAGCCCTTCACGGTCTTGAAGTTCGTGAGCGTGCCGCCGAGCCAGCGCTGCGTGACGTAGTGCTGCTGCGAGCGGCCGGCCTCCTCGACGATGACGTCCTGCGCCTGCTTCTTCGTGCCGACGAACAGGATCGTGTCACCGCGCGACGTCGTGTCGACGACGGCCTGGAAGGCCTGGCGGAACAGCTTGACCGTGTGCTGCAGGTCGATGATGTGGATGCCGTTGCGGGCGCCGAAGATGAACTGCTTCATCTTGGGGTTCCAGCGGCCGGTGTTGTGCCCGAAGTGCACGCCCGCCTCGAGGAGGGCGCGCATGCTGATGGGGTTCTGCCCCGTCGCTTCTGCCATCGTTTCCATGTCGATCACTCACTCTCTCTTTCCGTTGTTTCCACCGACCACAATCGCCGCACCCCGGAAACTTCTGAGAAGAAGCCACGGCCGGAGCGCTCCTGTGTCGTGTGTAGTTCCTCGACGATTCGAGGAGCCGCGTGTCTAGCACGGTGGGTCTACCGGGTAAAGAGGGGTAAAGAGGCGTTATCGTGCAGGTATGAGCTCCGGGGACGAGCGTCCGCCCACCGACGATGAGGTCTTCACCATCGTCGCAGTTCCGACGGTCGCCGACAGCCGGCCTCCCCAGGAGCGAGATCTGGGCGAGGGGACGAGGATGGCCGACCGCTACGCGATCACGCGGCGCATCGGCAAGGGCGGCATGGGCGAGGTCATGGCGGCGCGCGACGAGCAGATCGGGCGCGACGTCGCGATCAAGCGCATGAAGGCGGCCGCCCCGAGCGAGCGGGCGATCGCGCGGTTCCTGCGCGAGGCGACGATCCAGGGCCGCCTCGAGCACCCGGCGATCGTGCCGGTGCACGAGATCGGGCGGGACGCCGAGGGCTTGCCGTTCTTCGTGATGAAGAAGCTCCAGGGCACGACGCTCGCGAAGCTGCTCGAGGGGGACAAGGAGCGCTACACGCTGCAGCGCGTCCTGCGCGCGTTCGCGGAGGTGTGCCTCGCCGTCGAGTTCGCGCACGTGCGCGGCATCGTCCACCGCGACCTCAAGCCCGACAACATCATCCTCGGCGACTACGGCGAGGTCTACGTCATCGACTGGGGCGTCGCGAAGGTGATCGGCGAGGACGGCGGCGACGCCGAGGGCGAGTTCGACGACGTCTCGGGCAGCGGCGACCACGCGACCGCCGTCGGGACGGCGATCGGCACGCCGGGCTACATGTCGCCCGAGCAGGCGCGCGGCATGAGCCACGTCGACGGGCGCGCCGACATCTACACGCTCGGCTGCGTGCTGTTCGAGATCCTCGCCGGCGAGACGCTGCACGCCCGCGGGCGCGACGGCATGGTGTCGACGGTGTACGGCACCGACGCGCGGCCGAGCATCCGCTCGCCGGAGCGCCGCATCGCGCCCGAGCTCGACGCGCTGTGCGTCGAGGCGACGCAGCTCGACCCGGCGCGGCGCGTCCCGACGGCGCGCGAGCTCGGCGACCGCGTGCTGCAGTTCCTCGACGGCGACCGCGACCTCGAGAAGCGCCGCGAGCTCGGCCGCGATCACCTGGAGCGCGCCCACGCGGCGTTCGAGGCGGCGCCGATCGCCGGCGGGCCCGTCGAGGCCGAGGGCGCGCGGCGGACCGCGATGCGCGAGGCGGCCTCGGCGCTCGCGCTCGACCCCGAGAACCGCGGCGCCGCCGAGCTCGTCGGGCGCCTCATGCTCGAGCCGCCGCGCACGACGCCGCGCGAGGTCGTCGATGCGATCGCCGCCGACGACCGCCAGCTCGTGCGGGCGAACGCGGTCGCCGGCCTCATCGCGGTGCTCGCCGCGCTCGCGTTCTCGCCGCTCATGTGGTGGATCGCGCCGTCGGGCTCGGCGTACGTCGCCGGGTTCACGACGATCCTCGTCGGCAACGGCATCCTGTGCCTCCACTGCTGGAAGGCGGACGCGCCGATGCCCGGGTTGCTCATCATCGGCAACGCGCTGCTCGTCGCGCTGCTCGCGCGCATGTTCTCGCCGATCCTGATCGCGCCCGGCGTGGCGTCGGTGCTCGCGATCGCGATGGCGCTGACGCCGCGGTTCTCGTGGCTCGGCTCGGCGGCGACGATCGCGGCGCTGCTGCTCGGCGCGGTGTTCGGGCCGCTGTTCCTCGAGTGGGTCGACGTGCTGCCGCGCACGATGACGGTCGAGCTCGGGAGCATCGCCTTCCGCGCGCCCGCGATCGTCGGCAACGAGCTCCCGACCCTCATCGTCGGCGCGCTGTACGCGGCGGGCCTCATCATCGGCTCGTCGACCCTCGCAGGGACGATGCGGAGGCGCACGCGCGAGGCGCGCCACCACCTGCACCTGCAAGCGTGGCAGCTGCGGCAGCTTGTCCCCCGCTGAACGCGCGGCGTATCGTCCGCCCGATGCGCAAGCTCGCCGACGTCGCGCTCGCCGCGCTGCTGCTCGTGGGGTGTTCGTCGCCGCCGGTGAGGACGGCGCCTCCGGACCGGCCGCCGCCGGTGCGCGCGCCGGATCCGCCGGCGCCGGGGCTGCGGCTGCCCGGCGACGTGCGCCCGGCGCAGTACGACCTCGACCTCACGATCGTCCCCGACAACGAGCGCGCCGTCGGGCGCATGAGAATCGACGCGCGCGTCGAGCGGCCGACGCGCGTCGTGTGGCTGAACGCGACGGGGCTCGCGATCGGCGCCGTGTCGCTCGCGGGGAGCCGCGCGCGCATCGTCAACGGCGACGACGACATGTTCGGCATCACGCTCGACCGCGAGCTCCCGGCCGGCACCCTCGCGATCGACATCACGTTCGAGACGCCGATCGAGCGCACGAAGAGCGTCGGCCTGTACGCCGAGAAGGAGGGCGACGCGACGTACGCGTACACGTTCTTCGAGCCGATCGACGCGCGGCGCGCGTTCCCGTGCTTCGACGAGCCGAACTACAAGGTGCCGTGGAAGCTGACGTTCCACGTGCGCCGCGACCACACGGCGCTCGCGAACGCGGCGGTCGTGCGCGAGCTCGACGAGCCCGGCGACATGAAGCGCGTCGAGCTCGCCGTCTCGAAGCCCCTGCCGAGCTACCTGGTGGCGTTCGTCGTCGGGCCGTTCGAGCTCATCGACGGCGGCGTCGCCGGGCGGATCAAGACGCCGGTGCGCTTCGTGATCCCGCGCGGGCGCAGCGGGGAGCTGCGCTGGGCGAAGGAGGTCACGCCGAAGGTCGTGGCCGCCCTCGAGGACTACTTCGACATGCCGTACCCGTACGGCAAGCTCGACGTCGCGGTCGTGCCGCGCTTCTGGGGCACGATGGAGCATCCCGGCATCGTCGCGATGGGGCAGCCGCTGACGCTGATCCGCCCGGATCAGGAGACGCGGTCGCGCAAGCAGCGCTACGCGAACATCCTCGCGCACGAGCTCGCGCACTACTGGTTCGGCGACTACGTGACGATGGCGTGGTGGGACGACACGTGGCTCAACGAGTCGCTCGGCGAGTGGATGGACTCGATCATCACGAACGCCGTCGAGCCGGCGTGGAAGTTCCCCGACCGCCGCGTCGACAGCGCGACCGGCGCGATGGACGCCGACGAGGCGCTCGCGACGCCGGCGATCCGCAAGCCCGTCGACACCAAGGAGGGCATCTCCGCGTCGTTCGACGGCGCGATCACGTACCAGAAGGGCGGCTCGGTGCTGCGCATGTTCGAGGCCTGGATGGGCCCCGACCGCTGGCGCGAGATGATGCGCGGCTACGTGCGCAAGCACGCGTGGGGCACGGCGAGCGCCGACGACCTGTTTCGCGCGGTGCGCGACGGCCTGGGCGCGGAGACGGAGCAGGCGATGCGCACGTTCTTCGAGCAGCCCGGCGTGCCGCGGATCAGCGCGCAGCGGACCTGTCCGGCGACCGGACTCGCGACGCTCGCGCTCGCGCAGACGCGCTCGCTGCCGGCGGGCGTCACCGATCCGACGGCGCGCCTGTGGAAGCTGCCGGTGTGCGTCCGCTACGGCGACGACAAGGGCGCGCGCCGCGCGTGCTGGCCCCTCGAGCAGGCGGAGGCGCAGGTCGCGCTCGAGCTGCGCTGCCCGACGTGGATGATCCTGAACGCGGACGCGACGGGCTACTACCGCTCGGCGGTCGACGTCGCGACGGTGAAGGCGCTGCTGACGCCGGGGTCGGCGATCGCGAGGTCCGCGAACCCGACGGCGGCGGAGAAGATGATGCTGATCGCGGATCTGCGCGCGGCGGTCGATCGCGACGAGCTGCAGCTCGACAAGCTGCTCGAGCTGGTGCCGGTGATCGCGGCGGATCCCGACGAGCGGATCGCCGGGAACGCGCTCGACGCCGGCGGCTTCTCGACCGAGCCGCTCGACGACGCGCTGTACGCGAAGGCGGAGCGGTTCTGGCTGCGGGCGTACGGCCCGGCGGCGAAGAAGCTCGGCTGGGCGCGCGCGAAGGGCGACTCCGACGAGCGCCACGAGCTGCGGCGGCGGATGGTCGCCGCGGTCGCGCACCTCGACCCGGCGTTCGCGAAGCCGGCGGAGGTGCTCGTCGACAAGTGGCTCGCGGACCGCACGGGGATCGACGACGACCTCGTCGACACGGCGCTGTCGGCGACCGCGCGCTTCGGCGACCGCGCGCGCTTCGACGCGATCCTCGGCGCGGCGCGCAAGCCGCGCGACCGCACCGAGAAGGCGCGCCTCCTCGCGGCGCTCGGCTCGTTCCGCGACCCGGCGCTCGTGCAGGATGCGCTCACAATCGTGCGCGGCACCGAGTTCGACCTGCGCGACTCGGCGGGCATCCTGTGGCGCATCCTCGGCGGGCGCACGACGGCGGCCGCCGGGACGGCGTTCGTGCAGGCGCACCTCGACGACCTGCTGTCGCGCATGCGCGGCGACGACGAGGCGACGTGGCTGCTCGGCGGGCTCGCCGGGCTGTCGTGCGCGCCCGAGCGCCGCAAGGTGCTCGCCGACCTCGTGGGGCCGCGCGCGAAGAAGCACCCGGGCGCGCAGGCGGCGGTCGACCGCGGCCTCGAGAAGAGCGCGCAGTGCATCGCGCTGCACGCACGCCAGCTCCCCGCGCTGCAGCGGTTCCTGACGAAGTGAGTCGCCGCGCGCGGCCGCGACACGGTTGGAGCCGGGCTAGGCGAACCCGGCGCGCAGGACGGCGTCGGCGGACTTGAGCGCGGCGACGCGCGCGACGGGATCCGCCGCGGACTTCGCGATCAGCTGGGTGAGGAGCGCGGACAGCGGGCGCCGCGCCTGCTTGTTGTCGACGAACGCCTGGCCGAGCGCGCGCACGAGGCCGCCGGGGTCGACGCCGGGGAGCTCGATCGGGCCGGGCCTGAGGCGCGGGACGTCGTTCCAGCGGGCGATCGCGTGCATGAGCGGCGCCTGCTCCGACCAGATCGTCGTCAGCTCCTGCAGGCCGAGCGCACGATCGGCGAGGCGCTCGCCGACCGCGGCGAAGCCGAGCCACGCGAGCCACATGCGCGCGAGCACCGGCGGCATCGCCGAGCGCGGCGCGTACTGCCGCGGACCGTACAGCTCGTTGAAGCGCAGCGACGGCGACAGCCACAGCGCCGCCGCCAGCGTCGCGCTCGACGGCACCGCCCACGGCGCCCCCGCGATCGCCGCGAACGCGGCGACCTGCGCCACCCGCTCCGCCTCGAGCGCCGCCGCATCGGCCTGCGCGGCCCACGCCGCGCCGAGGGCGTCGCCGTCGCCGCTCCCGCCGGCGGCGGCGAACATGGCGGCGGCGATCGCGCGCTCCGTGTCGACGAGCGCCCTGCCCTCGGCCGCGGCGTCGCGCGCGGGGAGCGGCGTGCCGACGACGGTCGGGTCGGCGACGGACGCGATCTCCGCGGCGACGTCCGCGTGCGCGACGCCGCCGCCGGGCACGACCTCGAGCGGGCAGATCACGCTGTTGTAGTCGACGACGGTGTGCGCCCCGATGCGGAACACGCGGTTGAACGGGAACAGCCGGCACGACGCGGGCTTCGCGGCGCGACCCTCCTCGACCTCGACGCGGCACATGCCGTCGTCGGCGAGGAACCAGCACCGATCGCGCGGGTTGAACGCCGTGATCGCGTCGCCGCGGCGGCGCAGGAACGGCACGATCTCCGGGCGCCGCGCGACGAGCTGCGCGAGCTGCCCGCCGGCGACGTCGAGCCCGATCCCGTGGCCCTTGCAGCACGCACCGCACCCGCGACAGGTGTACCGGAACCGCCCATCCGGCCACGTGAAGTAGACCCGCTCCACGGCCGCAGTATGCCTCGCCCGTCGGCGCCGAGGGTGCGTGCGCGCGGGAAGCCGGCTACGGGGTCTTCTGCTGCCACGGCCAGATCAAGACGCCGTCCTTGTCGACGATCGCGTTCGTCTGCTCCGACAGCCACGCGTGGAAGTCCGCCGGCAGCTGCGGGATCTGCGGCAGGCGCCACACACCGATGGTGAAGCCGGTGGCCTGTAGGATGCGCCGCCCCGACGGCGACACGCCGAGGACGCGCTCGTTCGAGTCGCGCAGGAGCGGCAGCGACCAGCGCGCGCGCGACGGCAGATCGACGAGCTGCACGCGCGAGGCGGCGTCGATGTTCGCGATCAGCTTGCCGTTCGCCGCGAAGCGCGGGAAGTGCTTGCCCGGCGGCAGCACGCGGTGCGTGGCGGCGCCGCCGGCGCGCAGGTCGACGACGCGCGCCTCCCCGCCCTCGAGCGTGACGCCGAGGCCGCCGTCGACGGGCGCCATCCCGATCACGACCCGGTCGAAGGTCGCGATCTCCTCGAGCCTCGTATCCCACGCGAGGATGCGCTTGTTCTCGCTGACGACGACGCGCCCGGTGCCGTCGACGGAGATCACGCCGCGCGCCGGCGTCATGCGGGTGCGCTCGATCTTCGACGACGCCAGGTCGCCGCGCACGATCTCGCCGGCGTTGGACTTCGCCGCGAACCGCAGGTGCCCGGCGACGGCGACGTCGGCCACCACACCGTCGAGCTTGACCAGCTCGCGCTCGCGCTCGTCGCCGACCCGCGCCATCACGCGGCCGTCGCCGACGCCGAACACGATCGCGTCGCCCGGGATCAGGCGCGCCCACGCGTCGCGGTCGTCGACGAGCATCTCGATCTTCAGCTGCCCCCTGCGCATCAGCATGATGCGCGTACCGCGCGGCGAGCTCTCGCGCAGAAGGACGCGGCCGTCGTCGTCGACGTCGTACACGCCGTGCAGCATCCCGACGGGGTCGTACTGCACGAGCGTCGCCTTGCCGGTGCGCAGGTCGACCCACGCCCAGCGCGAGTCGGTCTGGCGCGTCACGAGCAGCGTCTCGTCGTCGACGAACGACGGCGTCGAGCCGTCCGGGGCGCGGATGCGCTGCACGAGCACGTGGTCGAGCTCGAAGCCCGCGACCACACCGTCTCCGACGACGACGACGCGGTTCGTGCCCGCGCGCCCGGCGAACTTCGCGCGGGTGATCGAGATCGGCATCACGACGTTGCCCTCGGTGAGCTCGTTCGCGAAGTGCAGCCGCCCGTCGACGGTCGGCCACATCATCGTGTCGTCGCCGACCTCGGTGATGAGCCCCGACAGGCTCGCGCGCCCCATCACCCACGTCCGCGGCACCGGCGGCTTCGGCGTCGCCGGCGCCTTCGGGGCCGCCGGGTCGTCGGGGTCCCGCGAGCGCCAGCCGCGCAGCTCGCCGTTGACGTAGATGCCGAGGTCCTCGCCCCGGTACGCGACCCACATGACGAACATGCGCGGGCCGAGGTCGAGCGGCACCTCGGTCCACACCGGCGCCGGGCCGTCGAGCCGGCACTCGAGGACGCGCGTCCCCTCGAACACCGCGAACCGCTTCGCGCGCGACACGGCGATGTGCCCCACGAAGTCGCCGTCGTGGCGCGTCAGCTCGACGCCCCGGGCATCGTAGACGATGACCCGCCGCGGCTCGCCTTTGCCGGGCCCGCCGGGCGGCGCCCTCTTCGGCATCGCGTTCAGCACGATCCACGCGCCGTCGGGCGCGATCCCCACGCCGTCGACGGCGTCGGTGTACGGCAGCGGCATCGCGGTCCGCGCCATCACGTCGTACGCGACCGCGCCCGTCGGCGTGCGGTAGACGACGCGGTCGCCGTTCGCCGTCGCCGCCACCGCGATGCCGCGGCTCGGCGGCAGCGCGAGCTTCTCCGTCGCGTTCGCCACCGGATCGAACAGCTCCGGCGGCTGCGCCTCCGACGTCACGAACAGCCGCCCGCCGGCGACCCACGTCGCGCGCGGCTCCTTGCCGAACCGGCGCTGCACGACGATGCGCCGCTTCTCGAGGTCCCACACGCGCACCATGCCGTCGACGGTCACGTGCGACAGGAAGCGGGCGGTCGCGTCGAGCTCGAGCTGCGTCGGGAACTCCGCCGGGCCCTTGAGCGCCCAGCCGACGCCACGCACCGTCGCCGCCGCCGCGAGCGCGCGCGCATCCGGGATGCGCCGCGAGTCCTGCGGCAGCTGCTTCAGGATCGCGAGCGCCTCGGTCGGGTTCGTCTCGAGGAGCGCGTTCGCCTGCATCACGACGAGCAGGTCGTGGCGGTCCGCGAGGCGGTCGCGCGCGTCCTCGGCGGCCGCCTTCTGCTCGAGCGCGGTCGCCCGCGCCTCGGCCGCGTCGTCGCGCTCGCGCACGATGCGCGCCACGCCGATCCACGCCATCACCGCGACGGCGACCGCCGCCACGGCGAGCACGGACAGCGCGGCGCGGTGCCGGCGCACGAACCGCGCGAGCCGCTGTCGCTTCGTGTAGCTGTGGGCCGCGACGAGCTGCCCGTCGAGGAAGCGCCGCACGTCGTCGGCGAGCGCGCCGGCGTCGGGATAGCGGGCCGCGCTCTCGAGCGCGAGCGCCTTGCCGACGATCGTCACGAGGTCGGCCGGCACGCCGGGCGCGACCTGGTCGAGCCGCTTCACCTCGTGCTTGCTCGTGCGCTCGATGACCTCGGTCGCGCTGTTGCCGGCGTGCGGCGGCTGCCCGCCGAGCAGCTGGTACAGCACCGCGCCGAGCGCGTACACGTCGCCCTGCGTGCCGAGCTCCTCGCCGCGCGCCTGCTCGGGCGCCATGAACCCGGGCGTGCCGAACACCGAGCCGATCTGCGTGCGCAGCGAATCGGCGGGGCTGGGCTCGTACGGAGCGTCGTCGTCGGGGCGCAGGCTGTCGGCCTCGCCGATCACCTTCGCGAGACCCCAGTCGATCACGACCGTCTCGCCGAGCTTCCCGACGAGGATGTTCTGCGGCTTGATGTCGCGGTGGATCACGCCGCGCTCGTGCGCGTGCGCGACCGCGTCGATCGCGCCGAGCACGTTCGGGATCAGCGTCAGGCGCTCGTCGAGGCTGCGCGCCCGCGAGATCAGCTCGTCGAGCGGGCGGCCCTCCACGCGCCGCATCACGTAGTACGGCCGCCCCTCGGGCCCGATGCCGGAGTCGTAGAGCGGCACGATCGACGGGTGCTCGAGCCGCGCCGTCAGCTGCACCTCGCGCGCGAACCGCCGGTGCGTGCCCGTCGCGACGCCCGACTTCGGCGGCAGCACCTCCTTCAGCGCGACCGAGCGCCCGAGCTGCGTGTCGAACGCCTCGACGACGCGCCCCATGCCGCCGCGCCCGAGCTCGCGCCCGAGCCGGTAGCGCTCCGACCGCGGCGCCGGCATCGCCGGCGGGCGCGCCTCCTCGGGGGGCTTGGAGTCCGGCGCCGGCACCGTGTCGTCGACGGCGTTGCGCACCGGGCGGCGCACGGCCCCCACGGGTCCGGAGACGTCCAGGTGGGCGGCCGCGTGCCGGCCCGAGAGATCGAGCTCGGTGCCCGCGAGCGGCTCGGGGCGATCGCTCTTTCCCGCGCCCGAGCCCGAGCGCGGGCGATCGTTGCGCGTCGGCTCACCCACGACGTCGACCTCCGGCTCCCCGACCGTCGCGACGGTGGGTCGGCTCGCCGGAGGGCCAGGCTCACCGCGGGTGCCCATCGCTCAATCCAGGTCCCAGTCGACCTCGGACATGCTGGGATCGTTGCGGATGTTCACCGCGCGCGTGCGGTCCTCGTGGTTGCCGGCCTGCTGGCGGGCGCGCTCCATCGCCGTGATGCCCTCGATGCTCGACATCCGCGTCGCCTCGTCGCCGAGCGAGTGATCCTCGAGGTCGAGCATCGCGACCGGCGTCTTGGCCTTGGGCGGCGGCTTCTGCGGCCTGGGCGGCACCGGCGTCGGCGTCACCCTGCCGGCGCGCGGATCCGCGGGCCGCGTCATCTCCTCGAGGCCGGTCTCGTCGTACGCGCGCGGATCGATCGGCGCCATGCGCGTCGGCTCGTCGTGGAAGCCGCCCGGGTCACCACCGCCCCGCTGCTGCGCGGCCTGCTGCGCGTCGTGGTTGCGCAGCGCCGCGAGGATGCTGTCGTCGACCTGGCGCGTCGGCTCGTCGCCG
>JAHBVW010000054.1 GCA_019637375.1 Deltaproteobacteria bacterium | reverse complement strand
CGCGTCGGCGACGATCGTGCCTACGTAGTCGCCGACGAGGTCGGCGAACGTGTCGGCGCTCTTGTCGTCGCGAATTCGATGGACGACGACGCCGGGCGCCGTGAGGCACCACATCTGCCACGGTTTGGTCGCATCGCTTTCCAGGCGTGGCCAGCTCGTCTGGTCGAGGCCGATCACGGGCTGCCGCTTCACGTGATCGAGCAGCGCCGCGCTGAGCGGCGAGAGCTCCTGCGTGACCGCATAGGCGAGGTCCCAGAGCGTGCTCGACGAGACCGACAGGCCGTGGCGCTCGAGAATGCGGACCTGCCGCTCGAGCGGAATGTGATCGAGCCACTTGTCGATGATGATCTTGACCGCGAACGCGAGCGAGTAGCGGCTTCCCGACAAGGCGCGCGCCGGCCCGAGCGCGGTCTCGACGCAGCCGCCGCAGCGGCACACGTACTTCTGCTGCTTCACCTTCACGAGCTCGTAGCGAACCTCGACGACGTCGATCATCTCCGACTCGTCGAACTGATCCTTCATCGGCTGGAGATTCCCGCCACAGCTCGGGCATGCGCGATCGGCGTCGTCGAGCGTGAACTCGCGCTCGACGATCGGTAGGAGCGGCTGTGGAGTCGGCCCCGTCGTCGAGCGCGCCTTGCGCGCCGCGGTCTCCTTGGGCTTCGCCTTCTCGATCTTCTCGGCGGTCGCCTTCGCCTTCGCCTGGAGCTCGGCGAGCATCTTCAGCGTGAGCTGAAGGTCGCCGGCGGAGCCGCGAAGGCGTTCGACCTCACGGCTCTTGGTCGCGACGATCTCGAGCAGCGCCTGGATCTGCGCGTGTTGCGCGAGGGCGATCGTGCGCAGCTCCTCGATATCTTGCTCGCGCTCGAGGTCGCCGCGCTCCACATCTCTCTTTGATCACACTCCGCGATCCGAAACAAGGACATTCCGCGTCGGCGCGGGCGAGAGCGAGCGGCGCTCGAGGATTGTGCTGCCTTCGATGAACAGCGCGAGCTCGCTCAACGTGAGCCGCACGACCTGATCGTCGTCGCGCCAGAGCTTGGCGAACGTGCCGCGGTCGAGTCGCTTCTGGAAGATGCAGAGGCCGGTCCCATCCCAGAGGAGGACCTTGCACAGCTTCCTCGTCGAGTTGACGAAGAGGAACAGGTCGCCACCCAACGGCGCTTGCTTGAGGCCCTGCTCGACGAGACCGTACAGCCCGTCGTAGCCACGACGGAGATCGACGGGCGCCGGATACGCGAAGACGCGTGCGGCCCGCGATGGCGACAGGATCACGAGAACACCCGCAGGAGGCCGATCGCCTGGTCGAGGGTGAGACCGGAGACGGTGTGTCCGCTCGGAGCTCCGAACGTGATGCCGCCGACTTCGTCTCGCACCTCCCGCACGTTGACCGGGATCATCGCCAGCGACTCTTCGCGCGCGGCTCGAGCCGATCGCGACGTCGGGCGGTCGCGTCGGCCCCGTCTCCAGTCGTTGACCCGTTGGGTCATGACGCCGACAGCGCGACACGCCTCGGGGAACTTCATCCCCGACTCCTCAGCCCGGGCTACCCAGTCGAGGATCTCGTTGCGGAGCTTGCTGCCGAACCTGCGGCCAGCTCCTTCGCGGAGGTGGAGAACTTCGTTTCTGATCTGCTTGGCTTCGTCGAGTAGGGTCATGGCCCTCGAGGACGGCACGCCGACATCGTGATGTCCCTACGGGTCACGGCGAGGCGTAACGGTTGAACGGGTACGTGCAGGTGCAGCACTCGAGCAGCCCGATCACACCGGCGCGTGCCCGAAACGCCGCGACGCGCGCCTTCGTCGGTGCCGTTGGGTAGGTCATCGCGCGCACCGCTTGCGCGGCCGTGCCGCCCTCTTGACCGCGCAAACGTCACGGTGCGCGGCGCAGTGGCGGCGAAGCTCGTGACGTGGGTCGGTCACGCGGAGGCCCCACCGAGTAGCTCGGCGATCGGCGTGCTCGTCACACGCGCGATCGCGCGAAGGTGACGCAGGCGTGGTGTCTTTGCTTTACGCCGGCGCTCCCACGCAGACACCACTTGACGGCTGACCTTCAGGCGCTTGGCCAGCTGTGACTGGTTCAGCCCGGCCCGTTCGCGGGCCTGGGCGATTCTCCGTCCGAGCATGGCCGCAACGTACGGCGGCGTGTCCAGTTTTGTCAACCAACGGAAGACGACGAACGTGACAACTTTCAGATGCCGAGGTGATAGGAGATACGTGAATGCCACGAAGAGGGATCGCGTACATCCTCACGCCAGCCTGGAAGAAGGCTGTTCTGGGAAGGCTCGCCGCGAAAGGCTGGAACAAGGCCGAGCTTGCTCGAAAGCTCGAGTGCTCACGCACTGCGGTCACCGATATGCTGACGGACGGCGAGAGCAGCACGCTCGTTCCCGAGGTCGAAGAGTTGCTCGGGTTGGAGATCTCGATGATCTTCGACGAGATCCAGTTCGTGGGGCCCACACGCGAGCACGTTTCGCTGGCCGATGGGGTGCCGCTGACACCGCCGAGCGAGACCTACGAGAGGTCCACGCCGGTTCCGACGCCCGAGCCGGTGAAGGTTCCCAGCACGCCCCGCGACGTGTACGTGCAGACGGCCGAGGCCGCGACGCACGTGATGAGGATCTTCAGCGACCTGAATACGACGAACCGTATCCGCGCGATCGAGCGACTTGAGGCGCTTGTCGAAGAGCAAGACTACGTCGAGAACCTGATCGCCGAGCGAAACAAGACGGAAGCCGATCGACTCATCGAGGTGCGACTCGATGACAAGGTTCAGATCTACATGGACATGCTTCCGTCCGATCTCCCCCGAGAGTTTTCGCCGGAACAGCGCGCGGTGATGCGAGAGGTCGTGAATACGGAAAGCAACGGCGCGCTGCTCCGCGTTGCGAGCAGAGTCCAGGATCATTTCCGGCTGGGCACTCCTTTGCGGAAGACGGCATCGAAGATCGTGAGCCTTCATCGAGACGCGATGGGTCCTGCGGACCTCAAGGAGAAGCACGCCATCAAGGTGGGCGAGTTGAAGCGAGAGCCGAAGAAGTAGCGGCTCTCGCAGGGCCGCTGATTGCTTGTGGTTGACAAAACGGAACGCAACATGACAAGAACATCGCATGCCGAACGATGCGCATGCGCGTCGCGCCAGAGCTCGCCGCGACCTGTTCCTGCCGAGCAGCCCCACGAACCGCCTGGTGCCCATCCGCGCCCACGCGCGCGATGCACTCGAGCGAGCGCTCGCTGCGATGCGCGACCTGCACGCGGCCGACCCGTGGGTCCTCGCGGCGTTGATCAAGCTGGGCTCGGTGTGCTGGACCACCGATCTCAGCGCCGCTGACCGCTCGTACAAGCCCCCGTCGACACGCGCTCTCATGCCGAAGATCCGGAAGCAGGTGCACGACGAGAAGGTCCGCAGCATGACCACAGCGTTGTGGCGGATGCGCAAGCAGGAGGCGCAGGAGAAGCTGCGCGGTGCGCAGGGGTGTGCAGCGTGACGGTCACGGACCGCGGTACGCTCCGCCTCCATGAGCCGGTCGTCGCCGAGCTCGCGATTCGTCGCAAGAGGTGGCCGTGACGGGCGAGGACGGAGCGACCGGCGCGATCCCGACCGACCCTGACGCTGGGCTCACGCGAGAGCAGGCGGGCGTGCTGCTCGGCGTCTCAGCGGTGACCCTCGATCAGTGGCGCTACGCCGGGAAGGGCCCCGTGTTCTTTCGCGTCGGCACCCGCGGCGTGCGCTACCGCCGCGCCGACGTTGTGGCTTACCGTGACGCGCGCACGGTTGGCCGTGCGCCGTTGGCGATCTAACGCGGGGCCGCGCGCAGACGTGAGCGCTTGATCGGCAGCTCGCCACGGATGCGCTGCCAGATCGCGGCGTCGATGCGTGCCGCCCAGTCAGCCGCAAGCGACCAGTCGTGCGGCCGACCGTAGTGCCGCATGTTGACGCCGCGCCCCTCATGGTTCAGCAACCGCTCACGAATCTCTTGGGGACAGCCGATCTCGATCGCGATCGAGTTGCGTGTGCGGCGGCTGACGTGGATACCGGGCACGACGTTGGCGACGACGTAGTCGCCCTTCTCGTCGCGGAGCGTGCAGCCGTCGGCGTCGCGCACCACGCGCCGCTCCTTCACCTCTGCGACAGCCTGCACGCGCTTCATGTCGCGCGAGAGCGACGGAAAAACGAAGCCGTGATCGCCGCCGTGCTCGGCCATGGCCGCTTTGTTCTCCTCGAGGCGGCGCTCGAAGATCTCGCGCAGCGTCGCCGTCATCGGGATCGCGTACGGCTTGTCACCTTTCGCCTTGCGAACGTGCACGACCTCGTCGGTGAAGTCGACGTCGTCCCATGCGAGCGAGCGCACGCCGTCGGAGCGGATCGCCGAGAACATCGCGACGAGTTGCAGGTCGCGCCGCACACTGTTGGTGATCCGCATGACCGTCGCGTACCAGCGTGGTAGCTCGTCGTTGGCGACGCGGGTGTCGCGCGGCTTCAGCGCGCGCTGGTCGAGTCGCTCGGTCGGGTTCGCGATGGGCAAGCCGTGCCGCTTGTTCCATGCGCGCCAGATCGAGTTGACCTTCGAGAGCACGCGGTTCGCCTCGGCGCGGCCGGGCGGGTTCTCCGGGTTCGCGTCCGCGCGGCGGGAGGTCGCGCGCTCGATGCGGTTCATGACGTCCTCGATCGCGTCGGCGGTGAGCTCGACGAGCGGGCGGTCGAGCCAGTCGGCCAGGTGCAACTCGATGCTGGTGCGCGTCGTCTTGATCGAGCGTGGGGAGCATGCGCGGCCGCGGCGGTTCTCTCCGCGCACCATCTTGCCGATGTAGTACTCGAGCGCGGCGCGCAGCGTGGGTCCGGTCGGCGGTGGCGCGAGCTCGACCGACTCCTGGCGCTGCCCGATCGCGACGAATCGGGTGAACGCCGCCTCACGCGCCAGGCGGACCGTCCACGCGTGGCCATCGGGGCGCGGCTGGCCGAACGCGCCGATCGTCTCCTTCACGAGCCGCCCGACGGCGTTGCGCGTGCGCACCACGAACGTCTTGCGGCCCGTCTTGCTGACCACGACTCCGAAGCCCGGCGGCGCGCCCTCGGTGCTGTCCCAGTAGTACTCGCGATCCGCGGTTGGCAGGGGCAGTGCCGCGAGCGACTTCTCGGTGAACTTGAACCGGGCCACAGGTCCTCCTGGGACACAATTGGGGACACATGAGGCTAACGTGTCCCCATGACGTGACACGGGAAGGGCGCCGTTTTCCGACGAGAAGCCAGGTCGGCGCACGACTGCGCAAGTCAGCGCAAGTCTGCCCTTAGAGCTTTCCTAAAGCGTAGGCTGCATCTTCGAAACCGGGAGGATTCGGGCGGCCGTTGCGAAGTAAGGCTCCAGCTGGACGATCCATGGCACACGTCAACTGGCGATCACGGCTACCTGGAATCGGTGTCCCACGCGCGATAGGGACCTGCCGCACGCCATCGCGATAGCTCGAGACGAGCCTCTATTTCGCGCGTCACCAGCTCGAGCGGAGAGCGCCTATCGAACATCGAGTGCACGAGGATGCTGGTGATCCGCCGCGCCGCATTGCGTAGCTCGGGTGCTGCCTCGTGCGGCAGGTGACCTCGCCTCGGACTCCGCGTAGTCTGGGTGGATGCGAGCAATCGGGATGGCGACGATAGGAGACCACAACGAGCGAGCGGTGCTCCCGCGCGCGGAGGCAGCATGAGGATCGTCACGGGGGTGATTGCGGCGGTGCTGCTGGTGATCGCGCTCCTCGGCATCGGGTTCGGCGTGTGGATGATGAGCCTGGCGTTCGGTGCTCCGGGCCAGATCCGCGGCGCCGCGCTGGCCAGCGCGCTCGCGGTCGGTGCGGTGCCCTTCATCGCTGGCACGGTCGCGCTCGCCGGCGTCGGGGCGATGTTCGGACTCGAGCAGGTGCGCGGCGAGCTCGTGATGTCGCGCGAGCGCGCCGAGCTCGACCGTCAGCTCGCGACCCGAGCGGCGAGCGTGGCGGGGGCACGGCCCGTGGTCGACCAGGTGCACTCCGTCGCTCGAGCTCCGGGCCGCGCGCCGACGGATCCCGGTGCGTAGCCCGTCGGTGGCAGGGCGTGCTGGTCGGCGGCTCGAGCGGCCGTCCCGGGGCGTTGACGTGCCCTGGGTTCACCCGCTCTGGATCGTGGTGCTCGCACTCGGCTGCGGAAGCCCGCCCGGCGGTCGCGTGGACGATGCGGCGCCGGGAGATGCACCGGAGGATGGCGCGCGCGACGGTACGCCTGACGGTACGCCCGATGGAGCCACACCATCGTGCCTGACATCGGGAATGCTCGACGCGTCGTTCGGTTCGGGTGGAGTCACGACGTTCCGTGGGCTGGTCCCGAACGAGGTATTCGGACTCGGGAGTGTGAAGATCGATGCGGAGTCACGCATCGTCGCCACCGGCTCCTTCCTGCAAGGCGCGCGTTCGTGCGTGCTGGTGCGGTTGCTCCCGGATGGCAGCCTGGACCCGTCCTTCGGCTCCGGCGGGATCGTGCGGCAGTCATTCGGGAGCGCAAACGGTGAGTGCTGGTACTTCGACGCGGCGCTCCAGGCCGACGGGAAGATCGTCGTCGTGGGGCTACTCGATCCCCACACGTCGACGCGCGGGATCGTGGTGCGCTACCTCCCGGATGGTGCCCTCGATCTCGCCTTCGGGCAGGACGGGCTCGTGGTGTCGTCACCGGAACCCACGTCCGACTTCACCGCGGTCGCCGTCGATGCCCAGCAGCGCATCGTCGTCGCCGGCATGCTCACGAGCGGCCCGATCTTCGAGGAGGTGTCGACGTACCTCACGCGCCGCTATCTGCCCGACGGGAGCCCCGACCCGGCGTTCGGCGTCGACGGCACCGCGGAGGAGCCGTTCCGGAACGGCAGCGACGCGGCCTTCGATCTCGCGATCCAGGCGAGCGGCAGGATCCTCGTGGTCGGGGAGGCGAGCACGAGCCCGAACACGGCCATCGGCCATCAGCTCGCCATCGTGGGCTACACGCCCGACGGGAGCAAGGACCCGACCTTCGGAGCGAACGGGCTCGTGTTCGTCGACGGTGCGGGCGCGGGCATCGCGCGCGACGCCCAGGACCGCATCGTCGCGGTCGGGATGAACTTCCTCCTCGAGGAGGCCGTGGTCCCTGTCCTGCGCGAGGACGGCACCGTGGAAGCGACGATCGTGGACCCGCAGGTCCCGAGCGGTTACACGAGCGTCGAGTTCGACGCGTCCGGGCGTTACGTCGCCGTCGGAACGACCGGCGCCGCTCGCCCCGTGCTGGCGCGGTACACGGCCGGTGGCCGCGACCTCACCTTCGGGACGAACGGCGTGGCGGCCGACCTCCCGCTGCCGGGAACCCTCCAGGAGGGCCACGATCTCGCGATCCAGGCCGACGGCCGGATCGTGATCGTCGGGGACTACGGTTTCGGCGACCGGGGCGACGGGTACGTTGCGCGCTATTGCCCGTAGCCTCGGCGCAGACAACCGTCGGTCACGCGGGCGATCCGTTCTCGCCCGACGCGAGAAGTGTGACCCGCCCGGGCTCACGGATGGCGAGCGAACACGAGCCGATGGTGACGGCGTGATGGTGCGACCGCGCGCTCGGTGAGGGCGAACCCTCGGCGGTGCGGTCTTCCAACATCGATAGCCGTGGATCGTGCTCGTCGGCTGGTCTAACGTGGGAGACATGCATTTCGGCGAGGCGTTGTGGATCACGGCTCTCGCGGCGTGTGCGACTCCGTACCAGCCGATGGGACTGACGGGTGGTTTCGAGGAGCGGCGGCTGTCGAACGGCGACTACGTCGTGACGGTGCAGGTCAACGGCTTTACCGATCGTAGCACGGCGCTCGAATACCTGCATCGGCGCGCCGGCGAGCTGTGTCCCGACGGCTTCGAGCTCGTCGATCGCAGCAGCGGCGACAATGGCGGCGTTCTCGTGACGCGCAGCTTCGTCGACACGACGCACAAGCCGGAGGAGAACGCGATCGTGCGCTGCCAGAACCCGAAGCGCGAGCGCGAGCTCGACGAGGTGCGCGCGGCGGCGGCGCGCGACCGCGCGAGGAAGCGGCAGGCGCCGGAACCGCCGCCGCGCGGGTTCTTCTGCACGAGCTCCCCGTCGCAGCTGAAGCTCGGCGCGTGCTCGAGGCAGAAGGCGGGATGCGTGCAGGTCCGAGGGGCGGCACTGGCGGTGGCCGCCGACCTGACGCCGTGCACGCTCGTCGAGAGCGCGTTCTGCTTCGATGCGGGCAGCGGGAACGACCTCGAGCGTTGCGCGGCGACCGAGGCCGCGTGCACGGCGCAGCACGACGCTGCGCTCGCGACGACGCTCGACACACCGATCGGGGATTGCGCCGAGCAGACGTAGCGCCTGCGGGGGCGGTCACTTCTTGCGGAGTGTCTCCACGACCTTGCGGAGGTCGGGGACCTCGGATTCGGTGGGGGTGGAGCAGAAGGCGTGGATCTGTTGCTTGCCGTTGGGGTGGGGGGTGAGGGCTTCGGTCCACCAGCGGCCGCGGCTGTTCCAGAGGGTCCAGTCGACCTTGGCGCCGGCGAGCTTGCCGGGGATGGTCTTGGGCGGGGCCTTCGAGGCGGTCTGCTTGTACTGCAGCGAGGGGTGGGCGCCGATGTAGATGCCGCAGGAGGGGGTGTCCTGGCCGAGGACGGAGAGCTTGCGGAGGTGGGTGACGAGGAAGTCGGGGCCGGGCTGGGCGGTGGTGACGAAGCCGGCGGGGACGGTGACGACGAGATCGCCGGCGGCGCGCACGCCGGAGGTGCCGGCGAGGACGCGCTTGCCGGGCGCGAGGGTGGCGACGACCTTCTTCGCGAGCGCGGCCCAGTCGGCGGCCTTGGCGGCGCCGGCGGTGTTCACGTAGAACGCGAGGACCTGGACGGAGCCGTCGCCGCTGACGACGTAGAGGCCGTGCACGAGGTTCGCGTCCTTGTCGCTCGCGAACTTCGTCGGCGTGAACTGGAAGCCGACCAGCGGCTTCGGCAGCGTGACCGCCGAGAGCGTGGCCTCGTGGCGGGCGCGCTTGAAGTCGGCCTCGACGGTGGCCTTCGGATCGGTGCCGGCGAGGCCGTAGAGCTCGTAGGCCATCATGACGAAGCGCGCGGAGCCGTCGTCGAGCATGCCGCGCGTCTCGTCGTCGGCGGCGTTCTCGGCGGACATGATGCTCGCGCGGCGCGGCGCGAGCGTCATGCCGTCGGGGAGCGTGGCGTTCAGGTGGTCGCCGAGGATCGGCGTGCGCGCGGTGGCGAGCTTGCGGTCGGCGGGCGAGTCGGCGCGCGCGTCGGCGGGGCCCGTGACGAGGCCGGCGAGGAGCGCGGTGGCGGAGAGGTACGCGAGGGCGCGTGGCATGCCGTGACTGTAGAGCGGGATCGGGCTAGCGTGGCGGTCCATGTTCGAGTCCGCCGAGCTCGGTCACCGTATCGACAAGGAGCGCTACGACCGGGAGGAGCCGGCCCTGCGGCACGCCCTCCTGGCGGCCCAGTACGAGCTGGTGAGGCACGGGAAGTTCCCGGTCGTGATCCTGATCGGCGGCGTCGACGGGGCGGGGAAGGGCGAGGTCCTGAACCTGCTCAACGAGTGGATGGATCCGCGCCACATCCAGACGAACGCGATGCGCCCGGTCGCCGAGGAGCTGTACGGGCGGCCGCACATGTGGCGGTTCTGGCGCGTGCTGCCGCCGAAGGGCCGCCTCGCGATCTTCGTCGGGTCCTGGTACTCGCAACCGCTCCTGCAGCGCGTGTACAAGGAGTCCAAGCGCGCCGACCTCGAGCTGCAGATCGAGGAGATCCTCGGCTTCGAGCAGATGCTGGCCGACGAGGGCACGCTGCTGCTGAAGTTCTGGCTGCACCTGTCGGAGGACGGGCAGCGCAAGCGGTTCCGCGAGCTGGCGAAGAAGAAGCGCACCGCGTGGCGCGTCACCGACCAGGACTGGAAGCACCTCGGGATGTACCCGCGCTTCGAGAAGGTGTCGCGGAAGCTCCTGCGCGAGACGTCGACGGCGTCCGCGCCCTGGATCGTCGTCGACGGCAGCGACGAGCACTACCGCAGCCTCGCGATCGGCACGGCGATCCTCGACGCGATGACGAAGCGGCTCGCGAACGGCGCGCCGGTCCCGCGCCCGATCGCCGCGCCGCCGAGCGTGCCGCCGATCGACGGCGTGTCGGTGCTCGATCGGCTGGACCTGACGCGCGCCGTCCCGAAGGAGGAGTACGAGGACGAGCTCGCCGAGCAGCAGGGCCGGCTGAACCGGCTCACGCGCCACCCGAAGTTCGAGAAGTACTCCGTCGTCGCCGTGTTCGAGGGCTGCGACGCCGCCGGCAAGGGCGGCGCGATCCGCCGCGTGACGGCCGCGCTCGACGCGCGCAAGTACGACGTCATCCCGATCGCCGCGCCGACCGACGAGGAGAAGGCGCGCCCGTACCTGTGGCGGTTCTGGCGGCACATCCCCGAGAACGGGCGCATCGCGGTGTTCGATCGCTCGTGGTACGGGCGCGTGCTCGTCGAGCGCGTCGAGGGGTTCTGCAGCGAGGCGGACTGGATGCGCGCCTACGGCGAGATCAACGACTTCGAGGAGCAGCTCGTCACGAGCCGCACGCTCGTCGTGAAGTTCTGGCTCCAGATCAGCAAGGACGAGCAGCTGCGCCGCTTCGAGGACCGCCAGGCCGTCGCGTTCAAGCAGCACAAGATCACCGACGAGGACTGGCGCAACCGCAACAAGTGGGACGCGTACAGCGGCGCCGTCTGCGACATGATCGACCGCACGAGCACCGAGCTCGCGCCGTGGACGCTCGTCGAGGCGAACGACAAGTACTTCGCGCGCCTCAAGGTCCTGCGCACGCTCGCCGATACGATCGAGCGCGCCCTGCGCTAGCGAACGTGGCTAGTAGCGCCCGTCGATGAACACGCGGTCGACCTCGGGCAGCACCTCGCGGCGCGCCAGGACCATCGAGCGCTCGACCTCGTTCGTGCGCAGGAACAGAAAACCGTAGCCCGCGCCCACGGCGAGCGCGAGGATGATGAGCAGGATCGGCGTGCCCTTCTGGAAGCCGAGGACGACCGAGCCGCCGGCGGCCATCGCGCCGAGCTTGGCCTTCATCAGGTAGCCCTTCCACTTCTGCACCGCGACGGCTGCCCCGGCGTCGTACGACGGGATCGTGGCCTTCTGGATCATGCCCGGGTCGCGGGAGCCGCCGAGCATCGCGGCGGTCTTGATCGCGGAGCCGATGCCCTCGAGGAACGTGCCCTCGCCGGTCTTGCACGCCAGCTCCGCCTGGCGCGGGTTCGTGCGCAGGAGGTTCGTGATCATGAGGCGCGTGGAGGGGTAGGGCATGCTGTTCGACAGCGCCGGGATCACGACCATGGCGGTCATCACGACCCCGATCACGCCGAGCCCGTAGCTGATGAGCGTCTCCACGCCCCCCAGCTTACGCGCGGCGCCGCCGGCACGCCAGACGTACTATCCGACCAGCTCGAGCAGGCGCTCGGGATCGTCGGTCTCGATCCAGTCGACGCCGAGCCCGACGAGCCGCTCGACCTCGGCGACCGTCGCCGAGCTCGGCGCGATGCGCTTGCCCGTCGTCGAGCCCATCGGGAACAGCGTGTGCGTTCCGATCGCGACGCCGCGCGCGTGCAGGCTGCGCACGGTGTCGGCGCCGACGAGCGTGTGCTCCGCGCCGACGACGCGCGTGCCGAGCACCTGCCCGACGAGGTGCGTGTCGAGGATGCGGTTGAGCAGCCGGCGCGCGTTGTGCCCGGGGCGGCGGTCCTCGGTGTGCGGATCCGCGGCGGGCGGCAGCCGGTCGAGCAGGTCGCGCGCGAAGTCGAGCATGCCGTCGTCGAAGCAGAAGCCGAGCGCGAGGTCGGGATGCGCGCGGCCGGCGGCGCGCAGCTTGCGCGGATCGAACGACGTCACGATCACGTTGTCGCCGACGTGCGCGTCGCGGATCAGGCGCGCGACGACGTTGCCGACGTCGACCTGCCAGAAGCGCGGCAGATCGAGCTTGAGCTCGATGTTGATCGCGAGCCGCCCGCCGACCTCGGCGAGCACTTCCTCGAGGAGCGGGATGGGCTCCTGCCGGTCGTAGCGCGCGATCACGAGCTCGCCGCGCGCGTCGATGCCCATCGGCAGCTCGCGCCGGATGCGCTCGCGCGACAGCTCGTCCCACGTGAGGTTCGCGACCAGCTTCGGCGTGCCGGTGAGGCGGCGCAGCGTCGCGTCGTGCAGCACGACCGCGCGGCGATCGCGCGTCAGGCGCACGTCGAGCTCGACGGCGGGCACGCCGAGCGACACCGCGCGGCGAAACCCGGCGAGCGTGTTCTCCTGGTGCACCGCCGGCACGCCGCGATGGCCGACCACGACGGGCCGATGCTTGCGGGCGAGGAACGGATTGCCGGATCGCACGACCAGCTACGAGCGTAGCAGCTACGAGGCTCCCCGACCCGGCGGAACACCGTGAGGAGACCCGGTATTCGTCGGAATTTGCGGCAGTTTTGGCGACGAGGCCCGCCGACACCGCCGGACCGATCTCGCGACCGTACGATCCTTGCGCACACGCGTGTAGGTCGCTAGGCGCGGCGTCGCCGACGTTGGCGGCACCACAAGTTTCGGACGGGTTGACCGACGAGCTCTCATGGTCCTTATTGGATGCATGCTCCAAGGCGACGTGTCGTCGCGGCCGTGGGGATCCACGCTCGGCGCACTGGCGGCGCACCGCGCCACCGGCGAGCTCGTCCTCGCGGCCGAGGACGGCAAGCGCTACATCATCGAGCTCGCGAACGGGATGATCGTCGGCGCGTCGTCGCCGCTCGCCGCGGACTCCGCGCTGCGCGTCGCGATGACCTGTCACCTCGTGTCGTCGACGCAGGTCGGCAACCTGACGAAGCTGCTCGCCGCCGCGCCCGGCCGCGACGAGATCGCCGTGATCGCCGAGGCCGTGAAGCTCGCGCCCGATCACGTCGACCGCCTGTGCCGCCGCACGATCACGCAGCGCGCGGCGCGCACGTTCTCGATCGACCGCGGCACGTACGCCTTCACGCAGCGCACGGTCTCGGGGCCGCACGCGTACGCGATCGACGTCGGCGCCGCGATCCTCCTCGGCGCGCGCATGAACCTCTCCGAGGTGCGGCTCACCGAGGACCTGCGCCAGCTCGGCGCGCGCTTCGTGCTGCGCAGCGAGCTCGACCGCACGCAGCTCGGCCTGACCGACGTCGAGGAGCCGATCCTCAACGACCTGCGCATCGGGACGACGCTCGCCGAGCTCGACGCCCGCCACCGCGACATCGAGCCGCGCGTCGTGCAGGCCGCCGTGTACGCGCTCGTCGCGATCGGCGTGTGCGAGGGCCTCGGCGGCCGCCCGCCGACGCGCGAGATCGCGGCCGCGACGCCGCCCCCGGAGATCCCGCGCACGCGCACGGCACCTCCGCCGGGCGTGGCGCGCACCGTCACGCCGCTGACCCCGCGCACGACGACGTCGCCGCCCCTGCCGCGCACGGTGACGCCGCCGTCGCTGTCGCGCGCGGTGACCACGCCGCGCGCTCCCGCCGTGCCGCGCACGCTGACGTCGCCGTCCCAGCCGCGCACCGTGACGCCGCCGATCCCGTCGCGCACGAACACGGCCGACCTCGAGCACCGGCCGACGCGCGACTTCGTGCGCGATCCGCGGACGTCGACGCGCGAGGCACCGGCGTTCCTCGACGAGCCGCGCGCCGAGTTCGAGGCGGCGCGCCAGCGCACGATCACCGCCGAGCCGCTCGGCCCGTCGTCGCTGCCGGCGGTGGCGCGCACGCGGTCGTCGCCGTCGATCCCGCGCACGTCGACGCCGCGCAACATCGCGCAGGTGAAGGAGACGATCGCGTGGGGCATGGACCTGCTCGCGAAGCGCGCGGAGCACTTCGCGTTCTTCGGCCTGACGCGCTCGGCGACGCTCGACTCGATCCGCTCGGCGTACGTCGCGCTCACGAACCAGCTCCACCCCGACAAGATCCCGGCGCTCGACGACACGATGCTCGAGCACGGCAGCCGGCTGTTCAACCACGTCACGGCGGCGTTCGCGGTGCTCTCGGATCCGGTGCGGCGCAACGAGTACGTCGCGTCGCTGCCGGCCGAGGAGCCGCAGCTCCTGTTCGAGCGGGCGCAGCCCGCGCCCGAGAGCCCGGCCGAGAAGGCGCGCCTCGCGGCCGAGGCGCACAAGAAGGGGCTCGCGGCGCTCAAGCGCGACGACGTCATGATGGCGCTCGACGAGCTCGGCCGCGCGGTGACGCTGATGCCGGCCGACGTCGACTACCACGCGGCGCTCGCGTGGGCGCGGTTCTGCGCGTCGTCGGACCGGCGGGCGATCGCGCCGGAGACGCGCAAGGCGCTCGACCGCGCGATCCACCGCTCGCCGAAGCCGGCGGTCGCGCGCTTCTACCTCGGCCGCGTCGAGCGCATGCTCGGGCGGATCGAGCAGGCCCTCGAGCACTTCCAGGAGGTGATCGAGCTCGACCCCGGCAACACCGAGGCCGCCACCGAGATCCGCATGCTCGCCCCGCGCGCGAGCACGAAGCGCTGACATGTAGGTTCTCGCGCAACCGGATCGAACGGCGGCCACCGGCGTTATGATCCGATCATGGGGCTGGCACTGCGCGCGTCGCTGATCTGGCACGACGAGGTGATGCAGGACGTGGTGTGCGAGCGGCGCGAGCCGGTGACGCTCGGCGCGTCCGGGGCGACGACGTTCGTCGTCCCCGACGTCGGGCTCCCCGACGACTTCGCGATCCTGCGCGCGGGCTCGCGCGGCTACGTGCTGACGCTCGGCGCGCGCATGCGCGGCACGCTGTGCCTCGGCGGCGCGACGGTCGCCGTCGAGGAGCTCGTCCACGGTGAAGCGTTTCGCGCGACGCCGCTCGAGGTCGCCGACTGGGGCGTGATCGAGCTCGACGAGAGCGGCGCGCACAAGCTGTTCTTCCAGTTCGTCCCCGTCGAGGATCCGGTGCCGGTCGTGACGCGCGGGATGCTGATCGCCGGCGCGGTCGGGTGGGGCGCCGGCTCGCTCGTGCTGACGGGGCTGTGGCTCGGCAAGGGCCTCGGCGTCGGCGAGGCGCTGTTCCGCGGCGCCGGCCTCGTCTCGCTCGCGCTCGGCGGCGCGCTGCTGCTCCACAACCTGCTGAAGCACGACAACGAGTCGCGGGCGTCGCTCGTGTTCTCGATGGTGCTGCACGCCGCGTTCCTGTTCATGACGTTCCAGGTCTACTCGCACCACGCCGCGTACGCGTGGCCGCAGGAGCGCACGGCGAACGCGTCGTACGTCGTCGCGCGGCTCGATCAGCGCGTCGATCCGACGGCGATGATCGTGGTGGCGTCGAAGATCCCGGTCGTCTCCGAGCAGCGGCCGGCGCCGCCGATCCCGAACGCGATGCCGTCGACGCGGATCGCCGCGCCGCAGCCGGCGCGGCGCCCGGCGGTCGCGCGCCGGCCGGAGGTGCCGGGCCTGCCGTCGACGGTGCTCGACGAGATCGCCGGCCGCGACGTCGCCGGGATCAAGAAGCGGATCGGCGCGACCGGCCCGCGGACGGACGGCCCGCTCCAGCCGCAGTTCCCGTTCAAGACCGTCGCCGACGGCGACGGCGGCGCGCCGACCCCGGAGCAGCCGAAGAAGACGGCGGAGCTCGAGATCAAGGTGCGCCCGCCCGTGAAGGTGTGCGTCGGCGAAGGCGAGGGCTGCGACGGCGCCGGTCCCGTCACGGTGACCCCGACGAAGACCTCCGACGACGACGGGCCGGAGATGACGGAGCACGAGATCAAGACGGCGCTGCGGGCGCGCTCGGGTGTGTTCCGGATGTGCTTCCAGCAGGAGGTCAACCGCCTCGGCGAGACGCGCGGCGGATCCGTCGTCGTGCAGTTCCGGATCGGGCCGGATGGCTACGTGGCGAGCTCGCGCAAGGCCGCGGGCACGATGGCGAGCGCGGACGTCACGGCGTGCGTCCTGCGCAACGTGAACGCGGTGCGGTTTCCGGCGAAGCGTGGAAGCACGAACGTCACGTTCCCGTTCGTGTTCAACCTGTGAGGTAAGCTCCGAGGTCCGTGGCGGACCCGACATCGGAGCTGGTCGATATCGTCGCGCGGCTCGCGCCGCCCGAGGGCGTCGCGTGGCTGATGCAGAAGCTCCTGTTCGACGAGACGACGTTCCACGCGACGTTCGCCGCGGCGGGGCGGCGCCTCGGCAAGGCGCAGATCAGCGAGGCCGACGCCGAGCGGCTCGCGCGCATCGACCTGCCGTGGCCCGTCGAGACGGGCGCCGACGAGGCGGGGCGCGCGGCGCTGCTCGTCTCCGCGATCGGCGCGCTCGAGCCGCGGAAGCACCTGCCGCTCGTCGCGGACCTCCTGCGCCGGGGCGAGGTGCGCGAGCGCCAGGCCGTGCTGCGCGTGCTCGCCGTGCTGCCGGATCCGGGGCGCTTCGTCGACGCGGCGATCGACGCGTACCGCACGAACGTGCGCTCGGTGTTCGACGCGCTCGCCTGCGACAACGAGTTCCCGGCGCGGCACTTCCCCGACGCCGCGCTGTTCCAGATGACGCTGAAGGCGCTGTTCGTCGGCGCGCCGGTCGCGCGCATCGTCGGGCTCCCGCTGCGCGTCACGGCCGAGCTCGTGCGCATGGTCGAGGCGTTCGCGAGCGAGCGCCGCGCGGCGGGGCGACCGGTGCCGTCCGATGTCGAGCTGATCCGGGAGATCCGATGAAGCTGTTCGATCCGCACATCCACATGACCTCGCGGACCACCGACGACTACCAGGCGATGGCCGCGGCCGGCGTCGCCGCCGTCGTCGAGCCCGCGTTCTGGCTCGGCCAGCCGCGCACGCACGCCGGGACGTTCGAGGACTACTTCCTGTCGCTGATCGGCTGGGAGCGGTTCCGCGCGAGCCAGTTCGGGATCCGCCACTACTGCACGATGGCGATGAACCCGCGCGAGGCGAACGACCCGGCGCTCGTCGACGACGTGCTCGCGATGCTGCCGCGCTACCTCGAGAAGGACGGCGTCGTCGCGGTCGGCGAGATCGGCTACGACGACATGACGCCCGCCGAGGACCGCTGCTTCGCGGCGCAGATCGAGCTCGCGAAGCAGCACGACCTGCCGGTGCTGATCCACCTCCCGCACCGCGACAAGAAGCGCGGCTGCGAGCGCACGCTCGCGCTCGTGCGCGACGTCGGGTTCGCGCCGGAGAAGACGATCGTCGACCACAACACCGAGGAGACGCTGCCGCTCACGCTCGACAGCGGGTGCTGGGCGGGGCACTCGATCTACCCGGATACGAAGTTGGACGAGCCGCGCATGGTCGCGCTCGTGCAGACGTACGGCGCCGAGCGCATCCTCGTGAACAGCGCCGCCGACTGGGGCGTGTCGGATCCGCTGAAGGTCCCGAAGACGCGCGACGCGATGCGGGCGGCCGGGATCCCCGACGTCACGCTCGCGCGCATCTTCTGGCGCAACCCGATCGAGTTCTTCGCGCAGAGCGGGCGGCTCGATCCCGTCGAGCTGGAGTCGGCGCTCGCCGTCGACCAGCGGCAGCTGCACGAGGGCAACTCCGTGCTGCGCGGCCAGCCGCCGCGGGTGGACTAGCCTTGCACCGCACGATCGTGCTCGACGTCGTCGGGCTGACGCCGGGCCTCCTCGGCGAGCACACGCCGGCGCTCGCGGCGCTGCAGCGCGCGGGCGCGTCGAGCCCGCTCGGGACGGTGCTGCCGGCGGTGACGTGCAGCGTGCAGTCGACCTTCACGACGGGCCTGCCCGTCGACGGCCATGGGTGCGTCGGGAACGGCTGGTACTTCCGCGAGCTCGCCGAGATCGGGTTCTGGAAGCAGTCGAACCACCTCGTCTCCGGCGACAAGATCTGGGACGTCGCGCGCCGGCGCGATCCGAGCTTTCGCTGCGCGAAGCTGTTCTGGTGGTTCAACATGTACTCGACCGCGGACTTCGCCGTCACGCCGCGGCCGATGTACCCGGCCGACGGGCGCAAGCTGCCCGACGTCTACACGAAGCCGCCGGCGCTGCGCGCGTCGCTGCAGGAGCGGCTCGGGCAGTTCCCGCTGTTCGACTTCTGGGGGCCGCGCGCCGGCATCACGTCGAGCAAGTGGATCGCGGCGTCGACGATCGACGTGTGGCGCGAGCAGCGCCCGACGCTGGCGATGGTGTACCTGCCGCACCTCGACTACGTGCTGCAGCGCGAGGGGCCGAACGGGCCGAGCGTGCCCGCGGAGCTGCGCGCGGTCGACGCCGTGTGCGGCGACCTGATCGAGTTCGCGCAGCGCGACGGCGCGCGGGTGATCGTGCTGTCGGAGTACGGCATCACGCCGGTCGACGGCGCGGTGCACCTCAACCGCACGCTGCGCGAGGCGGACCTCCTGACGGTGCGCACCGAGCTCGGGCGCGAGCTGCTCGATGCGGGCGCGTCGCGCGCGTTCGCGGTCGCGGACCACCAGGTCGCGCACGTGTACGTGCAGGAGCCGGCGCTCGTCGGCGACGTCAAGCGGCTGCTCGAGCAGGTGCCGGGGGTGGAGCGCGTCCTCGACGACGAGGCGAAGCGCGCGGCCGGCCTCGACCACATGCGCGCGGGCGAGCTCGTCGCGATCAGCGCGCCCGACAAGTGGTTCAGCTACTACTACTGGCTCGACGACGATCGCGCGCCCGACTTCGCGCGCACCGTCGAGATCCACCGCAAGCCCGGCTACGACCCCGTCGAGCTGTTCCTCGATCCCAAGCTGGTCGCGCCGAAGGCGACGGTGGCGTGGAAGCTCGCGCGCAGGAAGCTCGGCTTCCGCACGCTCATGGACGTGATCCCGCTCGACGCCTCGCTCGTGAAGGGCTCGCACGGCCGGCTGCCGTCGTCGGAGCGGGACGGCCCGGTGTTCATCTCGTCGGTGCCGGAGCTCGTGCCCGCGGGACCGATCGCCGCGACCGAGGTCAAGGACCTGATCCTCGAACACATCTTCCAGGACGTCTAACCCCACGAGATCGCGGCGTGCGGAGACGTCTGGCTTTACACGCGCGGTGGATGAATCTAGATTCATCTGTGTGAATCTGGATTCACCGAGGCGCCGGCGGCGGCTTCGCACGCAGGTGCGCGAGCAGGTCCGCGCGGCGATCCTCGACGCCGCGGAGGAGCTGATCGCCGACCGCGGGCTCGAGGGGACGGCGCTGGCGCAGATCGCCGCGAAGGCCGGGGTCGCGGTGGGGACGCTGTACAACTACTTCGACGACCGCGATGCGATGGTGCGCGCGCTGTTCGCGACGCGGCGGGCGACGTTCCGGCCGCAGCTGCTCGCCGTGATCGCCGCGGGCAAGGGCCTGCGGTTCGAGGCGCGCCTGCGCCGGTTCATGCGCGAGCTGTTCGAGGTGTTCGAGGCGAACCGCCGCTACATCAAGGTCGCGTTCGCGGCCGAGCACCTGAAGCAGCAGCAGGGTGCGCCGCAGGACCTGAGGCTCGCGATCGAGGAGATCGTCGCGGCCGGCGTCGCCGAGGGCGTGATCGCGAAGGCGTCCGCCCAGCTGCTCGCGACGATGCTGCGCGGCGCGATCCGCGCGGTCGTGGTGCAGCGGATCGAGGCCGGCGGCGCGTTCCCCGACGACGCCGACGGCGTGGTGTCGCTCGTCCTCGACGGGGCGAGGAGGCGCGGATGAGCGGCGGGCGCCCGCAAGCGGGGAAGTGGACGGTCGCGCTGTCGATCGCGTTCGGCTCGCTGATGGCGACGATCGACACGTCCATCGTCAACGTCGCGATCCCGCAGATCCGCGGCGAGCTCGGCGCGTCGCTCCAGGAGATCACGTGGGTCACGACGGCCTACATGATCGCGATGGTGCTGGTCATGCCGCTGACCGGCTTCCTCGGCTCGTTCTTCGGGCAGAAGCGCGTCTACCTCGCGTCGCTGGTCGTGTTCACGGTCGGGTCGGTGCTGTGCGGCACGGCGCGCTCGCTCGAGATGCTCGTCCTGTGGCGCATCGTGCAGGGGCTCGGGGGCGGCGCGCTGCAGCCGACGCAGCAGGCGATCCTGCGCCAGACGTTCCCGCCGGCGGAGCAGGGCATGGCGATGGCCGTGTTCTCGATGGTGATCATGGTCGGCCCGGCCGTCGGCCCGGTCCTCGGCGGCTGGATCACCGACAACATGTCGTGGCCGTGGATCTTCTTCGTGAACCTCCCGGTCGGCGTGCTCGGCATCTACCTCACGTGGCGCAACGTCGACGAGCCCGCGGAGGTGATCGCCGAGCAGCGGGCGCGCGCTGCCCAGCTGCGCGCGAACCTCGACTGGCAGGGCATCGTGCTGATGGCGATCGGCATCGGCGCGATGATGTACGTCCTCGAGGAGGGCGCGGCGAAGGACTGGTTCGACTCCGACGAGATCGTGATCGCGACGTACATCGCGGGGGTCGGCATCGCGGCGTTCGTGATCCGCGAGCTCACGGCGGTCGCGCCCGTCGTCGACCTGCGCATGTTCCGCGACCCGACGTTCGCGTCGGGCACCGCGATCTCCGGGCTCGTGTTCGCGATGCTGATGGGCTCGATGTTCCTCCTGCCGGTGTTCACGCAGGAGCTCATGCACTACTCGGCGACGCAGTCGGGCGTGCTGCTGTTGCCGCGCACGCTCGCGATGATGATCGCCTCGCCGATCGTCGGGAAGCTCTACAACCGCGTGCGGCCGGCGTGGCTCGTCGGCGCCGGGCTCGTGATCACGGCGGTGGGGTGCTGGCTGCAGGCGACGATCAACCTCCAGACGGCGTCGAGCGACCTGTTCTGGCCGCTCGCGCTCACCGGCGTCGGGTTCGCGTTCATCTTCGTGCCGCTGACGACGGCGGCGCTGTCGAACGTGCCGCGCGCGCAGCTCGCGAGCGCGGCGGGCGTGAACGGGTTCATCCGTCAGATCGGCGGCTCGATCGGGCTGTCGATCTTCGCGACGCTGTTCAGCCGGTACAGCGCGCAGGCGACCGCCGGCATCGCGAGCAGCGTGACGCTGCTGCGGCCCGAGGTCGCGGCGGACGCGGCCGCGGCGAAGGCGGCGTTCGTCGCGCGCGGGATGCCGGCCGATGTCGCGCACGCGCTGATGCAGAAGTCGTTCGCCGGCCGCGCCGCGCTGCAGGGCACGGTGATCGGGTTCGACAAGACGTTCATCCTGCAGACCATCACGTTCTTCGTGGTGCTGCCCCTTCTGTTGTTCTTGCGCGTGCGGCGGGCCGACCAGCCCGCCCACGTCGAGATGTCGCTGGAGTAAGCCGATGGAAGCCGTCAACAAAGCCGTAGGTGGTCCGCGCGCTCGCCGCGCCGGGCGTGCGTACCTGATCCTCGCGGTCGTCGCCGTGCTCGTCGCCGGTGCGTGGTACGCGCACCGGTGGTGGACCGCCGGGAAGCGCTCGACCGACAACGCGCAGGTCGAGGCCGATGTCGTGCCGATCGCCGCGCGCGTCGGCGGCGTCGTGCTCGCGACGAAGGTGCACGACAACCAGCGCGTCGCGAAGGGCGACGTGCTGTTCGAGATCGATCCCGCGAACCTCGAGGTCGAGGTGCAGCGCGCGGACGCGGAGCTCGAGGCCGCCCGCGAGCAGACGGCGGTCGCGGATGCGCAGGTCGGGATCGTCGAGCAGTCGTCGACGGGCGGCCTGTCGTCGGCGAAGGCGGCGCTCGCCGGCGCGGGCGCCTCGGTGCGCAGCGCCGCGGACGCGACGCGGGCGGCGGAGGCGGCTGTCGCGCAGGCGAAGGCGAACCTCGCGGTCGCGACGAACGAGCGGGCGAGCGCGCAGCAGCTGTTCGCGCAGTCGGCGATCACGCGGAGCGAGCTCGATCACACGGTGCGCGCGCACGACGTCGCGAAGGCCGCGCTCGATGCGGCGACGGCGCAGCTCGACCTGTCGCGCGCGCAGGGCGGCATCGCGGCGGCGCGCGTGGCCGAGGCCGAGGGGCGGGTCACGCAGACCGGCCCCGTCGACAAGCAGGTCGCGGCGGCGCGCGCGGCGGCGAAGCTCGCGGCGGCGCGCGTGAAGAGCGCCGAGACGGCGCTCGCGCAGGCGAAGCTCAACCGGTCGTACGCGGCCGTGGTCGCGCCGACGAGCGGCATGATCTCGCGGCTCGGCGCGCACGCCGGTCAGACCGTGCAGGCCGGGCAGGCGCTGCTGATGCTCGTCCCCGACGAGACGTACGTGATCGCGAACTTCAAGGAGAGCCAGATCGGCGACATGAAGCCCGGCGACAAGGTCGACATCGAGGTCGACGCCTACGGCGGCACGTTCGACGGCGTCGTCGACACGATCGCGCCGGCGACGGGCGCGCGGTTCTCGCTGATCCCCGTCGACAACGCGACCGGCAACTTCGTGAAGGTCGTGCAGCGCGTGCCGGTGAAGATCCGGTGGGCGAAGGCGCCCGAGGTCGCGATGCGGCCGGGGCTGTCGGCCGAGGTCACCGTGTACCTGACGCCCTGAGGTCAGGTCCCGGGGACGGCGCGCTGGAGGAGGGCCGTGGCGAAGAAGGCGGCGATGGCGACGAACGCGAGCTCGGGGCGGTCGCTACCGGCGACGAGGAGGCCGTCGAGGAGCGAGATGCCGGCGATGAGGCCGACGACGGTGTCGCGGATCTGGCGGCGGCGCAGGAAGTTGAGCGAGCGCAGCGTCCACAGGAGGAAGAAGATGAAGATCATCGTCGCGACGGGCGTGGTCGGGAAGCCGACGACGAACGGCACCGCGAGGAACGCGAGCGGCCACAGCGCGCCGATGCGTCGCAGATTCTCGGACTTCGCGACGTAGGTGAGGCCGATGAGGTAGCAGAGGAGGGCGCCGCAGCCGACGAGGAGGGCGCGGCCGAGCGAGGCGCCGCACGCGAGCGCGGCCGTGGCGTACACGCCGACGCGGCACAGGCCCATGATGAGCGGGCCGAGCCTGTTGCCCTTGTGGTGCATGTCGTAGACCACGATCAGCCCGGCGAGCGCCGAGGCGGACGCGATCGGGCGCCAGCCGGCGCCGGTGGTGACGGCGAGCGCGGCGATCGTGAGGATGCCGGCGAGGAGCATGCCGAAGCCGGCGCCGAACACGGTGATCGCGGCGACCTGGCCCGACGGGATGGGGCGATCGGGGCGCTCGCGCGCGTCGATGTCGCGATCGAACGCATCGTTGAGGTACATGCCGGCGACGTACATCAGCGACATCGCGAGGCACACGACGGCGATGTGCAGCCACCCGGCGCCGGCGCCCGACAGCGCGATCGCGGCGAGCACGTTGGAGGTCACCGTCGGCAGGTTGGAGACGCGGCCGAGGCGCAGCGCGACCGAGAGGGTCATCGCAAGCGTTCTAGCACCCAGCGCAGCTCGCGCGCGACGGCCGTCGCCACGGGCGAGGGTCCGGAGGAGCCGTCGGCGGAGGACCCGAGCCTGGCGATGCCATCGCGTAGCTCGGGCGGCAGCACGTCCCAGGTGTAGGTCTCGACCTCGAGGTGTGGCGCGATCGGGGACGCGCGGTGCAGCGCGAGCAGCTCGGCCAGGAACGGCTGCGTGCTCGCGAACGGGCCGAGGTCGTCGCGGAAGATCGGGACGTGGAAGTGGACGCGCCATTCGTCATCGGCGTCATCCGCCGACGCCTCGGCGAGGGCCTCCGGGAGATCGACGTAGCGCTCGAGCCGATCGCCGCGGCGGGCGACGACCTGGTGGAGGTAGACCTCGTCGGCGTAGCGGGTGAGGGCGGCGCGCTCGGCCGGGCCGGGGGTGAGGCGGAGGCCGGCGCTGAGCTGCACCTTCGCGACGGCGACGCCGGCGGCGCGCAGCTCGGCGAGCGCGGAGGGCAGGTGCTCGAACTCGACGGCCGCGTGGCACGCGTCGAGGCACACGGCGAGGCGGTCGCGATCGCGCACGTGCGCCGCGAAGAAGGCGGCGGCCTCGGCGAGCGTCTCGATCGAGCAGCGCGGCTCGGGTTCGAGCGCGAGCGCGATGCGCGCGCCGGTGCGGGCCTCGACGGCGGCGAGGTGCTCCGCGCAGCGGGCGAGGTTCGCCGCGATCGCCGCCTCCGCCGCCGCGCCGCCGCGGGCGCGGAAGCAGCCGGGCACCGTGCTGATCGAGCCGTCGACGCCGTCGGGCAGGAGCGCGGCGAGCACGTCCGCGAGCCGGTTCGTGTACGCGACCCGCTCCGGCTCGGTCCAGTCGGGGCGGTACACCTGCTCCTTCACCGGCGCGCCGTGGAACGTGCCGTAGGGAAACCCGTTGATCGTGAACACGTACAGCCCGTGCTCGTCGAGGAACCGCCGGAACGCCGCGAGCTCGCGCGGCTCCGCGAGCTCGCCGGCCGCCCGCGCCGACAGCCTCAGCCCCACGCCGAACGGCTCGCTCGGCGCGAGCTGCGCCTTCACGTCGACGACGTGCCGCTCCACGTTCGCCCGGACCTCCGCCCAGCTCTCCCCCGGATGGATGTTCGTGCAGTACGTCAGGTGCGACGTGCCGACCCTCATGCGAGGTACGCGATCGCGCGGTGCACGAGGTCGTCGCGGACGTCGCGGCAGTCGACGCCGCGCCCGATCGCCGACAGCAGCGTGATCGTGAGGTCGCCGCCGAGGTGCTCGCGGAAGTCGGCGAGGCCATCGAGGAGCGCGGGCGAGCGCAGCGCGTCGTGCCGGGTGGGGAGGCCGAGGCGGGCGAGGAGGGCGACGATGCGCGCGTACGACGTCTCGTCGAGGAGGCCGGCCTCGACGGCGTAGCGTGCGTCGAGGACCATGCCGATCGCGACGGCCTCGCCGTGGCGCAGCTCGTGCTGCGTGAGGAGCTCGAGCTTGTGGGCGGCCCAGTGGCCGTAGTCGAGCGGGCGCGCGTTGCCCTGCTCGAACGGGTCGCCGCCGCCGGCGATGTGCGCGAGGTGGAGCTCGGCGCAGCGGCGCACGAGGCGCTCGACGGCGGGGAGCTCGAACGCGGCGAGCGCGCCGGCGCTGTCCTCGAGCCATGCGAAGAACTCGGGGTCGCGGACGAGCGCGACCTTCACCGCCTCGGCCATGCCGGCGACGCGGTCGCGCGCGCCGAGCGTGGCCAGGAAGCTGCTGTCGTCGATCACGGCGAACGGCGCGGCGAACGCGCCGAGGAAGTTCTTCGCGCCGTGCGCGTTGATGCCGTTCTTGACGCCGACGCCGGCGTCGTTCTGCGCGAGCACCGTCGTCGGGACGCGCACGAGGCGCACCCCGCGGTGCAGCGTCGCCGCGGCGAAGCCGATCACGTCGAGCGCCGCGCCGCCGCCGATGGCGATCGCGAAGGCATGGCGATCGACGCGCAGCGCGGCGAGCCGGCCGACGAGGTCGTCGAGCACGGCCGCCGTCTTCGCCGCCTCGCCGCCGGGGACCGTCCACGGCGGTGCGAGCAGCTCGATGCGGTCGGCGTGGCGCGCCGCGTACGCCTCGATCGACCCGGCGAGGTGCGGCCACGCCGCCGCGACGCCGGCGTCGACGACCGCGACCGCGCGGTGGCGCCGGTCGGGCTCGCGCCGCGCGAGGATCTCGACGAGCGTGGGGTTGTCGGCGTCGAACAGCCCGCGCGTGAACGCGACCGGGTACTCCAGCACGAGCGGCACCCGCTGCAGGATGTGGGACGACACCTGCTCGGAGTTGTAGCATCGGACCGATGAGGCTGTACGGCTCGGGAAAAGACGCGACCACGTTCATCACGCTGGTGCGGTCCGGAAAGAAGGTGACGACGAGCCGCGGGCCGCTGTTCGGCGCGGCGAAGACCTCGGCGAAGACCCACGGCTCGCCGGCGAAGGCGAAGGCGGCGCACGACGAGCTCCTCGCGAAGTACCGCGCCGAGGGCTTCTGCGTCATGGGCGAGCTGCCGGCGCCGCAGGTGCCGATCGCGCGCGACGCCGCGCTCGAGGCGGAGCTGCGCCGGGACCGCGACGACCCCGCGCCCTACCTCGTGTACGCGGACTGGCTGCAGGGGCAGGGCAGCCCGCTCGGCGAGATGCTCGTGCTCGCCCAGGGTAAGAAGAAGCGGCAGGCCGACGCGATCGCGAAGAAGATCGGCCTCCCCGAGCCCGACCTGGCGACGGTCGAGTGGCGCCACGGCCTGTGGAAGACGGTGTTCTTCGACAACAGCCTCGACCACATGACCGACGAGTACGACCCGGCCGCGTTCGCGCGCGCCGTGTTCGCCTCGCCGCTGTGCGCCGCGCTCGAGGAGCTCCGCATCGGGATGCTGCGCTGGGACTTCCAGGACGATCCGGCCGTCCTCGCTGAGGCGGGCAAGCACGCGTGGGCCGCCGACCTCGTGCGCCTGCGCGTGGGCGACGTCAGCACGAGCATCGACATGAACCACCACGCGGTCGGCGCCGTCGGCAAGCAGATCACGAAGACGTTCCCGCGGCTGCGCTCGCTGTGGATCCGGTCCGGCGAGACCTACGGCGGGCCGGCGACGTTCGGCGTCGACGGGCTGGCGCTCCCCGAGCTGACCGAGCTCACCGTCGAGACGTGCGCGATGTCGCGCAAGCGGATGAAGGCGATCGCGGCGGCGAAGCTGCCCAGGCTCGAGCGGCTCACGCTGTGGTTCGGCGAGTACGCGCGCGAGGCGACCGCGACGGTCGCCGACGTCGTGCCGGTGTGGAGCGGCGCGTTCCCGTACCTCACGCACCTGGGCGTGTGCAACAGCGAGCTCGTCACCGACGTCGCGCGCCTGTTGCCGGCGTCCAAGCTCGCGCCGAAGCTGCGCTCGCTCGACCTGTCGCGCGGCACGTTCGGCGACGACGACGCGGCGGAGCTCGCGGCGGAGGCGAAGCGGTTCCGCGCGCTCGCGACGCTCGACGTCTCGCGCAGCTTTCTCACCGCCGCCGGCGTGCGCGCGCTGAAGGCGGCGTTCCCCGGCGTCACCGTCGTCGCGAAGGATCAGCGCGCCGAGCGCGACGAGGCCGACTACGGCTCGGCGCGGTACGTGTCGGTGCGGGAGTAGCTAGCCCGGATCATTCACCAAGACGTCGAGCGAGACCAAGCGATCCGAGGCAGATCGAGGCGCACGCCCGGAAGCGGAGCGAGAGGTCGTACTTGCCGTACGGACCGAGTGAGAACCGGCCGTACGCCTCGAGTTGCCCGGAGCGCGACGGTCTCAGCCGACGTGTTGGTGAATGATCCGGGCTAGGGGGTCGCGCCGCGCTGCTCGACGCGCGCGCGGCCCTCGAGGTCGAAGCGGATCTCGAACACGGGCAGGCCCTTCGCGAGGCGGCCGAGCGTGATCGTGCCCTGCGCGTCGCCGAGGCGCTCGATCTCCTCGTAGAGGCGCACGGGATCCGGCAGGCTCACGCGGCCGGTGATGAGCGCGACCTCGCACAGGAACGCGGCGAGCTCGCGCCGGAGGTAGCTCGTGACCTGCGGGTGGTTGACGAACATCTGCACGCCGCCGACGCTCGGCGACACGAGCGGGATGCGCGTGTAGCTGTGCAGCTCGCCCTCGACGGTGACGTTGACGACGGCGCGCTCGGTGTGCGCGCCGCCGAGCACGATCCACTCGAGCTCGGGCACGCCCGACCAGCGCAGGCGGTGGAACGCCTCGAGGAACGCGCGCGCGAGCCCGGGCCGCACCTGGTAGTCCTCGAGCGTCATCGCGAAGTGCAGGTGGCCGCAGCCCATGACCGCGGGATCCACGAGGTGCTCGAGGAGCGCCTCGCGCACCTCGACGGGCGGGTGCAGGTGGAACGTGCGCCAGTCCTCGGCGCTGTCGACGTTCCGCACGTACGGCCGGATGCGCTCGTCCTTGCGGAGGTGATCGCGGGCGAGCCGGTTCATCGCGACGAGGTCGCTGTGCATGTAGAAGCGGCCGAACGTGTCGACGTGCCGCTGCAGCACGCGGTGGACCTCGTCGGGCTCGAGCGGCCGCGCGAGCTTCTCGACGACGGCGAGCGCGAGCAAGAGCTCGCCCGCGTCGCCGCCCGGCGTGCCGATCACGCCCGCCTCGTCGCGCCCGTCGACGCAGCTGCGCTTGCCGTGGAGCAGGAACGCGCCGAGCTTGACCCAGCGCACGCTCGTCGACTCGCCGACGTGCGCCGCGATCTGCTCCGCGGTGAGCTCCGCGCCCGGCTCGATGGCGACGAGCGGCCGGCCGTCGCGCCCGATGCCCGGCGCGAGCGCGACGAGCGTGCGGCGGTACGAGGCGGGGTCGCGCAGCGTCGTGAAGCCGAGCTGCTTCCACGCGACCATGCCGCCCTCCATCGCGGCGACGCGCTGCATGCCGAGCTCCTCGAGCATGCGCGCCGCGACGCCCGCGCGGCCGCCGCGCGCCGAGATCACGACGACGCACGTCTCGGGATCGAGCACGTGCGGGACCGCGCCGATGCGATCGAGCGGGATGTACGTGACCGCCGGGATGTGACCGAGCGGCCCGCACAGGTCCACCTCGTCGCGCACGTCGAGGATGCGCACGAGCTGGCCCTGCTCGGCGACGAACTCCGGCGCGACGCGCGGGATGCCGGCGGCGTCGCGGCGCGTCGACGTCTTGAACGACGCCTTGGCGAGCCGGGTCGCGATCGGCTCTTTGACGGGACCGTTCACGCGATCACTTGAGGACGAACGCGCCCCCGAGGCCGGCGCCCATCTCCTCGGGCGTCACCTTGCCGTCGCCGTCGGCGTCGAGCGCGGCGAACACGGCGGCCGAGCCGCCCCACTCCTCGCGCGTGATGTAGCCGTCGCCGTCGAGGTCGAAGATCTTGAAGAAGTCGCGCGCGGACTGGCCGGCGCGTGCCTTCGAGCGGGCGGCCTGGTAGCGCTCGGTGAGCAGCTTCTCGAGCGCCTGGATCGCCTTCGAGAAGCCCTGGATGCCCTCCTCGAGCTTCTCGTTCGCCATCCGGTCCTCGGCGTGCAGCCGGTCGAACGTCGCCTTGTCGACGGGCGTCTTCGGGATGTCCATCGCCTGCGCCGCCGCCGGGTCGAGCTTGCGCGGCAGCGCGGCCTCGGTGGTCTTCAGGTCGTTGAGGAAGTTCGGCGCGATCGTGAGCAGGTCGCAGCCCGCGAGCTCGGTGATCTCGCCGAGGTTGCGGAACGAGGCGCCCATGACCTCGGTCTTGTAGCCGTGCTTCTTGTAGTAGTTGTAGATCTTCGTCACCGACAGCACGCCCGGATCCTCGGCGGGCGGATAGCCGTCGCGCTTCTCGGCCTTCTTGTACCAGTCGAGGATGCGGCCGACGAACGGGCTGATCAGCTGCACGCCCGCCTCGGCGCATGCGATGGCCTGGTGCATGCCGAACAGGAGGGTGAGGTTGCAGCGGATGCCCTCCTTCTCGAGGACCTCCGCGGCGCGGATGCCCTCCCACGTCGACGCGATCTTGATCAGCACGCGATCGCGCTTCGCGCCGGCCGCCTCGTACATCTGGATCAGGTAGCGGCCCTTCTCGATCGTGGCCTGCGTGTCGTACGACAGGCGCGCGTCGACCTCCGTCGAGACGCGGCCCGGGACGATCGCGAGGATGCGCAGGCCGAACTCGACGGCGAGGCGGTCGAGCGCGAGCCCCACGACCTTGCTCTCGACGCCGCCCGCTTCCTTCTCGGCCCACGCGAGCGCTCCGTCGACGACGTCGGCGTACTCCGGCATCTGCGCGGCCGCGGTGATCAGCGACGGGTTCGTCGTGGCGTCGCGCGGCGTGAACTTCTTGATCGAGTTGAGGTCGCCGGTGTCGCAGACCGCGACGGTCATCGTGCTGAGCTGATCGAGGAGCGTGGCCATGGGCCACGGTACCACACGGCCGCAGACGGCTACGGCGACTCCCGGATCACGTTGGTCTCGTAAGCGCGGACCAGCTCCTCGAGCGCCGCGATCTCGTCGCGGATCGCCGCACCCTTCTCGGTGTCGCCGACGGTGCGCGGGCGGTCGTGGACCTGGACGTCGGACACCGTGGGGACGATGTCGGCGCCTTCCTCGACGGCGGCGTCGACGCTCGCGAAGTGGTGGTGCTGCGCGAGGTAGATGCGGTGCGCGTCGAGGACGAGCGAGAACCCCTTGTCGCCGTACGCCGCCGCGAACGCGCCGTCGATCGTGATCGCGCGCCCCGACTTCTTGATCGGCGTCTCGCCCTTCTCGAGCTTCACCGGCACGTGGCCGTTGACGATGAAGCCGAGCTGCTCGTCGGCGCCGAATTCGCGCAGGATGCGCGCGCAGAACGCGGGCTCGTGGATCAGCTTGAAGTAGGGGTTCTTCGTCTCCTTGTGGAGCTCCTTGTCGGCGACGAAGTAGGTCTCGAACGTGGCCATCTTGTCCTTGCCGAAGCAGGGCGAGAGCGGGCCGGTCCACAGGTAGAACAAGAGGTCGACGTCGGCCATCTCGCGCTTGCGGAACGCGCGCTGCACGACGACCTCGATCGCGTCGAACAGCGGCTTGCCGCGCAGCGCGCGGCCGTCGACGGTCATCGGCAGGAGATCGCCGCGCTCGTCGACGGGCACGCAGCCATGGAAGATCGCGCAGCGATCGCGGCGCAGCGACATGCGCCCGCGCGACGCGACGAACGTCATGTGCTTCCACAGCGTGCCGCTCTCGAGGAACGCGCGCGTGAGGCGGTCGAGGCACGCCTGCTCGCCGGCGGTGAGCGCGTACGGATCGGCCCAGTCCACCGTCGGCAGGCGCGTGTCGGTGAGCGGCACGGCCACGCCGTCGCCGAGGTCGATCGTGCCGGCCGCGGGGTCGATGCGGTGGAGCAGGGCGCGGTCGCCCATGCCCCAGTCGGTGCGGCGCCGGAACAGCTGCCCCTCGAGCTTGAACTGCAGGATCGCGGCGGCCTTCTGCATGCGCGCCATCTCGAGGTCGTCGCGCAGGCCCTCGCCCTTGACGCGGAAGCGCTCGCACGGGTCGTCGCCGTACACCTCGCGCGCGAGCTTCTCGAGCGGCGCCATCGCGACGCCGTAGCCCTCCTCGAGCTGCGACAGGCGGCGATAGCGGAGCGACAGGCGGATCACCGTCGCGATCGCCGCGGGGTGGCCGAGGCACGCGGCCATCCACACGGTGTCGTGGTTGCCCCACGTGACGGCGACGTTCGGCTGCTGCATCAGGAGGTCGATGACCTTGTCGAGGCGCGGCCCGCGGTCGCCGAGGTCGCCGGCGACGATGAGCTCGCCGACGCTGAGGTTGCGCACGATGCGCCCGAGCATGCGGACGAGGTCGACGTCGCGGTCGTGGCGCAGGAACGGCTCGACGATGCGCTCGACGAACGCCTCCTCGCGGCCGAGCACGTCCTCGAACAGGAGCTCGTGCAGCATCCCGTCGAACGGATCCGGGATGATCTTGTCGACGTGCTTGAGCGTGTACTGGCGCGCGAGGTCGCGGATCGCGGCGACGGCGCGCGGCACGAACGCGAGCAGGAGGGCGCGCTTCTCGGCGGCGTCCTTCCCGGCCGTCTGGTGGAGCCAGGTCTCGCGCGGGTAGTAGATGAGGCTCAGCAGCTGCCCGATCTCGTCGGCGGACAGCACGTCCGCGAACAGGCGATCGAAGCGCGGGCGCAGGCTGCCGGAGGCGTTGTTGATGACCTGCCGCAGCTTCACGTACTCGCCATGGACGTCGCTGACGATGTGCACCGTCGGCGCGGGCAGCGACAGGACCGCGGACAGGTTCGCGAGCTCGGCGAGGGCCGCGGGGACGTCGGGATAGCGTTTGGCGAGCGCGTACAGGTGCGTCGCCGACATCAAGCCTGCCACTCGTCGATCAGGTTCGCGACGAGCGCGGTCCATCCCGTCTGGTGGCTCGCGCCGATGCCGGCGCCGTTGTCGCCGTGGAAGAACTCGTAGAACAGGGGGTGGTCGCGCCACGACGGATCGTCGATGAACTTCGGCGCGCCGCCGAACACGGGGCGCCGGCCGCGCTCGTCGAGGAGGAAGATCCGGATCATCCGGCGCGCGATGTCCTTCGCCATGTCCTTGAGCGCGATCGGGCGGTCGCCGCTGCCGGGCGTGCGCACGGTGTAGTTGCCGCCGAACGCCGTGCCGAGCTTGCGCAGCGACTCGATGATGAGGAACGTCGTCGGGAACCAGATCGGTCCGCGCCAGTTCGAGTTGCCGCCCTTGAGCTTGCTCGCGCTCTCGGCGGGCTCGTAGCCGACGGTGCGGCCGTCGAACGTGAAGGGCGCCTTCTCGTGCACCTTCGACAGCGAGCGGATCCCGAAGTCGGAGAGGAACTCCGCCTCGTCGTGCATGTGCTCGAGCATGCGGTGGAGCTGCGTCGTGTCGACGATCGTGAGGAGGTACGTCGTCTGGCCGTTCGCGCCCTCGATCGCGTGGATCACCTGGTCCACCATCTCGCGGCGGTTCTTGAGGAACCAGACCAGGTTCGCCTTGAACTCCTTGAACGGCTCGATCCACTCGAGCTCGAGGCGCTCGACGGCGAACAGCGGGATGAGCCCGACGAGCGAGCGCACGCGGAACTTCTCGAAGCGGCCGTCGGGGTACTCGAGCACGTCGTAGAAGAAGCCGTCGTTGGGGTCGAACAGCGAGTAGTCGCGGCCGCCCATGTGCTTCATCGCGTACGCGACGTACACGTAGTGCTGCAGGAACTTCGAGGCCATGCCCTCGTAGACGGGGTTCTCGCGCGCGAGCTCGAGCGCGATGCGCATGAGGTTGAGGCAGAACATCCCCATCCAGCCGGTCGCGTCGGACTGCGCGATCGTGCTGCCGTCGCGCGACGGCTCGCTGCGATCGACGACGGTGATGTTGTCGAGGCCGAGGAAGCCGCCCTCGAACACGTTGTTGCCGTCGCCGTCGACCTTGTTGACCCAGCTCGCGAAGTTGATGAGCAGCTTGTGGAAGCAGCGCTCGAGCCAGTCGCGATCGGCCTTGCCGTTGCGCAGGCGGTCCATGTTGTAGACGCGCCACACGGCCCACGCGTGCACCGGCGGGTTGAGGTCGCCGAACTCCCACTCGTACGCGGGGAGCTGGCCGCTCGGGTGCTGGAACTGCTCGAACAGCAGCATCCACAGCTGGTCCTTCGCGAAGCGCGCGTCGACGAGCGCGAACGGCACCATGTGGAACGCGAGGTCCCACGCCGCGAACCACGGATACTCCCACTTGTCGGGCATCGACATGACGCGCATCGAGTTGAGGTGGCGCCAGTGGGAGTTGCGGATCGTCTTGCGCGAGGCGGGAGGCGGGTACGTCGGGTTGTCGCCGTCGAGCCAGCGCGCGACGTCGAACAGGTAGCTCTGCTTGGTCCAGAGGAGACCCGCGAGCGCGCGGCGCTGCACGTGCTGCTCGTCGGCGGACGCCGTCTTCGGGGCGATGTTCGCGTAGAAGACGTCGGCCTCGGCCTTGCGCGCGTCGACGATCGCGTTGACCTCGTCGAGCGGGCGCGGCTTCTTGCCGTCGGTGAAGCGCAGCGTGAGGACCCACTTCTCCCCGGGCGGGACGACGCGGCGGTAGTGCAGGGCGGCCTTGGTGCCGCGCTCGTCGGGCTTGGTCGCGCCCTCGTCGAGCTCGCACACGAAGCGGTGGAACGCGTCCTTCGTGTACGGCGTGCGCGACGAGTTGCCCGGGCCGTACGCGCGCGCGCCGTGCGTCTCGTTGTCGGTGACCATCACCGACGCGTTCTCCGCCGGGCCGACCAGCCAGCGCATGCCGAGCGAATACGACGTCGGCATGTTGCGATCGGGCGGCATGTCGCCGTCGTCGGCGAGGAGGCTCACCACCGCCGGGTCATCGCGCTCGACGCGGATGTGGGGCTCGGGCATCGGGTTCGCGCCCCAGCTCCACGTGTTGCGGAACCACAGCGTCGGCAGGATGTGCAGCGGCGCCGCCTCGGGCCCGCGGTTGTGCGCGGTGATGCGGATGCACAGGTCCTCGTGCGACGACTTCGCATACTCGATGAGGATGTCGAAGTAGCGATCGTCGTCGAAGATGCCCGAGTCGATCAGCTCGAACTCGGGGCCCTGGCCGTGGCGCGCCTGGTTCTCCTCGATGAGGCGGCGGTAGGGGAACTCGCGCTGCGGGTACTTGTAGAGCAGCGCCATGTACGAGTGCGTCGGCGTGTTGTCGACGTGAAAGTAGTATTCCTTCACGTCCTCGCCGTGGTTGCCCTCGCCGGGGTTAACTCCAAAGAAGCGCTCCTTCAGGTGCGGGTCGCGCTCGTTCCAGAACGTCGGCGCGAAGCACAGCAGCTGGTAGCGATCGCAGATGCCGGCGATGCCGTCCTCGCCCCAGCGGTACGCCTTCGCGCGCGCCTTGTCGTACGTGAGGTAGCCCCACGCGTCGCCGTGCGCGGAGTAGTCCTCGCGCACGGTGCCCCACGCGCGGTCGGAGAGATACGGGCCCCACTTGCGCCAGCCGCTCTGGTCATCGCCCACGTCGCGCACGCGATCGCGCTCGCGATCGATCAGTTGATCGACGGCCGGAAGCTCACCCGGATCTAGTTTCATGCGAGTCGATTCCCCCTCGAGCTCTTAGTGGTACCACCCGCGCGCCGTCGATTTGTGGTTTGCTTCGCACCAAATGGCGACCTCCCTGACCAGCTCTCCAGCCTGGAAAGCCCTCCTCGAGCACAAGACGGCGATGGCGAACGTCCACATGCGCGACCTGTTCGCACAGGACGGCGGGCGGTTCGAGAAGATGTCGCGCGAGGCGTGTGGCGTGTTCGTCGACTGGTCGAAGCACCGCGCCACCGACGAGACGATGCGGCTCCTGCTCGCGCTGGCGCAGCAGGCCGACGTCGAGGGCTGGCGCGCGAAGATGTTCGCCGGGGACAAGGCGCTGAACGGCACGGAGGGCCGCGCGGTGCTGCACGTCGCGCTGCGCAACCGCTCGAACACGCCCATCGTCGTCGATGGCGCGGACGTGATGCCGGGCGTCAACGCGGTGCTCGCGAAGATGCGCGACTTCACGGAGCGCGTGCGCAGCGGTGCGTGGAAGGGTCACACCGGGAAGTCGATCACCGACGTCGTCAACATCGGCATCGGCGGTAGCGACCTCGGGCCGGTGATGGTCACCGAGGCGCTGCGCCCGTACTGGAAGCCGGACCTGCGCGTGCACTTCGTGTCGAACATCGACGGCACGCACATCGCGGAGACGGTGCGCCGGCTCGACCCCGAGCGCACGCTGTTCATCGTCGCGTCGAAGACGTTCACGACGCAGGAGACGATCACGAACGCGGTGTCGGCGCGCACGTGGCTGCTCGAGGGGCTGCGCAGCGGGAACGAGGCGGTGGCGAAGCACTTCGTTGCCCTCTCGACGAACGCGAAGGAGGTCGGGGCGTTCGGCATCGACGTCGCGAACATGTTCGAGTTCTGGGACTGGGTCGGCGGCCGCTACTCGCTGTGGAGCGCGATCGGCCTGTCGATCGCGTGCGTGATCGGCATGGACAACTTCGAGGAGATCCTCGAGGGCGGTCACGCGATGGACCGGCACTTCCAGACGGCGCCGCTCGCCGAGAACCTGCCCGTCGTCCTCGCGATGCTGGGCATCTGGTACAACAACTTCTTCGGCGCCGAGACGCACGCGATCCTGCCGTACGACCAGTACCTCCACCGGTTCGCCGCGTACTTCCAGCAGGGCGACATGGAGTCGAACGGCAAGGGCGTGAACCGCGCCGGCGCGGCGGTCGACTACGCGACGGGCCCGATCATATGGGGCGAGCCGGGGACGAACGGCCAGCACGCGTTCTACCAACTGATCCACCAGGGCACGCGCATCGTGCCGTGCGACTTCCTCGCGCCCGTCGAGACGTACAACCGGCTCGGCGCGCACCACGACATCCTGCTCGCGAACTTCTTCGCGCAGACCGAGGCCCTGATGAAGGGCAAGACGCCCGAGGAGGCGCGCGCCGAGCTCGTCGCGGCGAAGCTGCCGCCGGAGCGCGTCGAGGCGCTGGTGCCGCACAAGACGTTCACGGGCAACCGCCCGACGACGTCGATCCTGGTGCAGAAGCTCACGCCGCGCACGCTCGGCTCGATCATCGCGATGTACGAGCACAAGATCTTCGTGCAGGGCATCGTGTGGGACATCTTCAGCTTCGACCAGTGGGGCGTGGAGCTCGGCAAGCAGCTCGCGTCGAAGATCCTGCCGGAGCTCGCGGGCACGGCGCCGGTGTCGTCGCACGACGCGTCGACGAATGGCCTCATCAACCTGTACAAGGCACGCCGAGCGTGACGATCGAACGCCCCGAGGACGGGTCCTTCGATCGTCACGCATCGGGATCGTTGTACGGAGGTCGCCGCTTCGCGGCTCCGAGCGTGACGATCGAACGCCCCGAGGACGGGTCCTTCGATCGTCACGCATCGGGATCATGGTACGGACGTCGCCGCTTCGCGGCTCCGGGCGTGATCCGCGTGGTCGTCCTTGCCGTCGCCATCGTCTCCGCGGCGTGCTCGTCGGATCCGGGGCCGCCCGTCGGTGGTGGTGGTGGTAGTGGTGGCTCGGGGGCGGGCAGCTCGTTCGAGCTCCTGCGCGACGACATGCCCGATCCGGCGTGGGCCGATGCGGCGCTGTCGCTCGCGAAGCAGTGGCACGAGTCGTTCACGCAGCTGGGCGTGTCGCGCGCGATCGTCCAGCCGTTCCGCGCGCCGGACCAGGCAGTGGTCCCGTACCTGTTCCGCGTGCAGGCGGAGAAGGGCGGCAAGCCCGTGTTCCGCAGCACGGCGTTGCTGTGGAAGGGCGCGATGATCAACACGGCGGGGCCGGCGAAGGCGGGCGCGTTCCTCGGCAGCCTCGGGTTCCCGGGCAAGCCGCTCGCGGCGGGTCACGTCGTCGAGATCCTGCACGTCACGAAGGCCGTCGACGCGAAGTGGCTGAAGCCGCCGTCGGCGAACGGGTGGGAGGCCGTGCCGGCGGAGGCGCTCGCGTACGCCGACGGCAAGGCCACGCTGACGCTGGCCGGCGAGGGCGGGGCGCGACTCGTCGTGACGTTCGCGTCGAACGGCGCGTTCACGACCGCCGAGGCGAAGCCCTAACGGAAGCGGCCGAGGCGGTCGCGGATCGCACCGAGGGCGTCGACGAGGCGCGCGAGGTCGACGAGGGAGTCGCGCAGGCTGCCGTGCAGCGGGTCGCCGACGGCGAGCACGGCCTGGGACGACTTGCCGACGACGATCGGCGCGGCGGCGGGCGTCGCGGCGTCGGAGAGGAGCTGCTTGAGCTTGGCCTGGATCGCGCTGCCGGGGGAGGCGCTCGTCGCGGCGCCGGTGTCGAACGCGACCTGGATCGTCGAGGCCATCGAGAGCGGGAACACGATCGCGTCGACGTGGCCGAGCTTGGATCCGACGCCGCGCGCGCCGAACGCGGCGCCGTCGGCGATCGAGAACAGGATGCCGGCGGCCCAGCGCTCGGCGACGTACATCATCGCGACGCGCTCGGCGGCGACGACGGTGAGCGCCTTGTCGATCTCGCCGAGCACGGCCTCGAGGCGCTCCTCGGGGAGCTTCAGGTCGATCTCGTCGTCGGGGTCGGTGCCGGCGTCGACGTGGCCCTCGCTGAGGACGTGGGAGATCGTGCGCGCGCGCTTGACCTCGGGCTGCTTGGGGCGCGCCTCCGCGACGGGCGCGGCGACGGCGGGCTCCTCGAGGGGATCGGGGCCGCCGTAGATCGAGCGGACGAGGCGCTCGAGGTGGCCGCCGGGCGAGACCGCGAGGGTGACGGGGTTGCCGAGGGTCTTCTCGAGCTCGGCGGTGAGCTGCTGGCTCGGATCGCGCGCGACGATGACGAGCCCGTTGTCGTAGGCGCGGCCGATCGGCAGGAGCACGTGGGCGCGCGCGAGCTCGGCGGGGATCATGCCGACGACGGTCGGGTCGCGCCGCTCGAGGTGGCGCTGCAGCGCGGCCGGGTACGACAGCTGGTGCGAGAGCGCCATCGCACCCTCGTCGAAGTCGAGGATCGAGCGGTTGATGAGCACCGAGACCAGGCGCTGCTGGGAGTACTGCTGCTCCTTCAACGTCTGCTTCAGGATCTGCTCGTCGACTGCTTCGCGCAGTAGCAGGATCTCGCCGATGCGCACCCGTGGGGCGACCACGTCTGTTGATAGCTCCGTGCGCGAGCGAACGCCACAAAACGTGAACATCCGGTCGCGGCGCCGTGGCGTCACGTCGTGCCCGGGCGTTCACGCGGCCGCAGCGGGGTCGCGGAGTTGCGGCGGGCGCAGCGCTTGCGACCTCGGGGAGGCATGCGAATGCGAGCGATCCTCCTCACGGTGTGTGCGGTCCTGTCGCTGACGGGCTGCTCGCTGTTCATGCGCTCGATCGAGAAGCCGTCGGCGCAGGTGCGCGACGTGTCGGTCTCGTCGGCGGGCCTCGGCGGCGTCACCGGCAAGCTCGAGCTCGACGTCACGAACCCGAACGGCTTCGGCGTGCCGCTGGCGGGCATCGACTGGCAGCTGTCGATCGGCCGCGCGCGGGCCGCGACCGGCACCGTGCAGCTCTCCCAGACGATCCCGGCGCGCGGCGTCGCCCCCGTCGCGACGACGCTCACGATCCAGGCGCGCGATGCGATCGACGTCGCGGCGCGCCTGGCCGGCGGCGCGCGCAGCTACCACCTGACCGCGCGCCTCAAGTTCTCGACGCCGGTCGGCGAGCTCGCGGTCGATCTCGAGCACGACGGCGTCCTGTGACGGCAACGTGGTGAACGCTCACCACACCGGCGTGGCGGAAGCCCGGCAGATCGTGTCCCCGAGCACGCGTCAAGCCGCCGGGATCATGTAGTTGTCGATTGGTCCGACCATTGCTCCTCGGGATCGGCATGTCCCGACCCGGTCTGCTCCGCTGGCCCATCCTCGCGATCTCGTTCTCGGCGTTCGCCACGATCCCGTTCGTGCTCGCACCCGGCGCGGACATGTACCCGAGCGAGACCGCCCGGCTCGCCGGGGACGTCGCCTTCGTCGCCCGCGCGATCGAGCCGCGCCACGCCCTGCTCGCCCTCGTGTTCGGCCTCGTCGGCCTCGCGATCGCGCACCGCCCGCGCGCCTGGATGGGCGCCGCCTGGATCGCGAGCGCCCTCGCGTTCGCGGTCGTCGACCTCGACAAGCACCTGCTCGACCACTTCATGATGATCTCCGAGGTCCGCTGGGGCCACCACGCCGTCGCCCCGTTCGGCTTCATCCTTGTCGTCGGCGGCCTCGCCTTCGGCTGGGCCTGCCTCGCCACCACGTTCGTCAAGTGCCTCGCCGCGCTCGGCGGCCGCCGCGCGCCGGCGACGGCGTGACTCGCGGGGTCAGATGCCGCCGCAGCGGAAGTCGTGGGAGGGCGTGGACCAGTCGTTGCCGAGGAGGGTGACGCCGTGGCCGTTGCGCCAGAGCTCGCGCACGACGGCCTCGGGGTGGCCGTCGCCGTCGAGGTCCGTCGTGATCATCACGACGAAGCCGTCGTGGCCGGGGCCGGGGCGGCCGACGGGCTGCCACGGTGCGCTGCCGTCCTGGTGGTAGAGCACGGCGCAGCTGCGGCAGCCCTCGCTGCCCCTGGTGCGGCCGGAGGCGAGCGCGGCGCCGCGCACGCGGATGAGCTGATCGAGGACGACGCCGGTGGGGCCGGCGTCGCCGGAGTTGGTCGGTGGGTGGCGCTCGAGGCCGACGTCGGCGTCGGGCGGCCAGATCGCGACGACGTGGTTGCCGCCGTGGTCGACGAGGCCCTGCTCGTCGGGCTCGAGCGGTGGAGCGGCGGTGCCGGGCGCGGCGAGGTACGGGATGGAGTCGCCGCGGCACGTGTTGTAGGAGCAGCACTCGGGGCCGTGCGGCGCCGGGTACGTCTGGTCGCCGGGCTCGTCGCGGTAACCGACCTTCGTGCGCTCGGCCTCGATCGTCTTGCCGCCGACGATCTGCGCCGTGATCTTCTCGGGCATCGCCTCGGCGCACGGCAGGCCGACGACGAGCTTGCCCTCGATCGCACACGCGAGCGCCGTGAAGCGGAGGCGCGTGTCATCGCCGGTGAAGTCGGGCGTGCCGTAGAGGACGACGCGCACCTTCGCCGGCGGGCCGGCGCGATGCGCGGGCGGCGGTGGCGGCAACGTCGAGCCCCCGCACGAGGCGAGCGAGGCGAGCGTGGCGACGAGGAGGAAGCGCACGGCGAGGAGACGTCGTGGGTGGGTGGTGCGTTGCATGGAATGGTCGGTCGGGCGAAGGCGTTGGCGTTGCCTCTCTCAGAGGCCGGCGAGGGCGCGCGCGAGCGCGTCGAGGCTCGCGAGGTCGTGGACGGGGCGGTGCTCGTGGACGTGCGGGAGGAGGGCGCGGATGCCGGCGGCGCGCGGCTCGAAGCCGGCGTAGCGCAGGAGCGGGTTGAGCCAGACGAGGCGCCGGCACGAGCGCGCGAGGCGGGCGGCCTCGACGGCGAGGACGCCGGTGTCGTCGCGGTCGAGGCCGTCGGTGACGAGCAGGACGATCGCGCCCTGCGCGAGGACGCGGCGCGACCACGCGACGTTGAAGTCGCGCAGGCACGCGCCGAGGCGCGTCCCGGAGGCCCAGTCGGTGACCTCGGCGCCGACGCGGCCGAGCGCGCGATCCGGATCGCGGTCGCGGAGCGCGCGGGTGGCGTTGGTGAGTCGCGTCGCGAACACGAAGACGTGGCCGCGCCCGCGGTGCGCGCGCAGCGCGTGCAGGAAACGCAGCAGCATCTCGGAGTAGCGGCCCATCGAGCCCGAGATGTCGCACAACGCGACGATCGCCGGCGGGCGCTCGACGCGCGCGCGGCGGTACAGCCGCGCGAGCTCGCCGTCGCGGCGCAGCGCCTCGCGCGTGGTGCGGCGCGCGTCGACGGCACCGCGCATCGCCGGGCGCGTGCGGCGCGTGCGGATCGGGCGCACGCGCGCGTCGAGCCGGCGCACGAGCTCGGCGGCGCGCGCGAGCTCCTCGGTGCTCATCTGATCGAAGTCGCGCGTGCGCAGCACCTCGTCGGCGCTGTACGCGAGGAACGTGTCGACGCGCGGCGGCTGCGCCGGCGCCTCGCGCGCCTCGCCCGGCGCCGGCGGGCGCCACGCCTCGCTGAGCCGCCGCGAGATCGAGCGCTGCGTCGGCGTGCGCACCTGCGGGAGGAGCAGCGCGAGCGCGCTGTGCGCTCCCATCGGATCGCGCCAGAACAGGCGGAACGCCTCGTCGAAGATCTCGCGATCGGCGCGGCTGCGCACGAGCGTCGCCGCGAGCGCCGCGTGGAACTGCTCCTTGCGCACCGCCTCGACGGCCGCGACCGCGCGCGCCGCCGCGAGCGCATCGCCCGGGCCGAGCTGCATCCCGGTGCGCCGCAGGAGGCGCACGAAGTGCACGACGTTCGCCGCGAGCGTCACGGCGAGCCGCGCGCGGCGTCGACGAGGGTGCGCGCCGTCGGGCCGGAGATGCGCGCCAGGTCGTCCTGGTACTTGAGGAGCACGCCGAGCGTAGCCTCGACGGTCTCCGGCGATAGCTCGACGGCGTCGAGCGCGACGAGGGCGTGGCCCCAGTCGAGCGTCTCCGCGACGCCGGGGCGCTTGAACAGGTCCTGCGCGCGCAGCGCGTGGACGAACGCGACGATCTGCGCGCGCAGCCGCTCGGGGACCGCGGGTGCGCGCGCGGCGAGGATCGCGAGCTCGCGCTCGGCGGTCGGGTAGTCGATCCACGCGTACAGGCAGCGCCGCTTCACGGCGTCGTGGATCTCGCGCGTGCGGTTCGACGTCAGGATCGCGATCGGCGGGGCGGGGGCGCGGACCGTGCCGTACTCGGGGATCGTGACCTGGAACTCGGCGAGGAGCTCGAGGAGGAACGCCTCGAACGGCTCGTCGGCGCGATCGAGCTCGTCGACGAGGAGCACCGGCGGCCCGGCGGGGTCGGGCGCGAGCGCCTCGAGGAGCGGGCGGCGCAGGAGGAAGCGATCGCCGTAGAGGTCGCGCTCGAGCTGCTCGCGATCGGCGGCGACGTCGCGCGCCTGCGCGATCCGGATCGCGAGCATCTGCTTCGCGAAGTCCCATTCGTACAGCGCGGCCGCCGCGTCGAGGCCCTCGTAGCACTGCAGGCGGATGAGCTTGCGCCCGAGCGCCGCGGCGAGGGCCTTCGCGACCTCGGTCTTGCCGACGCCGGCCTCGCCCTCGAGGAGCACCGGCTTGCCGAGCGCGACCGCGAGGTACAGCGTCGTCGTGAGCTGCGCATCGGCGAGGTAGCGCTGCCCGGCGAGCAGCTCGCCGAGCGCATCGACCGACCCCGGTGCGCTCCGCAGATCGATCGGCGCGGGCGTCGTCATCCCGCGCCTACCATAACGCGCTCACAGGCAGGCTTGCACGGCGCGCCGGGCCATCACCGTGATGAGGTGCGCGCGGTACTCGGCGCTCGCCTCGAGGTCGCCGTTGAGCTCGTCGGGTGGGGTCGACGCCGCGGCGAGGGCGTCGACGGCGAAGTCGCGCTCGAGGATCCCCTCGATGTTCGCGTGGCGGAACACCTTCGGGCCCGCGCCGGTGACGGCGACGCGCACGTTGTGCCCGGTGTCGACGACCATCACGCCGACGAGCGCGTACTTCGACGCGCGGTGCGAGAACTTCGCGTACGCGGCGCGCTTCGGGATCGGGAAGTGCACGGCGACGACGACCTCGTCGCGCTCGAGCGCCGTCTCGAACAGCCCGGTGAAGAAGTCGTCGGCGGCGATCTTGCGGCGATCCGTGGCGATCGTCGCGCCCAGGGCGAGCAGCGCGGCGGGGTAGTCGGCCGCCGGGTCGGCGTGCGCGACGGAGCCGCCGAGCGTGCCGCGGTTGCGCACCTGCGCGTCGCCGATCGTGCCGGCGAGCGTCGCGAGCGCCGGGATGTGCTGCTGCACCTCCGGCGAGCGGTGGACCGCGTCGTGCGTGACGAGCGCGCCGATCACGATGCGATCGCCGTCGACGCGGATGTCGCGCAGCTCGCCGATGCCGGCGAGCGAGATCAGGTCGCTCGGCTCGGCGAGGTCGAGCTTGAGCACGGGGATGAGGCTCTGGCCGCCCGACAGCAGCTTCGCGTCGGGCCGGGCCTTGAGGAGCGCGACCGCCTCGGCGACGGAGCTGGGGCGGTGGAACTGGAAGTCCTTCACGATCAGGCTCCCTTCTTTGCGGCCTGGATGGCGCGCCACACCTTCTCGGGCGTCGCGGGCATCGAGATGTCGGTGACGCCGAGCGGCGCGAGCGCGTCGATCACGGCGTTGATGACGGCGGGCGGCACGCCGATCGCGCCGGTCTCGCCGACGCCCTTGATGCCGAGCGGGTTGTGCGTGCACGCGGTGACGTGGTTGCCGACCTTGAAGAACGGCAGGTCCGCCGCGCGCGGCATGACGTAGTTGAGGTACGAGCCGTTCACGAGCTGGCCGTCGGCGTCGTACACGGCCTCCTCGAGCAGCGCCTGGCCGATGCCCTGCGCGAGCCCGCCGTGCGCCTGGCCGTCGACGATCATCGGGTTGATGACCACGCCGACGTCGTCGGCGATCGCGACCTCGGCGATCTCGACGACGCCGGTCTCGGGATCGACCTCGACCTCGACGAGGTGCGTGCCGCCCGGGAACGTGAAGTTCTTCGGGTCGTAGAACGCGTTCTCCTCGAGGCCGGGCTCGACGGTCTCGATCGGGTAGTTGTGCGGGACGTACGCGGCGAACGCGACCTCGCCGAACGCCTTCGCGCGATCGGTGCCGACGACGCGGTACTTGCCGTCGACGAACTCGACGTCGGCGGCGCTCGCCTCGAGCAGGTGCGCCGCGATCTTCTTGCCCTTCTCGACGATCTTGTCGATCGCCTTCACGATCGCCGAGCCGCCGACCGCCGCCGAGCGCGAGCCGTACGTGCCCATGCCGAAGGGGATGCGATCGGTGTCGCCGTGCACGACCTCGACGTTCTCGACGGGGACGCCGAGCTTCTCGGAGATGATCTGCGCGAACGTCGTCTCGTGGCCCTGGCCGTGCGAGTGCGTGCCGGTGAACACGGAGACGGAGCCCGTCGGGTGGACGCGCACCGTCGCAGCCTCGTACAGGCCGGCGCGCGCGCCGAGCGCACCGACGAGCGCGGACGGCGCGATGCCGCACGCCTCGATGTACGTCGAGATGCCGAAGCCGCGCAGCTTGCCCTTGGCCTCGGTCGCCTGCTTGCGCTTGTCGTAGCCCGCGTGGTCGATCGACGCGAGCGCCATGTCGAGCGTCGCCTGGTAGTTGCCGATGTCGTACGCGAGCGCGACCTGCGTCTGATACGGGAACTGATCCGTGCGGATCAGGTTCTTGCGGCGCAGCTCGATGCGGTCGATGCCGAGCTGGCGCGCCGCCTTGTCGACGAGGCGCTCGAGCAGGTACGTCGCCTCGGGGCGGCCCGCGCCGCGGTATGCGTCGACGGCGACGGTGTGCGTGAAGATCGCCTTCACCTCGGCGTAGATCGCCGGGAAGTCGTACGGGCCGGAGAGGAGCGTCGCGTACAGGTACGTCGGGATCGCGGGCGCGAACGTCGACAGGTACGCGCCGATGTTCGCGAGCGTCGCCACGCGCAGGCCGAGGAACTTGCCGTTCGCGTCGAGCGCGAGCTGCGCCTTCGAGATGTGATCGCGGCCGTGCGCGTCGGAGACGAACGCCTCCATGCGATCGGACGTCCACTTCACGGGGCGCCCGACGACGCGCGACGCCCACGCGACGAGCAGCTCCTCGGCGTAGTGGTAGATCTTCGAGCCGAAGCCGCCGCCGACGTCGGGCGCGACGACGCGCAGCTTGTGCTCCGGCACCTTGAGCGTGAACGCGCCCATGAGCAGGCGGATCAGGTGCGGGTTCTGCGACGTCGTGTACAGCGTGGTGTGGTCGTTCGCGGCGTCGTAGTGGCCGATCGCGGCGCGCGGCTCCATCGCGTTCGGCGCGACGCGGCTGTTCGTGAGCTCGATCTCGACGACGTGCTTCGCCTTCGCGAACGCGGCGTCGGTGCTCGCCGGGTCGCCGAGGTGCCAGTCGAAGCAGACGTTGCCCTTCGCGTCGGGCCACACGAGCGGCGCATCCGCGGCCGTTGCGGCGGTGATGCTCGCGGCGACCGGCTGGACCTGGTAGTCGACGTCGACGAGCGCGGCCGCGGCGCGCGCCGCCGTCTTGGAGTCGGCGATGACCATCGCGACCGGATCGCCGACGTGGCGCACCGCGCCCTGGGCGAGCGCGGGGTGCGGCGGCTCGACCATGCTCGAGCCGTCCTTGGACTTGACGGCCCAGCCGCACGGGATGCCGCCGAGCCCGGCGGCGGCGACGTCGGCGCCGGTGAGCACGGCAAGCACGCCGGGGACGGCCTTCGCCTTCGCCGCGTCGATCGCGCCGAGGTTCGCGTGCGCGTGCGGCGAGCGCACGAACACGGCGTAGCTCTGGTGCGGCAGCGTGATGTCGTCGGTGTACTGGCCCTTGCCGAGGAGGAACCGCCGGTCCTCCTTGCGCCTCACGGAGGCCCCGAAGCCCTGCGCGCTCATTTCGCCTTCCCTCCCATCGCCTCGGCCCCCGCGAGCACGGCCTTCACGATGTTGTGATAGCCGGTGCAGCGGCACAGGTTGCCCTCGAGCCAGTGGCGCACCTCGTGCTCCGTCGGCTTCGGGTTGCGGCGGCACAGGTCCGTCGCGCTCATCACCATCCCCGGCGTACAGAACCCGCACTGAAGGCCATGGCACTCCTGGAAGGCCGCCTGCATCGGGTGCAGGTTGCCACCGTCGGCGAGGCCTGAGCGTCCGGAGGAGCCGTCGGCGGAGGACGCGAGGCCTTCGATCGTCGTGATCTCGGCGTCGGCTGCCTCGACGGCGAGCATCGTGCACGACTTCACGGAGCGCCCGTCGACGTGGACGGTGCACGCGCCGCACTGGCTCGTGTCGCAGCCGACGTGCGTGCCGGTGAGGCGAAGCTTCTCGCGCAGCACGTCGACGAGCAGCGTGTTCGGCGCGCAGTCGACCGTGTGCGCCTGGCGATTGACGCGTAATGTGATGGCCATGCAACCTCCCTGCGGCCGACGTTACCCCGTGGTAACCACTCCCGGGAACCGATGAAGCTCGCCGGCGACCATCGTTTCGAGCGCGCAGGTGTCCAGGACGTGTGGGACGCACTGTTCGACCCCGAGGTCCTCGCGGCGGCGATGCCCGGTTGCGAAAAGCTCGAGCTCGTGGACGGCAAGCTCGTCGGTGAGATGGTCATCAAGGTCGGGCCCGTGAGCGGCAAGTTCTCCGGGACCGTCGCGTTCGCCGACGTCGTCGCACCGGCCTCGTACCGCATGGTGATCGACGGCAAGGGCGGCCCCGGCTTCGTCAACGCCACGGCCGCGCTCACGCTGACCGCCGACGGCGACGGCACCAGGCTCACGTACGACGCGGACGCGAAGATCGGCGGGAAGCTCGCCTCCGTCGGCGAGCGCCTCGTCCTCGCGAGCTCGCGCGCGATCGCAAAGCAGAGCCTCGACAACCTCGGCACCAACATCGCCATCCGCATCGCCAACCGCACCGGCGCCACCCCCGCGGCGGCTCCGGCGTCGACCGAGCCGACGACGGAGACTCCAGCGCCGCCGACGGCGCCAGCCGCGCCTTCGGAAGCTGCGATCGTAGCGGCGGCGACGACACCGACGACGGAGCCAGCCGCACCTGCAGAAGCTGCGAGCGCATCGACGACGGACACGGTCACGCCCGCGGAAGCTGCGATCGTAGCGGCGGCGACGACGCCGACGGAGCCAGCAGCACCTGCGGAAGCTGCGAGCGCATCGGCGGCGGCGAAGACGGACGCAGCGGGTGCGCGTTCCACGGACGCCGCCGCGAAGGGCGACGTGGAGGTGGCGAAAGCTCCGGCCACGACGCCCGCCGCGAGCGCCGAGGTCGCGGTGACGGCGCCGAAGCAGGCGTACGTGAAGGCGGACGCGAAGGCGCTCGCGGCGACGGCGACGAAGGCCGCGCTCGGCGCGATGTGGCCGTACCTCGTCGTCGCGGCGGCGGCGATCGCGCTCGTCGTGTGGCTGCTCGTGCGCTGACGACGCTAGCGCTGGCCCATGACCGGAGCGAGCGCTTCGATCAGCCGCGCGGGCAGCTCGTCGCGATCCTCGACGAGCGGCGCGTCGATCGGTGTCGCCTGCACGTAGGCGCCGCCCGACCGCAGGGCCTGCACGTGTGTGACCGCGACGCTCATCGAGAGCTCGTTCGCCGCGCTCATCGCGTGGTGCACTTTCGAACAGCGCGTGTGGGACATCGCTGTTGCACACCACCTCCGGAACGAACACTAGCTCCTCGACGGGCGAAAAAGTCACCGTGCAGACGTGAAGGCCGTCGACATCGGTGCGATGGTGGTTCGCAAGGGGGAAATCGCGTGACCGAAGCCGAGCTCGATCAACTGTGTGTGAACACCATCCGGACGCTGAGCATGGATGCGGTGCAGGCGGCGGAGTCGGGGCATCCCGGCACGCCGATGGCGCTCGCGCCGGTGGCGTACACCTTGTGGCAGCGGTTCATGGACTTCGACCCGGTCGATCCGATCTGGCCGAACCGCGATCGCTTCGTGCTGTCGTGCGGGCACGCGTCGATGTTGCTGTACTCGATGCTGCACCTCACGCAGACACGCGCCGTCAACCCCAAGTACGAGCGCCTCGGCAATCCGTCGGTGCCGCTCGACGACATCAAGAAGTTCCGCCAGCTCGATAGCCGGTGCGCCGGGCACCCCGAGTATCGCTGGACGTCGGGTGTGGAGACGACGACGGGCCCGCTCGGGCAGGGCGTCGCGACGAGCGTCGGCATGGCGATCGCGCAGCGCTGGCTCGCGGGGCGCTTCAACAAGCCGGGCTTCACGCTGTTCGACTACGACGTCTACGCGCTCGCGGGCGACGGCTGTCTCATGGAGGGTGTCGCCGCCGAGGCGGCGTCGCTCGCGGGGCACCTGAAGCTCGCGAACCTGTGCTGGATCTACGACAACAACCGCATCACGATCGAGGGCGAGACCGAGCTCGCGTTCTCCGAGGACGTGGCGACGCGCTTCATCGGCCTCGGCTGGAACGTCACGCGCGTCGGCGACGCGAACGACCTCGAGATGCTGGCGCGCGCGTTCCGCACGTTCCAGGCGGAGAGGGAGCGGCCGACGCTCATCATCGTCGACAGCCACATCGGCTACGGCTCGCAGAAGCAGGGCACGCACTCGGTGCACGGCGCGCCGCTCGGCGAGGCCGACATCAAGCACACGAAGCGCTTCTACGGCTGGCCCGAGGACGCGAAGTTCCTCGTCCCCGATGGCGTGTACGACCACTTCGCGAACGGCATCGGTGCGCGCAGCAAGGCGGCGCGCGAGCAGTGGGAGGCGATGCTCGCGAAGTACGCGATCGAGTATCCGGCGCTCGCCGAGGAGAACAAGCGCATGCAGAAGCGCGAGCTCCCCGAGGGCTGGGACAAGGACCTCCCGACGTTCGCGCCCGACCCGAAGGGCCTCGCCGGCCGGCAGTCGTCGTCGCAGGTGCTGAACGCGCTCGCGAAGAACATCCCGTGGCTGATCGGCGGCTCGGCGGACCTCGCGCCGTCGACGCTGACGCACCTGAAGGACGAGGGCGACTTCGGCCCGCACGAGAACGGCCGCAACCTCCACTACGGCATCCGCGAGCACGCGATGGCCGCCGCGATGAACGGCCTCGCGCTGTCCAAGGTGCGCAACTACGGCTCCGGCTTCTTCGTGTTCAGCGACTACTGCCGCCCGGCGATCCGCCTCGCGTCGATCATGGAGATCCCCGTCATCCACATCTTCACGCACGACTCGATCGGCGTCGGCGAGGACGGCCCGACGCACCAGCCGATCGAGCACCTCGCGTCGCTGCGCGCCATCCCCGGCCTGATCGTGTTCCGCCCCGGCGACGCGAACGAGGTCGTCGAGGCGTGGAAGCACATCGCGAAGCTGCGCCACCACCCGGTGTGCCTCGTGCTGTCGCGACAGGCGATGCCGACGCTCGACCGCTCGAAGTACGCGTCCGCCGAGGGCGTGCACAAGGGCGCGTACGTGCTCGCCGACGCCGGCGGCACGCCCGAGGTGATCCTGATGGCGACCGGCACCGAGGTCTCGCTCGCCGTCGCGGCGCACGAGAAGCTCGTCGCCGACGGCGTGAAGTCGCGCGTCGTCAGCATGCCGTCGTGGGAGCTGTTCGAGGAGCAGGACGAGGCGTACCAGGAGGCGGTGTTGCCGACGAACGTCACCGCGCGCGTCGCGGTCGAGTTCGCGTCGTCGTTCGGCTGGGAGCGCTACGCGGGGCGGCGCGGCGCGATCGTCGCGATGCAGAGCTTCGGCGCGTCGGCGCCGCTCAAGGCGCTGCAGGACAAGTTCGGGTTCCATCCCGAGAAGATCGTCGCCACCGCGAAGGCGCAGATCGCGAAGGCGAAGGGGTAAGGACGATGCAGATCGGGATGATCGGGCTGGGGCGCATGGGCGCCAACATGGTGCGCCGCCTCATGCGCGGCGGGCATCGCTGCGTCGTCTACGATCGCAACCCGGAGAGCGTCGCGATGCTCGCCGGCGAGGGCGCGACCGGCGCGGACTCGGTGTCGGACATGATCGGCAAGCTCGCGGCGCCGCGGCACATCTGGATCATGGTGCCGGCCGGCGCGCCGACGGAGTCGACGGTGAGCGAGCTCGGCGAGAAGCTCGACCGCGGCGACACGGTCATCGACGGCGGCAACTCGTACTTCAAGGACGACGTGCGCCGCGCGAAGGCGCTCGCCGGCAACGGCATCCACTACGTCGACGCCGGCACGAGCGGCGGCGTGTACGGCCTCGAGCGCGGCTACTGCATGATGGTCGGCGGCGACGAGGCGTCGGTGAAGCGCCTCGATCCCGTGTTCCAGACGCTCGCGCCGGGCCGCGGCACCGTCGAGCGCACGCCGGGTCGCGAGGCGAAGCCGTCGACGGCCGAGGACGGCTACCTGTGGTGCGGACCGGTCGGCGCGGGCCACTTCGTGAAGATGGTCCACAACGGCATCGAGTACGGCATCATGCAGGCGATCGCCGAGGGCTTCGACATCTTCAAGGGTGCGGCGAACCCGACCGTCGACGAGAACTACCGCTACAGGTTCGCGGTCGACGAGATCGCGGAGGTGTGGCGCCGCGGCAGCGTGCTGTCGTCGTGGCTGATCGACCTCACGGCGAAGGCGCTGATCGAGGACCCGGCGCTCGGCAAGTTCAGCGGCCACGTCCAGGACTCGGGCGAGGGCAGGTGGACGGTGATGGCGGCGATCGAGGAGGCGGTGCCCGCCGACACGATCGCGGCCGCGCTGTTCACGCGCTTTCGCTCGCGCATGGAGGAGTCGTTCGCGGAGAAGGTGCTGTCCGCGATGCGCTTTCAGTTCGGCGGGCACGTCGAGCGCCCGACGGGCGGTTGAGCGATGGCGACCGTACGACGCTACGAGGGGCTCGACGCGCTCTCGGCCGCCGCGGCCGCGGAGCTCGGCGCGATCGCGCAGGCGGCGATCGCGGCGCGCGGCACGTGTGCGATCGCGCTCTCCGGCGGGTCGACGCCGAAGCGGATGTTCCAGCTGCTCGCGCGACAGGGGCGCGCCGCGCTGCCGTGGGACCGCATCGAGCTGTGGTGGGGCGACGAGCGCACCGTGCCGCCGGATCACCCGGACTCGAACTACCGCATGACGCGCGAGAACCTGATCGATCCGCTCGGGATCGATGCGGCGCACGTGCACCGCATCCGCGGCGAGGACGATCCGGCCGCCGCGGCTGCCGCGTACGAGCAGGAGCTGCTCGGTGCGCTCGGCGATCCGCCGCGCTTCGACCTCATCCTCCTCGGGATGGGACCCGACGGGCACACGGCGTCGCTGTTCCCCGGCAGCCCGGCGCTCGACGAGACGCGCGCCGGCGTCGTCGCGAACCCCGTCGATTCGCCGCTGACGAAGGGGGCGACGACGCGCATCACGCTGACGGCGGAAGCGCTGTCGTGGGGGCGGCACATCCGCTTCCTCGCGGCCGGCGCCGACAAGGCGGACACGCTGGTCGCCGTCCTCGAGGGGCCGCGCGATCCGCGCCGGCTGCCGTCCCAGTTGATCGCCGCGCGCGGCGGCGAGCTCGCGTGGCTCGTCGACGATGCCGCCGCGGCCAAGCTCGGAGGTCACGCGTGATCCTGGCAGGAGACATCGGTGGCACGAAGACGGTGCTCGCACTCTGCGACGAGAACGGGCGCGTGGTCCGCGAGGACATCCTCCTCGCCGAGGAGCACGCCTCGCTCGAGGCGATGCTCGACAAGTTCCTGCGCGGGCGCGACGTCGAGGGGCTGACGGGCGCGTGCTTCGGCGTCGCGGGGCCCGTCGACGGGAAGCTCGCGAAGATCACGAACCTGCCGTGGGTGATCGACGCGGGGGCGCTGTCGACCAAGCTCGGCGGCATCCCGGTGAGCCTGCTCAACGACCTGCAGGCGACGGCGCTCGGCACGCTCGTCTTGCCGGCGACGTCGTTCGCGGTGATGCAGGAGGCGACGAACGCGGTCGCCGACGGGCCGATCGCGGTGATCGCGCCGGGCACCGGCCTCGGCGAGGCGCTGCTCGTCGCCGAGAACGGCCGCTATCGCGCGCTGCCGTCGGAGGGCGGGCACGCCGACTTCGCGCCGACGACCGAGGAGGAGATCGATCTCCTGCGCTACCTGCGCAAGCTGTACAGCGGCCACGTCAGCTACGAGCGCGTGCTGTCGGGCGACGGCATCGGCGACCTGTACAACTTCGTGCGCCTCGCGACCGGCTCGAAGGAGCCGACGTGGCTCGCCGCGCAGATCGCGTCGGGCGACCGCAACGCCGTCGTGTCGAAGGCCGCGCTCGAGGGGACCGACGCCGCGTGCGTGCGCGCGCTCGAGATGTTCGCCGAGATCCTCGGCGCCGAGGCGGGCAACCTCGCGCTGCGCGCGTACGCGACGGGCGGCGTGATCATCGGCGGGGGCATCCCGCCGAAGATCCTGCCGGCGCTGCAGAGCGGCGCGCTGATGGCGCGCTTCCACGACAAGGGCCGGTTCGCCGGCTTCATGCGATCGATCGGCGTCCGCGTGACGCTCGAGCCGCGCGCCGCGCTGCTCGGGGCCGCGCACCACGCCGCGCCGATGAAGGGTAACAAGCCGTGAGCGACAGCAAGATCCTGAGTCCCACCCTCGTTCCGCCCGCCGAAGCCGCCGCGCACTCGTCCGAGTCGTCGGTCGTCGGCGAGATCCTCGGCGACGTCCAGACGAAGAAGCGGCGCCCGGATCCGACGGCGATCGTGATCTTCGGCGCGACGGGCGACCTCACCGGGCGCAAGCTCGCGCCGGCGCTGTACAACGTGATGCTCGACGGCGGGCTCGCGCAGCCGACGGTGATCATCGGCGTGTCGCGCCGGTCGATGTCGGGGCAGGCGTTCGGCGACCTGGTGAAGAAGCCGGTCGCCGAGCACTCGCGCCAGAAGGTCGATCCCACGAACTGGGACAGGTTCTCGGGGATGCTCGACTACGTCGGCGGCGAGTTCGGCAGCGACGACACGTACATCGCGCTGAAGGCGCGGCTCGAGGTCGCGAAGGGCAAGGGCACGCGCGGCAACCGCGTGTTCTACCTGTCGACGCCGCCGAAGGAGTTCCCGGTCATCCTGCAGAAGCTGCAGCAGCACGGCCTGATCGAGCGGCAGCTCCAGCGCCCCGACGTGCCGTCGTGCCGCGTCATCGTCGAGAAGCCGTTCGGCCGCGACCTCCAGACGTCGCGCCAGCTCAACGAGATGATCGGCTCGTACCTGCACGAGAGCCAGATCTACCGGATCGATCACTACCTCGGGAAAGAGACGGTCCAGAACATCCTGGTGCTGCGCTTTGGCAACTCGATCTTCGAGCCGCTGTGGAACCGCAACCACATCGAATACGTCGAGATCACGGCGGCGGAGGCGATCGGCATCGAGGGGCGCGGCGCGTTCTACGAGCAGACCGGTGTCGTGCGCGACATCATCCAGAACCACCTGCTGCAGGTGCTGTCGCTGGTGACGATGGAGGTGCCGGCGTCGTTCGCGCCCGACGACATCCGCGACGAGAAGGGGCAGGTGCTGCGCTCGGTGCGGCCGCTGACGCTCAACGAGGTCGCGAACGACTGCGTGCGCGGGCAGTACCGCGGCTACCGCGAGGAGCCGGGCGTCGCGCGCGACTCGCAGGTGCCGACGTACGCGGCGATGAAGCTGATGATCGACTCGTGGCGCTGGCAGGGCGTGCCGTTCTACCTGCGCGCGGGTAAGGGGCTCGCCGAGCGGCTCACCGAGGTCGCGATCCACTTCAAGAGCGTGCCGCTCGTGCTGTTCAAGGAGGAGGCGGCGGGGAGCGTGCTGCAGCCGGCGGTGCTCACGCTCCGCATCCAGCCGCACGAGGGCATCTCGCTGCGGTTCGTGGCGAAGGTGCCGGGGGAGAACATCAACGTCGGCAACGTGCTGATGACGATGACGTACGCGGATGCGTTCAAGCGCCCGATCAGCGAGGCGTACGAGCGCCTGCTGCTCGACTGCATGCGCGGGGACGCGACGCTGTTCAACCGCCGCGACTCGGTGGACCGCGCGTGGGAGCTGATCCAGCCGGTGCTGCAGATCTGGGAGGCGACGCCCGGCGTGCACTTCTACGACCGCGGCTCGCCGGGGCCGGCCGCCGCCGACGACATGATCGCGCGGGGCGGCCACAGCTGGCACGAGCTCGTGAAGCACCCATGACGCTCGTGATCGTCTCGACGAGCGGCGTCGTTGTCTCGACGAGCACGCTGCGGAGCGTGCGCTCGTGACGCTGGTGATCCTCGGCTGCGGGTACGTCGGCACGCGGCTCGCGCGGGCGGCGCTCGCGGCGGGGCGGCCGGTGCGGGCGTGCAGCCGCTCGACGGGGAAGCTCGAGCCGCTGAAGGCGCTCGGCGTCGAGGTGAAGTACGTCGACGCGTCGAACCAGAAGCACCTGACGTCGGCGATGTCGAGCATGAGCGGCGGGACGGTCGTCTACTCGATCCCGCCGGTCGCCGACCTGCCGCCGGGGCGGGCGATGCGCGCGGCGCTCCAGGCCGCCTACGGCGGCGGTGCGACGTGCTTCGTGTACCTGTCCTCGGCGGGCCTCTACGGCGACTCGCCCGACGACGACGTGTGGATCGACGAGGACACGCCGGTGGCGGTCGACGATGGCCCGATGGCGAACGTGCGCTCCGACGAGGCGGAGATCGACGCGTGCTCGCACAACCGGCTGCGCGTGGTGACGCTGCGCCTCGCGCCCGTGTACGGCCCGGGCCGCGGTGTGCGCATGCGGCTGCAGAAGGGCGACTACCGCCTCCTCGACGGCGGCACCCACGCGATCTCGCGGATCCACGTCGACGACGCGGTCGCCGCGATCCTCGCGGCCGAGGCGCACGGCCCCGACAAGTCGCGCTTCCTCGTCGCCGACGACGAGCCGACCACGCAGCTCGACTACGCCACCTGGCTCACGCAGCGCATGGGCCTCCCCATGCCCCCCTCGCGCACGCGCTTCGAACCCGGCAAGCAACGCGTCGCCCACCGCAACCGGCGCATCCGCAACGCGCGGATGAAGGCCGTCCTCGGCGTGACGCTGACGTACCCGACGTTCCGCGAGGGCGAGGCCGCGATCGAGGCCGAGCTCCAGGATTAGCAGTCGCCGCTCCGACGGCGGGGCCGTTGCGAGCGCCACGCGTGTGCGCCCGGCGGAGCTCAGGTGGAGCTGATCAGCGACTCGGTCTTCACGTTGATGCTGAAGCGCTCCTTCGCGACCTGCTGGATGGCGAACGCGAAGTTCGGGTTGTCGCGCAGGATGCGGCTGAAGTCGGCCTTGTCGAGGACGTAGAGGTCGGTCGGGATCTTCGCGCGGACGTTCGCGTTGCGTGGCTGGCTGAGCAGGACGCCGACCTCGCCGAAGACGTCGCCGTCGGTGAGGAGCTTGATGACGTTGCCGCCGTCGTCGAGGACCTCGACCTCGCCCTGCTCGAGCAGGTACATCTCGCGGCCGACCTCGCCCTTGGTGATGATCATCTCGCCGGCGGAGACCTGGCGCGGCTTGAGGGCCATGATCACCTGCTCGAGGAACAGGGTGTCGCCGTCGCGGAACAGCGGCGATTGCTTGAGGACGTCCTCGGTGACGACCTCGTGCCAGCGGCGGCCGTCGCGGGCGATCATCTCGGCGGCGGCCTTGGGGCCCCAGGTGCTGCGGATGTAGTTCGGGAAGTCGACGGGAGCGTCGCGCCAGGAGTCGAGGATCGGCTGCGCCACGCGCCACGCCGCCTCGACGAGGTCGCCGCGCGAGAACAGCGTCGCGTCGCCGTGCGAGCAGGCGTAGATCATGACCTCGTAGCCGGTGTAGCGGCTCGCCTTGAATGCGTCGCCGTAGCCGAACTTCATGTGCACGGGCTGCAGGTTCATGCGCGGCCCGGGGATCTTGGCCTGGAACTGGATCTCGATGCCCTGGTAGGGCTGGATGTGGAAGATGAGGCGGTTCTGCGCGAGCGAGGTCACGGGGGTGCCGCGGAACATCGGCTCGGGAGCCTTCTTGAACTCGACGACGATCTCGGTGCCGCGCTTCCACAGCGCCTTGCCCGAGCGCAGGTAGATGGGCACGCCCTCCCAGCGCCAGTTGTCGATGTGGAAGCGCGCCGCCGCGTAGGTCTCCGTCTTCGACTCCGGGTTGACGTCCTTCTCCTGGCGATAGCCCGGCTTGTCGAGCGACGGGCCGTACTGGCCGCGCACGCAGTAGCGCGCGACCTCGTCGGGCGTGTACTCGCGCACCGACTGGAGCAGCTTCGCCTTCTCGTTGCGGATCGCGTCGGGCTCGAACGAGCCGGGCACCTCCATGCACAGATACGCGAGCATCTGGAACATGTGGTTCTGCATCATGTCGCGCAGCACGCCCGACGAGTCGTAGTAGCCGCCGCGCCCCTCGACGTCGACGGCCTCGGAGACGTTGAACTGGATGTTGTCGATGTAGTTCTTGTTCCACAGCGGCTCGAACATCCCGTTCGAGAACCGGAACGCGAGCAGGTTCTGGACGGTCTCTTTGCCGAGGTAGTGATCGACGCGATAGATCTGGTTCTCGCTCCAGTTCGCGAGGACCTCGCGGTTGAGCTTCAGCGCCGACGCGAGGTCGGTGCCGAACGGCTTCTCGACGATGATCCGCTTCCACCCTTCGCCCTCCTTGAAGCCGTGGACGTGGAGGTTCTCGCACAGGAGGCCGAAGAACTTCGGCGCGACCGCGAAGTAGAACAGCACGTTGCCGCCGGCATCGTGCGCGGCGTCGAGGCGCGCGACCTCGCTCTTCAGCGTGGCGAGCACGTTCGCGTCGCCGAAGCTGCCGGGCACGTAGTGGAACTTCGCGATCAGCTTGTCCCACACCGCCTGATCGAATTCCTTGCGCGTGTGGAACTTCTTGATGTCCGCGCTCATCCGCTCGCGGAACTGCTCGGTGGTCATCGCGTCCATGGCGGTGCCGAGCACGGCGAAGTTCTCGTGCAAGAGGCCGTCGCAGGCGAGGTTGTACAGCGCAGGCACGAGCAGGCGCTTCGTCAGGTCCCCGGACGCGCCGAAGATCAGCATGATGCAGCGCTCGCTGGTCGGGTTCGCACCGCTCGCGACGACCGCGGGCGACTTGGTGACCTGGTGTTCCGCCATGGTCCGTCGACGATCGCACAGCGTCTAGAGCACGTCTTGCACCGCGCTGCCGATCTTGCGCCGTCGACCGCCCGCCGCCGGCGTAACCCGCATCGTTCCCACGAGAATCTGGAGGGCGCGCCGCACCCGTCCGCCACGGCCGGTTATACCGTAGGGGCGCGGTGCGCGATCACCGCGGAACCAACCGGGACATGGCACGATGTCGAGCGTGAGACCCCTCGCTGACTGGTTGGCAGACGCCAATCGACTCGGAGAGCTCGAGTTCTGCGCGGCTCACTCCCATCCGCTCCTCGTGCACTGCCGCACGACGTACCAGCTCCGCCCCGTCGACAAGTCCGGCATGACGATCGATCGCGTGGTGCTCGAGCGCGTCGTGCGCCCGGCGATGCCGCCGTCGGCGCTCGACGAGTACAGCGCCGTCGCCGTGCGCGCGCGCCTGGGCGGGCGCGCGTTCGACCTCACCGTCGGATGCAACCCCGACTGCGACATCCACATCGACGACAGCTCGATGTCCAACCTGCACGCGCGCATGACGCAGGACCGCCACGGCAACTGGTACATCCAGGACGCGTCGTCGACGACGGGCACGCACGTCAACGGCAAGGACCCGATCGACACGCGCCCGCTGGTCTCGGGCGACCTGATCTCGTTCGGCATGGTGGACGTGACGTTCCTCTTGCCGAGCCAGGTGTACCGGCTCGTCAGGATGCTGCTGTAATGGCCTCGATCCTGCGCTCCGTGCGCAACACCGAGCGGCTCGCGAAGATCACGCTCGTCCTCGTCAGGCACGGCTTCGGCGAGATCGTGTCGCGGCTGCCGCTCGGGCCGCTCAAGGGCGCGCCGCCGGCGCCCGGCGAGCCGGGCCGGTTCGCGGTGCGCCTGCGCGAGGTGCTGCAGGACCTCGGCCCGTCGTTCGTGAAGCTCGGCCAGGTGATGTCGACGCGCGGCGACCTCCTGCCGCCCGACGTCGTCGCCGAGCTCCAGAAGCTGCAGGACGAGGTCCCGCCGATGTCGGCCGAGGAGGTCGACGAGGTGCTCGCCGAGGCGTACGGCGGCGACCTCGACCACGTGTTCGCGGAGCTGTCGCGCGAGCCGCTCGCGTCCGCGTCGATCGGCCAGGTCCACGCGGCGCGCCTGCGCGGCGAGGGCGACGCCGAGGGCGCGGAGGTCGTGGTCAAGCTGCAGCGGCCGGGCGCGCGCACCACCGTCGAGCGCGACCTCGACCTCCTGTACATGTTCGCGCGGCTCGTCGCCGAGTACGTCCCCGAGTCGCGCGTGTACCAGCCGGTCGCGCTCGTCGCCGAGTTCGATCGCGCGATCACCGCGGAGCTCGACTACGGCCTCGAGGCCGACAACGCCCTGCGCTTCGCGCGCAACTTCCAGAGCGACGCCTCGGTGCGCTTCCCGGTCCCGTATCGCGAGGTGTCCGGAAAGCGGACGCTCGTGATGGAGCGGTTCCGCGGGCAGCACATCGACGACTTCGTCGCCGCGGGCGGCCCCGGCACGGGCCCGCGCATCGCGAAGCGGGCGCTGCGCGTCGTCGCGAAGATGATCTTCGAGGACGGCTTCTTCCACGCCGATCCGCACCCCGGCAACATCATCATGCTGGGCACGCCCGACGAGCCGGTGCTCGGCCTCATCGACCTCGGTCTCGTCGGGCGCCTGTCGGAGGACATGCGCGACAAGGCGATCTCGCTGATGCTCGCGGCGGTCACGAACGACGTCGACGGCCTCGCCGAGGCGCTGCTCGGCATGGGCCGCGCGCGCGGCCGCGTCGACATGGCGCGCTTCAAGGCCGACGTCGTGCGGATCTCGGAGAAGTACCTCGGGCGCTCGCTCAAGGACGTCGAGCTCTCCGGGCTCGTGCGCGACATGGTGCAGGGCGCCGTCGAGCACGACATCGAGATGCCGGCCGACATGATGATGGTGGGGAAGGCGCTGATGACCGTCGAGGGCATCGGCAAGCAGCTCGACCCCGACCTCGACGTCGTCGAGGAGCTGCGCCCGTACCTCACCGAGATCGTGATGCAGCGCTACAGCCCGCAGCGCATCGGCCGCGACCTGTTGCGCCACGCGCGCCAGCTCGGCGGCATGCTGCAGACGCTCCCGCGCCAGGTCCACGACGTCCTCGAGGACCTCCGCTCCGGCCGCCTCGCCGTCGAGACCCGCGACCCCGCGCGCACGACGACGGTCGATCGCCTCGGCCGCCGCCTGTTCAGCGCGATCATCGCCGCCGCGCTGATCGCCGCCGGCACCGCGCTCCTCATCGCCCGCCCGGAGCGATCGCTCGGGACCTGGATGCTCGTGATCGCCACGGTGATCGTCGGCATCCACGTCGTCGCGGACTGGCGCCGGGCGAAGGCCGCGGCGCGCCGGCGCTAGGCTCGGCGCTTCTTCGCGTTCGTCTTCGGCTTGGCCTTCGCGTTCGTCTTCGGCTTTGCCTTGGGCTTGGCTGTCGTCTTCGCGTTCGTCTTCGCGTTCGTCTTCGTCTTCGAGCTCGCCTTCGTCTTCTCCCTGGCCGTGGCCTTCGCAGGTGCAGGAGCCGCCGCGGTGGTGAGCTGCTTGACGAGCGTCTTGGGGGCCTGGGCGCGGTAGCTCTCGTCGATCCACGCCTTGAGGACGTCGGTGGGAGGGAGCTTGCCGTCGCTGAAGTCGCCGGCGACCCAGCCGCTCTTGCCGAGGCCGTAGGCGGCGGGCTTGCAGCCGGGCAGCATGAGCGCGATCGACGACGACTGCGGGAGCTTGCAGGTGATGTGGAACGGCTCGCCCTCGAGGGAGAGGTAGGCGAACGTCTTGTCCTTCACCGCGAGATCGAGGTGGCCGGGCCAGGGGCTCTTCGTGTGCGCGCCGGGGTAGGCGAGGCCGAAGGCGCGCAGCTCGAGGAGGACGGTGTCGGTGGAGGCCTTCTTCTTTGCCACGAGCCGCTTGTACTACGTGCCGGCGCGGTCGGCGCGGGCGAGCAGCTCGTCGTCGCCGAGGCGGCGCGCGATCGCGCGGGCGCGGTCGAGCGACGCGGCACCGGCCGCCGACGCCGGGCCGTCGATGCGGCCGAGGAGGATGAGCCCCATCGCGCGCAGCCGCGTGTAGCCGCCGTCGCCGGCGTGCTCGCACGCCTCGAGGGCCAGGGCGCGCGCCTCGTCGGGCCGGCCGGTGCGGAGCGCGCCGTACGCGAGGCCGGCGGCGCGGCGATAGCTCGCGAACGGGTGCACGCCCGGCGCGATCGTCGCGTACAGCGCGAGCGCGCGCGCGTGGTCGCGGGCCAGGTTGTGCTGGTACGCGCGCTGGTCGACGAGCCGCGCCGCGAAGCACGCGCGGTCCTCCGCCGACAGCTCGCCCGCGGCGATCAGCTGCTCGGCACGCGCGAGCGCGGCGTCGACGCCCGCATCGTCGGAGGGGAGGCGCTCGTCGCCCTGCGGCACAGCATCGGGCGAGATGCCGCGGCTCGCGAGGTAGCCGGTGACGAGCGCGAGCTCGATGCGCGCCGCATCGTAGGCGGCCGGCAGCGGCGCCGTGGCCGCCGCCGCGCGCCGCACGTGGGCCGCCGCGTCGCCGAGCCGGCGCGTGCGCAGCGCGCAGCTCGCCTCGCCGAGGTGCAGCCACACGCGCGCGCGCGAGCTCGCGATCGGCGGGCGGTCCCACAGCCGCAGCTGATCGAGGCACAGCCCGACGGGGAGGTCGTTGAACGGGCTGTGGTAGTGCCCCATCCAGCGCAGGCGCGCCTCGATCGGCGCGGGCACGCCGAACGTGCGCAACAGGTGCTGGCCCCAGCGCCCGCCGTCGCGCTGCCCGCGCGTGCGCAGCCGGCGCAGCGCGCGCTCGACCGACGCCACGTCGTCGCCGTCGGCGCGGTCGATCAGCTTCCACGCGACGGCCGTCAGCGTGCCGCACTGCGCGACGACGGCATCGACGAGCTCGCCCCAGCTGAGGCCGCCGAGCTCGTGTCCGGGTTCCTGTCCGTGCCGCCGGCTCATGGACGCCCTATCGTGTGCCGGGACCGAGAGAAGATCATGCTGCGAGAAGCCCATAGTTACCTGGTCGTCGATCTCGAGGCGACCTGCGACGACCTCGGCGCGGTCCCGCGCGACGAGCGGGAGATCATCGAGATCGGCGCCGTCCTCGTCGACGGCCGCAGCCTGCGCACCGTCGCCGAGCTGCAGATGTTCGTGCGCCCCGTGCTGCACCCGCGCCTCACGCCGTTCTGCACCGAGCTCACGACGATCGCGCAGGCCGACGTCGACGCGGCCCCGCACTTCCCCGAGGCCGCCGCGCGCCTGGCCGCGTTCGGGCGCGGTGCGCTGTTCTGCTCGTGGGGCAACTTCGATCGCAACCTCTTCGCGACCGAGGCCGAGCGCCACCGCATCGCGCCGCCGCTCGGGCCCGCCCACGAGAACCTCAAGGAGCGGTTCGCCGAGGTCCAGGGCCGGCGCCGCGGCCTCGGCGCGGCGAGCGCGCTGCGCACCCTCGGCCTGGCCTTCGCCGGCACGCACCACCGCGGCATCGACGACGCGCGCAACATCGCCCGCACGCTGCCCTACCTCCTCGGGCGGGTGCCGCGCGCCGCCGGCCCCGCGCTACACTCGCGTGCGTGAGCACCGAGTCCTTCACGCATCGCGAGCTGCCGCGCCTCGGCAAGCGCGTGTTCCGGCTCGGGCTCGCCGCGAACTACGGCATCGACGAGGCCGGCGTGCGCGCGGCGCTCGACCGCGGCATCAACTACGTCTACTTCACGGTCCGCGGCGCGATGGCCCGCCCGCTGCGCGACGCGCTCGCGCGCCGGCGGGACGAGCTCGTCGTCGCGGCCGGCCCGCTCGTCGGCTACTTCGGCGGCAGCGTCCGCCGCAGCTGCGAGCGCACGCTCAAGAAGCTCGGCACCGACTACCTCGACGTCTTCCAGCTCATGTGGCTCGGCGTCGGCTCCGCGTGGACCGACGGAACGCTCGCCGAGCTGCGCCACCTGAAGGAGTCCGGCAAGGTGCGCGCGCTCGGCGTCTCGATCCACGACCGCGAGCGCGCCGGCCGCCTCGCCGCCGACAGCCCGCTCGATCTCCTCATGATCCGCTACAACGCTGCGCACCCCGGCGCCGAGCGCGACATCTTCCCGCACCTCGCCGCGCGCCAGCCGCACCTCGTCGCGTACACGGCGACGAGCTGGCGCAAGCTCCTCAAGCGCCCGAAGGGCTGGGACGGCAACGTCATGACCGCGGGCGACTGCTACCGGTTCTGCCTGTCGAGCCCGCACGTCGACGTCGTCCTCAACGGCCCGGCGAGCGAGCAGCAGCTCGACGAGAACCTCGCCGCCGTCGCGCGCGGCCCGCTCACCGCCGACGAGCTGACCTGGATGCGCGACTTCGGCAAGGCCGTCCACGGCTGAGCCGCGTCACGGCAGCGCCGCGACCAGGCGCGCGCGCAGGGCCGCCTCCTCGCCGGCGGACTCGAAGACGTACATGCCGTGCGCCCACGTGAACACGCTCGCCGGGCGATCGGCCTCGCCGCCGTCGGCGAGCGGGACGACGTGGAGGTGCACGTGCGGGAACGACGTCGCGAGCGGCTCGGCCGACCCGAGCGACGCGACGTAGATCCGGCGCGGCGCGAGCGCAGCCTCGAGCGCGCGGCACGTGCGCCACGCGAGGTGCTGGAGCGCCTGGTACTCGGGCCACGCGAGGTGGGCGAGGCGCTCCTCGTGGCGGCGCAGGAGGACGAGGATGTGGCCGGGGCGCGTCGCGAACGCGTCGAGGATCGCGACGGCCTCGTCGGTCGCCGCGATCGGCTCGGCGTCGCGCACGAGCGCGCACATCCGGCACGCCGGCGCGTCGTTCGCGGCGGCGACGCGGGCGAGCGCCGCGCGCTTGTCGAGGCGGATCACGTCAGAACGTACCGGCGAAGGTGCGCGAGGGCCCGCGGAGGGTGGGCCGGGCGCGCGGGGCGCCGGGGCCGGCGAACGTCGTCGTGCCGCCGCCGATGAATTCCGGCGGGCGCGGGGTGGCGCGCAGGAGCGCGGCGAGCTTCTCGAGCGCGCGGGCGTCGAGCGCGTAGCTCGGGTTCACGAACGCGAGGGCGGCGGTGAACGCATCCTCGGCGCGGCCGAGGCGCGCGCCGGGCATGCCCCAGACGCGCGGCGGCGCGAGCGCGTGCGGGGCGCCGCCGCCGGCGCGCAGGTAGCGGACGAGCGCCTCGATCGTGTCGACGTTCGTCTCGAGCTCGCGCGCGACGTCGGCCGTGCCGACGGCCCACGACTCGATCATCGCCTCGTTGACGACGACGTACTCGCGGTAGGTCGCCTTCGGCGGCGGCACCCCCGGCGCGGGCGGCGACGTCGCGTCGCTCACGAAGTACAGCGCCGCGATCCGCTCGGGGTGGGCGCGCGCCTCCTCGAGCGACACCGCCCCGCCCGACGCGTCGCGCGCCGCGAACGCGCCCGTCGCCGTCGCCAGCGAGACGAGGATCGCCTCGCGCCGGAGCGTGATGCGGATCAGCTGGTCGCCGTACTGCTCGTCGGGCCAGCCGGCGCGCGTCGCCCACGGCGCGGGCCACGCGTGTCGCGCCTTCGCGTAGCCCGTCGAGTACAGGAGGAGCGCCGTCGGGTCGCCGCGCCGCGCGAGCGCGTCGAGCACCTGCTCCGCGTACGAGGTCCCGCGCGTCGGCGACTCCGAGCGCGACAGCAGCACGCCCGTGCGGCGCAGCTCCTCGATCTGCTCGGTGGTCGTCCACGTGTACAGCGTGCGCCGCGCGAACCGATCGTGGAACACGGCGTCGCGCGCGAGCGCCGTCGCCGGATCCGCGGGGCCGCGCGGCTGCACCGAGCCCGCGCTCGGCGGCGACCCGCTCCCCGAGCCGCACGCGGCGGCGAGCAGGGTCGACGCGAGGAGGGACAAGCCAGCCAGCAGGCTGCGGCGCTGCACCATCGCCCTACGCTAGCACCGCCTCTGTAAAACCGATGTCTACGGTCAGGGCGAGCGCGCGATCGTCAGCTTCGTGATCCGGACCGGGTCGTGCGGCATGTCGTTGCGGCCGCGCGGCACCGTCGCGATCTTCACGACGACGTCGAGCTCCTTGCACTTGCCGAACACGGTGTGGCGGCCGTTGAGCCACGGCGTCTCGACCTCGTTGATGAAGAACTGGCTCCCGTTCGTGTCCTTGCCCGCGTTGGCCATCGCGAGCGTGCCGGGCTCGTGCTTGTCGCCGGTGAGCTCGTCCTCGAACTTGTAGCCGGGGCCGCCGATGCCGATGCCCTGCGGGTCGCCGCCCTGGATCATGAAGCCGGGGATCACGCGGTGGAAGATCAGGCCGTCGTAGAACGGCTTGTTCTTGACGACCTTGTTGCTCGCCGGGTCGAGGAACGGCTTCTGCCCGGTGGCGAGGCCGATGAAGTTCGCGACGGCGACCGGCGCCTTGGTGTCGAACAGGTCGCAGTGGAGCGTGCCGTGCGTCGTCGTCAGCGTCGCGACGATGCGGTTGCCGGTGCCGGGCAGCTTCTTCACGAAGGTCGCGAGGTCCGCCGCCGTCGGGGGGCGGATCTCCTGCTCGACGATGATCTCGAGGCGCCGGTTCGTGCGCCGCCCCTCGTCGGTGTCGTTGCTGCCGAGCGCCTTGTCGCGGCCGTGGCCGAGGGCGGTCAGGCGCTTGGCCACGACGCCGCGCTTGATGAGGTGGTTCTTGATCGCCTCGGCGCGCCGCTGCGATAGCTTCAGCACCCATTCGCCGCTGCGGTCGCCGTCGATCGTGACGTCGTCGCTGTAGAGGTCGATCGTGAGGTTCGTGCTCTGGTCCTTCGACAGGACCTTCGCGATCGTGTCGAGGAGCGGGATGGCCGCGGGGCGGATGGTGTCGTTGCCGACCTCGAACAGGATGTCGGTCGAGACCTGCCCGGCGCGGTCGACCTCGAGGCGCTTCTCGGTGACGTCGACCTGCGGCAGCGGCAGGGGTGGCGGCGGTGCCGTGGGGGCCGGTGGGGTCGGGGCGGCGCTCGCGCCCACGACGCCCAGCGCACAGCCGATGACCAGGGAAACCGTCAGACTCCGAACGCGCATGGTCCGAATCTAGCGCACCGTCCCGTACAATCACGTTCGTGAAGCGACTCACGCCATCCGATGCCATGTTCCTGTACGGCGAGAGTCGCGAGACGATGATGCACGTCGCGGGGCTGCTGCTCTTCACCCCGGCTCCCGACACGCCTCCCGACTTCCTGCGCCAGCTGATGGACGACCTGCGCGCGGGATCGCCCGTGTTCTCGCCGTGGAACCTGAAGCTCCGCACCCCCGAGCTGCTGCGCAACCCGCTGCAGGCGTGGGTCGAGGAGCCCGAGGTCGACGTCGAGTACCACGTGCGGCGCACGGCCCTCCCGTCGCCGGGTGACGAGCGCGAGCTCGGCACCCTCATCTCGCGCCTCCACGGCTATGCCGTCGATTTCCACCGCCCGCCGTGGGAGATGCACCTGATCGAGGGCCTCGAGCGCAACCGGTTCGCGCTGTACGTGAAGGTCCATCACGCGCTCGTCGACGGGTACACGGCGATGCGCCTCCTGATCCACGGGCTCACGCACGATCCCGACGACCGCGAGCGGCCGCTGTTCTTCGCGATCCCGCCGCCCGAGCGGCCCCGCAGGGAGCCCCGGCCGGAAAAGGAGAAGGAGAAGGACAAGGAGGAGGAGACGGGTGGGGGGATCCACTTCGCCGAGATGCTCGCGGCGATCCGCGCGCAGGTCGGCGCGACGAAGACGGTGGCGCGCGCGCTCGTGCGGGCGGTGCAGGGCGAGGACGAGCTCGTGACGCCGCTGCAGGCGCCGCGCTGCGTGCTCAACCAGAAGATCAGCCGCAACCGGCGCTTCGCGACGCAGACGCTCGAGATCGAGCGCATCCGCGCGGTCGCGCGCGCCGTCGACGGCACGTTCAACGACGTCGTGCTCGCGCTGTCGGCGACGAGCCTGCGCCGGTACCTGCTCGAGCTCGACGCGCTCCCGGCGGCGCCGCTCGTCGCGATGCTCCCGGTCAGCGTGCGCACCAAGGACGACGCGGGCGGCGGCAACGCCGTCGGTGCGATCCTCGCGTCGCTCGCGACGGACATCGAGGATCCCGAGGAGCGGATCGCGGAGATCGTGGCGTCGACGCGCACGGCGAAGCAGCAGCTGCACGGCATGTCGAAGGCGCAGATCCTGTCGTACAGCGCGCTGCTGACGACGCCGGCGATGCTGCAGATGATGCCGGGCGTCGCGGGCCGCGTGCGCCCGACGTTCAACGTGGTCATCTCGAACGTGCCCGGCCCCGATACGGCGCTGTACTTCCGCGGCGCGCGCCTCGATGCGTCGTACCCGCTGTCGATCCCCGTGCACGGGCAGGGGCTCAACATCACGTGCAACAGCTATGCGGGGAAGGTCTGCTTCGGCTTCACCGGGTGCCGCGACACGGTCCCGCACCTGCAGCGGCTCGCGGTGTACACGGGCGACGCGCTCGTCGAGCTCGAGCGAGCGGTGCTGTGACCGTCGTCCGCACCTCGCTCGGCGCGATCCGGGGCGACGTCAAGCACGGCGTCGCCGCGTGGCGCGGTATCCCGTATGCGCGGCCGCCGCTCGGCGAGCTGCGCTTCCTGCCGCCGGGGCCGGTGGCGCCGTGGACCGGCGAGCACGACGGCACGCGCTACGGCCCGGTCGCGATGCAGTCGCGCGAGCAGCGCTCCGCGATGATGAGCGGCATCACCGACAAGATGCAGATGAGCGAGGACTGCCTCTCGCTCAACGTCTTCGCCCCGGCGGATCACGCGAGCGGCCCGCCGCGCCCGGTGCTCGTGTGGATCCACGGCGGCGCGTTCGTGATGGGCGCCGGCTCGCTGCCGCTGTATCACGGCGGCACGTTCGCGGCGCGCCACGGCCTCGTCGTGGTGACGGTCAACTACCGGCTCGGTCACCTCGGCCTCCTGTACCTCGGCGAGCTGTTCGGCGAGCGCTACGCGCACGGCAACGTCGCGCTGCTCGACCAGATCGCGGCGCTGACGTGGGTGCGCGACCACGTCGCGGCGTTCGGCGGCGACCCGGGCGCCGTCACGGTGATGGGCGAGTCCGCGGGCGCGTTCTCCGTCGCGCACCTGCTCGCGATGCCCGCGGCGCGGGGCCTGTTCCAGCGCGCGATCCTGCAGAGTGGCGCGACGGCGCTGATCCCGCCGGCGCGCGCCGATGCGACCGCGTCCGCGCGCGCGGCGCTCGCCGAGCTCGGCGTCGCCGATCTGCCGTCGCTGCTCGCGCTGCCGGCCGAGCGCATCGTCGCGGCCCAGGCCGCGGCCTCGCAGGCGCGCGGGCTCGCCGCATTCAGCCCGTGCGTCGACGGCGTCACGGTCCCGAAGCCGCCGCTCCAGGCCGTGCGCGCCGGCTCCGCGGCCGGCGTGCCGGTCCTGCTCGGCTCGAACCGCGACGAGTGGGCATTGTTCGACACGTTCCTCGGCGCGCAGCTCACGCAGACGGTCGTCGCGCAGCTGCGCGGCCGGTTCGGCGGCCTCGCGGAGCTGGCGCACGCCCGCTACCTCGAGGCGCGCGCGGATCGCTCGAGCGAGCGGGCGTGGATCGACATTCTCGGTGACCTCGCGTTCCGGATCCCGATGATCCGGCTCGCCGAGGAGCAGTCCCGGCACGCGCCCGTGTACATGTACCGCTTCGACCTCGCGTCCAAGGCGTTCGACGGCAAGCTCGGCGCCGCCCACGCCCTCGAGCTGCCGTTCGTGTGGAACCGGCTCGACAACCCCCTCTCCCAGCTCCTCCTCGGCGGCGCCGACCCCTCCGCTCAATCCCTCGCGCTCGAGATGCACGACGCCTGGGCCTCCTTCGTCCGCACCGGCGACCCCGGCGGCGGCTGGCCCCGCTACGACGACGTCCGCCGCGCCACCCGCATCTTCGACCGCACCTCGTCGATCGCCGACGATCCCGACGGCCTCACGCGCGTCATCTGGCCCCGCGTCTAGGTTCCGCCTGTCGGGCCGCCTCCAGCGTGCCCCACGAGCCCGAGCTCTGGACGCCGGGCGGTTCGTGCTCGACGCGTGCCTCCCGA
>JAHBVW010000053.1 GCA_019637375.1 Deltaproteobacteria bacterium | reverse complement strand
AGCGCTTCGCGTCGGCAAGACGACCAAGCCGCTCCATCCACGCGCTGCTCGACGACGGCCGTCACCCGATCAAGGGACCGTCACCGAACCGGAGCGCTCGGACCTGCTCGAGCGACGAGATCCATCGTGCGTCGCTGGGGATGAGCGCGAGCAAGGGTGGTCGAGACGCGTCGCCACGCCGAAGATCCGTGGTGTCGTAGACCGCATCAAGGAGCCAATCGCCGTCGCGGTACCAACTGATGACGCCCACGTAACGCGACACTGCCAGCGTCGTGCAGATCTCGATGATCCTGCTGCGCTCCATCGGCCGGCCGTGAAGCACGCGAAGGTATTCACCGCCGAGGATAAACCTGGGCTCGCAGTAGACGTTGCTGTCGTCGCGAGCGAGGAACCGAACCGTCGGGGATAGGTCGACACCGTAACCGATGAGCTCCTCCGCGGTCAGCCGAAGCTTCGGGTACAATGGCACGATCGCCTCGGAGAACACCATCGGCTTCTCGAGGTGCTCGTAGCCGGGCGCCGTTGGCAGCAGCTTCAAGTGCGTGTGTCGCTCGGCTCCTTCGGTCACGAATCCCAGACGCGCATACGCTCCGAGCCGATCGTCGTGCGCGTACCAACGCTCGATGCCGCGAGATCGAAGCTTCGTCTTATCTCCGTTCCGGATCTCCAGGTCGCCGACTGGCGACGCGCCCGACCCGCGTTCCCGAAATCCGACGAGGGTCAGCGCGTGAAGATCGCCATCCACGACACGCGCGCGAACAACGACTGGAATTCCGGAACGCAGGTACGTCTTCAAGGCCAAGAAGAAGTCGTCGGACTCGCCGCCTCGCTGGAAAACGTGAGGCTGGTACTCGAACTCGTGGACCGCCGTGGCCATCTGGTCGAGATCTAGGCCGGCAAGCGCCGGGAACGCGCGCGTCTGTACGCGATGGTCGGTCGCGGCCATCGTCACGGCGTATGGGGTCGGCGCACGACCGCCGTCCGCACGGATCACCTTCGTCAGCGCGGACCAGATCGCTGTCGTCGCGCACGCGGCGACGCCCTGGTCCTGTTGCTGGAACGGAAGACCGACCAGCTCGATCGTTAGCCCGGCGAGGTGCACACGATGAGTCAGTGCTGCCGGTGCGAAGCACCGTTCCGCAACGTCGCCGTACGTTCGAAGTACCGTGCGTCCGATCGGCGCAGCCGGCAGCGGACGAATGACGCAGAAGCCGCGGTAGTGTGCTGCGATCTCGTTGCTATTCCCTTCGATCGCAGCGGCGAGATGCGCCTTGAAGTCGTCGAGAGTCCACGCGACATCGAAGAAGTGCAACCGAGTCGCTTTGGGGCGCGGCGGATCGAGCAACGTGGCGTAGTAGCCCGCATACTCGTCGAGCCAGTGACGATCCACGTACGGGTGCTCGACGAGGATCGTCTTTGTACCGAGCTCTCGATTTCCTAGATACGACGCGAGGTACCTGACCTGATCACAGGGCGTCGCCGACGAACCGCTCGGCGTGCAGCTCTCTCGGCGGATGCACTCGATGAGCTGCTCGAACGGTTCACACCGGAGCGACAAACGCTGGACCACGACGTGTCACCGCGCGCGAGTCTGACGGGTGTCCTTCGAGATCGTCCACATGACCTCGACGCGCTCGCGATACGCGCGTGCGGCTTCCTCACCCTCGCGCACGAGCTCCTTCGCCTGCTCGAGCGTGATGACCGGCGTCGCGTCGTCAGAGGTGTTGGGCGGATCAGTAGCCATGGCAGTGTTCACATGGAGAAGACCGCAAGAGTGTACGCGCAACTCGGTAGACGTGACAGCATGCGTTGGGGGTCTGACGTCCTCGGACCCATCAAGCAGTTTCGATCACTTGCGCCGAAGACCACGTGCCTGCCCGATCGGCTCGGCTGAGCGACGCATCGGTACAGGTGGGGGCTCGGTCTCGACTTCACCCGCCACCACGAGATTCTCCGGCCGCCCCGCCCGCTCGCGGAGCAACGGGCTAGCTCGAAACGCTTCGCCTACGTGGCGCACGAACGTGATCGCGTCACCCGCGGCGCGCCCGCCCGATGCCCCCTTGCCGCGCGCAGTTCCGCAGCGGGCAGCAGGGAGGTCGTTCCGCACGGGAGGTCACCCGCGAGGACATGTCCGAGCACGGCAAGGGGGCATCGAGGCGAGGCGCAGCCGCGGGAGCTCGCTCGAGCACGGCTCGCGCGTGCGATGCGCCGGCGATGAGCGGGTGGGATCTCGCCGGTGCGATCGAGCGCGTTCAGCACGCGCACGGCGCGATCTGTCACCCGCGTGGCTCGAGCTCGCTGATCGAGCGAGTACGATGCGCCATGGCCAAGCTCGTGTTCGGAATGTCGCAATCGCTCGACGGCTACGTCGACGACGTGGAAGGAACGCTCTGCATGCCGGCACCGGGGCCGGTGGTGTTTCGTCACTTCATCGACGTCGTCGCCAGCCACACCGGGTGCATCTACGGCCGCCGCATCTACGAGCTGATGCGCTACCGGGAGGTCGATCGGCCGGAGTGGGGCGCGCCGGAGCACGAGTTCGCGGCCGCCTGGCGACGGCAGCCGAAGTGGGTCGCGTCGCGGACGCTCGAGTCGGTCGGGCCCAACGCGACGCTGATCCGCGGCGATGTCGTCGCGACCGTGCGCGATCTGAAGGCGACGGTCGAGGGCGAGCTCGACGTCGCCGGTCCCATGCTCGCCGCCGCGGTCGCACCGCTGATCGACGAGTACCGGCTCTACTTCCTGCCGTACGTGCTCGGCGCCGGCAAGCCGTACTTCGCGGGCGCGCGCCCACCGCTGCGCCTCGTCGGCACGAACCGCATCAGCGACCAGGTCGTCCAGCTGGTCTACGTCCCCGCCTGAGACGGAGGCTCGGTGGGCGCGTCAGCGCGTGGCGGTGACGGGCGCGGTGGATGCGAAGACGGCGTAGTCGCCGTCGGTGTAGCGCTCGGTGGTGACGACGAGGCGCTTGATCGGCTTTCCGCCGAGCTCGAAGGCGATCGCGGGGTCCCTGGGGTGGAGGAGCTTGCGGCGCTCGAACACCTTGATCGTGTCGTCGGCGAACGTGACGACGACGCGCTCGAAGACGACCTTGCCGCGGGTGGCCTCGAGGCGGAGCGTCGAGAAGTCGCCGCGTTGGCCGACGGTGATGTACTCGGTGCCGTGGCGCGCGGGCGTCGGGGTGGCGAGCTCGACCCAGCCGTCGGGCGCGCGCGGCGACGCGGCGGGCTTTCGAGGCTCGCCCTCCTTGAGGGTCACGCGATCGACCTTCTCCTCGGGTTTGTCGTCGGCGAGCGCCGGGGTCGCAGTGCCCGCCAGGAGCGCGGCGGCGAGGGCCGCGCGACGGATCCTGATCGTCGTCATGCCGACGGCGCGTGCATCGCGTGTGCCCTCGGGATCAGCTCAGACGTTCGCGCACGCGCTCCTGCTTCTGGCGCAGCCGCGCGGCGAGCTCGTCGCGGCCGAGGGCGGCCGCGCGCTGCGCGCCGACGCCGAGCCAGCGCACGGCGTGGCTGACGGAGCCGGCGGCGAGGAACGCGCGACTCGCCGACAGGGCCACGGCGACGTCGCCCTGGTCCTCGTCGTGGCGGCGCTCGAACAGCGCCTCGGCATCGTCGATGCGCCCGACGCTGACGTAGAAGTCGGCGAGGCCGTCGCGCACGGCGCCGATGCGCTCGCCGCCGTGCGGGACGGTGGCGAGCGCGGCGGCGTACGCGTTCGCGAACTGCTCGTAGGTGGCGACGGTGCGCTCGACCTGCACCTGTTCGCGCCCGAGCGCGACCAGGAGCTCGAGGAACGGCGCGTAGAACACGAGGCGATCGATCTCGTGCCCGAGCACGGCGACGACCTCGTCGAGCCCGAGCTCGCCGCTCTCGTGCGCGGCCGCCGCGAGGGTCGCCGCCTCGATCGCGGTGCGCGAGCCGCCGAAGCGGGCGCGCGCCGCCTCGAGGCCGTCGCTGCGCACCACGGCCGACACGCGCTCGGCGCGCGCGACGTGCTCCGCGATGTGCTCCCAGTCGAGGAGCCGCGCGCCCTCGGGCTGCGCCGGGCTCGCGAAGTCGGGCGTGAAGTGGTCGTCGTAGCTCGCGCCGCCGGCGGTCAGGGCCTGCCGGGCCGCCGCGATCTCGTCGGCCGCCAGCCAGCTGATCCGCATCCCCTCACCCTACCACCCGCCTCACTTCTTCGGCGGCGTCTTCGACGGCGGCTTGGTATCGCAGCCCTTGCCGGTGCCGCCGACCGCCGCGATCTCCTCGCAGATGCGCTGGCTCGCGGCCTTGTCCTCGGTCCCCTTCTTCGCCTTGTTGAGGTCGAGGTACTTCTGGAACGCGCCGATCGCCTTGTCGTTCTCGTGGTTGAGCTTGTACATGTAGCCGAGGTCGAAGTAGGCGTCGGCGTTCCCCGGGTCGAGCTTGACCGCCTTCTCGTACAACGGGATCGCCTTCTCCGGCTCCTCCTTGCGGCGGTACACGACCGCGAGGTTGAAGTGGAAGCCGGGGTCGTTCGGCGACAGCTCGATCGCCTTCGAGAACGCCTTGATCGCGTCGTCGTCGCGCTTGGCGACGCGGTACGCGACGCCGAGGTTGTTGCGGAAGCCCGCGTCGTCGGGCTTGAGCTTGACCGCCGCCTCGAGGTCCACGATCGCGCCGGCGTTGTCGCCCTTCTGGCGCCGCACCGTGCCGAGGTTGCCGAGGATCTCGGCGTCCTTGGGGTCGAGCTGCTTCGCCGTCGTCAGCGCCTCGAGCGCCTTGTCGAGCTGCTTGTCGCGGTAGTAGGCCATGCCGAGGTTCGCCCACAGGACCTTGTCCTTCTTGATGAGCGCGACCGCGTTCTCGTACGCCTTCACGGCCTCGGGGATCTTGCCCTTGGTCTTGTACAGGTTGCCGAGCGAGCCCCACGCCATGCCGTGCTTGGGGTTGTCGGCGACGGCGGACTCCATCGACTTGATGGCCTCGTCCGTCTTGCCCTGGTTCTTGTAGGCAAGACCCTGCTTGTAGTGTGCGTCGGCGTCGGCGGATGCAACCTGGGGTACCGCGAGGGCACACGCGACGATCAAGACGAGAGAGCGCAAGCGCATCACGGCCTCCTGGGGAGCGAGCGTACCAGAACTGGCGCGTGCCCCATGTTCGGTGCGGCTTCGACGGGCGGCCGGCGGCGTTATTCGCCGAGACAGCGTGCGCCGCCGCGAGCTTGGGTCCGCGCGCCTACTTTTTTCGCCGCGATCACGCCGACTTGTCGACGCGCACGACCTGCGAGCTTCGTAGATCGCGATCGCGCGCGCGGGCGTTACTAGGCCGCATGGACATCCGGTTCCGCGACCACGCCTCGTTTCACCGCGCCGCCGCCGGGATGGTCGGCGGTTCCCTGTTGATCGGCCTCGCCCTGCACCCGATCACGGCGATGGCACCGGTCGCGGGCGGGCTCGCCGGCATCGCGGCCGGCGCGTCGTGGGGCCACGGGCACGGAAAGCTCCGGTTCGCCGCCGCGGCGGCCGCGCTCGCGACGGTGTTCGTCGCCTCGCTCGCGTCGTGGGGCGCGCAGGTCGGCTGGGTGTCGGGGCTGCCGTCGGCGATCGCGCTCGTCGTGTCCGTGTCGCTCCTCGCGCTCGGCCTCGCGGCCGGCGGCCCGCGCGGCGTGCGCGGCGTCGGCCTCTTCCTCTGGGCCGCGCTGACCGGCCTCGTCGCGATGTGGTGCGCGATGCGCATCGTCGGCGCGCGCGAGACGGCCGGCCTGCCGAGCTGGGTGCGCGACGGCGCCGGCGCGACGGCGATGGGGCTCGTCGGGATCCTCGCGATGGTGCCGCGCCACCTGAGCCTCGCGTCCGACCCGGTGACGGCGGCGGTGCGGCGCCTCCCCGCGACGCTCGATCCCGAGGTGAAGGGCCTGTGCGACCGCGCCGTCGCGATCTGGCGCGGCGCGAAGGAGGCGCTCGCCGACGAAGGCGGGCAACACCTCGTGCGCGACGGCGTCCTCACGACGCTCGCGGTCGCGATGAAGAGCGCGGAGGTCAAGCTCGCCGGCCCGAGCGAGGCCGAGCTCGCGGCGCGCACGGCCGAGCTCGACGGCAAGCTCGCGACGGTCACCGACGGCGAGGCGCGCGCGCAGTACGCGGCCGCCCGCGCCGCCCTCGACGACCAGCGCCGCTACCGCGACCACATCGCGCAGGGCAAGGAGCGGCTCGTCGCGCGCATGCACCACCACGTCACGGCGCTCGAGAAGTTCCAGCTCGCCGCGACCGGCCTCGACGCCGCGCGCGCCGTCGCCGCCAGCTCGCCGGTCAAGCAGCTCGAGGACCTGTCGCAGGACGTGACCGCCAGCAGCGACGCGCTCCTCGAGCTCGAGCTCGGCGAGAAGGTCACGCCCCCGGGAGCTTTCGGCTAACGTCGCCGTGTGAAGTTTGCCCTCGCCGTCTCTGCCGCCGCCGTCACATTCGCCGTCACCGCCGCCCCGGCGCGCGCCGAGATCCAGGCGTGGCAGGTCATCCAGATGCTGGGGCGCGTCGAGGAGCACGGCAGCAGCCCCTCCGCCTGGCTCGACCTCCAGCTGCGCCGCCGCGGCGACTCGACGCAGTACCTCGTGCGGCCCGCCCTCGGCTGGGCGATCACGCAGGACCTGTTCGTCCACGCCGGCTACGCGTACATCCCGACGGACCTCGACGACGGCGCCACCGCGACCGAGCAGCGCATCTGGCAGCAGGTCATCTACAACGGGACGATCGATCCGCAGCTGAAGTACCAGCTGCGCGGCCGCGCCGAGCAGCGCTTCGGCCCCGACGCCGGCGTCGGCGTACGCCTGCGCGCGCTCGGCCGGCTCCAGTGGCAGGCCTCGCAGCGCGCGCCCGTGCACCTGGTGGTGTGGGACGAGGTGTTCTTCGGGGTCAACGAGACGACCAACTTCAAGCTCCAGGGCTTCGATCAGAACCGCACCTTCGCCGGCATCGCCATCGACACCAAGCTGCGCGGCATGCGCTTCGAGGCCGGCTACCTGTACCTGCTGACGCAGGCCGGCGACCGGAGCGACCACGTGATCGCGTTCTTCGCGAACGTCAACACGTGGCTGCGCTCCACCCCGCGCCCGAAGTGACCGAAGTGAGCCCGGCCGCACGCCGCGGCGTGGCCTGACCTCTGCACACCCCCGCCGCATGCCGGCGACGCCGGTCCCACGCGCGAAGATCGGCGAGGCGATCCGCCGCCACCGTGCGGAGGTGCTCGCGGCGTGGCGCCGGAGCGTGCGCACCCTGCCACCCGCGCACGACATGCTCGCCTCCCAGCTCGTCGACCACATCCCCGACCTGCTCGACGAGGTCGCGGCGCTCGCCGAGCGCGCCGCCACGGGCCAGGCGATCGACGCGGCGTTCCGCACCGCGCGCCGGCACGCCCTCGATCGGCTCGACGCCGGCTTCGACATCTCCGCGGTCGTGCGCGAGCTCTCGCTCCTGCGCGAGGCCCTCCTCCGCGTGTGGTCGGAGGCGCACGTCGACCTCGAGCTCGACGACCTGCGCACCGTCGACGCCGCGCTCGATCTCGTCATCGGCGCCTCGATCCAGCGCTACACCGAGACGCGCGAGCGCACGCTCGCCGCGATCGACCGGATCTCGGCGGCGGCGTTCGAGGCGCGCGACGTCGGCGAGCTCCTGCAGCGCCTGCTCGCGGTGTTCCGCGACACGACGCCCGCGGTCGACGCCGCCGCGATCCTGCTCGTCGAGCGCGGCCGGCTGTGCGTGCGCGCGGCGGTCGGCTTCGGCGGCGGCAACGGCGACGGCCGCGGCCCGCCGCCGTCGGCCGGCGAGGCGTTCGCCGAGACGATCGCGGCGCGGCGCGCCCCCGTCGAGCTCGCGCACCTCAAGCCCGACGACGGCACCTGGGATGGCCTGCGCGCGCTGTACGGCGTCCCGCTCGTCCACGACGGCGAGCTGATCGGCGTCGCCCACATGGGCTCGCTCACCGCGACCGAGTTCTCCCTCGAGGAGCGCCACCTGTTCGACTCGATGGCCGTGCGCGCGACCACCGGGCTCGCGCAGCACATGCTGCGGCAGGAGCTCGCGCGGGTCGCGCTCGAGCGCGAGGGCGTGCTCGCGCGGCTGGAGTCGCTCGTCGCGGCCGCGCCCGTCGGCATCGCGTTCCTCGACCGCGAGCTGCGCTACGTGACGGTCAACGACGCGCTCGCGCGCCTCAACGGCCGCCCCGCCGCCGAGCACGTCGGGCGCTCCGTCCTCGACGTGCTGCCGCCCGAGGCCGCGGACCAGATCGTGCCGGTGCTCGAGCGCGTGCGCGACACCGGCGAGACCGTCGTCGATCGCGAGGTCGCGATCCCGGGCCAGCGCACGGTGCTGACGAGCTTCTTCCCGGTGCGCGCGCCGTCGGGCGAGATCCTCGGCGTCGGCGGCGTGATCGCGGACATCACGGCCGCGCGGCGCGCGCAGGAGGCGCTGCGCGGCGCCGAGGTGAGCATCCAGTCGATCCTCGAGCACGCGCCGGCCGCGATCTGGGTCAAGGCGAGCGACGGCACGATCGTCCTCGCGAACCGGCGCGTCGCCGAGGTGTTCGGGCGGCCGCGCGACGAGCTGCTCGGGCGTCGCTCCGAGGACCTCCTCCCGCCCGAGCTCGCCGCGGTCCACGAGGCGCACGACCGCGCGGCCGCCGACGGCGCCCGCACGATCGAGGTCGAGGAGGAGATCCCATCGCCGTCCGGAATGCGGACGTTCCTCGCGATCAAGTTCCCGATCCCGAGCGACCCGCCGATGCTCGGCGGCATCGCGACGGAGATCACCGAGCGCAAGCGCATGGAGGAGGAGCTGCGCATCGCCGTGCGCACGCGCGAGGACCTGCTCGCCGTCGTGTCGCACGACCTGCGCAGCCCGCTGCAGGCCGTGCAGCTGAGCGCGACGCTCCTGGAGGGCCAGGTCGGCGCCGACGCGCGCATGCGCCGCAACGTCGAGATCGTGCTGCGCTCGTGCCAACGCATGGAGAACCTGATCGACGACCTGCTCGACACCGCGATGATCCGCATGGGGCGCCTCGAGCTCCACCGCACGCCCGAGGCCGCGGACGCGCTCGTCGGCGAGGCGTTCGACGTGCAGGCGCGCGCCGCCGCGGAGCGCGGCCTCGGGTTCGCGCGCGCGGACGCCGCCTCCGACCTGCGCGTCCTGTGCGACCGCGACCGCATCCTGCGCGTGTTCGTGAACATCGTCGGCAACGCGATCAAGTTCTGCCGCCCGGGCGACGCGATCACGCTCGGCGCCGAGCGCGCCGGCGAGACCGTCGCGTTCTCGGTGACCGACACCGGCCCCGGCATCCAGCCCGACCTCCTGCCCTTCCTGTTCGATCCGTACTGGTCGGCCGCGCAGCACCGCGCGCGCGGCTCGGGCCTGGGCCTCTACATCGCGCGCGCGATCGTCGAGGCGCACGGCGGCCGGATCTGGGTCGACAGCACGCCCGGCGCCGGCGCGCGCTTCGCCTTCACGCTGCCGCTCGCCCCGTCGTGAGGCGCCCGCACCTCGCGCTTGCCGGCGGCCGTCGGCGTCGACCACGTTGACGCGTGGCGCGAGCTGTGCCTACACCTAGATAGGATGCTCGGCCGCGCGGTGACAGCGATCACGACCTCGATGGTCGCGATCTTCCTGCTCCTCGCGGTGCCGTTCGCGACGCTGCGCTTCGCCGCCGACAAGGTCGAGTGCTGCTGCCCCGATCCCGACCGCTGCAAGTGCCACGACCACGCGAAGGCCAAGCACGACAAGCCCATCGTCAAGGCCTGCCACAACGACCCACCGAAGGCGGCCACGGCGACGCCGATGCCGCCGTTCGCCGCGGTCCACCAGCTCGCCGCGGCGATGATCCCACCGCCCCGCGCGGCCGTACCGATCGTCGACGACCTCGCTCGCCCCCATCCACCGCCGCCACCGCGGCGACCCGACGCACCTTCCTGACGATCCACGCGCTCCCGTTGCGATCCCGCTGAACGGTCCACGCGCGTCGCGCCACGACGTGGGTGTGCCTTCCCTTCACGTGCGGAGTCCCATGCGCGCATGGATCACCTTGTTCGCGGCCGCGATCTCGCTCGCGGCCTGCTCTGACGATCACGGCAGTGGGGTGTTCGGTCCACCGACCGAGTCCACCTGCCCGACCGGCTCGACCCTGACCTACGACAACTTCGGCAAGAGCTTCATGGAGCGCTACTGCACGCGCTGCCACTCGAGCGAGCTCGTGGGTGCCGCCCGCAAGGGTGCGCCCAGCTTCCACGACTTCGATACCCAGCCGGGCATCAAGGGCGTGGCCGACCACATCGATGAGACCACCGCGGCCGGTCCGGCCGCCACCAACAAGGGCATGCCGCCCGACGGTCTGCGGCCGACGATGGAGGAACGCCTCCAGCTCGGCGAGTGGATCGCGTGCGGCGTCCCCTGAACCCAAGGAGCTACCTGTGAAGAACCTCTCCCTCGCGGCGTTCGCCGCGACGATGCTCATCTCTGCCTCCGCGTCCGCACACATCAGCGTCGCGAGCGGCCCCGGCTTCGCGAACGTGAGCCAGAAGATCACGTTCGGCATCACCCACGGCTGCAACGGCGCCGACACGCTCAAGATCAAGGTGTCGATCCCCGCGGGCGTCACCGGCGTCCGCGCGCTGTACAGCGACTTCGGCAAGCCGTCCGTCGAGAAGGACGCGAGCAACAACGTCACCGCGGTGACCTGGCAGAAGGCCGACGCCGACCTGCAGGCCGAGGACATCGGCTTCTACGAGCTGACGATCCGCGCGCGCCTGCCGAACGCGCCGTTCTCGCGGCTGCAGTTCAACGTCGAGCAGACGTGCCGCACGGCCGCCGGCGTCGTCGAGGTCACGCACTGGGACCAGCCGCCCGGCGCGACCACCGGCGAGCCCGCGCCGCTCGTCACCGTCGTGCCGGCGCGCCAGCCGGGCTGGAACAAGTACGTCCTCCCCGCGAACATCGCGGCGGCGGACGTCCCGATGTACTTCGGCGACGCGCTGATCGCCTGGCGCGGCGCCGCGGCGTACAGCTCGAACGCGAACACGGTCGCGCAGATCACCGCGACTCCCGGCGTCACGATGCTCGGCGGCGATCTCGCGGCGAACGACGAGATCTGGGTGAGGTACTGATGCGAGCCCTCACCCTCGCCGCCGCGCTCGTCTTCGCGGGCGCGTGCGGCGACAACGTCACCGGCGAGCAACCGCCGCCGAAGGACGCGCCGACGCCCGACGCCGCTCCCGATGCGCCGCCTCCCGGCGCGCTCGGCCCGTGCCTCGATCACCCCACGAACCTCCCCCAGCCCGGCGGACAGTTGCCATGCGAGCTCATTCCACCCAACGCAGCCTTCGCGCGCTGATCGCGGCGGCGGTGATCGGCCTTCCGTCGGCCGCCTGCGGAGGCGACGCGACGGTGGCCGATGCGCCGCCTCCCGCGCTCGACGCCGACCCCTCGATCGACGCGGCGCCGCCGCGCGAGACGATGAACCTCGTGCAGCCGCTCGCACCGAGCGAGCTCGTCGAGGCGAAGATGGTCGGCGGCGCGGCGGGCGGCAACGGCGACCGCGCGATCATCAAGCTGACCGCGCCGACCGCGACGCTCGACTGGAACATCCACGCGCACCCGAACGGCTCGACCGTGACGGTGCACGAGGAGCTTCGGGTGATGACGGCGGAGTACGACTTCATCCCCAACGAGAAGGCCGACTGGTTCCTGCTCCTGCGCAACGGCGGCGGCGTGAGCATGGACGTGCAGCTCGAGATCAAGCTGTACGGCGCGATGACCTTCACGTTCCTCTAGGAGCTCTTCGATCGGGAGCGCGTGCTCCCGATCGGCGAGCCTTGTCTCGGCCCCGGGTCCATGGGAACCCTGAGCTGTCCACATGGCGTGGTCGAAACAGCTCCTGGATCACCTCCACGACGCCTTCTCCGTCCTCGACCGCGACTGGCGCTTCGTCTACGTCAACCAGCGCGCGTGCGAGCTCTCGGAGCTGACCGCCGAGGAGATGCTCGGGCGCACGATCTGGGAGGTGTTCCCGGTGCTCGTCGGCGGCGAGACCGAGGACGCGCTGCGCGCCGCGATGGCCGGCGAGCCGCAGCGCCAGCGCTTCTTCGCCGAGCCGCAGCAGCGCTGGTACGACAAGCGCGTCCTCCGCCTCGCCGACGGCGTCGCGATCATCTCGACGGACGTCACCGACGAGCTCACGGCCGAGGCACGCTTCCGCGCGCTCGCCGAGTCGATGCCGCAGATCGTGTGGACCGCGACGCCCGACGGCACGATCACGTTCATCAACCAGCGCTGGACGGACCTCACCGGGCTCGACATGGCCGCGACGAACGCGCCCGGCGTCGCCGACGTGTTCCACCCCGACGACCGCGCGCGGGCGGCCACGCGCTGGCGGGCGAGCCTCGCGAGCGGCGCGCCGCACGAGATCGAGTGGCGGATCCGGCGCGCGACCGACGGCGCGTACCGCTGGTTCCTCACGCGCGCGCTGCCGCGCCGCGACGCCGCCGGCGAGATCGTCGAGTGGTTCGGCACCGCGACCGACATCCACGAGCGCAAGCTCGGCGAGGAGCGGCTCGCGGAGCTCGCGAGGTCGGAGCGCGAGGCGCACGACAGCATCGCGCGCATCCAGGACGTGACGTCGGCGCTGTCGAGCGCGACGACGGCGGACGAGGTCGCGGAGGTGACGTGCCGCATCGGCGCGCAGGCGATGGGCGCGCACTGCGGCATGCTGTGGCTGCTCGACGATCAGCACCGGCTCGTGCTCGCCGGATCGTGGGGCGGCGCGCCCGACTGGCTCGAGCGGTTCCGCGTCCTCGAGCCCGGCGACGCCTTCCCGGTGACGCACGTCGCGGCGACCGGCGAGCCGATGTTCGTCGAGACGCGCGCCGACTTCGCGCGCACCGCGCCCGAGCTGTACGAGCGCCTCGCGGCGGCGTCGCACCACCTCGCCGCGCACGCCGTCCTGCCCGTGCGCACCGGCTCGGAGATCGACGGCGTGCTCGTGTTCTGCCACCCGCTCGACCACCCGTACGACGAGGGCGACCGCGCGTTCTTCGCGACGCTCGCGCAGAACTGCCAGCAGGCGCTGCACCGCGCCCGGCTCCTCGACGAGGCGCGCATCGCGAACCGCGCGAAGGACGAGTTCCTCGCGATGCTCGGCCACGAGCTGCGCAACCCGCTGTCGCCGATCGTCACGGCGCTCGACCTCATCCGCGCCCGCGAGTCCACGCTCGATCGCGAGCACGCGATCCTCGAGCGCCAGGTGCAGCATCTGAAGCGCCTCGTCGACGATCTCCTCGACGTCTCCGCGATCGCCGCCGGCCGCGTGCAGCTCGAGCTGACGCGGCTCGCGGTCGAGGACGTGATCGAGCGCGCGGTCGAGACGACGCGGCCGCTGATCGAGCAGCGCGAGCACACGCTCGAGACCGAGGTCGAGCGCGACCTGTGGGTCGACGGCGACGCGATCCGCCTGGCGCAGGTGATCACGAACCTCCTCACGAACGCCGCCAAGTACACGCCGGCCGGCGGCCGCATCCGCGTGCACGCGCGGCGCGCCGCCGACGCGGTCATCGTCCGCGTCGCGGACAACGGCGCCGGCATCTCGGGTGCGCTCCTGCCGCACGTGTTCGACCTGTTCCAGCAGGGGCCGCAGCCGGTCGCGCGCTCGCAGGGCGGGCTCGGCCTCGGCCTGTCGATCGTGCGCAGCCTCGTCGGGCTGCACGGCGGCACGGTGTCGGCGCACAGCGACGGGCTCGGCCTCGGCAGCGAGCTCGTGGTGACGCTGCCGGCCTCGCGCCGCGCGCCGGCGAGCGCCGATGCCCCGGTGCCGCCGGCGCACACGCAGCTCGCCGGGCGCCGCATCCTGATCGTCGACGACAACGAGGACGCCGCGATGCTGCTCGCCGAGGTGCTGCGGCGCGACGGCGCGATCTGCCACGTCGTGCACTCGGCCGAGGACGCGATCGAGCGCGCCGGCGAGCTCGAGGTCGACGTCGCGCTGCTCGACCTCGGGCTGCCGCGCATGGACGGCTACGAGCTGCGCAGCGAGCTCGCGAAGCTCGTGCCCGCGGCGCGGATGATCGCGGTCACCGGGTACGGCCTCGAGAGCGATCAGGTGCGGACGCGCGAGGCGGGCTTCCACGACCACGTCGTGAAGCCGGTGAACCTCGGCAAGCTCCGTCAGCTCCTGTCGGCGTGAGGCGCAGCGAGGCGCTCGAGGTGATCGAGCAGATCGTGGACGTCGAGCGGCTTCGCGAGGTGCGCGTCGAAGCCCGCGGCGGTCGCGCGCGCGACGTCGCTCGGCTGGGCGTAGCCGCTGAGCGCGAACAGCACGATGCCCGCCGGGCGGACCTTGCGGATCTCGGCGGCGAGCGCGTAGCCGTCCATGCCGGGGAGCCCGATGTCGAGGATCGCGGTGTCGGGCGCGTACTCGTGGAGGAGCGCGAGCGCCGCCTCGCCGTCGCCGGCCGTGCGCACGTGGTGCCCGAGGCTCTCGAGCACCTCGGCGAGCAACAGCCGCGCGTCCTCGTTGTCGTCGACGATGAGGATGCGGTGCTGGTGGCGCGCGCGCCCGTAGGCGGCGGCCACGCGCTCGTCGGCCCGCGCGTCGGCCCGCGCGTCGGCCCCCGTGTCGGGTGGGTGCGCAGCGGGCGCGGCGATCGACGGTAGCCGCACCCAGAAGCGGCTGCCGTGGCCGGGGCCGTCGCTGTGCGCCGACACGGATCCGCCGTGCAGCTCGACGAACGAGCGCACGAGCGTGAGGCCGATGCCGAGCCCGCCCTCGGTGCGCGCGACGTCGCGGTCGCCCTGCACGAACAGCTCGAACATGCGCGGCAGCAGCGCCGGAGGGATGCCGATGCCGTCGTCGCGGACCTCGACGACCACCTCGCGGCCCGTCGCGCGCACCGTCATCACGATGCGCCCGCCCTCGGGCGTGTAGCGCGAGGCGTTGTTGAGGAGGTTCGCGAACACCTGCACGAGCCGGCTGTCGTCGCCGTTGACGTGGAGCTCGCGCGGCGGCACCTCGACCTCGAAGCGCTGCGACTTGCTCTCGAACTGCGGGATCGCGATCTCCGCGGCCTGCGCGAGCGGCTCGCGCAGGTCGATCGGCTCGATGTTCAGGTCGAGCTTGCCGCGCGAGATGCGCGACACGTCGAGCAGGTCGTCGACGAGGCGGGTCATCTGCCGCACCTGCCGGTCGATGATCTGGACCTCGCGCACCGACTTCGGGTCGCCGCGCAGCTTCAGGAGCTGGAGCGCGGACACGATCGGCGCGAGGGGGTTGCGCAGCTCGTGGCCGAGCATCGCCAGGAACTCGTCCTTGGTGCGGTTCGCCTGCTCGGCCGCGAGGCGCGCCGCTCGCTCCTCCTCGGAGCGCTTCCGCTCGGTGAGGTCGCGCGTGACCTTGGAGAAGCCGGTCAGGTGGCCGCGCTCGTCGCGGATCGGCGTGATGATGACGTTCGCCCAGTAGCGCGAGCCGTCCTTGCGCACGCGCCAGTCCTCGTCCTCGAACCGCCCCTCGCGCGCCGCGACCTCGAGCTCCATCTCGCACTTGCCCGCGCGGATGTCCTCGATGGGGTAGAAGCGCGAGAAGTGCGCGCCGATGATCTCGTCGGCGGCGTAGCCCTGGATGCGCTGCGCACCGGCGTTCCACGAGGCGACGTTGCCGGCCTCGTCGAGCATGAAGATCGCGTAGTCCTTCACGCTCTCGATCAACCGGCGGAAGCGTTCTTCGTCGGAAGATCCTTCACCCATCTGTGGCTTCTCGGACACGAGCGTACTGCGACCACCGTGCACGTGCAGCGGCCGGGCCACCTTCGCCGCTCCGGAAGTCGTGCGGATTCGAGGGCCGCTCCCGAGGGCACTGCGCCGCCTCGCCTCGGCCGCGCGGTTGCGCCACGCCGGTACGATCTTGCGGAATGCAAGACTGCCTGAGGCAGCATCGCGAGCTTTCACGGTGTTACATTCGGCACGGCAGATGCTTTCGCACGGCGCGCTGTCGGTCTCACCTGCAACTGTGCTCGCGGCCGGCGGTCTGAATCCGCTCGTCGCGGATCTCGGGCTGTGCCTCGTCGCGGCCGGAGTGCTCGCGATCGTCTTCGTGCGCCTGCACATCCCGGCGATCGCGGCGCTGCTCGGCGCCGGCGTGCTGCTCGGGCCGGCCGGGCTCGAGGCGATCCACGACCGGGAACGCATCGACACGATCGCGAACCTCGGCTTGACGCTGCTCCTGTTCGTCATCGGGCTCGAGGTCAACGTGCGCTCGCTGCTCGCGAGCGGGCGCACGCTCATCGTCACCGGCGTCGTGCAGGTGCCCGCCTCGATCGCCCTCGGCGCGGTGACGTTCCTCGCGCTCGGCTGGGCCGGCTACCCGGCGCTGTACTTCGGCGTCGCCTGCGCCTTCTCGTCGACCCTGCTCGTCGTCAAGTACCTCCAGGAGCGGCTCAAGCTCGACACGCAGGCCGGGCGCCTCGCGATCGGCCTTTTGATCTTCCAGGACATCTGGGCGATCGTCTTCCTCGCGCTCCAGCCGAGCTTCGCGGACCCGTCGATCGCGCCGATCCTGCTCACGTTCCTCGGCACCGCGATCCTCGGCGTGATCGCGACGGTCGTGGCGCGCTTCGTCCTCGGGCGTGCGTTCGCGGTCGTCGCGCGCTCGCCGGAGCTCGTCGTCACCGTCGCGCTCGCGTGGTGCTTCGGCGTCGGCCTGTTCGGCGCGAACATCGGCGCGATCTCCCACCAGCTCGGCTTCGACGTCCAGATCTCGGTGTCGATGGAGATGGGCGCGCTGATCGCGGGCGCCACGATCGCGACGTCGCCGTACGCGTACGAGGTGGTGTCGCGCGTCGTCCACCTGCGCGACTTCTTCGTCACCCTGTTCTTCGTCGGTCTCGGCATGAGCATCCCGGTGCCCGACGGCGCCAGCGTCCTGCTCGCGGCCGGCCTCGTCGCGCTCGTCTCCGTGCTCCTGCGCTTCACCGTGTTCCTGCCGGTGCTGTACGCGACGGGCCTCGACCGCCGTAACTCCGTCGCCGTGTCGGCGATGCTCGCGCAGGTCTCCGAGTTCTGCCTCGTGATCGCCTACCTCGGCGCCCGCCTCGGGCACGTGTCGAGCCGGCACGTCAGCGTCGTCATCTTCGCGTTCGTGATCACCGCGCTCGCGACGCCGTTCTTCTTCGAGAACTCCGACCGCCTGTACCAGCGTCTGCGGCGGGTGCTCGACGCGGTCCGCATCCGGTCGCGCGGGACGCACGTCGAGCAGGACAGCGAGGACGCGCCGCGCCTCGTGCTCCTCGGCTTCCACCGCATCGGCTCGGCGCTGCTCGCCGACCTCGAGCGCGTGCACCCCGAGCTCCTGCCGCACACGCTCGTGATCGACATCAACCAGAAGGTCCACGACCAGATCCGGCAGCGCGGCGCGCAGGCGGCCTACGGCGACATCGGCGCGGTGGACGTGCTGCGCCACGCCGGCGTCAGCGGCGCGGAGGTGATCGTGTCGACCGTGCCCGACGAGCTCCTGCGCGGCACGTCGAACGCCGCCATCGTGCGCACCGTCCGCTCGCTCGCGCCGAACGCGACGATCATCGCGAACTGCACGAAGATCTCGCAGGTCGGCCCGGTGCGCGCCGCCGGCGCCGACCACGTGTTCCGCGCCCCCAGCGAGGTCGCGCTCGGCATCCTCCCCGCGATCTACGCCGCGCTCAACGCCGGCCTGCCGTCGTACCTCGAGGCCCTCGAGGAGGAGCACGGCGCCCTCGAGAAGCGCGCCGAAGTCCTCGACTGACCGCCTCCCCTTACGCGTCGCTCTGCGCGGCCGCGCTGACCTGAGCGGCCCGGCGGCGCCGCCGGAAGAAGTGCGACAGCGCCGGCACGCCGACGACGGCGATGCACAGGCAGGTGATCTCGCCGACGATCGCCGCGAGGCCGAACGACCGGATCGCGAGGTTCTGCGACAGCGTGAGCGAGCCGTAGCCGATGATCGTCGTCGCCGACGCGAGCACGACCGCGCCGCCGACGGTGCCGAGCGCGGCGCGGGCATCGCCCTCCTCGCGCTCGCGCGCGACGATGTTCACGGCGTAGTCGATGCCGATGCCGACCGTCAGCGGCAGCGCGACGAAGTCGAGGAAGTTGATCTTGATGCCCATCAGCGACACGACCGCGAGCATCGCGATCGTGCCGGCCCCGGCGCACACGAGCGTGACCAGCGCGCCGCGCGACCAGCCGAGGATGACGATGACGACGAGGATCGCGCCGGCCAGCGCCGCGAACGTCGCGCGCGGGCCGTCGCGCTGGATCGTGCCCAGCACGTCGGCGAACACGAACGCCTCGGAGCCCATGACGACGTCGTCGCCGAGGTCGAGCGCGCGCACGCGCTCGGCGAACGCGAGGATGTGCTGCGAGCTCCACGTGTTGAAGCCCGAGCCCGAGACGGCGAACACGAGCCGGCCGCGCGACCCGTCGGCCTCGGTGAACGCCTCGACGAGCTCGTTCGGCAGGTCGGCCTCGACGAGCGCGCGCAGGTCCGCCGGTGGGTGCAGGTCGCGCGCGAGCTGCTGATCCTGCTCGGACAGCGCGTCGAGGACCTCGGGCGTCAGCAGCTCGCGGATCTCCGCGAGCACGGCGAGCTTCGCGGGCTGGTCCTGCGGCAGCACGTCGTCGAGCGAAGTGATCGACGCGAACAGCCGCTCCTTGGGCGGCTTGCCCTCGTCGACGGCGCGCACGCGGGCGACGAGCCCCGGGACGCGCGCGCGGTCCTCCACGGCCATCACGAACCCGGCCGACATGCCGCGGCCGAACGAGTGGTTGCTGAGCTTCATCCAGCGCGCTTCCTCGCGCGCGGCCGCGCTCTGCGAGCGCAGGTTGCGGAAGTTGTCCTCGAACGGATCCGTCGCGAAGTAGCGCCACGTCTCGACGCCGGTGGCGACGATCACGACGAGCAGCCCGATCGCGACGGGCGCGAGGTGGCGCGGCACGAGCCGCTGCAGGAACCGCCCGATCGCGGGCTCCTTGCGCGGCCGCAGCCAGCCGCGCCGGTCGACGGCCGCGAGCGTGGCGGGCAGGACCGTGAACGCGGCGATCCAGCACGCGATCATGCCGGCGCCGCCGATCACGCCGAAGTGGCGGAACCCGCGGAAGTCGGTGACCAGGAGCGACCCGTACGCGACGGCGGCGGTGAGCGCCGCGGCGAGCGTGCCGGTGAACGTGTGGCGCAGGGTGCGCTCCATCGCGGCGTCGGGCTGCGTCCCGGCGCGCCGCTCCTCGAAGTACCGCGCGGAGACGACGATGCCGAAGTTGATGCCGTTGCCGACGACGATCGACGACAGGAACGCCGTCGCGATGTTGAGCTCGCCGATCGTGAGGCGCGTGAACGCGAACGTGGTGAGCGTCCCGACGACGAGCGACCACATCAGCGAGCCGACCGCGATCCACGACTTGAAGAAGAGGATCTGGACGAGCAGGACGAGCAGGATCGTCACCGCGATCGCGATGACCATGCCGTCGAGGATCGCGGCGCGCTCGGCCGCGTTGATGACCGCGTCGCCGGCGAGCCCGATCTCGACCCCGGGCGGCAACCCGGCGCGCACCTCGTCGACGATGCGGTGCAGCTCGTCGAGCATGTGCGCGTTGCGGACGCCGTCGCCCGAGCGGTTCGCCGAGTACATGACGATGCTCTGCACGCGGCCGTCCGCGGAGATCAGCTCGCCCGTGGCCTCGTACGCGCGGCGCGCCTCCGCCAGCCGGCGATCGAGCTCGCCGTCGCTCGAGCGGATCACCGGCGCCTCGTCGTCGAGGTCGATGTAGAGCGGGTTCTCCTTGAGCTTGGCCTGCTTGATCCGCGTGGACAGCTCGTCGCGCGCCGTCTTCAGCTCGTCGAGCGAGGGGAACAGCCACCGGTTCTTCCACACGAAGTCGCGCAGCACGCGGTCGTCGAACCGGACCTTCGTGATGAGGTCGGGCGGCAGCTCCTTGACGCGGCGGTTCAGCTCGCGTGCGGCGGCGCGTCGCAGGTCGGGGTCGTCGCTCTCGACGACGAGGATCAGCGTCGACACGACGCGCGCCCGCTTCTCGAGCTTGCGCAGCGCCTGCACCGACGGTGCGCTCGGCGGCAACAGCGACGAGAAGTCGGTGTGCACCGGCAGCCGGAGCGCGAGGAGCGCCGCCCCGACGGCGATCGCGATGGAGGTCAGGAGGATCCCCGCGCGACGCCGCACCACCCAAGCGGCGTAGCGGTTCGCGATGACGTCGGAGCGGCGCAAGATCGGGTCTCGCGAGCACGTCGCGTGCCTACCCGTGTGACCGTCAAAACCCATGGAGGCCGTGCAATTTGCAACACCTGGGTAGCGTTCTGCCAGGGGGTTGACCGCCTCACTGCGGTGCGCCCGGCTGGGTCCGCGATGCTAGGGTGGGCGCGATGCTGCGGCCGGTACCGGTGATCGCCGCGCTGCTCGCGGCGCTGATCCTGCTCGTCGCGATCGGCGCGAAGCAGCTGCGCCGCGACCGCGAGGCGCTGTACGACCGCTACGCCCACGAGCGCGAGCAGGGGATGCTCGAGGCGGCGCGCGGCTTCGCCTCGGCGATCGAGGACATCTCCGAGGACATCGCGCTCGCGGCGACGCTGCTCCCGACGGCCGGCTCTCCGCAGTTCTCGGAGCAGCAGCTGCACGCGATCGCGACGATCAAGCGCGAGTACCTGGCGATGCACGCGCACGTCGACGACCACGCGCCGACGCGCGTCACGGCGAACGACGCCCCCGACGGCGTCGGCGAGCTCGCGGCGCGCCCGCTCGAGGAGCTGCTCGGCGTGGCGATGCGCTCGCCCGGGCCGCTCCACGTCGCGAACCCGTTCGCCGGGCGCACCGACGCCGCGGCGTGGTACCGCGTGTTCGCGCGCCGCCCGGCGGCGAACGGGCCCGCGGTCGCCGTCGTCGTCGACATGTCCGTGCTGCTCGGGCGCCTGAAGCTGTCGCGCGACGTGACGTCGCGGATGGCCGTCCTCGACGGCGCCGGCGCGGCGGCCGCCGCGAGCGACGACCAGCTCGCCGCGGCGCTGCGCGGCCGCAGGGACGTCGAGGGCGCCGTCGCGCACGCGCGCACCGGCATCACGGGCATCGCGATCGTCGACGGCGAGGCCGCGCGCGTCGCGGGCCTGCCCGAGGCGCCCGCGGTGGCGATCGCGGTGCCGATGTCCGTCGACGCGAGCGGGCCGTGGACGCTCGTCGTGATGGCGTCGACGATCGCGCTCGAGACGCAGGAGCGCACCGTCACGCGGCGCGTGGTGATCGGCGGCGCGCTCGTGCTGCTCCTCCTCGTCGGCGCCGCCGCCTACATGATCCGCAGCGGCTACCGCGCCCAGACGCTGCGCGCCCGCCTGCGCGACGCGAACCGCCTCGCCCACCTGACGGACAAGGCGGAGAAGATCCTCGACCACATCCCGAGCGGCGTGCTCGCGCTGTCCGAGGACAAGCGCGTCAGCGGCGTCAACCGCCGCCTCGGCGATCGCCTCGGCCGCAGCGTCGTCGGCGCCACGCTCGCGGAGGCGTTCGCCGACGCGCGCCCCGAGGACCTCGCGCACGTCGAGGCGATCGTCGACCGCGCGCTCGCGACGCGCCGGCCGCAGTCGACGCACGCCGAGCGCATCGCGCTGCTCGGCACCGAGGCCGCGCTCCACATCCACGCGGTCCCGCTCGAGCACAAGCTGCACGACGTCGCCGCGCTGCTCGTGTTCGACGACGTCAGCGAGCTGCGCCGCATCGAGCAGCGCCTCCTGCACTCCGAGAAGCTCGTGACGGCGGGCCAGCTCGCCGCCGGCATCGCGCACGAGGTCGGCACGCCGCTCAACGTCGCGCGCGGCCGCGTCGAGATCACGCTGTCGCACCTCGGGCGCGAGCACGCCGAGGCCTCCAACCAGCAGCTCGCGATCGAGCAGATCGATCGCGTCACGCGCCTGCTCCAGCAGCTGCTCGACTACGTGCGCCCGGCGCCGGCGATGCTCGACGACGTCGACCTCGCGCACACGCTGCGCGCCGTCGTCGAGCTCCTCGCGGCCGAGGCCACCAAGCGCGGCGTGTCGCTGCGCCCCGACGTCCCCGACGTTCTCGCGCCGCTGCGCGCCGACCCCGATCAGGTGCAGCAGATCGTCATCAACCTCGCGCTCAACGCGATCGACGCGAGCGAGCGCGGCCGCGTCGTGTGGCTGCGCGCCCGCGAGGGTGCCGGCGCGATCACGCTCGAGGTCGCCGACCAGGGCCACGGCATCCCGCGCGAGCTCCAGAAGCAGGTGTTCGACCCGTTCTTCACCACGAAGAAGCGCGGCCGCGGCACCGGCCTCGGCCTGTGGGTCGTCGCCGAGCTCGTGCGCGCGCAGTCCGCCGAGATCGAGCTCGACAGTGCGCCCGGCCGAGGTACGACCGTGCGCGTGACGTGGCCCAGCAGTGTCCAGGTGGTGGCAGCATGACCGCACGCACCGTCCTCATCGCCGACGACCACGTCGAGATGGCGCGCCTCGTCGCCGATCGCCTGCGCGAGGACGGCTGGCGCGGCCGCGTCGTCGACAGCGGGCGCGCGGCGATCGACGCGCTCGGCCAGGCCGTCCCCGATCTCGTCATCACCGACCTGCGCATGGCCGAGGTCGACGGCCTCGACGTGCTCGACGCCGCGCGCGCCGCGGATCCCGACCTCCCGGTGATCATCATGACGGCGTTCGGCGCGATCGACAGCGCGATCGAGTCGATGAAGCGCGGCGCCTGGCACTACCTCGCGAAGCCCGTGCGCCTCGAGGAGCTGTCGCTGCAGGCGTCGCGCGCGTTCGAGCACCGCACGCTGCGCCGGGTCAACCGCCAGCTGCGCGGCGAGGGCCGCACCGGCCTCGGCAACATGATCGGCAAGAGCGGGTCGATGCGCGCGCTGTACGGCCTGATCGATCGCGTCGCGCTCGCGTCGGCGCCCGTCCTCATCCGCGGCGAGAGCGGCAGCGGCAAGGAGCTGGTCGCGCGCGCGCTGCACGACGCCGGCCCGCGCCGCGAGCGCCCGTTCCTCGCGATCAACTGCACCGCGCTGCCCGAGGCGCTCCTCGAGAGCGAGCTGTTCGGCCACACGCGCGGCGCGTTCACCGGCGCGGTCTCCGCGCGCGCCGGCCTGTTCGTCGAGGCGAGCGGCGGCACGCTGTTCCTCGACGAGATCGGCGACATGGCGCCCGCGCTGCAGGCCAAGCTCCTGCGCGTCGTGCAGCAGGGCGAGGTCCGCCCCGTCGGCTCCGACGAGAGCCGCGCCGTCGACGTCCGCGTGATCGCCGCGACGCACCAGGACCTCGAGGCGCGCGTCGCCGACGGCCGCTTCCGCCAGGACCTGTTCTACCGCCTCGACGTCGTGCCGATGACGGTGCCGCCGCTGCGCGAGCGCACCGACGACGTGCCGCTGCTCGTCGACTACTTCCTCGCGACGGCGCGCGCGCGCAACCCGCACTCGCCGGTGCGCGAGGTCACGCCGCAGGTGATGTCGCTGCTCTCGCGCTATCCGTGGCCGGGCAACGTGCGCGAGCTCGAGAACCTGATCGAGCGGCTCGTCGTCGTCGGGACCGAGCCCGCGGTCGGCCTCGCCGAGCTCGGCGCGCTCGCGCCCGCGGTGACCGGCAACCAGGACCGCTTCAGCCTCCCCCGCGACCGGCTCGCGACGCTGCGCGAGGTCGAGGAGGAGTACATCGCCTGGATGATCGAGAAGTGCGCCGGCAACAAGACGAAGGCGGCCGAGATCCTCGGCATCGATCCGTCGACGCTGCACCGCCGAACGCGGCGCCGATGAGCGCTGCGAAACGTCTGCGAGAGCGCCCGCGCAGCGACTGCGAGATTCTCGCAGGTCGAGGGCCGGGAGCTTGCATGCGCAATTGGGTCGTGCTGGGTTCCGCGCTGCTTCTTGTCGATGCCGGCTGTGCCGATCGCGTGCTCGCACGCGCGGGCAGCCTGCCGCTGCGCCGTGACGCCACGGTGAGTACGCTCGAGCTGAGGGGTGTCGCGCGGCGCGTCCCCGACGTCGTGCTTGCGACGGCGCCCGAGCTCGTCGTGATCGGCGATGCCGGTCCCCTCGGGCTGCGCCTCGCGTGGCTCATGGGGCGCGCGCCGGTCCTGCTCGCGCGCACCGCCGGCGACGCGCGCTACCGCCGCGTCCTCCTCGCGTTCGGGGCGAAGGCCGCCTCGCCGGAGCTCGTGCGTACCGCCTGCGACCTCGTGCCGCAGGGCGCGGTCATGGCGTCGGTCCACGTCGAGACCGGCGGCGATCCGGCGCGCGGGCGCGTCGCGCGTGCCCTCACCGGCGCGGGCCGCTCCGGCGCCGGCTGGACGCGGCACTTCTCCTACGGCGAGGTGCGCTCGGTGATCGCGCGCACCGCCGAGGACACCGGCGCGGATCTCGTCGTCTTGTCGAGCCGCGCGAGGAACCCGTTCTCCCGGGTGCTCCTCGGCAGCATCGGCTGCGATGTCGCCCGCAAGGTCGCCTGCGACGTCCTGTTCCTGCCGACGGAGACGCCGGTTCGATGACCGCCCACGGCTTCCTTCTCCCGCTGGCGGTCGTCCTGTGCGCCGCCGGCGTCACGACGATCCTGTGCCAGCGGCTGCACCAGCCGGTCGTGCTCGGCTACATCCTCGCCGGCCTCCTGATCGGGCCGCACGTGCCGTTCCCGATCGTCGCCGACCCGCCCGTCGTCGAGGCGCTGTCGGAGCTCGGCGTGATCCTCCTCATGTTCGGGCTCGGCCTCGAGTTCAACCTCGGCAAGCTCGCGCGCGCGCTGCCCACGGCCGGCATCACCGCGATCCTGCAGAGCACCCTCATGATCTGGCTCGGCTACCTGGCGGCGACACTGTTCGGGTGGACGCCGATGGAGAGCCTGTTCGCGGGCGCGATCATCGCGATCTCGAGCACCACGATCATCGCGAAGGCGTTCGAGGACGAGGGCATCACCGGCGATCTGCGCGAGCTCGTCGTCGCGATCCTCATCGTCGAGGACCTCATCGCCGTCCTCCTCATGGCGATCCTCACCGGCGTGTCCACGGGCAGCGGCGTGTCCGCCGAGGAGCTCGGCGTGACGCTCGCCCGGCTCATCGGCTTCCTCGTCGCGCTCGTCGCCGCGGGCCTGCTCATCGTGCCGCGCCTCATGCGGTTCGTCGTGCACCTCGGCCGCCCGGAGACGACGCTCGTCGCCGCGGTCGGCATCTGCTTCGGCGTGTCGCTGCTCGCCGAGAAGGCCGGCTACTCGGTCGCGCTCGGCGCGTTCGTCGCCGGCACGCTCGTCGCCGAGTCCGGCAAGGCCCACCAGATCGAGCCGCTCGTGCGCCCGGTGCGCGACATCTTCGCGGCCGTGTTCTTCGTGGCCGTCGGCATGATGCTCGACCCGGCCGAGATCGCCGCGCACTGGGTCGCCGTCCTCGTGTTCGTCGCGCTCGTCGTCGTCGGCAAGGTCACGAGCGTGACGTTCGGCGCGTTCATGACCGGCAAGGGCATCCGCACCTCGGTCGCCGCGGGCATGAGCCTCGCGCAGATCGGCGAGTTCTCCTTCATCATCGCCGGCCTCGGCGTGGGGCTCAACGTCGTCGGCTCGCAGGTGTATCCGGTCGCCGTCGCGGTGTCCGCGATCACCACGCTGCTCACGCCCATGCTCATCCGGCGCGCGGACCGCGTCGCGAGCTTCGTCGACAGCGCGCTGCCCAAGCCGCTGCAGACGTTCGTCGCGCTGTACGGCAGCTGGATCGATCGGCTGCGCCTGTCGCGCACCGAGTCGCGCTCGTGGATGCGGCGCTTCGTGCGCACGCTCGCCGTCGACGTCGCCGCGATCGCGATCGTGCTGATCGCGACGTCGCTGTCGATCGACTGGCTCGCCGATCAGCTGCGCGACGCGCTCGACATCCGCAGGTCGACCGCGTTCCTGGTCGTCGTCGCGGGCGCGGGCGTCCTGATCCTGCCGTTCTGCGTGAGCGTGCTGCGCACGACGCACCGGTTCGGGCGCGTCCTCGGCAACATCGCGATCCCGCGCGGCGAGAGCGTCGACCTCGGGCTGCAGCCGCGGCGCGCCGTCGAGGCCGCGGTGCGCCTCGTCGGCGTCCTCATCAGCCTGTCGGCGCTCGTCGCGATCACGCAGCCGTTCCTGCCGCGCACGCCGGCGGTCATCATCCTCCTCCTCGCGGTCGCGACGCTCGCGCTGCTGTTCTGGCGCACTGCGATCGGCCTGCAGGGCCACGTCCGCGCCGCCGCGCAGGCGGTGATCGAGGTGCTGAGCGCGCAGCGCCGCAGCGAGGACCACCCCGAGCACGATCCGCTCGAGGAGGCGCGCCGGCTGTTCCCGGGGCTCGGCGGGCCGATGCCGGTCGAGATCGACGCCGCCAGTCCGGCGATCGGACGCTCGCTCGCGGAGCTCGAGCTGCGCAGCGCGACGGGCGCCACGGTCCTCGCGGTCGTGCGCGGCGGCGAGGGCCTCGCCGTCCCCGACGCGCACGCGCCGCTGCGCGCCGGCGACGTCCTCGCGATCGCGGGGACGCCCGATGCGATCGCCGCGGCGATCGGCCTGCTCAGGTCGTCGTCGTGAGGTGATCGACGAGGACCTTCACGCCGATCGCGATGAGGGCGAGGCCGCCGACGACCTCGAGCCGGCCGCCGAACCGCGCGCCGAGCCGCGACCCGAGGGCCGCGCCGAGCGCGCTCAGCGCGAGCGTCACGACGCCGATCATCGCGATCGCGACGCCCGGGGAGCCGTCGATCGACGGCAGCGTCACGCCGGCCGCGAGCGCGTCGATGCTCGTGGCGAGCGACAGCGCGAGCAGCATGCGCACGCCGAGCCTCCCGTCGCCGTCGTCGTCGTCGCCGCCGCCGCGCGCGTCGAGCAGCATCTTCGTGCCGAGCCCGACGAGCAGGCCGAACGCGAGCCAGTGGTCCCAGCTCCTGATGTAGCGCTCGGCGCTCGCACCGAGGCCCCAGCCGATCGCCGCCATTCCGGCCTGGAACACGGCGAACGCGACGACGAGCATCGTCAGGTCGCGCCGCGGGGTCTTCGCGACCGAGCGGGCCGCGGCCACGGCGGTCGCATCCATCGCGAGCCCCAGGGCGAGGACGACGGCATCGAGCATCGGCCGCCGACTATGCCCTGTCGCGGGCGTTCAGGCGACGTGTTGCTGCGCCCGCTGATACCAGGTGCGCTGGCTGCGGAACGCAAACCGCGCGCCGTAGACCACCTGGCCGAACGCGGCCTCGTCGCTGCCCGCCGCGTCCTCGAGGGCGGCGCCGAGCTCGCGCCGGCGCGGCGGCGAGCGCAGGTACGCGGACGCCGTCGCCATCGGCTCGGGCAGGCGCGGCGCGAGGTAGCGCTCGAGGAGCGGGTGCACGACGCGGTTGTGCTCGAGCACGTACAGCCAGCCGAGCGCGACGGCGGTGCTCGCGAACGCCATGCGATCGGTGCAGCGCGCGTGGGCATGGGGCTGCGACACACCGAGCGCGCCGAGGTCGGCCTCGAGCAGCTCGATCCGCGTGTGGGCGGCGACGTCGACGTGCGCCGCGAGGTCGCGGACCCCGGCGAGCGCCTCCGCGAGCGGCGCCTCGAACCCATGGATGCGCACGAGGAGCGAACGGTACGTGGCCGCCGCGATCGACGACGTCATCACCGACAGCCGGTCCGCCTCCGCCTCCGCATGGCTGAGCCGGGTCTCCCGCTCGAGGCGGGCGAGCGCCCTCGACTCACACATCGCCCTCGGACCATGCAACGGGCGTGCAGAATTCGTAGCTTGCGGATCGCCGACTTGCCCTATCGGTCATGTGCGCTTTCGCCACACCGTGGGTCCGGCGCTCAGCGAGGGGCGTGGAGGGCGAGGACGTCGAGGAGGAGGCGCACGAATCCGCTGCGCGTCGGGGTCCCGCGGTGGAACACGACGAACGTCCGCGCGCCGAGGGGCGGCTGCGTGCGCACGATCGCGGCGCGCAGGTGCTCGAGGGCGTTCAGGCGCCCGAGGTCGCCGCGGGTGATCACGGCGCGGCCGCGCTGTGGACGGCGTGGGAGGGGAGCGGGATGCGCACCGTCGGCGCCTGGTACCAGCGGTGCTGGCAGCGGAACGCGGCGCGCGCCGCGGCGATGATCGCGTCGCCGTCGCGTGCGGTGCGGGCGCGCCGGTCGAGTGCCGCACCGAGCTCGCGCCAGCGCGCGCCGGCGGAGCGCTCGACGCGCGCGAGGTAGGAGCCCGCGCGATCGAGCGGCGCGGGCAGCCGCGGGCGCAGGTGGCGCAGCACCAGCCCGTCCACGAGCGTGTTGCGCTCGACGACGTACAGCCAGCCGAGCGCGGTCGCGGGCGACGCGAACGGCGAGATCCCCGGGCAGGCCGGGAGGTCCGCCGGGTCGGCGACGCCGAGCGCCGCCAGATCCGCCCGCAGCCGGCGCAGCTGCGCGCGGCCGTCCTCCTGCCGGGCGGCGGCGATCCACACGCCGAGCCCCGGGGTCGCGTCGAGGGCCAGGGCGACCGGCACCTCGAAGCCGTGGACGGTCGCGAGGAACGCGATGTAGTCAGATGCCGTGACGCCATCCCTCATGATCTGCATGCGGTCGGCGTCGGCCGTCGCATGACACATCGCCGTCTCTCGTCGGAGCCGCGCGAGCATCCAGGACTCCACCATGCGCGAACGCGGGTGCAACGCGCGTGCGCACATTACCGATCGTGGACACGAGATGTTGAGTCCGACTGCCCGTGACGACGACGCTCGCCGTGCTCGCCGGCGCGCACGCGTCGGGTGACCGGCAGCTGATCGCCGGGCGATCGTAAGACGACCGTCAGGCGCGGCGGAAGTCGCGCACGAGCGCCTTCAGCGTCGCCATGTCGACCGGCTTCTCGAGGCGGAGGTTCGGGACGGTCTCGAGGAACTGCCGCGCCGACGGCGTGAACGCCCCGCCGCTGACGAAGATCATGCGCTCGACCTGGTCCGGGGCGAGCTCGCGCAGCTCGGCGTGGAGGTCCATCCCGGTCAGCTCCGGCATCATCAGGTCGCACAGGATCACGTCGAAGCGCTCGCCGCCGCGGAACAGGGCGAGCGCCTCGCGCCCGTTGCTCGCCGTGACGACGTCGTGCTCGCGCGCGAGGATCCGCCCGAGCGTCCGCGTGATCGTCGGCTCGTCGTCGACGATCAGCAGGCGGCGGCGCGCCACATGCACCGCGGCGGCGCGCGCCTGCGGCCGGCCCTCGGCCGCGCGCTCCGACGGCGCGAGCGGGAGCCTCACGCGGAAGGTGGTCCCGGCTCCGACCTCGGTGTGAAAGCCGATCTCGCCGCCGTGCGAGGTGATGATGTTGTGGCAGATCCACAGGCCGAGCCCGGTGCCGCCGCCGATCGGCTTCGTCGTGAAGAACGGGTCGAAGATGCGGCTCCGGATCTCCTCGGGGATCCCCGAGCCGCTGTCGCGGATCGCGACGATCGCCGCGCCATCCTCGACGCGCGACACGACGTGGATCTCGTTGTCGCCGGCGCGCCCCTCGGGGATCGCGGACGCCGCGTTCGTGAGGAGCGCGATGAACGCCTGCGCGAGCCGCGCCTCGTCGCCGTGCACGACGGCGCTCGCGTCGAGATCGCTCACCAGGCGCGCCCGGTGGCGGATCTCGTTGAGGGCGAGGTTCGTCGCGAGCTCGAGCACGCGGCGCAGGACGAGCGGCCGCCGGCGCTCCTCGTCGGCGCCGGAGAACGTCTTCAGGTCGAGCACCGTGCGCCGGATGCGCTCGCCTCCCGCGCGCGCGTCGGCCAGCTGCGCGAGCAGCTCGCGGATGCGCCCCGGCGCGAGCTCCTCGAGCTCCTGGATCTCCTGCTCCACCGTGTGGAGGTTGAGCGTGATGATCGCGAGCGGATTGTTGATCTCGTGTGCGACCCCGGTGGCGAGCGTGCCGAGCGAGAGCATGCGCCCGGTCAGCATGACCTGCTCGTGCAGCCGCCGCTGCTCGGTGATGTCGCGCGCGATCGTCGACACCGACGACACCACACCGTGCGCATCGAAGATCGGCGACATCGTGATCGCGACGTCGACCTCTGTCCCATCCTTGCGCACGCGCCGGGTCTCGATCGACGCGACCTCGCCGGCGCCGTGCACGCGCTCGACCATCCGCTCGAGCTCCACCAGCCGATCCGCCGGCACGATCGCTCGGCTCGAGCGGCCGCGCATCTCGGCGCTCGTGGCGCCGTACAGGTGCTCGGCGCCGCGGTTCCACGTCTCGATCGTCCCGTCGAGCGTCTCGCTGATGATCGCGTCGCCCGACGACTCGACGATCGCGACGAGCCGGCGCGACGCCTGCTCGACGAGCCGGTGCTCCGACACGTCGCGGTTGACCGACACGATCGCGCTGATCGCGCCGCGGTCGTCGAGGATCCCCGCCGCGCTCAGGAACACGCGCAGGCGCCGCCCGTCCTTGTGGGAGTGGATCATCTCGCCCTGCCAGCGCTGCTTCGTCGCGAGCGACGCGAGCAGGTCCGCGCGCGACCCCTCCCCCAGGTACTCCGGCGCCAGGAAGGAGCTCGGGTGCCTCCCGATCGCCTCGAGCGCCGTCCACCCGTACATCTCCTCGGCGCCGCGGTTCCACGTGCGAACGACGAGGTCGCCGTCGAAGGTGAGGACGGCGTCGGGCACGCCGTCGAGCAGCGCCAGGTGGTGCTGCGAGCGCTCGCGCTCGCGGTCCCGGCGCGCCAGGTCGCGCACGATCGACGTGAAGGTCGTGCGCCCGTCGTGCGTCCAGCTCCCGATCGACACCTCGATGGGGAGCTCGCGGCCGTCCGCGTGCAGCCCGACGAGGTCGAGCGTCCTCCCGATCACGCGCGTGTCGCCCGTCTCGAGGAAGCGCCCCATCCCGAGCAGGTGCGACAGCCGGTAGCGGTCCGGCATGAGCGACGTGATCGCCCGCCCGACGAGCTCGCCCCCGAACATCGCCGCGGCGGCCGCGTTCGCGTACGAGATGACGCCGGTGTCATCGGTGGCGAGCACGCCGTCGGTCGCGATCTCGGCGAGCGCGCGGAACGGCCCGTCGACCGACGGCGCGCGCGACAGGCGCGGCGCCGCGCGCACCGGCTGCGGCGCGGGCGCCGCCCGCTGCAGCGTGAAGTGAAAGCTCGCGCCGCGGTCGACGGTCGCCTCCGCCCAGATCCTGCCGCCGTGGCGCTCGACGATGCGGTGCACCGTCGACAGGCCGATGCCGGGCCCGCCGAAGTCGCGCTCCGCGTGCAGGCGCGCGAACGGCTGGAACAGGCGGTGCGCGTGCGCCATGTCGAAGCCGGCGCCGTTGTCGCGCACCGTGAACGTGCCGTCGCCGGGGCCGGCGACGACGTCGATGCGCGCCGGGTCCGCGCGCTGCGTGAACTTCCACGCGTTCGCGAGCAGGTTGTGGAGGAGGACGCGCACGAGGCCCGCGTCGCCCTCGGTGCGCAGGCCCTCGTCGACGCGCACCGTGACCTGGCGGTGCGGCTCGCGCTCGGCGAGCTCGCCGGCCAGCTCGCGCGCGATCCGCGTGATGCCGACGTGCTCGCGCCGCATCGGTCCGCGCTCGACGCGCGCGAGCTCGAGCACGTTCTCGATCAGCTGCGACATCCGGTGCGCGGACAGCCGCACGCGATCGACGTAGTGGCGCGCCTTGGGCGCGAGCTCGGCGCCGAAGTCCTCGAGCAGCGCGGCGCTGAAGCCGTCGATCCCGCGCAGCGGGCTGCGCAGGTCGTTCGCGACGCGCGCGGCGAACGCGTCGAGCTCCGCCGCGGCGAGCTCGAGCGCGGCGGTGCGCTGGCGGACGCGCTCCTCGAGCTCTCCGTGGCGCTGCGCGTTGTCGATCGCGACCGCCGTCGCATCCGCGAGCGCCCTCAGCCAGCCGAGCTCCTCGGCGAGGTCGCGCGGCTCGGCCCAGTACGCGCCGATCGTGCCGACGGGCTCCGCGGTGCGGATCGGCGCGACCGCGAGGCTCCTGACGAACGTCGGGCGGAGCGCGTCGTGCGGGATGCGCGGATCCGCGTACGCGTCACGGATCGCGACGGGCTCGCGATGCGTCATCACCCAGCCGTCGATGCAGCCCGACATCGGCAGCCGCCGGCCCTTCCACAGCGGCGCGATCGCGTCCTCGTCGGCGTAGAACGCGTCCTCGCCCTCGCGCAGGACGACGGTCGCGCCGTCGGCGCCGGTCAGCTCGCGCGCACCGCGCCGCACGATCGCGACGATCTGACAGAGGTCGCGCGCGCGCACGAGCTCCTGAACCAGCGCGACCAGGTGGATCCCCCGGTCGACCCCGAATAACGCCACGGTCGGAGCGTAGGTCAGATCCGCGGCGGCGTACAACGCCCTGCCCTACGCGTCGGCGGAGAGCGCGGCGAGCAGCATCGCGGTGCTGACGGGCTTCACGACGTGCCGGTCGAACCCCGACTCGCGCGCGAGCTGGCGGTCGCTGTCGCGCCCCCACCCCGTCATCGCGACGAGGCGCGTCGAACCGCCCGGGCAGCGCTCGCGGAACGCGCGGGCGAGCGCGTAGCCGTCGAGGCCGGGCAGCCCGACGTCGACGAGCGCCACGTCGGGGCGCGCGCTGCACAGGAGCTCGAGCCCGCTCGGACCGTCGTGCGCCGTCTGCACCTCGTGGCCGTACGACGCGAGGAGCTCGGCCGTGAGCTCGCGGATGTCGCGGTCGTCGTCGACGATGATCGTGCGCAGCGGCTTGAGCCCGGCCAGCCCGCTGCGCAGGTTTTGCGGGGTCGCCGCCCTGCCGAGGACGGGTGCGGCCGCGACCGGCAGGCGCAGCTCGAACGTGCTGCCGCGGCCGCGCCCCGGGCTCGCGGCGGTGAGCGTGCCGTCGTGCAGGCGGGCGAGCTGCCGCGCGAGCGCCAGGCCCAGGCCGAGGCCCCCGTCGTCGCCGGCGGCGCGCTCCTGGACGAACGTCTCGAACACGTGCTCGAGCACGTCGGGCGCGATGCCGATCCCGTTGTCGCTCACGCGCGCGAACACCTGCGCAGCCTCTCGCCCCTCTCGCCCCTCTCGCCCCTCTCGCCCCCAGGCCACCTCGATCGCGCCGCCGTTCGGCGTGTAGCGGACGGCGTTGCCGAGGAGGTTCGCGAGCACCTGCACGAGCCGGGTGCGATCGCCGTCGACGAGGATGCTCCCGTCCTCGCCGGCGACGGACAGGCGCTGCTCCTTGGCCTCGGCGCGCGGCCGGCAGATCGTGACGGCCTCGTCGACGATCTGCGCGAACGACAGCTGCTCCCTGCGCAGCTCGAGCTTGCCGGCCTCGATGCGCGACACGTCGAGCAGGTCGTCGACGAGCCGGTTGATGTGAGCGAGCTGGCGCTCGATGATCTCGATCAGGCGGGGCGAGGCCGGCTTGTCGTGCGCGCGCGCCATCAGGTCGATGGACGTGCGGATCGGCGCGAGCGGGTTGCGCAGCTCGTGGCCGAGCAGGGCGAGGAACTCGCTCTTGCGCCGGTCGGCGAGCGCGAGCTGCTCGTTCGAGCGCCGCAGCGCCTCGTTCTCGAGCTGCGCCCGCTGTTCGCGCAGCGCGTGGTCGCGGTCGCGCGCCTGCGCCTTCGCGAGGTCGATGAACACCGAGGTCTTCGCGCGCAGGACGTCGATGTCGAGCGGCTTGAACAGGAAGTCGACGGCGCCCAGCTTGTAGGCTCGCTGCACGGCCTGGTCGCTGTGATCGAACGCGGTCACGAAGATGATCGGGAGGTGCCGCGTCTTCTCGCGCGAGCGGATCCAGCGCGCCGTCTCGTAGCCGTCCATCTCCGGCATCTGCACGTCGAGGAGCGCGACCGCGAACGAGTTCTCGAGGAGCCGCATCAGCGCCTCCCCTCCGGAGCTCGCCTTCACGACGCGTTGCCCGAGCGGCTCCAGCGCCGCCTCGATCGCGACCAGATTCGCGGGCACGTCGTCGACGATCAGGATGTCGTGACGGCCCTCTGCGTGCGTCGTGGGCATGCTCACCGACTAGGCTTGCATCAATCCCAATCCTTTACCGTCGTCTTTCGGAGTTTCTTTCCGTCTTCTTTCACAGCCCGTGCGCCTTCGCACGGCGCGCGAACTCGCACGTTCAACAATGGCTACAACCCGCCGGCTGCGACGCACATCCTGCGCCCGCTTCGCACTGGCTCGGGCACGTCGCCCGATCGCAGCTGTTCGCCCCGCTGCACGCGACGTCGCACGCGCACGCGTCCTTGCACGCGACGCGCTTGCAGCTGCCCTCGCCCGCGCACGACACCGCGCAGCGACCGTCGCCGCAGCTGATGTCGCCGCACGTGTTGCGGCCCGAGCACTGGATCGCGCACGACTTCGCATCACCGCAGTCGACGTTGCGGCACGTCCCGTTGCCGGGGCACGAGATCGCGCAGTTCCAGCCGGCGGGGCACGTGACGCGGCCGTTGTTGTCGACGTCGATCGTGCACGTCATCGTGGCGGCGTCGCACGAATCACACGCGCCCGGGCACTCGGCGCTGGTCGCGACGACGCAGAAGCCGTTCACGCAGCTGCGCCCGCCGGTGCAGTCCGCCGGGCCGGTGCACGCGAGCTCGTCGCTGACGTGCTGGATCGAACACCCCGCGCACAGGGCGATGCAGATGAGCAGCCTCACGGCAGACCTCCCCAGCGAACGGCGATCCCACCGCCGCCGTCGACGACGAGCGGCATCGCGACGGCGCCGTGGCGCCGCCCGCTCCTGACGTACAGGTACGTGCACACGCCGGCGACGGCGGCGCCGCCGAGCACCGCGAGGTTCCCGAGCAGCGCCGCGCGATCGCCGCGCGCCTCGAGGTCGACGATGTGCGCGAGGTCGGCGCTCGTGGTGCGCGGCGCCTCCGCGATCTCCTTCTCGAGGTCGCGCGCGTGCTGCCACAGGAGGAGCCCGCCCAGCACGAGCACGCCGCCGCCGATCGCTCCCGCCAGGTACGCGCGGTTCCCGCGCCGCCCGCCGTCGACCCGCTCGTCTCCCGCGGGAGGTGCTGCCACCGGCTCGCCCTCGCCGCCCGCGACCGCGACCTCCGTCGCCGCCGGCTCCACCGCGACCGGCTCCGTCGCGACGGGCCTGGTCTCGACGGCAGGCGGTGGCGCCGGTCGCAGCGATGCGGGCACCGGTGGCGGCGGCGGTGGCGGCGCCTTGGCCGGAGCGGCGTCGAGCTTGCGCGTGCCGAACAGCGGGCCGATCTGCGCGGTCATCGCCTCCTCGACGGTGGCCGTCGGGATGCGGCCGCTCGCCTCGCGCGCCGGCACGTTCTTGCCGCCGCGGCGCACGACGACGGTCACGGCGTCTCTTCCCGTGGGGACGATCGTGATCTGCACGATCTCGTCGACGGACAGCGAGTCCGCGATCGTGTCCTTGCACGCCGCGAAGTTGCCGGTGCACCCGCTCGCGAGCGCGAGGTCGCCGAACGTCACCTCGGTGATCCCGACGCCGCGATCGACCGCGCGCGCGAGGCCGATCACCGCCGCCTCGACGCGCTTGCGCGTCTCGTAGTCCGCGGTGCTGTCGGCGCGCGTGACGAGGAGCTTCTTCGCGTCGGCGACGCCGGCGAGCGCGACCAGGATCGGCAACACCAACCGTCCACCGCGCACTCCGGGCATGCCTCGAGCGTGCCCGTTTCGCGGGAGCCCTTCACCTGTTTTCCGGCGCGTGCGCCGTGTCCTTTGTTTGCACAGCGTCGGCACTCCGACGCCGAGCTGATACGATCCGCGCCCATGAAGCCCGCCATCCCGTTCGCGACCGCCGCGCTGTTCGCCCTGACCGCGATCCCGGCCGCCGCGCAACCGGAGCCGGAGCGATCGATCATCCTCCCGGGCGTGTTCCCGACGGAGGTCGGCGGCACGTTCGACGCGCGCCTCGACTACACCGACCTCGACGACACGTTCCTCCTCCGCAACCTGTCCGTCCTCGGCCTCAACTTCTTCGGCTCGTACCTCACGCCCGGCGGCTTCGGCGGCTACGCGATGCTCCCGGTCGGCTACGTCTCGGCGAACGGCGACAGCGAGTCCGCGGTCGGCAACCTCGAGGTCGGCGGCCTGTACGTCTGGCGCAAGCCGGCCACGCACTTCTACCTGCGCGGCGGCGTCGCCGTCGACACCGCGGACAACGACGGCGCGACCATCGTGCCGCTCGCGAACTTCGTCGCGCGCCCGAGCGACGCCGGCCCGTCCGGCCTCAACACGAACTGGCTGCGCGCCCACGGCGGCCTGCGCCACCGCGTGAACGACCTCGTCTTCGGCGCGACCGCCGGCATCGACTTCGCGCTCGACCGCAACAGCGAGGACGCGCTGCTCTCGCTATCCGGCTCGATCGGCATCGTCCAGCCCGGCTTCAGCCTCGCCGGCGGCCTCACGGTCCTCGCGCTCGTCGGCGACAACAACCCGAACGACGACGACAGCACGATCACGCTCAATGTCACCGCCGACTTCGGCCTCGCCCCCAGCGCGCGCCTCTACCTCACCCTCGGGGCGAACCTCGAGGACCAGTTCCACGGCTACTCGGTCGGGCTCGGCATCCGAGCCCGGCTCTAGGCTCGCGTCGCGAATCGCCTGACCCGTTGCATCTTGCAAGCCGCCGGCGTCGAGGTGACGTGGACTTGCGCTGGCACGCCCCCTGCTGAGCCCCGCCTCGTGCGCGGCGAGCTCGACGAGCGCTGGGGTCCAGCGATCGACGTATGCGTGTTCGCCGTGTGGGCGGCGCTGCTGTTCATCGCGTTCCGCTCATGGTGACGCCGGCCCGGGGAGCTCGGCGAGCAGGTGCTGCGCGACCTCGAGGTCGATGTGCCGCGCCTGCGGGACCTCGGCGCGCACGGCCGCCTCGATCGCGGCGATCTCGCTCGCGATGAGGTCGGTCGCGACCGACGCGATGCGCTCGAGCACCGAGCCGCGCCGCGCGTCGTGCAGCGTCGCCGGCGGCAGGGCCCGATCCCGCGTGAGCGCCTGATCGATGCGCTTCGCGAGGTGCTCGTTGTCGAACGTGATCTCGGCCTTGAGCGTGAACGCCTCCGGCGTCAGCTGCCGCGTCTTGACGTCGCGCACGTCGCGCACGCTCGGCTGCCGCCGGATGATCTCGACGAGGCGGTCCTCGATCCCCTCCGGCACGGCGCGCCCGAGCAGCAGCTCGCGGTTCTCGTGCGCGAGGTAGAACGCGACCGCGGCGAGGAGGCAGCCGACGAGGATCGACGCGACCGCATCCCACGTCGGATCGCCGGTCGCGTCCGCCAGGCCGATGCCGGCGGCGGCGATGAACAGCCCCAGCACCGCGGCGCCATCCTCGAGGAGGATCGCGACGCTCGCCGGGTCGGCGCGCTCGCGCACGTACCGCACGAACGACAGCTCGCCGCGCTGCAGCGCGATCCCGCGCGCGACGTACAGGAACACGCTGCCCTCGATCACGAACGACGCGGCGAGCACGATGAACGTCACCGCCGTGACCTGCGGCAGGCGCGGCTCGAGCAGCGACGTGATGCCGTGGTAGACGGTGATGCCGCTGCCGATGAAGAAGATGCCGGCGGCCGACAGCATCCCGAAGATGAAGCGCTCGCCGCCGTAGCCGTAGGGGAACCGGTCGTCGGGCTCGCGCTCGCCGCGCCGGAGGCCGATGAGCAGGAGGATCTGGTTGCCGGTGTCGGCGGCGCTGTGGATCGCCTCCGACAGCATCGCACCCGAGCCGGACAGCACGAACGCGATCAGCTTGATCGCGGCGACGAACATGTTCCCGGCCAGCGCCGCGACGACCGCCTTGACCGATCCGGTTGCCATCGTCGATCGAGACCTTACCCTCCTCCGACGGCCCGACCTCTCGACGCCCGATGCAGGAGTGCCTCACCTGTGGCGTGGTCGCGTCACGTCCCCCGTGGGGGGCGCGATCTGCGCGGTCGATGTTGCGAGTTGCCACGCACGTTCTCGCACGGCGCGGACTTCGCGCGTGGCACACCGCGTGCTTGTGCCAGGACCTTGGTGCCCGACCTGACTTCGATCCTGCTCGAGCTGGGCGTCGATGACCCCGAACAGCTCTGGCTCGACGTGCACGACGTCCACTCGCCACTCGAGCGTACGACGCGGTACGTCGTGCACGCCCCCGCGGCGAAGATGACGGTCGAGCGCTCGATCGCGGCCCAGCTCCGCGTCGACGGCGCCGTGTGGGCCGGCGACGTCCGGCGCGACCCGATCGCCGTTGCGTGAGACGCGCCTCGCGCCTCACCGAAAATGACAAGAGGCCCGCCGGAGCGGGCCTCTCACACACACATCCCTGCGCGGCTGACGACTAGAACGTCAGGCGGAAGCCGAGCTGGACGTTGCGCGGCGCCTGCTGGCTGTTCACGTTGCCGAAGTTCTTGTTCGGCGTGACCGTGCGGCGGCCGTCGAGCGAACCCGAGCCGTCCGAGCCCTTCAGGTGCGCGAGGTCGCTGGGGTCACCACCGACGATGGGCACCGAGTTGTCGAACGTGTAGATCTCGTCGACGTTGAGCTCGTCCTGGCTGTTGATCAGGTTGAAGATACGGACGAAGCCCTCGAGCGTCGTCGTCTTGCTCAGGCGGTAGCCGTAGCTGAAGTGCGCGTCGAGCTGCGTCGTGACCGGCGAGCGCTCGAAGGCGCCGCGCGGCAGCAGGTACGACTCGCCGTTGCCGTAGGTCGGGTGCGTGCCGAGCGCGTTGTGCGCGATACCCGAGAGGACGCGGAGGCTCGCGCCGGCCGTGAGCAGACCCGCCTTCTTGAGATCGAACTGGTAGAAGCCGTCGATCTTGAGGTTGTGCGGGCGGTCGAGGCCGAGGAAGCCGTAGCGGTTCGCCATCAGGTCCGGCAGGTCGTACAGCGACGTCAGGTTCGGGTCGAGCTGGCCGGTCTCCGTCGAGAACAGACCGGGGTAGTTACCCTTCGACACCGAGTAGGTGTACGACGCGATGAGCAGCGACTTCGAGGTCGGGCGCTGCGTCGCCGTGAGCTGCACGGCGTCGTAGTTGCGCGTCGGCTTGTCGAAGCGGCCCACGTACGCGACGCTGGCGGCGCGGTCGAGGAGCACCTGCGCGAGCGCGGCGTCCTCGGCGTTGCCGGTGCCCATCAGGCGGATCGCCTCGGCCTTGATCTCCGCGGCCTGCGCCGAGAGGTCGGTACCCGGGTTCGTGATGAGGTAGTTGTTACCGCCGTCCGTCGAGACGTCCTCGATCACCTGCGGCATCGTGCGGTGGATGTAGTTGATACCCACCTTCATGTTCGGGATGAGCTCGTACTCGGCGCCGGCGATGAGCTCCTGCGTGTACTGGCCCTCGAGGTTCGTGACGAACTCGAGGCCCTGACCCAGGAGCGCCTGCGGACGGCGGAGCGTGCACTGGCGCAGCGCGAGCGAGAGGTCCTCGCCCTCGCGACCGGTGAAGTCGACGTCGCAGTTCGGATCGTAGTTCGGCGCGCCCATGCCGACGCGGTTGGCGTTGAGCAGCGTGAAGTTCGTGATCTCGCCGCCGAACGCGCGGACGTTCAGGTCCATCGGGACGGCCTCGTAGAACCGACCCCAGTGGCCGAAGATCTTCGCCTTACCTTCCTTGGTCGGGTCGTAGATGAAGCCGATGCGCGGCGCGATCAGGTTGTTGAGCTTGTACGCGGCGTCGGGGACGATCTCGCCCGTCGACGTCGTCGTGCCCTGGAGCGCCTTGGCGACGAAGCCCGTCATCTGCTCGTAGCGGAGGCCGAGGTTCAGGGTGAAGTTCGGCCGGATCTGCCAGCTGTCCTGGATGAACGCCGCGATGCCGGTGTTGTTCGTGTCGGCCTGGAGGCGGTTCGCCGACGAGCAGATCGCGCGATCCGCGCCGCACAGCGTGTCGTTCGGACCGAGGTTGAGGTTGTCCGGGAAGTTCGGCGCCGCCAGCTCCTCGTCGGTGATGTTGCGCGTCACCTTCATGAACTCGCGCAGCTGCCAGCTACCCGGGCGGCCCGGGGCGTCGTTCTGGCGCTTGAACATCAGCGCGCCACCGGAGTGGCGGCGCGTCGAGTTGTACGTCGCGAACTCGGCGTCGACGCCGGCCTTGAACGTGTGGTAGCCGAGCGCCTTCACGCGCTGCGTGACGGAGATGATCGCCGACGTGCGATCGTTCGTGCGCTCCTCGAGGAACCCGAGGCCCTGCGTGCCGTACTGCACGACGGGGCAGTTGCGGATCATCGGGTACGGATCGTTCGGATCCGCGTCGTTGCACTTCGCGATGTTCGCCTCGCCGCCCTCGAGCGCCGCGAACTTGAACAGCGACTGCTCGAGGTTGTAGCGGATGAACGGGACGTCCTGCGCGGAGTTGCGCGGTAGCTGGTTCTCGTAGCCGCGGTGGAAGCCGATCACGGCGTCGATCTGCGTCTTGCCCTCGTTGAGCTTCGACGTGAACTTGCCCGCGAAGTCGTACGCGCCGTCCTGCGAGTGGTACTGCGTGTTGAGCGGGTTGCGCTGCAACGCGAACACCGGGTCGCTCGTGCTCGGGTTACCGAACGCCGAGATCTGGAACTGGTTGTTCTGGTTGATCGCGCCGTTGATCTTCGCCGTGAAGAAGTACGTCGCGGCCTGGTTCGTCAGGTCGGTGGGCGTGCCCACCTGCTCGTGCACGGTGAAGCCGGTGGTCGGGTCGATGTCGGGGATGCCGTCGGCGCCGGGCATGCCCGTCGCGTTGTTGACGACGTCGACCTGGCTGTTGACGGAGCGCGTGACCGTGCTCTTGGCCAGCGACGGGTTGAACCCGACGTGGAACCACAGCTTGTCCTTGATGATCGGACCGCCGATCTCGGCGCCGAAATCCGCGGCGTAGTTGAGGTTGGTCTCGCTGTCGATCGAGCCACCCTCGCGCTGGATCTTCTTCGCGCTGGCGACGAACGCGCCGGGCTTGAAGTAGCCGAACACCGAGCCCTTGAGCTTGTTCGAGCCCTGCTTGGTGACGACGTTGACGATACCGCCGGTGGCGCGGCCGAACTCGGCGTTGTAGCCACCGGTGATGACCTCGGTCTCGGCGATGAACTCGTTGGGCAGGTTCGTCGAGATGCCGCCGAAGCCGGTGTCCGTCGTGTTGATGCCCTCGACGACGTAGACGTTCTCGGCCGACGTCGCGCCGCTGATCGAGGTGCCGTAGAGGTCACCCTGCGATCCGGCCGCGCTGCCGAGGACGCCGCCGAACGTGCGGCCCGTCGGGATGTTGCGCGTGTAGTCGTCGGTCAGCTGGATACCGGTCTTCGTCGAGCCCTGGTCGATGATGGGCACCGAGCCGGTGACGTTGATGATCTCCGTGCCCTTCGGGCCGATCGGCGTACCGGCGGCCTTCGGGTCGACGGTGACGTTGACGACGGCTTCCTTGCCGAGCTGGATGAGCACGTTCTGCCGCGAGAACGTCTTGTTCTCGTAGTAGATCGTGAGCGTGTAGACGCCCGGCGGGAGCGACGAGAGGAAGTACTGGCCGGTCTCGTCGGTGATGACGACCTGCTCGCCGACGAGGGCGGGCGAGGTCGCGACGACGGTGGCGCCGATCGCCGCCTCGTTGTTGGTCTTGTCCTTGAGAACACCACGCAGCGAGCCGTTCGTCGCAGACGCCTGCGCGAACGCTTCCTGCGGCGCATAGACCGACTGGGCTCCGAACACGCCGAGCGCGCCGAAGGCCAAAAATAGCGATGCCTTGATTGAACGCATGGGGTGTTGGCCTTTCAGGGAGCGGAGGTGGTGAAGCAGAGCGAGTACGCCGCGGCCTCGGGCAGCGACGCCGTCCCGCCGGCCTGATCCGCGACCTCGTTGCCGGGCGCGAACTCGATGAGGTACGTCCTCTCCGGGTTCCAGGCGCACGCGACGGGCGGATCGCCCGCCATCGCGCCCGGGCACGCCACGGCGGCGTTCCTGATGTTGACGTTGATCGAGAGACCGTCCCCGTCGGGGCCGATGGCGATCTGTCCGTCGGCGACCCGCGTGGCGGCGGCGGCGGCGGCGCAGTCGGCGCTGCCATCGCCGGCGAGCGGCGCTTCCTTGATCGTCACCTCGGCGGCGGCGAGCGAGGCGGCGTTGATGAAGCCGTTGAACGTGAGGACGAGCGGCGCGTCCGGGGTGATCTCCTCCTCGTCGCCCGGCTCCTCGGCCGGCGCCGGCGCCGACGCGGTCAGCTCGAGCGGGGCGATGTTCCAGCTGTAGCCGGTGCGGCTGGCCATCGGGACCGACTCGCCCGTCTTGTCGCGGACGATGTCGCGGATCTCGAGGGTGCACTCGGAGCTCGTCGCGACGGTGGACAGATCCGCGGGCTGGATGAACAGCGACGGGCCGAGGGGCCACGTCACGTTGTTGCCGCTCGGCGAGTAGTAGCCGTCGTAGTCGATCTCGTTGCCACCGCAGCGGAGGACCACCGGACGGGTGTTCGCGATCGTGCCGTCGTACGTGCCATCCGGCAGGTTCGTCTCCGGGCTGATCACCTCGATGAGGTCCTCGACGCGCGGGTCGAGCAGCTCGTCGAACATCACGCGCACGAACCACGTGGTCGGCACCGCGTCCATGACCTTGTCCGCGCCCTTGCTCGCGTCATCGTCGCAGACCTGCGTCGTCGAGAAGTCCGGCAGGCCGACGATGGTCGGGCGCTTCGCGTCGTTGGTCCGGCAGAACGTCGCCGTCTCGATGAGACCGGAATCGGCGTCGTTCATGATCAGGACAGACAACACTTCCGGGGGTCCGGCAGGTCGTAGGTCAGTGCGGGCCTCAGGATCGGTGCACGCGCCGATCGCGAGCACGCCGGCCGAGGCGGCCGCCAAGCGGTGAGCAAACATGGATGAGCCTCCCAATTAGTTTCGAGCAACGTCTTCATCGGGCCGCACAACCCTTTGAAGACGAATGGAGTCATCGCCCATCCCTCTGACAAACGCAAGTCGAGACACAAAGTCCATCGACCTGAGTGATCGGCGTTTCAATTGACCGAGGCCCAACGTGCATTCACCGTCGCAACGTCGGGCGTTTTTGTCGCGCGAATCGCCGCGACATGCGGCTCACGCATCGCAGGTGCGACGCGGATCAGGCGTTCGGTCGCTTACCGTTGTGCGGCGCCGAGACCGCAGGTGCGACAGCGTGAGGCTTCGACTTCCCGCTCTTCTCGTTCTCGACGGCGACCGGGCCGCTGTCCTTGTCCTTGTGCGCGTCCTTGGCATCGGCCGGTGAGAACGTCGGCGCGACATCGATGCCGATGCGGCGCACGTTGTGGTGCGCGAGCACCTTCGCCTCGATCGCGTTGAACACCTCGGGGTGGTCGATCAGGAACTGCTTCGCGTTCTCGCGGCCCTGACCGATGCGCTCGTTGTTGAACGAGAACCACGCGCCGCTCTTCTCGACGATGTTCGCCTCGGCGCCGAGGTCGACGAGGTCGCCCTCGCGCGACACGCCGTGCCCGTACAGGATGTCGAACTCGACCTCCTTGAACGGCGGCGCCATCTTGTTCTTCACCACCTTCACGCGCGTGCGGTTGCCGATGACGTCCTCTTCCTTCTTGAGGGCGCCGACGCGGCGGATGTCGAGGCGCACCGACGAGTAGAACTTGAGCGCGTTGCCGCCGGTCGTGGTCTCCGGCGAGCCGAACATGACGCCGATCTTCATGCGGATCTGGTTGATGAAGATCACCATCGTGCGCGACTTCGCGATCACGGCGGTGAGCTTGCGGAGCGCCTTGCTCATCAGGCGCGCCTGCAGGCCGACCTGCATGTCGCCCATCTCGCCCTCGAGCTCGGCCTTCGGCGTGAGCGCGGCGACCGAGTCGATGACGATCACGTCGATCGCGTTCGAGCGCACGAGCATGTCGGCGATCTCGAGCGCCTGCTCGCCGTAGTCCGGCTGGCTGACGAGCAGCTCGTCGGTCTTGACGCCGAGCTTCTTCGCGTAGTTGACGTCGAGCGCGTGCTCGGCGTCGATGAACGCGCACACGCCGCCGCGCTTCTGCGCCTCGGCGACGATGTGCAGCGTGAGCGTCGTCTTGCCGCTCGACTCCGGTCCGTAGATCTCGACGATGCGGCCGCGCGGCAGGCCGCCGATGCCGAGCGCGATGTCGAGGCCGAGCGACCCGGTCGGGACGACCTGGACCTCGCGATCGATCGGGTCCTTGCCGAGGCGCATGATGGCGCCCTTGCCGAACTGCTTGTCGATCGCGCCGAGCGCGAGATCGATCGCCTTGTCGCGGGCCGCGTTGTGCGCCGCCGTGTGGTGAGAGTGGGTCTGTGCCGGAGTCGGAGAGTCCTTCGCCATGGTCGGGTTCCTCGGGGACCCGTCGTGTCGCGGGTCAGCTGTCGGTGGGCCCCTGGCCGCGCGGCCACCCATCGTCGGTGTCCGACGAGGAGAGGTCCGCCAGGGAGTTCGTGCTCGCACCCAGCTGTACCGGCTCCCTCTGACGTTCCGGGGCCGAAATCGAGGCGTTTTCGGCCGGATCGAAGCCGATTCGGCACACCTCGCGATAGACGATCTTAGTCCCCAGCTTGCTGTTTTCCTTGTTGTTTTGCTCGGTCTCGAACAGGGTCAGCGCGTCGATTCGCGTGTCACCGAACATTTGTTCAGCGAGGGGCAGGATGACCTCGCGGACGGCCTTCGGATCGCGGATCCGGCCGAGCGTCACGTGGGGGTGGAACCCGTTCGGCTCGGCCCGAAAGCCGAGGCCGCACGCGGCGCGATCGACGGCCGCCGCGAGCCGCGCGAGCGCGCCGCCGTCATCGGACACGCCGGCCCACAGGATGCTCGCCTTCTCGAGCGTCTTGAACGCGCCGAGCCGCGACGTCTTGAACCCGAGCCGCGGCGTGCCGGCGACCGCCGCCGCGACGGCCGCGCGCACGGCGCCGACGGTCTCCTCGCGCGTCCACCCGAGGTACTTGAGCGTGAGGTGGTAGTTGACCGGCGCGACCCAGCGGACGTCGAGGCCGGCGTCGCGCGCGCGGCGGGCGAGCGTCTCGGCGCAGCCGGCGAGCGCGTTCGCCACGGGCACCGCGACGCGCACGCCGAGGAACAGCTTCTTGCCGCTCACGGCAGCACCCACGCCGCGCGGGCCTGGTCGCGCGCGGCGTCCGACGGCAGCGCCGCGTCGATCATCGAGAGCGCCCACCACGCGGCGATCGTCCGGATCTGATCGCGCGTGCCCGGCCAGCTCAGCTTGCGCGTGTGCGTGCGGTCGGGCGTCGCGAGCGCGAGCCACACGGTGCCGACCGGCTTCTCGGGCGTACCGCCGTCGGGCCCCGCGACGCCCGAGACGGAGACCGCGAGGCGCGTCGCGAACCGCGCGCGCGCACCGTTCGCCATCTCGATCACCGTCGGCTCGCTGACGGCCCCGTGGGCGGCGAGCGTGGCCTCGGCGACGCCGAGCTGGCGCACCTTCTCGGCGTTCGAGTAGACGATCGCGCCGCCCTGGAACGCGGCGGAGCTGCCGGGCATGCGCGTCAGCATCTCGCCGATCATGCCCCCGGTGCACGACTCGGCGGTGGCGACCGTCGCCTGCGCGGCGAGGAGCCGGCGCATGACGCGCTCGACGAGCGTCTCCTCGCCGTCGCCGTACAGGACCGGCCCGCAGCGCTCGCGCAGGTCGGCGTCGAGGGCGGCGAGGCGCGCATCGGCCGCGTCCTGGGCGCGGTCGCGCACGACGAGCTTCACGAGGACCTCGGGGAACTTCACCTGGTAGTGGATGCTCGCACCCCGGTCGTCGTCGGCGAGGAGGCCGCGGCACGCCTGCGAGAGCTGCGACTCGCCACGGCCGAACGCGCGGTAGATGCGCCGGGCGATGCGCTCGGGGCTGCCCCCGCCGGCCTCGCGGAGCTCGGCGAGGCGCCGGCCGAGGGAGTGATCCCAGATCCCGGAGATCTCGCGCGGGAACCCGGGCAGGCAGATCACGGGGATCCCTCCGATCGGCAGCTCGAAGCACGGGGCCAGCCCCAGCGGGTTGCCGTGGACGCGGGACCCGGCCGGCACCCGCACCTGGCGGAGCTGGATCTCGGCGAGGGCCTGCCCCCGGGCGTCGCCGCGGGCGGTGAAGAACGCCTCCATCTTCGCGCGCGCCGGCTCGTCGATCGCGACCGGGACGCCGGCGAGCTCGGCGGTCACGTCGACGGTCAGATCGTCCTCGGTGGGTCCGAGCCCGCCCGAGCAGATGACGACGTCGGCGCGGGCCGTGGCCTGGCGCAGCGCTGCGGCGATATCCGAGGCGTCGTCGTTGCAGCTGGTCATCCAGCGCGTGGTGATCCCGAGGTCCCACAGCCTGGCCGCGAGGTACGACGAGTTCGTGTCGACGATCTCGCCGCGGCACAGCTCGTCCCCGATCGTCAAGATCTCGGCGCGCATCGGTATCCTCTTGCTCCTCTGGCTCCTCTGGGGCCGACCATAGCCGAAGCGCGGCGAATCTTCTCTTGGGGCGTTCGGTTGACGCGCTGAGCGAGCGCTGCCTATGCTTACGTTCGAGCGGGGGTTAGCTCCGCACCACGCAATGAAGATCCGCTACGCCGCCAAGACCGACGTGGGCATGAAGCGGACCCACAACGAGGACTATTTCTCGCTCATCGAAGATGAGCAGCTGTTCCTCGTCGCCGACGGCATGGGTGGACATGCCTCGGGCGAGGTCGCTTCGAAGATGGCCGCCGAGACGATCGGCGAGTTCTACCAGCGCACGCGCGAGGACGAGGACGCGACGTGGCCCTACAAGATGGACCGCTCGCTCTCGTACATCGAGAACCGCCTCGTGTGCGGGGTCAAGCTCGCCAACCTCCGCATCTTCGAGACCTCGAACCGCGACCTCCGCTACAAGGGGATGGGCACGACGATCGTCTCGACCCTGGTGTCGGGCGACAAGATCTACGTCGGCCACGTCGGCGACTCGCGCGTGTACCGCGTGCGCGAGAACGGGATCGCGCAGCTCACGCGCGACCACTCGCTCCTCGAGGACTACAAGGAAGCGAAGCCCGACATGACCGAGGAGGAAGAGCGGAACTTCCCCCACAAGAACGTGATCACGCGCGCCCTCGGGATGCGCGAGACCGTGCAGGTCGACATCCGCAGCCACCAGATCAAGAGCGGCGACGTCTACATCCTGTGCTCGGACGGCCTGTCCGGCATGGTCGTCGACGAGCAGATCTGCCAGATCGCCGCGAACGCGAAGAGCCTCGAGCGCGCGGTCGCCGAGCTCGTCGACGCCGCGAACCGCAACGGCGGCACGGACAACGTCACGACGCTCCTCCTGCAGTGCCTGGCCGCGTAGGCTAAGGTTCCGGCGATGCGCTACAAGGTCGCCGGCGGCAAGCTGGTCGTGAAGGCTCGCTCGAGCATCCACGACACCAACACGGTGTGGGACAAGCTGTCGGGGGACGTCGAGGCGGATCCCGAGACGCTCGCGACGGCGGGAGCGGTGGCGAAGTTCACCGTGGACATGACGTCGTTCGACGCCGGCGACTGGTTGAAGAACCGGAAGCTCCGGAAGGACTTCGACATGGAGTCCCACCCGGTCGCGACGTTCGAGCTGACGAAGGTGCGGGACGTCGTGCGCGAGGGCGCGTCGTTCCGCGCGAACGCCGAGGGCGTCTTGCGCTGGCGCGGCAAGGAGGTCGCGCTCGCGCTCGCCGGCGAGGGCAAGCTCGACGCGACGTCGGTGCAGGCGCGCGCCACGTTCGAGCTCGACATCAAGCGGCTCGGGCTGTCGGCGCCGCGCATCCTCATGTTCAAGGTCGAGGACGAGGTCACCGTCGACGTGTCGTTCACCGGGGCGGTGGTCGCGTGAGGTGGCTCGCCGCGCCGGTGGCGCTGGTGGCGCTCGCGGCGTGCGGGAAGGGCTCGGCCGACTACACCGGCGTCGCGAACTGGCAGTTCGGGACGACGACGCTCGCCGACGTCACCGTCGGGCGCTGCCAGCCGTCGGACCTGAACGACGGGCGCAAGGGGACGTGGTGCTTCGGCAACCAGCCGTTCAAGGTCGGCACCAAGATCTCCGAGGTCGACCTGTACTTCGACGGCACCGTGCCGACGTCGAAGCTGATCGAGATCCAGCTGTCGGTGCGCGGCTGCATCGAGGACGAGGTCGTGCAGTGGATGACGCAGAGCTTCGGCCCGCCCGTCGAGGAGCGGAAGGAGCGCGCGTACTGGAAGAACTCGTTCCTGTGGGCGGCGGCGCTCGTGCCGCAGCGCCCCGGCCGCTGCCGCGTGCACCTCCTGCCGCTCACCGAGGAGCGCGAGATCGCGCGCATCCGGCAGCTCTGAGCATGGACGCCACCGATCCGCGGTGGAAGCGGCGCACCGCGGCGGCGGACGCCACGCCGACGGTGCCCGAGGCGCCCGAGGAGGCGGCGCCGGTTGCGGCGGTCGCGGTCGAGGACGATCGGTTCGCGATCGGCCCCGAGCTCGGGCGCGGCGGCATGGGGCGCGTCGTCGAGGCGTACGACCGCGCGCTCGGCCGCGCCGTCGCGATCAAGCAGTCGCTCACCGCGGACCGCGGCGCGCTCGCGCGGTTCGAGCGCGAGGCGCGCATCACCGCGCGGCTGCAGCACCCGGGCATCGTGCCGATCCTCGACGTCGGGCGCGACGAGCGCGGCAACCCGTACTACATCATGCGCAAGATCGACGGCGAGCCGCTGCAGGCGCGCGTCGCCGCGGCCGCCGGCGTGCGCGAGCGCCTCGCCCTCGTCGCGCCGTTGCTCGGGGCGATCGACGCCGTCGCGTACGCGCACGACCGCCGCGTCCTCCACCGCGACATCAAGCCGGCGAACATCCTCCTCGGTCCGTTCGGCGAGACGCTGCTGATCGACTGGGGCCTCGCGCGCGAGCTCGAGGACCGAGCCGACCGAGCCGACCAAGCCGAGCGAGCCGAGCGAGCCGGTCTCGAGAACCGAGCCGAGCGAGCCGAGCGCGGCGACGCGCCGAGCGACGCGGGCGGGCCGCAGGAGGAAGGGCTGACCCGGCTCGGCGCCGCGTACGGCACGCCCGGGTTCCTCGCGCCGGAGCAGGCGCGCGGCGAGGCCGTCGATGCGCGCGCGGACGTGTACTCGCTCGGCGCGACGCTGTACTTCGTGCTCGCCGGGGAGGTGCCGTTCCACGCCGCCGGCGCGACCGCCGCGGTCGAGCTCGCCGCGGCCGGTACGGCGCCGGACCTCGGCGCGATCCCGCGCGAGGTGCCGGCGGAGCTCGCGGCGATCGCGGCGAAGGCGCTGTCGCCGGATGCGGCCGCGCGCTACGCCGACGCCGGCGAGCTCGCGTCGGACCTGCGGCGCTTCCTCGCCGGGCAGCTGGTGTCCGCGCACGCGTACACGGCGGGCGAGCGCGTGCGCCGCTGGATCGGGCGTCACCGCGCCGTCGCGACGGTGGCCGCCGTCGCGTTCGCCGCCGTCGTCGCGACCGTGCTCGTCGCGTTCCGGCGCGTGTCGGCGGATCGCGACCGCGCGCTCGCGGCGAGCATCCTCGCGGAGCAGCGCGCCGACGAGCTGCTGGTCGACCGCGCGCGCTCGCTCATCACCGTCGATCCGACGAGCGCCGTCGCCGCGCTGCGCGGCCTGCGCGCCGGCTCGCCGCTGTGGGACACCGGACGCGCGATCGTGCGGGCCGCGGTGTCGGGCGGGGTCGAGCGCCTGGTCGGGCGCCACGACGGCCACGTCACCGCCGTCGCCGTCTCGCCCGACGGTGCGCGCGTGGCGTCGGCCTCGGCCCGGCAGGTCGCGGTGCACGACCTCGGCACCGGCGCGACGCGCGTCGTCGCCGGGCCGCTCGCGCCGAGCCACCTCGTGTGGCGCGACGCGGGCGCCCTCGCCTACGTCGCGAACGGCCGCGCCGGCACGATCGCCGTCGACACCGGCGCGAGCGCGGAGCTCCCCGGGCGCGAGCCGATCGCCGACCTCGCCGCCGACGGCGGGCGCCTGTACCTGCGCGACCGCGCCGGTGCGCTGATCGCGCACGACCGCGCCGGCGACGCGCGGACGATCGCGACCGGCGTGCTCGCATTCACCGCGCGCAACGGCCGGCTCGCGTACGCGACGCACGAGGCGGTGGTGGTCGTCGACGGCGCCGAGGCGCGCACGATCCCGCTCGCCGCGGCGCTGCACGGCAGGATCGTCCTCGCCGACTCCGGGCGCCGCGTCGCGATGCTCGTGGCCGGGCGCGTGCGCGAGTGGGACCTCGGTGCGCGCGAGCCGGTGCTGCGCGAGTGGCAGCGCTCGACGACGTCGCTCAACAACATCGACTACGCCGGCGACACGCTGTACGCGTGGTCCGGCGACGGCACGGGCTTCGTGTCGCTCGACCCCGCGTCCACCCCCGCGCCCACGGTCACGCCGCGGTGGACGGTGCGCGAGCGCCGGCTCGGGATCCTCATCGATCACGTCGTGCCGTACCGCGGCGGCGCCGTGCTCGCGACCGACGGCGGCGCGCTCGCGTACGCCGACGAGCGCGGCCTCGTCACGCTCGCGCACCGCCCGCTCGCGGTGACCCGCGTCGACGTCGATCCCGAGGGCCGGCGCGTCGCGATCGGCACGTCCGCCGGCGAGGTGCTCGTGCTGGGGCTCGGCCCGGTGCGGCCGGAGGTCGTGCCCGTCGGCGCGGCGCAGCTCGTCGGCGCGCTCCCCGGCACGCTCGTCCTGCGCTACCCGACCGTCGACGGCGCCGGCGCCGCCGATGCGCCGCCGTTCGAGGGCGCCGCGCTGCTCCAGCTCGACGAGCGCCGCCTCGTGCGGCTGCCCGGCAAGTTCGCGTTCGTGGTCGCCTCCGAGGAGCTCGTCGTCGCGACCGAGCTCGCCGACACCAAACGCCTGCGGGTGTGGGACGCGCGCGGCGGCGAGCTCGCGCAGCTCGCGCGCGTCGAGAAGTATGCGTTCGTCCCCGGCGGGCTGATCCACGCCGATGCCGACGGCACGCTCTGGCGCTTCCGCGCCGCGGACCGCACGTCGGTCGTCGAGGCGCGCCTGCCGCCCGGCGTCCGCACGAGCCTGCCCGCGCCGGGCGACTGGCTCGCGCGCCTGAGTCTCGTCGACGGCGCGCTCGTCGCGACGATCCGCTCGCCGGCGGCGAACCGGTTCCTGCGCCTCGAGCCCGACGGGACGTGGACGGCGCTGCCGCTCGACCTGCCCGGCTGGCCGACGCTGATCGGCCGCACGCCCGACCGCACGTGGTGGGCGATCGACATGTCGCGGAGCGACCTGTGGCGCGTCCCCGACGGCCTGCCGCCGGTGCCGGTGTCGCTGCTCACGCGGGCGAACACGCGCGCCACGATCCGCGGCGACCGCGTGTGGGCGTTCGGCCGCGCGTCGCTCGCCGAGATCTCCGCCGACGGGCGCACGCTGCGCGAGATGGCGCTGCCGTCGAACGACACCACGTGGACGGTCGGCGACCGCATCCTCGTCGGCGACACCGACGGCGTCGTCGAGCTCACGCCGGCCGCGAACGTCCGCCGCCTGCTCGCGACGCCGGGGCACATCGGCACCGTCGCGGCGACGCCCGACGGGACGCGCATCGCCGCGCTCGTCCACCACCCGCAGGCGACCGCGGTCGCGCTGTGGCGCGACGCCGTGCCCGCGGACGCGGCGCAGGTCCCGCTGTTCGTCGGCGGGCTCACGAACGCCCGTCTCGCGCCGGGTGGGGACGCGCTCAGCTGGGACGCGCTCAGGTAGGACCGATGACGACGTCGACGAGCGCCGCGAGCTCGTCGAGCCCGGCGCCCGGCGCGAGGGCGCGCTCGAACGCCGCGTACGTCGCCGGCGCGCCGGTGCGCAGCTCGGCGAGCGCGAGCTTGGGGCCGCGGTAGCGCAGGCCGCGCAGCGTGAAGTGGTCCTCGAGGAGCTGGTACAGGAGCCAGTGCCGGCGGTAGTGCGCCTCGACGTCGCCGCGCCGGGCGCGCGCGAGCGTCTTGTGCGCCCACATCCGCAGCATCTGGCGGTGGTCCTCGGGCGCCGGCTCGGGAGCCGCCGCCTCGAGCGCCGCGAGCCGCGCGAGCAGGGGTGCGGCGAGGCCGCGGTCGTCGGCGAGCACGCGGCCGCCGACGAGCTTCAGCATCTCGCCGTCGAGCGCCTCGGCCGTCGCGACCGCCGTCGGATACACGAACCCGTCGAGGAACGTCCCGTGCCACGCGCGGGCGTCGCGGAGCGTGCGCGCGACCTCCGCGAACGCGGCGACGTCGACGTCGCTCTCGGCCGTGGCGTCGCCGCGGGCGTGGGAGCCGTACAGGATGACCGTGTGCGCGCCGTGTGCGCGCCGGAGCTCGGCGACGAGCGCTTCCAGCATGGCGCCATCCTACCCGCGTCCTACGCTCATCTCACGGAGCCCAACACCGTGGATCCCATCGGCGTTTCGGGGCGCTAACCGAACGCTAATCCGCGACACCTACCGAAGTACCCGCGGGCGCCGAACCTCCTGGTGTGCAGACGATGAAGACACTCGGAGTGGCCGTGGTGGCGTGCTTCGCGGGGATGCCCTCCGCGGATGCCGGCAGCGCGAGCTCGAACATGAACGTCTCGGCGACCGTCGTGTCGTCGTGCTCGATCTCCGCCGGCGCGCTGGCGTTTCCCAACTACGACACCGTCACCGGTGCGCAGGTCGACGGCACCGCGACGCTGTCGGTGTCGTGCAGCAAGGGGGCGATCACGTCGATCACGCTCGGTCAGGGCTCGAACGCCGCCGCCGGCTCGACGGACCTCTTGCCGGCGCGCCGGATGAAGAACGGCACCGACTTCCTGTCGTACGCGCTGTTCAGCGATCCGACGCGCCTGGTGACGTGGGGCAACACCCTGCTCACGGGCCTCGCCTACATCTCGACGACGAGCGCGCCGACGAACATCAGCGTCTACGGCCGCGTCAACGCGCTCCAGGACGTCCCGTCCGGGACCTACACCGACGTCGTCGTCGCGACGATCTCGTTCTGACGTGCGCACCCCGCTGATCGCATGCGCCGCGCTCGCGTTCTCTGCGTTGGGCGCCGCCGACGCGGCCGCCGACCGCCGGTTCCAGGTCGAGCCGACGCGGCTGTCGCTGTCGACGGAGGCGCCCGCGGGCGCGCTCGTCCTCGCGAACCAGGGCACCGAGCCGCTGCGCCTGCAGGTCGCGGCGTATCGCTGGAGCGAGGACGCCGACGGGGCGATGCGCCTCGAGCCGGCGCCGGAGATCGTCGTGCGGCCCGCGATCGTCGAGATCGAGGCCGGCCGCGCGCGCACGCTGCGCGTCGGCACGACCGCGACCTCGGGCGCCGTCGAGGGCACGTACCGCGTGTTCGTCGAGGAGCTGCCGGATCGCCGCCCCCGCGCGGCGTCGCAGGTGCAGGTGCTGACGCGCATCGGCGTGCCGGTGTTCGTCGTGCCGCAGCGGCCGTCGATCCGGCTCGCGGCGCGCCCCGACGGCCCCGGCGTGATCGCCGTGCGCAACTCCGGCACCGCGCACGTCAAGCTCGCGCGCGTCGGCCTCGCCGCCGTGCGCGGGAGCGAGGCGCGCTGGCGCCACGAGGCGGCGGGCTGGTACGTGCTCCCCGGCGCCGAGCGGCGCTTCCGCGTCGACGTCGGCCGCGACGCGTGCGAGGCGAGCGACCTGCTCGCGATCACGCTCGTCGACGAGGACGGGCGCTCGACGACCTCCTCGGTACCCTGCGGACGATGACATGCGCGCGCGGCGGGTCTCGGTGGTGGTGGTGACGGCGGTCGCGGCGGTCGCGGAGGCCGGCGCGCCGGTGCGGGCCGAGTCCCTCCCGGCGCAGGTGGCCGTGACGATCGACCGCGCGGCGGCCGGCGACGCGATCGTGCTCGTCGACGAGCACCGCGTGCGCGTGCCGACCGCGATCCTGTGCGCCGCGCGCCTGTGCGTGCCCGGCGAGGTGGATCGCGACGGCGTGCGCCGGGTCGACGCCGCCTCGCTCCGCGGCGTCGTGCGCTGCGCGCTGGACCTCGACGCCGGCACGCTCGACCTCCGCCTCGATCCCGAGGCGCTGCCCGCGTCGGTCATCGACCTCGGCAATCGCGCGCCGGTGGGGATCGAGTACGCCTCGGCGCCGAGCGCGTTCCTGAACTACGCCGCGTCGGCCGGCGCGCGCACCGGCGCCGACGGCGCGCGCCCGGAGGCGTTCGGCTTCGTCGAGGCCGGCGCGTCGCTCGGTGCGACGAGCGCGTACACCTCGGTCGCGGCGACCGAGCGCGGCGGCGCCGTGCGCGGGCTGACCCGCATCACGCACGACCACCGCCGCGATCTCGTGAAGCTGATCGCCGGCGAGCACATCGCGAGCGGCGACGCGCTCGGCGGCGCCGGCGTCCTCGCCGGCTTCCACGTCGTGCGCGACTTCTCGCTCGACCCGTACTTCGTGGCCCGCCCGACGCTCGGCTACCGCGCCGTCCTCGCCGCACCGTCGATCGTCGAGGTCTACCGCGACGGCCGGCTCGTGCGCCGCGAGGCGGTGCCCGCCGGGCCGATCCGCGTCGACGACCTGCGCGCGACGGCCGCCTCGGACACGCGCGTCGTCGTGCGCGACGCCGGCGGGACGCCGTGGATGACCGTGACGCCGGTGCTCCTCCCGCCCGCGACGGCGCTCGCGCCGGGGCTGTCGCAGTTCTCGTACAGCGTCGGCGTCGTGCGCGCCGGGCTCGCGACGAGCAGCTTCGACTACGGCGCGCCGGCGCTGCTCGCCGTGCACCGGCGCGGGTTCACGCCGTCGCTCACGCTCGGGGCGCGCGCGGAGGCGACGCCGGATCGCGCGAGCGCCGGCGCCTCCGCCGTCGCGAGCCGCGGGCGGTTCGCCGTCGACGCGTCGGCCGCGGCGAGCGTCTCGGACGCCGGGCCGGGGACCGCGGCGGCGCTCGACCTCGGGTGGCGCGGCCGCCGCACGACGCTGGCCGTCGCCGCGCGCGCCGCCGGCGTCCGCTACGCGACGATCGACCTCGATCCCCGCGCCGACCGGGCGCGCTACGAGGTCGGCGCGAGCGCGGCGACCTCGCCCGACGCGCGCACCACGCTGTCGCTGCAGCTGTCCGGCGAGGAGCGCACGGTCGCACCGTCGCGCCTGCGCGGCGTCGCGACCGTCTCCGTGCAGGTCGGCGACACGCGCTTCACGGGCTCGCTCGGCGCGACCGCGACGACGACCGAGCGCGGCGTCGAGGGCTCGCTCGCGATCACGCACTCGTTCGGGCGGCGCACCACCGGCGGCCTCGTCGCGGCCCGCGACGGCGGCGGCGCCGCGACGACGGCGTCGCTGGCGCGCACGGTCGCGGACCGCCGAGGGCTGGGCTTCGAGGCCGCGGCGCGCCTCGGCGATCCCGGCGCCGGCGGCAACGCCCGCGCGGAGCTCCAGCACCGCGCCGGCCGGCTCGCCGCGAGCGGCGAGTGGTCGAGCAGCGGCGGCCGCGCCGGCGTCGAGGTCGCGGGAGGGATCGTCGCGATCGGCGGCCGCGTCGTCGCCTCGCGCCCCGTGCGCGGCGGGTTCGCCCTCGTCCGGATCCCGGACGCTCCGGGCGTGCGCGTCGAGCTCGACAACCAGACCGCCGGGGTCACCGACGAGCGCGGCGACCTCGTGCTCTCGGACCTCCAGCCGTTCTACGGCAGCCGGATCCGCGTCGACCCGGCGCGCCTGCCGCTCGACGCCGCCGCGTTCTCGCTCGAGCGCGTCGTCGCCGTCCCGCGCCTCGGCGGCGCGATCGTCGCGTTCGGTGCGCGCGGCGCCGCGCTCGTCGGCGGCACGGTCCGCGCCACGCGGGACGGCGCGCCGGTCGACGCGAGCTTCGCGGAGCTCGTGCTCGACGGCGCCTCTCGCCACCCGATCGGCCACGACAACCGCTTCGAGCTCGAGGACGTGCCGGTCGGCACCCACCGCGCCGAGCTCGCGCTCGACGGCGCGCGCTGCACGTTCCCCGTCACCGTCCCGCGCGGCACCAGGCTCGTCGAGCTCGGCCCCATGACCTGCGAGCTCCACCCGTGAGGCGGCTCGCAACCGCCGCGGCGATGCTCGCCTGCCTGCGCGCCGCGCCGGCGGAGGCCGGTTGCTCGATCAGCGCCGTCAAGACGGCCGCGTTCGGGTCGTACAACCCGCTCGCGACGACGCCCGTCGACACGACCGGGTCGTTCACCTACAAGTGCACCGCCGGCACGACGATCACGATCGACATCGACGGCGGCGGCGCGCAGAACGTCCAGGCGCGGCGGATGACCCGCACCGGCGGCGGATCGCTCGCGTACCAGCTCTACCGCGATCCGACGCGGCTCTTCGTGTGGGGCAACACCGTGACCACGAACGCCGGGCCGATGCTCGGCGCCGTCCTCGACCTCGAGGTGTTCGTGTACGGGCGCATCTTCGCGCTGCAGGACGTCGAGACCGGGCCCTACAACGACGCCGTCTCCGTCACGATCAACTACTGATCACTCCGGCGGCAGGAGCTTCTCTGCGATCGCGTAGCGCACGAGCCCGGCGACGCTGCGGATGTCGAGCCGCTCCATGATCTGCGAGCGGTGCGTCTCGACGGTCTTCACGCTCACGCCGAACTGCTTCGCGATCTCGCGCGTCGTGTGGCCCTGCGCGATCAGCGCCAGCACCTCGCGCTGCCGCGGCGTCAGCACGACGCGCTCGGGGCTCTCGGCGCGCAGGTCGTCGACGAGCGCGCCGGCCGCGCCCGAGCTGACCCACACCTCGCCGCGCGACACCGCCGCGATCGCGAGCATCAGCTCGGCGCGCTCGCTCGTCTTCAGCAGGTACCCGCTCGCGCCCGCGCGGATCGCGTGGCGCACGTACTCCTTCTCCGCGTGCATCGAGATCACGAGCACGCGCGGCGCCTTGGCCTTCGGGATCAGCCGCAGCGCCTCGAACCCGTTCATGTGCGGCATCGACAGGTCGAGCAGCACGACGTCGGGCCGGCGCTGGTCGACGAGCGCCAGCACCTCCTGCCCCGTGCCCGCCTCGCCGACGATCTCGAGCTCGGCGCTCGACTCGAGGATCCCGCGCAGCCCGACGCGGAACAGCGTGTGGTCGTCGGCGATGATCACGCGGATCCGCTTCGTCACGGAACCACCACGCGGACGCCGACGGTCGTGCCGGCGCCCGGCCCCGACCGGATCTCGAGCGCGGCCTTCGCGAGCTCGGCGCGCTCGCGCATCGCGCGCAGCCCGAGCCCGGTCTTGGCGAGCGCCGCCGCGAGGTCGAAGCCGCTGCCGTCGTCGGTCACGCGGACCTCGACGACGTGCTCGTCGCCGGCGACCGCGACGTCGATGCGCGAGCAGCGCGCGTGCCGGATCGCGTTGAGCATGGCCTCCTGGGCGATGCGATAGCAGGCGGTCTCGAGCTGCGGCGCGAGCCTCACGGACTCCTCGCCGGTGACGCGGATCGCGATGCCCGTGGCGTGCTGCTGCCGCTCCGCGAGCGCGCGCAGCGCCGGCGCGAGCCCCGCGATCTCGAGCAGCGCCGGCCACAGCTCGTGCGCGAAGTTGCGCGCCTTGTCGATCGCGTCGTCGACGAGCCCCACGAGGTTGTCGACGCGATCCCGGTCGGACGGCTCGTCCCGCAGCGCCACCAGCCCGAGGCGCACCACCGCGAGCAGCTGGCCGAGCTGGTCGTGGAGCTCGCCCGCGATGCGCCGCGCCTCGGCCTCGTGCGCGTCGAGGATCCGCCGCCCGTGCGACCGGCTGCGCTTGAGCTCGCGCCGGATCACCGGCCCGACCTCGTCGTGCAGCGAGGCCTCGTCGATGCAATCCGCCGCGCCCTGGCGCACGGCCTCGAGCGCGCGCTCCGGGTCGTACGCCCGCGTCACGAACAGGATCGGCAGCCCGGGCGCGTGCTGCTTCAGGATCGACAGCGGCGCGAACCCGCTCGTCACGATCGCCACGTCCCAGCGATCCGCGAGCGCGCGCCGCAGCGCATCGTGTCCCTCGACGACGCGCACCTGCACGTCGAGCCCCGATTCGCGGAGCGCGCGGTGCAGGTGCTCCGATGCACCTCCCTCGACAAGGACTGCCAATGTCACCCGCCGCGACAACGACGACGCTCGTATCCTGGATCGCGGTGCCGTTCAATCAGGGAATGGCAGAGGCTCTCAGGGACTGGAGCATGCCTTGTTTTGTGGCACGTCCCCGGCGCTACGGAACGGCGGGCGTGTCGGCGTAGTCGCGGTCGAACTGCTGCTGGATCGTCGAGACCTGGGCCGGCTCGAAGATCAGGGCGCCGACCTCGCGGTTCCGCGTGAGCGAGGTGGAGGAGAAGTTCTCCGAGCCGACGAAGGCGACGCCGTCGGCGATCATCAGCTTGGCGTGGAGGAAGAACGCCGCGTTGTCGGCGTCGTGGACGGGGATGTTCGCGGCGCGCAGCGCGGCGATGCCCCCGCTCTCGTCGGTGGACGACTGCAAGATCACGCGGACGGCGACGCCGCGCGACGCGGCCTGGATGATCGCGGTGCGCACGGTCATCTCGGAGATGTACATCGCCGCGATGTCGAGCTTCGTCTTGGCGCTGTTGACGAGCTCGAGGATGCGCTGGCGCGCGTTGTTCGGCGACACGACGAGGCGCGTGCACGCGAGGTCGGCGGGCTTCGGGGGCTCGCCGCCGCCGGCCGCCCAGTCCATCTCGAAGATCGCGGCGACGTCGGCCACGTCCTCGGGATCGCGGTCGATGAAGCCGTAGTTGCGCTCGCGGCTCATCGCGTCGACGTTGAAGTTCATCGACATCACGACCGCGGCCGTGCGGTCGACGATGAAGTACTTCGCGTGCGAGAAGCTGTACAACGACGGCGCCTCGCGCACCGGGACGCCGGCCGACGTGAGGCGCGTGCGGACGTTCGGGTTCGCGTTGTGGTCGTCGAGGATGACGCGCACGGCGACGCCGCGCTGGTGCGCCGCGATGATGCGGTCCGCGATCGCGGTGACCGTGAACAGGTACATCTGCACGTCGAGCGACGTCTGCGCGCCGTCGATGAGGCCGGTGATCCGCGCCTGCACGCCCGTCGGGGCCACGAACGCCTCGGGCGACACCGCGCGCGGCTCGCGCGGGTCGCACCCGATGCCGCTCGGGCCGTCACCCGCTCCGCCCGGCGCGTCGACGGCGCCGCCGTCGGGCACCTCCCGGCACGCGGCGACGGAGGCGAAGGCGGTGGCGACGGCGAGGACGAGGGACAGCGACCGCACGGATTGCGCACTATGCCCGCCGGCCGCGCACCCACCAAGCGAAAAGCGTGGTGCGCCCGGTCACAGCGGCGAAGCGGCTGCGAGGGTGATCAGCGCTTGCCGTCGTCGCGCGGGCACCGGCCGTTCACCTCGCCGGAGGCCTTGGGGCACAGGCCGTACAGCTCGTGGCGGTGGCGCAGCACGGTGAAGCCGCCGAGGCGCTCGGCGATCCGCTCCTGCAGGCGCTCGATCTCGTCGTCCTCGAACTCGAGGATGAGGCCGCACTTCATGCAGATCAGGTGGTCGTGGTGATCTCCGACGACCTCGTAGCGCGCCTGCCCGTCGCCGAACTGGCGCTCGACCGCGAGGCCCGAGTCCACGAGCAGCTTGAGCGTGCGGTACACGGTCGCGTACCCGACCTTGGGCTGCCGCTTGCGGACCTTGCCGAGCAGCTCGTCGATCGACACGTGGTCGCGCGTGCGCAGGAACATCTCGACGATGGCCTCGCGCTGCGCGGTCGTGTTGAGCTTGCGGTCCTGGATGTACGCGCGCCAGCGCTCCTTGAGCTCCCCCGGGTCGTCGGGTCGGAAGTCCTGGCGCTGGTCGCGCTCCGCCGCCATGCGTGTCAGCTTCCCTGCACGTGGTTCGATCGTCAAGCGATCCCCGAACATCGAGGTTTTTCATTTTGTGAGTAGCGCGGAACGATCCTCGTTGGCTACGGTGCCGGCCATGGCGGAGGAGCCGAGCTTCGACCAGATCGTCGCGCGCCTGCGCGAGGTCGTGGCGCGGCTCGAATCCGGAGAGCTCTCCCTCGAGCAATCGCTGCAGGTCTACGAGGAAGGCGTGCAGCTCGCGCGGCGCGGCCAGCAGCTGCTCGCCGCCGCCGAGAAGCGCGTCGAGATCCTCGTCAGCGCCTCCGGCGCCGTGGAGGTCGCCCCGTTCGAGCTCCACAAGGACGAGGACGACAAGGCGCCGCGCCCGGCGCCGCGCCTCGCGACCGGCTCGACGCCCGGGTAAACCTCGGGGACCACGATGGCGACGCTCGCACCGACCAGCGCACCCGCGGAGCTGACCGCGTACCTCGACGACGCGCGCACCTGGATCGAGGCGGAGCTCGAGCGGCGCCTGCGCGTCCCCGCCGACGATCCCGGCAGGCTCCACGAGGCGATGCGCTACGCCGCGCTCGGCCCGGGCAAGCGGCTGCGCCCCGCGATCGTCCTCGCGGCGGCCCGGGCGTGCGGCCTGGGCGACGACCGCACCGCGGCGGCACCGGCGGCCGCGGCGATCGAGATGCTGCACGCATACACGCTCGTGCACGACGACCTGCCCGCGATGGACGACGACGACGAGCGGCGCGGCCGCCCGACGGTGCACGTCGCGTTCGGCGAGGCGATCGCGATCCTCGCCGGCGACGGCCTCCTGACCGCGGCGTTCGGCGCGCTCGCCGAGCTCGGGCCGCGCGCGGCCGACGCCGTCGCCGACCTCGCGCGCCGCGCCGGTGCGCGCGAGCTCCTCGGAGGCCAGGCGATCGACCTCACGGCCGGCCCGACCGACCTCGACGACCTCGCGCGCATCGAGCGCCTCCACGCCGGCAAGACGGGCGCGCTGTTCGCCGCCGCCGCCGAGCTCGGCGCGATCGCCGCCGGCGCCCCGCCCGCCACGTGCGCCGACCTCGGCCGCTACGGCCTCGCGATCGGCATCGCGTTCCAGCACGCCGACGACCGCGACGACGGCGAGTTCCTCGCGCACGCCGAGGCCGCCGCCCAGCGCATCCGCGTCCTCGGCGACGAGGCGCGCGCGATCGCCGAGCGATTCGGACCGCGCGGCGCCACGCTCCGCGCGATCGCGGCCTGGTTCGCGTCGAGGGCGTAGGATTTTGCTACGATGACGTGTGGCCGCGGGCGATAACTGGGACGAGGACACGACCGCGACGGACCTCCCGCTCAGCGAGCAGGACGCCCTCGGCGCGAGCGGCCGCCGCGCGTGCGTCACGGTCCTGACCGGGCTCGCGACGGGCCAGATGTACAAGATCGAGCGCGGCATGACGGTGATCGGACGCGCCCCCGAGTGCAGCGTGCGGATCGTCGACGACGGCATCTCGCGCAACCACGCCCGCCTGCGGCGCGACTCGGGCGGTGCGATCGTCATCGAGGACCAGGGCAGCCGCAACGGCACGTACGTCAACGGCCAGCGCATCTCGGCCGCGACGGCGCTGAGCGAGGGCGACAAGATCCAGATCGGGCGCACGACCGTGCTGCGCTTCGCGTACCAGGACGAGCTCGACGAGTCGTTCCACGAGAACCTCCTGTCGTCGGCGCTGCGCGATCCGCTGACGAAGCTGTTCAACAAGCGCTACCTGATGGACCGGCTCGACAGCGAGCTGAAGTTCGCGCGCCGGCACGAGACGTCGCTGTCGCTGCTCATGATCGACATCGATCACTTCAAGAAGCTCAACGACGACCACGGCCACCTCGCGGGCGACGCCGTGCTCGCCCAGCTCGCGCACGCCCTCGCGCGCGCCGTGCGCAACGAGGACGTCGTCGCGCGGTTCGGCGGCGAAGAGCTCGCGATCGTGCTGCGCGCGATCCCGATCGAGCCGGCGATGGGCCTCGGCGAGCGCCTGCGCCGCCTCGTCGAGCAAACGGTGACGAACCATCAGAACAAGCAGCTCTCGGCGACGATCTCGATCGGCGTGGCCGGGTTTCCGTCGACGAAGGCCGAGACCGTCGAGCAGCTCATCGACGCCGCCGACAAGGCCCTGTACCGGGCCAAGCGCGCCGGCCGCAATCGCGTCTGCCAGTAGCAAAAGTCCGCGACGGCCTTCGGAGCTCGGAGGGCCCTCGCGCGGAGCAAATTTGTCCTCGGTGATCCGCGTTGCTAGGGTCAGGTGATGAGGACATCGCTGCTTCTCGTCGCGTGCGCGTTCGCATGCGGCGGTGACGACGCCCACCGGCACGCGGCGGCGCCGACCGCACCGCCGCACGCCCCCGCGACCGGCTCGGCTCCCGACGCGGCCGCCGCCGCGGTCCCGGCGACGCCCGCCGCACCGCAGCCGGCGCCGCTGTCCGAGGCGATGGCGGTGCCGTACTTCACGAGCGGCGATGCGGGAGCCGGGGCGACGGCGTTCGCGCTCGAGAAGTGGGGCGAGGCGCTCGACGCGTTCGGCAAGGCGCGCGCCGCCGCCCGGGGCGACGAGGCGCCGCGCCTCGACCTCTTGCTCGGCCTCACGCACGCGAAGCGCAAGGAGTGGGGCAAGGCGGCGGAGCGGCTCGCCGCGGCGCAGGCCGGGCTCCCGCAGCTCGCCGACTACGTGACGTTCCACCTCGCGCGCGCGCAGTACCACGCGAAGCTGCCCGCGGCGCTCGCGAACGCGCAGAAGGTCGACCGCGGGTCGATCGTCGGCGCCGAGGCCGACCTGCTCGTCGGCGACCTGCTCGTCGACGCGGGCGACGCGGCGAAGGTGGCCGACCACTACCGCGACTACCTGAAGCGCCGCCCCGAGGGGCCGCGCCGCTCCGAGGCGCGGTTCCGGCTCGCCGAGGCGTCGCAGAGGAGCGGCGGCGATCCGGCGGAGTGGGTCGAGCTGTACCGGCGAATCTTCATCGACGATCCCCTGTCGTCGTGGGCCGGCAAGGCGAAGGACCGGCTGAAGGCGTCGGGGCGCACCGGCTGGGACAAGCTGACGCCGCCGGAGCAGATCGCGCAGGCGCGCGAGCTGTTCGATGCGATGCGCAACCCGCAGTCCGAGGCGGCGTACGACGCCGCGCTGCAGGACCCGGCGATCACCGTCGAGGATCGCTGCGTCGCCGCGTACCACAAGGCGCAGAGCCGCTTCAAGGAGCGCGACCGGAAGGGCGCCGCGCCGATGTTCGACGACGCGGCGGCCGCGTGCAAGGCGGCGAAGAACGTCGACCTCGAGATCAAGAGCAACTACCAGGCGGCGCGCTCGTACTCGTTCTTCGGGCAGCACGACAAGGCGATCGAGCTGTACCGGCGCGCGCAGACGATCGATCCCAAGCACAGCTACTCCGACGACGCGCTGCTGCGCGAGGGCGAGGAGTGGCAGTACAAGGGCGACGGCAAGCAGGTCGACGCGACGCTGTCGCAGCTGCCGACGAAGTTCCCCGACGGCGACAACCTCGCCGAGGCGATGTGGCGCCTCGGGTTCCGCGCGTGGCGCGAGAAGCGCTACCCCGACGCGATCAAGTGGTGGAGCAAGCAGATCGAGCTCGTGCCCCACGACGACAACTGGTACGGCGAGGGCCAGGCGCAGTACTGGCTCGGGCGCGCGTACGGCGCGACGAAGAAGCCGGCCGAGTCGCTCGCCTGGTTCGAGAAGTGCGTGCGCCAGTACCCGGCGGCGTACTACGCGCTCTTGTCGCTCAACCGCATCAAGGAGCTCGACGCGAAGAAGTATGCGGCGCTCGTCGCCGAGCTCGCGGCCGATCCCAAGGACTACGACGCGAAGGCGCCGTCGTTCACGTTCAAGCCGCGCCTCGAGTGGGGCGAGCCCGGCTTCCTGCGCGCGCTCGAGCTCCTGCGGCTCGGGCTCGGCGACGCGTCGGAGGCGGAGCTCCGCAAGCTCAAGCTGACCGCGCCGAAGGACCGCAAGAAGCTCGAGGACGCCGACCAGATCGACAAGCTGTGGGCGATCGCGTACCTGTTCGACCGCGCCGGCCGGTACGAGCCGTCGCACTGGCCGACGCGCTGGCACATCCTCGACTACCGCCGCGCGTGGCCGACGGGCGCGAACCGCGCGAAGTGGAAGATCGCCTACCCCAAGGGCTACGGCGAGCTGCTCGCGCGGCACGCCGAGATCAACAAGGTCCCGTTCGCGATGCAGATCGCGATCGTGCGCGAGGAGAGCGCGTTCGACCCGCTCCTCGAGAGCTACGCGAACGCCGTCGGCCTCACGCAGATGATCCCGCCGACGGCGACCGACTTCTCCAAGGGCACCGGCATCGCGCCGACGCGCGAGAACCTGCGCGACCCCGAGAAGAACGTCACGATCGGCTCGCGCTTCCTCGGCTTCCTCTACCGCGACTTCAAGCAGTTCGAGCTGCTCGTCCCTCCCGGCTACAACGCCGGCCCCACCGGCACCCGCCGCATGCTCCGCGCGCGCGGCACGTGGGACTCCGACGAGTTCGTCGAGGGCATCATCGACGACCAGGCGCGCAACTACACCAAGCGCGTCCTCGGCACCTACTTCACGTACAGCTGGCTCTACGAGGGCCGCGTCCCCGAGATCCCGAACCGGATCCCGAAGGAGCTGCTACCGAAGTGATCGGGTCGAGCGCTCGAGGAGCGCGACGGAGGCGAGGAGCGGGACGCTGCCGTAGAGGACGAGGGTGTGGGAGGAAGCGGCGACCGCGGTGAGCGCGAGGATGGCGAAGGACAGCGTGGTGAGCGCGAGGAGGCGGAAGCGCGTGAGGTGGCCGGCGAGCCAGCCGAGGAGGACGCCGGCGGTGAGGCCGGGCGTGAGGCCGACGACGAGCGAGAACACGAACAGGTCGCCGCGGTGCGACGACGGTGCGGTGGCGGCGAGGGCCGCGGCGATCACGAGGACGTTGAAGGCCGCGGTCGCGAGCGCCTTCTCGATCGACGACGGGCCGGCGGCGACGCATGCCATGCGGCCCGTCGGGCGGCTGGTGGTCATCGCGGCTGGCATGTCGGTCCAACGGGCGGTGCAGGCCCGCTATTCGACAAAAGAAAATGGCTACCCCGGTAGCCACCCACCCCACGCCGGCGGCTACTTCGGCGGCATGCGCAGCGCGCCGTCGAGGCGGATCGTCTCGCCGTTCAGGTAGTCGTTGCCGACGACGGCCGCGACGAGGGCGGCGTATTCCGCGGGGTCGCCGAGGCGCTTTGGGGCCACGACGTCGGCGGCGAGCGCGGCGCGCTTGTCCTCGGGGAGGGTGCCGAGCATCGGGGTGTCGAAGATGCCGGGGGCGATGGTCACGACCCGGATGCCGGCCGGTGCGAGGTCGCGCGCGGCGGGGAGGGTCATGCCGACGACGCCGGCCTTCGACGCGGCGTACGCGATCTGGCCGATCTGGCCGTCGTACGCGGCGACCGACGCCGTGTTGACGATGACGCCGCGCGCCCCGTGCGCGAGCGGCTCGCTCTTCGCGATCGCGGCGGCCGCGAGGCGCAGCACGTTGAACGTGCCGACGAGGTTGATGCCGATGACGGTCTGGAACAGGTCGAGCTTGTGCGGCGTGCCGGTCTTGTCGAGCGTGCGCGACGCCCAGCCGACGCCCGCGCACGACACGGCGACGCGCAGCGGCGCGAGCTTGCCGGCCTCGGTGATCGCGGCCTCGAGCTGCGCGGCGTCGGTGACGTCGGCCTTCGCGAACGCCCCGCCGATCTCGGCGGCGAGCGCGGCGCCGCGCGCCTCGTCGCGGTCGACGACCACGACCTTCGCGCCGTCGGCGGCGAGGCGGCGAGCGGTGGCGGCGCCGAGCCCGGAGGCGGCGCCGGTGACGAGGGCGGAGGATCCGGCGAGCTGCATCGCCGCAAGCTACCGCACCGCGTTCGGATCCAGCTCAGATGTTGTCGCAGATCGTGCCGGTGAACTTGTAGACGCCGAGGTCGCGGAAGATGAGGGGCGAGTTGACGTCGACGTTGAGCGTGACGAGCTCCTCGCGCTTGTCGCCGCGGATCCACGTCGCCTTGTTGCCGCCGTCGGCGGACGCCGTGCGCGTGAGGCGCAGGTCGCCGGTCTTCGTCGAGAACACCTCGCCGCCGGAGTCGGCCGCCAGGTCGGTCAGGTCCATCTGCTTCATCGCGCCCTTCTTGCCGACGAAGACGCGGTAGCCCTTGCCGCCGTAGCGCTCGGCGAGGCGGTCGACGTAGTAGTAGACGCCGGCGTCGTCGCGCGCGAGCAGGTGCGGGCGCTGCACGAGCATCTCGGTCATCACCGGCATGCCGTCGAGCACGGCCTTCGCCTTGTCGCCGGTGAGGAGCGTGAGGACGTGGTCGTCCTTGCCGTCGCACGACTTCAGGTACGTGCCGTCGGACTTCTGCTCGAAGGAGCCCGGCCGCATCTCGGCGATGCGCGGCGCCCACGTCGAGAGGGACCACTGCTGGCCGTTGCGCGAGTAGCCGATGATGCGCTGCTCGTACAGCGTCTTGCCCGTGCCGTAGAACAGGCGCCGCTCCGGCGACTTGCCGTCGCCGAGGTACAGCACGTAGAAGCCCTTGGCCGAGTCGGCGAACACGAGCAGCTTGTCGCGGATCGGCTTCAGGTCCACGGGCTGCGGGGTCACCTCGGCACTCGCGGTGGCGGCGCAGAACATCACGGCCGCCGTTGCCCACCTGGATGCGCGCATCGGTGAGTCATTATACGCTCCCCTCGATGGCGAATTCACCGCCGCGACGCGAGGTCGTGGATGTCGGCTCGGTGATCGCCGACACCTACGTCATCGAGGCGCTGCTCGGCGAGGGCGGCATGGGGTCGGTGTACCTCGCGAGCCACCGGCGCCTCCCGGGGAAGCGCGTCGCCATCAAGATGCTGCACGCCGAGGTCTCGAACGAGGAGATCTTCGCGCGCTTCCGTCGAGAAGCGGAGATCGCGTCGCGCCTCGGGCACCCGAACATCGTCACGGTCCACGACTTCAACGTCACACCGGGCGGCATCCCGTATCTCATCCTCGAGTACCTCCACGGCGAGTCGCTCGGCGAGCGCATCGCCGCCGGGCCGATGCCGCTCGACCAGGTGATGTCGATCGCGCGGCAGATCGGCTCGGGGCTGGCGGCCGCGCACCGCGAGGGCATCGTCCACCGCGACCTGAAGCCCGGGAACATCTTCATCGTCCCGACGGAGATCGACGGGCGCGTCGTCGAGATCGCGAAGATCCTCGACTTCGGGATCTCGAAGATCCGCGGCTCGACGACGGTGAAGACGCAGGAGTCGACGCTGCTCGGCACGCCGCAGTACATGGCGCCCGAGCAGGCCAAGGGCGACCACCAGACCGTCGACGAGCGCACCGACATCTTCGCGCTCGGCGCGATCGTGTACGAGATGCTGTCGGGGCACGCGGCGTTCTCGGGGAACAACATCCCCGAGGTCGTGTTCAAGGTCGTGTACGAGCAGCCGGCGCCGCTCGTGGCGCTCGTGCCGGAGGCGCCGGCGCGCGTCGTGGCCGCGGTGAACCAGGCGATGGCGAAGCCGGTTGGCGATCGGTTCCGGAGCGTGAACGGCTTCGTCGAGGCCCTGACCGGGCAGCCCGTGTCGGTGTACCAGCCGCCGCCGATCGCGGCGACGAGTGGCGGCGCGGCGCGGTCGCGTGCGGCGGGCGGCGAGGCGTGCGAGAACACGATGCACTCGCTCGGCGACGCGCGCCCTCCGCTCCTGCCGCACGAGCGGAGCGGCGGCACGGTGTCGCTGCGCTCGCCGACGCTCCCGTCCGAAGCCGGCAGCGGCCGCACCCCGAAGCTGGATCCCGCGGACCTCGCGCCGGCCCGCACCGTCGCCGCCGGCAGCCACGCCGGCGGCCCCTCGCCCCACGCGGCCACCGCGATCGCCGGCGGCGCGCCTCCGCCGAACGCCGTGACGCGCGTCGGCCGGCGCAGCAACCTCCCACCCTTCGGCGATCCTTCCGACGGCGCGACGACCGAGCCTCGGCACGGCGGCGCCACCGCCGACGCTCATCACGGCACCGCGAGCGCCGGGCCTCGTCACGGCGCCGCGAGCGCCGATCCGATGGCGGCGGCCGACGGTGCGATCGCCGGCGACGAGCACGATCCGGGGACGCGCGCGTCGTTCCAGTCGATGCCGCCGCCGACGTCGGTGTCGGGCGCCGCCTCGCCGCTCGCCGCGGCGGCACCGTCGGTGGCCGGCGGCCCCTCGCCCGCCGCGACCACCACCACGCCGGCGACGCCGGTGCCGGCGCGCCGCGCGCCGTGGCTGGTCGTGGGTGTCGCCCTCGGCGCGGCGGCGCTCGCCGTCGCCGTGATGTTCGCGGTGATGCGCGACGGCGGCGAGCCCAAGCCCTCGCCGGCCGCAGCCGCCGCGAGCCCGCCGGCGGTCGACGCTACGCCCGCGTCGCCCGCGTCGCCCGCGTCGCCCGCGTCGCCCGACGCCGCGATCG
>JAHBVW010000052.1 GCA_019637375.1 Deltaproteobacteria bacterium | reverse complement strand
CGGCGCGCCGGCAGCGAGCCCGTCGCCGGGCCCTCGACCCAGCTCGCCGCGAGCGCCGGCTGCGCGAGCACGGCGAGGGCGAGCTCGCCGATCGCACCCGGTAGGGTGAGCGGCGCCGAGAGCACGACCTCGACGCGCGCCCGCAGCGCGTCGCTCGCGAGCAGCTTCGGCGACGACCGCGCGAGCGCCGTCACCAGGCGCACGAACGTGTCGCGGTCGGCGTCGCGCAGGAGCGTCAGCACGTTGCGCCCGAGCTCGCGCCGCTCCTGCCCGGGCGGGAGCGCCTGCGCGAGGGCGAACATCGCGATCGCGCCCGCGGCGGGCGACATCCAGTCGAGCGAGTCGAGGATGCCGTCGGCGAGCGCGGCCTTCACCGCGCGCAGCAGCTGCTCGGCGGGCAGGCCCTCGAGCGGCGCCGGCTCGCGCTCGGCGATCTGCGCGAGCATCGCGAGCCCCTGCCGAGCGACGCGGCGGCGCTCCCCCGCGTCCTCGATCGCATGGATCCCGGCGAACGCCGCCAGGTAGCTGCGCGAGGACCACACCGCGCCGATCTTACCTCCGCGCGACGGGGTAACCGCAATTGCGCGCCGGGTAGCTCACGGTGACGTCACGGGAGGCGCCGCAAACTGCGGCGGGGCCTCCCCACCATCGACTGTCCGGACACCGGACGACACGCTCAGGGCTTCGGCGCGTCCTTGCCGTCCTTGCCGTCCTTGGCATCCTTGGCCGCGTCGGCCGCGAGCGAGGGCGGCAGCGGCGGCAGCTCGTTGATCGCCGGCAACAGCGCGATCTCGATGCGCCGGTTGCGGGCGAGGTCGGCGGCGGTCGCCGACCCGGCGATCGGATCGTGCTCGCCGGCGCCGGCCGCCACCAGGTTCTTCGGGCTCATCCCCGCCTGCACGAGGAACCGGGTCACCGTCAGCGCGCGCGCCGTCGAGAGCTCCCAGTTGTCGCGGTACAGGCTGCCCTTGCCCGGCGGCTGGTTGTCGGAGTGCCCGATCACCATGAACCGGCGGTCCGGGAACTTCTTCAGCGTGATGCCCACCTCGAGCACCTTGAGCTCGCCGTCCTTGGACAGGTCCGCGACTCCCGACGGGAACAGCACCTCGGCCGGCAGCGACAGCACGAGGTTGCCGCGCCGCGTGGTGACCTTCAGCGCGCCGGTGTCGATCATCTTCGCGAACTGCTTCTGGATGTCCTCGACCGCGGCGATCCGCTTCTCGATCTCCGCGCGCTGCGCCGACGTCGCGTTCAGCGTCTTCGACAGCATCTCCGCCTTGTCCTGGAGCTGCTTCGCCTTGTCGACCTCGGCGGCGACCTTCGCGTTCGCCTCCTTCGCGCGGTCGTTCGCCTCCTTGATCTGCGTGTCCTTCGCCTTGCCCTGGTCCGCGCACGACGCGACGAGCTGCTTCTGCGCGTCGAGCGCGTCGGTCGCGACCTTCTCGTTCTGCGCCGCCGTGCCCTTCTGCTCGTCGGCGGCGATCGCCTCGCCGCGGTACGACCACGTGAAGTAGCCGCCCGCACCGGCGGCCGCGGTCATGAACAGCGCGTACAACCACAGGCGCCACGGGAACCGGCGCTGCTTCACCGGCTTGCCCGGGACGGGCGGCGCCGGCGGCCGCGCCGTCCCCTTCACGTCGTCGACTGCGGTGGCTGGGAGCTTGGCCATGCGAACCTCCGCCGCCGACGGTACCACCCACGCTCGGCGCACGCGTCACCTACAGCTGTGCACGCTGCGTACACGCGCACCGGAATACGTAGGACGGATAACCGATCGTGGTTCGTGGGCACTCCATGCGCGTCGCGTTGCTCGTCCTCTTCGCCTCGCTCGCCTCGCTCACCTCGCTCACCTCGCTCACCTGGCCTGCGCCGCCTCGGCGCCGGGCATCGTACAGAGAGAAATGACCCGCGAGGATCGCGTTGTGACACCGCGATCTTCGAGGGAAACGGCGGCGAGGAGCTCGCGTACGAGACGCCGATGAAGACATCCAGACGGGTGATGACGTGGTTTGCGGTGACGGCGGTGATCGGTGGCTGTGTGGCCGAGGAGGCGGACGTGTCGATCGACGAGTCGGCGGAGATCGTGATCCCGCAGGCGGTCCTCGAGACGGCGGCGCGCAATGCCTATCTGAAGTCGCGACTCGCGGCGATGATGTCGTCGGGCGAGCTCGGGACGCCGGTGCCGGCGCTGGGCGCGGCGCTCGTCGTCGACGGCAAGATCGTGGCGTCGGCGGTGCACGGCGTGCGCACGTGGGGGCAGCCCGAGGTCGCGGGCTCGAACGACTACTTCAACATGGGCTCCGTCGGGAAGGTCGCGACGGGGTACCTGGTCGCGCAGATGATCGCGTGGAACACGCCGCTCCCCAACGGGCAGACCCTGACGTGGAGCACGAAGGTGTTCGACGTCTTCCCCGAGCTCGCCGCGTACTCCCACCCTGCGTACGTGAACACGACGGTCGAGCAGCTGCTGTCGCACACGTCGGGGATGCCGGGCGGGCCGAGCCGCGAGCCGGACGATCAGTACGCATCGCGGTACGCGGATATCCGCCTGCGCCGCTATGCGTACGTGAAGGACGCGATCGCCGACACGCCGGTGGTCGTGCCCGGCAAGTACTTCTACGGCGGCGGCTCGATCATCGTCGCGGCGATGCTGGAGCGGCTGGTCGGGTTCTCGTGGGAGAAGATGATGGAGATGTGGGTCGAGCCGCAGCTCGGCATGACGAACACGGGGCCCGGTCAGGCGCCGTATCCCCCGTCGAATGCGTTCACCACGCGCCACGAGAAGAGTGCGAACGGCACGCCGATCCCGTGGAGTCCGCCGCCCGGATCCGACCTCCAGGCCAACTCCCCCGCCGGGAACCTGCACGGATCCATCAACGACATGGCGAAGCTCGCGTCGGCGTTCCTGGTGAATTCCGCGCATCGCCCGGGGAACGTGCCGCTCGCGACGATCCAGGACGCGATCACGATGGTCCCGAACGGCTACACGAAGGCGGGCTGGGCGACCGGCGGCGCGCCGTGGGGCGGCACGTCGCCGATCCTGTGGAAGAACGGCAGCGACGGAAAGAGCAAGGCGCTGATCTGCGTGTCGAACGTCGAGAACTTCGCGACGGTGGCGGCGATGAGCGTCGACATCGGTGATGCCGCGCCCGGCACGGTGCACATCGCGATCGCGGCGCTCCAGCGTCACCTCGCGACCGCCGGGAGCTACCTGCGATCCAAGACGATCGGTGCCATCGCGACGGCGACCGGCACCGGCGTCGCCACCCGCGCCGTCGACGGCGACCTCAACACGGAGTGGAAGCCCGGTGCGACCTCGGCGACGCTCACGCTCACGCTCGCCGGCGCGATCCCGCTGTCCGAGCTGCGGATCGCGGAGAAGGGCAATCACATCCAGTCGTTCACACTGCAGGGTCGATTCGACACGCTATTCGGCACACTCTGGATCACGATCGCGAGCGGCAATGCGGTCGGCGCGAACTACGCGGCGAGCTTCTCGTCGGTGACGACGAACCAGCTCCGCCTCATCGTCAACGGCAACGCCAACATGGCGATCGACGAGGTCTGGGTGTTCTGATCGCAGCGCGCGCTTCACGGAGCAGCGCGCGCCCTCGCGAGCAGGACGTCGCGCTCGCGCTCGTTCCGCGTCAGCTCCGCCGCGCGCTGGAACTCGGCGCGCGCCTCGTCGCCGCGCCCGAGCTTCGCGAGGAGGTCGCCGCGCACCGCCGGCAGCAGGTGATACGCGGCGAGCGCGCCGTCGGCGACCAGCGCGTCGACGAGCTCGAGGCCGGCGTCGGGGCCGAACGCCATCGCGAACGCGACCGCGCGATTGAGCTCGACGATCGGCGACGGCGCGCGCCGGGCGAGCAGCGTGTACAGCGCGGCGATCCGCGGCCACTCCGTCGCCTCCGCGGTCGCGGCGCGCGCGTGGTGTGCGGCGATCGCGGCCTGCAGGTGGTACGGCCCGGCGGGGGCGCCGCGCGCCGCGACGAGCTCGTCCGCGCGCGCGAGCGCCGCGAGCCCCCGCCGCACGAGCACGCGATCCCAGCTCGCTCGATCCTGATCCGCGAGCAACACCGGCGTGCCGTCGCGTGCGGTGCGCGCGGTGAGCCGCGACGCCGACAGCTCGAGCAGCGCGACCAGCCCGTGGACCTCGGGCTCGTCGGGCGCGAGGCCGGCGAGCACGCGCGCGATGCGCAGCGCATCGTGGCACAGCTCGGGCCGCGTCCAGCTCGCACCCGCGGTCGCGACGTGGCCCTCGTTGAACACGAGGTAGATCACCTCGAGCACCGACGCGAGGCGCTCGGCACGCTCGGGGGCGCGCGGCACCTCGAACGGCACGCGCGCGTCGGCGAGCGTGCGCTTGGCGCGGACGATCCGCTGCGCGATCGTCGCCTCCGGGACGAGGAACGCGCGCGCGATCTCCGCGGTCGCGAGCCCGCCGACGAGCCGCAGCGTGAGCGCGACGCGCGCCTCGGTGGGCAGCACCGGGTGACACGCGGTGAACACGAGCCGCAGCAGATCGTCGCCGATGTCGTCGTCGAGAGCGTCGGCGAGCTCGCCGGCGACGTCGCGCGGGCCGGCGTCGTGTTCACGCGCGAGCTCGGCGTGCTTGGCGTCGGCGATGCGCGCATGGCGCACGCCGTCGAGCGCGCGCCGCCGCGCGGTCGTCATCAGCCACGCGCCCGGGTTGTCGGGCACGCCGTCGACGGGCCAGCGCTCGAGCGCGACGACCAGCGCGTCCTGCGCGAGCTCCTCGGCGCGGCCGACGTCGCGCGTGACCCGCGCGAGCGCGGCGACGAGCCGCGGGAACTCGATGCGGAAGACGGCGTCGATCGCGGCGTGCGGGTCGGACACTCGCCGCGAGCTTACCGTGCCGCGGCTACACCTTGCCGAGCTGCTACACGCCCTTGCCCGGGTCGAAGTCCGAGGCGTCGAACAGCGGGCGGAGCTCGACCTCCGCCTCTTCGCCGTCGAACGGCGAGCGCTTGGCCCACTCGATCGCCTCGGCGAGCGTCTTGACCTCGAGCAGCGCGTAGCCGGCGATCAGCTCCTTGGCCTCGGCGAACGGCCCGTCGATCACCGTGCGCTTGCTCCCGTGGTACTGCACGCGCACGCCGCGGCTCGACGGCGTGAGGCCGCCGAGATCGAGCAGCACGCCGGCCTTCTCGAGCTCCTCGTTGAACTTGTGCATCGCGAGGATCGCCTCCTTGGTCGGTGGCTGGTTCGCCTCGCTCTGCTTCGTCGCCTTCACGAACATCATGACCTTCATGTCCGAGCGACGATCGACCGGCCGCCGGATCGACAACCGCGATGCACTTTGTTTCGGCGAGCGATCGCGCTCGCTTACACGCCGCTCAGTCCGCGTAGTGGGTGAACGTCGCGGCCGCCGGCGGCGGGAGGAGGGTGCGGCGCAGGCGCGCCGCCACGTCGGCGAGGCGCTCCATCCAGCGGTCGAGCACCGCCGTGTCCACGTCGTCGAGCGGGAGCTGATAGCGGAGCTTGTAGCGGCCCTGTTCGATCGCCAGCGCGCCGATCGGCACCGACATGTTCTCGCGCAGCGCCTGGTGCTCGCGCACGCCTTGTTCATCGACGACGTCGGTCACGACCTGGAGCCACGGCTCGCCGAACGCATCGGTGAGCTCGATGCGCTGGTCGACCTGGGCCGCGCCGATCCGCCAGCGCAGCCCGCTCCACGTCGGCTGATCGAACGCCAGCTTGAAGCGCGCGCGCACGTGGGCGCGGACGTGTTCCCAGGTCGCGCTCACTGCGGCTCCTCGCTGGAGGTGGGCTCCGCGGGCGTGTAGTTGGGCTCGGCGGCGGCGGACGACTCGCCGTCGCCGGACGCCTCACCCGGGTTGCACTCGTTGCGGCTGTCGTCCCAGCTGCCGCCGTCGGTCTCGCAGGCGTTCTGCTCCGCCGCGGCGCGCTTGCGCTCGTACTCCGCCTCCTCCGCGCCGTGCCCGATCTCGCCGAGGATCGGCATGTTGAGGTGGACATCGCCGCGCGTGTCCCACGGCGAGAGCGCATCCATGACGTGCCCGGCGAACCCCGCCGGGATCGCCTTGAACGCGTTGAGGTCGGCGTACCAGGGCTTGTCGGTCGCGTTCGCCGCCTCCTTCGGATACGCGTAGTCCGTCAGGCGCTCCGTCCACGACTTGGCCGGCTTGTGGAGACCGTACTCGTCCGTCCTCTCGTTCTCCTCGGCGCGGCGGGCGCGGGCACGCGCTTCGGCGGTGTCGTAGCTGGTGTCTCGTGGGCCGTACTCGTTGTCAGGCATCTCTCCTGGGTAGAGGGAGCCGGCGACGACTGTGACGCGGCCGGTAACTCCGCGATCTCGCGTCAGTCTCGCCACGTCGCGAGGACCGAGAGGCCGAGCTCGTCGGCGACGGCCGGCCGCTCGACCACGACGGCGGCGACGGCGGGCGGTGCGGCGAGGACCGCGGCGGCGCTCGCCCAGATGACGAGGGGCGCGACGCCGCGGAGCCGCGCCTCGCGTGCGAGGCGGCGCCACGGCACAGGCGCGCCGTCGGGGACGAGCACGGCACCGGCGATGGACGCCGCCCACGCGCCGAGGCGGCGCGCCTCGATGCTCGGCGGTGCGACGAGCGCGACCGCCGAGCTCGTCGCGCCGTCGTCGCCGCCGAACACGGTGCCGGTGAGCGGCGGGCGCTCGTCGAGAAACGCCAGGACCTCGCGGTGCAGCCCGACGCGCCCCTCGCGGATGCGCAGCGCACCGGCGGCGGCGAGGCCGCCCGCGCCGAGGGCCTCGGTCCAGTCGTCGTGGAGCGCGCGCGCGAGCTCGGCGGGAGACGTGCGGTGGCCGGCGAGGTGCGCGCCGTAGAGCAGCGCGAACGCGCGGTGGAGGCCCTCGGGGAGCTCGAGGCGGCGCGCGGCGGTCGCGATCAGCTCGACCTCGGGGAGCTCGCGTGTCTCGCCGGCGGCGAGGACGGCGCGGGCGGCGGTGGCGAGCTCGGTGCGCCAGCCGGCCTCGGCGCTCGCGACCGGCGACGGCGCGGCGTCGCGCGGCTTCGTGTGCTTCGCGCGCCACGCGGCGAGGCGATCGGACAGGCCGTCGCGCGTGAGCTTCGGCGGCGGCGCCGCGGGACGCGCGGGAGCTGGTGCCGGTGCCGACACCGCCTTCGCCGGCTCGCCGAGCGTGCGCAGCTCGAGGGCGCCGTCGGTCGGCTTGATCGCGAGCGTCGCGCCGCGGCCGATCCACGCGACGTCGGCGACGTGCTCGGCGATGCGCTCGACGGTGCCGCGCGTGAGGTCGACGACGTACGCGGTGCGCGTCTCGGCGCCGAGCACGGCGAGCAGCGCTCCGTCGGCGTGCGCGTCGACGCGCAGGGCGGGCTCGCCGAGCTCGATCCGCCGCGACGTGCGGCTCGCCAGCACGATGACGTCGATCGCGTCGGCCTGGCGCCGCGGGATCGTCCACAGGTGGCGCGCGTTGCCGCCGACGAACACCGGATCGAGCGGCTGATCGAGGCGGAGGCGGCGGCCGGGCGTGCGCGTGCGCGCGTCCCACTCCTCGAGGGCGCCGCCGACGGCGAGCAGGAACTGCGAGTTGCCCACGCCGGCCGCGACGGTGACCTGGCCGCGCACGGGGATGGCGGTCGCGGTGACGTCGGCGGCGGTCGCGTCGACCACGCTGACGGTGGTGCCGGCGATCACGAGCGCGTGGTCGCCGGAGACGGCGGGCATGCGCGCACCGGCGCGGAGGTCGAGCTTGCCGAGGATCGTCGGGCCGATGGGGTCGACGACGTGCAGCGTCGTCGAGGTCGGCGCGCGCCCGAGCACCGCGAGCCGGCCGGTCGCGTCGATGAACGCGACGTCGGTGTCGTCGCTGTCGCCGGGGATCCCGAGCTCCGTCTTCGGCTCGAGGCTCGGCACGTCGAGGACGAGCACGCAGCCCGGCTGCACGAGCGCGACCGAGGTCCCGCGCAGGTCGGCGGCGATCCGCATGTGGCCGCAGTGTACTTGCAATCTGGTACGCTCGGTCGGTGGCGGGCTTCGAGGAGCGTCCGGTCGCGGTGGTCGAGGTCGAGGAGGTCGAGCCGGCGCAGCTCGACGCCGGCGAGATCGTCGTCCCGCCGCCGCTGCTCGACGACCCGGCCGCCACCGTCGCGACGCGGCCCGAGGCGCTGCTCGCGTGGATCGACGACGTCGACGACGACGTCGTCGACGTGGCGAAGCCCGCGGAGCCCGTGGCGCAGGACCGCGGCTTCCTCGACGACTTTGGGGCCGACACCGAACAGGCCGCGGCAGCCGATCCGCCGGCCCGCGGCATCGACGACGACTTCGCCTACATCTTCCCCGCATCGCGCCGGCGCCGGCGCGGCGAGGACGACGAGGTCGGTGACGACGAGGATCCGGGCGCGACTCCGGAACGCCGCGCGCGCTAGGCTGGTGCGATGTCGGCCTCGAAGGAGCTCGCGGATCGGTGGTTGGGGGCGGAGCTCAATCGCATCTGGTTGCTGTCGGAGCGGGCGCTGCGCGCGTTCCAGCAGGCGCAGATCCGGCCGCAGCCGGGGCACCCGTCGATCGCGGAGGTCGAGGCGATCCTCGCGGCGCGGCGGGCCTCGCGGCACGGTGCGCCGCAGCCGGGCGTGGATGACGAGGCGTCGCTGACGAAGGCGATCGACGAGGTCGAGGCGAAGCTCGGGGCGCTGCGCGTGAAGGCGCCGCTCGGGCGGCTGATCGAGAACCTCGACCTGCGTCCGCTCGAGATCGAGACGCTGCTCGTCGTGATCGCGCCGCACCTCGATGCGCCGCTCGCCGACGTCTTCAACGTGCTGAAGAACGCGCAGACGGGGCGCCGCGGCGTCGACCTCGCGCTGATCGCGCAGCTGTTCCGGCTGAGGCGCAGCGACCGCGTGTCGCTGCTCGACGCGCTCGACCCGGAGCGGCCGCTGATGCGGTGGCGGCTGATCCAGGCGCTGCCCGCCGAGGCGTTCGAGTCGTTCAACTCGATGAGCCACCGCGCGCTGAGGCCGACGTTCGACCTCGTGTCGACGCTGTGCGGCCGCACCGAGCTCGCGCCCGAGCTGACGCGGTTCGCGACGCTCGTGCGCGGCGCGGCCAACCTCGAGGGGTTGCGCTACGAGCCGCAGCAGCGCGACGCGCTCGATGCGCTGTGCCAGGCTGCGAAGGGCGGCAACGGCGGGCCGTGGATGGTGCTGTGGGGCCCGTCGGGCATCGGCAAGCGCACCGCCGCGGAGCGGATCGCCGCGCACGCCGACCGGCCGCTGCTCGCGTTCGATCCGAACGCCGTCGAGCGCAGCCAGTTCGACGACGTGTTCACGCGCGTCTGCCGCGAGGCGCTGATCCGCAGCGCGGTTCTGTACATCGGGCCGCTCACGAGCGAGCACGTGTCGCCCGAGCGCAGCGTTGGCCTACTGCAGCACGGCGGTCGCGAGCTCGTGCGCCGCCTCGCCGACTACAAGGGCCCGCTCGTGCTCGGCGTCGACGGCTTCCAGCCGCCGAAGATCGCCGCCGACCACGCGATGTGGGAGCTGCGGCTGACGCTGCCGTCGGAGCCCGTGCGCGGCGAGCTGTGGTCGGATGCGCTGCCGCAGGCGTGCCGCGCGCCCGACGTGCAGCTCGACAACCTCGCGCGCGCGTTCAACCTCACGCCCGGCGAGATCCTGCGGTCCGCGCAGGAGGCGCGGCTGATCGCGCAGCGCGATCGCGGCCGGCTCGTCGCACAGAAGGACATCCGCAACGGGATCGAGCGCCGGCTGCGCAACGACCTCGGCGAGCTCGCGCGCCGGATCACGGTCACCACGAGGTGGGAGGACCTCGTGCTCCCGCGCGAGGACCTGGATCGCGTCGAGGAGTTCATCAGCCGCAAGAAGCACCAGGACACGGTGTACCGGACGTGGGGCTTCGGCGAGCGCGTCGGCTACGGCAAGGGCCTCATCGGCCTCGTGTCGGGCCCGCCGGGCACCGGCAAGACGATGCTCGCCGGCCTGATCGCGCAGGCGCTCGACCTCGACCTCTACCAGGTCGACCTCGCGCAGGTCGTGTCGAAGTGGGTCGGCGAGACGGAGAAGCAGCTCGGCAAGGTGTTCGACCAGGCCGAGCGCGCGCACGCGGTGCTGCTGTTCGACGAGGCCGACTCGCTGTTCGCGAAGCGCGTCGAGGTCAAGCAGGCGAACGATCGCTTCGGCAACATGGCGACGAACTACCTGCTGCAGCGCCTCGAGCAGTACACCGGTGTCGCCGTGCTCACGACGAACAAGGACACGGCGCTCGACGAGGCGCTGCAGCGCCGCCTGACGCTGCACCTGCGCCTCGACATCCCCGACGTCGACGAGCGCCGCCGCCTGTGGAGCACGTTCCTGCCGCCGAAGGCGCCGGTCGAGCCCGGCATCGATCTGCGCGAGCTCGCGGCCGAGTTCGAGCTGTCGGGCGGCTACATCAAGAACGCCGCCGTGCGCGCCGCGTTCCTCGCCGCGCAGGTCGGCGCACCGATCGGCATGGAGGTGCTGCGCCTCGCCTCCGCCCTCGAGCTCGAGGACATGGGCCGCGTCGTGTGGGCCCGCGCGCACGAGTCCGGCGCCGACGACGCGTCGCAGGTGAGCTGAGCTTCGACGTTCGTGCGCCGCGACCCGTGATTCCTCGGGATCGGCGGGCGCGGTCTGGAATTGTGGGTGCATGCTGCGTCTCCACACCATGAGACCCATCGCCGTTGCCCTCCTCCTGCTCGCCGCGGCGCCCGCGTTCGCGGATCCCGACGCGGCCGTCACCGCGGAGCTCCGGAAGGCGCTCGAGAAGACCTTCGGCGTCACGTACGTCGGCGTGTCCTACAAGGCCGATCACGTCGGCCTGTACATCGGCACCTACCGCGACACCACGGTGCCCGCGTGGGCGGACCTGCGCGACCAGACGCGCAAGGCGTACGCGATCGTGGCGGCGAAGACCTCCGTCCCCGCGCTCGTGGTCACGTTCGCGGCCGGCGGCGCGCTCGCCGTCGCGGAGCGCCTGCCGAGCGGCGAGCTCAACGTGCGCCTCGGCGACGGCAAGATCCTGCAAGACGACCGCACCGTGTTCACGCTCGCCGGGACGGCCGGCGTCGCGGTGACGACCGAGACGTCGAAGATCGGGGGGATGGAGGTCGAGAGCGCGCCCAAGGGGGCGGCGACCTGCCAGGGCAAGATCAAGAACCTCGCGGCCACCGAGAAGACGCTCGCGGCGCGCTGCGTGATCGTGCGCCACACGGCCGAGTACAAGGGCACGAAGGTCGACATGGCCGGGCCGCTGTCGAAGAGCGAGGTGTTCCTCGACGAGCTCGTCCCCGTCGGCAAGGCCAGACCGGGTGCGGAGGTCGCGTTCAAGCAGGCGCTGAGGCCACCGGCGGGTGGGTGGCCGCGCATGCCGGGCCTCACCGCGGCGGTGATCATGCAGGTCGACGGCGTTCCGACGCCCCACCTCGACGAGGACGCGTACGCGATCGCGACCGACTGGCTCGCCGTGATCGAGAAGCTGCGCGCCGACGGCCTGTCCGTCGACGCACGCAACCCGTACGACTCCCTCAGCAAGCTGGCCGGCAGCGCCGTCACCTGGACCTTCGACCTGTCGGGCAAGGGCCTCGAGAAGCGCGACCAGGTCGAGCTCGGCAAGGCCGCCGAGCGCGCGTGGAAGCTGTTGCAGGCGCACTACTCGAAGTTCAAGCGCGCCTTTCCGCAGCACGTGAAGCTCCGCGACGGGCTGCGCAAGGCCGAGATCGTCAAGGGCAAGCTCGAGGCGTGGAAGGAGGACATGTTCTGATGCGGACCCTGGTGCTCGCGGCGCTGGTCGGTGCGTGCGGTGGGGCGGCGCCGCCGGCACCCAAGGTCACGCGCGGCGCGGCGACCGACCCGATGATGGGGATCTGCGCGGCGGGGCGCACGCCGGGTGTGGCCACGGCCGAGGCGTTGCTCGCCGCCTCCGTCGAGGCGCGAGGCCGCGGGTGCCCGCGCGAGGCCGCGCTCGACGCGCTCGCGGCGCGGGCCCTCGCCGACACGCCGCTCGCGCTGCTCCACGTGCGCGAGGCCGGGCAGGACGTGTTCGCGGGGTCGCTCGTCGGCCACGCCCAGTTCACGAACAGCGGCGCCGAGCATCCCGACGACGTGTGGGCGCGCCCGACGCACGACCTCTTCCACATCGAGAACGACCTCGAGAAGATGCTGGCGCTGCCGGCGGGGCCGCGCACGAGCGGCCGCGTGACCCGCCTCGCGGCGCGCTACGCGACGGTCAGCCCGTGCCTGCCCGACGCCGCGCTCGACGTGCGCAAGACGCGAGCCGCCGGCGAGGCCATGCTGCGCGTGATCGCCGACGCGCTCGGCATGTTCGCGAGCACCGACGAGGCGGTGCGCGCGGACCTCGACGCGCTCGGCAAGCGCATCGTCTGCGACCTGCGCGGGGCCGCCGAGGCGCACGAGCGGAAGGCACGGCTCGACGAGGCGGCGGGCCGGGCGAGCGAGGCGCTCGACGCGCGCGTCGCGGCGTGGGAGGCGACGCACATCCCGGGCGGGAACGCCGGTGTGCTCGGCATGACCGGCACGCCGACGGATGACCTCCTGCGCACGACGAGCGCGGGCCTCGAGGCCGCGCGCACCGGCGGCGGCGAAGCGGTTCGCGCCGGGGCGGCGGCGATCTCGGCGCTCGACGCACTCGAGCGCGGCCGCACGCTCGGCCCGGCCGCGGCGGCGCGGAGCGCGTGGCTGCGCTCGCTCGTCGCGCTGCGCCTCCGGGGCGTGCCGGCCGACGCCGCCGCGCTCGCGGCGCGCGCGCAGCAGCTCGCGGTCGCCGCCCGGCGCGCCGACCTCCTCGATGCGGCGCGCACCGTCGGTGTCTTCGCGGCCGCCGAGCTCGGCGACGAGGCCGAGGTCCGGCGCCTGGCGACCGACCTGTTCGCGAGCACGCGGCAGCGCGGCGCGATCGGCGCGCGCGAGATGCTCGTGACGCGGTTCCAGGTGTTCACCAAGGAGCTGGCCCGGCGCGGGCGCAACCTCGAGCGCCTCGCGTTCGCGCGTGCCGTGCACGGTGCCACCACCGGGTTCGCGCTGCTGCACACGTTCGGCCTGCGCAGCCTGTACGCCGACACGCTCTCGCAGCTCGGGCTCCTCGACGAGGCCCTCGAGGTGATGACGGCCCTCCGCGCCGAGGTGCGCGCGCAGCCCGATCCCGGCTACGCCGAGCTCGCCCTCAACCACCTGGAGGCCGACATCCTGCGCACGCGGGTGAGGCTCGGCGAGCTCGATCTCGAGGACGTCGCCGCGCAGGCGACCACGACCGTCGCCCCGGTGCTGGCGGCGTTCCTCGCCGGCGACCTGCGCCCGATGTCCGCGTTCCTCCGCGGGGCGCCCGCCGCGCCGGACCTCCTGTCGGTGATCGACTTCGCGTGCGCCGCGCGGCCGCGCGAGCTCGCGGCCGCCGGACGCGAGGTGCTCGGCTATTTGCACAGTGACAACACGCCGCCCGGTGATCTGGCGGAGGCCCAGCAGCGCCAGATGGAGCGCATGAACCTGATCGGTCCGCTGCGCCGGGCCGGGCGCGCGCTGATGAACTGCGGCGCGGCGACCCGCAACCGCGAGGTGTTCGGCGCGGGTCAGGCGCTCGTCCGCGCGGCCGGCGGCGAGGAGGCGATCGACGAGGCGCTCGCGGCGGAGGCGGCGGGCAAGGTGGACGCGGCGGCGGCGATCTGGAGCGGGATGGCGCAGGGCGCGCTCGCGGGGAACGCGCAGGGCGAGGCGCTGCAGCGCACGGCGTACGCGGGCAGCCTGCACGAGCACGCCGCCGCGGCGTACCTCGCCGGCACCTCGCCGAACGTCGAGGCCGCGCTCGCGGCGATCGATCAGGGCCGCGCTCGCGACCTGCGGGCCTCGCGCACCGCGCGGCGGTCGAGCCTGGTCGATCCCGCGCTCGGCCCGCTGCGCGATGCGGAGCGCGCCCTCGCGGCGGCGCAGGCTCGCGCGGCCGCGCTCGGCGAGCTCGGCTCCGACCCGGGGCTCGCACGCGCGCGCGCGGATGCCGGCGCCGACCTCGTGCGGCTCGCGACGAAGCGCGACGCCGTCGCGCGCTCGCTCCTCGCGTCGGATCCGGCGGCGTATCGCGCCGCCGCGCTCGCGCCGCCGCCGTCCCTGCGCGAGATCCAGGGCCGCCTGCAGGCCGACGAGGTGCTCGTCTACTACGTCGTCAAGATCATCGATGCGTGGGCGATCGTCGTCGACCGGCGCGGCGCGACCGCGGTCCGCCTGCCGGCGCGCGACGCCGAGCAGCTGCCGGTCCTCGCCGCGGAGCTCAGCGGCTACCGCAAGCAGGTGCGCGCGGCGACCGCGGATCGCGGCCTCGTGCGCGTGAGCCGCACCGCCCCGCCGGCGGCGCCACCGGCGCTGCCGGCCCTGCGCGCCGAGCTGTACGAGCGCCTGGTGCGGCCGCTCGAGAAGCTGATCCCCGCCGGCGCGCGCGTGCTGGTCGTGCCCGACGAGCAGACCTCCGACCTCGCGTTCGCCGAGCTCGGGCCCGCGGGCAAGCCGTGGATCGAGCGCAACCCGCTGCGCCTCCTGCCGGGCACGTACCAGCTCGCCGCGGCGCGCGCCGGCGGGCTCGGTGCGCGCGAGCCGGCCGTCGTCATCGGGGATCCGGACTTCAGCGGCGTCGCGACCAACCCCGGCGAGGTGTGGCCCGCGCTGCCCGGCGCGCGTGCCGAGGCGGCCGAGGTCGCGCGGCGGCTCGGCGCATCCCCGAAGCTCGGCGAGGCTGCGGACGAGGCCACGGTCGCCGGCCTGATGCCGTCCGCCGCCGTCATCCACCTCGCCACCCACGGCCAGGCCGACCTGCGCCGTCCGAGCTCGTCGCGCATCGTCCTCGCGCGGCCGCGCGACGGCGACGGCGACGGCTACCTCCACGCCTACGAGATCGAGCGCCTCCGCCTCCGCGCCCGGCTCGTCGTCCTGTCCGCATGCGAGACCGGCAAGGGCCGCGCCGCCGGCACCGAGGGCCTGCTCGCCCTCGATCGCGCCTTCCTCACCGCCGGCGCCGGCGCGGTCGTCTCGTCGCTCTGGGTCGTCCCCGACGAGGCCACGACCGCCCTCATGACCGCCTTCTACGCCGAGCTCGCCGCCAAGCGCCCCGCCGACGTCGCGCTCGCCCACGCCATGCGCGAGGTCCGCAAGCGCCCCTCCTGGTCCGATCCCCTGTACTGGGCCGCCTTCCGCCTCGTCGGCGGCGACCTGCGCTGACGATCCACGCCGCTATCGGCGATCGCGAACGACGGCCCTTGGGATGCGCGCGTCGTGCCGCCGCTTCGCGCGGCGGTCGAGGAACCACTGCGTGATCGATCGGGCCGTACTGCCGAGGACGAGCGCGATGAAGACCACGACCGCCCAGAAGCGCGTGCCGTACCCGTCCGCCGCCGCCTGCCTGCGGAGGCCCGCAAACGCGATCGCGTACGCCACGACCACCGCGGTGGCGACCGCCAATCCGACGACGCGCGCGATCGTGCGGCGGGTGCCCATGACGTGGCCTTGTACGTGATCGCCGCGCACGCGTCGACGAAAATCCGTCCGCACGAACCGCACGTGCATTCCGCGCGCACCACATCACGTCTCGTGATGGACGCTCTCCCCGCCGGCGCCCTACGTTCGCCGGCCGATGCCGACGCTGCTCATCCGTCTCGAGCCGGAGAACCTGGACAACGCGGATCTCGACCTCCGCTACCTGCTGCCCGACCAGCTCGCGGCGTCCACGGACGGTGCGCTCACGTCCGAGGGCTACGACTACACGAGCTCGGACGCGATGCTGCTCTACCTGTCGGCGACCCGAAGCATGTCGGGCCCACTCCTCGACACCGTGGTGCGATTCGTCGAGACGGAGCGCGTGCTCGGCAACGACCTGCGACGCGCCGCCGTGCTCGCGACCTCCGAGGCGACCACCGTGCAGCGCGAAGGTTTCACCGTCGTCTACGGCAAGCACCTGCTGAAGGCCGACCTGTTCGACTGATCGCGACCCACGGAGGACGGCCCTTCCCAGCCGCGCACCCGCCGGTGGAGGAGCACGGCCGCCGGTCCATGGTGGCGAGCGAGCCGCCGGGTAGCCCGGGAGGTCGCTTCGTCGGCAGGCTCCACGAGGTACGCGATACGGTGAGCTCTGGGTCGTCGAGGGGCGGGCGAGCCAACCGCTGCGGGACAATCGAAGGCGGTGAGGCTCTACGGGCTTCCGCCGAGGAAGGGTCGGTAGAAATGAAGAGCAACGCTTGGTTCATTCTGTTCCCGAAGTCGAAGCTTCCGGGCAAGGAGTCGGTGCTGCGCACGCTGCGCGAGATCCAGGGAGTCCGCGTCGAGACTACGGGCGAAGCGATGACGTTCACCGTGATCGCGGGTGGTGGACGTTTCGACATCGGACTCAATGTCTCCACGGAGGTCGCGATCGAGGCGCGCGAAGCCGTCGAGCGTGCGCGCGACGCGCTCGAGAAGCCCGACGAGATCGCCGCCTACGACGCTCGCTTCGAGCTCCTGTTCGACCGCGACGAGATGAGTGTCGTCTTCAATCCACTTCTCGCAGCGGCGGAGCGTCTCGCCCGGCTGACGAGGGGCGTTGTCTACGAGTCGGACAACGGAGTGTTTCAGTGACCGCGGAGTCCGTGGTCGGTCGCACGTTCGGCGGAGGGCGCTTTGTCGTCGAGCGGCATCTGCAAGGAGTCGGCTTGCGGAAGCTGTTCGCTGGGCGTGAGGCTGCTGATCAGCCAGCTACGACAAGCTCCCGAAGTGGATGACATCGAGCAGTTCATCGCAACCACGAGGCGGGTCGGCGCGTGAGCTTCGCCATGATCCGTCGACGACGATCTCGACGACGACGATCCACGTGTACGAGCTCCTTCGTAGCCTGAGCGCGTGGTCAACGGGCCGTCGTACGAGCCGCCGTGCGCTAGAACTCAGCATGCGCGCGCTCACGATCTCGTTGCTCATGCTCGCTGCATGTGGCGGCTCGCCGAAGCCGCCCGCACGCCCGGCGCGACAGCCGACGGCCGCAGAGGTCATCGCCAGGATGGTCGCGGCGTATCACGGCGCGAAGACCTACGCCGACCGTGGCGAGGTGTCGACCGTGTTCATCAAGGGTGGCCAGCGCCGGACGAAACGCCTGCCGTTCACGATCGCGTACGAGCGCGGCGGCGTCTTCCGCTACGAGTTCCGTGAGGAAGGCGACCCCGATCGTGCCTACATCGTGTGGTCCGACGGGAAGCGGACGCTGACCTCGGGCATCCAGCAGAAGGCGTCCCTCCGGCTCGCGCTGGCCGCCGCGACCGGGGTGTCCGGTGGAAGTGCCCGCGAGACGACGGGCATGCTCCTTCAAGCGGAGCCTCCCTGGTACGCACGCGTGCAGGCCATCGTCGAGGGTTCGGATGTGATCGATGGCAAGCCATGCTGGCGCCTCTTCGGGCAGGATCCCAGCGAGCCGTCGCAGGTCACGGTGTGGATCGATCGTGAGAGCTACGTCCTGCGGCGCATCCTTGAGCAGACGCACTTCACGGCGAACGAGGAACACTCCGAGCTCGACGCCGAGACGACGACGACGTTCGCCCCCGTCTTCAACGCTCCCGTCGACCGGGTCGCGCTCGCGGAGCCCGAAGAGCCGCGCGAACCGATGTGGATCGGCGCGCGCGTCGATGACGGTGGACGGATCACGCAGGTCGTCGCGGGGGCGCCCGGTGAGCGCGCCGGGATGCTGCTCGGCGATCGCATCGTCTCCGTCGACGGCGTCGCGGTGGCGAACAATGTCGAGTTTGCCCGTGCCGTGCGCAACAAGCCTAGTGGAGCGACCGTCGCCGTCGTGTTCGAGCGCGCCGGCAAGCCGCAGACGGTGAACGTCGTCGTCGAGCCGCGTCCGGCGTCGATCGCGCAGCACGCGCTCCTCGGCAAGCCCGCACCGGCGTTCTCGGCGACGGCGCTCGCGGGCCTGCACTCGAGCACGCTCGCAGATCACAAGGGCCACGTCGTCGTCGTCGACTTCTGGGCGACGTGGTGCGGCCCGTGCGCGACTTCGATCCCGAAGCTCAACGAGCTGCACGACAAGTACGCCGCGGCCGGCCTCCGCATCATCGGGCTATCGAGCGAGGACCAGTCGCTGATCAAGAAGTTCGTCGTCGATCGCGGGATGAAGTACGCGATCGGCCACGATCCCGACGACCGCATCGCCAAGGACTTCCTGTGCAGGGGCCTACCGATGTTCGTCGTGATCGATCGCGCCGGCATCGTGCGCCACGTCGTCACCGACGCCGACCTCGACGGCCTCGACGCCGCGGTGACCGCCGCGCTTGCCGCGCCGTGACCTAGGAGTCTCCGCCGCGCGGATCCTCGCCGCCGAGGTGGAGCGTGGTCATGTGCTCGCGACGATCGCTACTACTACGCACCGGAGGTCGAGGATGGAAATGCTGACGAGCGGTCGCTCGTGTTTTCCTCGCGATCATGGTTGCGGAGTGGGCGACAGGACTTTTTCCCTACGTGTACAAAGATCATCACGCTGGGCCGTTGAAGGGCGACCACACGCCGCTCGATCTGCCCCGCAGCCTCGCGCGGCTCCTCTCGGAGGGAATGTGACTCGAGTCGAAGCGCAGGCCCACGCTGAGCGCGTTTCTCGAGGGACTGTGCACGGAGCGCGAGAGCCGGGCGTCCCGATAAGTGGTCAGGGTTAGCCACCGCAACCGCGATCGAGCGAGGCGATGACTGTCGATGCTCCGCCGCCAGATCCTCGCGCGTAGCTCGCAATCACATGTCGTCTCGGGCTCCGTGGCCAAGGCGATCGGCCGGCCCTCGTCATCGACGACTCTGCCGGCGATCGCGCCCACGAGTGCTCCATACCACGATCGAGATTCCGGCGGAGCCCCCACTCTCGTCGGCTATCCGGTGACCGGACAGATCCGAAGTCAGGGGAGAACTCTCGATTTCGAAACTCGAACCCTCCCCCCCGCGAGGAAAGAGCGCGTTGGAATGTGGGCGCCGACCACGTCGAGACGGCTCACGGAGGGCGGTCCTTCCCAGCCGCGCACCCGTTGGTGGAGGAGGACGGCCGCCGGCCCATGGTTGCGAGCCGCCATGTAGCCGGGGATGTCGACGTGGAGCAGCCTCGGATCGGGGGAGGTCGAGCGAGCGATCGTCGTGGTCTGGTCGGCGGTGACGAGGTCCACGCGATACGACGTCACGTGCGCATAGCCTTCGGGAGATTGGTCGTCGACCTCGTCGGTGTGGATCTCGAAGCGCGGAGCGGATGTGCCGTCGGTCGGGAGCGTCTCGAGCTCGACGGTGGTCGGCTCCCGGCGGATGCCGTGCTCTGCGAGGTGCTTCTCCCAGTCGGCTCCGCGCGCGCGCCAGAGCTGGTCGAGGTTCTTGAGCTGCGTCGTGTTCGACGGCGAGAGCTCCCCGGAGTCGTAGCTGTCTTTCCAGATGACCTCGCCCGTGACCAGGTCCTTGACGATGATCTGCGCGAAGTAGCAACCGCAGGCTTCGTCGGCGGGCTCCACGAGGTAGGCGATACGGGTCTCCGAGCGACCGAAGATGTAGATGCGATCCGCGAGAAAGCGAGGACCGCGGTGTGCGTCGAGAGCGGGAACGCGGAGCTCCACCGGCGGCGCACCTGCTGCGACGGTCGTCGGTCCGTTCGACGGTCCGCTCGGCGGAGCGTGGCCACACGCCAGCATCACGATCGAGATAGCGACACAATACGAATCCCGAAAGCCCATCACCGCTGGCGAGCCTAGCACCACGAGCGCCGGGTTCGCACGTCTCCCGATGTGCGCAGATGGAGTCGCGGCTGAAGGTTCAGCACGAGTTTGGTAGTGAACCTTCAGAGTCCAGCGCGAATATCAAGTTTCGGATGTCGGCTCAGCTGATCGCGCGCAGCAGGGCGTCGACCTTCGCGCGATCGAGCACGCCGAAGCTCGACTCGATACCGGTGCCGACGAGGAAGGCATCGACGTGGGGAGTGTAGGCGTGTGCGTTCTCGGCCGTGACACCGGAGGCCAGGGCGAGCGAGGCCTTCGGGATCGCGCGCTTCATCGCGATCACCTTCGAGGGGTCGGCGGCCTTGCCGGTGCCCGGGCCGCTCGTGCAGACGACGTCCATGTACGTCGCGGCGAGCGCGGCGGCGCGCCCGAGGTCGGCATCGGCGATCTCGCGCTGGTACTTGAAGGCGGTGCCGCCGAAGTACAGGCCCGTCCATCGGCGCGCGCGGCGAGCGTCGAGGAAGGCGTCGGCGTGGGGCTGTTCCGGCGCGCGTTCGTCGATGCCGGCGTCGTCCGACCAGATCCCGTCGATGCGGCCGTTGCACGCGTCGAGCGCGCTGCCCAGCGCGGCGGCGGGCTTGCGCGCCAGCAGGTTGACGCCGATCCACAGCGCGGGGTGCAGCGCGCGGACGTGCACGACGAGCTCCAGGACCTCGTCGGGAGTCATGCCCTGATCGATGAGGAAGATGCCCGGCACACCGGCGGCGACGCCGACGTCGATGCTCGCGAGCGCGCTCGCGCGACTCGCGGGATGGACGACGGGCAGGAGCACCGGACGGCGGCCGAAAACCTCGACGATGCGACTCATCACCTCGGATCTAGCACGCCCCGACAGACCATCACGACTCTGCAAGTGTACGGTCGATTCGACCTTGCAGACTGTTGCGCGCTACGGGCAACCGACGGTGTTGAACGCGAGGGTGTCGAAGAAGAAGTTCGAGTTGTTGAAGATGTCGTTCGTGCTGGTGCCGCGGAGGCGCACCGTTTGACCGGCCATCTGGGCGAGGCCGCCGGCGCTGATCGTCTTCGAGAAGGGCGTGAAGACGTTCACGGCCATCGTGTTGTTCAGCTGCATGATGTTCTCGATCGGCGTGCCGTCGAGCTTGAGGATGTCGAGCGTGAAGGTGTCGAACACCTGCGAGCCGGACTCGGTGGTGCCGACGGCGAAGAAGCCGGTGATCGTGATCTCGACGGTGTTGGCCGGGATGGCGATGTCCTGGAACAGCTGGTCGGTGAGCGTCAGCGCGGCGGGGCTGGCGTTGATGCCGGCGGCGCCGCCGAACCAGACCTTGTTGGGCGCCGTGTGGGCGGCGAGGCCGTCGGCCGTGATCAACGGATAGGGGCCGCCGGGTAGGTTCGGCAGCGGGATCTCGGTCCAGCCGACGCCGGTGGGGGCGAGGTCGAAGACGGGGTTGGCGAGGCGCTGGGTCACGACGGGCACGCACGCGTCGGGCGGCGGCGCGTCCGGCGGGATCACCGTCGCATCGGGCGTGGGCGGCGGGGGAGCGTCGGGGCGCGCGTCGATCGGCGCGTCGGCGAGCTCGTCGACGCGCCCATCCCTGGGCGACGCGTCGGCGGGGACCGGCGCGTCGCCGTCGCCGAATCCCGGCTTCGTGCCGCTCGCGCACGCGGATGCACCGAGGACGACGACCAGGAGGTACCGCTTCATCGGCGCATCCTGGGGCAACCCGCGCCGTCAGATCAACGAGGAAGTAGTAGACGTGCAACTACCTGGAACTACACGGTCCCCGTGATCTGACGGCGCGCCTTCGCGGCCGCCGGCTTCCACCCGTCGCGCCACACGCGCCGCCACAGGATCAGCGCGCCGACGACGATCTCGATCGTGAGGCCGATCCAGCCGCCCGCCGCGCCGAGGCCATGGTGGATGCCCAGATACCAGCCGAGCGGCGGCGTCGCGAGCCACGCGGTGACGATGCCGACCACCGCGGCGTAGCGGACGTCGCTCGCGCCGCGCAGCACGCCGCGCGCGATCACGTTCGCCGCATCCGCGATGAGGAACGTCGTCCCGATGTGGACGAGCGTCGTCGCGCGATCCGCGAGCGCCGCGTCGCCGGCCGCCATCGCGCGCACGATGACCCCGCCGAGGATCGCGTACGCGACCACGCAGAACGCCGAGTACGCGGCGGCGATCGAGATCGCGCGCTTCGCGATCACGGCGACGAGCGCATCCCGGTTCGCACCGACGGCGCGCCCAACCAGCACCGCGACCGCCTCGGCGAGCGCGTGCGCCGGCAGGAACGACACGTTGATGAGGTGCAGGACCATCTGGTGCGCGGCCCCATCGACCGCGCTCGCCTGCGCGACGAGCACCGTCAGGATCATGAAGGATCCGACCTCCATGATGAACTGGACGCCGTTCGGCACGCCCTGCTGGAGCACCGCGCGCACCGCCGAGCGGCGCCACACCATGCGCGCGAGCTTTCCGCGCATCGGCCACGCGAGCGTCGCCAGCTCGGTCGCGATGCCCGCGATCGTCGCGAGCGCCGCGCCCTGGACGCTCATGTCGAGGCCGGTGATGAGGACCGCGTCGAGGGCGATGTTGACCGCGTTGCCGGCGAGCGCGGAGCGCATCGGCGAGCGGCTGTCGCCCTCGGCGTAGCTGGCCTCGCGCAGCGCACAGGCGACGAGCACGAGTGGCATGCCGAACGAGCGGATCGCCAGGTACTCGCTCGCGAGCTCGCCCGCGCGCGGCGACGCCGACAAGAGGGCGAGCAGCGGCGCGGCGATCTGCCCCGCGATCAGCGCGGTCGCGCCGAGGACGACGGCGATCGCGACGGCGGCGCCGAGCAGCTCCGGGATGAGGTCGCGGCGGTTCGCGCCGATCGCCTGCGCGATGACCGTCTTGCCGCCGCGCAGGAGGCCGATGCCGAAACAGATCATCGTGAAGTTCGCGACGCCGCCGAGGCCGACGCCGGCGAGCTCGTCGGCGCCGACCTGCGCGACGAACGCCGTCGAGGCGAGCGTCATCGCCGAGAACGACAGCATCGAGATGGTGATCGGCCACGCGAGGCGCACGAGCGCGCGACCGGGATGAGAGCTCCAATCAGAATCGCTATCAGACACCGCAACAGACATGAAAGCCCCCTGCGGTCGCGGCACATGGCGCGCGACCGGAGTCAGGTTCGATGGAGAGGGGCCAGTTGCGTGTCGCTCCGGAAACGAAACGGGCCCCAGGTGGTTCCTGGAGCCCGCGGCGAGAAACGGAGCCGGTTGAAGGAAGGTTCGGTCAACTCGAGCTGCGCCCACCGCGGGCCCCCACAGGTCCGGCGAGACACGCCGGGATGTGGAAGATGCAGTTGGGACGCTTCATCGATTCACCTTCTAGCTTTTCTACTCTCGCTTACGAGAGCTCATTCGTCAAGAACACTATCGCACTGAATCGACCGGATCACCGGTGCGCTCGGTACGCCACCGTCGCACGCGTGCACGATTGCGCAGCGGCCGGACCGGGGAGCGACTCGAAGCGCCACTCCTCGGCGTCGCGCAACACCGCGTTGTCGAAGGCCGGCAGCGACGACGAGCGCGCGATCGCGACCTTCGTCACGCTGCCCTGCGCCGACACGCACAGGTCGAGCTCGGCGGTCGCGCGATCGCCGAGCTGCGCGCGCACCTGGTGGGAGATCCGGTCGACGCTGGGCAGCTCCGGCGCGACGGCCCGCGGGAACACCTGCTCGGCGCCGAGCGCCGGCATCGTGTCGAGATGCAGGTTCACCTTCGCGCGCGCGGCCGTGTCGTGATCGCTCGCGAGGCCGCCCGTGGCGCATGCGGCGAGCGAGAGGAAGGAGAGGACAGAGAGGACGGTAACGAGTCTGGACACAGCGTGGGCTCCTTGGACCGCGCATCGGCGCACCCCCGGCGCGGTCGGTGGCGCTCTGAGCCAGCGACGTGCCAGCGTGGAGGGGTAACTAACCCGCTGAAATCCCAGCGGCTACCGCCCGACCGCGACGTCCCATGCGGCGTGTCGCGCAGGTCGCAGGCACGCGCGCCGCGGGAATGGTCGCAGGGGCGAGCCGGTTGACAGCCCGTCCACCGGAGGGTCTTCTCCGGGCTCTTTCTTATGGCACTCACCGAAGACGTCTCGAAGCTCCAGGGTCGATTCGCCACGCTCAAGGCCGAGGTCGGCAAGGTCCTCGTCGGTCAGGACGACATGCTGCACCGGCTGCTGCTCGGCCTCCTGGCCGGGGGCCACGTCCTCCTCGAGGGCGTGCCGGGCCTCGCGAAGACGCTCGTCGTGCGCACGCTCGCCGACGCGCTCGACGGTCAGTTCTCGCGCATCCAGTTCACGCCCGACATGCTGCCCGGCGACGTCGTCGGCACGCAGATCTACAACCCGCGCGAGGGCACGTACTCGGTCAAGAAGGGGCCGGTGTTCGGCAACTTCATCCTCGCCGACGAGATCAACCGCGCGCCCGCGAAGGTGCAGGCCGCGCTGCTCGAGGCGATGCAGGAGAAGCAGGTCACGCTCGGCGGCGAGTCGTTCCGCCTGACCGAGCCGTTCCTGGTGCTCGCGACGCAGAACCCGATCGAGCAGGAGGGCACGTACCCGCTCCCCGAGGCGCAGCTCGACCGCTTCATGCTGAAGATCAAGGTCGGCTACCCGACGAAGGACGACGAGGTCCGCATCATCGACCGCATGGCGGGCGCCGCGACGGAGCCGTCCGCGCAGAAGGTGATGACGTGCGACGAGATCCTCGCGGCGCGCGAGGCCGCGCGGCAGATCCACGTCGACGACAAGGTCAAGCGCTACGTCGTCGACGTGGTCGCGTCGACGCGCGATCCGAAGGCCGCGAACCTCGCGCACCTCGCGCCGCTCATCGACAACGGCGCCTCGGTGCGCGCGTCGCTCTCGCTGATCAAGGTGGCGAAGGCGCAGGCCCTCCTGTCGGGCCGCGACTACATCTCGCCGCACGACGTGAAGACGATCGCGCACGACGTGCTCCGCCACCGCATCCTCGTCAGCTACGAGGCCGAGGCGCAGGGCAAGACCACGGACCACGTGATCTCGCAGATCCTCGAGAACATCCCCGTTCCGTAGAGAGGGTCGCGTGCTGCCCGCCGAGATCGCGCAAGCCGTCAAGCGCATCCAGTTCATCACCGGCCGCCACGTCTCCGACGTGATGGCCGGTGCGTACCTGTCCGTGTTCAAGGGGCGCGGCATGGAGTTCGACGAGGTCCGCCCCTACGTCCCCGGCGACGACGTGCGCGCGATCGACTGGAACGTCACCGCGCGCACCGGCGAGCCGCACATCAAGCGCTTCGTCGAGGAGCGCGAGCTGACGGTGATGCTGCTCGTCGACGTCAGCGCGTCGCAGGACTTCGGCAGCGGGCGGCGCAGCAAGCTCGAGGCCTCCGTCGAGCTGTCCGCGCTGCTCGCGATGAGCGCCGTCGAGAACGGCGACAAGGTCGGCCTCCTCCTGTTCCACGGCGGCGCCGACCTCTACATCCCGCCGCGCAAGGGCGGCAAGCACGCGCTGCGCGTCGTGCGCGAGGTGCTCGCCCGCGGCGAGCACGACGGTGCGGGCGCGTCGCGGCGCTCGCTGTGGGCGTCGCTGCCGAGCTTCGTGCGCAAGCTGTTCGCGCGGCTGCAGGCGCAGACGGCCGCGGAGCCGCGCCGCTCCACGAGCATCGCGAAGGCGCTCGAGTTCTGCCGGCAGGTGCTGCCGCGCCGCGCGGTGCTGTTCCTGATCTCGGACTTCCTCGACGACGGCTACCTCGACGTCCTGCGCCACGCGAACCGCAAGCACGACGTCGTCGCCGCGCTGATCACCGACCCGCGCGAGGCCGACATGCCGCCCGCGGGCCTGGTCACGCTCGAGGACGCCGAGTCCGGCAGGACGCGTCTCGTCGACACGCGCTCGGCGATGTTCCGCGAGGAGCTCGCGCGCGCCGCCGGCGAGCGCCGCGATCGCCTGCGCGACTCGCTGCGCGCGACGGGCATGGACCTGGTCACGTTCGACGCCTCCGGCTCGATGGTGGACCCGCTCCTGCAGTTCTTCCGCGAGCGCGAGCGGAGGCAGCACCGATGATCCGGTTCCATGTGATGACGGCGCTCGCGACGGTCGCGCTGGTCGCGGTGGCGTGCTCGAGCAGCCCGGGCCCCACCGTGCAGCCCGAGGCCGTCGAGCAGGTCGCGCCCGCGAAGGATGCGATCGTGAAGACGACCGAGAACGGGCCCGTGAAGGCGACGGTGAAGGTGTGGCCCGCGAAGCCCACGCTCGGCGAGTCGATCTACCTGCGCCTCGAGGTCGAGGCCCCGGCGGGCGTGTCGATCGACGCGCCGTACCAGGAGGCCGGCGACCAGCGCCTCGGCCGGTTCCGCGTGACGGGGTTCGCGCGTGACAACCAGCGCAAGGCCGACGGCGGCGGCGTCACCGAGCAGACGTACACGCTCGAGGCCGACACGAGCGGGCGCCACCGCGTCCCGCCGCTGCGCATCGAGATGGTCGATGCGCGCACGCCGGGCGATCGCACCGGCAAGAAGCCGCAGGAGGTGCTCACCGACGAGATCCCGCTCGACGTGCAGCCGGTCGCGGCGGAGGTCGCGGGCTCGGAGATGAAGCCGGCGGTCGGCGCGATCGATCCCGACGTCGGCGGCACGAGCTGGGTCGTGCTGCTCGGCATCGGCAGCGGCCTCGCGATCCTGGTGTCGGGCTCGATCCTGGGCATGCGGGGCCTGCGGGCGCGGCGGCGCATCGGCCGGCAGCGCTCGGCGTACGACGACGCCGTCGCCGACCTCGACCGCCTGGGCCTGCGGGGCGCGCCCGACGCCGAGACGGCGGACACGTGGTTCGTCGAGCTGTCGTCGATCGTGCGGCGCTACCTCGAGCTGCGCTTCGAGATCCGCGCGCCCGAGCTCACCACCGAGGAGTTCCTCCTGGTCGCGACGGCGCGGCCCGAGCTCGACGGCGATCACCGCACGCTCTTGACGCAGTTCCTCGAGCGCTGCGACCGCGTGAAGTTCGCGGGCTATCGCCCCGACGCCGACGAGTCGCTCGCCACGCTCGCCGCGGCGCGCGGCTTCGTCGAGGATACGCGCCTGCGCGAGGAAGCGAGGGCCGCGTGACGGTGTTCGGTTACGAGCTCGCCCATCCGTGGGCGCTCCTGTTCGCGCTGCTCGCCGTGCCGGCGCTGTGGCTGTCGTCGCTGTCGGCCGGGCGCGTCGTGTTCTCGTCGCTGCGCGCGCTGCCCGCGGGCGGCCGCAGCTGGCGCACGGCGATCGCGTGGCTGCCCGACGCGCTGGTGTCGCTCGCCGTCGTCGCGCTGGCGATCGCGATCGCGGGGCCGCGCAAGGGCGACGAGTCGGCGCGCGTCCGCCGCGACGGCATCGCGATCATGATGACGGTCGACGTGTCGGGCTCGATGCGCGCGCTCGACCTCGCCGACAGGAACCCGGACCTCACGCGCCTCGACGCGGTGAAGCAGCTGTTCGGGCGCTTCGTGCTCGGCGGGCAGAAGCTCGACGGGCGCAAGGACGACGCGATCGGGCTCGTCGCGTTCGCGAGCTACGCCGAGACGCGCAGCCCGCTCACGCTCGATCACCAGAACCTCGCGCTCGCCGCGAAGGAGCTCGACTTCGCCGCCGAGGGCGAGGACGGCACGTCGATCGGCGCGGGCCTCGACCTCGCGGTCGCGCGCCTCGCCGAGTTCGAGGCGAAGAGCAAGATCGTCATCCTGCTCACCGACGGCGAGTCGACGGTGCACGAGGTCGACGAGGACACCGCGATCGACCACGCCGTGAAGGCCGGGATCAAGGTGTACACGATCGGCGCTGGCACGAACGCGGGCAGCGCGCCGGTGCGCGTGCCGATCGGCAACGGTCAGACGATGCTGCGCCAGGTGCGCGTGTCGATCGATGAGGCGACGCTGCGCAAGATCGCCGACAAGACCGGCGGCCAGTACTTCCGCGCGACGGACCACGAGAGCCTCGCGCGCATCTACACCGAGATCGATCACCTCGAGCGCACGACGTTCGAGCAGGAGCAGTTCCTGCAGTTCCACCAGTACTACGACCGCTACGTGCTCGCCGCGCTGATCCTCGTCGTCGCCGCGGCGCTCCTGCGCGGCACGCTCCTGCGGAGGCTGCCCTAGGGGCTCGCATGTTCGACCTCCACTTCGACAACCCCGACCGCGTTCACTTCCTGTGGCTCGCGCTCGCGATCACGATCGGGCTGTTCGTCCTCGAGCTTCGCGGGCGCGACGCGCTGTCGTCGTTCCTGTCGCCCGCGATGCAGCGGCGGCTGACCGCGCGCGCGAGCGCCGCCGCGTCGGCGGTGCGACTGGGCCTGTTGTTCGTCGCGATGGCGGCCGGCATCCTCGCGAGCATGCGCCCGCAGGCGCGCGGCGAGCACGAGCAGGTGCCGACGTCGCGCGCGGCGGCGGACGTGATGTTCCTGCTCGACACGTCGCGGTCGATGCTCGCCGAGGACACGCCGCCGAACCGGTTCGCGCGCGCGAAGGTCGAGATCGGCCAGCTCGTCGATCGGCTCGAGGGGCACCGCGTCGGCATCGTCGCGTTCGCCGGGCGCGCCGCGCAGGTGTGCCCGCTCACGCCGGACCACTCGTTCTTCCGCACCGTGCTCACCACGCTCGACACGCGCAGCGCCGGCAAGGGCGGCACGAAGCTCGGCGAGGGCATCAAGGTCGCGCTGCGCGGCTTCCCGAAGGAGCCGGGCGCGAAGCTGATCGTGCTCATCACCGACGGCGACGACCAGGACCCGTACTCCGAGGAGGCGGCGAAGGCCGCGCGCGATGCGGGCGTGAAGATCGTGGCGGTCGGCCTCGGCAGCGAGACGGGCAGCCAGATCACGCTGACGGACCCGCAGACCGGCGCGAAGACCACGCTGATGTACGAGGGCGCGCCGGCGATCAGCAAGCTGAACGGCGACCAGCTGCGCAAGGTCGCGATGATCACCGAGGGCGCGTACATCCCGGCGGGTACGTCGGCGATCGACCTCGACGCGATCATGGAGAGCCACGTGCGCCCGATCGTGCGCGAGGCCTCGGACGCCGCCGTGCGGCGCATCCCGGCGGAGCGCTACCCGTGGTTCGTGCTGCTCGCGCTGCTCGCACTCGTCGGTTCGCTCGCCGTCGGGGCGAGCGCGGGCACGGGCGGCGCCGAGCCGAGGAGGGCACCGTGAAGCGCACCGCGCTCGTCGTGTTCGTGTGCGCGCTGGCCGTGACCGGGTGCTTCCGCGGCGAGCACCGCGACGCGCGCGACCGCTACAACGAGGGTGTCGCGTCGCTCTCGAGCGGCGACCTCGACGGTGCGATCGCGTCGCTGCTGAAGGCGTGCAGCGAGGCCGGCGTCGATCCCGAGCTGCGCCACCGCGCGGCGTACAACCTCGGCGTCGCGTACGCCGCGCAGGCGGAGAAGCTGCGCAAGGGGAAGGAGCCGGACCTCGCGAAGGCGCGCGGGGCGGCGCAGGACTCCGTGTCGTGGTTCCTCGATGCCAGGCAGCACGACAAGGGAGATCCCGACACGCTCGCGAACCTCGCGGTCGCGCGGGCGCGGCTGCAGCAGATCACCGACGAGCTGCGGCGCGCCGAGGGCAAGCTCGAGGCGCGCCTCGACGCGCTGATCGACGCGCAGCGCGGCGTGCTCGATGCGGCGCGCTCGGCGTGGATCGCGATCAAGGCCACGACCGGTGCGGATCCGCTCGCGCAGCAGAGCGCGCTCGCGACGCTCGCCGACAAGGAGCGCGGGGTCGTCGCCGACGCCGGCGTGATCGCGGACCTCGCGGGCGACGAGATCGACGCGATCGGCAAGAAGGAGGAGGACAAGCGCACCGACGAGGAGAAGGTGCGCGTCGTCCAGCTGAAGAACGTCGACCTGTACGTGATGGATGCGCGCGCGCGGATCGCCGAGGCGCGCCGGAAGCTGCAGGACCTCGCGGCCGAGGACGGCGTCGCGAAGGCGGAGGCGGCGCTGATCGCGCTCAAGCGTGCGCGCGAGCAGCTGCTGGATCCGATCACGGTGCTGCAGGGCCTCGCGCGCGAGGAGGTCGAGCTCGTGCGCGACACGACGCTCGCCGGCGCGGACTCGCCCTCGCTGGCGGCGAAGCCGGGTGAGAGCGCGAAGCTGCCGGCGTGGCTCGAGCCCGCGGTGATCGCGGAGCGCCAGCACGGCGTGCGCGACCGGCTCGAGGAGGTGCGCAAGCGCCTCGAGGCCGCGACGCAGGCGCCTCCGCCGGCGGCAGGCGGTGACAAGCCGGACCCGCAGGCCGCGCAGCGCGCGAAGGTGATGGCGCGCGTGAAGCTGGCGCTGCCGAAGGTCGGCGACGCGAGCCGCGAGATGGACCGCGCGCGGCAGCTGCTCGCCGACAGGAAGGCGAAGGCGGCGCTCGAGGCCGAGCACCTGGCGCTCGCGGCGATCGCCGAGGCGATCGAGCAGTTCTCGGACCTGCGCCAGACGATCGACCTCGCGCACGGGGAGCAGCAGCAGATCCTCGCGCTGCTCGGCCCCGAGGCGGCGAAGTCGATGTCGCCCGCCGACCGGGCGAAGGAGACGCGCGACGCGCTCGCCCGCAACCTCGCCCGCATGGCGCGGCTGAAGGAGCTGATCGCCGACGAGATCGACCAGCTCGCCGAGCAGCAGAAGAAGCTCGAGGCGCAGGCGCCGCCCCCGGGCGCGGGCCCGGGCGCCGGATCTGGCGCCGGCTCCGCCGCGGATCCCGCGCAGCAGGTCGAGGCGCAGAAGCAGGCGCTGAGCGCGGAGCGCGACCGGCTCGCGACGGCGGAGGGGCTGCGCGTCGCGGCGCAGCTCGCGCTCGAGGACACGGCGCAGATCCTCGCGGGCGACCGGAAGGATGAAAAGAAGGCCGATCCGGCCGAGACGGATCCGGTCGTCCCTGCGAAGCTCGCCGAGACCAAGATCGACGAGATGCGGAAGCTGTTCTTCAACCTCATCGAGCACCTCCAGCAGCTGATCCGCGACCAGGGCGAGACGCGCGATCAGACGTCGGCCGCCTCCGGCGAGGACGACCTCCTGCGCGCGCCGAAGCTGCCCGGGCTCGTCGCGCGCGAGGAGCAGCACGCGCAGATGGCCAAGGCCATCACCGAGGCGCTCGCCGCGCAGGCCGACGCCGCCGCGAAGTCACCGCCGCAGCCCGGCGCCCCCGACGGCAAGACGCTGTCGGCCGCCGCCGACGAGATGCGGCAGGCGCAGAGCGCGATCGACGACGCGCGCGGCGCCCTCGTGAAGGTGCAGAACGCGAAGACGTCGAGCGAGAGCCTCGCCCCGGCGACGAAGGCCCAGGCCACGACGATCGAGCACCTCGCCAACGCCCTGAAGCTCCTGCAGCCGCCGAAGCAGAAGGATCAGAACGACGAGGACCAGCAGCAGCAGCAGCAACAGCAGCAGCAGCAGCAACAGCAGCAGCAGAAGCAGCAACAGAACGCGCGCGACAAGGACGCCGAGCGCCAGCGCAAGCGCCAGCAGGAACAGAAGGGCGACTCCACCTCCGACCCCGTCGAGAAGGACTGGTGATGCCCCCTCGCAGGAGCTGGTTGCGCATCCTGGCGATCGTGTTCGCGGTGCTCGGGGCCGGCGAGGCCCGCGCCGACGAGCCGACGGCGCAGTACCGCGTGCAGGGCGGGCGGCCGCACGCGGAGGTGCCGTTCCACATCGACCTCGTGATCGAGGGGTTCGACGACGCGCCGCCGCCGGAGCAGCCGCCGCTCGAGATCGCGGGGGCGACGGTGACGCCGCTGGGGGTGTCGCCGCAGACGTCGCGCAGCATCCAGATCATCAACGGGCGCCGGATCGATTCGGTGCAGGTGACGTGGGTGCTGCGCTACCGGGTGCTGACCTCGAAGGACGGCGTGCTGAGCGTGCCGTCGGTCGAGGTGACGCAGGGGAAGCTGAGGGCGCGGCCGGCCGCGGGCAACCTGAACGTCGACTCGGTGCCGACGACCGACGACATGAAGCTCGCGCTCGAGGTGCCGGATCGCCCGGTGTTCGTCGGCGAGACGGTGCCGATCAAGGTGCGCTGGCTGTTCCGCAGCGACCCCGAGGACCAGACGTTCTCGGTGCCGCTGCTCGGGCTCGACACGTTCGCGATCAGCACGCCGCCGGTCGCGGCGGGCAACCGCAAGGTGATCGAGCTCGCCGCCGGGACGAAGGACATCCAGGTCCCGTACGAGATCGACACCGTCACCGTGGGCGGCGCGGAGTTCCGCCGCCTCACGATGACGCTCCAGGCGACGCCGCGCTCGATCCCGCCGGGCGGCAAGCTCGAGGTGCCGGGCTCGGCGGTGATCGCCGCGCTCGCCGTCGGGCGCCGCGACTTCTTCGGCCAGGCGCGCACGCGCCTGTTCCGCGCGACCGACGCGCCGCGCACGCTCGAGGTCAAGCCGCTGCCCGAGACGGATCGGCCGGCGACGTTCGCGGGCGCCGTCGGCGATCAGTTCTCGATCGAGGTGCGCACGAGCCGCTCCGTCGTGCAGCTCGGCGAGCCCGTCGAGCTCGCCGTCACGATCAAGAGCGACCAGCGGCTCGAGTCGCTCGCGCTCGGCAAGCTCGACGGCGAGGGCCGGCTCCCGAAGGACAGGTTCACCGTGCCGTCGGAGGCGCCCACCGGCGTCCTGTCCGACGACGGCAAGACCAAGACGTTCAAGGTCGACGTCCAGGTCACCGGCCCGACGTCGGAGATCCCGTCGCTCGCGTTCTCCTACTTCGACCCGGTCAAGGCCGCGTACCGCACGATCCGGTCCGAGCCGATCGCCGTGTCCGTCAAGGGCGGCGGCACGATCGTCGGCGCCGACGACGTCGTCGCGGCGCGCCCGACGAGCCGCGGCTCGGGCGCCGCGCAGCTCGACGACACGGCGTCGGTGAAGGCGGAGCTGTCGCTGTCGACGCTCGGCCAGGTCGATCAGCGCCCGCTCGGCGGTGCCGCGCTGTGGATCCTCGTCGGGCTGCTCTACATCGTGCCGCTCGGCGTGCTCGGCTTCCGCAGCTGGCAGCTGCGCACCGCGACGCAGCGCGAGGAGGCCGGCGAGGTCCGCGCCGCGCGCCGGCGCGTCGAGGAGCTGCTCGATCGCGGGGACCAGGGCGCCGCCCGCGAGCTCGCCGGGCCGCTCGCCGCCGCGCTGCGCGAGCTCGCCCGCGTCCTCGGCCGCCCGAGCGACGACCAGGGCCTGATCGCGCGGCTCGAGACCGAGTCGTTCGCGCCGTCGGCCGCCGACAAGCCGCTGTCCGCGGACCTCCGCTCCGACGCCGCCGGCCTCCTCCGCAAGTGGATGAACGACGCGCGCAAGCGCCCCGCGCGAAAGGCCGCCTCGTGACGTCGCCGAGGACCGCGGCCGAGGCGATGTTCGCGGCGATGGCGCGTGTCCTCATCGCGACCTCGCGGCGTGCGCAGCCGGCGGCACGCATCGCCAGAGCGATGCTCGCGGCGCCGGTGCGTGCGACGAAGGTACGCACGGCGATCCATGCGCTCGTCGCGATCGCATGCGTGTTTGGCCTTGCGGGCACGGCCGCCGCCGACACGCTGTCCGACGGGCGCGCCGCGTACGAGGAGGCGATGGCCGCGAACGGGGCGAGCGTGCGCAAGGCCGCGTTCGCGCGCGCGGCCACCGCGTTCGCCGAGGTCGCGCGCGAGGATCCGGATCGGCCCGAGCTCCTCGCCGACTGGGGCAACGCCGCGCTCGGCGCCGGCGACGTCGCCACGGCCACGCTCGCGTACCGCCGCGCCCTCGGGCTCGACGGCGGCAACGCGCGCGCCCGCGCGAACCTCGCGTGGCTGCGCAGCCGCCAGCCCGAGCCGTTCCGGCCCGTCGCCAGCGCCGGCGCGACCGACACGCTGCTGTTCTTCCACCACTGGCCGCGCTCGCGCCGCCTCGTCGTCGGCGGGGTGGCGTTCGCGCTCGGCGTGCTCCTCCTCGTGCCGTGGTCCGGTCGCCGCCGCCGCGCGCTGCGCTACAGCGCGCCGCTGCCGCTGCTCGTGTGGCTCGCGATGGTGCTCTCCGTCGTGTTCGAGGACCGCCACGTCGACGACGCGGTCGTCATGGACGGCGTCCCGCTGCGCGCCGCCGACAGCCCCGGTGCGCCGTCGGCGATGCCGCAGCCGATCCCGCGCGGCGCCGAGGTCACGGTCCTCGAGCGCCGCGGCGTGTGGACGCGCGTCGAGGTCGCGAACGGAACGTCGGGCTGGGTGCCCGAGGGCGCGGTCGTCCTCGTGAACCCGCGCTGATCCGCACGTACGACTCCGCCACATCGCGCCGGGAGGGTGCGCCGCGCCGGGCGACAACCGCGTGCGCCGCCACGCGCGACCGGCGGCGCACGCGTTGCAGCGCGCCGCGCGCATGCCGAAGTCGACCCCGGGTGTCGAGCGCGCCGCGCGCCCGGCCGCCAAGCCCGCCGCTCCGACGGGCGCGCCGACGCAGAAGCTCGAGCTCGAGGTCAATCGCACGAGCTACGCCCTCGACGTCGACGTGCGCACGAGCCTCCTCGACGCGCTCCGGGAGCACCTCCACCTGACCGGCACGAAGAAGGGCTGCGATCACGGCCAGTGCGGCGCGTGCACGGTGCTGATCGAGGGCCGCCGGATCAACGCGTGCCTCACGCTCGCCGTGATGCACGAGGGCGATCAGATCACGACGATCGAGGGCCTCGGCGCGCCCGAGGCGCTGCACCCGATGCAGGCCGCCTTCCTCGCGCGCGACGCGCTCCAGTGCGGCTACTGCACGCCGGGCCAGATCTGCTCGGCGGTCGGCATGCTCGTCGAGGTCGCGGCCGGCTGGCCGAGCCACGCGACGCCCGACGTCGGCACGCGCCCGGTCGAGCTCACCGACGGCGAGATCCGCGAGCGCATGAGCGGCAACCTGTGCCGCTGCTGCGCGTACCCGAACATCCTCGCCGCGATCCGCGACGTCGCGAGCGGGCCGAACGGAGGGAGGAGCCCGTGAAGGCGTTCACCTACGAGCGCGCCGCCGATGCGCGCGCCGCCGTCGCCGCCGCCGCGGCCCGCGCGAACGCGAAGTTCATCGCCGGCGGCACGAACCTGCTCGACCTCATGCGGCTCGAGATCGAGCAGCCGGCGCACCTGATCGACATCAGCCGCCTGCCGCTGCAGGCGATCGACGACGAGCCGGGCGGCGGCCTCCGCCTCGGCGCGCAGGCGCGCAACTCCGACACCGCCGCCGACCCGCGCGTGCGCACGCGCTACCCGCTGCTCTCGCAGGCGCTGCTCGCCGGCGCGTCGGCGCAGCTGCGCAACAAGGCCTCGATCGGCGGCAACCTGCTGCAGCGCACGCGGTGCGCGTACTTCTACGACACGACCGCGCCGTGCAACAAGCGCACGCCCGGCGGCGGCTGCGCTGCGATCGGCGGCCTCAACCGCAACCACGCGATCCTCGGCGCGAGCGACGCGTGCATCGCGACGAACCCGTCGGACATGGCGGTCGCGCTGATGGCGCTCGACGCCGAGGTCGAGCTGCTCGGCGCGACCGGAGCTTCGCGCCGCGTCGCGCTGCGCGACTTCTACCTGCTCCCCGAGACGACGCCGCACATCGAGACCGTCGTGCATCCGGGCGAGCTGATCACCGCGGTCGTCCTGCCGCGGGCGCCCGCGGGCCGCCAGCTCTACCGCAAGGTGCGCGACCGCGCCTCGTACGAGTTCGCCCTCGTCTCCGTCGGCGTCCTGCTCGCGGTCGAGAAGGGCACCGTCGAGGAGGTGCGCGTCGCGCTCGGCGGCGTGGCGCACAAGCCGTGGCGCGCGCTCGAGGCGGAGGCGGTGCTGCGCGGCCGCGCGCCGTCGGTGGCCGCGTACCAGGCGGCCGCAGACGCCGCCCTCGCGCGCGCCGTCGGCCGCGGCCACAACGACTTCAAGATCGAGCTCGCGAAGCGCACGCTCGTCGACGCCCTCACGAAGGCGGGGCGCCCGTGATCGGCGATCCGGTCCCGCGCATCGACGCGCCGAAGAAGGTCACCGGCACCGCGACGTACACCGCCGAGGTGTGGGACGCCGGCCAGCCGCTGTACGGGTGGATCGTCGGCGCGGCGATCGGACACGGCCGCATCGCGCGCCTCGACACCGCGCGCGCCGAGGCCGCGCCCGGCGTGCAGCTCGTGTGGACGCACCGCAACGCGCCCAAGCAGCACGAGCCCGACGCGGGCCAGATCTCGTATGCGCGCGCCCGCCCGGTCCTCACGAGCGCCGAGATCCGCCACCACGGCGAGGCGGTCGCGCTCGTCGTGGCGACCACCCTCGAGGAGGCGCGCGCCGCGGCCGCGCTCGTCGACGTCGCGTACGAGGCCGCCGACGGCCACTTCGACCTCGCCGCGCGCGAGGCCCACGCCGTCGAGCCGCCGATGGTGCAGAGCGGGCTGTTCGCGACGAGGAGCAAGCTCGGCGACGTCGACGCGGCGATGGCCGCGGCGCCGGTGACGATCGACCGGCGCTACACCACGCCGTACGAGCTCGCGCAGCCGATGGAGCCGCCCGCGTGCTTCGCCGCGTGGAAGGGCGACCAGGTCACGGTCCACACCTCGACGCAGATCATCGCGGCGGCGCGCGCGCGCATCGCCCAGACGCTCGGGATCCCGATGGAGAAGGTGAAGGTCGTCGCGCGCTACGTCGGCGGCGGCTTCGGGTCCAAGCTCGGCGTGCAGGCCGAGACGATCCTCGCCGTGCTCGCGGCGCGCGCCCTCGCGAAGCCCGTCAAGATCGCGCTGTCGCGCCAGCAGATGTTCCAGCTCGTCAGCCAGCGGCCGGCGTCGCGGCAGCGCGTGCGGCTCGCGGCCGGCCGCGACGGGCTCCTCACCGCGTTCGCGCACGAGGCGACGATCCAGCAGGCGTACGGCTCGGACTTCGTCGAGCAGACCGCCGCGTGCGGGCGCCCGCTCTACGCCGCGGCGAACCGCTTCACCACCCACCGCGTGGTCTCGCTGCACCTGCCGCCGGGCGGCGACGTGCGCGCCCCCGGCGAGGCGACCGGCCTGCTCGCGATCGAGTCCGCGATGGACGAGCTCGCGCACGCGCTCGGCCTCGACCCCGTCGAGCTGCGCGTCCGCAACGAGCCGCCGCGCGACCCCGAGAGCAACGTGCCGTTCTCGCAGCGCCGGCTCGTCGAGTGCCTGCAGGAGGGCGCGCGCCGGTTCGGCTGGCAGCGCCGGCGGGCGACGCCCGCGACCCTGCGCGACGCGCACGGCTGGATCGGCTACGGCATGGCGTCCGCGATCCGGACACACTTCCAGCTCGCGACGTCGGTGCGCGTGCGCCTGGGGCCGAGCGGCGCCGCCGTCGTGCAGTCCGACATGACCGACATCGGCACGGGGACGTACACGATCCTCGCGCAGACCGTCGGCGAGGCCCTTGGGATCTCGCACCACGACGTCCGCGTCGAGCTCGGCGACTCGGACTTCCCGACGAGCGCGGGGTCGGGCGGCTCGTTCGGCGCGGCGAACTCGTGCAACGCGGCGTTCCGCGCGTGCCGCGCTCTGCGCGCCCGGCTCGCCGCCGCCGCCGTCGCGGATCCGCTGTCGCCGATGCACGGGCTCGATCCCGCCGGCGCGACGCTCGCGGACGGCCGCCTCGCGATCGGTCACGCGTCGGAGCCGGTGGCCGACCTGGTGACGCGCCTGTTCCCGTCGGGCGTCGACGCGATCGGCGACGTCGCCGACGGCACCGCGGAGCCGAGCTACAAGGCGTATGCGCTGAACACCTACGGCGCGCACTTCGCCGAGGTGCGCGTCGACGCCGTGACCGGCGAGGTGCGCCTGCAGCGCATGCTCGGCGTGTTCGACGGCGGCCGCATGCTCAACCGCGCGACGGCGCGCTCGCAGCTGCTCGGCGGCATGCTCTGGGGGGCGGGCGGAGCGCTCCTCGAGGACGCCCCGGTCGACCCGCGCTACGGCTCGTTCGCCGCGCGCGACCTCGCGCAGTACCTCGTGCCGGCGCACGCCGACGTCCCCGAGATCGACGCGATCATCCTCGAGGGCGTCGACGACAAGGCGAACGACCTCGGCGCGAAGGGCGTCGGCGAGCTCGGCATCTGCGGTGCGGGCGCGGCGATCGCGAACGCCGTGTTCAACGCCGTCGGCGTGCGCGTGCGCGACTTCCCGATCACGATCGAGAAGCTGTTGCCCGGGCTACCGCGCTGACTCAGCGCGCGTGGATCATCGGGCGGTCGCCCATCGTCGGGCGCGCCGTCGTCTTCCCGCGCAGCGCCGGCAGCATGAACGCCGCGAACAGGCCGCACAGGCCGACGATCGCGTACACGATGCGGCTCGCCGCGTTCGTGTCCATGCGCGCTCCGCCTCCGAAGATCGCACCGACGAGGTTGAAGTTGAAGAAGCCGATGAGCCCCCAGTTCAGCGCGCCGATGATCGCGATGGCGATGAGGGTCTTCGTGAGTCCCGTGGAGGTTCGATGCTCGGCGGTCATGACCGACGAGGGTGCACGCGTCGTGCCCCCTCGCGTGCCCGCTACCGTCCGCGCAGATGCCGCGCGATGCGCATCGCCATCTCGAGCGCCTGCTCGTAGTTGAGGCGCGGATCGACGCGCGACTTGTACGCGCGCTCGAGGTCGCCCTCGTGGAGGCCGCGCGCGCCGCCGATGCACTCGGTGACGTCCTCGCCGGTGAGCTCGACGTGGACGCCGCCGAGCCGCGAGCCGAGCTGCGCGTGCAGCTCGAAGCTCGCCTCGAGCTCCGCGCTGATCCGGTCGAAGCGCCGCGTCTTGATCCCGCTCGGCGTCGTCTCGGTGTTGCCGTGCATCGGGTCGCAGATCCACAGCACCGGGTGCCCGGTCCGCTGCACCGCTTGCAGGAGCGGCGGCAGCGCGGTCGCGACGTGGTCGGCGCCCATCCGGTGGATGAGCGTGATCCGGCCGGGCTCGCGCTCCGGATCGAGGACCTCGAGCAGGCCGAGCAGCCAGTCGATCGTCATCGCGGGGCCGATCTTGATCCCGAGCGGGTTGCGGATGCCGCGGTGGAACTCGACGTGCGCGCCGTCGAGCTGCGCCGTGCGCATGCCGATCCACGGGAAGTGCGTCGACAGGTTGTAGTGTCCCGCGCGCCGCGGCACGGTGCGCGTCTGCGCCTGCTCGTAGGGGAGGGCGAGCGCCTCGTGGCTCGTGTAGACGTCGACGCGGCGCAGGACCTCGTTCTCGACGCCGGTGATCGCCGACACGAAGTCCAGCGACTCGCGGATCGACTCGACGATCTTCTCGTACTGGTCGGCGTGCGGCGAGCCCTTCGCGAACGAGATGTCCCAGTACTCGGGGTGGTGGAGGTCGGCGAAGCCACCGTCGGTCAGCGCGCGGATGAAGTTGAGCGTGAGCGCGGCGCGCTCGTAGGCGCGCAGCATCAGCACCGGATCGGGCGCGCGCTCGGCGAGCGTGAAGCCGTCGCGGTTGATGAGGTCGCCGCGGTAGGCGGGCAGCGTGACGTCGCCGCGCGTCTCGACGTCGGCCGAGCGCGGCTTCGCGTACTGCCCGGCGATGCGCCCGATGCGCACGACCGGCTTGCGCGTGCCGTGCACGAGCACGAGGCTCATCTGCATCAGGATCTTCAGCTTCGCCGCGATCGGATCCGCGCGGCAGTCGTCGAAGCTCTCGGCGCAGTCACCGCCCTGGAGCACGAACGTGTCGCCGCGCGCCGCCGCGGCGATCGAGCCGCGCAGCTGCTCGATCTCCCACGACGTGACCAGCGGCGGGAGCCGCCCGATCTCGTCGATCACCTTCGCGAGCGACCCCGCGTCCTCGTACGCGACCTGCTGCTTCGCCGGGCGCTGCTGCCAGCTCGACGGACTCCACGCGAGACTCATTCTGGATCCTCGTCCTGTTGACGCTTCTTGCCGTCGCCGGTCGCGCCGCACGCGACGGGGCGCTGGCCCACGTAGTCCATGCGCTTCTTCGACGGCGAGAACAGCTTGTCGGGCTCGATCTTCTTGCTCGGGTGCTTCTTCAGCACGTCGACGAACGCGTCGCGGATGATGACGTCGGTGAGCTTCACCGCGCCCTCGGGGAGCTTGAGCCGCCCGATCAGGCCGTCGCCGCCGCTGCCGAGGAAGTCGCTCGTCGCGAGCTTGTACGTCTGGGTATCGACGAGCGGCTTGCCGCCGACGGTGATCGCGACGTCGAGGGAGTTGCCCTTGCAGCGCGCGACCGCGGCGAGGCCGCCCCACGACAGGATCGCGCCGCCGCGCTGCAGGTTCGTCGACACGAGCTTGCGCAGGTGCACCCCCTTCAGCTCGACGATCGCGAACCGGTTGTCGAACGGCATCGCCTCGAACAGCTGCCCGTAGGTGAGCTCGCCCGCCGGCAGGTCCGCGCGCAGGCCGCCGCCGTTCGTGACCGCGACCTGCGCCTCGGGCCGCGCCGCGAGCATGAGGTCGCCGAACCAGTTCCCCTCGGCGCTCTCCGTCCCGTACGACTTCGTGATCGCGCCGGCGAGCGTGACGCCGAGCTTCTCGCCGCGCCGCGCGCCCGCCACGGCGAGCGCGGCGTCGACGATCTTCTGCACGTTCGCGTCGGGCACGACCGGCTTGCCCTCGTACTCGCCGGGCTTGCACTCGGCGGCGGGCATCGGGTTCGCGCCCTCCTTCTCGCCGGGGCACAGCGCCTGCGGCCGGAGGATCTTCGACGCCGTGATGTGGCCGTCGGCGGCGATGCGCAGGTCGACGCGGCCGAACGCGCGCCCCGACGAGAACGACTCGATCACGGCGATGTCGGAGATGCGGTGCGCGATGCCGGCGTGCGTGTGGCCGGCGACGATCACGTCGATCGCGCCCTTGGGCAGCGCGTCGATCAGCTTGAACAGCTCCTCGTTCTTCTCGCACGACGACGTGTCGTTCGGGTGGTCGAGGTCCTTGCACTTCGAGCCGATGTGCGCGGTGAGGATCACGACCACCGCGCCCTTCGCGCGCAGCGCCTTCGCCTCCTCGGCGACGACCGGCGCGGGCGCGAGGACGCCCAGGTCGGCGAAGTTCGCCGGCATCGTCGTGAACGGCGTCGCCTCCGTCGCGGCGCCGATGATGCCGACCTTGACGCCGGCGACCTCGATCAGCGTCGACGCCGGCATGTTCGGCCACTTGATGCGCGAGCCCGACACCTTGTCGATGATGTTCGCGACGACGAACGGGAACTTCGCCTCGCTCGCGCGCGCCTTGAGCGCACCGCGCGCATCGTCCTCGATCGACGCCGCGGTCACGGCGGGTCCGATCGGTCCGTAGTCGAACTCGTGGTTCCCGACGGCGGCGGCCGCATAGCCGATCTCGTTGTACGCGCGGACGACATCGATGCCCTCACCCAGGTTCGACTCTAGCGTCCCCTGGAACATGTCGCCGCCGTCGACGAGCACGACGCCGCCGCCCTCGGCCGCACGGACTGCGCGCAGGTTCGCGACGTAGCCGGCGAGGATCGGCAGCCGCTCGAGCGCCCCGTGCAGATCGTTCGTGCCGACGATCGAGATCGTGACCGTGCCCGCCTTCTTCTGGGGCGGCGGCCGCGACACCGGCTCCTTCTGCGCCGGCTGCGAGCACGCCGCGGCCACGGCGACCCCCAGAGCCACCATCGGAGCGCTCCAGGCGCGAAGTCCGAGCATGCCGCACTGTATCCCCGCTGCACACCTCGGAACAGTTGGGAAGGTCGAACGAAGTTCGCAGGTGCGATCCGCGCGACCACTGAATTTTCCGAGGTACGCTCTCGTCCCAGCACACGTTTATCGAGGAGGACTGGACTGATGCGCTCTTATCTTTATCGATGGCTGCTCGGCACGAGCCTCGCCGCCGCCGTTTTGGCCGGGACCGCGGCCGCCCAGCCGCCGTACGGCAAGCGCCAGCCGCCGGCGTACGACTACGACCAGCCGCGCGACGCACCGCCTCCACCGCGCAACGAGGTCCACGAGAACAGCCGCGCCGGGTTCTTCTGGCAGGCCGGCCACTGGGAGTGGAAGCGCGGCAAGGGCTGGGACTGGCTGCCCGGGCACTGGGAGCGCGTGCGCGCCGCCCAGAAGTACCGCCCGGTACGCTGGGAGAAGCGGGGCGCCGTCTGGGTACGCCTCGATGGCGACTACGTCTCGGTCGCGACGCATCCGTCGGCCGCGCCGCCCGCGCTGCGCGCCGAGAAGTACGACAACCGCCCGGGCTTCGTGTGGGTGAAGGGCAGCTGGACGTGGAAGGACGGCGAGTGGGACTGGATCGCCGGCCACTACGAGCGCGAGCGCGCGAAGCAGCGGTGGGTCGACGCCCGCTGGGAGAACCGCGGCGGCCGGTGGGAGCTCATCGAGGGCCGCTGGGAGAACGACGTCGCCGTGTATCCGACGGTGCCGCCGCCGCAGCTGCGCAACGACCGGCCGGCGCGCCCCAACCCGGGCTACGTGTGGATCCAGGGCAACTGGGACTGGAAGAACGGCACGTGGGTGTGGATCGACGGGCGCTGGGAGAAGGAGCGCGCCGGGTCGCGCTGGCGCGAGCCGCGCTGGGACAACCGCGGCGGCAAGTGGGAGCTGGTCGCCGGTGACTGGGAGGTCATCCCGGTGTCGCCGTACCCGACGAGCGCACCCCCGCCGCTCCGGGTCGAGTCGCCGGTCGCGCGCGCGGGCTTCGTGTTCATCCGCGGCAGCTGGGAGTGGAAGAACGGCGCGTGGGCGTGGGTCGACGGGCGCTGGGAGAAGGAGCGCGTCGGGTCGCGCTGGCGCGAGCCGCGCTGGGACAACCGCGGCGGCAAGTGGGAGCTGATCGGCGGTGACTGGGAGGTCCTCCCGTCGCCGTACCCGACGAGCGCGCCCCCGCCGCTCCGGGTCGAGTCGCCGGTCGCGCGCGCGGGCTTCGTGTTCATCCGCGGCAGCTGGGAGTGGAGGAACGGCGCGTGGGCGTGGGTCGACGGGCGCTGGGAGAAGGAGCGTGCCGGGTCGCGCTGGCGCGATGCGCGCTGGGACAACCGCGGCGGCAAGTGGGAGCTGGTCGCCGGTGACTGGGAGCTCATCCCGGTGTCGCCGTACCCGACGAGCGCACCGCCGCCGCCCCGGGTCGAGTCGCCGGCCGCGCGCAACGGCTTCGTCTTCATCCCCGGCAACTGGGAGTGGAGGAACGGCGCGTGGGCGTGGGTCGACGGTCGCTGGGAGACCGCGCGCGCGTACCAGGCGTTCGTCGAGGGGCGCTGGGAGAGGAAGGGCGATCGCTGGACGTGGACGGACGGCCGCTGGGAGACCTGCGCGCGCAACCCGCCGCTCAGCAATCCTCCGCCGCCCCCGCGCGCGAACATCACGCCGCAGGCGGGCTGGATCGTGATCCCCGGCCGCTGGAACTGGGTCGGCTGCAAGTACGAGTGGGACGCGGGCGGCCAGGAGAAGCCGCGCGCGGGCCAGAAGTACGTCGCCGGTAACTGGGCGCGCGGCGCCGATGGCTGGGTGTGGACCGCGGGCGCGTGGGTGAACGACGCGCCGCCGACGGGCTCGTACTACCCGCCGCCGTCGGGCGGGCCGCGCAACCCGCCGCCGCCGCCGCAGGCGGAGACGTACGGCGCGAAGGAGGGCTTCGTATGGGCCCGCGGCCACTACGAGTGGCGTACGGACAAGTACGAGTGGATCCCCGGCCACTGGGAGCGCGCGCGCGCGAAGCTCACGTGGCAGGACGCGCGCTGGGAGAAGCAGGGCGACGCCTGGGTGCTGATCCCCGGCGGCTGGCGCTGAGCTGAACCGCGACCTCCGGCCTCGCCGTTGCAAGGCCGGAGGTCATGGAGCCCGCGAGCGAGGTGCGAGAAGCACCGAGGAACCGCTCGCACGGCATGTGGCTGGCGCACGTCCTCACGATGTCGCGCGTGGCGCTCGCGATCCTGTTCTGGGTGATCGCGCCGCATCGCGCGTGGGCGATCGTGACGCTCGTCGCCGCGGGGCTCACCGACAACGCCGACGGGCGCGTCGCTCGCCGGGCGCGCCGCCTGGGCGCCGTCGACGACACCGGCGAGTGGCTCGATCCGCTGTGCGACAAGCTGTTCGCGGCGATCGTGCTCGTCGGGCTCGCGGTCCGGCTCGACGTGCCGGTCTGGGTGCTGCTGCTCGTCGCGGCGCGCGAGCTCGTCCTCGTGCCGCTGCTCCTCGTGTACTGGCTCACGCCGCTCCACGTGCGCTGGCCGTACGACTTCCATTCGCTGCCCGCGGGGAAGCTCACGACGGTCGCGCAGTTCGTCTCCGTCGTGTGGCTCGTGACCGGCGTCGCCGGCGGCACCGTCGTCGCGGCGATCACGGCGGTGCTCGGGCTCGCGGCGGCGGCGCGCTACCTCGAGCAGGGGTGGCGCGTCGTGCACGCCCACTGAGGGCGCGGGATCAGAACGTGCGGCGCAGCAGCGGGAGGCGCAGCTCGACGCCGTAGTCGCCGCGGTACTCGACGGGCGCCATCTCCCAGTCGGGGAGCTCGAGGCGGAACACGTGGTGCTTGATGCCGAGATCGATGCGCGTGTTGACGCGCGCGAACCCCTCGGTGAAGTCGATGTCGTTCTCGATGCGAAACGTCAGGTTGCGCTCGCGGTCGGCGGTCGTGCCGAGGCGGATGGACGCGCGCCGGCGCCGCCCGTCGACGCGCACGATCAGCATGTCCTTGCTGAGCAGGCTCACGTGCTGACCGAGCTGGTTGCCGAGCGCGGTCAGCTGGTCCTCGAGCTGCTCGCCGAAGTCGCGCCCGTACGGCGTCAGCGGCATGCGTGGCCACAGCCGGTCGTAGAGGCGCGGCACGTCATCGGCGCGCGCCACGCCACCCGCGCCCACGAGCGCGAGTGCCACGACCAGCCGCGTCCTCATCGCCGGCATGGTCCTCGACTCGTGCGCCGGGTTCTGTGAGCGCGCCTACGGACGGCGTGGTAAAGCAGCGCCGTGCGGCTCCGGGCGATCGTCCTCGCGGTGCTCGCGGTCCTGCTGTTCGGCGGGTGCCGCCGCGCCGACGAGCAGCCCGTCGCGCGAGAGCCTCCGCGCCAGGTCGAGCGGCCGACCGCCGCCGACGCGATCACCCACCCGTTCCTGTGGGCGGCGACGAAGGACGGGCGCGTGACGTACCTGTTCGGCACGATGCACATCGGCATCGACGCCGACCGCCTGCCGCGCAGCGTGTGGCAGAAGCTCGCGAGCGCGCGCACGTTCGCGATGGAGTCCGACAACTCCGATCCGTCGCTGATGGAGCTCGGTCGCCGCGCGTCGGGCTCGCTCGCCGAGGATCTCGGCCCGGCGTACTTCGCGAAGCTCGAGCGCATCCTCGGCAAGGACCGCGCGGCGGCGGCCGACCCGCGGTCGCCGGTGATCGCGGCGATCTGGATGAGCACCCGCGAGCTGCCGCCGACGGACCAGGCGATGGACCACGCGCTCCTCGAGGCCGCCCGCCGCGACCACAAGCGCGTCGTCTACCTCGAGCTCGCGTCGCGCCAGGTCGAGATGCTCGAGCGCCTGCTCGACGTCCGGATGCTGAAGCTCATGCTCGACGACCCCGACGGCGGCGCCAAGATGCAGCGCGAGATGCTCGCCGCGTACCTCGCCGGCGACGCCGATCGCATGCTCGCCGCCGGGGCATCCGAGCGCGCCGCGGCGCTCGCGCACGGCTTTACCGCCGACGAGTACGACGCGATGACCGAGGAGATGGTCTACCGCCGCAACGCCGCGTGGATCGCGGCGATCGAGGCGGTGAGTGCGGAGCGCGGTGGGTCCGGAGGAGCCGCCGGCGGAGGGCCCGCCGCGAACGACGTCGCGGGCTTCGTGGCCGTCGGTGCGCTCCACCTGATCGGCCCGCGCAGCGTCGTCGAGCTGTTGCAAAAGCGCGGGTACGACGTGGTGCGCGTCGCGAATTAGCCTTGCAGGCAACCGAATCCGTAGCAGGGTGTCGGAACTGCCAGTCGCCACGCGTGGGGGAGGTCCCGATGCACTTGCGTACGTCGTGTCTACTCGTAGCCTCGCTGCTGCCGCTGTTCGCCTGCGACAACGATCCGCGCCCGCCGGATGAGATCGTGTCGCGCCACCGGTGGGACCCACGGCCGCGCGAGCGGCCCGTCGACGACATCGACATCGACGAGGCGCGCCCGAACGAGCTCGCGCTCCCCGGCGGCCTCGAGATGCGCGCGCCGATCGTCGACGGCCGGCTCACCGTGATCCCGATCGTCGCGGCACCGAACGCACCGCCGCCGGCCGCGCGCACGTTCATCACGCTCGCCGAGGGCATGGCGAGCGGCGCCGTCACCGTGCGCGAGGTCGCGCACGAGCTCGAGGTCGACCAGCTCGTCCTGCGCAACGGCGCGAAGGAGCCGCTGCTCGTGCTGCGCGGCCAGCTCGTCATCGAGGGCGAGCAGGACCGCGTGATGTCGGCCGACCGCATCATCGAGCCCGGCGAGACGACGATCGTCGGCGTGCGCTGCGTCGAGAAGGAGCGCAGCGAGGGCGGCCTGTACTTCCGGACCGGCAAGGCGATGGCCGAGCTGTCGCTGCGCCGCGCGGTCGCGCACGAGGACCAGGACCACGTGTGGGCGCAGGTCGACGTGATCGCCGTGCGCGACAAGCTGTACTCGGAGACGCGCAGCTACCGCCCCGCCGCGCAGGCGCAGACCCGCGGCGACAACGCCGCGCGCCGGGAGCGGATCGTCGCCGCGCTCGGCAAGATGGAGGAGCGCGCCCACGTCCTCGGCTTCGCCGTCGCGGTCGACGACGAGCTCGTGGCGTTCGAGCGTTTTGCCTCCCCCGAGCTGCACCGAAAGCTCGAGGCCGAGCTGCTCGCGTCCTACTTGCCCGCCACCGCCGGCACCCCCGTTGCCGCGAAGAAGCCGCTCGCGCCGTCGGACGTGCGCGCGTTCCTCGCGAGCGTGAAGCCGTCGACGACCGCCGCGTCGACCGTGCACCTGAAGGTGCGCCCGGCCCGCGAGCAGGTCCTGTTCGACTGACGGACCTGTCGGGTCAGCTTCATTTCGCGTACGACCCTTCAATTCGACAGACGCCAGGCGGCTCGTGCTTGAACACGTCGACAGACCCATCGGTCATCGTCGGCGATGGCGTCGTTGCGTTGGATCGTGGTCCTGCTCGCGCTGCTTGTGGGTTGTCCGAGCCGGCGGAACGTCGAGTGCGTCGAGACGAGCAACTGCGACCTCGGTCCCGGCGGAGTCTGTACGCCGAACAGCGCCACCGGCAACCTGTGGTGCACGTACCCTGATCCGGCGTGTCCCCGGCCGTCGCTGGTCGGACGTCGATGTCGGCGACGGACTCTCCGGGCGATGCGTCATGGAAGAGCCCATCGCGCCACCCGATGGACCGCCGGATGCGCCGTCAGGCACTTGCGTGCCCGAGCTCCTGTTCGTGCGCGGAGGACTGTTCACGAACGGCAAGGTGTTCCGGGTCAACCTCGCGACCTTCGAGGAGCAGCGCGTCTCGAACGAGGCCGACACCGATATCGACGCGGAGTGGTCGCCGGATGGGACACGGATCGTGCTCGTTCGAAACGGAAGCTCCACCGTGACCGTGGATGCGGCCGGCGGCAACGTTCACACGGTCGACACGCAGAGCGGGAGGTTCCTGCTGGCTCCGCAGTGGTCGCCGGATGGCACGCGCATCGCCTACATGTCGATACCGACGGCAGGTGGCGCCAGCCGGATCTACTCGGCCGATGTCAACGGGACGGTTGGCGTCAACCTGACTCCCGGATTCGACGCCGCGAACCCGCGGTGGTCACCGGACGGAACCAGGATCCTGTTCACGTCGGACGCTCCGGGGAATCGAGATGTCTTCGTGATGGCCTCGTCGGGAGCCGGGCCGATGAACCTCACCAACCGTGCGCTGAACGACGATGCACCGAGGTGGTCACCCGATGGATCGAAGATCGTCCTGATCCAGGGCAGTCGGGTGTGGACCATGGATGCCAACGGCGCGAACCTCGTCGCGTTGACGGGGACGATCTTCGCGGATGCAGCGTGGTCGCACGACGGAGAGCAGATCTTCATCGTGAGAGACCCGGACGGTGCTGCACAACTCCAGGTCATGAACGCGAACGGGACGAACCAGCACCCGATCGAGACCGACCCCGCCGCGGACCGTGAGCCGGTGCCTTCACCGGATGGAACCAGGATCGCCTGGGTGAGCAAGCGGGACGGAAACTTCGAGATCTATGTGGCGAGCCCCGACGGGACCAACCCCACACGTGTCACCAACAACGTGGCTCCAGATACGCACCCGCGCTGGCGCCCGTGCCTCCCGTGATCGTGCAAGTTGACGCTCAGAAGCGGCCGGCGACCGCGAAGCCCGTCTGATCGGGCGCGACGACGGGCAGCCAGACGGTGCGCTCGCGGCGCTCCTTCTTCGGGGCGGTCGCGTAGAGGAGGATGCCGATGCCGGTGACGATGCCGCCGCCGATCGCGATCGGGGTGGCGACGTAGTTGATCATGTTGTTGCGGAAGGTGACGTTGTCGCCCGGGCCGTCCATGGCCCAGGCGAGGCCGAAGGAGCCGGCCATCATCGCGACGCCGAGGCCGCCGACGATGAGCGCGGTGCGGCGGCGGCCCTTGCCGGGATCGACGACGTCGAACTGCTTGTCGGTGAACGTCAGCTGGATCGTCTGCTGTGACTTGTCGCCGACGTCGAGGCTCTTGCGGAACGTCTTCTTGCCGGCCGAGGTCGCCTCGAGCACGTGCTTGCCGCTGTCGACGTAGTAGAGCGGGTAGTCGTTGCGGTCGACGACCTCGCCGTCGATCTTGACCTCGACGTCGCCCGGGGCCGCGCTCGCGTCGATCGTGAGCGACGCGGCGAGCTTGAACAGCTTGGACGTGTGGTCCTCGGCGGCGGCGCGGTAGTCCTCGATCTTCTCCTCGCCGGCGACGGCCTGCGCGCGGCGGAACCAGCGCAGCGACGTGCCGAACTTGTTCTGCATCTCGTTGCACAGGCCCAGGTTCAGCAGCACGCCGGGCGCGCGCGGATCGATCTCGTAGGCGCGCTTGAACACCTCGCACGCCCTGTCCGGCTGCTTCTTCGCGATCAGCTCGCGGCCCTCACCGAACAGCTTGTCGATCTCGGCCTGTCGCGGGTGGGGCTCGGCCGCCGCCGTCCCCGCCGCGAGCGCCACCAGCGCGATGACGATTCCACGCATCACGCCGATGATAACCCAGGCCGCTCAGAACCGCCCGACCGCGACGACGCCGGTGAGATCGAGCCCGACCTGGGGGACGATCAGGAGGTCGTCCTCGGGGCGCGTCCTGCGCTGCTTGCGCTTCCGGGAGGGCTCGGCGCCGTCGCCGTCCGGCTCGCGCGCCCTGGGCGCGGTCAGGTACAGGTAGCCGCCGACGCCGATCGCGACGAGCCCGACGATGCCGACCGCCGTGCCGACGTTGCCGATCGTGCGCGCCGTCTTGATCTTGCCGTCGCCGCGGTCGTTGCAGTCGAGCGTCGCGCGGTCGCACAGCCCGAGGTCGAACGGCTCGTCGTACTTGCGGCTCGCGTAGTAGCCGACGAGCACCGACGCGGCGACCGTCGCGCCGCCGCCGATCAGCGCGATCTTGCCGATCGCCTTCTTCGAGCTGCGCACGACGCTGCGGGCGAGCGCCGGGATCACGATGTCGCGCCGCTCGCGCACCTTGATCGTCGGCGTCGTCCGGTAGGTCACGCGCCCCGGCGCCGAGACCTCGATCGTGCGCGCCCCGGGATCGACGCGGAGGTCGTACGTCGCGATCTTCGTCGGCACGACCTTCCCGTCGACGACGATGCGCAGGTCGGGCAGAGGCTCGGTGAGCACGATGCGCACGTGCGGGAGGTCGGGCAGCAGCTTGTCGCGGTACGCCTCCGCGGACTCGAGCTCGGGCTTCGCACAGTCGTTGCACGACAGGTTCTGCTCGCGCGCGCGCTTGGCCGCCTCGTCGAACTTCTCGGCGGCGCTCGCGATGCGCCCGGCTTTCTCGTCGCACAGCGCCGCGTTGAGCAGGATGCCCGTCGCGTGCGGGTTGAGCGCGTGCGCCTCCTCGAACAGCTTGCACGCGGCGACCGGGTCGGTGGCGCGCAGCGCCAGGCCCCGCTGGAACAGCTCGTCGCCGTGCGTGAGGTCGTCGGCGCGCGAGGTACCGCTCGCGAGGCACACCGCCGCGAGGGCGGCGATCCCGATCCGCGTCATGCGCGGATGCTAGCGCGTTTTTCCCGAGCCCGCGGTGGGCCCGACGGGGCGCGCGGAGTCGAACGGGTCGCGCTTGACCTCCGGGGGCGGCTTCACCTCGTCGGCCTTCGGGTCCTTCTTCGCGACCGGCGGGTCCTTCTTCACGGCGACCGGCGGGTCCTTCTTCACGGCGACCGGTGGGTCCTTCTTCACGACGACCGGCGGCGACACGCGCATCGTCGCCGCGCCCCCGGGAGGCCTCGGCTCCTCGGCGACGACCGGCGGCACCTCGAGCGCGGCCGCGTGGTGCGGCGCCTCGCGCTCCAGCACCGGCTCGTCGGCGGCCTTCGCCTTCGCCTCCGCCTCCGCCTCCACCTTCACCTTCACCTTCACCTCCACCTGGGGCTCGGCCTTCTTCGTCGGCGGCTCGTCGACGGGCGGTGGCTCCTTCGCCGGTTCCTTCGCCGTCTCGGTCGCCGCGACGTGCGCCGGCTTGTCGTCGCCGCCGCCGCCGCCGAGTGCGACGGCCAGGCCGATGCCGACGCCGCCGAGCACGCACAGCGCGAGGATCGCGACCGCGAGCTTGCCGCCGACGCGGCGCCTGGGGTCCGCCACCGTCGGGATCTCGACGACGCCGCTCGGCGACACGACCGGCCGCGACACGGCCTCGGCCTGCGCCATCGGCTGCATGGGGACGCCCGCCGGCGGCGTGCGCACGTACCCGCGGACGCCGCTGGCCGTCGGCACCTCCCACTCGACGTGGCTGCGCCGCAGCATGCGCGCCATGCGCTCGACGAGGACCATCGCCTGGTGCGGGTCCTGGACGAACGGCACCAGGTCGCGCGCGAGCTCGGCCATGTTCGCGTAGCGCTGCTCCGGCGACTTCGCGAGGCAGCGCAGGATCACGTGCGCGAGCGCCGGCGGTGCGTTCACCATCGGCTCCGGCGGATCGACGGCGACCTTCACGCACATCTCGGAGAAGCTCTCGGCCTCGAACGGCCGGCGGCCCTCGATGAGCTCGTAGAACACCGTCCCGAGCGACCAGATGTCCGTGCGCGCGTCGACGAGGCGCGCCGACCGCATCTGCTCCGGGGACATGTACGCGGGCGTGCCGAGCAGCGACTGCGTCTGCGTCAGCTGCATGTCCGTCCCGACGGGCGACTTCGAGATCCCGAAGTCGAGGACCTTGATCAGGGCCGAACCGTCGGGCCGCCACGTGACGAACAGGTTCGTCGGCTTCACGTCGCGGTGGACGACGCCGATCGAGTGCGCCTCGGCGAGCGCCTCCGCCGTCTGGAGCATGAGCTCGCACGCCCACGGCACGGGCAGGGAGCCGCGCTGCTCGAGCAGCTCCCCGAGGTCGTGACCGTCGAGGAACTCCATGACCATGTAGGGGACGCCGCCGTCGAACGTGCCGACGTCGCTGACGCGCGCGACGTACTCGCTGCGCAGCTTCGCGGCGGCCTGCGCCTCGCGCGTGAACCGCTCGACCGCGTCGCGATCGAGCAGCACGTCCTTGCGCAGCATCTTGATCGCGACCGACTCGTTGAGCTGGAGGTGCGTACATCGGGCGACCACGCCCATGCCGCCCTGGCCCAGGATCGCGTCCACCCGGTACTTGTTGAGGAACACCTGGCCGATGCTCACTCCGACGTCCGCGAGGCGCTGACTCTGAGCCACCGCCGAACAGCGTAGCGTGCGAAAAGCGCCGGCTCAACCTCTCGCAACGTGTAGGCTTTCGCCCACGAGACCCGGGCGACTCAGTGCGGGATCTGGTGGATCTTCAAGACGTTGGTCTGCAGGCCCGAGCCCACCGGGACGGCCATCGTGATGAGGACATTCTCGCCGGGAAGCGCGAGGTTGCGCTCGATCAGCGTCGCCTCCACGCGGTCGAGCAGCTCCTCGGTCGAGGCCGCCGGGCCGATCAGGACGGGCGTCACACCCCAGATCAACGCCAGGCGGCGGTAGCTGACCTCGTTCGTGGTCAGGCACACGATCGTCGAGTCGGGCCGGTACTCCGAGACCAGGCGCGCCGCGCCACCCGAGTCGGACACCGCGACGATCGTCTTCAGCTTCATCGCGCGCGCGGCCGTCATCGCGGCGTGCGCGATCGCGTTCGCCGAGATGGGCATCTGGATATCCGGGATCTCCTTGTTCGCGTGGTAGTACGCGCTGCGCTCGATCTCCTCGATGATGCGCGCCATCGTGCGCACGGCCTCGACGGGGTGCACGCCCGACGCCGTCTCGCCCGACAGCATCAGCGCATCCGTCGCATCGAGCACCGCGTTCGCGACGTCGGACGCCTCGGCGCGCGTCGGCCGGGGCTGCGTGATCATCGACTCGAGCATCTGCGTCGCCGTGATGACGATCTTCGAGCGCCGGTTCGTCTCCTCGATGATCCGCTTCTGCCACAGCGGCACCTTCTCCGGGCCGAGCTCGACGCCGAGGTCGCCGCGCGCGACCATGATGCCGTCGGCGACGTCGATGATGTCGCCGAGCCGCTCGAGCGCCTGCGGCTTCTCGATCTTCGCGATCACCGGGATCGACACCTGGTCGACCGTGAGGAGGCGTTTTGCCTCGATGACGTCCTCGGGGCGGCGCACGAACGACAGCGCGACGTAGTCGACGTTGTGGCGGAGCGCGAAGCCGATGTCGATGCGGTCCTTCTCCGACAGCGCCGGCGCCGACACCTCGACGCCGGGCAGGTTGATGCCCTTGTTGTTCTTCAGCACGCCGCCGGTCACGACGACGGTGCGCACCTCGTGGTCGGCGACGGCGGTCACCGCGAGGCCGAGGTAGCCGTCGTCGAGGAGGATGTGGTCGCCGGGGCGGACGTCGCGCGGCAGGAGGTTGTACGTCGTCGACACGCGCTTCTCGTCGCCGACGATGGTGTCGGTCGTGATCGTGAACTCGGCGCCGGGGCGCAGCTCGACCTGACCGTTCGCGAACTTGCCGACGCGGATCTTCGGCCCCTGCAGGTCCAAAAGCGCGGCGATCGCCTTGCCGCGCCTGTCCGCCTCGGCGCGAACGATCTGCAACGTCTTCGCGTGATCTTCGTGACTGCCGTGCGAAAAGTTGAGCCGCGCGACGCTCATCCCCGCGTCGATCAGCTCGCCGATGCGCTCCGGCGTCGACGAGGCGGGCCCTAGCGTGCAGACGATCTTCGCGCGTGGCATGGCGGCGCGCAGTACATCACATCGCGGCCATCATCGCCCTTGCCTGACCTCGAAGAAAAACGATATGACCCCGACGATGCAAGGCCGTCTGGCAGTCTGCGCCATGGCCGTGTCGCTCGCTGGCTGTACGGTGGAGCGCGCGCAGCCAAATCTCGTCGGACAGGACATCCGGCTCACGCTGATCCACACGTCCGACATCCACTCGCGCCTGTTCCCGTACAACTTCGTCCCGAACACGTTCGACCGGGGCTACGGCCTCACCACGGGCCCGTACGGCGGCATCGCGCGCATCGCGACGGTCGCGAAGCAGATCCGCCGCTCGTCGGCGCGCTCGCTGTGGCTCGACACCGGCGACTGCTTCCAGGGCGCGCCGGTGTTCAACATGTTCCGCGGCGAGGCCGAGATGCGCGCCCTGTCGCTCGCGGGCATGGACGGCGCCGTCCTCGGCAACCACGAGTTCGACCTCGGCGCGCGCAACCTGTTCGACAAGATCGACAACTGGGGCTCGTTCCCGATCATGGCGGCGAACTACGCCTGGGACGACCCGCCGCCCGGCGCGATCGATCCGAACGGCCGCTCGCTGCGCGACGTGATCCCGCCGTTCGAGATCTACGACGTCGAGGGCCTCAAGGTCGGCGTGATCGGCATGGGCAACACCAGCACGATCACCTCGATCTACGAGGGCGGTAACAACCTCGGCTTCCGCCCGATCGCCGACGAGGACGCGCTCGACGGCTGGGTGCGCCTGATCCGCCCGAGCGTCGACGTCGTCGTGGTGATCAGCCACCTCGGCCTCGACGAGGACGAGGACCTCACCGCGTCGCAGGTCGAGACCGACCCGAACCAGGGCTTCAAGCAGGCCACGCTCGCCGGCGTCGACGTGATCCTCGGCGGCCACCTCCACATCGTCACGAACCCGCCCAAGGTGATCCCGAACGACGACAAGGGCCACTCGACGGTGCTCGTGCACTCGGGCGCGTTCGCGAAGTTCGTCGGCCGGCTCGACCTCGTCGTGCACGTCGGCGAGAACAACGGCGACCCGGAGACGCGCAGCCGCGTGACCTCGTTCAGCTACACGAACCTCCCGGTCGACTCGAAGAAGGACGGCATCACCGGCGCGCCGATGATCCCCGACGACGTCGCGGTGGCGAGCCTCATGTGGCCGTACTCGGTGAAGATCAACCAGGAGATCGACCTGAACGGCGTGTTCGCGTACGTGAACCCCAAGCCGACCGCGACCTCCGAGCCGGCCGGGGCCAAGATCACCCGCAACGACCTCAGCGGCGGCGACTCGCAGCTCGGCAACCTGGTCGCGCGCTCGATGCAGCTGCAGGAGGGCGTCGAGGCCGAGTTCGCGATCACGAACTCGCTCGGCATCCGCGCCGACTTCGAGCAGGGGCCGCTCACGATCGAGCAGATGTTCAACGTATTCCCGTTCGAGAACTCGATCACGGTCGTGTACCTGTCGGGGATCGAGGTCCAGGAGACGCTCGACTACGTCGCCTCGCGCTCGGCGAGCCGCGGCTGCCGCACGCAGGCGCAGGTGTCGGGCATCGCGTTCGACATGGTGTGCGGCGGCCCGAGCGGCGCGTACGCCAAGAACGTCGCGATCGGCGACCGCTGCCGCAAGAACAACAACCCCGACGGCGAGATCGACTTCGGGAAGTGCGCGCCGCTCATCCCGACCAGCCTGTACCGCGTCGCGGTCAACGACTACATCGCGGCGGGCGGCTCCGGCTTCCAGGTGCTGAAGCGCAACACGTCCAAGCAGGACACGGGCATCTCGCTGCGCGACTCGCTGCGCGTGTTCCTGAACCGTCAGAACCGCTGCGTGAACCAGGTCCAGGTCAACGACCCCACCAACAAGACCGTCGCCCAGACGTACGGCGCCATCTCGTGTCTGGACCACACGATCGAGGCGCACGACGGTCGCATCCGGCCGGTGTTCGAATGATGAAGAGGATCGCCGTCGCGCTCGTCGCGCTGTTCGCCCCGGCCTGCGTCGAGGAGCGGCCGCCGCTCGAGGGGACGCAGTCCCTCCGGGTCGAGCTCGTCGCGCCCGCCAACCCGGGGGCGCCGGACGCGCGCCTGTCGCCGGCCGATCGCCAGCTGACGGTCAACGTCACGGCGCTCGACGCCAACGGCGACGTCGACACGGGCTACACGAACACGGCACAGGTGTACGCCCAGTTCCTGGGCACCCTCACGCCCAGCCTCGGCACGCCGCCGCTCGCGACCATCCAGCTCACCGCCGGCGTCGCGATGAACCAGACGGTGACGCTGCCGCCGGTGTTCGGGCCGACGACCGTGTGGATCGACGACGGCGCGAGCGCCTCGCCGACGTTCGCGACGGGGACGTCACCGACCCTGTGGTATCCGGACCCGCACATCCAGGACCTCCAGCGACCGGTCAACGAGATGGCGCTCAACGCCCTGTCGTCGTCGCCGCTCGAGGACAAGCAGGTCTCGGTCCGGTCGTCGCGCCACGGGGCGAACGGGCGGCTGGTCGTGACCTCGGTGTTCGCGCAGGGTTACACGGCCAGCGACGTCCTGTGCCAGGCCGGGGGCGCGCCGCCCTGCACGGCCGAGGCCTACGACCACATCATGGTGTTCTCGTTCTCGGCGCCGCGCGACAACTTCGGCCGCCTCGTCCACGAGGGCCAGCTCATCACCGGCTTCGCCGGCGGCCAGTCCGAGTTCAACGGGCTCACCGAGATCGGCTTCCCGCAGACGTTCGCGGACGACAACGCCGAGGTGAACCCGGCGCGCATGCCCGAGCCGGTCGTGCTCGACCCGGCGACCTGGTTCAAGGGCCTGTCCGACCCCAACGGGATGATCAACTTCGAGCGCAACGAGGCCGCGCCGATCGCCGTGCTGAACGGGGCCGTGTGCGACCTCGACAACGACTACGCGACCTACAAGCAGTGGAAGCTCGACCCCAACGGGACGGGCGGGAACTGCGCCGGCAACAGGAACGTCATCAACGTCATCACGGCCGGCATCTCGGCGATCGACCCGCCGTCGATCGTGGGCTCGAAGCCCCGGCGCGTCGTCGGCGTGCTCCGCCCGGTGAACATCGGCTCGTTCAACGTCTGGATCATCTATCCGCGGTCGGCTGCCGACGTGCAGATGTAAAGCGCAGAAGAGCGAAGAAGAGAAAACGTGAAGCTATATCGATGGTTGTTCGGCATGATGCTGGCGCCCGCCGTGGCGAGCGCCCAACCGGCTCCGGCGACGACCCCGCCGGAGACGCCCCCGCTCGACGAGGCCCGCATCCGCGAGATCGTCGACCGCGAGATCGCGCGCGTCCTCACGGAGCGCGCCGCGAAGGAAGCGGCCGAGAAGGCCAACAAGGAGACGATCGAGAAGGAGGCGCCGGCCGAGAAGCCCGGTGACATGACCGGGCAGAGCGGCTTCTTCGACACCCGCCTGGCGTTCACGCTCACGAACGAGAACATCCTCGCCAAGCCGGGCGAGACGATCCCGAGCGTCCCGGGCTGGCGCTTCGGCGTCCCGAACTCGCTGGGCGTCCTGTTCTTCGACAACTACGACAGCAAGTACTCGGGGTTCGAGACGCTGTCGCACCTCACGGCCTACCGCAACTACTCGCGCGGCCACCTCCAGGCCGAGGCGGCGCTCGTCCTGCGCTTCCAGGAGATCTCGGAGAACGTCGTCCCGCTGTCGGACGCCGGCACGTACATCACGGTCACCAACTGGAAGGACCCGACGCACAAGGACCCGACCCGCATCAGCCTCACGGCGTTCCCGGTGTCGGCCGACCGCTTCCGCCTGGGCTACAGCTTTCGCCTGTCGTGGGGTGGTAACCCCGAGTACCGGCGGGCGCGCTCGTCGACGCCGGGCGTGAAGCTCCAGTACGACACGGAGAAGTTCTACGCGTTCCTCGGCGGCAAGAGCGGCGTCATCGTCGACCCCCAGGACGGCGAGCAGAAGGCGGCGCTCGCGGGGCTCGCGGGCTTTGGCATCGACCCGGCGCCGGGCGTCCGGTTCGAGGTCAACGGCGGCTACTTCGACCGTGGTTACAACGAGCTCCAGGACGTGCAGGACCAGAAGGTCCAGCTGTTCGGCGCGTCCGCGCAGCTGACGATCCACCACAAGATGCCGGTGCGGTCGTCGATCGACTTCCGGCTCTACAAGTACAACGGGGAGCAGATCAGCCACCTGTTCGACCCGGAGAAGTACCCGGGCGGCCTGTCGTGGATGGTCAGCGCCGAGGCCACGGTCATGGGCCAGACGCTCAAGGATCCCGACAAGGTCGGCTCGACCAAGGTTCAGGTCGGCCGGGCGGGCGACATCAACGCGCGCCTCAAGCTCGACCGCGTCCGCCTGCGCGCCGACCTCAGCTTCCGCGACCTCGGGTTCATCCTCCACAGCCAGCCGAGCCTGCCGCCGTACTCGGACTTCCCGTCGGCCTACGACACGACGCCGAACCTGTTCGCGGCGGTCGGCGCCGACAAGAACTGGAACGATCGCCTGACCCTCGGCGTGATCGCGGGCGTCGACTTCCCGGCGACCCTCACGACCGAGAAGGGCATCCCGGGCGCCGAGGCGGCCGGGACGGGCAAGTCGACGGCGGTCATCCGCAACAACAACATCGACACCCTCATCACGATCCTGCCGGCCGGCGAGAAGGCGGTCCCGCAGTTCGCGCTGAAGGGGACGGCGAAGATCGACTTCGCCAAGGTGTTCAGCGCCTTGCTCGAGGTCTTCTACAGCTACGACGGCAACCAGACCCGCTACCAGCGGACCTGTGGCGATCCCGAGAACTGCCCGTTCGCCTATCAGTTCGGCAAGTTCAACCAGCTCGGCACGAACCTGACGCTGCAGGCCCGCTTCTAGCGGCTGAACTACCTTCGTGAGCTCCGTACCGGGGCTCGCGTTTTTGGGGCGCGGAGCCCTGGCGGGGCGGGGATCGAGGCTAGACTCGGGATCCGCCAAATGCTGAGCCCCGAACCATTGTTGGACGCGATCCGCTCGGGTGCGAGCTGGCTCGCGGAGATGCTGGGCCGGCTGGTGAAGCGGCTCGCGAACATCGCCCCGATCGCGATCGCGATCAGCTGCCAGGCCGCGACCGACTCCACGACGGTGACGTCGTCGGCGGCGATCGAGACGAAGCTGGTGATGCCGCTGACCGCCGACGCGGCCGAAGCTCCGAAGAAGGGCGAGCGAGACGAGCCGCACCAGCCCAAGCAGCTGGGCGACTTCAGCATCACCTTCTACTACGTGATCGGCGAGGAGGAGGTCGGCGCCCCGGTGCTGGCGCCGATGCCGGTCGCCGCGAACGACAATCAGGGATCCGGCGACGGGTCGGGCTCGACCGAGCACCTGCTGGCGGCGGTGGCCAAGCCGGCGACCCAGATGCTCTACACCGGGACCTGCGAGCCGATCGCGGAGGTGTCGCGCGCGTTTGCGATGGAGGTCGCCGTCCAGGGGACCGGCAAGCTGCACGACGGCCGCATCGTCAACTTCTGGGGTGCGTGCGGCTGCAAGACGTCGCCCTGCTTCCGCGTGACCTCGGCGGCGTGGGGGTGGGCCGGCTCGGGGCGCCCGCTCCAGCCGTTCCGGACGGTCGCGGTCGATCCCAAGGTGATCAAGCTCGGCTCGCTGCTCTACGTGCCGCTGCTCGAGGGGCGCGTGATGCCGGGCCGCTCGCCGTGGGGCGGGTTCATCCACGACGGGTGCGTCGTCGCCGATGACGTCGGCGGTGGCATCCGCGGCGAGCAGATCGATCTGTTCGTGGGGCGCCGGGCCTGGTTCCTGGGCATGTCCGGCCGCGAGGGCAAGCATGCGTGGGCACGCAACGTGCCGGTGTACGACGGCAGCAAGTACTGCGAGCGCAAGGGCCGCCAGGTCGGCCGTCGCGCCGGCGGCGTCTAGGTCGAGGGCTTCGCGCCCGGCAGTGCCGGGACGGCGATCGGCGTCGGGGCGGGGGCCGAGGCGGTCGGCAGCGGGCCGGTCTTGGTCTTCGCGTCGTCGTCCGGCGCGGTCGAGACGGTCGCGAGGAACCCGACCAGGCCGACCAGGATCAGGCCGAGGCCGACGTTGCCGACCATGGTCGCGCTGTCGCGGCACTCGATCACGCCGGGGCGACCGAGCTGCGGCGAGCAGTCGGCGCCGGTGCTCGACGCCGCGAGCATGGCGATGCCGCCGACCAGCGCGGCACCCTCGCCGAACTTCGCGTAGGTCCGGTGGCGGGCGTTGTTGGGAAAGCAGCCCGTGGCCAGGCAGGTGAGCGTCACGACGACAGCAGCTGCGCGCATGCCACCCTTGTATCGGAAGCGTTCGTCGCCGCCGAGGGGTGCTCCGATGAGCGGCGCTTACCGATCGCCGCCTCGGACTCGCAACGTCGCATGGCTACTGCCATTGCCGGTTCAGCGCGGGAGATGGGTCGACGCGACGATGCGCTTGTCGGTGCGCTGCGCGAACGCGACGGCGCCGACGTGCCGCCAGCGCGGGTCGATCGCGAGGACGATCGTGCCGCGGGCGCCGGCCTTCGCGACACGCTCGAGGCGGCGGACGACGCGGTCGTTCGCCAGCACCTCACCGGAGTTCTCGCCCCGGGTGACGTCGATGCGCCGGCCGTCCTCCCACAGGGCGACGAGGACGTCGGCGTCCGCCGGGGCGGTCGCCGTGACCTCGAGGCGGTCCCCGTGCCACGCGGCGGTCGCGGCCAGGCGCGCCGGGCGCGGGACCTCGGCGATCGCCTTCTCGATCGCGCGGGTGTGCGAGCCGACCAGGCCCCGGGCGCCGCCGAGGACGAGCTCGGGGGTGTAGATGCGGTCGTCGCCGAGCGCCGTCGCGTACTGCCGCTGCCGCTCGCTCCACGCCGGGAGCGAGTACGGGTCGACCCAGCCGAGGTCGTTCCAGTAGTCGACGTGGAACGACAGGGGCGCGAGGTCGTCGCCTCCGGAGGTGCGGGCGAGGCGCGACAGAAGGCGGTCGGCGGGTGGGCACGAGCTGCACCCTTGCGAGGTGAACAGCTCGAGGACGAGGGGCCCCGTGGGGCCGGTCGCCGCCGGCCGGATCGGCTGGCCTTCGGCTGTCGTGCACGCCACCAGCGCGAAGGACACGAAGATCAGCGGGCGCATGGCCGACCTACGTGGGCGGGGCCGGCCGGTTACGTCGATCAGCCCTTGCGGAGGGCGGCCACGATCTCCTCGCGGACGATCGCGGCGAGGTCCCGCCCGCCACCGCCGGGGCCGATCGTCGGCACCGGCGAGTGCGGGGCCGGCGCGCACGCGACGACCGGTGCGGGGGAGGTGGGGGTGAGGCGGGCGGCGATCTCGACGGCGCGGTCGGCGGCGCGGCCGAGGTTGGCCTTCGCGCGGGCGGCGAGCAGGGGGGCGACCGCGGCGTCGGGGAGCGGCTCGGGGCCGCCGAGCGCGGTCGCGGCGATCGCGATGCGGGCCAGGTGCTCGACCAGCTCGAGGCGGAGCAGGGCCTGCTCGGGGTCGGCACCCCAGGCCATCACGCCATGGTTGCCGAGGAGGACGGCGTCGACCAGCTCGCACCACGGGGCGAGGGCGGCGCGCGCCGGCTCGCCGGGCTGGGCGTACGGGATCCTGGGGACGCTCGGGCCGAGCGAGACCACCGCCTCGGCGATGAACGGGCGTTCGATCGGGTTGGTGCGGCTCGCGCTGATCGCGGTCGCCGACGGCGGGTGCGCGTGGACGACGCAGCCGACGTCGGGGCGGCGCTCGTAGACGGCGAGGTGCAGGTTGATCTCGCCGAACACGCGGCCCTGGCCGACGACCTGCCCCTTGGCATCGAGCTCGATCACGTCGCGGTCGCCGACCAGGCGCTTGGACGTCGCGGTCGGGGTGGCGAGGTAGCGGCTCGCGCCGGGCTCGAGGCGGGCGGTGACGTTGCCGTCGTGGTTCGCGCACCAGCCGCGCTGGTGGAGGTGGCGGGCGACGTCGGCGACCTGGGCGCGCAGCTTCACGACGTCTCCACCTGATCGACGATGCCGACGATCAGGGACCGGATCGGCACCTGGTCGCCGATCTTGAGGATCTGGCGGACGCCGGTGCCCTCGGTGAGGACGAGGACCTTGTCGCCGACGCCGGCCTGGGCGTGGTCGACGGCGACGAACGAAGCGCCGGCGTCGGCGCCCTTCGCGTCGAGCGGCTGCACGACGAACAGCGGCCGCCCGGCGAACGCGGGGTGCTTCGCGGCGGCCCACAGCGGCCCGACCACGCGGCAGCACCTCATCGCGGCACCCCCGAGCCCGACCCGTCGCCGACGTCGAGGCCATCGACGATGCCGACGATCGCGGCGTCGACGGGCACGAACCACGGGTCGCACGCGAGCGCGGCCTCGCGGGAGCCGACGAGGTAGACGAGGTCGCCGACCCCGGCCTGGACCGTGTCGACGGCGGCCTGCAGGTCGCCGGTGCTGGCGCCGCGCTCGTCGACGGGCTGCACGAGCAGCAGCTTCTTGCCCTCGAGCCCCGCGGCCTTGCGCTCGGCCACGACGGTGCCCTTGACGATGCCCAGGTACATTCGGGCGCCAGCCTAGCGGGAGCGGCTGTGGCTATGCAACAGCGACGCGTGCGTCGCGCGCGAGGCCGGGTCGCGAGCCGCGGGCGCGCGCGCGGGCGCGCTCCCACGCCGAGGCGAGCAGCAGGCGGATCCGGGCGAGGCCGATCGGCTTCGCGAGGTGATCGTCGAAGCCCGCGCTCATCGAGCGCGCGATGTCATCGGGGCTGTCCCAGCACGTGATCGCGACGATGTACGTGCGCGCGGTGATCGGATCGGCGCGCAGCCAGCGCGCGACCTCGTGACCGCTGATGTCGGGGAGCCCGATGTCGAGAAGGACGAGGTCCGGTTCGAGCTCGCGCGCGATCCGGAGCGCATCGATGCCGCGATGGGCGGAGCGAACTTCATGTCCGAGCATCTCGAACATCACCGAGAGCACCTCCGTCGTGTCGAAGTGATCGTCGACGATGAGGACGCGACGGGAGTCAGCTGCGGAAACCACCTTCGGCATGCAGATCATCCAACAACCTTCCTTTCACTTCGGGCCAGCCGTGGTTCGACCCTGGAGACGCATACAATAGAAATCTGCGCGTCGCGTCAACGCCCATCATGCGCATTCGGCGCAATCCGACTTTTTGCCGGTGGTCGCGAAACACGGGAGTTGCTCCGTCGAGGTTCGTCGATTGCACATCCGGAATCCGGAAGCGAACTGACCAGGAGAGAAGTGTCATGGCGAACATCGGAAAGAAGGATGGCGATACGCCGAACCCGCAAGCGCAGGGCTCCCAGAAGCCCGGCGAGGCGAAGCCGTCGCAGGCGGTCGCACCGCAGCAGCAGGGACAGCCGCAGCGCGGGCAGCTCGCGCGCCGCGATCCGTTCGAGCTGATGCGCGATCCGTTCGGCGCGCTCGTGCGCGACCCCTTCCAGCTCCTGCGCGACCTCATGGTCGATCCGCTGCGGCTGCTCCGGCAGGCGCCCTGGATGGGGCGCGAGGTCGCGGCGTGGAACCCGGAGTTCGAGGTGCGCGAGACCGACGACGCGTTCGTGATCCGCGCCGACATGCCGGGCATGAGGTCCGACGACCTCGAGATCAACCTCGTCGGGGATCAGCTGCGCATCAGCGGCAGCCGCGAGCAGGAGCAGGAGCAGGGCGAGGGCCGGTACCACACGTACGAGCGCTCGTACGGGAGCTTCACGCGCGTGTTCACGCTCCCCGACACGGCCGACGTCGACAAGATCCGCTCGGACCTCGCGACGGGCGTGCTCACGCTCGTGATCCCGAAGAAGCAGGGCGCGCAGCCGCAGCGACGGAAGATCCAGATCGGCACCGGCTCGAAGTCGTAGTCCCGACGACGGCACGGGAGATTGAATGCCAATCGCATGAGTGACGCGCGCGGACCCGCCCGTTGTCGCGAACTCGCATGCGTCCTCGACGAGATTCTCGGTGGTCCTCTCGCGGCGTGGCGCTTGCTTCGTCGCGCCGCCACACGGTGACAAGGGGACCACGAATGAAGGCAGCTCGAATCATGAAGTTCGGGTCGACGGAGCACGTCGAGGTGAAGGACGTCGACCGACCCGTGCTGCGCGAGAACCACGTGCTGATCGAGGTCAGGGCATCGAGCATCAACCCCGTCGACGTCGCGATCCGCGACGGCCGCATGAAGGACACGTACCACCTCCAGCCACCGCTCACGCTCGGGTTCGACGTCGCCGGGACGATCGTGGAGGTCGGGCCCGAGGTGCGCGGCTTTGCGGTCGGCAACGAGGTGTTCGGAGCGGCGAGCGTCACCACCGGTGGGAGCGGAGCGTGGGCCGAGCTCGCGATGGCATCGGTCGCGACGATCGCGCGCAAGCCGCGCTCGGTCGGATTCGTCGAGGCGGCCGCGGGGGCGCTCGCCGGCGCGACGGCCGTCCAGGCACTCCACGACGTGATGAAGCTCCACGCGAACGAGCGCGTGCTGATCCACGGCGGCGCGGGCGGCGTGGGCTCGATCGCGATCCAGCTCGCGAAGCAGATCGGCGCGCACGTCACCGCGACCGCGACCGGGCCGGGCATCGAGTTCGCGAAGAAGCTCGGGGCGGATCGCGTGATCGACTACAAGGTGGAGGACTTCGTGCGCGGCGGGCGCCAGTACCACGGCGTCCTCGACACCGTCGGCGGCGACACGTACCGGCGCTCGTTCGAGGTCCTCCTGCACGGCGGCGCGCTCGTCTCGCTGCGCCAGCCCGTCGACCTCGAGCTGATGCGGCTCAACAACGTGAAGGCGTACTTCCAGCTCACGCGCGTCACGCACGAGCACCTCGCGCCGCTCGCGCGCCTGGTGGACGAGCAGGTGATGCGGATCCAGGTCGAGCGGACGTTCCCGCTGGAGAAGATCCGCGAGGCACTCCAGATCAAGGAGAAGGACAGCGTGCGCGGAAAGCTCGGGATCGAGGTGACGCGACACTGATTCGCCGGTCGTCGCCGCGTCTGGCGAGATTGGCAATCAGAGATCGGGCTGATTAAGAAACACGGGAGCGAGCATCGCTGACATGCAGTGCGGAGATGTCGCGCACACTCCCGCGTACGCGCCGTGTAGGTAGCCGTCTTTCCCGCATTGCCGTCGTCGGACACGTGGTCCACCTCGTGCAGTGCGCGCGCTCACTTCGGAGGAGAGACGAATGAACGCGACCATCGACGAGACGATCGAGCGAGTCGAGCAGCTCTACACGGTGCTGACCGGAAAGCCCCCGGCGCGCCTGAACGGTCACCGCGTGATGATCCCGCCCGAGGTGGATCCGGCGGTCCACGTCCAGGAGCGCCTCGATCGCCTCGTGCACGAGATGGAGCAGCTCGCGCCGGTCGCGGCGGCGGCGCCGCCGATGTGGATCCCGCGCGCCGTCGCGTGGACGCAGGAGGGCGCGCTCGTGTTCGCGCTCGACGTCCCCGGCGTCGTCGCGCGCGACGTCCAGATCCGCGTCGAGCCGCTCGCGCTCGTCGTCCGCGGCATCCGGCGCGCCCCGTGGCCGCATCCTCCGCACGACCTCGCCGCGTGCGACGCGCCGATGGGTGCGTTCGCGCGGTCGTTCCCGGTCGCGCGCGTCGCGCCGGATCAGATCGGCGCGCGCCTCGAGGACGGCGTGCTCACGATCCGCGTCCACCGCGGGGCGCGCGCGGAGCCGTCGCAGATCCCCATCGTGTCTTGAGCCTTCCGGGGCTCATCAAATTTTTTTGTTCGTGAAGTCGTGATCGCCAACCACAGGAGAACAGTCATGGATACGGTCAAGGTCGACATTCAGAAGCTTCAGCTGCTCAACGATCGCATCGCCCAGACGATCGACGCCCTCAACCAGGTGAGGATGTCGGTGCACGGGATCCACCATACCGGCGTCTCGTCGTTCTACGGCCAGCAGCCGTGGAGCCCGTACCAGCCCTCGCCGATCGGCTACGACCCGCGCCTCGCCGGCTTCGATCCGCGCCAGGTCGGGTACGGCGTGTCGCCGTTCTCGTCACCGTTCGCGCCGCCGTTCCTCGGTGGGCTGCAGCACGCGTCGTACGTCGGGCCCGTCCCGATGACGACGCCGTACTCGCAGCTCGCCACGGGAACGATGCCCTACGGGACGACCTACGGGACGACCTACGGCACGCCGTACACGACGCCCTACACGACGCCCTACACCAACGGGATCTCGCACACCTCGTGGGATCCCAGCTGGCAGACGCGCGTCGCGCAGACCTGGCCGTTCGCGCAGACGCCGTACGGAACGACGTTGTAGGTCACGAGCGGGCGAAGACGAGCCTCACGGCGTGATCGAGGTCGGCGACGAAGCGGACCACCTCGTGGGTGATCGCGCGCGGGACGAGCGTGCTGCGCTCGAGCTCGTCGCGATTCGCCAGCGGGAGGAGGAGCGAGCGGAGGTTGCCGTGGTACGCGGCCCGGACCTTGTGCTCGGCCTCTCCGATCGGCCCGATCGCGATCACGTCGTGAGCCTCGCAGACCAGCGCCCCCGACGACGCCACGTCGCGCGGCACGGGACGCTGCAGGAAGACGGAGAGGAACGCGAGCGCCGTCGGCAGACCCGCCGATAGCCCGCCGGACTGCTCGTCCTCCTTCGGCAGCTTGTACACGTAGACGTAGTCGTCGAGGTCGCCGGTCTGCGCGGGGAACTTCGCGCGCGCGTAGTCGCGCACCGAGATGAACGCGCTGCGGACGGCGGCGCGCAGCTCGGGCGTCAGGTTGCCGTGGATCTCGTCGGGCGGTAACACGCCGCCCGCGCCGGCGGTCGTGCGCATGCGGTACGCGGCGACCTCGTGGAGGAAGCCCTTCGGGCGCGTCCCGAGGTGGTAGACGGCGGCCGCGAGGACGCGGCCGATCGCGTGCTCGGAGCGCGGCCGCGAGGCGCGCCGCACGGGCGACGGCGTGAGCTCGGCGAGGTAGCGCCGATCGAGCGGGTCGTCGCCCTGCGCGAACAGCGCGAGCGCCGTCGGCTCGCCGCGCACCGCGAACGCGATCGCGCGCTCGCGGCGCGGCAGGTCCTCCGGAGGCGGCAACCCTCCCGTGGGGAGGGGCACCTCGCGCAGGCGGCCGATCGGGAGGTACTCGCGCGCGGCGACGCGCACGACGTCCTCGAGCGTCGCGCGGTGCATGCGCCGGCGCATCGCGCCGAGGAACTGCCCCTCGAGCTCGCCCGCGACGTCGGCGCGGCCGGCGCGGCGCTCGAGCGACGCGAGCATGCCGATCAGCGACAGCTTCTCGACGCCGCGCCGCGCGAGCCCGTCGATGAGGTGGCGGCACACGCGCACCGCGGCCTCGACGGCGTCGGGCGTGCCGAGCTCGTGGTACACGCGCACGAGCGAGTGCAGGCGCTCCTCGTCGGCGGCGAACGCGGCCTCGGCGCCGAGCTCCTCGAGCGCCTCGCGCGCCGCGGCGAGGTCGCCGCACAGCTCGGCGATCCACGACGCGGCGATCATCGCCTGCTTGTAGTGGTGCGGGCTGTCGGCGCGGGTGCGCGCCGCGACGTCGAGGCACCACGCGCGCGCCTCGAGCGGACGGCGCTGGCGCAGCATCTCGAGCGCCGGCTCGAGGTGCTCGCGGCGCGGCAGACCCTCGGGCCCGAGGGTGCCGGGCGGCGGCGGCGACGCGTCGGACGGCGAGCGCGTGCGCAGCTCGGCCCAGCACGCGATCGCCTGCGAGAGCTCGCCGCGCAGGTGCTTCACCTTCGCGAACAGGCTCAGCGCGTCGAGGCTCTCGGGGTGCGCGCGGCGGAGCGCGACCGCGCAGCCCTCGGCCTCGGCGACGAGCCCCAGCTCGAGCAGCACGCGCGCGCGCCGCAGCTGCGCCTCGTGATCCTCGTCGGTGGCGAGGTCGGTTGCGAGATCGGGGGTGCGATCGGCGGCGGCGGTCACGACATCATCCCTTCGATGTCAGCCACCGGCGCGGTGGGCCGAGGTGGCGCTCTGTGACAGGCGGCGAGCACCAACGGGACGACGTGAGCCGGGCGCGCAGACATGTTTCCTCCTGGGCTCGCGGGGCTGCAACCCACGTACCGCGGCACCTCGGTTGCACCTTCACCTGAGAACCATGCAGACGATCGCGAACTACATGACGAAGCAGCCCTGGGCGGTCCAGGTCGACGATTCGATCGCGGTCGCGCGCCAGATGATGGCCGAGCGCGAGATCCATCACCTACCGGTGCTCGACGGCGGCGAGCTCGTCGGAATGCTGACCCACGGCGACGTCGCGCGCGAGGGGGCGACGGTCGAGGAGGTCATGGGGCTCGCGTGCGCCGTCGACGCGAACGTGGCGTTCGGCGACGCGCTCGAGGTCATGCTCGCGCGCGGGCGCGACGCCGTGGTGATCACGCGCGACGGCAAGATCGAGGGCATCTTCACCGCGATGGATGCGGTGCGCGTGCTGCGCGACCGCATGCGCCCGCGGCGGCCGCGCGCCGAGCCGCCCCGCAGCGGCGCGTGGTGATCTCCGACGAGGCGCCGTCCGATCAGCCGGCGGCGCGCAGGCGAGCGCGCCACGATGGATCTTCGGTGAGCGCGAGCGCGGCGCGGCGCAGGTCGGCGCGGGCGGCGGCGTCGGCGGTGCCCGCGAGCGCGGCGAGGAAGATCTCGAGGCGCGCGTTGACGGTGAGGCCGATCGTGCCGGCCTCCGCGACGATGCGGTCCCACGCCGGCGAGCGCGCGCGATCGAGCGATGCGCGCGCTGCATCGCGGAAGAGGCGGACGTCGACGGGGATCTCGTCGTCGGGGAACGTCGTCGCGACCCACTGCAGGTGCGAATCGAGGCTCGCGAGGTCGCCGCGCGCGACGGCGACGCGGGCGAGCAGGATGCCGGCGTGCGGGACGGGCGCCGCGGCGCACAGCTCGAAGGCGCGGCGCGCGCTGGCGACGGCGTCGTCGAGGCGGTCGCGCCAGATCAGCAGCTCGCCGCGGTGGTAGCGCGCGCGGTACTCGAGCGCGTCGTCGCGCAGCTCGCGCGCCAGCTCGATCGCGGCGGCGAGGTCGGCCTCCGCACCGTCGAGGTCGCGCCGCGCGCAGCGGACGAGGGCGCGCGCGTCGTGCGCCGCGGAGATCCGCGGCAGGTCGTTCGACGCGTGCGCGTAGGTGAACACCGTCTCGAGCTCGGCGTCGGCGGCGTCGAGCGCGCCGAGCGCGACGTGCTCGGACGCGAGGAGCAGGCGCGCGTCGAGCTCCGTCTCGCGCCCGGCGACGGTCTCGAGCTTCGCGCCGAACGCGACGGCGACGCCGAGCAGGCCCTTCGCGTCGCGGTGGCGGCCGATGCGGGCGAGCGCGCGGCCCTCGGCGTGGGCGAGGCGGGCGCGCAGCGCGACGTTGTCGCGCTCGGGGTCGTCGGCGCGCGGGATCGGGCCCGCGAGCTGGATGATCAGCGTGCGCGCCATGATCGCGGCGGCGGCGGCCTCGTTCGAGCGGCTCGCGCGGTCGAGCAGCGCGCACTCGTCGAGCGACGCGTGGGCCGTCGCGCGGACGTCGCCGGCCTCGGCGCAGCCGGCGCGCGCGTGCTGCGCATCCTCGAGCGCCTCGAGGACGCGGCCCAGGTGGCCGCGCGCGTGGGCGCGCACGGCGCGGGCCTTCGTGCGCG
>JAHBVW010000051.1 GCA_019637375.1 Deltaproteobacteria bacterium | reverse complement strand
GCCCATCAGTCCCTTCGAAGTCCCCGGCGGCGAGCACGAATAGCCCGCCCGCACCACACCACCGTCGGGAGCCTTCTGCGAGCGCCGCGCGTCCACCCGTCGGGAGGCTCGCGTCGAGCACGAACCGGCGTGTGGTCGCGACGACCGCACGCGAGACAGCAGAACGTTCGCGTCAAACCACCCTCGGGAGCTTCTGCGAGCGCCGCGCGTTCACCGTCGGGAGGCTCGCGTCGAGCACGAACCGGAGCGTGGTCTCGACCAGAGCTCGCGAGACTGCACGGCGCGCGAGCCGCCCGCCACGTCGGGAGCCTCTGCGAGCGCCGCGCGTTCACCGTCGGGAGGCCCGCGTCGAGCACGAGCCAGTGTGTGGTCTCGACGACAGCACGCGCGACAGCAGAGCGTTCGCGTCAAACCACCGTCGGGAGCCTCTGCGAGCGCCGCGCGTTCACCGTCGGGAGGACAGCGTCGAGCACGAACCGGCGCGTGGTCTCGACGGGAGACCGCGAGACACGGCGCGCGACTTCTGCGAGCGCCGCGCGTTCACCGAGCACGTACCGGTGAAAGCTAGGGCTTCTTGCGGCCGAAGAGGCCGCCGCCGCCGCTGCCTTTGTCGTTGGCGAGGCGGGACTCGATCATGCGGACCTCGGCGGCGGCGTCGGCGTGGCGGGGCTGGACCTCGAGGACGGCCTGGAAGTGGCGGAGGGCTTCGCGGTCGCGGCCGAGCATGCGCTCGACGCGGCCGAGGTAGAAGCGCGCGGCCTCGGGCTTGTGGGACTTCACGACGGCGCGGCCGAGGACCTTGCGGGTGTGGTCGGCGACCTGGTTCTTGTCGCCGGCGGCGCAGAAGCGGGCCCAGGCGAGCATGGCCTGGTAGTCGACGTCGTTGGGGTTGAGCTCGGCGGCGCGCGTGAGCTCGGCGATCGCGTCGCCGAGCTCCTCGCGGCGGAGGGCGGCCTTGCCGCGCGTGAACGCCTCCTCGGCGAGCACGCCCTGATCCGTGGTGGTGCGCGACGCGGCGGGCACGTCGGCGGCGCCGCCGACGGGCGGGTTCGTGCGCGTGCGCGACGACGGCGGCGGGATCGAGCCCGACGGCATGCGGCGCGAGCCCGACTCCGACGGGTCGCTGCTCGTGCGCGCGATCGCGGGATCGGTGGCGACGCGGCCGGTCGTCGGTGCCGGCGTCGGCACGCGCCCGGTCACCGGGTCGTTCGTCGGCGCGCGCCCGATGCCGGGGTTCGTCGGCGAGCGCTCGAACGGCAGCGGGGTCAGCGCGCGCGGCATCGTCGGCCCCGAGGTCGGCGTCGTCACCGGCCGGGCGGTCTCGGCGGCGGCGGTGACCGGGTTCGGGCCCTGCTGCGTGCCCCGCGCCACGACGGGCGTGTCGCCGAGCGGATCCGGCGTGCCCTGGCCGATCGGCGGCACGGCGGGCGTGGTCGTGCGCGACGCCCCGGGCATCGTGTTCGGGCCGGGCAGGGTGAGCGCGGGCGAGGCGGGTGTCGTCGTGCGCGGCGCACCGGGCAGCGCCATCGGCGTGTTCGCACCCTCGTCGGTGGCGGCGCTCCGCGCCTGCGGGTTCGTGCGGCGTGGGCTCGGCATGCGCTCGGGCAGGATCGGTAGCCCACTCGGCGCGCGCGACACGGTCGGCGGCGGCGACGGCGGCGGCGTCTGCGTGCGCCCCGGGAGCGGCGGGCGCGTGACGCCGGGCTCGGTGCGCGGCGGCTGCGTGGGGCCGAACGACGGGCGCGCGAGCGGCGAGGCGAAGGCCTCGCTCGGCGTCGTGCCCGGCAGCGGCGTCGACGTGCGCGACGGCAGCGGCGCGCCGGCGAACGGATCGGACGCGCGCGTCGACGTGCGGGGTGGCAGCGGCGCCCCGGCGAACGGATCGGACGCGCCCGTCGACGTGCGGGGTGGCAACGGGGCGCCGGCGAACGGATCGGACGCGCCCGTCGACGCGTGGGCGCCGGCGAACGGATCGGGCGCGCCCGTCGACGTGCGGGGTGGCAACGGGGCGCCGGCGAACGGATCGGACGCGCCCGTCGACGCGGGGGCGCCGGCGAACGGATCGGACGCGCCCGTCGATGCGTGGCCACCGGCGAACGGGTCGAGCGCGCCCGTCGACGTGTGGGGCGACGGCGGCGCGCCCGTCGACGTGTGGGGCGACGGCGGCGCGCCCGTCGACGTGTGGGGCGACGGCGGCGCGCCCGTCGATACGTGGGACGACGGCGGCGCGCCGGTCGACGCGTGGGGCGGCAACGGCGAGTCGGCGAACGGATCGCGCGCACCCGTCGAGGTGCGGGGCGGCAGCGGCGACTCGCCGAGCGGCCGTGCGCCGGTCGTCGAGGTGCGAGGCGGCAGCGGCGACTCGCCGAACGGGCGCGGCAGCGGCGACTCGCCGAGCGGGCGTGCGCCGGTCGTCGAGGTGCGCGGCAGCGGCGACTCGCCGAGCGGGCGCGCGCCGGTCGTCGAGGTGCGAGGCAGCGGCGACTCGCCGAAGGGGCGTGCGCCGGTGGTCGACGTGCGCGGCGGCAGCGGCGACTCGACGCCGAGCGGGCGCGCGCCGGTCGTCGAGGTGCGGGGCGGCAGCGGCGACTCGCCGAACGGGTCGCGCGCACCCGTCGAGGTGCGCGGCGGCAGCGGCTCCCCGGCCGAACGCGCGCCGGTGGTCGAGGTGCGCGGCGGAAGCGGCGCCTCGGCGCCGAGGGAGCGCGAGCCGGTCGCGGTGCGCGGCGGCTCGAGCCGGACCTCCTGCGCGAGCAGCTCCGACGGCGACGTCGGCACCGGCTTGCGCTCGCGCATGCGGAACCCGGCGCCGGCCTCGACCTCGAGCGGCGCCACGGTGATCGGGCGCGCCGCCGGCCCGGCGGGGAACGGGTTCGGCGTCACCGCATCGACGGCGCCGCACGACAGGAGCGCGTACACGATCGCGCGCAGCGTGCGCGGGTCGACGTCGCGGTAGCGCGCCTCGAGCTCCGGCATGCTGTTGCCGATGCGGATCGCCTCGACGATCGCCAGCTCGCTCTCGCCGAAGCCGAAGCCGTCGAGCTCGGCGAGCGCGCTGTCGCGGACCTGGAACTGCGTGCCGTAGGGTCGCAGGTCGTCCGACAGGCGTTGCTCGGGCAGGTTCATGCGCGCGCCGAGGAACACGATCGCGCGGACGTCCTGCGCCGCCTCGACGTGCGTCGCGATCGTGATCTCGTCGTGGACCACGAACTCGCCGCGGTCCACGGAGAACGTGCGCGCGGCGCGCTGCGCGATCACCCGGCAGCGCAGGCGGGAGCGCTGGTCGGGAGTGAGCGAGTTCATCTCCGCCAGGACGTCGATCTCGTCGCGGTCGGGCGACGCGGCGATCCGCCGGGTGATCGCCGGGATCTGCGGCGACGTCGCGAAGTGGTTGATCAGCGCGATGCGCGCGGCCGAGTCGCCGGCGAGCGGGGAGGTGGCGCCGACGATCGCGCCGTCGTCGAACGCGATGCAGTAGTAGCGGCTGTCCTGCTGCAGCGTGAGCTGTCCGGACAGACGGCGAAGTGCCAGCGCTCCCAGGGTAAAACCCCAGGGCCGGTCGCCGATCGTGCCGCGGACGAGCTCGGTCAATCCATACCCCTTCGGTCGCAGGGGCTCGAGGCCGACGACGGCCCGAGCGCTGCGGCGACCACCATCGCCGGACTGCTCATGCTTCGATCAAAGCGAGATTCAGGCACCGAATCAAGGTTCGATTGGGGTGCGCCGGGTTAGCCGACGATGAGGGATCCTCGTCGGTGCAGATCGACCGTGATCGTTCGCCGATAACTCCTGCCTCCGTGAGTGTGGACTGCCCGGCCGCGAGCGCCGCGCGAACCGCGTTCGCACGAGGTCGACGCGGCTCGGCCGCGGCAAATTCGAATCGAAAAGCGCGACTTGCAGCAGGTCGGTGCGTGTGGGAAGACATCGCAGCGATGCTCAAGATCGACAGGAACGCGTTCCTCGCCCTCGCCCTCGGGATGAACCTCGCAGCCTGTTTCAGCGGCGGCAAGGCCGGCGGTCCGGCCACCACCGGCCCGGGCGTGACCGACACCCACAGCGGCAAGCGGATGCCGCCGCCGTCGGGCGAGGCCGGGATGATGGCGCCGCACGGCGAGTGCGTCGAGTTCGATCCCTCGGGCGAGTGCACCCGGTGGGAGCCGACGCAGGAATGCGTCGAGTTCGATCCCTCGGGCGAGTGCACGAAGTGGGAGCCGCACGGGGAGTGACGACGGACCTCATGCCTCGGTTCGCGGCGGCGTATCCCCACCTGCGAACCGTGGCGACAACCGGGACGAACGGCAAGACCACGACGACCTCGATGGTCGCCGCGATCGTCGATGCCGCGGGAGAGCCCTCCGCGCGCCTCACGACGGTCGGTGCGTGGGTGTGCGGCGAGCAGGTGCCGAACCCCACGCCGCAGGAGGAGTTCCTGTTCACCGTCGAGCGCGCGATCGCGGCGGGAGTCCGCACGCTGGCGCTCGAGACCACGTCGAAGGCGCTCGCCGCCGGGCTCGCGCAGCGCTGGCCGGCGCACGTCGCCGTGTTCACGAACCTCACGCGCGATCACCTCGACATGCACGGCACGCCGGAGATGTACCTGGCGTCGAAGGCGCAGCTGTTCATCGCCCTCCCGCCGGGAGGGACGGCGGTGCTGAACGCCGACGACGAATCGTCCGCGCTCCTGCGCGAGGTCATGCCGGATCACGCGCACGTCGAGCGCTACTCGGCGCGCGACGCCCGCGGGTGCGCGCTCGCGGCGCGCGCGGTCGAGGTCGCGCCCGACGGCACGCGCATCGCGCTCGCGGACGGCGCGTTCGCGCGCGAGCTCGGCGGCGAGCTGGAGCTCGCGGTCGCCGGCGGCGTCCACGCGCAGAACGCGCTCGGCGCGGCGCTCGCGGCGCGCGCGGCGGGCTACGGCGCCGAGGCGATCCGCGCCGGGCTGCGCGCGTTCCGCGGCGTGCCCGGGCGCTTCGAGGTCGTCGGCCGCGCGCCGCTCGTCGTCGTCGACTACGCGCACACGCCCGACGGGCTCGTCGGCACGCTCGCCACGGCGCGCGAGCTGTGCCGCGGCGGCGGCCGCGTGATCTGCGTGTTCGGCTGCGGCGGCGACCGCGACCGCGGCAAGCGCCCGCAGATGGGCGCCGTCGTCGACGAGCGCGCCGACCTCGCCGTCCTCACCACCGACAACCCGCGCCGCGAGGACCCGGCCGCGATCGCCGCCGACGTGCGGGCCGGTGCGCCGTCGCCGCGCGCGCGGTGGATCGCCGAGCTCGACCGGGCCCGCGCGATCGCGCTCGCGATCGCCGAGGCGCGCCCCGACGACGTCGTCGTCATCGCCGGCAAGGGCCACGAGCGCACGCAGGAGATCCGCGGCGTCGAGCACCCGTTCTCCGACGCCGACGTCGCGCGCGCCGCGATCGCCGCGCGCTGATCCGTCGCGGTCAGCGCTGATCGCGCATCCACGGCGCAGGAGATCCGCGGCGTCGAGCACCCGTTCGCCGACGCCGACGTCGCGCGCGCCACGTTAGCGGCGCAGGACGATCAGGAGCGCCGCCACGAGCGCGAGGCCGAGGACGATCAGCGCGAGCCAGCCGAGGAGGCCGCGCCAGCCGGGGGCGAGGGTGGCGCCGCCGCGCTTCACGCAGGTGAGGCAGACGGCGAACATGGACGCGCCGCCCTCGGACAGCTCGCAGCAGTCGCCGCAGACGGAGCGGCGGCAGCGCGCGCACGGACCGACGGCGTCGCGCGGGCACAGCGCGCAGCGCGTGACCGGATCCTCGCTCGCGGGCGTCAGCATCGGGAGCTACCGGGCCGTCCAGGTGAGCGTGCCGGCGTCGGTCTCCTCGCCGGAGGAGATGCTGATCGGGAACGTGCGCTCTCGGCCGTCGGGGAGGACGGCGCGGACTTCGTGCGTGCCGGGGCCGAGCTGCTGCGCCACGACCGGCGTCTCGCCGACGCGCGCACCGTCGACGTAGATCGTCGCGGCCGGCGTCGACCCGATCGTGAGCCGCCCGGTCGACTTCCCGTCGGCCTGTCGGTCGGACTTCCCGTCGGCGTTCCCGTCGGGCTTCCCCGCGACCGCGTCGCCGATCGACTTACCCCAGGTGTCGGCGGCGTCGGCCGCCTCGGTCGCGCGCGCGAGGTCGTCGTCGCGGACCTTCTCGAGGCGCCGGCCCAGCTCGATCACGTCGCCGAGGCCGTCGATCGCGCGCGCGGCGCGGTCGCGGCGCTCCTCGACGGTGCGCGCCGGCGATGCGGCGGGTGTCGGGCGGCGCGTGGCGAAGTACACGAGGACGCCTGCCGCGGCGGCGGCGACGACGGCCGCGAGGATCGCGGTGCGCGCGTGGCTGCCGCGCCTCGGCTCCGGCGGAGGCGCGGCGCGGCGCTCGGCGGCGAAGTCGCGCGCCGGCTCGGCAGCGAGGCGGTGGCGCCCCGACGGCAGCTCGGGCACCGTCGCGGCCGCGTCGCCGCCGGCGGGCGCGCCCGGGCGCCGATCCGAGGGCAGCGTCGCGGCGGCGTCGTCGTCGGCCGCGAGCTTGCGCCGGTCGGAGGGCAGGTCGCGCGCCGTCATCCCGGCGTCGCTGTCGCGCGTGACCGCCGCGCCGTGGCGGCGCACGACGACGCTCTCCGGCGGCGGCTCGACGGCGTCGTGGCTCACCGTCGGCGCGGCCCTGCGCTCGATCGTCACCGACGCGCTCGGATCGTCCTCGGCGGCGCGCGCGTGCAGCACCGCCGCGATCTCGGCCGCGCGCGCGTCGATCCGCGCGCCGCATCGCACGCGCACCGCCTCGGCGACGTCCGCGCCGCTCGCGACGTGCCCCACAACGGCGCGCAGCTCCTCGGCGAACGCCCGCGCCGTCGCCGGCCGGCGCGCCGGATCGCGATCGAGCGCGCGCAGGACGAGCGCGTCCACCGCGGGCGGGCACGCGGGCCAGCGCGTCGCGATCGCCGGCACGTCCTCCTCGGTGATCGCCTTCCAGATCTGGAAGTCCGTCGAGCGGTCGAACAGCCGCGCGCCGGCGAGCGCCTCCCACGCGCACACGCCGAGCGAGAACACGTCGGCGCGGCCGTCGATGTCCTCGCCGCGGATCTGCTCGGGCGCCATGTACGGCAGCTTGCCCTTCACGACGCCGGTCCGCGTGCGCGGGCCGTCGGTCATCATCTTCGACACGCCGAAGTCGAGCACCTTGCACGAGCCGTCGACGGTGACGTGCAGGTTCTGCGGCGAGACGTCGCGATGCACGACGGGCGTGGGCCGGCCCATCGCATCGCGCAGCGTGTGGGCGTAGTGCAGGCCCTCGGCGGCGTCGCCGAGCACGCGCGCGGCGAGCGGCAGCACGTGCTCGCGCGGCAGCTCGGCGAGCAGGTGCTGCCACGACGCGCCGTCGAGGTACTCCATGACGAGGTACAGCTCGCCGCCGTCGGTCTCGTCGAGCTCGAACACCTGGCACACGTTCGGATGCGACAGGTGCGCGGCGATGCGGCCCTCGTCGAGGAACATCTGCCGCCACTGCGGGTCGCCGGCGAGGTGCGGGAGGATGCGCTTGATCGCGACGAGCTTCGCGAACCCGCCCGCGCCGACGAGGCGCCCGAGGAACAGCTCCGCCATGCCGCCGCGCCCGAGCTCGACGAGCAGCTCGTAGCGTCCGATCCGTTGCTCGCGCGGGATCGCCACGGCTCGCGATCCTAGCTCGAAACCTCGACGACCGCGCCCGGTGCGAGCGCGACGCGTGTCCCACCTCCGCCCGGCGCGCGCTCGATCAGCCGCGGGCCGGCGAGCCCGGCCTCGACGAGGTCGCGCCGGCACCGGCTGATCAGCATGTTGATCTCCGGGCGCGACACCGACGGCTTGCGCGGCCACACGACGGCCCGCACCGCGTCGTCGGAGATGAACTCGCCGGCCGCGTGACCCGCCGGCGGGCGGAGCAGCGCCATCACGAGGTCGAACCGCCGGTCCGGAAGGTACACGGGCAGCGCGCGCCCGCCGACGGTGAACACGACGCGCCCGCCGCGCGGCAAGAGCTCGATCGCGACGTGCGTCGGCAGCTCCGTCGCGCCGCGCACCGCCGTCGTCGCCGCCGCATCCGCGTGCGCGATCGTGAACGTCTCGCCGCGGCACGTGAGGTGGTCGCCGATCGCGAGCGGCTCGAGCGTGTCGGCGGCCAGCTCCTCGCCGTTCCGCGCCGCACCGCCGTCGCGCACCTCGACGAACAGCTCGCCCTGCGCGACGTGCAGGTGCAGCGTCCCCGGCGGCCACGCCTTCACGATCAGGTCGTCGGCGTCGCCGCCGCCGAGCGTGAACGGGCTGTGCGCGATGCCGAAGCTGCCGCCCTTGCGCTGCAGCACGAAGCCCGCCGGTGCCGCGGCGTCGGGCGGCGGGAGGTCGATCTTCACCGTCAGCTCGAGGCCGGGCAGCGCGAGCACGTCGCCGTCGGCGAGCGCGTGCGGCTGCACGACCTGCGCCGTCGCGCCGCCGCTCGCGACCGCCACCGGCGACTTGCCGAGCGGCACCAGCTCGGCGCCCGTCGCGGTCAGCTTCACGAGCGCGTGGCGGCGCGAGATGCTCGGGTCGAGCGCGACGATGTCGCAGTCACCCTGGCGCCCGATCAAGAGGCCGCTCGGGCCGACGCGGCGCGACGGGCCGTCGCGGACGACGACGATGCAGCGCAGGCGCGGCGGCTCGATCACGCGCCCGATCCTCGCACATCACGGCGCGATCTCGGCGATGCGGCCCGACAACAGATCGGAGAGGCGCCGCGCGCCGGGCGGCCCGAGGTGGATGTGGTCGGCGAACTCGGCGTCGGGGATCGCCGCGCGCAGGTCGAGCACCGCCGGCGGATGCGGCAGCCGCGCGAGCGCGCGGTCGAGCGCGGCCCGGGCCGCCGCCGGCATCTCGCCGCGCAGGATCGACGACTCGGGCATCAGCACGACGACGACCCGCCGCCCGACGCGCGCGCACCCGGCGAGCACCTCGGCGGCCGCGGCGACCTCGTCGTCGGCGGCGTCGAACCACGCGGCGTCGAACCAGCGCTTGTGCCGCCACAGCTCGAGCACCGCGGGCCCGAGGTCGTGCGTCCATGTCTCCGGCGGCTCGCGCTCGCTCCATGGCTCGGCCGCCGGTGGATAGACGTCCGAGAAGCGGACACCCAGCCCGAGGAGGAGCCGCTCGCGCGCACCGGCGAGCGCGCTGCGCGCGAGGTGCTGCAGCGTGCCGCGGTGGTAGAGGAGCCAGCTCGTGCGCGGCAGGTCCGGCAGCATGAGCGCGTCGAGCGTCGGGTCGCCGACGACCTTGCCCGCGAACCAGCCGGTGTGGATCGCGACGACGACGACGTCCGCGCGCAGGTCGCTCGCGAACAGCGGCCCGAACGCGTAGCCCAGCTCGTCGAAGCTCGAGCCCGTGCGCGCGAGGTTGAGCCAGCGCCGCCGCGCCGGGTCGGCCGCGGTGAGGCGCGCCGACACGAGGCCGTCCGCCGCGCTCGACGAGCCGACGATCACCGCGAGCGGCGCGTCGCCGCGGTCGACGAGGACGCCGCTCACGCGCGCGGCCACGATCTCGCGGTTGCCCGTGTTGTGGAAGCTCGCGCGCAGGAGCGCGGGCGGCGCGATGCCGAACAGGAGGCGCAGCGCGACGTCGATCGCGGCGAGCACGAGCAGCGTGCCCCCGACGACGTGCACCAGCGCGCGGTATCGCGACGGATCGAGCACTAGAAGCCCTGGTACAGGAAGTAGGTGCCGCGGCCCATCATCAGGATCGCGAGCGCGATCCGGATCGCGATCCACGAGATGCGCAGCACGTCACGTCGAGTCACGGTGGCCTCCTAGAACGGGTAGACGACGAGGGCGAGGGAGAACGCGATGAACTCGAAGGTGAGGGCCGTCGCGGTCGCGCGCACGACCGGCCGTGCGAGGTACGCCCGCACGCCTCTCTTGCCGAGCTTCTTCAGCAGCACGTGGCGGTACGCGTTGGTCGCGATCAGCGCCGCCGCGTGCAGCGCGCCCCACGCGACGAAGCGCAGCGACAGCCCATGCCACAGCCCGCACGCGACAAAGGCCACGCCGATCGCGATCGACGCCGTCGCGAGCGGGTGCGCGCCGTCGGTCCTGCGCCCGAGCGCGAGCTGGATGGGCACGAACAGGTTGCGGCGGATGAACTGCGACAGCGAGATGTGCCAGCGCTCCCAGAACTCGGTGATGTTGCGCGCGAGCAGGGGGCGCGCGAAGTTCTCCGGCGTCGCGCGCCCGAGGAGGATGCCGAGGCCGACGGCGATGTCGCTGTACGCGCTGAAGTCCAGGTAGACCCAGATGCAGTACGCCTGCACCTCGAGCAGCGCGTACGCGCCGCCGGCCGCGAAGCCGGTGAGCAGCGCGAGCTGGATGGCCTGCGCGATCACGAACTTCTTGAACAGCCCGCTCGCGATGCGCTCCATGCCGTCGAGCGCGGTCGCCGTCGTGAGCGGCGCGGGCACCGCCGGCTGCGCGCGGAAGTCGTCGTACGCCTGGATCGGCCCGGCGGCGAGCATGTGGAACGGCACCAGGTACGCGATCGTGCCGTCGAGCGCGGGCGGCGCGTGGCGGCCCTCGGCGAGCGCGCGCAGCATGTCGATCGCGCGCAGCAGCACGTAGGAGAAGCCGATCGCGACGAGCGCACCGCGCGCACCGCCGGGCAGCTCGAGCTGCGGCAGCTTGTGCACGACGAACAGCGCCGCGAGCAGCACGGCGAACGCGGCGACGGCGAGGCGGCGCGCGGCGAGCTGCGCGAGCACGTGGCACGCCGCGACGACGGCGAGCACGTACGGCGCGCCCGCCCACCCGGCGAGCGCGCACGCGAACCCCAGGTCGAACGCCGCGATCGCGACGGCCCGCGCACGCGCGTGGGCGATCGGCACGATCACGACGAGCGCGGCCAGCGCCGCGAACCAGAAGGGCGCGGTGCCGAGGTCGACCGTGTGGTCCGCCAGCATCTACTCCCGCGCGACGAACGTCCGCGGCAGGGCGGCGCAGGGGAGGGCGAGCGCGTACCGCGAGCCGGCGGGCGAGGCGTCGAGCGCGGCGAACCCGAGGTCGTCGTACAGGCGGGCCACGAGCGCGTTCTTCGCCGTCGGGAGGTACTCGCCGACGACGCGGTGCAGGCCGCGCTCGGTCGCGCGCCGCACGAGCTCGGCGAGCACGAGCTGCTCGACGGTGCGCCCGATCACGCGGCAGCTCATGAGCCAGGTGTCGACGACGAGGTCGCCGTCGCGCGGCACCGCGATCGCGAGCGACACGAGGCCGTGGTCGCCGAAGCGATCGCGCACGCGCACGGTGACGGCGACGGCGCCGCCCGCGAGCAGCGCGCGCACGTGGGCCTCCGAGTGGCGCCGCGTCGTCAGGTTGAACTGGTTCGTCTTGCCGATCAGCTGCACGGCGCGCTGCATGTCGGTGTCGTCGAGGTCGCGCACGCGCGCGCACATCTCGAGCGACGCGAGGTAGTCGTCGAGCGAGCTCGCCGCGCCGCGCAGCTCGGCGCGCTGCCGCTCGACGGCGTACTGCGCGGTGCGCGCGCGGTCCTCGTCGGTGAGCGCGACGGCCTCGAACCACAGCCCGGCCTCGAGCGCGCGCAGGTAGTCCGCCGGGTCCTCGGGCACCTCGACGACCTCGACCTCGGGCAGCGCCTGCCGGATGTGCTCGCGCTCGGCCGGGTTGTCGTCGAAGAAGACGAACGAATCGAGCCCGAGCTGGAGCGCGTCGGCGATGCGCTGCAGGGCCATCGCCTTGGGATCCCAGCTCGCCTCGAACGCGGCGAGGTCGTCGATCGCCAGCGCCATGTCGGGGTGCGCGCCGAACGGCTCGCGCGCGTCGGCGGGGTTGTTCTTGGACGCGACGGCGAGCAGCACGCCGCGCCGCGCGAGCCCGCGCAGGTGGCGCTGGAACGCGACGAACGCCTCGCCCTCGGGCGTGCCGCCGAGCGTGATGCCGAGCGGGCCGGTCTCGCCGACGACGCCGCCCCACAGCGTGTTGTCGAGGTCGAGCACGAGCACCTTCTTCGGCCCGGTGACGAGCGCGCGGATGCCGGCGACGACGTGCCGCGCGAGCTCCGCCGCGCCGGCCATGCTGAACGGCTGCTTCGTCCAGTGGTACTGGCGCGGGTCGTAGAACTGCGCGCGCCCGGCGAGGCCCGACACCGCCTCGAGGTCGACGAAGTACGCGCTCGCGGGCAGCGCGGCGCGCAGCTCGGCGTTCAGCGCCCGCACGTGCGCGACGTCGCCGGCGAGGTGGTGGCCGAGCGGCCCCGCGCCGACCCAGTCGTAGCCGATCTGCACGACGCGCGCGCCGCGCCCGGCGGCGAGCCGCCACGCGTGCCGCCACTGCGCGACCTCGTCGTCGACGAGCGGGTTCGCGAGGTAGCGCTCGCTCCACGGCAGCAGCACGACGACGTCGGCCGGCGCCCCCGACGCCAGGTCCTGCACGACGTTGTCGAACTCGCCGCTCGCGACCGCCAGCGGCAGGCCGCGGCCCCACGCGAGCGCGGCGATCATCGGCGCGAGCCACGAGGTCGTGCACTGCCCGAGGACGCGCACGCGCAGCCCGCCGTTCTCGTCTTGGCGGGCGTCGGCGGCGAGCATGCGCCCGGCGCGCTCGAGCTCCTCGGGCTCGAGCTGCTCGCGGCGCACGGCCTCGCGCAGCGCCGCGAGCGCCTCGCCGGTGCGGCCCTGCTTCCGCAGCTGCTTCCAGCTCACCAGTGCTCCCGCGTGCGGCGCTGCAGGAGCAGCGACATCGAGCGCGGCAGGTGCCGGGCGCCGGGCAGCGTGCGCGCCGGCCCGACGGACAGCGTCTCGAGGACGCGCAGGCCCGCCTGCTCGGCGAGCAGCACGAGCTCGGACTCGCGGCGGAACTCGTGGATGTGGTCGACCTGCGCCGCGGTGAGCGCGCCGCTCACGAACGCCCTGCCGCCGGGGGCGAGCGCGCCCGCGATCACCTCGAACAGGCGCGCCGGTGTCTCGAGGTGCTCGACGAGGAAGTTGCAGATGCACGCGTCGGCGTCGCCGGCGGCGGGCAGGGTCAGCGCGTCGCGCAGCTCGTAGCTCGCGCGGTCGGCGAGGCCGGCGGCGCGCGCGAGCGAGCGCGCGATGTCGATCGACGACGGGCTGATGTCGAAGCCGGCGAGCGTCGCGCCGGGGCGGCGGTGCAGCGCGAGCAGGCCCCAGCCGCCGTGGCCGGGAGCGAGCTCGACGAGCCGCGCCCGCTCGGGGAGCCGCGCGACGAAGCGCGCCTCGTAGAACGCGCTGATCTCGAGGTGGTGCACCCACAAGAAGTTCGTGAGGTAGACGCCCCACAGGTAGTCGTCCATCGTCGCGCGGTCGGCGTACACGGCCTCGTAGACCTCGCGGTACGAGGAGCTCTCGTAGCGGCCGTCGGCCTCGTAGCGGCCCTGCGCCAGGTTCACGTCGGAGGTGAAGTGCACGAATGCGTCGACGGTGCGTGCGATCGCGCCGTCGCCGAGCGCGCGGATCGCCCAGCCGAGGAGCAGCTCCGCATATGCATCGAAGCGCGCCGTGTCGAGCGCGCGCGCCTCCTCGACGCCGCGCCACGAGCGCGGGTGGCGTGCCTTCACGTACGCGAGGAGCTCGGCGGCGACGGTCATGAGCGGGTCAGCGCGTCGATCAGGTCCGCCAGCTCGCCGACGTCCTTCAGCGACGCGACCTGCGAGCTCTTGAAGCGGATCTTGAACCGCTTCTCGATCGCGAGCATCAGCGTCACGTGCGTCAACGAGTCCCAGCCCTCGACGTCGGCCGCCGTCGTCGCGCGCGTCACCGTCAGCTCGTCGTCGTCGAAGACCTGCCGGAACAGCGGGGCGAGCTCGTCGAGTGCGGGCATGGCCCGGCCCATTCTAGCGTGATGTCGGCGTGATCTCCGGGCGCGCCGACACCCGAGCGCGAGGTGCGCGCCGCCGGCCTCACCGGCGCAGCGACGCGCACCACCGCCACCTGTCCGTGACTACGGGCGCGTGCCGACGAGCCGCTGCAGCACGCGCTGGAACTCCTCGACGGAGACCGAGACGTGCTCGACGACGCGGCCGTACAGCATCGCCGTGGGGACGGACGCGCCGCCCCGCTCCTTCTGGGCAAGGTGGAGCTGCCACAGGATCACGCGCTCGAGCCGGGTCAGGCCGTCGCGCGCGTCCGGCAGGTCCGCCATCGCGCTCAGGGTAACGCGGCGCCGCGCCCGCGGTTCATCGCGAAGCTCACGATCGCCATGATGAGCGCGACGAAGAAGATGACCTTGGCGATGCCGGCCGCGCTGGCCGCGAGTCCGAAGAACCCGAAGACGCCCGCGATCAGGGCTACGACGAAGAAGATGAGTGCCCAGGAAAACATAGGTTGATTCCTCCTGGATCCGGATCGCTGCGAAGGGCGTGCCGCGCACGTCGGGCTCGGCATCTCTCGCAGCGGACCCCGGCGCGCGTGCGGGCACGCGCGGTCGCGCGCCGTGGCTCGTTCGGCGCGCGGCGCAACTCGCACGAACGCAGACCGCGAGCACCTCCGTCGGAGATTCCCGGCGCGGTGGCAGCGCTCGCACGTGCGGGCGCGCCACGGGCAGGCGATTGGAATCGCGCGTGCACTCCCAACGTGCATGGACGATCAGCTGAAGGACAGGATCGAAGCGCGGCGGCACGAGCTGCTGTCGAAGTACAACGACCTCAAGGCCGACACGCGCCGCGACGCGAGCTCCGCGCGCGACGCGATGAAGAAGAAGCTCGACGAGCTCGAGGACTACCTGAAGGAGGGCTGGGACAAGATCTCGGACGCCACGCGCAACAAGCTCGACAAGTGGCTCGAGAAGTGATCCGGATCCGCGACCGTTAGCTTCGCTTGTGCACGCCGGCTCGCACCGCGGGCCGGCGTCGCACGGTCTGAGGTAGGCTCGCGGCATGGTGCGCACGATCGCGCTCGCAGCGACGGCGGCGACGGTGGTGGCCTGCGGCTCGCCCGCCGGCGGACCGCCGCGCAACACCACGACCGGGCCGACGGTGCGGCTGTCCGAGCGCGAGCCGCTCGGCTGGCTCGCGCTCGCGCCGGGCCGGGTCGCGCGGTTCGTGCCGCGCGAGGCCGCGGCCGCGGCGTACGTGCCGTGGGGCGAGGACATCGAGGCGGGCCTCGCGAGCGGCGGCGAGCTCGATGCGCTCGACGCGGCGCCGGGCGCGCGCCCGCACCGCGTCCGCGTCGGCACCGCGACGAAGGTCAAGTACGGCTGCGACGACAACCGGCTCGACGTGGTGCCGCTCGCGGGGCCGAGCTTCCGCGAGGGCGTGGTGTGGGTGCTGCCGCCGGGCGGCGCCGCGGCGTGGACGCCCGCGGCGATGGCGATCACCGTGAAGTCGTCGACGCCGAAGCAGCGCGCGTTCGCGATCGGCGGGGTCGCGCTGACGCTGACGGCGACGGACCCGATGCACGGCGTGTTGCAGATCTCGCGCGACGGCACGACGGTGCTCACGGTCGACTTCGAGCACGGCGCGATGGAGGGCGACGAGAGCGAGCTCGACCTCGCCGGCGGCGTCGGGGTGCCCGAGCCCGTCGCGGCGTGGCGCCTCGGCGAGGGCGCCGATGCGCCGCTGCTCGTCGCGACGGCGACGCCGAGCCACGAGGGCGTCCACCTCGCGGCGTACCTCGTCGAGGCGCGCATGTCGCGCGAGGTCGACGCGATGACGCGCTACCTGTACCTGTGCGCGTTCTGAACCGGCGGAGCCGCGTGGGTTCGCGGACTTCCACGGCGGGGATCGGTTGCGCGCGATGCTCCCGGATCCGCGGACGCGGACGTGGCACCATCGTCGGATGCGCGCTCTGTTGTCGGTGGTGATACTCGGTCTCGCGCTCGCGGTCGCCGCCCCGGCGGGGGCCGAGACGTGGCCCAAGCTCGAGGACTACGCCGGCGACTGCACGCTGATCGTGAAGGCGAAGACCGTCGACGAGAAGGGCAAGCTGACGTTCCGGGTCGTCGAGACGTGGCGCGGCACGTTCGATCCGAAGACGTTCGTGCAGGCGACGCCCGACGGGCGCTTCTTCGCGTCGCAGGGCGAGCACGGCGTGAAGGTCGTCGACGGTCAGGAGATCGTGTTCTTCTTCACGGCCGCGAACCAGCCCGACCCGAAGAAGATCGCGCGCCACGCGACGGCGTTCCCGATCTCGGCGAAGGGCAAGCTCGTCTACGCGGCGACGAGCGACACCGGCGGCAAGGAGTACACCGTCGACGACTTCAAGCGCGCGATCCTGAAGGTCCCGCTGCGCGCCCCGGCGGTGCGCCTCGACCAGCCCGGCGGCGCGCCGATGATGAAGGTCCTCAAGTAGCGTCAGCGCGCGGGGAGGGCGGCGAGCTCGGGCGTGCCGACCTCGCGCCACCACGGCACCACGGCCGGCCGGCGCGCCGGCTCGACGGCCTCGCCGAGGCGCGGCATCACGAGCTGCGCGGCGCCGCCGAGCTCGACGAGCTTCTCGGCCGGCTCGTCCCACGCGTGCAGCCCGAGGTTGAACGTGCCCCAGTGCACCGGCAGGAACGCGCCCCCGCCGAGGAGCTCGAGCGCGGCGAGCGCGTTCTCCGGCCCGAGGTGGATGTGCCCCCACGCCGGGTGGAATGCGCCGACCTCGAGCATCACGAGGTCGAACGGCCCGAGGCGCGCGCCGATCTCGGCGTACTCGGGCGTGAGGCCGGTGTCGCCGGAGAAGAACACGCGGCGGCGCTCGGTCTCGATCGCGAACGACGACCACAGCGTCCGGTCGCGCCCGCCGGCGCGCCCCGAGAAGTGCTGCGACGGCGCCGCGGTGAACGCGACGGGGCCGAGCTCGGCGCGCTCCCACCAGTCGAGCTCGACGATGCGCTCGGGCGGCACGCCCCACGCCTCGAGGTGCGCGCCGACGCCGAGCGAGGTCACGAACGGCGCCGCGCTCGCCGCCGCGAGCGCCTCGACGGTCGGGCGGTCGAGGTGGTCGTAGTGGTCGTGCGAGACCAGGATCGCGTCGAGCGGCGGCAGGTCCGCGACGGCGACCGGCGCCGGCTGGAAGCGCCTGGGCGCGAGCACGCCGAACGGCGAGATCCGCGCGCTCCACACCGGGTCGGTGACGACGCGGACGCCGTCGAGCTCGAGCAGGACCGTCGAGTGCCCGAGCCACGTCGCGCGCAGGCCGGTGTCGGCGGGGCGCGCCCACGCCGGCCGCGGATCGCCGCTCGGCAGCGGGCGCGGCGGGCGGCGCCGCTCCTTGCCGAACAGGAACGACCTCGTCACCTCCCAGCGCGTGCCCTGCACGAGCCCGCTCGTCACCGGGTGCGTGTTGTGGAACGTGCCGTCGCGGTAGCGCGGCGAGGCGAGGACGCGTTCGCGACGGAGCTCGGCGGAGCGAGGCATCACTTCAACATAGCGCCGCTGCTCGGCGGCGGCGACCCGACCGGTCGGCGAGGCGAGGCTTGCCGAGGCGCGTGACGATCGTGCCGTTTCCAGGTGCGTGGGGCGACGCGCCGGCCGCGGCGCCGGGCTAGAGTCGCCCGCAGATGAGCCCGAACGTCGCGAAGTGCCTGGTCGTCTCGAAGGTCCTCGTCGCCGACGGCATGATGACCGACGACGAGCGCGCGTTCCTCGGCTCGATGATGGACTCCCTCGCGCTGTCGCCCGCCGAGCGCCAGACGGTGATCGACCTCGAGGGGCTCGACGAGGCGGAGTCGATCGTGCGCGGCCTGTCCGCCGACGAGCGCCGCGAGATCGTCGCACTCCTCATCGACGCGGCCGCCGCCGACGGCCGCCTCTCGCCGCACGAGCTCGAGACGGCGAAGAAGCTCACCGCGGCGCTCGGCCTCGACTGATCACGCGAGCTGGGCGGTGATCGCCACGACCGCGATGGTCACCGGGACGAGCGACGTCGCGCACGCGGCGACGTAGATGCGGGTCGGGACGGACGTCATCGCCAGCGCGTAGCTGAGCGGCGGGCTGTACCAGACGAGCAGGCGCAAGACGACGATGGCGCGGAACGGGTGCGTCTCGAGCAGCGCGAACGCCTTCGCGAGCAGCTTCTGCTTCGGGCGCCAGCCGCCGGTGCGGTCGCGGCGCAGCGTGCGCGCGATGATGAAGGGCGTGAACGTCGACAGCATGCCGCCGCCGTAGCCGAGCGCGAGCCCGCCCCACGGACCGAACGCGTACACGCCGCCGATCACGAACACGACGCCGGGCAAGCCGACGAAGCCGCCGCCGACGAACGCGCCGATGAACAGGATCGGCGCGACCCACCCGAGCGCCTCGAGCCACGCGCGGATGCCCTCCGACGTGATGCTCCCGTTGCGCCACAGGTACGCGGCGCCGCCGAGGAACGCGAGCGCCAGGACGGCGAGGATCGCGTGGCGCAGCGTGAACCGCCACGCGCCGCGCGGCTTCACGGCCCGTGCGTCGGCGGCGTCGGCGGCGTCCGCTGCGTCCTCGGAGTCCTCGGAGTCCTCGGAGGACATCGCGGCATGCTCGCACTGCACGGGGCGCATGGAAACCCCGGCGTGCCGCCCACGTCCAACGATATTTCTTGCCTAGAACTGCCCGACGATCGCGAACCCGTTGCCGGTCGGGACGACCCGGGTTCGCTTCCCGGGGCCGCGCGGGAGGGAGCCGGTGAGCTTCGGGATGAGGAGGCCGCCGGCGATGCCGATCGCCGCGCCGACGGCGACGTCGCTGAAGTAGTGCTTGTCGCCGGCGACGCGCAGGTACGCGGTCGCGGTGGCGAGGCCGAGGCCGGCGCCCCAGATGAACGGCTCGAACGGGGACTTGCGGGCGTGCGCGACCATGCCGGCGCTGACGGCGAGCGAGAAGGCGAGGGAGGTGTGCCCCGAGAAGAACGACAGGTTGTCCTCGCTCGTCCGCTTCTCGTCGGTGAAGTGGATGCCGGGGCGCTCGCGCCCGACGGCGAGCTTGACCGCGCCGGTGAGGAGCTGCGTGTACACGACGGCCTCGAGCACCGGGATGGCGTCGTCGGCGAAGCGCAGCCACGGATCGTCGTCGGAGGAGCCGGCGAGCGCGAGCAGGCCGAACGCGGCGACGGGCGCCGCGACGTACGCGGCGAGGTCGCTGAGCTTCCGCGCCTGGTGCGGGTCGTCCCACAGGAAGCGGTCGCGCACCGCGCGGTCGAGGCGGTTCGTGCCGCACCACCGGCACGCGTCGGGGACGAGCGCCTCCTTGAACACCGTCTCGCTCGCGAGGTAGAGCGTGGCGCCGAGCGCGAGGACGGCGAGCCGGTCGCGGCGGCGCTTGTGGGTCGTGTCCGCGGAGGCCGCGGGTGTCGCGGCGAGCGTGGCAACGAGGAGAGCCGCGCCGATCACCCGGGGGTGCGCGCGGCTCGCTACGGGCGAGCGCATCGGCCGACGATGACACGCGTCGCCGCGCCACGCCCCCGGAGCTTGTGGCAACCGCCGGCGGCAAGGCGTCGCAGAAGTTTGCCTACTTGCCGGCGCGGAGGCGGGCGTCCTCCTCGGCGGCGAAGTCCTCGCTGATGCCGTTCTGGCGCACGTCGATGCGGCGCAGCGCGGGGAGCTTGGCCTTCACGAGCGCCTTCACGCCGTTCTTCGAGATGTCGGTGTTGACCAGCTCGAGGTAGCTGAGGAGCGGCAGGTTCTTCGCATTCGCGACGATCTGGGTGAGGCCCTTGTCGCCGATGTCGTTGTTCGTGAACGTGAGCTTGTCGAGCTTGCCGAGCGCCACGCCGAGCAGCGCCGCGACGCCCTTCGACGACAGGTCGCAGCCCGAGGCGTACAGCGTCTCGAGGCCGGGCAGGTGCTTCCACGCGACGAGCTTCTCGATGCCGTCGTCGCCGAACTTGTTGCCCGTGAGCACGAGCGTGCGCACGTTCGCGAGGTTGCCGTCGAGGTAGCCGAGCGCGTCGGCGCTGACCTTCGTGCCGGTGACGTTGAGCGTCGTCAGCTTCGCGAGCGACGGCGACGTGACGAGCTTGCCGAAGCTCTCGTCGTCGAGCTTGCCGCGCAGGACCAGGCGCCGCACGTGCGGGAGCCACGGCGCCGCGAGCAGCTTGTCGATGGTCTCGTCGTCGATCTCGCGGATCGACACCTCCGACACCGGCTCGCTCTCGAAGATCTCGGGCGCCGTCTTGAGCAGCTTGCCGATCTTGCCGCCGATCGACTCGACGAACCCGCGGCTCACGCGCGCCGTGAGCCCGGCGAAGTTGAACCAGGTCTTGCCGTGCTTCGCCATCAGCTCGGCGCGGCGGGCGGCGAGCGCCTCGCGCTTGCGGATCGACAGCGGCCCGGCGAGCGCGATGTCGACGAGGATGAACTCGCCGCGCGGGTCGTTCTTCGTCGTCAGCTGGTCCGCGTACACGCGGCGCGGGTCGTCGCTGTCGGGATCCGAGGCGACGGCCTGCAGGAGCAGGTTCTTGCGCTCGAGCGACTGCGAGATGATCGCCGCGGGCGGCGGGGGCAGCGGCTTGCCCGGCTTGCCTGCGCCCTTCTTCGCGGGCTTCGCGTCGCCGTCACCGTCACCGTCGGCGTCACCGCCGCCGCCGGCCGCGCCGTCGAGCAGCTCGACGTCCTCGTCGGTGAGCGCGCGCGGCGTCTGCAGCGACATGCCGAGCGCGCCCTTCTTCGCGGTGATCCCGACGCCACTCGCGAACTTGATCTCGCCGCGCAGGTCGGAGATGTCGGTGATCGGCGTGTCGCACGGCTTCGCGAGCCACTGCTCGCCGTCGAACTTCGGCTTCTCGAGCACGGCGACGAGCCACAGCGCTTCGTCCGGAGGCCGGACGGTCACGAGGTACAGCTTGCCGCCGTTCGACAGCGGCTCGAGCGCCTTGTTGCCGCTGACGTAGCGGTCCATGCGGAGGCGCGCCCCGACGCTGGGGCTCTTGCCGGCGACCTTCTCGAAGACCGCCTTGCTCACGATCGCCATCATGTCAGCCACGGGACTCTCCGAGCAGACGAGCAACCTCGTCGAGCAGACGGCGGCCGAGCGCCGGATCGACCATGTTCACGTACGCCGCGTAGCCCGCGAGGTACGCCGGGAAGTCGGCGTGCCCGCGCGCCTGCGACTCGAGGCCGTGCTTCGCGCAGTTGTGCAGGATCGCGCGGAACCGCCGCCGGTCGGCGCGCGGGACCTTCACCTTCTTGTTCACGACGAGCCCGGTCACGCGCTGCTGGTGCTTGCTGCGCAGGATGCGGCGCTTCTCGGCGCGCTCGGTGAAGCCCTCCTGCTGGCAGATGCCGTCGACCCACCACAGGAAGCGGCCGATGCGGAAGTCGGGCACCTTCTTGAAGGAGAACGTCAGGTCGTCGGCGTAGCGCGTGTACGTCGCCTCGTACTTCGCCGCGAGCATCTCGAGGCGCTTGTCGAGGCGGCGGCACGCGAGGTTCGCGAGCGCCGGCGACGTCGGCGCGCCCTGCGGCAACACGCCCGGCCACACGACCGTCTTGTCGCCGATCTTGGGGCGGTACGTCGTCAGGCCCGCGAGCGTGGAGGCGACCTTCTCGTTGTAGCCGAGGCTCTCGAACAGGCCGCGCACGCGGCGGTAGTGCACGGTCGGGAAGAAGTCCTTCAGGTCGAGCTTGATGACGATCGCGGCGCCCTGGTGGGGCCGGGCGTTCGTCACCGTCGAGCGCCCCGGCACGAAGCCGTGACACGCCTCGTGCAACGGGATCTTCGCGAGGACCTTGTCGAGGATCGCGCGCTGCACCTTGCGCAGCGGCGTGCGCGGCGCGGCGATGCGGCGCGCGCCGCCCTTCGCCTTCGGGATCTCGAACTCGACGTAGCCCGAGCCCGGGCCGCAGCCGGGGCGCATGAGCGACGCGAGCTCGCCCTCGGCGACGCCGACGAGCTTCGCGACGTCGGCGACGCCGGCGAGCCGGGGCAGGTCGAGCTCCTTGAGCGCGTTGACGCGGCTCGGCTTCTTCGGCTTGCGCTGGCGCGACTTGTCGTTCGGGTGGATGCCGAACGCCCAGCCCGTCGGGTTGTGACCGCCGAGCTCGCTGTCGGGGTCGATCTTGTAGCGGACGTCGGGCGGCGCGACGTCGGTGAGCCCGAGGTGCTTGACCGCCTTCGCGGCCGCGGCGCGCACGCGCCCGTCGGGGTCCTTGACGACGCGCCGCAGGAAGCGGGCGGCGACGTTGCGCGAGAACACCGCGGTCGCCGTGCCGATCCCCGCGAGCCGCTGCGCGGGATCGATGCTGTCGAGGTTCGCCTCGACGCTCGGCGCGAGCAGCTTCGACACGTAGTGGCGCCCGACCTGGTACTCGGCCGGCGCGCGCGGGTTCGCGAACAGCTTGTTGATGCGATCGAGCTTGCCGTCGTCGTGCGGGGCGTCCGCCAGCGACTTCAGCTCGATCAGAAGCTCGACGAGTGTTTGCACGTGGTCCTCTGGGTGCGTCGTTAGCGGGAGGCGCGGCGGGCGTTGCCGAGGCGGGTCTTCGAGCGGCGGCGGCCCGACGGCACGGGGAGGCGGGCCTCCACCGCGACGTCGTTCGGCGGCAGCTCGGCGGCGAGCAGCTCGCGGGCGGCCGCGGCGGCGTCGCGCGTGGGCTGGCGGAGCAGCGTGTTGAAGCGCTGGCTCTCCGCGCGCACGCCCGCGCCGAAGGCGCGCAGCTCGGCCATGCGCTCGGCGGGCAGCGCGGTGTCGGCGAGCACGCCGAGGTTCTCGACGAGCTCGCGGTGCGTGCGCGGCGCCGAGATGCACGCCGTGACGCCGGGCTGCGACAGCGTGTAGCGGTACGCCTCGGGCGCCGTCGGCGCGCCCGGCCCGGTGAGGATGCGGCCGTAGGTCAGCGCGCTGAACGTGAGCACGGCGGCGCCGCGCTCGCGCGCGGTGGGAAGGAGCTCGGTCTCGATGCCCGGGTGCGCGGCGCTGTGGCGCACCATCGCGACGTCCCACGCGTTGCGCTCGACGGCGGCGTGCGCCCAGCTGCGGTGGTGCGTCGAGAAGCCGATCGCGCGCACCAGGCCCGCGCGGCGGAGCGCGTCCATCGTCGCGTAGGCCTCGTCGTCGATGCGCGCCGGCGAGCGCGCCCAGAACAGCAGGAACACGTCGAGCGCGTCGCGGCGCAGGCGCCGGAGGGCGCTCTCGACGTCGATCCGGATCGAGCGCGCGTCGGCGTGGTACGTGCCGGTGATGACGCGCGTCGTGGTGCGGCGCGACCGGCCGCGCAGGAACCTGCCGAGCCCGTCGTAGCCGGGCTCCCAGAAGTAGAGGTCGGCGCCGGCGGCGTGGGCGACGTCGAGGCTCGACGGCGAGAGGTCGTACGCGCCGGAGATCGCGAGCGGGGCGACGTCGAAGCCGGCGCGGCCGAACGGGCGGTGCGCGACGGCGGCGACGGGCGGATCGAAGTCCACGACGGGGCGGTCGTCCTCGACGACGACCGTGCGCGGGCCCTCGAGCTCGACGCCCGCGACGGCGGCGAGCAGCTCGCGCGCGCGGCGATCGGACTCGCCGTCGAGCGCGGCGCGCGCCCACGCGGCGGCGGCCTCGTCGAGCTCGCGCGCGAGCCAGGCGTGCGCCATGCGGCGCGCGGCGTCGGGGAGCGCCGGCAGGAGCGCGCGCAGCCGAGCGTCGGCGGCGGCCGCATCGTCCTCGGCGAGCTTCGCGAGCGCGCCGTGCGCGGCGGCGCGCACCATCGCCTCGGGATCGCCCAGGAGGCCCACGGTGAGCGCGAGGATCCGGTCGTCGAGCAGGTTCCCGCGACCGCACGCCCGCGCGCGCAGCCACGGATCCGGATCGGCGAGCGCGATCGCGAGCGCCCCGGCGAGGCGCTCGGGGTCGACATCAGAAGTGGAGTCGAGCGGCGCCTTCGCGAGGTGCTCGACGGCGGCGCGGCGGACGAACGGGTCGACGTCGGAGGCGAGCGCGGCGATCGCGCGGCCGACGTCGAGGCCGGCCTCGCGCACCGCCGGATCGCGGTCGAGCTCGGGGCGGACGTCGACCTGCGCGAGCGTGAGCGAGACGAGTGCGCGCTCGCGGCGCCGCACGAGCCAGCGCGTCGCGACCGCGCGCGGACCGTGGGCGTCGTCGGTGGTCGCGGCGGCGACGGCGTGCCACGCGCCGCGGCGGGCGGCGGCATCGACCTGCAGGGTGCGCACGCGCGGGTGCGCGGCGCCGTCGAGGCGGGCGAGGGCGGCGTGCGCCTCGTCGGTGTGGCGGCCGTGCAGCTCGACGGCGATCGCGCCGGCGAGCGCCGGATCCTCGGCGGCCCACGCGACCAGCTCGTCGCCGTCGATCGCGCGCAGCGCGAGCCGGCGCAGCGACGCATCGCCGCGGCGCGCCCGGGTGCGCACGGCGTCGCACAGCGTCTCGTACCGCGTCGCGACGACCCATCCGATCGCCCAGCGCGCCGCGCCCGGCCGGTCCTCGCGCGCGAGCACGCGCTCGGCGAGCTCCGCGATCGGATCGCCGGCGCGGTCGAGCAGGTCGTGCACCGTCGGCACGACGTGCGGGATGCGCGGCTCCTCCAGCCACTCGAGCGCGGCCTCGAACGCCGGCATGCGCGGATCGCCCGAAACCTCCCGCTGCTCGGGCGGGGTGTCGTCGCCGGGGCCGCGGTGGTGGAGGATGCGCTCGGCGGCGAGCAGGCGCAGCGGCGCGTGCGGATCGCAGAGCAGCTCGACGAGCGCGACCGGCGTGCGGTCGCCGTGGCCCTCGAGCAGGCGCTTCGCGACGATCGCGGGATCCGGGTCGCGCAGGAGCTCGGGCAGCCGCGTGTTCTCGCTCGCGGCGCGGGCGGGCTGCTCGATCGCGACGGGGCCCCACGAGACACGCAGGTACGTGAGCGCATCCGACGGCGGCGCCGTCAGCACCTCGTCGCGCACCTCGGGATCGCGCGCGCCGAGCACCGCGAGCACCTTGATCGCCGCCTGGCGCACGCGCCAGAACGGATCCGCGAGCGCGGCCGTGAACGCCGGCACCTCCGCGGCACCGCCGACGGCGGCGAGCGTGTAGATCGCGCTGCGCCGGATCCACCACATCTCGTCGTCGGCGATCCGCGCGCGCAGCGCCGCCGCCGACGCCGGCCCGCCGAGTCGCGCGAGCGTGCGCAGGATCGCGTCGCGCACCATCGGCGAGGCGTCGTCGAGCGCCTCGCCGAGCCAGCCCTCGATCGCGTCGCGCGCGTGGCCGTCGGCCCACACGTCGCCGAGGCGGCGCGCGGCCGCGGCGCGCACCTCCGCGTGGCGGTCCGCGAACAGCACGCGCCGCAGGGCGTACGCGAGCGCGTCGGACGCCGGTAGCTCTCGCACCGCGCGCGCGCGCACGCGGTGACGGTCCGCGACCAGGTGGTGCATGCTCACGCCTTCTCCTTCTTCTTCGCCTTCACGGCGGCGAGTCGCTCGACGAGCGCCCTGGTGACCGACGCGCGCACGGCGACGCGGTCGAGATCGGACAGCATCCAGAAGTGGAGGACGCGCGTGCCGGCGATCGCGAACGACCGCGTGAACCTCATGTCCCCGGCCTCGGCAACAACGGGGGCCGCGTGCAGGCACTTCTTGCACAGGCAGGGCAGGCCGGCGTCGTCGTCGTGGCCCGTCAGGTTGACGAGCGGCTCGAGGACCGGCCCGACGTCGTCGCGCTGGCCCGCCGCATCGAGCGCCTCGGCGACCCGGCGCCGCAGCTCGGCGTCCCCCGGCGACGCCTGCAACTTGACGAGCAACGACCGGATCGCGTCACCCATGACGTGCACCCATGCACGCGACGATAGGATCGCGGTCGCGGACGGCGCCAGTGGTCGACCCTGGTTTCGCCGGGTTTCGCCGGGTTTCGCGATCGGCGCGGGCGCATTCTATCGTCGACCGCGCGGGCGCTTCGGCCGTCACGAACCTGCATGACGAAGTCGCTTACCTGGCTCGCGATCCTCCTCGCCACGGCCTGCGCCGCGGCACCGCGCCCGCCGACGTCGACGGCCCCTGCGGAGACCCCGCCGGTGGCGGTGGCGCCGCCGGCGCTGATCCGCCTCGCCGTCGGGGGGCTCCCCGGTGGCACGCCGCACATGTGGGGCAGCCGGTCCTTCGAGCTGCGCCGCTCCACGCGGGGCGTCGAGGTGCGCATCCACGACCAGCACCAGTTCCAGGGCTACGGCATGAAGCCGCACGAGATGCCGCCGACGCGGCACGTGTGCTCGCGCTGGGACCTGCTGCCGCCGGACGTCATGCTGACGCCGCCCGCGCGCGACCGCACGTGTGCCGACGACGCCGCGACCTGCACCGCGATCGAGGGCTGGCTGAAGTCGACGGCGCCGGACCGGCCCGCGTCCGACCCGATCCCCAGCACGACGTTCGGCCGCCGCCAGGTCACCTGCTGATCCGGCGCCGCCGCACGCCGCTGGCACCTCCGATGCACCCACCGGAGGCATGCCGCCATCCTCCGCGCACGGCGTGCGCACGCCCTGGTCGTGGCGGATCGGATCGATCGCCGGGATCCCGATCCGCGTCCACGTGACGCTGCTGCTCCTCCTCGGGTGGTTCGCCGCCTCGTTCTGGATGTCGGGCATCGGGCCGCGCGCGACGGCGGCCGGCCTGATCATCCTCGTGGCGGTGTTCGTGATCATCGTCGCGCACGAGCTGTCGCACGCACTGATGGCGCGCCGGTTCGGCGTCGCGACGCGCGACATCCTCCTCCTCCCGATCGGCGGCATCGCGAGCCTCGAGCGCATCCCGGAGCGGCCGGGGCAGGAGCTCGCGATCGCGCTCGTCGGGCCGGTCGTCAACCTCGTGCTCGCGGCGATCCTCTACGCGATCGTCGCAGGCGCCGGCCTGCCGACGGATCCGGCGAACGCGCGCGGCGTCGGCGAGGCGGTGCTGTCGCAGCTGATCTGGATCAACGTCGTGCTCGCGGTGTTCAACCTCCTGCCCGCGTTCCCGATGGACGGCGGGCGCGTGCTGCGCTCCGTCCTCGCGATGTGGACCTCGCGCGAGCGCGCGACCGAGATCGCGACGGCCGCCGGCAAGATCATCGCCGTCGGGCTCGGCGCGATCGGCGTGTTCACGAACCTGTGGCTCGTCGTGATCGCGTTCGTCGTGTGGATGGGCGCGAGCCGCGAGCGCGACATGGTGCGCATCCGGTCGTCGCTCGCCGGCGTCCCCGCGAGCGAGGTGATGTCGCGGCGCGCGGTGGTCGTCGACGCGAGCGAGACGGCGGGCGTCGCCGCGTCGCGCATGGTCGACAGCGGCATCGGCGTGCTCCCGGTCGTCGAGCACGGCCGGCTCGTCGGCGCCGTCACGCGCGAGGACATCGCCGCGGCGCTGCGCACCGCCGGCCCCGAGCTCGAGGTCGGCGAGGCCCCGCGCCACGAGGTCGTGCGCGTCGCGCCGGGCACGACGCTCGACCGCATCCTCGACGAGCTGTCGACGTCGCCCGAGGCGATCGCCGTGGTCGTCGACGGCGAGCAGGCCGTCGGCCTCGTCACGCCCGAGCAGCTGATGGCCTACGTGGCCCTCCACCCGGCCCCCGACCGCACGGCGACCGTGTGAGTTGCGCGGCGGCGGTCAGTCGAGGCATTTTTCGCCGGTGCCGCGGTACCGTGCGTTCCTGATCGACCTGGACGACACGCTCTACGACCGCGCGCCCGTGTTCCGCGCGTGGCTCGACGACCTCGCCGCGGGGCAGCTCGGGCGGACGCTCGACGACGCCGAGCGCGCCGAAGTCGAGGAGCTCGACCGGCGCGGCCACCGCTCGCGGCACGAGCTCGCGGCCGACCTCGCCGCGCGCTTCGGCCTGCGCTTCGATCCGGTCGCGTTCCCGCACGACCTCGCCGCCCGCCTCACCGACGAGCCGGAGGCGCGTGCGGCGATCGCCGCGCTCGCGCGCACGTGCCGCGTCGCGATCGTCACCAACGGCGGCGGCGCCCAGCGCGCGAAGCTCGCGCGGATCGGCGTCGCCGACCTCGTGCACGCGACGTTCGTCTCGCAGGAGGTCGGCCACGCGAAGCCGGCGCGCGAGATCTTCGAGCTCGCGCTGCGCTGGACCGAGTGCGCCCCCGGCGACGTCGTGTTCGCCGGCGACCACCCGACCACCGACCTCGCCCCGGCGAGCGCGCTGGGCATGGCGACGGCGTGGCGCGTGCGCGGCGCCTGGCCCGCCGACCTCGCGCCCCCGACGCACCGCTTTCACGACGTGGCGGAGCTGCTCGACCTCCGATGAGCGAGATGACCGACGACCTCGACATGAACGCGATCGTCGGTACGCACGACCTCGCGCTGATCGTGCTCGATACGCTGCGCCACGACGTCGCCGTCGAGGAGATGGCGGCCGGGCGCACGCCGAACCTCGCGAAGCTCGTGCCCGGCGGCTGGGAGGAACGCCACAGCCCGGGGACGTTCACGTTCGCGGCGCACCAGGCGTTCTTCGCCGGCTTCCTCCCGACGCCGGCCGCGCCGGGGCGCCACCGCCGCCGCCTCGCGCTCGGCTTCGAGGGCAGCGAGACGATCGGCCGCGGCACGTGCACGCTCGAGGGCGCGACGATCGTCGAGGGCCTCGCGGCGCGCGGCTACCACACGCTGTGCGTCGGCGGCGTCGGGTTCTTCAACCTGCGCAACCCGCTCGGGAACGTGCTGCCGGGGCTGTTCGCCGAGCGCCACTGGTCGACCGCGACCGGCGTCACCGATCCGCGCTCGTTCGAGAACCAGATCGAGATCGTCGAGCGCTCGCTCGCGGCGCTGCCGGCGGACCGCCGCGCCTTCACGTTCGTGAACGTGAGCGCGCTCCACCAGCCGAACCACTTCTACCTCGACGGCTCGGGCCGCGACTCGCGCGCCTCGCACGCCGCGGCGCTGCGCTACGTCGACGCGCACATCCCGCGCCTCGTCGCGGCGCTGTCGCGCGCGCCGCTGTTCCTCATCGCGTGCAGCGATCATGGGACGCTGTACGGCGAGGACGGCTACGTCGGCCACCGCGTCGCCCATCCGATCGTCACCACCGTGCCCTACGCCGAGATCCTCCTGTGAACCCACTCGACGACGCCAGCCGCTACCAGCACTACGTCTACGCGTATCCGCACAAGACGGCGTACCGCCGCATCGAGCCGGCGCTCGACCTCGCGGAGCTGTGGGCGCGCGAGCGGCGCGACCATCTGTTCGTCTACCTGCACGTGCCGTTCTGCGAGATCCGGTGCGGCTTCTGCAACCTGTTCACGCAGCCGGTGCCCGAGGCCGATCGCGTCGAGGCGTACCTGGGCACGCTCGCGCGCCAGGTCGCCGTCGTGCGCCGCGCCCTCGACGCCGGCGGGGTGTTCGCCTTCTCCCGCGCGGCGATCGGCGGGGGCACGCCGACGCTGCTCGACGCCGGGCAGCTCGAGCGGGCGATCGACCTCGTGCGCGCGGTCGGCGCGCCGCGCGGCATCCCGATGTCCGTCGAGACGTCGCCCGAGACGGCGCTGCCGGACCGGCTCGCGGTGGCCGTGCAGCACGGCGGCGCCGACCGGATCAGCATCGGCGTGCAGAGCTTCGTGGACGACGAGTGCCGCGCCGTCAACCGCCCGCAGCGCGTCGACGACATACACCGCGCGCTGCGCGCGATCCGCGACGCCGGGCCCGCGACGCTCAACGTCGACCTCATGTACGGCCTGCCCGGGCAGACGGCCGCGTCGTGGCGCGCCTCGCTCGCGGCGGCGCTCGCGTACCGCCCCGAGGAGCTGTACCTGTACCCGCTGTACGTGCGCCCGCTGACGACGCTGGGCCGGAAGGGCGCGCGCGCGGGCGTGCACCCCGACGACGCGGCGCGCGTCGAGCTGTACGAGCAGGGCAGGGAGCAGCTCCTCGAGGCCGGCTACCGCCAGGTGTCGATGCGCATGTTCCGGCTCGCCGCCGCGGGCGCGGGGGCGGGTGCATCGTACTGCTGCCAGGAGGACGGGATGATCGGGCTCGGGTGCGGGGCCCGGTCGTACACGCGCGCGGTGCACTACTCGTCGGAGTGGGCGGTGGGGGCGCGCGGCGTGCGCGAGATCATCGACCGCTGGATCGCGAAGCCCGACGACGCGTTCGCCGTGGCCGACTACGGCTTCGTGCTCGACGACGACGAGCAGCGCCGGCGCTGGCTGATCCTGTCGCTCCTGTCCGACGAGGGGCTCGACGTCGACGCGTACCGCGCCCGCTTCGCGGCGGATCCCGTCGACGACCCGGCGCTCGCGCAGCTCGCCGCGCTGACGACGCGCGACGGCGGGAGCCTGCGGCTCACGGCCGAGGGCCTCGCGCGCGCCGACGCCGTCGGGCCGGCGCTGTTCTCCGAGCAGGTCCGCCGCCGGATGGCGGAGTACGAGCTGTCGTGAAGCTCGACATCCTGTACCGCGGCCCGCTCGCGAGCTGTAACTACGGCTGCGCGTACTGCCCGTTCGCGAAGCGCGTCGACACGCGGGAGCAGCTCGCGACGGACCGCGCGCAGTGGCGGCGCTTCGTCGACTGGGTCGCGGCACAGCCCGCGACCGACGAGCTCGGCGTGCTCGTCACGCCGTGGGGCGAGGCGCTGATCCGGCGCTGGTACCAGGAGGGCCTGACGGAGCTCTCGCACCTCCCGCAGGTCGGGCGCGTCGCCGCGCAGACGAACCTGAGCGGCTCGCTCGCGTGGGTCGCGCAGGCGAACCCCGAGCGGCTCGCGCTGTGGTGCACCTACCACCCGGAGTGGACGGCGCTCGACGACTTCCTCGCGCAGGCGCGGCGCCTCGCCGATGCGGGCGTGCGCTTCAGCGTCGGCGTCGTCGGCCAGCGCGCGTATGCGGACGCCGCGCGCGCCCTCCGCGCCGCGCTCCCCGCCGAGACGTACGTGTGGATCAACGCCGTGAAGGCGCTCGCCTACAGCGACGACGAGATCGCCGGGTGGGAGGCGATCGACCCGCTGTTCCGCCTCAACAACGTGCGCTACCCGAGCGCCGGCCGCGCGTGCGGCGCCGGCGAGCGCGCGATCACCGTCGACGGCGACGGCACGATGCGGCGCTGCCACTTCATCGCCGAGCCGATCGGCAACATCTACGACGCCGCGTGGCGGGACGCGCTCGCGCCGCGCCCGTGCACGAACGGCGACTGCCACTGCCACATCGGGTACGTGCACCTCGACTACCTCGAGCTGCACAAGGTGTTCGCCGCCGGGCTCCTCGAGCGCATCCCGGTGCCCGAGGCGCGCCGCGGCGCCGGCGTGCGGCTCCCCGTACTTCAGGGCACGTAGGCGGACCACGGCGGCTCCTCGGAGTCGCCGAGCACCTCGATCCGCGTCCCCGCGAACCACGCGCGCACCTGCTCGTTCGCGTGCACTTCCGGCACGCGCAGCTCGCGCAGCCGCTCGAAGATGACCTTGGACCGCGCGAGCAGCCGGAGGTCCTCGCCGCCGAGCAGCGGATTGTGCGACAGGTCGAGCTCGAGGAGCTGCGCGGCGAGCCCGCTCTGCGTCAGCGCGCTCGCGAAGCCCGGCGCGCACGCCGCCGCGCGCAGGCGCAGCCGCTGCAGCAGCGGCCGCTCGCGGTGGAGGAGGTCGCGCAGCGGCTCTGCGTGCGCGACGCCGCGCCCGAGCCACAGGTCGAGCTCGACGAGCTCCGGCACGTGCGCGGCCGCGATCGCGCGCGCGGCCGCGTCGGTGGTGTCGAGGTGGTGGAACGCGGCGCGCTCGAGCTGCGGCAGCACGAGCTCGCCCGGGTGCGACGAGGCGGCGCTGATCGCGAGGCCGCGCAGGCGGCGGCAGCGCGGCCACAGCTCGGCGAGCTCGAGCTCGCCCTCGGTCGCGATGCGGAGGTCGCGCAGCGTCGGCGGCGCGTGCGCCGCGAGCAACTCGACCAGCTCGGGGCCGCCGTGCGTGATGCGCACGTCGAGCCGCACGAGCAGCCGCCCCGACGGGTGCGCGAGCAGCGTCGCGAGCCCGCGCAGGAGCTCGCGCGACGTCGCGTCCTCGCCCGCGGCGGCCGCGGCCGCGTGGACGAAGCCGCAGCGCCACGTGAGCGCGAGGTGGCGATCGGACGCGAGTGGACCCAGCAGCGCGCCGGCGTGGATCGCGAGCAGGTCCTCTCGCGCCTCGACGGCCTCGGCCGAGCCGCGCAGCTCGGCGAGCTGCGCCGCGATCAGCTCGCCGCGCACGTGCCCGCGCTGCTGCAACCAGTCGGCGTACACGGCGTACAGGTCGACGTCGTACGGGTCGCGCGCGATCGCGTCCTCGAGCTCGGCGTTGCAGGCCTCCACGTCGCTCACGTCGTCGCCTCGGGGAACCCTAGCGTGGGAGGTCCCACTCGACCACGCGCCCGTCGGCGCACGCCGCGAACACGGCGTCGCCGTCGTGCGCGAACGCCACGGCGCTCACCGGGCTGGTCAGCCCGCCGAGCTCGGCGCGCAGCGCACCCGTGTCGGCGTCGACGAGCGCGACGCCCCACGCCGCCGTCGGGTACGCGACGACCGCGCCGTCGGGCGAGAACGCGATCGAGCGCTGCGACCACACCGGCGCGAAGGCGAGCGCGTCGTCGGCGGGGCCGTGCACGACGCTCCCGCCGCGCGAGATGGCGAGGCGCGCGCCGTCGCGGCACGCCACGGCCGCACCGCCGCGCGCGACCGCGAGCGCCTCGACGCCGTGCAGCGGCCGGACGTCGCGCTTCTCGCCGGCGCCGTCGAACATGGCGAGCCGGTTCGCGAACGCGACGGCGATCGCCGAGCCGTCGTCGGCGCACGCGAGCGCGCGCGCGTCGACGTTGGGAAGCAGCACGCGGCCGCCGTCCTCGCCGTCGAGCGGCCGCAGGTGCACGGACCTGACGAGCGCGACCACGGCGCGGCTCGTGCCGGGCACGAGCGCCGCGAGCTGGGTGTCGCGCGGCAGCGCGCGGTCCGGCGCCGGCGCGTCGCAGTCCTCGACGATCCAGTGCGGGTGGTGCGCGCTCACGCGGAGCAGCCCGTGCTCGCCCCACGCGAGGTCGCGCGCCGTGTACTCGCTCGGCGCGTGCACCCACCACCCGGGGATGTTCCACTGCAGCGCGGGCATCGCGAGGGTCTTGCCGGCGGGCCGCGTCCACGCGCGCAGCTCGGTCGCGACGCGCGTCCCGTCGCGCGACACCGCGAGCTGCTCGGCGCGCGTCGAGGCGTTCGTGAACACGTCGAACGCGGCCGCGGTGCGCGCGGGCGGCGCGTACCAGCCGGGGACGGTGCGCGCGTACTCGGTGTTGACCTCGAGCGGCGCCGGCGCGGGCGCGATGCGCACCATCGCGTAGCCGTCGGGTTCGCCGTCGGCGAGGATGCCGGCCACGTGGCTGCACGCGATCACCTCGTCGCCGGCGAGCAGCAGCTCCTCGAGGTCGTCGAGGCGGCGCTCGACGGTGCGCTCCCACAGGAGGTGCCCGCGCGCGCCGTCGTGCACGCACACGCGGTCGCCGGCGTACGCGACGACGCGCGCACCCTCGGCGTCGGCGCCGAGCGCACGCACGGCGCCCTCGATGCGGCTCAGCGGCTCGAGGTGGCCGTGGCGGATGTCCCAGCGCACGAGGTCGCACGCGGCGCCGTCGCGCACCGCGAGGAACGCGACGCCGCACGGCGCGAACGCGGCCGCGAACTCGCCGCCGACGCGAAGGACGGTGCGCAGCCGGCTCGTCGCGTGGTCGTACGCCGCGAGCGACGCCGCGCCCGCCGCGACGACGAAGCCGCCGCGCGCGCCGCCGACGAGCCGCGCCCGGCCCTCGGGCATCGGGTGGCGCGCGTCGCCGTAGCGCCGCACCGCGCCGGCCGGCAGCTCGACCTCGTCGATCAGCTGCAGCGTCGTCATCGCACGAGCCTGCGCACCTGCCAGCCGTAGACGTCGGTGCCGTCGCGCTCGAGGTTCGGCAGCAGGTCGCCGAACGCGTTGCCCTCGATCACGCGATGCGTGGTGAAGTCGGGCTCGAGCATCAGGTCGACGCCGACGTGGAACGCGCCCGTCGCGCGCTGCACCGCGACGCACGTGGCCATCGCCGCGTCCCACGCCGCCGGGTCGACGCGCGCCTGCAGCGCCGCGACGTCGCCGCGCTGCCCGCCCAGGTGGAGGTTCGTGATCGGGTGCGGCGACGTGCGCACGACGAGGAACGCCGCGACGCCGTCGATCGCGAGCACGCGCAGGTCGAAGTGGCGGCGCTCGAGCTGCGCCTTGGGGATCGCGCGCTCGACCTGCGCTCCCTCGGCGAGCAGGAAGCGCAGCAGGCGGTCGACGCCGGCGCGCCCGACGAGGCGCTGCAGCTTGCGCGTGTTGTAGCGCGCCTTCCCCGTGTCCTCGACGGTCGTGATCGCCGTGTCGCGCCCGCCGGGAGCGTGCTGGAAGATCGCGAGGCACGCCGCCGACGAGCTCGAGGCCACCTTCACGTACACGGTGGGCCACCCCGCGGCGACCATGCGCGCGCGCAGATCGTCCGGATCGCGGACGTCGCCGCCGGGGAGCGCGTCGGGCATCGGGATGCCGAGCGCCGTCCACCGCCGCGAGCACGTGCGCTTGTCGAACAGCTCCTGGATCGCGGCGACCGGCTGGGTCACGCGCCAGCGCGGGTGCGCGGCGATCACCGCCTGGATCTCGTCGAGGATGGCGCAGAAGCCGAGGTGCTGCTGGCGCGGGTAGACGATCCGCCCGAGCTCGTCGGGGATCGCGGCGAGTGCGCGCGCGTCGATCGCGGGGGAGCCCTCGGCGCGGGCCGGCGCCTCGCCGCGGTGGAGCAGCGCGCGCTCGACGTCGCGGTCCTCGCCGGCGGAGTCGATGCGCAGGATCGCGTCGTCGGGCAGGTCGCCAAGCAGGCGCGCCGGCGCGCCGGGCACCGCGAGGTCGCGCCACGACACGACGCGCGCCGGCGGGCAGCCCTCGGCGGCGAGCGCGTCCTGGAACAGCGTCACGCGGCGGTGCCCGGGGACACCGACGATGACGAACGGCCGCGGCACGCGTCCAAGGTACGACACCGGCACCGCCGGGTGCGACCCGTCAGGGCTACCCGGGTGAACCGGCACCCGGGGTGAAACGCGCACGTGGTAAGTGGGCGCAACCGCGAGGTCGACGTGAGGCGCCATCAGGCACGCTCCTTGATGAGCTGCCCGGGCATGACGCCACCGGTGAACGACGGCGAGTACCTGCTGGGCGAGCTGCTCGGCCGCGGTGGGATGGGTCAGGTCCACGCCGCGCGCGATCGCGAGGGTCGCAACCTCGCCGTCAAGCGCCTGCGCAACACGCTGTCGCGCGACCGCGCGATGCTGGAGCGCTTCGCCGAGGAGTCGCGCCTGCTCGCCAGCGTCAAGCACCCGGCGATCGTGCGCGTCGTCGACACCGGCGCCACGCTCGGCGGCAGCCCGGTGCTCGTGATGGAGCACGCCGCGGGCACGTCGCTCTACCAGCTCATCAAGCGCGAGGGCCGGCTGCCGGTGCCGCGCTCGATCGCGATCGCCGTGCAGCTGCTCGCCGGGCTCGCCGCGATCCACGACGCGCAGATCATCCACGCCGACATCAAGAGCAACAACATCCTCGTCGACGCCGACGACCGCGTGACGATCATCGACTTCGGCCTCGCGCGCCCGGCGGCGACGCCGGCGCCGCAGATCGCGGGCACGCCCGAGTACATGGCGCCCGAGGTCATCCGCGGTCACGCGCCGCAGGCCCCGGCGGACCTCTACGCCGTCGCGACCGTTGTCTACGAGATGATGGTCGGCGCGACGCCGTTCGGCGGCGGGCTACCGGCCGACATCTTCGAGCGCCAGCTCCACGATCCGATCGTGCCGCCGGCCCTGCGCGCCCCCGATGCATCCATCCCGCGCGCGGTCGAAGACGTCGTCATGAAGGCGCTGTCGAAGGACCCGGCTGCTCGCTACCCGTCGGCGCAGGCGTTCGCCGAGGCGCTGGTGCACGCGAGCGCGGAGGCGCTGATGTCGCGCACGACGACGGGCGGCGGGGTCGAGTCCCTGTGGGACGAGCCGACGAAGCAGCGCCCGGCGCCGATGCTCCTCGGGCGCCAGCCCGCCGACAGCGACGTCGTCGCGCGCCGCCGCGACGGCCTGCGCGCGGCCGTCGTCTCGAACGACCCCGAGGCGATCATCCAGGCGTACCTCGCGCTCGCGAGCTCGCTCCTCGAGGACCGCCGCACGACCGCCGCGATCGCGGAGCTCGAGGGCGCCGTGCACTACCTCGCTCCGTCGGGCGAGGAGGCGCCGGCACCTCCCGCCGGCCTGTGGCGCATCGAGACCGTGCTCGCCGCGCTCTACGACGGCATGGGCAAGAAGGAGCGCGCCCGCCGCGTCGCGCTCGTCGCGTACCAGCACGCGCTGCGCTCCGGCTGCGAGCTCGCCGAGGCCCGCGCACGCAACCTCGTCGGCCGCCTCGTCGAGAAGAAGCGCTCCGTCGTCACGATCAACGAGCCCAAGCAGACCGTCCCGACCCGCCCGCGCCGCATCGCCCAGGGCTCCGGCCCCGCGATCAACGTCACCGAGCTCGCGCGCCGCAACCGCAACCGCTAGTTACTCCTCGATCTCGTCGAAGTCGTCGTCGTCGTCGTCACCGCCGCCGGGGAGGGGCTTCTCCTCGTAGCCCTTCTTCGTCTTCTCGTTGACGATCTTGTCGTACTCCTTGCCGACCTTCTCGTCGGTGCCGAAGTCCTTGACCGTCGTCGAGCCGGCCGCGCCGATGCGGCCGTACTTCGTCATCAGCTGCGTGCCGTCGAGCCAGACCTGCCAGAACTTGTTCGAGCTGCCCTCGGAGAACTCGAAGTAGCGCGGCGTCGAGCGGTCGTTGCTCGCGGGCGCGGCCTTCGCCGCCTTCGCCGGCGCGGCGGCCTTCGCCGGCGCCTTCGCGGGCGCGGCCTTCGCGGGCGCGGCCTTCGCCGGCGCGGCGGCCTTCTTCGCGGCCGGCTTCGCGACGGTCTTCGCGGCCGGCTTCGCCGCGGCCTTCGTCTTCTTCGCCGGAGCCGCCTCTTCCTCCTCGTTCTCCTCCTCTTCTTCCTCCTCGTCCTCGTCGAGGTCCTCATCCTCCTCGGACTCACCATCGACGAGCTCGTACCCCTTCTTCGTCTTCTCCGCGATCAGCTTGTCGTATTCCTTCTTGGCCTCCGCGTCGGTCTTGTACGTCTTGACCGTCGTCTGACCGTTGGTGCCGATCTTCCCGTAGGTCGTCGAGAACGACTTTCCAGAAAGATCGATCTGCCAGAACTTGTTCGATGAGCCTTCCGAGAACTCGTAGCGCGGCATGGTTGACTCCCGTTTTACACGAGCCAGCGCAGCAGATCTTCGGTCACTTCACACCATTCGATCCAGGAATCCGGGCCCGGGTCGGGCGGCACGCCCTTCCGGGGGGAGAGCTCGTGCACCGCCGGGTGGGCGGATCGCAGGGACAGGTCGAGGGCGCGCATCCCGGTCCCCTTGCCGCTCCCCCTCGTCGGGAGTGCAGGTGGGTCTGTCATCGACACGAACACCAGATCTGACAGCGAGCTCCGCGCGCCGCCCGCCAGCTCGATGGCCTGGGCGAACGTCTGCTCGGTCACCGTGACCGTGCCGGCCGTGATCTCGCCGGCGAGGAGGAGCTCGAACAGCTCCCGCTCCTGGGCCAGGCCCTTGGGCGGAAAGGCCACGTGGATGGTCAGGGCGTCGTGCGTGAGCTGCTCGGTCAGCCAGCGAATTGCCGCCACGAGCATGCCGAGGCCGAGCACCAGGCGCTGCCACGGGACGTCGGGGTCCTTGACCCGGGCGTCGTCGAGCGCCGGGTCGAGCGCGAACACGATCTGGTGGCGGTGCCGCCGGAACACGCTGTCGTCGCGCGTGTAGAACAGCAGCTCGCCCTCGACGTAGCGCAGCGAGAACAGGTCGACGACGTCGCCGTCGTCCATGTAGACGAGCTCCGACGACACCATGTTCTCGATGTTGCCCGTCGAGCCGCCCGGCGTGATCGCGGTGAAGCCGCCCGCCGGATAGAGCGTGTCGTCGGCGAGCTGGGTGTCGCGCGCGCCCCGCTGCTCGCGGTTCGGCGGCAGGCGGCGCGGCAGCCGCTGCGCGATCGCCTCGGCCGCGGCGCCGATGTGGTCGGCGGCGAGCCGGCGCCCGAAGCTGCCGAGCACCTCGAGGTGATCGATCTGGAACACCTCGCGATCGTCGACGAGCGCGCGGCTCTGGCGGGCGCCGCGGGCGAGCCGCGTGTACGCATCCGCGAGGCGCGCCGCGAGCGGGCCGCCGCCGCGCAGCTCCGCGCGCCCGGCGGTGTCGCGCTCCTCGCGCGGGCGGGCGAGGGCGCGCCGCAGCGTCGCCGAGCTGACCGACAACCCCGCGAACCCGGACCGCTCGCACAGGGCGCCGACGACGAGCGCCACCGCCGTCGGGCGGTTCGCCGCCGGCAGGTGCGCGAACGCCGCGAGCACGTCGTCGAAGCGCGCCGTCGTCGCGAGGCGCGACAGGACGTCGTCGTCGTACGCGCGCACGGCCGTGCGCAGCGCGTCGTCGCCGAGCTGCGCGTTCGTCGCCGGCGTGCCCGGGACGCGCGCGCCGCCGAGCAGCGTCGCCACGTCGGAGATGACGCCCGGCGGCGGCATCGCGCCGAGCTCGGATGCGCACGCGAGGATCGCCTGCGAGACGAGCGTGTCGTCGTCGTCCGACGTCGGCACGCGCCGCAGGCACAGCCCCGCCGCGACCCACGACGCGACGTCGGCGGCCGTGCGCAGCTCGGCGCGCGGTGGTGTGGCCGGTGCACCCATCAGGTCAGGCCGAGGAGACGCGGCACCTTCTCCTCGAGGAGGTCGATCTCGTCGCGGGTCTCGCCGAGGTACGACAGCAGGCGCAGGTCCGCGCGCTCGACGGCACCGCCGTGGACGATCCACGCGTGCGTGCGCAGCAGGCGGTACAGCTTCACGACCTTGCGGTCGGAGACGAACACGCCGTCCTCGCGCACGAGCGTCTTCAGCACGCGGCGCAGCTCGCGCAGCAGCTCGTCGGAGAAGTACAGCTCGCGGTCGCGTAGCTCCTTGCCGTCGGGGCCGACCGTGCGGCGCGCGAGCACGTGCGTGAGCCAGCGGTGGGCCTTCACGAAGTCCTCGAGCGACGCGTGGCCCTCGATCCAGGGCTTCTGGTTGAGCTCGCGGTGCGTGTAGGCGTCGAGGCCCGCGTCGATCAGCTCGACGAAGTGCTCGTCCTGCACCGAGCGGCACGCCGCCTTCAGGCAGAAGCGATCCTTGAGCGCGGCGAGCTCGGCGTTCTCGGGGAGCTCGTTCGTCGCCGCGAGCAGCACGCGCAGCTTCACGGGGACGGGCTGGCCGTCCTGGTAGAACTTGCGCTCGTTGATGACGGTGAGGAGCGAGTTCAGGATCGCCGAGTTCGCCTTGAAGATCTCGTCGAGGAACACGAGGCGCGCGGTCGGTAGCTTGCCGCGGTCGCGGCGCAGGTAGCGGCCGCTGCGCAGCTCGGCGATGTCGATCGGGCCGAACACCTCCGACGGCTCGGTGAAGCGCGTCAGCAGGTACTCGAAGTACTCGCCGTCGGGGATGCGCAGCGCGTCCTTGAACTTGATGACGAGGTCCGACTTCGCGGTGCCGGGCGGCCCGACGAGGAGCAGCGGCTCCTGCGCGACGGCGGCGACGCACATGAGGTCGATCAGCGGCTGCTTGGCGACGAAGAAGCGACCGAGGCCGAGGCGGAAGCGGTTGATGCGCTCGCGCAGCGACGACGCCTCGCGGGCGAGCTCGTCGGCGCTCGCCTGGGTGGCGCGCTCGATCGCGTCGATGGTGGTGGTCTGGGGAACGGCAGTAGCGGTCACGCGGAACCTCCGAGATCGCGGTGCAGGCGGCGGCGGATCAGGTGCTCGTCGTCCTCGACGAAGCGGCGGCCGGCCTCGCCGAGGGCGAGGTCGTCGGACGTGATGCCGAGGATGAGCGATTCGACGAAGCTGAGGACGGAGAGGCAGTAGTGGCTGTTCGTGCCGAAGCTGTCGGTGATGTCGCGCAGCTGCGTCGCGAGGTCGCTGATGCCGGAGAGCGCGTGCGCGATCGGGGCCTGCGCGTACGCGGTCGCGAGCGCACGCGTCAGATCGAGCCGCGCCGTCAGCGTCATGCTCTCGTCGAGCGCGCGCCGCGCCAGCTCGAGGATCGGCAGCGCGCGCCCCGTCTCGCCGAGGAACGCGAGGCCCGCCGCGATCGCGAGGCGGGCGCGCAGGTGCGTCGAGCCGGCCTCGAGGGCGTGCTCGACGTCGGCGAGCAGCTCGGCGATCTCGGCGCGCAGGCCGATGCGGCGCAGCGCGCGCAGGCTCTGCTCGAGCACGCGCTCGAGCTCGTTGCCCGGCACGGCGCGCACGGCGCCGCCGAGCGCCTCGAGCATCTCGGGCACGAGCTCGGTGCGGCCGAAGTGGCCCGCGACGACGAGCGCCTCGCCGTACAGCACGGCGCGGCGCGGCTCGGGCAGCGTCGCGATCAGCGGCCACGCGCGCCCGAGGATCGGCGCGGCGCCCGCCTCGGGCAGCTCGAGCAGCACGTCGAAGATGCCGTCGAGGAGGCGCGCCTTCTCGGCGTCGTCGGCCTTCGCCGCGACGTCGGTGAGGCGGCCGACCTCCTTCGCGCGCGCCGCGGACTCGGCGATCGCGCGCAGCGCCGCGAACTCGGGGCCGCGCGCGTCGTGCTGCCGCTTGGAGAACGCGCCGATCGCGTCGGGCCGCTCGAGCGGCTCGAGGATGCGCGACGCCTCGCGCAGGCGATCGACCTTGTAGCGCGCGACGCGGTCGAGCGCGGCGAGGTTCGCGCCGAGCGGATCGGGCAGCGGCGTCTCCGGCGGCTGGCCGGAGATCGCCTGCTCGACGCGCGCCTGGAACGCCGCGGCGAGGTACGCGTGCACCGGATCGGCGATCACGGCGGCGAGCGCGGCGCGGCTCTCGTTGACGATCGAGCGCGCGCGGTCGGGCTGGCCGATGCGCGCGAAGCCATGCGCCAGCTGGAAGCCGACGTACGCGGTCGTGTGCGCGACCGGCGCCTCGACGGGCGAGCGCTTGCGGCGCGTGGACGTCACCTTCTCCGAGAGCTCGACGAGCGCCTTGCCGAGGTGCTCGCCGCTCGCGTTGCCGAGCGCGCCGCTGCGCCCCGAGAAGCGCAGGAACGACGGCAGCTCGCGCTCGACGGGCAGGCCGCCCGCGAGGCGCGCGAGGATGCGATCGCGTGTCTGCGCGAGGCCGAGCGTGTCGCCGCCGGCGAGGCGCGCGAGGCCGACGCGGGCGAGCCACAGCGTGCGCGCGTCGAGCTCGGCGTCGTGATCGTCGAGCCAGCGGTGGACGCGGTGCGGATCGCGCGCGACCGCCTGCGACGCGCGGGCGGCGATCATCGCGACGCGGCGCACGTCGTCGAGCGGCGGCGAGGTGTTCGCGAGGATGCCGTCGAGCGCGCGCTGCGGATCGGTGCGGCCGAGGTCGGCGGCGACCCACGCATCGAGGCGCTCGTTCGCGGCGGTTCCGGACAGCTCCCACACGGCGCGCGCGAAGCACAGGCCGGCGTCGCGGCGGCGGTTGAGGCGCGCGTACGCACGCCCGAGGCGCTCGAGGAGATCGAGCCGCTCCTGCGCGTCGGCCGGCGCGTCGAGCGCGACGAACTGCGCCTCGAGCGCGGCGAGCTCGGCGTCGACGGTGACCTCCTCGACCTGCGTGTCGGCGGCCTCCGCGCGCCGCGGCGTGCGCTGCGCGGGTGCGGGCGCCGGCGCGGCCACGACCACCGGCGGCGGGGCAGGGGCGCGCCCGCGCGCCGGGCGGCGCTTGTCCTTCTTGTCGCCCTTGTCGTTCCTGTCGCGCTCGTCGGCGAGCGGCGGCGCCTGCGCCCACTCGAGCCCCGTCGACACGAACGGCGCGAAGTCGAAGATCGCGGCGCGGCCCCACGGCTGGAGCTCGGTCGCGCTCGCGTGGATGATGTAGTCGGCCCACTCCGACAGCGGCACGAACGCGCCGTCGGGGATGCGCTCGACGCGGAACGGCCCGCGCGTGCGGTTGACCTGCTGCGCGACGGACAGCGCACCCTCCGTCGGGCGCGCCACGATCGGCGCGAGCCACGCGACCGCGCCGTGATCGACGCCGATGATCTGGCGCAGGCGCTCGCGGCGCAGCGGCGGCTCGACGATCGAGCCGGCGGGCGCGTACACGTCGGGCATGTTCGACAGCGGCGCGTACTCCTCGGCGTCGAGCGACAGGTCCGGCGGGCCATGGCGGCCCGTGCGCGCGCGAATGATGATCGTCGTCGTCGGCAGCATGATGCTGCCGCTGCTCGTGTGCGTGCGCGCGCCGAGGTGACCGGCGGAGGCGTCGAGCGGCAACGACGTCGACGCGGCGAACGTCAGGCGCGCGACGATGTCCTCGGGCAGGTACTCGAGCAGGCGGTCGATCGCCGCGAGCCCGTTCGTGCGGATCACCCACAGGCTCGGTGCCTCGCGCCGGCCCGGCGACAGCCGCAGCTCGACGCGGCGGCGCTCCTTGATCGGCGCCGATGCGAGCTCGACGTGCGCGCCTGGCACCGCGAGCTCGAGCGCGGACTCGAGGTTCTTCCAGCCGTCGTCGCGCACGTTGCGCCAGCCGTCGGTCCCGACGAGCAGCACGTGCCCCGGCTCGGCGCGCAGGCGCTGCGCGAGCGGGTGCTTGTAGCCGAGCTCGGTCCACACGGCGTCCTGGCCCGGCGGATCGGGGACGTACGCGCGCAGGCCGTGCTCGCGGTCCATCGCGCGCACGATCGTGTACGTCGGCGGATCGATCACGCGGGCGAGCCCGCCGCCCGGCGTGACGAGCAGCTCCTGGCGCTCGCAGCCCAGGCGCAGCAGCTCCGCGGCGAGGTCCACGATGCCGCCATCACGCCGGCCGGCTCCTCCGCTTGCGGCTCCTCCGGAGCCGGCCGGGGGCTCCGGCGTCGCGATCATCACGAGTGCGGGAGTCTCGGTCACCGGGACGCGCACGAGCGCGATCGCCTCGGCCCACGTGCGCACGGCGCGCGCGCCCGACGGCAGCTGGGCGTCGGTCGCGACGCCGGCGGCGCGCAGCTTCGCGAGCGCGTCCTTCGACAGGTTGCCTTCGGGTGCGAGGATGAGGCCGCCGCTGGCATCGCGCGCGACGTGCGCACCCTTCGCCTGGACCTCGGGCGGGCAGAGCCCCGACATCAGCACCACGCGCAGCGTCTCGTCGTCGCGGAACAGCAGAGCCATCGAGCGTTCTCCCGGAGATCTCGGTGCGTTCGGCACCGAAAGCCCAGCGCGAGCCTATCAAATCGCTTCCCACGGGCCGCCGCACGGCGCGACGAATTCGCGTTCACGACCGGGCTCGCGCGCGCAGTCTAGCTCGCGTCACTCCGAGCGCACGCGGCGCCGAGGGATCCCCGACGATCCGCGACGATCTGCGACGATCCGCGGCGATCCGTGACGATCCGCGGCGCGGCGATCTGCGAGGGCCCGCGCGCACTTGGATCGCGATGTAACCGGCGAGCGCACCCCGATCACTGTGCTGGTGTATCGACGTCGCCGGGATTGGTCGTCCGGGCGCGTCGGAGAGGACCGCTCATGCCACGCCTGGCTCTCGCACTCCCGTGCCTCCTTGCCGCCGCGTCTCCTGCGCTCGCCGATCCGCCGGTCGATTCGCGCGGCTACCTCACCCTGAACGGATCGTCCACGCTCGACGGCGGCGACGTCTCGTTCGGCCTCGGAGCGCTCGAGTGGGGGCGCCGGCCGAGCGCCGGCGTGAACGACGTCGTGTCGGCGACGCTCGTGGCCGCCGTCGGCCTGCGGCTCGGGCCGATCCCGCTCGAGCTCGGCGCGTCGATGCCGTTCGCGATCGCGAGCGGCGCCGTCGACACGCAGGGCCTCGGCGACGCCGGCTTCCACGGCAAGGTGCGGCTCGCGCGCCACGTGGCGGCGATCGGCAGCGTCTACGCGCCGACGGCGAGCGACGGCATGGGCGGCGGCGGGCGCGCGGAGCAGCTGCTCGGCGTCGTCGACGCGAACGTCGCGAGCCGGCTGCGCCTCGGCCTGTCGGGCGGCGTGCGCCGCGCGACGAGCCTCGGCATGGAGACGACGTCGTATCCGCTCGGCGCGGCGGCCGCGTGGTCCGTCAGCCCCGAGAAGTTCGAGGTCATCGGCGAGGTCGCGAGCAGCCTCGGCGATCGCCGCACGCTCGAGGCGCTCGCGGGCGTGAAGCTGTACCTCGCGAAGAACAGCTACCTGTCGCTCGGCGTCGGGCGCGGGCTGTCGAGCGGCACGCCCGACCAGCGCGCGCTGATCGGCATCGTGTTCGAGCCGAGGGCCGCGGCGCGCCGCGCGGGCAGGGTGGACGATCCGCCGCGCGAGCGCGAGCCCGCCGTGCGCGTCGCGAAGAACGACTTCCCCGACCGCGACAACGACGGCATCCGCGACGACCTCGATCAGTGCCCCGACGACCCCGAGAACTACAACGGCTTCGAGGACGACGACGGCTGCCCCGACGACGATCGCAACGCCTCGATCCTCGACCTCGACGACCCGTGCCGCATCGACCCCGCGAAGTGCACGCGCGACCGCGTGATCGTGAAGAAGACGGAGATCGTGATCCTCCAGACGATCGAGTTCGAGTTCGACTCGGCGAAGATCCGCCCGATCTCGCACCGCATCCTCGATGCGGTCGTCCAGGCGCTGCGCGACAACCCCGACATCCAGTTCGTCGAGGTCGAGGGCCACACCGACGAGCGCGGCGACGACGCGTACAACCTCGGCCTGTCGCAGCGCCGCGCCGCCGCCGTCGTCACGTACCTCAGGTCGCACGGCATCGACGCCGACCGCCTGAGCTCGGAGGGCTACGGCGAGACGCGGCCGGTCGACCTGCGCCACACCGAGGCCGCGTGGGCGAAGAACCGCCGCGTCGAGTTCCGCATCCGCAAGCGCGGCGGCATCATCCAGTGATTGGCGATCCGCGGCTACTACCTCGGCTGCCCGGGCTGGGCGACGAAGACCTGGGTCGGTCGCCTGTTCCCCGAGGGCACGCGCCCGACCGAGCTCCTCGCGAGGTACGCGCGCGTGTTCAACACCGTCGAGGGCAACACCACATTCTACGCGCTCCCCGAGCCCGACGTCGTCGCCCGCTGGCGCGATGACGTCCCCGACGACTTCCGCTTCTGCTTCAAGTTCCCGCGCACCGTCAGCCACGACCGCCTCCTCCTCGACGCCGCCCCCGAGGTCGCGCGCTTCCTCGAGCGCATCTCCCCGCTCGGCCCCAAGCTCGGCACCCTCTTCCTCCAGCTCCCCCGGCAGTTCGGCCCCCACCACCTCGACCGCCTCGCCGCATTCCTCGACGCCCTCCCGCGCCACCACCACTACGCCGTCGAGCTCCGCCACGACCTCTTCTTCGCCGGCGGCCACGAAGAAGACGCCGCTGTCTCTCTGTTACGGGAGCGGGGCATCGACCTCGTGATCATGGACGCCCGCGGTCTCCACCAGTGCGGCGCCGCCTCGGTGCTCGAGGTGCGCCAGCGCAAGCCGGATCTGCCGGTGATCATGCGCGCGACCGGCCGGAACCCGTTCGTGCGGTGCGTACCGCACGTGTCGTTCGAGGCGCAGCGCTCGCTGCTGGTACCGTGGATCGAGCAGGTCGCGCGGTGGATCGAGGGCGGGCGGACTCCGTACTTCTTCATGCACGCGCCGGACGATACGTATGCACCGGAGAATGCCAATGCATTCCACGCGATGTTGAGGGAGCGGATCGATGTTGGGGAGTTGCCGCCATGGCCGGTGGCGGGGCCGCGACAGCTGGGATTGTTCTAGGGCGCGCGATCGTTCCGTGGACCGTTCCGCACCGGAGAATGCCTATGCATTCCACGCGATGTTGAGGGAGCGGATCGATGTTGGGGAGTTGCCACCATGGCCCGTGGCGGGGCCGCGACAGCTGGGCTTGTTCTAGCGTGCGCGAGTGTCGTGCTGTCGCGGGCCTCCCGACGGTGAGCGCGATGCGCTCGCAGAGCTGGCCACGTGGGTCGCGACCGCGTGCGGTGGGATGTCGCGCGAGCGACCGACGCGTGCCTCCCGACGTAGAGCGCGAGCGCTCGCAGAAGGCTCCGGACGTGCGGGTTGATCTTGTGCGGTGTGCTGTTGCGCGTGCGATTGAGAGTGGCTATTGTACTCGACTGGTGACAATGAAGTGCATCAAATTACAACCGATTCAAGATAGGCAGTGTAGAGTGAGCACATGGAGAGAACGCACGGAGGGCGGCGCGAGGGTGCGGGGCGGCCGCGGGCGAGCCGGCGGTGGGGCATCCGCGCGAAGGCGCAGCGGCGGCCGGAGTTCAGTGGGTGGCGCGCGTTTCACGTCACGCAGCGCGTGAGCTCGGTGGTGGGGCGGCTGCGGCGGCGCGACGCGTACCACGCGCTGCGCAAGGCGATGCAGTGCGCGTTCGCGCGCCGTGACTTCCGGATCGTGCACATCTCGATCGAGCACGATCACCTGCACCTCGTCGTCGAAGCGGCGAGCGGCGCGGCGCTGCGCCGGGGCATGCACGGGTTCCTGATCTCCGCGGCGCGCAGGCTCAACAACGCCGATGGTGACATCGCGGGCCGCCGCGCCCGCCTCGTGCGCGAGCACGGCCGCACCCGCGTGATCGCCGCATCGCGCCCCGGTCAGCGCGGCGCCGTGTTCGAGGATCCGTACCACCTGGTCGCGATCACCTCGCCACGCCAGGCGCGTAACACGATCGCCTACGTCCTCAACAACTACCGCCACCACGGCGAACCCTCTGTCTCCGACGTCGATTTCTACTCGAGCGGCCCCACCTTCCGCGGCTGGTCCGAATCCCCATCCCCACTCCCCACTGCCTACCAACCACTGCCCGTCCAACCACCCGGCACCTGGCTCCTCGCCACCGGCTGGCGCAAGGCCGGCCCGATCAGCCTCCACGAAGTCCCCTCCACCCTCGAGCACGAAGGCCGCCTGATCCCCACCAAGCACGCACGCCCGTGGGGCTGAAAAACAGCGCCTGCGCGCGGAACCAACACGCAGCGCAGCGCAGCGCAGCGCAGCGCCTCGCCGCGCAGCGCCTCGCAGCGCAGCGCAGCGCAGCGCCTCGCCTCGCCGCGGGAGGCACGCGTGACAGCACAGCGCGCAAGATCCCCCCGCACGTCCGGAGCCTTCTGCGAGCGCTCGCGCTCTACGTCGGGAGGCACGCGCCGGTCGCTCGCTCGACATCCCACCGCACGCGGTCAAAACCCACGTGGCCAGCTCTGCGAGCGCATCGCGCTCACCGTCGGGAGGCCCGCGCGACCGCACAGCGTCCGCACCGTCACCCCAGGAACGGTGGACCGAACGAAGTCCGCGACGAACGACCGCTACCACCGCAACGTTTCACCGAACGAAGGTCCGCGAGACGAGCGACCGCCATGCACCGCAACGGCTGACCGAACGAACGTCCGCGACGCTCACCGGAACGGTGGATCGAACGAACGTCCGCGAGACGAACGACCGCTACGCCACCGCCGCGCTCAGAACGGTCCCGAGAGGTCGGCCCTAACGACCGCTGCCCTGCTTGGTCGGCACCGCCACCGGCTGCTCGCCCGCAGGGGTGGGCGTCACCGGCGCCTCGACGGGGCGCGAGACCTCGACGGCCGGGCCGTTGAGGCCGCCCTCGACGACCTTGCCGGCCAGGCGGCGGTGCTCTTCCTCGTGCTCCAGCGGAAGGGCGTCCGCATCGGACGTGTAATCCACGACGACCTCGCGCCGGCCGGAGACGGGATCGACGCGCAAACGGAGGGTGAGCTCAGCCATGGGAGGGGTCTCCAGACTTCGGGGGGGTGAGGTGGGCGAAGGACGCGCGGTCGAGGACCTTCTTCTCCAGCAAGAGGTCGCGCAGCGCCGTCAGCATGACGCGGTTGCCCTCGAGGATCGTCTTCGCGCGGGCGCGCTCGCGCTCGAGGATCTTGCGGACGGCCTCGTCGATCTTCGCGCGCGCGTCCTCGGAGATGGGCCGGTCCTTGTCGAACTCCCAGTGGCCGACGCCGACGTCGTCGCCGCCGTCGCCGTAGTTCTCGACCATCGACCGCGCGATGTGCGTCGCGTGGTGCAGGTCCGAGCCGGAGCCGATCGAGATGTCGTCGCACAACAGCACCTCGGCCTCGCGGCCGCCGAACAGCGTGCACAGCGAGTCGCGCAGCTGGCCGTACGTGACGACGTAGCGGTGCGCCGGATCCGAATGCTGCACGTAGCCGAGCGCGCCGCCGATGTCGCCGCGGATCGAGATGCGGTCGATCGGTGCGGAGTGCTTGCAGTGCAGCGAGCACACCGCGTGGCCGGCCTCGTGCGTCGCGACGACGCGCTCCTCGGCCGCCGTCAGCTTCGGCAGGTCGAGGTACTGCTCGAGCGCGCGATCGATGTCCGCGGGCTGCGTCGGGCCGCTCAGGTTCTCGCGCAGCCGCGTGCGCGCGATCTGGCGGCACAGCGCCTGGAGGTGGTCGCCGGAGTAGTGCGTGCCGCCCGACGGGCCGGGCACCGGCTCGCCGCTGCGCTTGGCCGCGTAGTCGAACGCGGCGTCGGTCATCTGCAGCCCGAAGCGCTTGTCGTGCACGCCGAGGATCGCGCGGCGGTCCTCGGTGTTCGGATACGGGATGTGCAGGGCGAACTCGAAGCGGCCCGGGCGCATGAGTGCCGGGTCGAGCGACTCGACGAAGTTCGTCGTGCCGACGACGAACACCAGCTCCTCCTTGCGGAAGCCGTCCATCTCCGTCAGCAGCTGGTTGACCATCGAGTGCTCGACGCCCGAGCCGGTGTACGTGCCGCGCGCCGCGGCGAACGAGTCGAGCTCGTCGAACACGATCACGGCGGGCGCCGACTGCCGCGCCTTCATGAACACGGCGCGCAGGTTCTCCTCGGATTCGCCGACCCACTTCGACTTGAGCTCGGGGCCCGACACGATCGACACCGCCGCGCCGAGCGACGTCGCCATCGCCTTCGCGAACAGCGTCTTGCCGGTGCCGGGCGGGCCCCAGAAGATCATGCCGCGCGGGATCAGGCTCTCGATCTTCTCGATCTGCGCCGGGTCGCTGAGCTTGTCCTTCGCGCCGAGGATCGCGAGGATCTCGGCCTGCAGGCGCTCCTTGACGGTCTTGTAGCCGCCGATGTCCTTGTCGAGGTCGACGCTCGGCAGCTCGACGTCGTTCGACAGCGTCGCGGTGCGCAGCTGGCGCAGCGCGCCCGCAGGATCCGCCGGGTAGTCCTCGCCGGTGAGCGAGCCGAGCAGGCGGCGCAGGCGCACCGCGTTCACGCCCGAGATGTGCTTGTACAGCATGTACGGATCGAAGCCGCGCCCGAACTTCTTCGCCTCGCGCTGCGTGACGAGGAAGCGCAGCCGATCGCGCGGCACGCCGACGATCGATTCCTTGTGCGGGAACAGGTTGTCGATGGGCGTCGGCAGCGGGAACGCCGGGTCCTTGAACCCGAGCCACAGCACCTCGGGGTTCTCGTACAGGAGCGGGATGACCTCGCGCGCCTCGGCGCCGAGGAAGCCCTGGCCGCCGCTCGCCGTCAGGATGTCGATATGCGGCAACACGACGATGCGCTCGCCGACGGCGCCACGCACGACCTCGCGGATCTGGTGGATCATCGCGCCGACGAGGCCGGTGCCCGGCGGCGGCGGTGGCAGGTCGTTCGACGCGCGCCCGTCGAGGTACAGGCAGCGCGCGCCGTCGACCTTCAGCCGATCGCGCAGGCTGCGGTACAGGAACGGCGCGAGCTCCTTCTCGCACTCGACGAGGACGGGCAGGCGGCGGTGCAGCGCCTCGTAGCAGCGCGTGATCTCGCTCGGATACGCGGCGTCGACGGCGCCGAAAGGCGACAGCTCCGCCGGCAGCTCGGATTCGGCAAGGATGCGGCTCATGACGACTCTCGCTACAGCTTGACGCGGATCGTGACGTTCCCGCCCTGATCCTCGACGACCGACTCGATGTGGCCGAGCTGCGCGGCCTTCTCGGTCAGCGCGCTCACGGTCGCGCGCCCGACGGACTGGTCGAGCTCCTGGCGGATGTCGGCCAGCTTCTTCTCGAGCCGCTCGGTGACGTCGCGGCGCAGCGCCTCGGTGCGCGCGGCGATGCGGTCCTCGAGGTCGCGCTGCACTTCCTTGCGCAGCGAGTCCTCGGCCTGCTCCTTGCGCTCGATGCCGACGTTCGCGCGGCGATCGATCGCCTCCGAGAGATCCGCGGTCGCGCCGATCTTCGCGGTGACCGTGGAGCTCTTGAGGTCGACCGTGATCTCGATGCCGTCGGCGTCGCTCCGCTTCATCGTGTCACCGTCGCGCTCGAAGCCCTGCGCCTCGAGCTCGGCCGCGAGCAGATCGCTCATGCGATCGGGAGCGAGGATGGGCAGCATCTCGAGCGGCGATTGCACCCCGTCCTCGACGTGAACGGTCCGGACGACGGACTCCGAGACTCGAATCTGGATGGCTCTGCTCACGGTCCCGCGATGGTATCCGAGGGAACGGGTGCCGTGGGCGCTGTGGGTGCGAGCGCCGCCAGATCGGCGAGCCACCCCGTCACGCGCGCGACACCGGGAGCCCCGATACGCTCGAACTGTTGTAGCAGCAGCTGCGCCGAAGCGTAGTCGTCGTCGATGTACCGGATCCCGCGGTGCTCCTGATCCCACTCGTACCAGCGCGTCACCGCGCGCAAGAGCGATCCTGCGGCGGTGCGCGCGGCCGCGCGTGTCGACAGCGGAGACTTCGGATCGAGCGACGCGGGAGCGGGCGGCACGTTGCGCGTGATCGAGGGCAGGGCGGCATCGAGGATGAAGCGCGCGAGGTCGCGCCGCTTCGCGCGATCGCACGCATCCATGAAGCGGCTGAGCGTGGCGTCCTGTGCCGCACCGAGTGCGATCAGCTCGTGCGGATCCTCGATCTGCCGCTTCGGGAGCTCGGAGCCGTGCCAGCGCTTCGCGAGCTCTTCGGAGAGCGCCTCGACGACGATCGCTCCCGCGCCGGTCGCGAGCGCGGCGAACGTCGCGGGCGGTTGGCCCTTGTTCTGCCCGAGCAGCGGCGCGAAGCCGAGCCACGCGAGCGCCGACGCGTGCACGAACGGCTGCGATGCGACGACGCGCGCGGCCGGCGTCATGCGCGCCGCATCGAGCGCGAGGTAGATCATGACCTCGTCGCCGAGCGCGAGCGGGCTGACGGTCAGCTCGCCGATCGTCGACGGCGGCGACGCGAACGACTGCGCGACGAGCCAGCGCAGGAGCTTCAGCGTCGACGACGAGAACTCGAGCCCGACGGCCGCGTGGCGCTCCCACAGCCGGCCGCGCACCGCGGCGGTGCCCGTCTTGTCGAGCGACGCGCCGGGCTTGGTGCCGCCGCGCTGCCACAGCGCGAGCCACGCCTGCCGGAGCGTGTCCTCGAGGAGGCGCGCGCACGTCGTGCCGATCTTCGGCGGCACCACGCGCCCTGCGCACAGGAGCGACCACACGTCGTCCTGCGCCGCGGGCCCCTGGATCAGCGTGCGCGCCATGACGAGGATGTCGTGCTCGCTCGCGGCGACGCGCGGCAGCTCGTCTTCCTCGCCGGCGCCGTCGGCGTCGAGGTCGTCGTCGGAGAGCTCGTACTCGTCGCTCATGGGGAGGCCGTCTTCTTCTTGCGCACCAGGTCCGCCGCGCCCACCGGCCAGCCGTTCACGATCAGCTTGCCGTCGCGCCAGTGGATCTCGACGGTGTTCGCGGCGTGCATCCGCGGGTCGTCGGCGCGGTAGGCGCTCGTCAGGTAGTGCATGGTCTGGTTCGTCGAGCCGATCCAGCGCCGCCCGATCGGCGGCGGCGGCTCGGGGCGCGCGCGGTCGTACGGCCCGTCGACGAGCAGATCGATCTCCGCGAGCAGCGCCGCCGCGTCGTCGCCGCGCGCGCGCAGCGCCTCGAGCAGGTAGCCCGAGTACACCATCACCGTCAGGCCGATGCGGCGCGCGTGGCGCGCGACCTCGGCGACGCCGGCCGCCTGCTCGAACGGCTCGCCGCCGAGGATCGACACGCCCTCGACGCCCGCGGCCTTCGCGCGCTCCATGCTCGCGCGCAGCTCGGCGAGCTCCGTCGCCGTGCCGCGGTCGGCGACGAACATCTCCGGGTTGCAGCACCCGGGGCACCGGATGGAGCAGCCCTGGACCCACAGGGCCCAGCGACGACCCGGGCCCTCCGCCTCGGTGTCGTCGACGATGGTCGCGACGCGCAGCACGTGCGCAGCATAGCCGATCTGACCCTCGCCGCACGCGGCGTGGAATGCACCGCCTGCGCCGCGCGTTGTGGCCGGATGCACCGCGCGCTGATCGCTCTGTCGCTCGCGACCGCCACCGCGCACGCTGCACCGGATACCGAGGTCGAGGCCCGCATCGTCGACGCCGGGCCGATCGGCAGCGGCACGTGCGCGCAGCGCTCGTACCAGATCGAGGTCGACCGGCAGGTCGGCGGCGCGGCCCTCGCGGCGAAGAAGCTGTGGGTGCACTTCGAGCACTGCGCCGGCGCGCCGGCTCCCGCGTTCGGCGGCACCGCGCTGAGGACGGGCGCGGCCTACCGGCTGACGCTGCGCCGCGGTGCGAGCAAGAACTTCGGGCGCGACTTCATGATCGTCGCGGCGCGCACGCCCTAGACCGCTTGTCGGCTTGTCACCCAGCGCCATCGGTGGTGTGCTCGTGGAGCATGATCTGCCTGGTCTGTGGTGGCGCCACCGAGTCCGGAGCCTACGGCGGCCGGCTGTGCCGCACCTGCGCCGGCGCCGTGCCGCCGTGCGAGGGCCTGATCCCCGACCACATCCGCTCGACGGTGACGATGACCGACGGCGAGGCGTGGCTCGTCGACGGCTTCGGCTCGCCGCACGCCGTGCCGCCCAAGGCGACGCTCGGCCGCAACCACGAGGGCGAGGTCGTGGTGCTCGCGTCGTCGGTGTCGCGCGAGCATGCGGAGCTGCGCCACGTCGACGGCGCTTGGCAGGTGCGCGACCTCGGCAGCCGCAACGGCACGTTCGTCGACGGCGCGCGCTGCCAGGGCCGCGTCGTCCTGCCGACGCGCTCGGTGCTGAAGCTGGGCGACGTCGCGCTGTGGTTCCTCGTCGAGCCGGCGCACGCGCCCGAGGAGCCGCTGTCGATGGCGACCGGCGCCGCGGGCGGCCTCGTGCGCTTCGCGATGACGCACGCGGGCGTCGAGATGTGCGTCGTCGGCGCGAGCATCGGCGGCACCGGCGGTGCGCTCCTGTCGCGCGCGACCGGCGCCCAGGCGTGGAGCGAGCGCGCGCTGCCGCCGCTCGAGTTCCAGCTGCTGCGCACGCTGTGCTCGTCGGCGCACGCCGAGGCCGACTCCCTCGCGACGGCGCGCGGCTGCGTCGCGACGAAGCAGCTCGCGCGCGAGCTGCCGTTCCAGTCGAAGTACGCGAACGAGGAGAACGTGCGCCAGGTCGTGCGCCGCCTGCGCGGCGCGCTCACCGAGATCGGCGCCGACGGCATCCTCAGCGTCGTGCCGGGCCGCGGCTACTACCTCGCGTGCGCCGTCACGGTCTCCGGCGCAAATCCACGCTGAGCTTCTTCGGCGTCGGATCGCTCGCGAGCGACTCCACGGGCGGGACCTGCTCGCTGAGCAGGTCCCACACGACGATCGCGAGCGTCACACCGACGAGGATCGCGGCGATCAGCGACGAGGACATGAACACCACGGCCGCACCGCCGGCGAGCATCGCGAGCAGCATCCGGCGCGGCCTCGACATCACGATCGAGATATGCAGTGCGCGCGCGTGCCGCGCATGGCCGATCACGAGGATCTCACTCGCGAATCGAGTGTCGTGATCGGTTGTCGCGATCCGTTGTCGCGATCCGTTGTCGCGATCCGTTGTCGCGATCCGTTGTCGCGATCCATTGCCCGCGATCCATTGTCGCGATCCATTGCCCGCGATCGATTGCCCGCGATCGGATTGCCCGCGATCCGTTGTCGTGATCGATTGCCCGCGATCCATTGTCGCGATCAGGTTGTCGCAATCAGTTGTCGCGATCGACGGGCGCGTCGGCGGGCGCCTCCGAGATCCTCGTGGCGAGCGCGAGCTCGCGCTGCGCGACGTCGACGGTGATCGTCCGCGTCGGCGCGTCGGTCGCGGTGCGCGCCTTCTCGGTCGCGCTCGCGAAGTCGCGCCACCACTGCGCCGAGGCCGTGCGGTCCCAGTCGGGGGTCTTGCCGACCGCCGCCAGGGCATCGGCGAGCTCGCGCGCGGAGGCGAAGCGCGCGCCCGGCTGCTTCGCGAGGCAGCGCATGATGATCGCCTCGAGCTCGGGGGCCACGCGCGCCCCGCGCTGCGACGGCGGGGTCGGCGCCTGCGTGACGTGCTGGAGGCACACGTCGACGTGCGTCTTGCCCTCGAACACGCGCTGCCCGGTCAAGAGGTAGTAGCCGACGGCGCCGAGCGCGTAGAGGTCGACGGCCGGGCCGATCGCGTCCGGATCCGTGACCGCCTCGGGCGCGATGTAGTGGGGCGTGCCGAGGATGATCTGCGTCGACGCCGATGCGTCGCGCGTGATCTCCTTGACCAGGCCGAAGTCGACGACCTTGGCGACGTCGGGCATGCCGCCGCGCTCGCACAGGATGATGTTCGCGGGCTTGATGTCGCGGTGGATGAGCCCGGCGTCGTGCGCCTCCTGGAGCGCGCCGCACACCTGCACGAGGATGTGCACCGTGCGCCCCGGCGGCTGCGGGCCGTACTTCTTCACGAGCAGCTCGAGGTCGATGCCGCCGAGGTACTCCATCGCGTAGTAGAGGACGCCGTCGCTGCGACCGTAGTCGAACACGGCGACGGTGTTCGGGTGCGTCAGCTGGCTCATGTGCTGGACCTCGCGCTCGAAGCGGTCGAGGTTCTCGGGGCCGACGCGGTCGGGGAGGAGGAGCTTCACGGCGGTCGGGCGGCGCAGGAGCGCGTGGCGCGCGTGGTAGACGGCGCCCATGCCGCCCTCGCCGATCTTGCGGTCGAGCGTGTACTGCCCGAGCTGCATCGCCTCGGTCACCTTCTGGCGCAGGCCGTAGATGATGCGCGAGCCGGTCGCCGCGAGGAGCACGGCGACGCTCTCGAGGAGCAGCGCGCCGCCGACGAACGCGGGGCCGGGCATGTCGGTCTCGTCGCCGACCGCGAGGATCACGGCGCCGATCACGAGCGGCAGGAACGCGATCGACGACACGACCGCGGTGCGGCGCGCGCTGCCCGGCACGAGCAGGGCGCGCGTGAACACGACGAACACCTCGTAGATCAGGCACGTGTACGCGGACGCGCGCAGGTCCGACGCGATCACGGCGACGATGCCGAACGTGGCGCCGCTGCCGACGGTGATGAACAGATCGAGCCCGTAGAGCTGATCGATCGTGAGCTCGCGGCGCACGAGGAGCAGGCGCCAGATCACGGCGAGCAGGCACAGCGAGACCGCGCCGGTGACGTACACGATGTCCTGGTCGTGCGGGCGTACCGTCGGGTAGCGGCGGTACATCGCGAACAGGAACACGAGCAGCGCCGCGAAGCTCCAGAACAGCAGCTTCGAGAAGATCGCGAGCCGATCCTGGAGGTACGCGCGCGCTTCGTCCGGCGAGCGGACGATGCCCTGATCGCGCGCCGCCCGCTGCGCGAGCAGGCGAGGTGACCGCCCCGGATCGCCAGACGGCATCACCACGACGGTAGCCGACTCGGCCCGCCGCGGTCCCGGATCACGCGTTGTTCACGCAGATCTCGACGGGAAACACCACGTCAGAGTTTGCCTGGCGGCAGCGAGCGGCGATCACGCGTACCTCACGGCAGCGCAGTGGTCGGATCACGCGACCATCGCGCACAACAGATGCGTGTTTCGCACGACGACCTGCTTGCTCGCGCTGCTGCTCGCGGCGCGCGCCGCGGCCGCCGACGACGGCGCTTCGATCACCGCCGACGAGGATGCAAAGCCGGTGCGGCGCACGCGCGACGCGTCGGTCGGCCGCATCTTCAAGGGGCCGTTCCCCAGCTCGCGCCTGTACACGATGCCGACGGCGGACGTCGTCGGTGCGTACGTGATGAGCGTGTCCGCGGAGAGCAGCCTCCTGCAGGACACCGGCGTCCTCACCTCGGCGGGCGTGCTCGCGATCGGCTTTGGTGACATCGCGCAGCTCGAGTACCGGCACACCTCGGCGATCAGCATCACGGGCATCAACGCGCCGGTGCCGACGGCGGGCGTGCAGGTCAAGCTGCCGCTGCCCGACAGCCTGCCGCCGCTCGGCATCGCGTTCCGCCTCGGCGTGCCGCGCACGGAGACGTTCGGCGACACCGACGTCGTCGAGACGGTCACCGACGTCTACGCCGTCACGCGGCTGCGCGCGCGCGGGTTCGCGCTGCACGCGGGTCTGCGCCTGTCGCAGGCGAAGATCGAGCTGACGCGCGCGATGGAGCTCGCGCGCGAGCGCCGCCTCGCGTTGCCGACGGGCGGCTTCGAGGTCGCGATGAACCCGACGGCGAAGCTCGTCGGCGAGGTCTCGCTCGCGCCCCGCTTCGCGTGGATGCCGGGGTCGATCAAGGAGCCCGAGATCGGCTACGGCATGCTCGGCCGGCTCGGGATGCGCTGGCGGATCCTGCCGTCGATCGTCCTCGACGGAAGTATCGGGTACCAGCTCGACGTTGCCACCAATGCCCCGGTCCAGGGACCGGGGGCGATCGTGCAATGGGACATCCGGCTCGGTGCCGAGGTGTTCGTGCCCTGGGGCGCGCTGGCCTGCCGCGCCGCCGGGGTGTTCTGCGACTAGCGCAACCACACGCGCGGAGGAGTCTGTATGAAGCGAGTCTTGGTCGTCCTGGCGTCGGTGAGCCTCACCGGCGGGATCGCGCGGGCACAGCCAGTGCCCGACCTGCCCCTCGAGGGCGGGACGGAGCCGAGTCAGCCGCCGCTGCCGCCCGATCCCAAGCCGGCGGAGTCCGCCGACGGCGACCATCGCGAGCCCGCGGCCGATCCGTACGCGCCGCTGCCGCCGCCCAAGCCGGAGAAGCCGCTGCCGCCGATCTACATGCCGGAGGTGCTGACGACGCCGACGGGCTGGCTGCTGCCGGCGGCGGTGCTGTACTCGCGCACGTCGCTCGACACCGGCGGCGGCGTCACGTCGGATCACCGCTTCGGCCTCGGCGACGTCGCCGAGTTCGGCGTGGCGACGACCGACGCCGTGCGCGAGCGCATGGACGACCGCGACCTCCGCGCGACGAGGATCCAGCCGTACGTGACGGCGTCGTTCCGGCTCGGCGTGTCGGAGGACCGGCTGTTCGTCGGGCAGCCCGGCGTGACGCTCGGCTTTCGCAAGTCGTTCGAGCGCAACCACAACGGGTTCAAGACGCGCATCGCCGAGCTCACGCTCGTCGCGAGCAAGAACGTGACGCCGCGGTTCGCGGTGCACATCGGCGGCGCGTTCTGGGACGCCTCGCTCGAGGGCATCATGGACGAGGCGACCGAGGCGAACCCCGAGGTGCAGCGCCGCGAGGTGTCGCTGCACGACCAGGCGCAGCTCGCGGATCAGGTGCGCGTGTTCGGCGGCCTGCAGATCCGCCCGCTCGACAAGTCGTCGATCCTCGTCGACGTCGGCTGGGCGCCGGAGTTCTGCTACCGCTGCAGCATCGACGACCAGAAGATCCGGCTGCGCCCCGTGCTGTCGTGGGGCGTGCGCTACGAGGTCGCGCGCTGGGTGCGCCTCGAGGCGGGTGTCCGGGTTCCGGACATCGACAAGGCGAACCTCCTCGACGCGCAGATCTTCGGGCAGCTGTCGTTCACGTCCTGGGCCCTGCGCCGCGCCGTCGACTCGCTCAAGTAACCTCGCTCCTCCACGACCACGACCACGAACCCGATGCCCAAGGTGCTCGCCATCGTCGCGCTCGCGTGGCTGTCCGCCGCGCGGGTCGCGGCCGCCGACGGAGATCCGCCGGCGCCGTCGTCGGCGCAACCCGAGGTCGGCCGCCTCATCACGGCGCCGACCGCGTGGCTGCCGCGGGCGGGCGTCGTCGTCGGCAGCGCGGCGCTCGACCTGACGGCGGTGACGCGCGACAGTCGGTTCGACGCGGACCTGCTGCTCAGCTTCGGCCTGGGGACGATCGCGGCCGTCGACGTCGGCCTCGACAAGGACGTGCGCGAGTGCGGCGCGTGCGACGGCCGGCCCGCGCCGCTGTGGATGGCGCGCGTCGCGTTCCGCATGGGCGCCCCGCAGGACGCGCTGTTCCCGGGGATGCCGGCGGTCGCGTTCGGCGTGCGCACGACCGTCGCCGCGGCGGGCGACACCGAGCGGGCGCGCGCGGCGACGGCGTTCCTCGTCGCGAGCCGCGTGATCGGCCCGATCAAGCTGCACGCGGGGGCCGCCGCCGACGACGCGAGCATCGGCCGCGCGTACGAGATGGGGCGCGTCGTGCACCCGTTCGCGGGCTTCGAGTGGACGCCGGCCCAGTACCCGAAGACGACGCTGATGGCCGACTTCATGTACGCGCCCTTGTTCGCCGGGGACGCCGCGCGCACCGAGTGGATCGCCGGGTGGGGCGTCCGCTACCAGGCGCTCGCGTGGGGCACGATCGACCTCGCGGTCCGCCACCGCCAGGACGAGAGCGCGAGCGACAGCACGGTCCTCGTCCGCGTCACCGGCACGTTCAACGCGCCGTCGCCGTCGCCGTCGCGCCGCTGAGCTTGCGACAACGCGCCCGCGCGATCCGGGTCCGCGCGGGCTCGACGGCGCGCGCCCCCGCGTGCAAGCTGCCGAGGCGTGACGACGCTCCGGGTGCTCGTGATCCTCCTCGCAGCGCGCACCGCGGCGCGGGCGGAGGATCGTCACGACGTGCACGACGAGCACGCAGGCCACGCCGGCCATGCGGGTCCCACCGAGCACGGCGAGCACGACGTCCCGTCGCTGCCCGATGCCTCGGGCCACCACCACCACCAGCACCGCGGCGCGATGCTGTCGGCGTCCGTCGGCGTCATGCTCGCCGACTACGAGGCGCGCCTCTACCGCGGCGACTACCAGGGCCTCGTCACCGGCGCCCGCTGGACGCACGGCCGCTACGGCCTGGGCGCGAGCCTGACGTCGTACCGGCTCACGAAGAACGGCAAGACCATCGACGGCATCGGCGACGTCATGGCCCACGCGCACGCGTCGCTCGTCGAGCGTGGCCCGTGGAACCTCGGCGTCATGCTGATGGCCTCCGCGCCGACCGGCGACGACCTCGCCGGCCTCGGCATGGGCCACGTCATGTTCATGCCCGAGCTGTGGGCCGGCTGGACGCGTGGCCGCCTCGCCGCCGCCGCCTCCGCCGGCTACAGCTACATGCTCGGCGGCGTCCTCGCCCACGCCGAGCACGGCGGCGGCATGTGGCCCCTCGTCGACCCCATGAACGCCTCCGAGCTCACCTACGCCGGCGGCCTCACCCTCGGCCTCGCCCGCGACCTCGGCCTCGGCGCCCGCCTCCGCGGCGCCGCCCCCCTCGGCGACGGCACCCACCGCCTCTACGGCGCACTCCGGATCATCTGGGTCGCCGGCCGGGCCGAGACCACCCTCGAGATCCAGCGCGGCGCCCTCGGCGATCCGTTCGGCCTGCGCGGGATCCTCGAGACGGCGATCCGGATCCGCTGACGCGCTGCGCGGTCGGCCAACCCGCCGGGATCCAGCCCGAAAAAAGACCCTCGGTCCGGAAAAACGACGGGTCTACGGCGCGCCGCAGGCGAGCCACCGGCCGAGGTCCTCGCGCTCCCGCTGGGTCGGGAGTGGGCCGTAGGGTGGCATGTAGGTGTTGGTGCCACCGGGGCCGGAGGCGGCGGTGAGGTCGATGTGGTCGCGGGCGGTGCGGATGGATTCGGGGGTGTCGAGGTCGTGGTCGGTGGGGGCGCCGTGGCGGGCGCCGCCACGGACGGTGGAGCCGTGGCAGGAGGTGCAGTAGCGGGTCATGAAATCGCGGCCGAAGTTGTCCCAGCGCAGGCGCGGGTCGCAGCGGGCGGCGGTGGGGGTGCCGTCGGGAGCGCCGCAGCCGTGGTCGTGGCCCATGAGGCAGGTGAGGAGGGCGAGCGCGGCGATGGCCCGGGACAGCGGGGCGAGCATGCGGGTGGCACCAGCACGCGGCGGGCCGGCGCGGAGCGTGAACCGCGGGACACGCGGTGTCGCGAAAGCCGGCAGCGAGCGGTCAGCGCAGGTTGAGCGAGACGGCGCGCGCGCGGCGCCAGGCGTCGAGATCCGCGGTGGTGACGCGCGCCTCGTGGGCGAGCGTCCAGCCGAGGCACGCGATGAGGTCGGCCGGGTCCTCGAGGCCGACGCCGAGGCGGATCAGGCGATCGAGGCCGGCGCGCGCGAGGGCGTCGGGCGGCGTGAAGTACTCGGAGACGGTGCGGTGGTGGTTGACCTTCGTCGCGAGGCCGTCGAACGACAGCGCGTAGCGCGGCACGCCGGTGGAGACGAGGACGTCCGCGATGTGGCGGTGGCGCGCCTCGTCGGCGCCGGCGACGCGGAACGACACGATCGAGCCGGTGCGCGCGTAGGCACGCGCGATCGCCGCGGCGTCGGGGTGGTCGGGGCGCGACGGGTGGTACACGGCCTCGACGCGCGGGTGCGCGGCGAGGAACGCGGCGAGCTCGACGGTGGTCGCGCAGCGGCGCGCGTGGTCGCGCTCGGCGTCGGCGAGCCCGGCGGCGAGGCGATCGGCGCGCGCGTCGTCGAGGATGCCGCCGCGCATCGCGAGCAGGTCCATGAGCTGGTTGCCGAGCTCGCCGTCGCCGGTGGCGATGTAGCCGCCGAGCGCGAGGTCGCGCCCGCCGAGCGCCTTCGTGAGGCTGCCGATCACGACGTCCGCGCCCTGCGCGAGCAGCGCCCGGCCCGGGGCGAACGCCCACGGCGTCGCGATCGTCGAGTCGATGACGATGCGCGCCCGCGCACCCGCCGCGCGCACGGCCGCCGCGATCGCCGGCACATCCTGCGCGCGCATGAGGGGGTTCGTGAACGTCTCGGCGAACACGAGGCGCGTCTCGGGCCGGATCGCCGCCGCGAGCCCGGCGAGGTCGCCGTCGTCGACGAGCGTCACCGCGCCGCCGACGCGCGCCGCGCTCCACGCGAGGAACGTCTTCGTCTTGTTGTAGACCTGCCGCATCACGACGGCGTGCGCGCCGGGCTCGAGCAGGACGTCGGCGACGAGGGCGAACGCCTGCATGCCGCTGTCGGTGACGAGCGCGCAGCGCGCACCCTCGAGCTCGCGCAGCGCCGCGATCAGCCGCGCCGTCCCCGGCGTGCCGTAGCGGGCGTACAGGTGCGGCAGCTCCGACCACGCGCCGTCGCCCGCGAGCAGGAACGCCGCCTTCGCCTCCTGCCACGCGACCACCTCCGGCGACCCGAGCAGGTCGCGCTGGATCGTGCGCTCCTTCGGATGCAGCCACGCGACGCCATCCGCGCGCGCCCGCACGTCGAGCCGGTCGTGCAGGTCGCGCGTCCCGCGCGCCATCAGCTCCCGCGGCGGCCGCTCGCGCGGACACCCGTCGACGTCGTGCCACGCGAGGATCGCCCTGCCGAGCTCGTGCGAGACGTCGCGCGTCTGCTCCTCGTCGACGTCCTCGTCGATATCCGAGTCCTCACCCGGCACCGCCACCGCGGAGATCCTCCGCCCCGCCTCCGCCGCATCCGCCGCGGCCCGCCGCGCCAGATCCTCCGGATCATCCTCATCCGCGACGCTCATTCGACGACTCCGAGCCACAGGGTCTGCTCCACGCGGCCGAGCTCGCGGAGCTGGTCGACGAGCGCGGACATCGCGCGGTCGTCGGCGGCGCTGACGATGAAGCCGTGGTGCGTGACGAGCGGCTCGTTGCGCGCGGCGCGGTTCTGCACGCTCATGCCGGCGCGCCGCACGAGGCTGTCGATCCGCCGCGGCAGGCCGGCGTGCGCCTCGGCGGTGACGCGCAGGTAGTGCCGGCGCGCCGGCTGCGGGGCCGCGGCGACGGGGCGCGGCTCGGGCCACTGGACCGAGTTGTCCTGCGCGAGCTCGATCAGGTCGCCGAGGATCGCCGTCGCCGTCGGCAGCGCGCCCGCGCCCTTGCCGAACAGGCTGAGGTCGCCCGACGACGCGCAGCGCAGGTACACGGCGTTGTACTCCTCCTCGACGGAGGCGAGCAGGTGCCAGTCGGGCAGGAGGACCGGCTCCACCGCCGCCGCGAGCGCACCGCCGCCCTGCTTGCCGGCCGACGCCGCGTGCGCGACGAGCCGGATGCGCATGCCCATCGCCTCGGCGAGGTCGCAGTCGGCGGGCCGCAGCTCGCCGATGCCGCGCACCGGCATCGCGTCGGGCGGGATCCACGCGCCGAACGCGCGGTACGCGAGGATCGACAGCTTCGCCGCCGCGTCGTGCCCGTCGATGTCCGCCGACGGATCGGCCTCGGCGAGCCCGAGCGCCTGCGCCTCGGCGATCGCGCGGTCCATCGCCCACTCGTCCTGCTCGAGCCGCGTGAGGATGTAGTTGCAGGTGCCGTTCACGATCGCGAGCAGGCTGTCGACCTCGTCGGCGCGGTGCGACAGGTGCCGGATGATGGGCAGCGCCGCCGCCGCCGCGGCCTCGCACAGGAGCGGCGTCTCCGTGCGCTGCGCGAGCGCGCCGAGCTCGGCGAGCTTCTTCGCGAGCAGCGCCTTGTTCGCCGTCACCACGGGCTTGCCCGCCGCGAGCGCCGCCGTCAGCGCCGGCCCGACGGCGAGCCCGCCCGCGACCTCGACGAGGACGTCGACCTCCGGATCCGCGACGAGCTCGAGGGGCGCCGCCGTGAACGGGATGCCCTCGGCGCGCGCCGGCCGCGCCTTGCCGAGGTCGCGCACCGCGATGCGCGTGACCCGGAACCGCACGCCGTAGCGCTCGACCATCGCGTCCGCCTGCCGCGCGAGCAGGTCGAGCACGCCGCCGCCGACGACGCCGCACCCGATCATCCCGATCCGGATCTCGCGCACCGGGCGCGCACCGACGCCCTCGAACCGCATCCGCGGCGCCCCCGCCGTCGCGAACGCCCCCGCGTCGCGCAACAGCGCGGCGAGGCGGTCCTGATCCGCGAGGAACGCATCGTGCCCGTACTCGGAGTCGAGCTTCCACAGCGAGCACGCCGCGCCGACGGCCTGCAGCTCGCGGTAGAGCTCGTGCTGGAGCGGGTAGGGGAACAGGAGGTCCCCGGGGACGCCGACGACGAGCACGTCCGCCGTCACGCGCGCGAGCTCGGCGCGCACCGACGCCGGGTCGCCCGCGAACCGCCCCCGGTCGATCGCATCGGACAGGAGCAAGAACGTGCGCACCGGGAACCGCGCCGCGAAGCGCTGCCCGTGGTGGTCGAGGTACTGGGCGACCGGCGGCACCTCGAGCCCGGGCGCCAGCACGCCGAACCGCGTGTCGAGCTCGTCGCGCCCGCGGTACGTGAGCATGCCGAGCTGGCGCGCGCGGATCATGCCGGTCGCGACGTCGCCGGTGCGCAGCCCGTCGCGCACGAGCTCGCGCTGCAGGTGCCGCGTCGCCGTGCCCCAGCCGTCCGGGCGCAGGCCGGCGGAGATCGTGATGAGGCGCGCGCAGCGTTTCGGGTGGCGCGCCGCGAACGCGATCCCGACGAGCCCGCCCAGGCTCGCGCCGAGGAACGTCGCCGGCGCCGCGCAGCCGATGCCGTCGAGCCACGCCGCGATCAGGTCCGCGAGCCCGAGCGCCGACAGCGCCGGGAGCGGGCCGTCGTCGAAGCCGCGCCACGTCGAGCCGTTGCCCGGCCAGCACGGGCACAGCACCGTCGCGCGCGCCGGGTCGACGAGCTCGGGCCCGCACAGCGCCGGCCACCACGGCTCGACGCCGTTCGCCGCGTCGCCGAACGGAAACGGCGACGCCGTGATCCCGCCGACGACGATCACGACCGGCGCCGTGCCGAGCGCGCACCCGAGCAGGTAGCCGCCGAGCTGCACGCCCTCGAGCGCGTGCCCCTCGACGGTCATCGCCTCGCGATGCACCTCGAGGCGGCGCGGCGCGACCAGCGTCTCGGGAGCCGCGGCGGGCGTGGCGGTCATGTGCCGCGCATCGTACGCCCGCGCGGCGGCCGGGGACACCATGGCGTCCCCGCGGTTGCACCCCACGTCCACCCGGCACCGGCACACGCGTGCTGCTACCATCCGGCCATGGCGGATAGCCCGCTGGCGCACAGCGAGACCCTCGATGCGAAGAGCGTCCCGCCCGAGGCGGACACGCCGCGGTTCGAGCGGCTCGTGCCGGGCACGCGCGCGGGCAGCTACGAGGTCGAGAAGTTCCTCGGCCACGGCGCGATGGGCGAGGTCTACGCGGCGCGCGAGCCGGTGATCGCGAAGCGGGTCGCGATCAAGGTCATGCGCGGCGAGCTCCTCCCCGATCCCGACGCCGCGATGCGCCTGTTCCGCGAGGCGCGCGCCGCGAACCACGTCGACCACCCGAACGTCGTCGACGTGTTCACCTGGGGCAAGCTCGACGACGGCCGCCTGTGGCTCGGCATGGACCTCGTCGACGGGCGCACGCTGCGCGCCGCGATCCGCGACCGGTCGCTCGACGTGGCGGGCTCGCTCGACGTCCTCGCGCAGATCGCGGATGCGCTCGACGCCGCCCACGCGCGCGGCGTCGTGCACCGCGACCTCAAGCCCGACAACGTCATGATCAGCGAGCGCCCCGGCGCCCGGCCGCGCGTGCACGTGCTCGACTTCGGCCTCGCGAAGATCGTGCAGGCCGGCGCGCCGATGACCGGCAACGGCTCGATGACCGGCAAGGGCACGTGGATCGGCACGCCCGGCTACATGGCGCCCGAGCAGTGGTCGGCCGACGGTGCGGGGCCCGCCTCGGATCGCTACGCGCTCGGCGTGATGGCGTTCGAGATGCTGTCGGGGCAGCTGCCGTTCCAGGCGCCGAGCCTGCCCGCCATGATGGAGCAGCACTTCCGCGCCGAGGTCCCGGCGCTGTCGGCGCGCGGCGCGATCGGCGTCAACGCGCGGCTCGACCCGGTGCTCGCGCGCGCGATGGCGAAGAACCCCGAGGAGCGGTTCGCGACGGCGACCGAGCTGGTCCAGGCGCTGCGCGACGCCTCCGCCGGCAAGGCCGTCGCGGGGCTGCGCCCGGCCCGGCGCGCGTGGGTGCCCGCCGCCGCCGGCGCGGGCGTGCTCGCGGCGACCGTCGCGGGCGTCGTCCTCGTGCGCAGCGGCGGCACGGACCAGGACGGCGACGGCCGGGCCGAGAACCCGAACGTCCACCGCGAGACGAACGACCCGGTGCCGTCGAACCAGGTGCGCCTGAACGTCACCTCCGAGCCCTCCGGCGCGAAGATCCGCCGCGGCAAGCACGACGTCGGCATGACGCCGGCGGCGCTCCAGGTCGCGCCCGACGAGCGGGTCGCGCTCGAGCTGCGCAAGCCGGGCTACCGCACCGCGGATCGCGCCGTCGACAAGGCGAAGGCCGGCGACACGCTCAGCGTGCGCCTCGAGCCGATCACCGGCTTCGAGGGCGTGTGGGTCCTGCCGAGCGGCCAGCTGCGCGCGTTCAGCCGCGCCGACGAGGCGGTCATCATCCACAAGCTCGACAGCGTCGACGGCGAGCGCACGTTCTACCGGCGCTTCGAGATCGTCGAGGGCCCGGCCGAGCTCGCGCAGGGCATGGCGTTCGCCGCCGACGACACGCTCACCGACGACCGCTTCCCCCAGGACCCGAGCTGCCAGATCCGCCACCGCGTCGAGTACCACTACGACGCCGCTCAGGACCGCCTCGAGGTCCAGCCCGAGGACGTGAGGACCGACGTCCAGCGCGGCCGCTGCGTCGTGAAGGCGCGCCGCAAGGGCAAGGCGCTGCAGCTCGTGCGCGCCGACCGCGAGGGCGACGAGCGCTGGACGACCGCGCCCGTCGGGACGCCGCAGCAGCGGGACCGCCTCGCCGCCGAGCAGCGCCGCAAGGACGCGCAGAAGAAGTCGGAGCTCGCGAAGAAGCCGCCGCCTCCGGCGCCGAACGACGACCCGAAGGGCAAGGAGCTGTCCAAGGAGCCGGCGAAGGACCCGAAGCAGACGACGGTGAAGCAGCCGCCGCCCCCGGCGCAGAAGCCGTCGCGCGAGACCAATCCTTTGCCGGGGAAGAAGGCGGGGAAAGCGGCGGTCCTTCCCCTCGAGAAGGATGAGGACCAGGTACAGGCGCAGGCGCAGGTGCCGATCGAGCCGCCGCCGGCGCAGACGAAGGTCCCGCCGCCGCCGCCGCCGAGCGGGAATCCGGAACAGGCCGTGGGGTCCCGGCCGGCGCTGAAGGGCAAGGCGCCCGCATCGCAGGGCAGCCTCCCGCCACAGGCCCTCCAGAAGAAGTAGGCTCGCGGACGGGATGGCGACGCTTTCCGGATCCGGCTACGATCGATCGGTGGGGCAAGACGAAGGACAGGCGCGCGCCATCCTCGACGGGATGTGGGAACGACTCGCGCGCGGGCCGCACGCGGCGCTCGGGGTCGACAACGCCGCCTCGGCTCCCGAGATCCACCACGCCTTCCTCGAGCTGGCCAAGGTCTATCACCCGGCGAAGTTCGCGAGGATGTCGCCGGAGATCCAGAAGCTCTCGAACGAGACGTTCCTCCAGCTGCGCGCGGCCTACGACCAGGTGTCGAAGGCGGCCCGGGCACGCCCGCCGGCCGCGGTCCCGGCCCGCACGACCGGCCCCATCCCGACCCGCCCGGGCGCGCCGCCGGCCACGCCGCGCGCGACCGGCCAGGTCCCGTCGCTCACGCGGACCCCGGCGTCGAGCCAGTCGCTGCCGCGCGGCGCGGTCCCCGGCACGAGGGCGTCGACGCCACCCCACGGGATCCGCACGGGCACGCCGACCGCCCCCCCGGCGCGCCCGGCGACCCGCATGCCGAGCGGTGCGATCCCCACCCTCCGTAACGAAGAGGCCGAGTACGCCACGGCCAAGGATGCCGTCGCGCGCGGCGCCTACCAGGAGGCGTACGCCACGCTCGAGGCGCTCGTGGTGCAGGCCCCGTCGAGCCGCAACCGCGGGCTGCACTGCTACGTGCGAGGGCGCCTGTTCCTTGCCGCCGGTCAGCGCGAAGACGCGCGCGAGGCGCTGTTCGATGCGAAGGATCTCGATCCTTCGCTCGGTTCGATCGTCGATGCGGCGCTCGCTGAAGTACAGCGGCGCCGCTCGTAGGTATACTTTCGCAAGGAATGGCGCGGGTCATCGGCATCGATCTCGGCACCACGAACTCGTGCGTGGCCGTGCTCGAAGGTGGTGAGCCGACCGTCATTCACAACCAGGAAGGCGGGCGCACGACGCCATCGATGGTGTCGTGGAACGCGGATGGCGACGTCGTCGTCGGTGCCGCGAGCAAGCGCCAGATGGTGACGAATCCGCAGCGAACGGTGTTCGGGGCAAAGCGCCTCATCGGGCGCAAGTACCTCGACCGCGACGTGCAGCAGCTGATGTCGCGCCTCCCGTACGCCGTGGTCGCCGCGAAGAACGGCGACGCCTGGGTCGACGTCGCGAACACGCCGCGGTCGCCGCAGGAGATCTCGGCGCACGTCCTCGCGAAGATGAAGCGCGTCGCCGAGGACTACCTCGGCGAGACGATCACCGAGGCCGTGGTCACGGTCCCGGCGTACTTCGACGACGTCCAGCGCCAGGCCACCAAGGACGCCGGCGCGATCGCCGGGCTGACGGTGCGCGCGATCCTCAACGAGCCGACCGCGGCTGCGCTCGCGTACGGCCTCCAGCACCAGGCGAACCAGCGCATCGCGGTGTTCGACCTCGGCGGCGGCACGTTCGACATCTCGATCCTCGCGATCGAGAACGGCGTGTTCGAGGTGCTCGCCACGCACGGCGACACCGTGCTCGGCGGCGACGACTTCGACCGCGTCATCATCGACCTCCTCGCCGACGACTTCAAGAACGAGCACGGCATGGACCTGCGCCAGGACTCGGTCGCGCTGCAGCGCCTGAAGGAGGCGGCCGAGCGCGCGAAGATCGAGCTGTCGTCGGCGATGACCACCGACGTCAACCTGCCGTTCATCGCGGCCGGCCCGGCGGGCCCGCTGCACCTCATGCGCGAGCTCGAGCGCGGTCAGCTCGAGCGCGCGTGCAAGACGCTGCTCGAGCGCCTCGATCCGCCGTGCCAGAAGGCGCTCGCCGACGCGCGCTGCACGCCCGCGGACATCGATCAGGTGCTGCTCGTCGGCGGCATGACGCGCATGCCGGCGGTGCAGGAGCGCGCGCACCGGATCTTCGGGAAGCAGGGCTCCAAGGGCGTGAACCCCGACGAGATCGTCGCGATGGGCGCCGCCGTGCACTCCGGCATCATGGGCGGCGAGCTCCAGGAGGTCGTCCTCCTCGACGTCACGCCGCACGACATGGGCGTGAAGGTCGCCGGCGACAAGATGTCCGTCGTGATCCAGGCGAACACCTCGATCCCGACGCGCGCGAAGAAGGTGTTCGCGACGACCGAGGACAACCAGACCTTCGTCGCGATCGAGATCTTCCAGGGCCCGAACGAGCTCGCGTCGCGCAACCGGCGCCTCGGGCGCTTCGTCCTCGGCGACCTGCGCCCCGCCGGCCGCGGCCAGACGAAGGTCGAGGTCAGCTTCACGATGGACGCCGACGGTATCCTCGAGATCACGGCCGCCGAGATCGGCACGGGCCGCGCCGCGAGCGTGACGATCGAGGCGTCGTCGGGCCTGACCGCCGACGAGATCCAGCGGCTCGCGCACCACCAGGCTCGCTGAGAGAACTCTCAGGCTGCTCTCAAGATCGCGCGGCGGGCGGCCTCGTAGGGTGCGCACATGCGGCGCTCCCTCCCGTTCGTGGTCGTGGTGTCGTGGTCGGCCGCGTCGCACGCCGAGCCGGCGCGCATCACGTTCGACGACGCGCTCGGGCTCGCCGGTCGGCTCCCCGAGGTCGTCGCGCTGCGCGAGGTCGCCGCCGCCGAGCGCGTCCTCGGGCTGCCGCGGCCGTGGCAGCCGTTCACGATCCAGGTGACGCCGCAGACGCGGCTCGCGCCGGCGGCGGCGCGCGGCGTGGAGGGCGGGGTGGCCGTGCAGCAGTACGTGCCGCTGCGCGACGTGAACGCGGCCCGGCGCGAGGC
>JAHBVW010000050.1 GCA_019637375.1 Deltaproteobacteria bacterium | reverse complement strand
GCACCGAAATTCCGGCGACGCCCTACCTCACGGCGCGCTCCCATCACGAATGATCCGCGCTAGCGTCGCTCACTCCTTCGCGAACGCCTCGAGGCGCGTGAGGGCGGCTGCGAGGTCGGGGCGCTCGGTCAGGACGTTGGCGCACGGGTCGCCGGCCCACGCGCCGATGCGATCGAGCGCGTTGCGCAGCGTGAACTGCTTCGGGTCGAGGTCGGGCGTGACCTCCTCCCAGCGCAGCGGCATCGACACCGGTGCGCCGCCGATGGGGCGCACGCTGTAGGGCGCGACGAGCAGCTGGCCGTGCGCGTTCTGGCCCCAGTCGAGGTAGACGCGGCCGTGGCGCGCGGCCGGGTTGCGCGCCGTCGTCGCCATGGTGGGGTGCTGCTTCTCGACGAGCAGCCCGATCAGGTACGCGAGCGTGCGCGCCTGATCGAACGTGCACTGGCCGCCGAGCGGGATGAGCACGTGCAGCCCCGTCTGCCCCGACGTCTTCACGTAGTTCGGCAGCTGCGCCTGCTCGCACAGCTCGTGGATCGCGAGCGCGAGCGGGACGACGTGCTCCCTCGGCGCGTTCTTCGGATCGAGGTCGACGATCGTCCAGTCCGGCTTCTCGAGGTTCGCGATGCGCGACGCCCACGCGTGGATCGGGATCGACGCCATGTTCGCGACGAACGCGAGCCCGTCGGGGTCGTCGATCAGCACGTAGTGGATCTCGCGCTGGCTGTGCTCGCTCCACAGCGTGGTCGTGCGCAGCCACGGCGGGATCCAGTCGGGCATGTCCTTCTGGTAGAACATCTCGCCGTCGATGCCGTCGGGGTAGCGCGTGAGCACCGTCGGGCGGTCGCGCAGGTAGGGCAGCAGGAGCGGCGAGACGTCGCGGTAGTACGCGATGAGGTCGCTCTTCGTGATCCCGTCCTGCTTGAACAGCAGCTTCTTCGGGTTCGTCAGCCGCAGCTCGCGCGTCGGCTGATCGTGCTCGATCTCGGTGGCCACCTCCGGCTCCTCGTGAGCACCGACGCCGGCGTCCTCGCCGGTGCGCCGCATCGGCATCCCGCACTCGAGCGGCGACTTGTCGCGGCGGAAGCGCTCGAACACCGGGAAGCGCAGCGCGGACGCCTCGGGCCACTCGCGGTAGCGCACCTGCACGACCAGCTCGGGCTCGATCCAGCGCGCGTCGTTGCTCGCCTCGGGCCGCGGGAACGTGGGCTTCCACGACGGCTTCGCGTCGAGCTCCGCCTTCAGCGCGACGAGCTGCTTCTCGTCGAAGCCGCTGCCGACCTTGCCGGCCCACACCCAGCGGTCCTCGTGCCGCACGCACAGGTGAAGCGCGCCGAGCCCGGGGCGGCTGTGCTTCGGCGGCGTGTAGCCGCACACCGCGAAGTCCGCCTCGGGATCGCGCTTCATCTTCAGCCAGTCCTTCGAGCGCGTCGAGCGGTACGGCGAGTGCGCCTTCTTCGCGACGACGCCCTCGAGCCCGCGCGCGACGACCTGCGCGAGCAGCGCCTCGCCCTGGCCGGGGATGTGCGCGCCGAAGCGCAGCGGGCCGACCGACGGCAGGATCTTCTGCAACAGCGCCTTGCGCGCGAGGAGCGGCAGCCCGCGCAGGTCGAAGCCGGCGGCGCCGAGCAGGTCGAACACGACGTACGTCACCGGCGTCGCCATCGCGGCGCGCTGGATCTCGGAGGCCTTCGCGATCTGCGCGCGCACGGCGAGCCGCTGGAAGTCGGGCTTGCCCTCGGCGTCGAGCATCACGATCTCGCCGTCGAGGACGAGGTTCGGGATCGGCAACGCGCGCAGCGACGACGTGATCTCCGGATAGCGCTCGGTCGTGTTCTGGCCGCTGCGGTAGCGCAGCGCCGCCTGGCCCGCGCCGCCGAACGCGAGGCAGCGGAAGCCGTCGTACTTGAGCTCGAACACCCAGTCGTCCGACGAGAACGCCTTCTCGGCGGTGTGGCACAGCATCGGATCGATCGAATCCGGCTGGATCAGGCGCCGCGGCGGCGCGAGCTTCGCGATCTCCGCGACGACGAGCTGGTGCATCGGCCCGCCGGCGGCGAGCTCGTCGATCGTGAGCCCCGACAGGATCGACGTCTCCGAGAGCGGCTGACCGCCGGCGAGGAACTGCTCCGCCGGCTCGTCGCGCTTCTTGATCAGCAGCCAGTGATCGCGGCCCTTGCCGGAGAACCTGCCGGCGCGGCCCTTGCCGGTGTGCACGAGCGTGAACGCGCCGCGCAGCTTGTAGCCGTAGAGCTCGAACTTGATCTCGCCGTCGTGCAGGCCCTGCGCCGGATCGAGGAGCGGGCGGAACAGGCCGCGGTCCCACGCGATCATCGGGCCCGCGCCGTAGTTGCCGTCGGGGATCACGGCCTCGAAGTGCACGTACTCGAGCGGATGGTTCTCGACCTTCACCGCGAGGCGCTTGTCGTCGGGATCCATCGACGGCTCCTTCGGCACGGCCCACGAGCACAGGACGCCGTCGATCTCGAGCCGCAGGTCCCAGTGCATGCGCGTCGCATCGTGCTGATGGATGACGAACATCCGCCCGCGACCGACGCCGGCCGTCGACGGTTGCACCGTGCTGGCCATCGGTTCAGGTGTGGCTCCGCCCGTCCGCTTCTCGCGATACGAATCGAGCCCGGCCTGATCCTTGGGATCGCTCACGCTCGCTACTATTGCCACATATGCCCGCACGCTCCATTGGCACGGCGACGATCTCGTTCGGCCTCGTCTCGATCCCGACGAAGCTCTACACGACCAACGAGACAGGCAACGACATCCACTTCAACATGCTCCACGACGCGGACGGCTCGCGTCTGAAGCAGCAGTACATCTGCACGAAGTGCAACGAGGTCGTCGACCGCGAGCATACGGTGAAGGGCTTCGAGCATGCGAAGGGCCAGTACGTGATCCTCTCGGCCGAGGAGCTGAAGGCGCTCGACGCCGTCGCCACGCAGACGATCGCCCTCGAGGAGTTCGTCCCCGCGGCGGCCGTCGACCCGCTGTGGGTCGAGAAGAGCTACTACCTCGGCCCCGACAAGGGCGGCGAGCGCGCCTACAAGCTGATCCACGACGCGATGATCGACACCGACCTCGTCGGCATCGCCTCGTACTCGGCGCGCGGCAAGAGCTACATCGTGTGTCTGCGGCCCTTCAAGGAGGGCCTGATCATGCACCAGCTGCGCTACGCCGAGGAGGTCAAGGACTGGAGCGAGGTGCCCATCCCGGATCTCCCGGACCTCAAGCCCGCCGAGCTCGGGCTCGCGAAGCAGATCATCCAGCAGATCGCGCACGAGACGTTCGCGCCCGACAAGTACAAGGACGAGGTCCAGGCGCGCATGCGCGACCTGATCCAGAAGAAGGTCGAGGGCCAGGAGATCACGGTCATCCCCGAGGCGCCGGCCGGCAAGGTCATCGACCTCATGGAAGCGCTGAAGGCCTCGCTCGGCATGGCGAAGGCCGAAGGCGGCATCGCGGCGAAGGCCGCCGAGGAGCCCGTGAAGGAAGAGCCGAAGAAGAAGGTCGCGACGAAGAAGAAGTAGGCTCGGCAGCACGATGGGAGGCGTCGGGATGGTCTTGAAACTCCGCACCGCGGACGCTTCGGACCCATGTTCAGCATCGTGACCGAATCCCAACTGACCCTCGACGGTAATTGCGACCGGGGTAGCTGTCTCACGTACGTTGGCAGAGAGGGAGGCGTCGATCGCCACGTACGGAGACGCAGATTGATGTCGGCAACAACTCTTCTCGAACAAGCGAGCGAAGAGCTCAGGGGCTCCATGGAGGGCGACCGCCGGCTCGAGCACTTCACGGCGCTCATGCACATCTTCGAGCTCGTCGCACGGGAGGTGCACGCGGGGCGAGCGAGCTGGGGCGACGCACGTTCGTGGGCCTCCGAACACGGACCGTTGCTCGTTGCCTCTCGTGCGATGTTGATCGAGTGGAACTGGCGTTCGGCGGAGTTGCTGGACGAGCACGGCGAGGAAGGTGCGGAGAAGGCACTCGAGCGCCGGTCGCAACATGCATTCCTTCGTACGGTGTTTCGCGACACCGAGGCCGATGAATGGCTCGCGGCGTACGAGGATGCCGACGTCGACCGCAAGCACCGCGAGGTGGCCGAGCGCTTCGGGATCGAGCCTCCGGACTTCGTGCCACGCTCGCACAGCTGGTGGCACTGGCCGTCGTAGAGGGGGCGGCTACTGCTTCGAGCCGTTCGTCGCCCACAGGGCGGCTTCGATGCGGAAGTAGGTGGCGACGTCGGCCTCGGTGGAGGTGACGGTGCCGGCGTCGCGGGCCTTGGTCATCGCGGTCTCGAGCTTCTCCATGCGGGAGAGGTGATCGGGGAAGGCTTGCTTGGCGGGCGTGCCGGCGGCGAGCTCGGCGTCGAGCCAGCGCACGGACCAGCTGCACACGACCTCGGCGCTCGTCGCGCCGGCCGCGAGGCGGGACACGCCGGCGGTGTAGACCTTCTGCGCTGCGGTGACGCGCTCGCGCTGCAGCACGGCCTTCGGGTCGGGCGCGGCGAGCGCGACGGACGAGACGGCGAGGGCGACGACGAGAGTGGCGATGCGCAGCATGCGCGGACGATAGCGCGAGTCATCGCGCGCGCGAGCGGACGATCGTCACGGTGCACGGCGCGTGGCGCACGACGTCGATGGGGCACAGGATGCGCGAGGTGGCGGGCTCGCCGCGCGAGCTGCGGCTGGGCGGGGCGACGATCGACACGCCGCCGGGCGACGGGAGGCGCCGCGGATGAAGCCCATCTGGCCGCCGACGCCGGAGAGGATCGTGTCGCCGACGGAATCCGCGCACACCTGGCCCGTGAGGTCGACCTCGATCGCCGAGCTCACGGCGGCGACGCGCGGGTTGCGCTTGATGACTCGACGCGGCTCACGGAGCCGATGTCGAGCTGCATCACGTGGGTTGCCGCGCACGGCGTGCCGGCGGGCGGCGGCGGACGCGGCGTTTGCGCGCATCGCGCCGAGGGGGCGCGGCACGCGACGTGCTGCCGAGGTCGATCATGAGGATCCTCGTCGTCGTAGCTCTCGCCGCGTGTGCCGGCGCTCCGCGACCCGCCGCGAAGGGTGGGCCGCGCGGGCTCCACGCGGACGAACATCTCGACGTCGCGGCGCGGCACGCGGACCTCGCGCGCCGGCAGACGACGTGGCCCGACACGCGCAGCGCCGGGGCCGGGACGGTCGCGGTGCCGTGGGTGCGGAGCTGGGATCCCGCGGCGGATCACGCGCGGCTCGCCGCGATCCATCGCGGCAAGGCGGCCGAGCTGCAGGCCGCCTACGACGAGGCGTGCGGCGCGCGCCCCGTCGAGGAGGTCGCGGTCTCGCCGCTCCATCGCCACGGCCTCGGCGGCTGGAACACGAGCACCGGCGCGATCGTGTACCTGTCGGCCGCGGCGGGAGCCGCCGACCGGCTGATCGCCGACCTGCGCTGCCACCGCGCGTGGATGATGCTGTCGTCGAAGAGCGGCATGGACGACTGCCCGCTCGATCTCCCCGGGATCAAGGTCGACGCGCGCGGCGACACCGGCGGGATCACGCTCGCGATCGCGGTCGACGACCCGAAGCTCGTCGAGGAGCTCCATCGCCGCATCGCGCACGAGCTCGAGCAGAAGGCGGACCCGCGATGAAGCGTATCCTCGTCGCACTCGACGGCTCGCCGCGCGCCGGGACCGTGCTCGCCGCGGCCCTGCAGCTCGCGGAGCTGACCGAGGCGAAGCTGATCGCCTACCGCGCGATCGGGGTGCCGCCCGAGATGTCCTCGGCGATCCTCGTCGGCGGGGACCAGCTCGAGCGCGTGCTCGAGGCGACGGCGCGCGCCGAGCTCGAGCGCCTCGTCCGCGACGTCCCGTCGCCGCGCCTCGAGGCGATCGAGACCGCGTTCGCGACGCCGTGGGACGGCATCTGTCGCGCGGCGCGCGAGCGCGAGGCGGACCTGATCGTGATCGGCTCGCACGGCTACCACGGCCTCGACCGCCTGCTCGGCACGACCGCCGCGAAGGTGGTGAATCACGCCGATCGCAACGTGCTGGTCGTGCGCACCCACCTGTAGACACAGGATGTCATGCCGACGACTTCGAACAGGTTCGTGCTCCACGCGAGCTCCGCCGTCGCGCTCCTCCTCGCGGCGATGAGCGTGGGCGGGCTCGCGCTGCCGTCGCTGTACGCGCGCGAGACCGCCGCCTGGCGCACCCAGGCGATCGCCCAGGACTGGTTCGATCTCGTCGTCGCCGCGCCGGCCCTCCTCCTCGCGGCGCGCCGGGCGGGCCGTGGATCCCCGCGGAGCCTGCTCGTCCTCGGCGGCGTGTTGCTGTTCGCGATCTACACACTCGTGATCTACGCATTCGCCGTCCAGCTCAATACGCTGTTTCTTATCTACTGTGCCGCACTCGGACTGGCACTCTACGCGGCGATCACACTCGCCTACACCACGGACGCGACGACCGTGCGCACCCTCCGGCGCCCGCGCGCCGCGGGAGCGCTCCTCGTGAGCGTGGGCGTCGCGTTCGCCGGGCTCTGGCTCGCGCAGCTCGTCCCCGCGGCGATCACCGGCCGGCCGCCCGCCGCGCTCGCCGCGACGGGGCTGCCCACGAACCCGGTCCACGTCATGGACCTCGCGTTCATCCTCCCGCTCCACGTCCTCACCGGCGTGCTGCTGCTGCGCCGGCGCCGCCTCGGCGACCTGCTCGCGCCCGCCGTGCTGACGTTCGACGTCCTCATGGCCTCCTCGATCGCGTGCCTGCTCGTCCTGACCCCGCGTCTCGCGTGAGCCGCGCCCGACGGCGCAGGATCCGCGCGCCCCGCCGCGGACGCGCAAGTCGTGCGCGGATCCCACGTGTCGCGCACGTGCGTGATCTGGCCGCCTCGTTGCAGCACCTGGAGGCATGGCGTTCACGAAGATCCTGTGCCCGATCGACTTCTCCGCGGGTTCCAAGCAGGCGCTGCGCGCCGCGACCGGCCTGGCGCGCACGACCGGCGCCGAGCTCCTCGTCGTGCACGCGTGGCACATCCCCGCGATCGCGTTCGCGCCCGAGGCGCCGCTGTCGCCGGCCGTGGTGCAGGGCCTCGTCGATGAATCGCAGCGCGCCCTCGATGCAGCGGTCGCGGACGCGCTCGCCGGCGGCGCGCAGCGCGTGCGCGGGAAGCTGCGGTCGGGCGTGCCGTGGAGGTGCATCGTCGACGAGCTCGAGGCCGAGGCGTCCGACGTCTGCGTCATCGGCACGCACGGCCGCACCGGGCTCGCGCGCGTGCTGCTGGGTTCGGTCGCAACCCAGGTCGTGCGCCACGCGCCGTGCGCGGTGCTCGTCGTGCGGCCCGACGGCGAATCCGCACCGTTTCGCCACGCCCTGGTCCCGACGGACTTCTCCCCGAGCGCGGTGCACGCCCTCGACCTCGCGACGGCGCTCGTCGCGCCGGGCGGCGCGATCACGCTGCTCCACGTCATCGAGGTCCCGGTCTCCTACGCGGGCGAGGTGACGATCGCCGACTTCGCGCGCGACCTCGATCAGCGGGCCGCCGCGGCGGTCGAGCGCGAGGCCGCGCGCATCGCGGGCCCGACCGTCGCGGTGCGGACGCGCATCGGCTATCCCGGCGCGCAGACGCTCGCAGCCCTCGACGACGACCGGACGATCGACCTCGTCGTCATGGGCAGCCACGGCCGCACCGGCATCGCGCGGGCGCTGCTCGGCTCGGTGGCGGAGAAGGTCGTGCGCCACGCCCGCTGCCCCGTCCTCGTCGCACGCGATCCGACCACGCGCGCAGGCACACCGTGACACGCGCAGTCGCGCGACTTCTGGCGACGCCGCCGCGCCCGATCGCGGAGCTGCGGCGCGCTCTGACCGGCCGCGCCGTCGACGGGCGCGCCGAGCTCTCGGCGTAGGCGGCGCGGGTTCGCGCACCGGCTGCGCGCCCTGCGCATCTCGCGGGCGCCGAGCTGGCATCGCACCTGCTTCGCTGTGGGGCATGCGAATGCGCGAGATCATGCGTCCGGGAGCCTTCGCGATCGCGGGCACCGACGGCCTCGGGAACGCATACACCGCGATGAACCGGAGCCGGATCCGGCACCTGCCGGTCGTGGACGACGGCAAGCTCGTCGGCATCCTGTCGGAGCGCGACGTGCTCGCGGCGCGGGCGCGCTGCGAGAACTCCGACTGGTGGACGACGCCGGTCGCGCGCGCGATGCATGCACCCGCGCAGACGGCCGGCCCGGAGGACTCGCTGAGCGAGGTCGCCGGCCGCATGGCCGGGGCGAAGATCGGAGCGTTGCCGATCGTCGAGCGCGGCAAGCTCGTCGGGCTCGTGACCGCGACCGACATCCTCGACGCCGAGGTGCGCGAGTCGATGAGGCCGGCGTCGCGCACGCTCGCGACGGCGGCGGATGCGATGACGCCGTACCCGTTCGTGGTCGAGCCCGAGCAGCTCCTCGTCGATGCCGCGGCGGTCATGTTCGAGCGCCACGTGCGCCACCTCCCCGTCGTCGACGCGGCGCGCGCGGTCGTCGGGATGCTGTCGGAGCGCGACGTCCGCACCGCGGTCGGCGATCCGGTCGTCTACCTCGAGACGCGCGGGAGGTCCGAGGCGCAACCCCGCGTGAAGGACGTGATGACGCGCCCGGCGCTGACGGTGCGGTTCGACGAGCCGCTGCTCGAGGTGGCCCGGCGCTTCGGCGACCACCACATCGGCGCGGTGCCGGTGTGCGATGCCTCCGGCGGGCTGATCGGCATCGTGTCGTACGTCGACGCGCTGCGCGTGCTCGCGCGGTGACCGCCATGGCGTCGCAGATCTTCGAGCGCATCGCGCAGCACGCCCCGTTTCACGACGAGGGCCACGGCTTCGACGTGTTCGGCCTCGAGCCGCACCGGCTCGCGCGCACCGTCGAGGCGACGGCCGCCGTGTACGAGCGCTACTTCCGCGTCGCGTCGACGGGAGCGCACCACATCCCGGCGACGGGGCCGGCGATCGTGGTGGCGAACCACGGCGGCGCGCTCCCCGTCGACGCCGCGATGCTGTGCGTCGACATCCTCCGCCGTTCCGATCCGCCGCGGATCCCGCGCGCGATCGCGGACCACTTCGTCCCGCGGCTCCCGCTGGTGAGCACGCTGTTCGCGCGCCTCGGCGTGGTCAGCGGCACGCGCGCGAACGTGCGGCGCCTGCTCGAGCGGGGCGAGCTGATCGCGCTCTGGCCCGAGGGCGTCATGGGGCCGGGGAAGCCGTATCGCGATCGCTACCGGCTCGCGGGCTGGCGCGTCGGCTTCGCGGAGCTCGCGATCCGCTACGGCGCCGCGGTCGTGCCGGCCGCGATCGTCGGCGCGGAGGAGAGCTGGCCGGTCGTCGCGAAGGTGTCGCGCGCACGCGCGTTCGGCGCGCCCTTCCTCCCGATCCCGGCGACGCCGATCCCGCTGCCGACCCGGTACCACATCCACTACGGCGCGCCGCTGCGCCTGGGCGGCGACGCCGACGATCCGGACGTCGTCGCGGCGGCGGCGGGCGAGGCGCAGCGCGAGCTCGAGCGGCTGCTCGCCGAGGCGCTCGCCGCGCGGCGGAGCGTGTTCCGGTGAGGGCGATGGTCGTCGGCGCGCCGGCGCCGCTCGGCGTCGCGATCGTCCGCGCGCTGCTCGCGACGCCGGGGATCGAGCACGTCCTCGGCGTCGGGATCGAGACGGACGCCGGCCTGCCGGAGGACCCGCGCGTCGACTACCGCGCCGTCGACCTCACGCACCCGCGCGCGCTCCACGACCTCGTGTGGGGGGACGCGAAGGACGCGCGCATCGACACGGTCGTGCACTGCATGCAGCACCGCCGCGGCTCGGATCGCGGGCGCCGCATCCACGCGCAGAACGTCGAGGCGACGCGCGGGCTCGTCGTCGCGTGTCGCGAGCACCCGACGATCGCGCGGATCGTGTACCGGAGCTTCGCGGAGGTCTACGGGAGCACGCACACGACCTCCGACCTCCTCGACGAGGACGCCGCGCTCGACTTCGGCCCGACGGCGCCGCAGTGGGTGCGCGACCGCGTCGAGGCCGACCTCACCGTGTGCGCGCAGCTCGGAGGCCGCGTCGCGATCGCGGTCCTGCGCTGCGCCGAGGTGTTCGCGGCGGACACCGGCAGCCAGCTGTGGGACTACCTGCAGTCGCGCGTGTGCTTTCGCCCGCTCGGCTTCGACCCGATGATCAACGTCCTCTCGCTCGACGACGCGGCGCGCGCCTTCGCGGCGGCCGCCGCGTGCACGGCGACGGGCGTGTTCAACATCCCCGGCGCCGACACGCTGCCGCTGTCGCGCGCGATCGCCGCGAGCCGGCGCGCCGGCGTCCCCATCCCCGGACCGGCGATGACGCCGCTCTACGCGCTCCGGCGCTGGATCGCCGGCTTCGACTTCCGCTACGACCTGAACCTCCGCCGCTTCCACTTCGGCGGCGTCCTCGACGGCACGCGCGCGCGCACCGAGCTCGGCTACGCTCCGGCGCGCCACGTGGCGTGGCCGTAGGGGAAGCTCGCGGGACGATCCTCACGGATCGCGCAAGCGGTGCGGCGGCACGTGGCGTGCTCCGTGTCTTCGTATGGCCGACGAGATCCTGTGGTTCGACGCGCTGACGAAGGCGAGCATCCCCGTCGCCGGCGGGAAGGGCGCGAACCTCGGCGAGATGACGCACGCCGGGCTGCCGGTGCCGCCGGGCTTCGTGATCACCGCACCGGCGTTCCTCGCGGCGCTCGCGGCCGCCGGCATCCGGGAGGAGCTCGCACAGCTGTTCGCGCGGACCGACGCGGACGACGCCGCGCGGCTCGCCGAGACCTCGCAGCGCATGCAGGAGCTCGTCCTTGCGATGGAGCTGCCGGCGGCGCTGCGCACCGAGATCGCGGACGCGTATGCGCGGCTCGGCGCCGGGCAGGCGGTCGCCGTGCGATCGTCGGCGACGTCGGAGGACACGGCCGGCACGTCGTTCGCCGGCATGCACGAGACGTTCACGAACGTCTCCGGCGAGGAGGCGGTGCTCGATCGCGTGAAGGCGTGCTGGGCGTCGGCGTACGGGCAGCGGGTCCTCGCGTATCGCAGGTCGCGCGACATGACGGAGGAGCCGGCGATCGCCGTGGTCGTGCAGCGGATGGTGAGCTCGGAGCGCGCCGGCGTGATGTTCACGGCGGATCCGGCGAGCGGCGACACGTCGCACATCGTCGTGGAGGCCGCGTTCGGGCTCGGCGAGGTCGTCGTCGGCGGGCAGGTCGAGCCCGACACGTACACGCTCGCGAAGGACGGGCCGCGCGTGCACGAGGTCCGCGTGGGTCGCAAGGCGTTCGAGATCGTGCGCGGGCGCGACGGGCGCGACGCGCGCATCGACCTCGCGGAGGCGGAGGCCGTGCGCCGCGTGCTGTCCGACGACGACGTCCTGCGGCTCGCGCGGCTCGGGCTCGACGTCGAGCGTCACTACGGCGCGCCCCAGGACATCGAGTGGGCGGAGGAGGCGGGCCGCTGGTACCTCGTCCAGACGCGGCCGATCACGACGCTCGGCGGTGCCGCGCGGGCGCCGGCCGCCGGCGAGGCGATCGTGGCGGGCCTCGCCGCGTCGCCCGGGTTCGCCGACGGGAACGTGCGCGTGCTGCGCGGGCCCGACGAGGGCGCGCAGCTGCTCGACGGCGAGGTCCTGGTCGCACCGATGACCTCACCGGACTGGGTCCCGACGATCCGCCGCGCCGCCGCGCTCGTCACCGACAGCGGCGGGATCACGAGCCACGCGGCGATCGTCAGCCGCGAGCTCGGGATCCCGTGCGTCGTCGGGACGCGCACCGCCACGCGCGTGCTCCGGACCGGCGAGCACGTCACCGTCGACGGCTCGCGCGGGCGCGTGATCGCCGGGGTCGCGCGCGTCGAGCCGGCGCCCGCACCGCCGCCGCGCGCGCCGGTGACGCACGAGCTCGAGGCGCTCGCGACGCGCGTCTACCTCAACCTGGCGATGGCCGACCAGGCGCAGGCCGCGGCGGCGCTGCCGGTCGACGGCGTGGGCCTCCTGCGCGCGGAGTTCATGATCACGGATGCGCTGGGAGGCCGCCATCCCAAGGAGCTCCTCGCGTCCGGCGGCGCCGACGAGTTCCGCAGCAGGATGGCCGCGTCGCTCCTCCGCATCACGCGGGCGTTCCACCCGCGCCCGGTGATCTATCGAACGCACGACTTCCGCACCAACGAGTTCCGCGGCCTCTCGGGCGGCGACCGGTACGAGCCCGTCGAGGACAACCCGATGATCGGGTTCCGCGGCTGCTTCCGCTACGTGCGCGACCCGGAGCTGTTCCGGCTCGAGCTGGACGTGCTCGCGCGCGTCCGCGAGGAGACGCCGAACCTTCACCTCATGATCCCGTTCGTGCGCACGCGCTGGGAGCTGGAGGCGTGCCTCGAGCTCGTCGAGCGCAGCCCGCTCGGCCATCAGCGCGGGCTGCACCGATGGATCATGGCCGAGGTGCCGTCGGTCGTGTACTGGCTCCCCGAGTACGCCGGCCTGGGCATCGACGGCGTCTCGATCGGCTCGAACGACCTGACCCAGCTCGTGCTCGGGGTCGATCGCGACTCGCAGACGTGCGCCGAGCTGTTCGACGAGGCCGATCCTGCCGTGCTCGATGCGATCGCGCGGATCATCCACGCATGTCGCGCGGCGCGGATCACGTCGTCGCTGTGCGGCCAGGCGCCGTCGAACCGGCCCGAGCTCGCCGAGTACCTGGTGCGCGCCGGCATCACCTCGATCTCGGTCAACCTCGACGCCGTCGACGCCGTGCGTGCGACGATCGCCGCCGCCGAGCGCCGCGCCCTGCTCGAGGTCGCCGTCGCGCGCCGCGAGCCGCGCTACACACCGCGCACGCGCGCGTGAAGCCAGGCGAGCACGCACGCCGCGGCGCGCGGCACCGCCGCCGCGATCGCCGGCGACAGATGCAGCGACGGTGCGGCGGCGGTGGGCGCGGCGATCGCGACCCCGACGATCGCGATCGGCCGCGCGAGGCGGTCGGGCTCGATCAGGAGGCGCGCGAGCGCGAGTGCCTGCGCGAGCCCGACGCCGTGGGTCGAGAGGCTCCGCGCTCCGGGCGGGAGGCCCTCGGCGGCGAGCTCGACCACGCGGCCCGGCTCCCAGCCGTCGCACGCGACCGCATCGACGATCACCATCGGAGACCGCGTCGCGAGCAGCGCGATCAACCCCGACGGCTCGCCGAGCTCGAGGAGCTCGACACCGCCGGGAGCGCGCCCGCGGAGCGCCTCGACGACCGCCGGGCCGACGCCGTCGTCGCCCGCCGTGCGCCGCCCGAGCCCGACGACCGCCGGGCCGACGCCGTCGTCGCCCGCCGTGCGCCGCCCGAGCCCGACGACCGTGGGAACGACACGCGCGCTCATCGCCGCACGATCCGCAGGTCGAGGAAGTGCGTCGCGCACGAGATGCACGGGTCGTGGTTGCGCACGGTGCGCTCCGCGAGGAGCGTCGCCTCGTCGTGCGGCAGGGCCGCGAGCGTCCCGGCGATCGCGAACAGGTCCTCCTCGATGACGCGCTGGTTGTGCGACGTCGGCGGCACGATGTCGGCGTCCGCGATCGCGCCGGTCTCGTCGATCTCGTAGCGGTGGTACAGCATGCCGCGCGGCGCCTCGGTGCACGCATGGCCGACGCCGGGCCGGATCGGCGCGGTGACGCACGGCGGATCCGGCGGGACGTAGGCGGCGATCAGGCGACGGGCCTCGTCGAGGGCCTGCGCGATCTCGACGAGGCGCACGAGGATGCTGCGGTACGGGTTGCGGCAGGGCGCCGCGAGCCCGGCGGAGCGCGCCGCCGCGCGGGCGACGTCGCCGAGGAGGTCGGCGTCGAGGCCGAAGCGCGCGAGCGGGCCGCACAGCGACGCGCCGCGCCCGCGCACCTCCGCGTGGAGCGCGGTCGCATGCGGCACCTGGCGCTCGACGAAGTGCGTGTCGAAGTCGCACATCGGCGCGGCGATGCCGGCGCTCGACACGATCCGGCCGTCGCAGAACGGGTAGGCGCGGTCGTCGCGCAGGGCGACCAGCTCGTAGTCGCGCTCGACGTCGGGATACGTGAAGCCGGCGGCCCAGCCGAGCGCGACCTGCGCCGACGCCAGGGCGTCCTCGATCGCGGGCACGAGCGGCGCCAGCTCGCGGCGCGCCGGGGCGCGATAGAACCCGCCGACGCGCACGTTGATCGGATGGATCGCGCGCCCGCCGATCGCCGACACGATCTCGTTCCCCACCTTCTTGACCGCGAGGCCGCGGCGCACCATGTCGCCGTGGTCCTTCGCCATCGCGAACGCGTCGTCGTAGCCGAGGAAGTCGGGCGCGTGGAGCATGAACACGTGGAGCGCGTGACTCTCGATCCACTCGCCGCAGTACAGCAGTCGCCGCAGCGCGCGGATCGGCTCGGAGATCGAGAGGCCGAGCGCATCCTCGATCGCGCCGCAGGCCGACAGCTGGTAGGCGACGGGGCAGATGCCGCAGATCCGCGAGGTCAGATCGGGCGCCTCGAGCGCGGAGCGGCCGCGCAGGAACGCCTCGAAGAAGCGCGGCGGCTCGAAGATGCGGAGCTTCACGGCGACCGCGCGTTCGCCGTCGAGCTCGATCGTGAGCGCACCCTCGCCCTCGACGCGCGCGAGGTAGCCGACCTCGATCGTGCGGGTCTCAGTCGTCATCGCTCACGTCCTCGTCTCCGTCCTCGTCTCCGTCCTCGTCTCCGTCCTCGTCTCCGTCCTCGTCTCCGTCCTCGTCTCCGTCGCCGTGATCGATTCGCTCCAGGCGTGCCGCCTCGACGCGGTTGGCCTCGGCGTGCACGTGGAACGTGCGCAGCGCGCGGATCAGCGCGCCGCGGTCCGCGCCACCGGCGAGCAGCGCGCGCGACAGCGCCGGCGCGTGCGGCGTCTCCATCGGCCCGAAGCAGCCGTAGCAGCCGCGGCGATAGCTCGGGCACAGCGCGCCGCAGCCCGCGTGCGTCGTCGGTCCGAGGCAGGGCGTGCCGAGCACGAGCACGCACGGGTTGCCGCGCTGCTTGCACTCGACGCACACGCTGTGCGCGGGGATGGCGGGCGCGCGCCCGTGGAGGTGCGCCGAGATCACCTCGAGCAGCTGGCGCTTGTCGATCGGGCAGCCGCGCAGCTCGAAGTCGACGTGTACGTGCTCCGAGATCGGCGTCGACGTCGCCAGCGCGTCGATGTACGCGGGCTGCGGGTACACGATCGCGCGGAGCTCGTCGACGTCGCGCAGGTTGCGCAGGGCCTGGATGCCGCCGGCCGTCGCGCAGGCGCCGATGGTGACGAGCACCTCGCTCGCACGCCGGACCTCGGCGATCCGCGCGCGGTCCGCGGCGGTCGTGATCGATCCGTCGACGAGCGACAGCGCGTAGGGGCCGGCGACCTCGGCGCGCGTCGCCTCGCGGAAGTAGGCGACGTCGACGAGCTCGCCGAGCGCGAGGAGCTCGTCCTCGCAGTCGAGCAGGGTCAGCTGGCAGCCGTCGCACGAGGCGAACTTCCACACCGCGAGCTTGGGGCGCGCCGCCACTCAGATCTCCCGCACGTCGAAGATCGAGGCGATCCGGAGGAGCGGCACGATCGGGCCGTCCTTGCACACGAACGTCTCGCGGTACTGGCAGTGGCCGCACATCCCGAGCGCGCACTTCATGTTCCGCTCGAGCGACACGAACACCCGATCGGGCGCGACGCCGCGGTCGGTGAGGGCGCGCGCCGAGAAGCGCATCATCACCTCGGGGCCGCACAGCATCGCGACCGTCGCCGCGGGGTCGATCGCGAGGTCGTCGAGGAGCGCGGGCACGACGCCGACGGGGCCCGCCCAGTCGCGCCCGGCGTGATCCACGGTCACCGCGACGTCGAGGTCGCCGCGCGCGCGCCACGCCTCGAGCTCGCGCGCGAACAGCCGGTCCTCGGGGCTGCGCGCCCCGTACAGGATCGCCACCCTGCCGAAGCGCGCGCGGTGTGCGAGCAGGTGGTAGACGACCGGCCGCAGCGGTGCGAGCCCGAGCCCGCCGGCGACGACCAGGACGTCGCCACCCGCGGCGCGGTCGACGGGCCACGCGGTGCCGTACGGTCCGCGGATGCCGAGCGAGGTGCCGGCCTCGAGGCGCGCGATCGCCCGCGTGACCGTCCCGACGGCGCGGATCGTGTGGAGGAGCACCTCGGGGCGCTCCGGGTCGCCGCTGATCGAGATCGGGACCTCGCCGGCGCCGAACGCGTAGAGCATGTTGAACTGCCCGGGCGCGAACGCACCCGCCGAGGGCTCGAGCTCGAAGCGCAGCGTGAACGTGTCGGCGGTCTCGCGCGTGCGGGCCGCGATCGCGACGGGGCGAGGGATCCAGGGATTTGCCATGCCTAGGGGAGCCCGTACATGTCGACGCGCTGCAGCCGCACGTGGACGAGCCGGCGATAGGCGTGCTCGAGCATGCGCGCCAGGAGCACGTAGCCGAGCTCGTGATCGGCGGCGAGCTTGTCCCGGAGGCACGCCGCATCGAACGCCAGCGCGAGCACCGGCTCGGCGGCGCGCGCATCGAGGTGCTCGCGGTACGGCGGGATGAGCCACGACAGCCCGAGGACGTCGCCCGCGCCGAGCGTCTCCATCTGGACGGGGCCTCGGCCCGGCACGTCGATCTCGAGCGAGATGCGGCCGGCGCGGATCAGGTAGAACACGTTCGCGCGGCGGCCCTCGCGCATCAGGAGCTCGCCTTCGCGGTACCGCACGTTCCGCACGCAGCCGACGAGGACGCGCGTCTGCTCCGCGGTGAGGCCGTGGAGGAAGTCGTGCTTCCGCAGGAGCCCCTCGAGGTCCCGGATCGTCACGCCGGCGCCGTGGCCCGGATCGCGGCCACCTCCTCGGTGATGTCGATCGCGGCGGGACACCACGTGATGCAGCGGCCGCAGCCGACGCAGCCCGACACGCCGAACTGATCGATCCAGCTCGCGAGCTTGTGGGTCAGCCACTGCCGGTAGCGCGCCTTGAACGAGGTGTGCACGCTGCCGCCGTGGAGGTGGCTGTGCCCCATCGTGAAGCACGAGTCCCACTGCTGCACGCGCTCGGCGTGCTCGCCGGTGAGGTCCGTCGTGTCCGCGACGGTGGAGCAGAAGCACGTCGGGCACACGAGCGTGCAGTTCGTGCACGCGAGGCAGCGCGACGCCACGTCGTCCCACCTCGGGTGATCCGGGTTGGCGTGGAGCAGCTCCTTGATCCCGGCGGTGGACATCGTCCGCCCCATCTGCGTCGCCGTGCGCGCGACGATCGCATCGGCGCGCGCGCGGTCCTCGGCGGGCGCCGCGGCGTCACCGAGGCGCGCGATCGCGGCGCGCCCCGCCTCGGTCCCGATCTCGACGACGAAGCGATGGCCCGCGTCGTCGAGGAGCTCGGTCAACGCGAGGTCGAAGCCGAAGGTCGCGCGCGGCCCCGTCGCCATCGAGACGCAGAAGCACGTGCCGCCCGCCTGCCCGCAGTGGACCGCGACGACGAACGTGCCGCGGCGGCGGGCCGCGTACGACGGATTTGCGACGGCGCCGTTCAGGAGCGTGCGGTCCTGGATCTCGATCGCGTGCAGGTCGCACGAGCGCGCGCCGATCAGCGCGAGCGGCGGCTCGTCGCGCGCGGCATCGGAGAGCACCTCGAAGCTCCCGTCGCGCCGCCGCGCGCGCCACAGCCGGACGGTCGGCGCGAAGAACGAGGCCTTCCACGACTGCGGCCCGACCGCGTAGCCGAACAGCGCGCGGTCGCCGCGCGGCTCGAGCCGGTACCGGCCGGCCTCCTGCACCTCGCGGAGGCCCTCCGGAAGGTCGGCGATCCCGCCGATGCGATCGTGCACGATCGCTCCGTCGCGCACGGTCGGGCCGACGAGGCGATAGCCGTCGTCGCGCAGCACGTCGAGCAGGAGCGCGAGCTGATCTCGCGAGATCAAGCGTCGGTCGTCGGTGCGCGGCGCGGTGGGCTCCATCGGCGTGGCACGCGGCGGTGCAGCGATCGGGCCAGCGCGCGCGATGCGATCGGGACGAGCACGACGGGGAGGGTGGCCGCGGCGAGTGCGAGCGCGAGGGCGGCGAGCGGCGGCCGCGCGAGCGTGAACAGGCCGGAGAGCAGCGTGAGCGCGAGGCCGCACATGCCGAGCGCCGCGGCGATCACGAGCACGGCCGCGCCGTTCGCGCGCAGCGGCTGCGTCCGGTTCGCCGCGAGGATCGCGAGGTTGCTGCCGACGAGCGCCACCAGCGCGAGCGCGGACATCATCGGGTGCGGCGCGCCGGCCGCGTGCGCCCACGCGAGCACGCCCGCGCCGCCGAGGAGGGCGACGGCGCCGAGCGCGAGGCTCGTCCCGATGCGGCGCCGGTCGAGCAGGCGCGCGTCGCGAGGCCGCGGCGGGCGCCGCATGAGGTCGCGCGCGGGTGGCTCCATCTCGAACACGACCGAGCACGTCGGGCCGATCACGAGCTCGAGGAACGCGATGTGGATCGGTGCGAGGAGCGCGCCCCATCCGAGCACCGGCGGCAGGAGCGCGAGGCCCGCGATCGGGATGTGCACCGCGATCAGGTACCCGACCGACGCGCGGAGGTTGTCGTAGGTCGTGCGTCCCCGGGCGACGGCCTCGACGATCGAGCGCAGGTCGTCCTTCACGAGCACGAGCGCGGCGGCCTCGCGCGCGACGTCGCTGCCGCGCCCGCCCATCGCGATGCCGATGTCCGCGGCGGCGAGCGCGGGTGCATCGTTGACGCCGTCGCCGGTCATGCCGACGACCTCGCCGGCCGCGCGCAGCGCGCGCACGATGCGGAGCTTGTGCTCGGGCACGGCGCGGGCGACGACGTCGGTGCGCGCCAGGCACCGCGCGAGCGCCTCGCCGTCGAGCGCCTCGAGCTCGGCGCCGGTCGCGACGGCCTCGCTCGGGATGCCCGCGGCACGGGCGATCGCGCGGGCGGTGTCGGGGTGGTCGCCGGTGAGCATCACGACGCGGATGCCGGCGGCGCGACACCGCGCGACCATCTCCGGCGTGTCGGCGCGCAGCGGATCGGCGAAGCCGACGAGGCCCACGATCCGGAACTCGTAGTCGTGCGGGTTGTCGGGCGGCGCGCGGCCGCGAAACGCCGCCTCGGCGACGCCGAGCACGCGCAGGCCGTCGTCGCCCATGCGCTCGGCGCGGGCCCGCCACGGCGCCGCCTCGTCGTCGGTCAGGTGACAGAGGTCGATGATCGCCTCCGTCGCTCCCTTGGTCGCGACGACGACGTGCGGCAGCTCGCCCCGCCATGCATGGGTCACCGCGAGCATCCCGCTCCGCAGCGGGTACTCGCGGAGCTGCGTCCAGCGCGGGTGGACGTGCTCGGTGTCGGCGAGCGTGTGGTGGGCGAGGGCCGCGCAGGCGCGGTCCATCGGATCGGTGGGCTCGCGCTGGCACGCGAGGAGGGCGAGCTCGACGAGCCGGTGGACGGCCTCCGGCAGCTCGGGGGCGCCGTCGACGACGAGGTCCGTGTCGGCCGTGACGAGGCGTGCGATCGACATCCGGTTCTCGGTCAGCGTGCCCGTCTTGTCGACGCACAGCACGGTCATCGCACCGAGCGTCTCGACGGCCGAGGCGCGGCGCGCGAGGACCCCATGCCGCGAGATCCGCCGCGCACCGACGGCGAAGAACACCGTCAAGACGATGGGGAGCTCCTCCGGGAGGAGCGACATCGCGAGGGTGATGCCCGACATCGTCGCCGCGAGCCACGCCCCCTCGGTCGCGCCGCGCACGATCACGAGCGTCGACGCGAGGGCGATCGCCGCGATCGCGATCCGCGGCACGAGCCGTGCGACCTCGCGCTGGACGGGCGCGCGCTGGACCTCGGGGCGACCCAGGCCGGCGGCGATGCGGGCCATCCCGGAGTGGGGACCGGTCGCGGTGACCTCGGCGATGCCGTGCCCCGCCGTCACCAGCGTCCCGGCGAGCACCGCATCGTGCCGCGCGGGATCTCGCGTGACCGGCACCGACTCGCCCGTCAGCAGCGACTCGTCGAGGGAGAGCAGCGCGCCCTCGGCGAGCGTGGCGTCCGCGGGGACGCGCTCGCCCTCCGCGAGCCGGATCGTGTCGCCGGGGACGACGGCGCGCGCGTCGAGCCGTTGCCAGGTGCCGTCGCGCAGCACCCGCGCCATCGGACTCGCCAGCTCGCGCAGCGCCTCGAGCGCGCCGGCCGTGCGCCGCTCCTGGATCAGCTCGATCATCATGATCGCGACGACGAACACACCGAGCGTGAGCGCCTCGACGCGGTCGCCGAACACCAGGTAGATCGCCGTGGCCGCCAGCAGGAGGAGCAGCATCGGTTCGCGGACGACGCCGAGGAGCAGGTGCGCGAGGCGGCGCCGGCGCCGCGCGGCGAGCGCGTTCGGCCCGACCTCGGCGAGTCGGCGCGCCGCCTCGGCGCTGCTCAGGCCGGTTCTCACGCGCGAGGAGACTGCAAGGCACGTGCGCGCCGCAGGCCTTGCGCACGCACGGTGCTTGCTTGCCACTTCGATCATCGTCGTCGAGGAAACGATGCTCCAGCTGCCCGTCGAAGCGATCCTGAGAGACGGCACCTCGGTCGTGATCCGCGCGCTCGGGCCGGCCGACCGCGATCGGATGGGGGCGCTGTTCCGGCGGATGAGCCCGCGTGCGCTCCACGATCGCTTCTGCTGTGCGCGGCGAGCACCGACGGAGGAGGAGCTCGCGTTCTTCACCTCGCCCGACGGCGCAGGGCACGTCGCGCTCGCGGCGGTGTCCCACGACCGCATCCTCGGCGCGGGGCGCTACCTCCGCCGCGGCGACGCGGCCGAGGTCGCCTTCGAGGTCGGCGACGCGGATCAGGGGCGCGGCATCGGCACGCTGCTGCTCGAGCACCTGGCGCGCCTCGCACGCGAGGCGGGTGTGCGAAGGTTCCGCGCGCTCGTCGAGGCGGGCAACCGGCAGATGATCGAGGTCTTCGCGAACAGCGGCTTCGCGGTCCGCGAGACGCTCGCAGGCGGCCAGCTCGAGGTCGAGTTCGAGATCGCCGACACGGAGCGGTTCCTGGCCGCCGCCGCGGAGCGCGAGCGCAGGGCCGCCGCGCGCAGCATCCGCGTCCTGTTCGCGCCGGGCTCGGTCGCGGTCGTCGGCGCCTCGCGCACGCCGCGCACGATCGGCCGCGCGATCCTCGACAACCTGATCCGCAGCGGCTACCGCGGGCCGATCTATCCGGTGAACCCGCAGGCGGAGGAGATCGCGGGGCGGCGGTGCTACGCGTCGATCGCGAGCATCGGCGCGCCCGTCGATCTCGCCGTCGTCGCCGTGCCCGCCCGCCGCGTGCGGGAGGTCGTGGAGGCGTGCGCGGCGGCGTGCGTCCGCGGCGTGGTCGTGATCTCGTCGGGCTTCGCCGAGGTCGGCGACGTCGAGGGCGAGCGCGAGCTGCGCGCGATCGTGCGCGAGGCCGGCATGCGCATGGTCGGGCCGAACTGCCTCGGCATCCTGTCGACGGACCCGGACGTCCGCGTCGACGCCACGTTCGCGCCCGCGTTCCCGCTCGTCGGGAACGTCTCGCTCGCCTCGCAGAGCGGCGCGCTCGGCCTCATGATGCTCGACTTCTCGAGGCGCCTCGGGCTCGGCATCGCCGACTTCGTGTCGCTCGGCAACAAGGCGGACGTCTCGGTCAACGACCTGCTGGCCTACTGGGACGGCGATCCGCGCACGCGCGTGATCGCGCTGTACCTCGAGAGCTTCGGGAACCCGCGCACGTTCGTGCGGCTCGCCCCGCAGGTCGCGCGCCGGCGCCCGATCATCGCCGTGAAGTCGGGGCGCTCGGCGGCGGGGACGCGCGCGGCGTGCAGTCACTCGGCGGCGCTCGCGTGCCTCGACGTCGGCATCGATGCGCTGTTCGCGCAGACCGGCGTCCTCCGCACCGACACGCTCGAGCAGCTGTTCGACCTCGCGTCGCTCCTGTCGACGCAGCCCGTGCCGGAGGGCGCGCGCGTCGGCGTCGTGACGAACGCCGGCGGCCCCGGGATCCTGCTCGCCGACGCGTGCGAGGCGCGCGGGCTCGCACTGCCGGCGCTCGCGGAGGCGACGCAGCGCGCGCTGCGGGCGCGCCTGCCGGCGAACGCCGGCATCGCCAACCCCGTCGACATGACGGCCGCCGCGCCGCCCGAGACCTTCGCGACCGCGCTCGAGCTCGTCGCGCAGGACCCGGGCGTCGACGCCGTCGTGGTCATCTACGTGCCGCCGCTGGTCACGCAGCCCGACGAGGTCGCGGCCGCGATCGCGCGCGGCGCCGGCACCGTGCCCGCGCACAAGCCGCTCGCGACCGTGTTCATGTCGTCGGCGGGGACGCCGGCCGCGCTCGCCGACGGGCCGCGCGGCGCCATCCCGTCGTACGGCTTCCCCGAGAACGTCGCGATCGCGCTCGCGGCGGCGGTGCGCTACGGGCGCTGGCGTGCGCGGCCCGCCGGGACCGCGGTCGCGCTGACGCTCGAGCAGCAGCAGGCGATCCGCGCGGTGGTCGCCGGGTGCGGCGATGGTTGGCTCTCGCTCGACCCGATCGCGCGGCTGCTCGCGATCGCCGGCGTGAGGACGGCGGAGCACGCGCTCGTCGAGCCGTCCCCCGCCGCCGCGCGCGCCGCGGCCGCGGCCCTCGGCTTCCCGTGCGTGCTGAAGGCGGTCGCGCCGGGGCTCGTCCACAAGTCCGATCGCGGCGGCGTCGCGCTCGACCTGACGACGGCCGGCGAGGTCGAGGAGGCCGCGTCGCGCATGCTCCACGACCTCCCCGCGTCGACGCACTTGATCGTCCAGCGCCAGGTCCCGCGCGGCGTCGAGGCGCTCGTCGGCGTCGCCACCGATCCGGCGCTCGGCCCGCTCCTCCTCGCCGGCATCGGCGGCACGGCGGTCGAGCTGTACAAGGACGTCGCGTTCCGCATCGCGCCGGTCACCGACGTCGACGCGCACGAGATGCTCGACTCGCTCCGCGGGCGCGCGCTGTTCGACGGCTACCGCGGCGCCCCTCCGGCCGACCGCGCCGCCCTCGCCGACGTCATCGTGCGCATCGGCGCGCTCGTCGACGTCGTCCCCGAGGTCGCCGAGCTCGACCTCAACCCCGTCATCGTCCTCGCGCCCGGCCGGGGCGCCGTCGTAGCCGACGCCCGCCTGCGCCTGGCTCGCTCTGGTACGCTCTGATCGTCCCGCGGCGGCCTCGAGCTAGCTTTCCGTCCGCGATGCCACGTCGCGGCTGATGATGACCGATCTTGAAGATGCCGCTCCAGAAGCTCCCCGGCCCTCGCCCGGCGTGTGCCACGCACACGGCGCTGACTGCTCCGTTCGGAGCTCGTGCCGGGGAGCTTCCTGCACGGCGTGCCGAGCAAGTTGCTCCGGCCGCCGCGGGACATGGTAACGAGGCCGCATGCCCGAGTTGCCGGACGTCACGGTCTACGTCGAGCGGCTCGCCGCGCTGACGACCGGCAAGACGCTCGACAAGCTGCGCATCGCGAGCCCGTTCCTGCTGCGCACGGTGTCGCCGTCGCCGGGTGACGTGACCGGCACGGTCGTCGAGGGCGTCGAGCGGATGGGCAAGCGGATCCTGCTCGCGATGGCGGGCGAGCGGTTCCTCGTCATCCACCTGATGATCGCGGGCCGCCTGCGCTGGAAGGAGCGCGGCGAGAAGATCCCCGGGAAGGTCGGGCTCGCGGCGTTCGACTTCCCGAACGGCTCGCTGATCTTCACGGAGGCGTCGCCGAAGAAGCGCGCCAGCCTGCACATCGTGCAGGGGCGGGCCGCGCTCGCCGAGTTCGATCGCGGCGGCCTCGACGTGTTCGGCGCGACGGCCGCGCAGTTCGCCGAGCGCCTGCGCTCCGAGCGCCACACGGTGAAGCGCTCGCTCACGGATCCGACGCTGTTCGACGGCATCGGCAACGCGTACTCCGACGAGATCCTGCACGCCGCGAAGCTGTCGCCGTTCCGCATGACGTCGGCGATGTCGGACGAGGAGATCGAGCGCGTGCACCGCGCGTGCATCGCGACGCTGATCGCGTGGGTCGAGCGCTTCCGCGTCGAGGTCGGCGACGGCTTCCCCGACAAGGTCACCGCGTTCCGGCCCGAGATGGCGGTGCACGGGAAGTTCGGCCAGCCGTGCCCGGCGTGCGGGACGCCGGTGCAGCGCATCGTCTACGCCGACAACGAGGCGAACTATTGCCCGACCTGTCAGACGGACGGGAAGCTGCTCGCCGACCGGGCCCTGTCGCGCCTGCTCAAGGACGACTGGCCGCGCAGCCTCGAGGAGCTCGAGGAGCGGCGGCGGCCGGCCGCGGCCGACCTCCCCACGGCCCGCGGGCTTGGGAAAAAGCCGGCGAAGAAGTAGACCCACCGCGACACCCGTGCGTTTGGCCAGGAATCGCTGAGCGTCGCAGGCCCGGAGGCACCGCCTCCCGAGACCGCGGCCACCGTTCCAAACACCCAGGGGTGTCATGAGAAGAGCTCTGTCCGGAATCCTGCTCGCATGCGCGATCGCCGCGTGCGGCCCCAAGTATGCGTCGCACGTGAAGTTCGACCAGGTCGCACTCGGGCGCGTGGTCGTGTACCGCAACGGCGTCGCTTACTACGAGCGACGCGCGACGGTGTCGGGCGGTGCGCTCACGGTCAGCGTGCCGCGCGAGCGCGTCGACGACTTCCTGAAGTCGCTGACCGTCGTCGATGCGATCACGCGCAAGCCGCTGCCGGTGTCGATCCCGCGCGAGCAGGCCGAGGACGGCGCGTACCTCGTGATGAAGCTGCAGCTGCCGAGCAAGGACAAGGCGGACGTCGTCCTCACCTACGTCACCGAGGCGCCGGCGTGGAAGCCGAGCTACCGCGTCGTCGTCGGCGAGACCGGCAAGGTGATGCTCGAGGGCTGGGCGATCGTCGACAACACGAGCGGCGAGGACTGGAAGGGCGTGCTCGTCGGCGTCGGCAGCTCGAGCGCGCTGTCGTTCCGCTACGACCTGTGGAGCGTGCGCCAGGTGCAGCGCGAGCAGCTCGCCGCCGAGGAGCGGTTCGCGGTCGCGCCGCCCACGGGCGTGTCGCCGTACGGCGGCCTCGACGGCAACGCCGACGCGGCGGGCGCCGCGATGGTGGCCGAGCTCGGCGACGAGGAGATCCGCCGCCCCGTCGGGCACCCCGACAACGCGTCGACGCCGCGGCTGGCGCAGCGGGCGATGGAAGAGTCCAGGCCCGAGTCCCCAGCCGCGCCGGCGCCGACCGCGTCGGGTGGACGCTACCGCGGCGGCGGCAACGACGATGCCGACGAGCCGATGCAGGCGAAGAAGCCGAAGACGGTCGCGACCGCCGGCGCGGACAAGAAGGCGCCGCGCAAGGATGCCGAGCGCGAGCTCGCGGAGCGGCGGGTCACCGAGGGCGATAGCAAGATGAAGAACGCGACGGCGGCGCTCGCGCGCTCGAACAAGACCGTCGTCATCGAGGCGTACGCCGATCCGACGCGCGGCCCGAACGCGCAGCAGCGCGCGAACGACCGCGCGAACATCGTGCGCAACGGCCTCATCGACCAGGGCGTCGCGCCGGCGCGCATCAAGATCGTGACCAAGCTCGAGGCGAACCAGAGCGAGCGCGTGCGCCTCGTCGCGCAGGCGCCGTCGCCCGAGGAGAAGCAGCAGGCCGCCACCGGCAAGAGCGACCACGAGGCCGCGCCCGTCGGCGAGAGCCACTTCGCGAGCCCGACGCCCATGACCGTCGAGCGCGGCAGCTCCGCGATGGTGTCGATGGTGCGCCAGGAGACCGAGGGCGAGGTCGTGTACCTGTACGACGCCGAGAGCGCGCGCGGCAACGACCGCTTCGCGTTCCGCGCCGTGCGCTTCCGCAACCCGACGGGGTCGACGCTCGAGACCGGCCCCGTCACCGTGTACGGCAACGAGCGGTTCATCGGCGAGGGCCTCACCGAGCCCATCCCGCCGAAGGCGTCGGCCGTCGTGCCGTACGCGCTCGACCGCCAGATCGTCGTCGAGAAGAACGACGGCGACGAGAACAAGATCTCGCGGCTCGTCACGCTCCAGCGCGGCATCCTGACGGCCGAGGTCCAGCACATCCGCAAGAAGACGCTGACGATCACGAACCGCCTGCGCGAGCCGGCGAAGGTGTTCATCCGCCACACGCTCAACAAGGGCTGGACGATGGTGAAGGCACCGTCCGCGTTCGAGCGCGTCGGCGACGCGCACCTGTTCGAGGTCGACCTCGGCCCGAGCGAGGTCAAGAGCGTCGAGATCGCCGAGGCGACGCCCATCCAGCGCACGCTCGACCTCAACGCGGACGTCACGCTCGAGATGATGAAGGTGTGGGTCGACGCCCCCGAGGGCACGCCCGAGCTCAAGGAGCAGCTGAAGAAGCTCCTCGCGATCCACAAGAGCCTCGTCGACTACGCGACCGAGCAGGACAGCCTGCGCCGCCGCCTGTCCGACTACCGCGAGCGCATGGACGAGCTGCACGCGCAGATCGTGACGCTGCAGGCCGTGAAGACCGGCAACGACCTGATGAGCCACCTGAAGGCGAAGATGAAGGACATCTCCGAGCGCGTGCAGAAGGCGACGATCGCGCTCGTCGACCAGGAGGAGAAGATCATGCTCGCGCGCGTCCGCTTCCAGGACTCGCTCGCCGAGCTCACGTTCACCGACGCGACGCAGCCGGGCGGGGCGGCGGCGCCGGGCGTTGCGAAGACCAAGCGGTAGGTCGCGCTACGCCGGGGCGCGGGTGCGCGCGAGGGACATGAGGTCGGCCTCGGCGAGTTGCTCGGTGCGGAGCAGCGACGGCGTGCGCTCGAAGTCGAGGGCGCCGCCGTCCTGGAGCATGACGAAGCGGCCGGGCTCGAGGGTGCCGAGCTTGCCGCCGACGGCGGGCTTGTGCTCGAACAGGCCCTTCATCTTGTCGATCGCGCGGCGGTCGCCGATCTTGCCGAGGAACCACGTGTTGACGAGGTCGCGGCTGCGGTAGTCGAAGTCCGCCGGGCTCTGCGACGCGAGCACGACGCCGAGCCCGCTCGAGCGCGAGCGCTTGAGCAGGTCCTGCAGCGGTTCCTTCGACGGCGGCTTCGCGGTGCCCTGCGGCATGAACACGTCGGCCTCGTCGAGCATGAGCACGGTGCGGAGCTGGCTCGACGGCGCGCGCACGGCGTGGCGGTTGAGGCAGCCGACGAGGTGCGCCACCCACGACTGGATGCGCGCGACCTCGCCGAGGAAGCGCGTGCTCGCGATCGCGAGCGGCGTCTTGCCGTCGGGGCCGCGCCCGATCAGCGTCTCGGCGGTGAGCGGCTCGGCGGCGGTGTCGAACAGGTGGCCGTCGCTGAGGCGCACGGTCTCGAGGTCCTGGATCAGCCGCTTGAACAGCTTGTCGTCGTAGCGGCCGGCGCGCGCGAGCAATTCGTCGTCGCGCTCCTCGAGCATGCGGATCAGGTGCTCGAGGCCCGCGGGCGCCTTGCGCTGCGCGAGCACGGTGATCGCCTGCACGAGGATCGCCTTGCGCGCCGTGTCCGCGGAGCCCTCGCCGAAGCGCATCATCGCGGCGAGGGCGTGCGCGGCGTGCTGGACCTCGCGCTGGCGATCGTCCTCGGGGAGCCCGGCGAGATCGGGGACGACGGCGAGCGAGAGCGGGCGCCCGCCGCGCGTGCCCGGCGTGAACAGGCGCACGTCGATGCGCTCGGCGAGCCGGCGCGCGCGCTCGGGGTTCGCCGTCGTGCGCCACCAGTCGGGCCGTGCATAGCCGCCGAGGTCGCCCTTGCGATCGACGAGCACGACCGCGAGGTCGCGCTCGAGGAGCTGCTCGAGCAGGTTGAGCGCGAGCGTCGTCTTCCCCGAGCCCGTCGTGCCGAGGACACCCGCGTGGCGCAGGAGCGACTCGACCTCGATCGTCTTCACGTCGGCCTGGAATCCCGCCGTGCCGATCGAGATGCGCGCGGCGTCGGCGGCGGGTGGGCCGGACGGCGGCGCGGCGGTCCGCGGCGACGGGGACGATGGGGACGACGGGGATGACGGGGATGACGGGGATGACGGTGACGACGGTGACGACGGTGACGACGGTGATGACGGTGACGACGGTGACGACGGTGACGACGGGGATGACGGCAACGACGGCGACGGTGACGACGGGGATGACGGTGACGACGGTGACGACGGGGATGACGGGGATGACGGGGATGACGGGGATGACTCGGATGACGGGGATGGCGGGGATGGTGCGGCGACCGCAGGCGGCGGCGGTGCGGCGAGCATGCGCTCGAGGTCGAGGATGTGGCGGATCGGTGCGAGCGACGCGATCGGGCGGTCGCGGCGGCGCCAGGCGGCGACGCGGTCGGCGGGGTACGCGGGCTGGAAGCGCCCGTAGGCGACGAGCGTGCGCAGCGTGTTGTCGTCGAGCACCTCCTTGCGGCCGGGCACGCGCAGGAGGTCGGCGATCGCCTTGTCGGAGGCCTTGCCGCTCGGGTAGTCGAGCGTCCGGACGGCGACCGGCGTCGCGGAGCCCGCCGCCGTGCGCAGGCGATCGAGCTGCATCGCGAACGCGCCGCGGTGGTAGTTGCGGTTCGTGAGCGCGATCGCGATCGCCGCGCGGTCGGTCGCGTTCGCGACGTCGACGCGCGCGAGGTCGGCGGCCGCCTGCGCGGTGATCGCGAGGCCGGTCTCCGCGGCGCACGCGACGGCCGCGGCGCGCACGAGGTCGAGCAGCTGCTCGTCCTCGTCGGGGACCTCGATGCCGGGCGCGTGCTGCGCGTCGTTCCACGCGCTCGCGATCGCATCGAGCGACACCTCGGGTGGCGGCGGCGGCGCCGCCGCCGGGCGCACCACCGGGATCGGTTCCGAGACCCCCGACACCTCGACGACGTCGCCGACGATCTTGCCCTCGTCGGCGCACCGCTCCTGGAACTCGTGGCAGAACTCGAGCACGTCGCGCGTGCGGCGGTTCGCGAGCGCGCGCAGCTGCGCCTCGGGGATCGGGTAGACCGGCTCCTCGGGCCGGTGGATCGTGCCGGCCTCGGCGTACAGCCACGCCAGGCGGCGCGCGACGATCGCCTCGATCTCCGGGTACGAGCGGTTGATGACGAGCCGCTCGACGGGCGGATCCTTCTCGAGCCGATCGATCGCCGACATCACGAGCTGCGAGCGGACGGTCTTGTACAGGTCGCCGAGGCACGCGATCACCGCGACCGCCGACGGCACCTCGCTCGAGACCTTGTACAGCGCGTCGATCGCGCGCCGGAACGCGGTCGCCGAGCTCGCATCGAAGCCGGCGAGCTCGGCCTGATCGACCATGAGCACGAGCGCCGCGCCCTGCGTGACGAACGCCAGGCGCGCGAGGTTCTGGATCATCCACAGCGGCTGATCGGCGCCGGTGCGCGGCACGACGTCGCCGAGCCAGCGCCGGTCGTGCGGCGACATGTCCTCGCAGCGCAGGTACTTGTACGCGCGCGACGCGACCCGCGGATCCGGGCGCAGCGCGAACAGGAGCACGCGCAGGAGATCGGGGTCGAACTTCGCGAGGTCGTGCTCGCGCAGCAGCTCGTCGACGATGCCGTTGACCTCGGCGACGACGGTGCGGTCGTCCTCGCTGCTCGCGAGCAGCTCGATGCGCCCCTTCAGGCGCTGCACCAGGCGCGGCAGGCCGGCGGCGAGCTCCTGCAGGCCGGTGTGCTGGAGCGCGCCGGCGGGGCCGGCGTACGGCCGCGCGAGGGAGTCGACGACGTGGTGGAGCAGGTAGCGCGCGTAGTCGTCCGACGACGACTGCAGCTGCGCGTACACGACGAAGCCGCGCCCGTACTCGTGCACGTGCTGCCGGAACGCGCGCAGGAGGTGCGTCTTGCCGGCGCCCGAGTCGCCGAGCACGAGCAGCATGCGGCCGCGCTCGCCGTGCTGCGACGGCCGCGTCGCGCGGTCGACCATCTGCTCGAACGTGGCGCGCGCGTCCGCGTGGACGGACTCGACGTCGAACGGATCGACCTCGAACACGGACGCGGCCTGCTGCACCGACGCGAACACGCGGCGCGGCCCGAGGAACGCCTGCGCGCGCCCGTCGACCGGCGGCGGCGCGACGCCCTCGACGACGGACGCCAGCTCGCGCCGCAGGTCGGCGAGGTCGCCCATGCGGTGGCGCCAGCGCGGGTCCGACTCGGCGACGCCGCCGACGGCGCACGCCGCGCTGATGAGCCAGCTCATCAGGCGCTCGTAGCGATCGAGCGGCTCGGCCTCGCCGGCCTCCGCCGCGCGCCGGCACAGCACGAGGCCGGGCCAGCGCACCGCCGCGCGCGCACCGAACGGCCCGGCGTCGGCGGCGTACCTGTCGAGGAACGCGCGCACGCCGCCCTCGTCGATCGCGAGGAACTCGCGGTACGTCGCGGGCATCACGCCCGCGTAGCGGTGCGCGATCGTGTAGGCCATCTCGTAGATCGCCTCGACCTCGCCGTCGCCGACCACCTCGTCGGCGGACACCGCCGCGTGGAGGACGCGCAGCGCGTCGGCGAACAGCGCCTGCCACAGCAGCGCCGCGGTCGTCGCGGGCACCGCGGCGCGCAGGTCGTCGACGAGGTGCGCGCCGCCCGGCGCCGCCGCGAGCGTCGCCAGCGTGCGGTGGATGTGCGTGAGCTCGGCCTTGATCCTGGTGCTGTCGAGCATGACCTACCCCCTGTGCGCGAACGCGCGCTCGTCCTTCACGAAGTGAAATGTCGCGCCGCGATCGACGATCTCCGAGGCGGCGATCAGCGTCTGATCCATGATCGGCGCGAGGTCCGCGCGCAGCAGCGTCACGGCCTGCGCGGCGTTCGCCTCCACGAGCCAGCGCTTGAACCCGTCGAGCGTCATCCCCGCGGGCCGCTCGCCGTCGAGCGCGTCCCACAGCGCCGAGATGAACACCTTGTCGTCGCCGAAGCGGCCCGCCTCGCCGATCGCGGGGATGCGCGCGCGCACGGCCGCGGCGAGGTCGCGCGCCGCAGGCGCAGGCGTCGCCGGGGCCGTCGTCGCCGTCGTCGTCGGCGCCGCCGCCGGCGTCGGCTCGTCGGCGACGGCGCTCCACCGCTGCGCGAGGCCGCGCAGCAGCGACTTCTTGTCGGCCGAGCGCGCCCGCACCGCGGATGCCGCGAGGCGCGCCGCGAGCTCGTCGTACGTGCCCTTCGCCTCGACGCCGGCGCGCCGGGCGAGCAGGTGGACGGCGATGCGATCGATCGTGATCTTGCCGGGCGGCAGATCGAGCGCCGCGGCGATCAACCGGTCGCGCAGCTCCGCGACGGTGCCGGCCGCCTCGCCGACGCGCTCGCCGACGAGCGCCGCCTGCAGCGCATCGGCGGTCGCGAGCGCGCGCCGCGTCTCGGCCGCGCCGAGCGGTGCGCCGAGCCCGAGCGCCGGCAGGTGCACGTCGCGCACCTCGGCCCAGCCCGGCGTGCGCTCGAGGCCGAACGCCTCGCGCAGCGCGCGCTTGCCGTCGTCGGTGAGCGCGCGCTTCTTCGCGGCGACGAGGCCGCGCCCCCGCAGCGCCGCGAGCGCCGCGTCGACGCGCGCGCGCGCGGCCCCCAAACTCTCGGCGGGCGCGCACAGCTGATGCACCGCCGCCGCGACCACCTTCAGCTCCGGCGGCTTGGCCTGCGCCAGCCGCGCGAGGACGACCAGCTCGAGACGCGTGACCCTGTCCATCATCCGACCTCCGCTCGCCGCGCGCGCAGGGCCACGGCGATGTCATCGACGATCTTCTCGAGGCGCTCGCCGACGTCCTCGGCGAGGAAGCGCATGACGAGGTAGCCCGCCTGCTGCAGCGCGACGTCCTTCGTGCGGTCGCGCCGGTACCGATCCGGCGCCTGGAAGTGGTACCAGCCGTCGATCTCGACGGCGAGGCGCTCGCGCGCCGCGCACAGGTCGATCTCCTCGCCGTCCGCGACGTGGTTGAGCGCGAAGCGGCGGGACGTGCGCGGATCGCGCTGCAGCGCCTCGTACAGCGTGCGCTCCTCGGTGCTCTTCGCCACCCCCGACGTCGGCGCGTCGTCGGTCAGCACGATGCGCCCGAGCCGCGCGAGCGACAGCGCGGCGCCGCCGTCGCCGCTCGCGAACGCGCGCTCGGCGAGCTCGCCGGGCAGCGTGAGGCCGACCGCGTGGCGCGGCATCACCGCCGCGAGCCGGCTCGCCGTCGCGAACGCGGCGCGCGCCCACGCCTCCGTCGGCGCGCGGTGGTGCAGGAGCACGCCGATCGGCGCCGCGAGGTCGCACGCGATCGCGAGGAGGCGCTCGCCGGCGACGGGAGGTCGCGCGAGCGCGTCGAGGAGGCGCCCGCCGCGCACGGCCGCGAGCAGCCAGCCGGCGACGCGCGCGTGGTCGTCGGTGCCGGCGCAGTCCTCGATCCAGCGCGCCCGCTCGTCGGACCCGCGCGCGTCGAGCGCCGCGTCGACGGCGTCGACGCCGAGGCCCGCGACCTCCGCGAGCCGCCGGCGCGCCGCGCCGAGCGTGCGCGACCACGGCATCTGCGCGAGCAGCTCGTCGACGGCGCCGCGCTCGCTCGCCGCGACCAGCGTCAGGCACCCGCGCGTCGCGGCCCACCGGCCCCACACGAGCTTGCCCGCGTCGGGCGACCCGACGAGCGTGGACACGACATGCGCGCCGCCGCCGCGCTGGGCCGCGTGTCGATCGAGCACCGCCGCCGCCTCGACGCCCATCCGTTCACGGTACGAAAATCCCGCGCGCGGGGGAATCGGGAGTGGCGGGCGCGCGCCTAATTTCGGCCGCGGCGCGAGCGCAGCGTCTCGTACTCGTGGGTGTCGTGCGCGCAGAACACGTCGACGTCCTGGTACGACTCGCGCAGCTGGCGCAGGGCCGCGAGCGAGGCGCGGCGCTGCGTGGGATCCATCTGCGTGAGGCGCTCGAACGCCGCGAAGCCGACGGGCGTGGCGCCGCCGTCGACGGAGCTGTGGTGGAAGTACGCGTCGCCGGCGTGGACGAGCCAGCGGTCGGCGTAGCGCGCGACGACGGCCGAGTGCCCGCGCGTGTGGCCGTGCATCGGCACGAGCGCGATGTCGGCGTCGAGGCCGCGCAGGCGCGTGATCGCGGGGAGGCCGCGCCAGCTGTCGCCGTTCTCCGTGTAGACCTCCCACTTGGGGCCATGCGACCAGTGCTCGGTGAGGTAGCGGTTCTTCTCCATGAAGTGCGCGCGGCTCATCGCCGCCGCGTGCTCGCGCGCGTGCAGGTGGACCTTCGCGTGCGGGAAGTCGCCGATGCCGCCGGCGTGGTCGAGGTCGAGGTGCGTGACGACGATGTGGCGCACGTCGCTCGCCGACACGCCGAGCGCGCCGAGCTGCGCGACCGCGGGTTCGCTGCGATCGAGCGTCGGCCCGACGAGGCGGCGGAAGGGCAGGGACAGCGGCGTCTCGCCGGCGCAGTCGCGCGTGCCGAAGCCGGTGTCGATCAGCACGTGCCCGTCGCGCTCCGTCTCGACGAGCAGGCAGTGCGCGACCATGTGCCCGCGGAGCTTCTTCTGCCCGAGCAGGAACCCCGCCACGGGACACATCGTGGCGCAGTTGAGGTGGTGCACGGCGCGGATCGACATCGCCGAACCCTATCCCCGAGCGCGCCGGTTGTCAGCGCGAGCAGAGCGGGATGAAGCGCACGGCCTGGCTCGGGAGCACCGCGAACACGAGCGCCGGCGGCGGCGGCTCGGCGGTGGTGAGCGCCCGCACCGCCTGCGCGGGATCGGGCTCGGGCGGCGCGAGGGCGGCGACCGGCGGCGCGGGGGCCTTGCGCGCGAAGTGCGTGAGCGCGTTCACCGAGCCCACCACGGCGAGCATGCCGACGAACGCGACCAGCACCGGCACGGAGCGCGGCCGCAGCCACGTCCACTTCGCGGCGAGCCAGCGCTGCAGCGCCGCGGCCACCGCGGCTCGCCCGCGCGTGTGCACGGTCGCGACCGGCAGCTCGCGCGGCGTCTGATCGAACAGCATGTCCCCAGTGTACGGGGCGACCGGCGACGGCGCCCGGCGCTTCTGCGCCGGCACCGCGCCGCGCCGCCGGCGCGTGTAGGTCCACGTGCGGCGCGGCCGGGTCCACAGCCAGGCCGGGCGGAACCGCCCGCCCGGCGAGATCACGCGAGCTCCGGGGCGGCCTGTCCGCGGCCCTGGAACGCGCCGTTCTGCTGGTAGCGCTTGCGCTGCAGCTTGTTGAGCGTGACGCGCGCCTTCCAGCCCAGGTACGCGCGGCCAAAGGTCAGCATGTTCTCGCGGTCGTAGTACGGGTTCTTCACGTCGGAGACCGAGACCAGCGCGAGGACCTGCTCCGCGACGGAGACCGGGCAGCCCTCGAGGCGCACGACGTCGCCGCGGAGCTTGCCCTTCGCGCTCGCGAGCTTCGCGAAGATGTCCTGCGAGCGCACGGTGTGCGGATCGAGCGTGCTGCGATCCTTGTACAGGTTCTCGATCGCGACGGGCTTGCCGTGGAGCTCGCCCTTCCAGTTCGCGCAGTCGCCGATGAAGATCACCTTCTCGCCGGGCCGGGCGTCGATGCCGCCCTGGTACGCGCCGAACACGACGTGCAGGCGCGGCATCTTCCTGTCGGTGTCCTTGTCGAACACGCGCAGGATCTCGATCGCCTCCTCGATCGCGCCCGGGCAGCCGCCCCAGCAGTAGTCGCCGTGCTCCGCCTCGGGCGGCGGGCCGGCGTACGCGGTGATGTTCGTGCCCTCGAAGTACTTCTCGACGCGGATGAGGCCGACCTTGAAGCCCTTCGCGCGGGCGCGCGCCTCCTCGAGCGAGACGTCGCCCGTGACGTCGATGTTCGCGAGGTCGAGCGTGCCGAAGCCGTGCTCCGCCGACAGGCGGATGTGCGGGACGGTGCGGGCGTCGACGCCGATGATGTTGCAGCACACGGCGTCGAACGCGACCTGGCTGTTGCCCATGATGATCATGCCGAGCGGGAACGGCGTCGGCGTCAGCATGCGGCCCTCGCCGGCGGTGATCGCGTCGATCGCGATGAACTGCGGCTGGATGATGTGCTGGAGGTCCGCGATCTTCTCGTCGAGCTTGTGGTCGTGATCGATGAGGCGGTGGCGATCGTCCTGGATGCCGATGTACGCCTTGCAGCCGAACGTCACCGTCGTCCACGGGTGCGCCTTGAACTTGGGGCAGTTCACGAAGAAGTCGGCGCGCGCGACCGGCTCGGGCGTGAACAGGTAGTCGCGCAGCCGCTGCGGGTGCGAGAGCGGGATCTCGACCTGCTGCTCCTCCTCGAAGCAGTAGCGCTTGACGTCGATCTTCTTCAGCATCGCGTCCCAGCCCGACTCGCGCATCGCGACGCGCGTGGGCACGGTGATGCCGCAGCGCTCGCCGGCGGCGAGCTCGGTCATCGACGAGCCGCCGACGTCGCGCAGCGCGCGCAGCACGCCCTCGCCGAACTCGGGGCGCGTGTACGCGTACGGGAACAGCGGCCCCGCGGCGACGAGGTTGGGCTTGACCAGCGTGCGCCCGAACGGTCGCAGCCCGAGCTCCTCGAGGCCCTCTCGGATGATCGTCCGGATGCGCTCGGGGTCGTAGTCGCGGCAGCTGCGCAAGATGACCTTCGGCCGGGCCGGGATCTTCATGCGCCGAGCATAGCGTGACGGAGCTAGCGCGGCGCGGCCGAACCGGCCGCGGAGCCCGCGGCGGGAGGCGCGGCCGAGCCGGCGCCGGCGCCGGGAGCCGGCGCGGGGCCTGAACCCGAGCCCGTGCCGGCCTCGGGAGCTTCGGCCTTGTCGTCGGGCTCGCCGCCCCTGTCGTCCTCGGCCGGCTTGCCCGTCGGCGCCGGGTGCGCGACCGGCGCCGGCTCGGCGCCGTGGCGGCCCTCCATGCGGTAGAGCCACGCCTCGACGGCGTCGAGCTTCGCGTTGCTCTCGATGTAGCCGTCCTCGAGGCGCGCGTTGAGGTTGTCCATCACGCGCTGCAGCTCGACGACCATGTCCGTCGGCGGCGCGACCGCCGTGTTCGGCGGCGTCGTGTGCACGTCGAGCGACGTCGCGATCTTGCGCAGCTCCTCGGGCTTGCCGGCCTTGATCGCGGCCTCGATCTGACCCGGCACGCTGTCGACGAGGACCTTCATCGAGCGGTAGATCGTGCTCGCGCTCGCGAGGGTCGTCCGCGCCTCGGCGCCGCCGAGCTCGCTCGCGAGGTCATCGACGCGCGCGGGGTAGTCCTTGCCGCGCTGGAACAGCTCGGCGAGCCGCGCGTTGTACGACTTCGCGTACGCGACGGTCTCCTGCTGCTTGGCGGCCAGATCGGAGGCCTTGGCGCAGCCCACCACCGACGAGACGGCGAGGGCCAGGACGAGGGTGCGTGCGAGCTTCTTCACGACAGGGGCGGTTGTCGCAAGAAGCGGCGCGTTCGTCAAACCGGTGGCGCGTCATCGCTCCACGCGCTGCCGTGGGCATCGATCTCGTCGACGTAGGCCAGGAAGGCGGCGTAGTACGGATGATCTCCGAGAGTCGCCGAGTCGGCGACGACCATGAGGAAGCGGCGCGCGCGCGTGAGGGCGACGTTCATGCGCCGCGTGTTCGCGAGGAACCCGATCTCGCCGCGGTCGTTCGAGCGCACGAGGTCGACGATCACGGCCTCCTTCTCGCGGCCCTGGAACCCGTCGACGGTGCCGATCTCGAGGCCGAGCGCGCGCTCCTCGCGCAACAGCTCGCGGAGGCGGCGCGCCTGCGCCGAGTACGCGGCGATGATCGCGATCTCCGTCGGCGGCAGGCCGCGCGACAGGAGGCGCCGCGCCTCGGCCGTGATGCGCTCGGCGTTGCCCGTGTTGAACGTGCTCGGATCGAACTGGAACGACGGCGCGTTGTTGAGCGACGAGCCGGGGTCGAAGTCGGTGCGCTGCTCGATCCAGTCCTTGCCCGCGGTGTCGACGAGCCACAGCGGGCGCGGGCGCAGCGGATCGGCCGCGACGCCGAGGTCGTCGAGGCGGTGCTGCGCGACGCTCGGCGACGCGACGAGGCGCCCGTCGTACATCGAGCGCGACGGGAACGTCATGATCTCGGCGTGCATGCGGTGCTGCTGCTCGAGCATCACGTGCGTGCCGTCGGCGGGCGCCGCGAGCAGCCGCTCGAAGATCGTCGACGCGAGCGTCGCCTCGACCTGCGCGCCGCCGGTGACCACGGGGCCGAGCTGGTGCGGATCGCCGGCGAGCACGGCGACGCGCGCGCGGGCGAGCGGCACGAGCAGCAGCGGGTCCGGTGCCTGCGTCGCCTCGTCGACGATCGCGCACGCGAACACCGTCTCGCCGAGCAGTGGGTGGTCGCAGCCGATGCACGTCGCGAGCACGACCTCCGCGCGCTCGAGGATGGCGCGCTCGGCGTTCGCGATCTCGCGCGCCGCATCGCGGTCGAGCGCGCGCGCCTCGGCCCACAGCTCGCGCGCCTCGGCGCCGCGCTTGCCGGCGGCGGTCTTGCGGATCGCGCGCGCGCGGTCGCGCCACTCGCGCGCGAGGCGGGTCGCGCCGTCGGCGTCGACCTGCGCGTCGATCGTGAGGCCCGCCAGCCCGGGCGCGATGCGTGCTGGGTGCCCGAGCCGCACCGCGCGCACGCCGGCGGCGGCGAGGCGGACGCCGAGGTTGTCGACGGCGGTGTTCGACGGCGCCGCGCACAGGACGCGCTCGCCGCGCGCGACCCGCTGCCGCACGACCTCTACCAAGGTCCGCGTCTTGCCCGTCCCGGGCGGGCCATGGATCAGCGCGATGTCGCCGGATCGTAACGCCGCGTCGACGGCGGCGCGCTGGATCTCGTCGAGCTCCTCGTCGAGCGGCTCCCACGTCCGCGCCGCCACCGGGCGCGCCGGCTTGACGAGCGCGGCGACGTCGCGGAGCCGCGCGAGGTCCGAGGTCGCGAGCGCCGCGCGCGCCCGGGCGATCGCCGCATCGCCGCGGTCGAACGTGACCTCCGGCGCCTCGGGGTCGAGCGCGTACTCGCGATCGAGCTCGTCGACGGCCCGGTCGAGCATCAGCCACAGCGTCTGCTCCTCGCGCCGCTCGAGGACGCCGCGGATCGCGCCCTCCTCATCCGGATGCTCGGCCCACAGCCGGATGGGCTCGCCGGGCGACAGGCGCAGGTTGTCGAGGTCGATCGCGTCGGGGACCGCGACCTGCACGCGCACCCGGTCGCGCGGCGCCGACTGCTCGTCGACGACGCGCAGCCCGGCGACGGCGATGCCGAGCGCGACGCGCTCCGCCAGCATCCGCCCCGAGCGCTCGAGCGCGACCTTCGCGCGCACGGCCATCCGCTCGGCGCGCCAGGCGGTGGCGACCGAGTCGAGCCAGTCTCGCGCGTCGATGCCTGCCACGCGGCGACGTTACCGCGCGGAACCGCTCCGGACTAGCCGGCCTAGAACGTGTACCCCGCGCCGACGGAGAATCCGCCGGCGACGCGCGTGAACGCCCGCGCCTCGCCGCCGCCCGACGGCGTGTAGCCGCCGACCGTGACGTTGAGCTGCGGCCCGGCCTGGAGCAGGAGGCGCTTGCTCGCGAAGTACGCGATCGGGAGCTGGACGCGCGTGATGAAGCCGGCCTGCGTGGCCTCCTCGAGCATGCCGGTCCCGACGGGCGTCCTGCGGCTCCCGAACAGCGCGCCGACGCCGATGCCGGGGCGGAAGAACGCGCCGAGGCCCAGGCGCGCGTGCAGGACGACGTTGGCCGACGCGCCGAACGTCGTCGCGCGGACGCCGCCGCCGACGCTCTCGTGGTTCGCGAGCGCGCTCGCGCCGACGGAGACGTTCTTCCTCAGGAAGTAGGCGACGGTCGCGGCGAAGTCCGTCGACAGCCGCGTCGTCGACACGCCGTTCTCGGTGTCGCTCGTGAGGACGCCGAGCCCGACGAGATCGAGCTCCCACACGCCCCTGCGGACCGACGTGATGCGGCCGGGGTCGTTCGGGTCGGCATCGAGGGTATCCCCGCGCGCGAGGGTGGGCAGGAGGAGGAAGAAGACGGCGAGGCAAGCGAGTCGAAGCTTCATCGTGCCCCGTGGTGGGGGCACCTCGCCGCTTGTCGCATCGGCCGGGTGCGATTTGTCGCAGCTGATCAGCGGCCCCGCGTCGACAGGTGGAGCGCGAGCGCCGAGGCCGCGGCGAGCGCGAGGCCGCCGGCCGCACACCAGCGCCCGAGGCGGCTCGGCGGGTGCGCGAGCGCGGCGAGGAGGTCGCCGGTCGTCGGGAAGCGCGCCGCGGGATCCGGGGACAGACCGCGCGCGATCGCGGCGCCGATCCACGCGGGCACGGCGGTGTCGCGCGGCAGGCGCGGGCCGTCCTCGATCCGCGCGCGCAGCTCGTCGAGGCTCGTCGCCGGGAACGGCCGCCGCCCGTAGACGACCTCGTAGATCGTCACGCACAGGCTGAACTGATCGCTCTGCGCCGTCGCCGGTCCGCCGACGAACAGCTCGGGCGCCATGTACGTCGGCGTGCCGGCGAAGCCCTCGGGATCCGAGTCGTCGGGGCAGGCGAGGCCGAAATCCGTGATGCGCACGTCGCTGCCTGCGACGAGGATGTTCGCCGGCTTGACGTCGCGGTGCACGAGGTGCGCGGCGTGCGCCGCCGCGAGCCCGCGTCCGGCCGCGATGCACGCGGCGAGGCGCTCGGGCCACGGCGCGACGAGCGCCGCGAGCGTGTCGCCGGCGACGAGCTCCATCGCGACGAACATCGCGTCGCCCTCGGCGACCACGTCGTAGATCGCGACGACGTTCGGGTGCCGCAGGCGCGCCATCGCCTGCGCTTCGCCGAGCAGGCGACGGCGCGTGCCGGCGTCGGTGTGGTGCAGCCGCTTCAGCGCGACGTCGCGCCCGAGCTGCGGGTCGTGCGCGTGCAGGACGACGCCCATCGCGCCGCGCCCGAGCTCGCGCACGATGCGGTAGCGCCCGAGCGTCTCGGGGAGGTCGTGGTCCTGCGCGATCGGTCGAGACGGGCCAGACGGGCGTGACGGGCGCGGCACGGTACGCGTGTGGACGGCGGCGAGCGCGGATAATTCGGCGCGACACGCGCGGCACGCGTCGATGTGGCGATCGACACGCGCGACGTCGCCGGGCGCGAGCCGCCCGTCGACGTACGCGGCGAGCACGTCGGGATCGACGCAGGGATCGACGCAGGGATCGACGCACGGATCGACGCGCGCGGCGACCGATCCGGGGCAACCCTCCGCGCGCGGCGCGCGCTCATGTTCGATCAGCGCTGCCATGGTGTAGCTTGGCGAGGAAGCATCGTGACCCACGTCGAACGCGCAGCGATGCCACGCTTACAGCCCCCGGAGCGCGAGCGTGACGCGCTCGCGCCGATGCGGAATCGGATGGCAACCCGGCCATGACATCGGCGCCGCGGTCGTCGCCAGTTCCGCCGGAGCACGCGCCCCGGTGAGCGCCGAGCCACGCCCCGCGCGCCTCGCCGCGGCCCTCGCGCAGGCGCTGTCTCCCGCGCGCCGCGCCGAGGTCGCCGCGATCGCGGACCTGCCGGCGCTCCTCGACGAGCAGTACGCCGACGGCGCCGCGACGTGGCCCGCCGTCGCCTTGCCACCGGATGCCTACGCGCGCCACCTCGCCGAGCGCGTCGAGCTGCGCGCCGGCGAGCCCGCCGCGCACGTGCTCCGCACGCTCCCCGCGGCCGACCTGTACCTCGCCGCCGCGTGCACCGCCGGCGACGGCGCCGCGATCGCCGCGTTCCGCGACGCGCTCGTCCCGTCGCTGCGCGGCGCCCTCGCGCGCCTCGGCGCCCCCGCCGCGACCGTCGACGAGGCACTCCAGCGCGTGCTCGTGATGCTGTTCGTGGGCGAGGGCGGGGCCCCGCAGATCGCGACGTACGGTGGCCGCGGCACGCTGCGCAGCTGGCTGCGCACGATCGGCCTGCGCACCGGGCGCCGCCTCATGGGCGTCCTGCACGGCGGCCCCGACGGCGGCGACGACCTCGACGCCCTCCCCGCGGCCGTGCGCGATCCGGAGCTCGAGCTCCTGCGCGAGCGCTACCGCGACCACGTCGGGCGCGCGTTCGCGACCGCGTTCACGCGCCTCACCGAGCGGCAGCGCAACCTGCTGCGCCAGTACCACATCGACGGGCTCACGATCGATCAGCTCGCGGCGCTCTACCGCGTCAACCGCGCGACCACCGCGCGCTGGGTCGCCGCGGCGCGCATGGCCGTCGTCGCCGCGACGCGCGAGCAGCTCGTCGCCGACCTCGGCGTCGACGCGGGCGAGGTCGACAGCATCATCCGCCTCGTGCGCAGCCAGCTCGAGCTCAGCCTCCGCGCGCTCGCCGAACGCTGAGCGAACCGCGACACCCTGCGCTCGCGGAGCGCCGCCGAGCTACCCTCGACGTCCGCGCGCTCGCGGAGCGCTGAGCTACACTGGGCGCCCCCGGTGGCGGCCGAGCTGCAAGCGGTCTTCGAGGTGCTCGTGCCGATCCTGTCGCCGTGCGCGCGGCACCTCGCGCTGTCGCGCGAGTACTCCTACGACACGAGCACGCACTACGCGCTGTGGGAGGACGCGCCGGGCACGACGACGATGTTCGGCGCCGTCGTGATGAAGCGCCGCAAGGTCAGCTTCTACCTGTACGCGCTCGCCCTGTACCGTGACCTGCGCGGCTCGATCGGCAAGCCGCTCCTGCCCAGGTTCGTGCCGCGCGGCAGCTTCTTCGACTTCGACCGCATCGACCCGCCCGCGCTGGCCGCCCTGGGCGACCTGGTCGAGGTCTCGCTCGAACGCTGGCTCCTGGAACGCAGCCGCTAGATCCCGTTGCCTGCGGTTTGCCGCAACGGGCATAGTCGGCCCGCCATGCCGGAATCCGAGAGCCCCGAGCGCATCCAGCGCAAGACGACTTCGATCGCCCAGCTGTTCGCGACCCGCGTGCAGGAGACACCGGATCGCCAGGCGTACCGTTACCCCGTCGGTGAAGACTGGCGGTCGATGACCTGGCGGCAGGCCGGCGAGCGCGTGAAAGCGATCGCCGCGGGCCTGCTCTCGCTCGGGCTCCACCGCGAGGAGCGCGTCGGCATCCTGTCGAACACGCGCCTCGAGTGGCTGCTGTGCGACCTCGGCATCCTGTCGGCCGGCGGTGCGACGACGACCGTGTACCCGTCGTCCACTCCCGAGGAGTGTGCGTACATCCTCGCCGACTCCGACACGAAGTACGTCTTCGTCGAGGACGGCAAGCAGCTCGAGAAGCTGCAGCAGCACCGCGGCGAGCTGCCCAAGCTCGCGAAGGTCATCCTCATCGACGGCGCCGGCGACAAGGAGGAGAAGAGCTCCAACGGCGCCGCGTCGTGGACGATGACGCTCGCCGAGCTCGAGACCGCCGGCGCGACGCACCTCGCGAAGGACCCGCGCGCCGTCGACGACGTCATCAAGGGCATCCAGGGCGAGCACCTCGCGACGCTGATCTACACGTCCGGCACCACCGGCAAGCCCAAGGGCGTGCGCCTCCTCCACGAGTGCTGGGCGTACACCGCCGACGCGATGGAGGCGACGAAGCTCATCACCGCCGACGACGTGCAGTACCTGTGGCTGCCGATGTCGCACTCGTTCGGCAAGGTCCTCATGGCCGGCCACATCGCGAGCGGCTCGGTGTGCGCCGTCGACGGCCGCATCCCCAAGCTCGTCGACAACCTCAGCGTCGTGAAGCCGACGCTGATGGCGGCGGTGCCGCGCATCTTCGAGAAGGTCTACAACAAGATCCTCGAGGGCGCGAAGCAGGGCGGGATGAAGCAGCGCATCTTCGAGTGGGCGCTCGCGACGGGCAAGCAGGGCTCGCGCCTGCGCCAGGCGGGCAAGGAGCCGGGTGGGTTCCTCTCGATGAAGCTCGGCATCGCGAACAAGCTGGTGTTCTCGAAGATCAAGGACCGCTTCGGCGGCCGCGTGCGCTACTTCATCTCGGGGTCGGCGCCGCTGTCGCGCGACATCGCCGAGTTCTTCCACGCGTGCGGCATCCTCATCCTCGAGGGCTACGGCCTCACCGAGTCGAGCGCCGCGTCGTTCGTGAACCGCCCGTCGAAGTACTCGTTCGGCTCCGTCGGCCTGCCGATGCCGGGGACGGTGCTGAAGCTCGCGCCCGAGGACAAGGAGATCCTCATGAAGTCGCCGGGCATCATGCAGGGCTATCACAACCTCCCGGACCAGACGGCCGAGTCCCTCACCGAGGACGGCTGGCTGCGCACCGGCGACATCGGCGAGGTCGACGACGACGGCTTCTTGCGCATCACGGATCGCAAGAAGGACCTGATCAAGACGTCGGGCGGCAAGTACATCGCGCCGCAGCACATCGAGGGCAAGCTGAAGGCGACGTGCCCCTACATCAGCCAGGTCATCATCCACGGCGACAAGCGCAACTTCGTCACCGCGCTCGTCACGCTCGACGAGGAAGCGACGATGAAGTGGGCGCGCGAGAAGCTGGACGGCAAGCCCTACGGTGAGGTCGTGCAGTCCGACGCCGCGAAGAGCCTGATCTCGCCGTACATCGACGAGGTCAACAAGCAGCTCGCGAAGTACGAGACGGTGAAGCAGTTCGCGATCCTGCCGAAGGACCTGAGCGTCGACGAGGGCGAGCTCACGCCGAGCCTCAAGGTGAAGCGCAAGGTGGTCGAGAAGAAGTACGCCCACCTCCTCGACAAGATGTACGAGGGCTCGCTCGCCAGCGCAGATTGAGCGGGGCAAAGCGCCCCGGACCGAGGTTGGCGCCGGCGGAGGCGAGCACGGTACAATCTTGACCCTCGCGCGATGGGGGTCAGGACCTCGCGCGTTCCCACCACCATGCGCAGCCTCCTCTCGTTAGCTCTCGGAACGTTCCTGGTCTCCTGCTCGGGAGGTAGCGCGACCGCCCCGGCGTCGTCGGGGGGCTCGAGCACCGCCGAGGACCTCGGGACCAAGCACCCGTACCAGCCCGAGGTGAAGAAGGAGCCGGACAAGGCGCCCGAGGATGGGCACGGCAAGCCGGCGCCGGTCGCCGACAAGCCCGCGCCTCCGCCGGCGGGGCTCGACTTCGCCGACGACGCGAGGATGCTGTACCGGATCGCCGCGTGCGGCGGCGCCGACGACGATCGCGTCCCCGAGACGATGTCGAGCGGCGACGCGAACCGCAAGAAGCAGCTCGAGCGCGTCGCGAAGGGGCACTGCAAGTTCATCCTCGACCGCATCAAGGAGTTCCGCGCCGCGTACTTCGACAAGCACCAGGCGTGGTTCGCCGAGCACGTGCCGAAGACGGCGCCGAAGACGGTCGTCTACCCGTTCGGCGGCGGCGACCTGATCTCGGCGCTCGTCGCGTTCCCCGACGCGACGGAGATCACGACGATCTCGCTCGAGATGGCGGGCGACCCGCGCCGCATCCGCACGCTGCGCCCCGACGTCCTCGAGAACAGCCTCGGCGCGCTGCGCGTCGAGATCGGGGGCCTCATCATGGTCGGCTCGAACACGAGCGTGAACCTGTCGGCGGGGCAGCGCAACGAGCTGCCGGGGCAGGTGAGCTCGTTCATGATGGGCCTCGTCGCCGGCGGCTACGAGCCCATCGCGATGCGCTACTTCCGCATCAACGACGACGGCACGCTGCACTACCACGAGCAGGCCGACCTCGACGCGATCCAGGCCGAGGAGAAGAAGAAGGGTGCGAAGAGCCGCCAGTCGAACTGGGCGTCTCCCAACTTCTCCGAGGCGTTCGCGAACGTCGAGATCCAGTTCAAGAAGATCGGGGACGCGCAGGTCCGCATCCACCGCCACATCGGCTGGAACCTCAACAACGAGTACCTCGCGAAGAACCCGCAGCTGCTTGCGCACCTGTCCGCCAAGGGCAAGGTCACGATCCTCACCAAGGGCGGCAGCTACCTCCTCCAGCGCGAGGACTTCTCGACGATGCGCGGCTGGATGCTCGGCGCGAACCTCGCGTGGATGCTGTCCGACTCGACGGGCCCGGCGCCGACGTACGCCGAGCCCGCCGGCATGGTCCAGGAGACCTTCGGCACCTACGCCGGCGCGCTCCTCGGCGGCGCGCAGAACAACAAGCACGACCTCTCGATGATCAAGCTGTTCCGCACGAACCCGCAGCAGAAGCTCGGCTTCCGCTTCGGCTACGTCGACGCGGCCGGCGCCGGCCACCTGATCATCACCCGGCCCCGCGGCACCTGAGCACCTGACCCGGGGGGAACTGGTAGCAAATTTGCGACGGTCCTCGGCGGCGTGCTACGCGGAGGGACGGCGCCATGAGCGAGGGAACGACCCAGCCCGCGCAGAAGGCGACCGGCGCCGGACGCGGCGTCCTCTACATCGCGTTCGCGAAGTTCTACTTCATGTTCGCGGGCCTGTTCGTGCAGGTCCGGCTGCCCGCGCTCCTGTCGCGCGCGGCGTTCGGCGCGTACAGCCTGGTCGCGAGCATCGCGTCGTTCGTCAACAACGTGATCGTCACGGGGACGATCCAGACCGTCTCGCGGTTCTCCGCGCGGGAGCCCGGCAAGGCGCGCGCGATCCAGCACGCGGGCCTGCGCATGCACGTGCGGCTCGGGCTGCCGATCGCGATCGGGTTCATCGCGTCGGCGCCGATCGTCGCGCACTTCATCCTGCTCGACGACGCGAAGACGGCGCCGCTCATGCTCGCGGGGCTCATCGTCGGCGGCTACTCGTTCTACGCGGTGTTCGTCGGCACGGCGAACGGCCTGCACGAGTTCCACAAGCAGGCGGGCCTCGACATCTCGTTCGCGACGCTGCGCGTGGCCGGCCTGCTCGGCATGGCGATGGCCGGGCTCGGCGTCGTCGGCGTGATCGGCGGCTGGGTCGCCGCGGTCGGCGTGATCCTGTGCGCGGCGGTCGTGTGGGTGGGCCTGCCGGGCAAGATCGCCGAGGGCGAGCGCCTGCCGGTGCGCCCGATGATCGCGTACTTCGCGAGCGTCGCGACGTACCTGACGCTGTTCAACGCGCTGATGTTCGTCGACAGCGTGCTGATCAAGCGGTTCGCCACGATCTACTTCGAGGACCACGCGGCGCGGCTCGCCGGCGCGCTCGAGGGGACCCTCCCGTGGGCCGCGCACGCGACCGGCTACCACGCCGACCCGAGCACGCTCGCCGACGTCCAGAACGCGTACTACGCGGCGGTCCAGAACCTCGCGCGCCTGTCGTACCAGGCGATCATCGCGGCGACGTTCGTCGTGTTCCCGCTGGTCTCGAAGTCCACGTTCAGCGAGGATCGCGAGACCACGCGCAAGTACATCGAGGTGACGTCGCGCTACTCGCTCATGTTCGCCATGGCGATCGCCGTCGTGATGGCGTCGAACCCCGTCGACGTGCTCGGCCTCGTCTACGCGCCCGACTACGCGCAGCTCGGCGGGCCCGCGCTCGTGTGGCTCGCGTTCGGCAACGTCGCGTTCAGCGTGTTCGCGATCAACGGCACGATCCTCAACGGCGCCGGCCGCACGCGCGACGCGATCGCCGTCGCCGGGCTCACGGTCGCGCTCGCGTTCGCCGGCAACTGGATCGCGATCCCGCGCGCCGCGGAGGCCGGCCGCACGCTCGAGGTCGCGGCGATCGTGACGAGCGGCGCGATGGTCGTCGGCGCGCTCGCTTCGTTCGCGCTCCTCCGGCGCACGTTCGGCGCGGGGCTGCCGCTCGTCAGCGTGGTCCGCATCGCGATCGCGACGGCGGCGGCGTTCGCCGTGGGCCGCGTGATCCCGATCGGTGCGGTGCAGCCGACCGGCGCGGACCTGTGGGAGGTCGCGCATCGCTCGAAGCTCATGACGCTGGTCGTCGCGGTGGCGGTCGGCGTCACGTTCCTGGTGGTCCTGGTCGCGACCCGCGAGCTCGGTGCTCGCGACCTCGCGGCGATCAAGGCCGTGCGCAAGAAGCGCGCGCCCGGCGAGGCCTCGTAACCGTGAGGAGGAGACGCATGACGAAGACCTGGCTGTTCGCGATGGCGCTGTGCGCGGGCTGCGGTGCCGCGGCGACCTCCGCGCGGGAGTCGCTCGACGAGTCGATCCGCAGCTACAACGAAGGCGTGCGCTGGGGGCGCTACGCGATGGCGGCCGCGCGCCTGCCGATGCAGGCGCGCTCGCACTTCGTCGAGGAGATGGACAAGCGCGCCGAGGAGGTGCGCATCACCGACTACGAGATCGTCACCGTCGACGCGAAGGGGCCGCGCGAGGCCCGCGTCCACGTGAAGATGTCGTGGTACCGCGACGACGAGCAGATCCTGCACCAGACCCACGCGGTCCAGACCTGGGAGCGCACCGGCAAGACGTGGCTCATGGTCGACGAGTCCAAGCTGCGCGGGCCCGATCTGCCCGGCCTGGCCGATCGCGGCGCGAGTACCGAACCGAACCCCCTGTAGTTCCTGGACAGGGTACCATCCGCCGAGGTGTCGCAGAGCGACTTCGTCACGCGCGGCCAGGCGCTGGTCGCATCCGGTCAGTTCCAGGAGGCGGTCAAGGTCTGCCGCCTGGGCCTGCTCGGCCGGCCGACGACGGTCGAGGGGCGCGTCGTGCTCGGGCAGGCGCTGCTCGCGCTCAAGCGCTACGACGAGGTGCTCGCCGAGATGCGCGTCGCGCTCGAGCTCGACCACGCCTCGGTCCCGGCGCAGCTGCTGAAGGGCGAGGCCCTGCTGCGCAAGGGCGACCCGCACGGTGCCGCCGACGTGCTGACGAAGCTGCGGCCGCAGGCGCCGGGCGAGCCGCGGGTCGACGAGCTGCTCGCCGAGGCGCAGGCGAGCGCCGGGCGCCCGGCGGGGAGCGCGGTGCACCCGTCGGTCGGCTTCCTCGGCAACAGCTCGGAGAGCACGAAGCACTACGTCAACCACGCGACCGGCGACCCGAACCGCGACGGCGACGAGGACACCGGCGGCAGCTACACGCGGCCGACGTCGGTGTCGGTGCCGGGCGCGAAGCACAAGAGCCACCCGGTGCAGGCGATGGCGCCGGGCGCCGACCGCACGCCGTCGCCCGCGGTGCTCGCCGTCGGCGATCGGTCGGGCACCGTCGAGGTCGACCCCGAGCTCGACGGCGTCGAGCTGCGCCCGAGCGAGGACGACATGGGCGCGCTCGCGCCGCCGCCCCCGTCGCGCGGCATGCCGGCACAGCCGGATCCGGCGGCGCGCGGCAACGTGGTGCCGTCGACGCGCACGATGGCGGGCGCGCAGGTGCCCCGGCCGGTGCGCGCGCCGCAGCCGTCGCGCCCGCAGCCGGCGCCGCGCGCGCCGGAGGTCGCGGCGCAGCGCCCGCGCCCGCGCGGCGGCGGCAAGCAGGACCTCGTCGCGACGGTCGAGCTCGACGAGGAGGAGCTCGACAGCGTCGACAGCATCGACCTCCTCGAGGACGACGTGTCGCCGGGCGAGACCTACCAGCTGCCGCGGCGCCCGATGCCGGCGAACGTGCCCGGCACGAACCCGGGGACGCCGGCGGCGGTGCGCTCCTCGGTGCGCGTGCCGCCGGGGCCGATGGCCGAAGGGCCGGCGCAGGCGCGGCGCGCGACGCACACCGGGGCGGCCGTGCCGGCGCCGCACCTCGCGCACATGATCGCGAACCAGCCGCACGTGATGCACGTGAGCCAGCCGATGCCGGCCCAGCTGCCGCCGCCGCAGGCGTCGCCCGCCTCGAGGAGCGCCGTCGCCGCGGCGATGCCGACGCTGGCCGCGCAGCCGCTGCCGCCGCCGCCGCAGGCGCAGCCGCCGTACCCGGGCTACGCGATGCCCCTCGGCGGGCCGCCGCCGCAGCAGGGGATGAACGGCGACGCGCGCACGCAGATGGGCCTGCCGCCGCCCGTGAGCCCGGTGGCGCACCTGCCGACGATGGCGATGGCCCCGGCGCCCGAGGAGCCTCCGCCCGCGAACCCAGTGTGGGCGCGTCCGGGCGCGGCGCCGGTGCCGCTGATGCCGTCATCGCAGCCGGCGCCGCAGCAGATGCAGCCGATGCCGATGCCGCCTCCGCCGGCGCCGCCGGTCGACGCTGCGCTGGCCGCGATCCTCAACGAGCCGATCCCGTCGAGCGCGGGGCAGTCGATCGTCGAGCCGAGCGGGACGGGCGCGAAGTCCGTCCGGAAGAAGCGCTCGAAGCTGCAGATCCTGGTGTGGTTCGTGATCGGCGGCGCGGTGATCGGCGGCGGCATCTTCGCGGGCCTGCAGATCCGCGCGATGCGCCTGGCGTCGGACATCGACAAGACGCGCAAGGAGGCGAGCGAGCTCGCCACGCTCGACACGTACAAGGGGTGGGCCGGCGCGCGCGATCGCCAGGCCGGCATCACGTCGGCGTCGAACACCGTCGAGAACCGGGCGCTCCTCGCGCGCGCCCGCGCGGTGATCGCGTTCGAGTTCCAGGACGGTGTCGTCGAGGCGCGCAACGCGGTGTCGAACCTGAGCGGGCAGGGCGGCTTCGACGGCGAGATCGCGGCCGCCTACGTCGCGCTCGCGATCCACGACGCGGTCGCGGCGCGCGAGGCGGCCGACGCCGCGCTGAAGTCGTCGGCGACCGACGCGGCGGCGCTCTACGTCGGCGGGCGCGCGTCGCTGCTCGCCGGCGATGCGGCCGCGGCGCTGTCCGGGCTCGAGGCGGCGCACAAGGCGGATCCGCGCGCGCTGTACGCGGTCGCCGTCGCCGAGGCGCACGCCGCGCGCGGCGCCTGGGACGAGGCGCTGACGTGGATCACGACGGCGAACCAGAACGCGAAGGACGCGCGCGACAAGAAGGACGCGGCGGACGCCGCCGACGGCAAGGAGGTCCGCGCGAGCCCGGACGACCCGATCGAGCACCCGAGCGCGGTGATCGCGCGCGGCTTCATCCTCGCCGCCTCGGGGCGCGTCAACCCGAACGGCGCGCTCACGGGCGAGGTGCGCGCGCAGCTGCAGAAGGTCATCGCCGAGGGCACGCCGACGACGAAGCCGCTCGCCGAGCAGCCGCGCGGCGTGGCGCTCGCGCAGGTCGCGTTCGCGAACCTCGCCCTCGCGCAGGTCGACTTCTTGCGCAACGACCCGCAGGGGGCGCAGGCCGCGTTCCGCGCCGCGCTCGCCGTCAACTACGACGAGCAGCGCTTCGCGGAGCAGGCGATCGAGACGTTGTACGCGCTCGGCGAGCTGCGCGCCGCCGGGGCCGCCGCGGACCGCGCGCTCGCCGACTGGCCGGGGAGCCGGCGGGCGCGCATCGGCAAGGCGCTGGTGCTGCTCGCGAGCGGCAAGCCCACCGAGGCCGGCGAGCTGCTCGACAAGGCGAAGGACCTCGACCGGGTGCCGCGCGCGCTCGCGGTGCGCGGCCTCGCCGACGCCGCGCTCGGCAAGCTCGACGCGGCGAAGACGAAGTTCAAGGACGCGCTCGCCGAGCAGCCGAACCTCGAGCTCGCCGTCGTCGGGCGCGCGTGGCTGCACCTCGGCGCGGGCGAGGCCGCCGAGGCCAAGGCGATCGCCGGCAAGCTGTACAAGACCGACGCGTGCTCGCTCGCGGTGGCGACGGTGTACGCGGCGGCGCTCGCGCGCACGAGCGAGCTCGACAAGGCCAAGACGATCCTCGAGCGCGCGACGAGGAACGCCGGCGGGATCGAGATCGGGCGCGCGCAGCTCGAGCTGGCGCGCGTCGCGCGCGACCTCGGCGACACGCAGGCCGCGCGCCGCGCGTACGAGAAGGCGATCGCGACCGGCAGCTTCGAGGCGCGCCTCGAGAGCGCGCAGCTGTTCGTCGACAACGCCGACCCGGGCGGCGGGCGCGAGAGCTTCGAGCAGCTCCTGAAGACGACGGAGCAGCCGTCGGTGATGCTGCAGCTCGAGACGGCGCGCGTGCGCATGCTCACCGGCGACGACGCCGGCGCCGAGCAGCTGCTCGCGCAGGTCGACAAGGCGCTCGGCGCCTCGGGCGACGGCAAGCTGCGCTGGATGCTCGACCGCGAGCGCGGCCGGCTCGCGATGCGCAAGGTCGACTACGCCGGCGCCGCCGGCTATCTGAAGACGGCGCTCGACGGGTGCGGCGACGACGCCGAGACGTTCCTGCTCGCCGCCGACGTCGCCGCCGCCGACGAGAAGAGGCTCGGCGAGCTCGCCGCGAAGGTGAAGAAGCTCGCCGACGACCGCCTCGGCAAGCGCCCCGAGGCGCTGCTCGTCCAGGGCAAGCTCCTCGCGCTCACCCCGGCCCGCGCCGAGGACGCCCAGAAGCTGTTCGCCGACGCCCTCCGCCAGCTCGAGTCCGACAAGGCCTCGCGCCGCCGCAAGGCGCAGGCGCGCCTCGGCCTCGGCGTCGTCGCCTACATGAAGGACGACGACGGCACCGCCGAGAGCCAGCTCATCGTGGCCCTCGACGAGGATCCGTCGCTGTACGCCGCCTACATCTACGCCGCCGAGATCTCGAAGGACCTGCGCAAGGCGATCGACCTCGCGAAGAAGGCCGTCCAGTACAACCCGCGCGTCCCCGAGGCCTGGTTCGTCCTCGGCTCGCTCGCCTCGCGCGCCAAGGATCGCGCGCTCCTCGCCGAGTCCATCGGCCGCCTCAACGCCCTGACGCCCGGCAGCGAGCTGGTCACGCAGCTCCAGCTCCTCCGCTGAGATCGAGCTTCAAGAGCTCAGCTGTTCCACGGTTCGCCGAATGGCGAGCGGGGAGAGCCGCCTCCGTGCTGCTCAACGCGGCGAGCTGCGGAACAGCTGGATCCTGAATCGAGAACGCTACTGGAGCAGCACGACGACGCCCGCGGCGACCGCGGCGGCGAGGACGAGCATGAGCACGATGATGAGGACCCAGTTGGTCCGGCCGCCTTCGCCGTCGCGCTTGTGCAGGCCCGTGCGGTCGGGCTCGAGGATCGTCTCGAGCGACTCGATCTCCGGTTGCACGGGCATGCCGGGGCGGGTGGGCTTGTTGGGCGGCTTGGTCGCGGACTGCGGGCGGCGCGGCGAGGTGCCGGTGCCGGCGGGCGACTGCTGCGACGACAGGAGCTCGCCCGTCCAGTTCGACGTGTCGACGAACGCGCTCGGGTCGAGGCTCAGCGAGCCCTCCGGATTCGAGCCGGCGGCGGCCGCCTTCTCATTCTCGCCGTCGACGAGCGACGTCATCTTCTGCATCTCGTCGAGGATGAGGGCGTCGATCAGCGACTCCTTCGGCTCCGCCGAGCGCTTGCGCATCATCTCCATCTGGGCGTCCTTGACCAGGTTGGAGATGTCGCGCGCGGTGACCTTCATCCGCCGCGAGAACAGGTACTGGGCGAGCGCCTCGCTGAGGTCGCTCGCATTCTGGTAGCGGTCGTCGGGCTCCCGCGCGAGGGCCTTGCGCACGACCTGCTCGAGCTCCGGCTCGATCTCGGAGTTGAGCGCCGCCAGCGACGGCACCCGGGCCTGGCGCACCAGCTCGACCGTCTGGTAGTCGGTCTCGCCGTAGAACAGGCGCCGCCCGGTGAACAGCTCCCACAAAATGATCCCCACCGCGAACACGTCGGCGCGGTGGTCGACCTCGAGGCCGCTCGCCGCCTCGGGCGACAGGTAGCTGAACTTACCCTTCACCACCCCGGGGTCGGTCGACTCGATCTGGCTGTTCGCCTTCGCGAGCCCGAAATCCACCAGCTTCACCTCGCCGTTCTTGGACAGGAGGATGTTGGGCGGGGAGATGTCGCGGTGAACGATCCCCAGCGGCTCGTCCGTCTCGGGGTGCTCCAAGCCGTGGGCGTACTGCAGCGCCTTGCAGCACTCGATCATCAGGTAGATCGTGTGGGCCGCCTCGAGGCGCTTCCCCTTCTGCCGCTGACGCTCGATCAGCGCCTTCAGGTTGCACCCGTCGACGTACTCCATGACGAGGAAGTACGCGTTGTCGGGCGTCCTCGAGATGTCGAAGACCTGGACGATGTTCGCGTGCTGGAGGAACAGCGACAGCCGCGCCTCGTCGAGGAACATCGAGACGAACTTCTGGTTCTTCGTCAGGTTCGGAAGGATGCGCTTGATGGCGACATTCTTCTTGAACCCCTCCATCGACTCCGCCACGCCGCGGAACACCTCGGCCATACCACCATGGTCGAGTCGTTCGGTGATCGTGTAGCGGTCGCGCATCCCCGGACAGCCCCGATACTACCAGAGTGGGGCCGAAATCGGCGCGTTCCGTGCCGCTCGTTACTCGGGTTGCTCGTCGGCCTCGACCTGCTCGCGGGCCGACTTGCATTCGAAGCACAGGGTGGTCACCGGCCGGGCCATCAGGCGCTTGAAGCCGATAGGCTCGCTACATTCCTCGCACTCGTCCATGGTCCCGGCGTCGAGCCGGCGCATGGCCTCCCGGATCTTGCCGAGCAGGAACGTCTCGCGGTCGTGGAGCCGGAGCTGGGTGGAGTAGATCTCCTCCTCCGTCGACTCGTCCATCGAGTCGCGCCCGACGCGATCTCGGTCGCGGTCCATCGTGAATTCGAGGGCCGTCTGCGCGTGGTCGCCGAGGCGGCTCAGGTCCGCCTGGAGTCGCGCTCGGAGCTCCTTCGTTTGCTCGGGCGTCAACATGATCTCCAGTCTACGAACGGCCCGTGCGCCGTCAATGACTCCGTCCCCGAACACTCACGCACGTGCGCGCACGTCTCGCGCGCGGGTTCGCACGCCCGCGCTTGCGATGGCCTCGCTCGTCGGCGACCATCCCGACGCGCACGCGCGACACGCGACCGCACCCCGCGGTTGCGCGCTTTTCCGCGTCCGGCTTACCGAATCGTTACGCGCACAAGGAATGGAGCGATACCAGGCCGCGTTCGTTTGACACAGCACTCCGAGACTCGCCGAGGAGCCCCCTGTGACGACGAAGCCGACGACGAAGCCGACGACGAAGCCGACGACGAAGCCGACGACGAAGCCGACCACGAAGCCGACCACGACGCTGACCCGCTGGAAGCTCGCCACCGCCCTGTTCGCCGGCCTGTCCGGCTACACGCTGTTCCTCCGCGGCGGCGGCGCGACCGACGTCCCGGCCGCGCAGGTCGAGGTCGCGCACCGCAACGGCGCGCTGCCGAAGGAGCTTCGCCGCCCGCTGCGCATCACACCCGAGGCCGCCGGCATCTCGAAGGCCGACCTCGTCGAGCGCCTCCAGACCGCGACGAACCCGCGGGACGTCGCCGTCCTCGCCGAGAAGCTCGCCGCGATCGGCGACGACGCGACGATCGACGCGCTCGCCCCGCTGGTGACCTCCGGCCGGCGCGGCGTCCCCGAGGCGCTGCTCGGCGCGTTCGGCAAGATCGGCACGCAGCACGCCGTCGACGTCCTCGTCGGCCACACCTCCGACGATCGCCCGACCGTGCGGTTCGCGGCGATCTCCGGCCTCGGCGCGACCCAGAGCGAGGCGGCCGAGAAGCTGCTCCTCGCGCTCGCGGGCAAGGGCGGCGACCCGGCGCAGCGCTACGCGATCGCCGCGCTCGGCACGATGGGCACCGACCAGGGCCTCGACGCGCTCGCCCGGCTCGCCACGTCCGCCGACTACCAGACCGGGGCCGCCGCCGTGTACGCGCTCGGCGCGGCCTCGTCGCCGGCGGCCGACGCGATCCTGCGCAAGCTCATCGACGCGCCCGACCACCGCATCGGCGCGGCCGCACTCACCTCGATCGGCGAGGTCGACGCGCAGCTCGTCGAGAAGCTCGCCTCGATCGTCAAGTCCGGCGACCCGCAGCTCAGCCACGCCGCCCTCACCGCGCTCGGCAAGGCCGGCGAGGCGGCCCTGCCGGCGCTGCGCGAGGCCGCGCTCCACGGCGGGCTCAACACCCGCTGGGCGGCCGTCACCGCGATCGGCGAGATCCGCGGCCCCAAGGCGACGCAGCTCCTCGGCGAGATCCTGAAGGCGGGCGACCGCCAGTCCGCCGTCGCCGCCTCGGCCGCGCTCGCCGGGATCGGCGGCGCCGAGGCGCGCGGCCTCCTCATCGAGGTCGCGCTGTCCGACCGCGGCCGGATGAGCGGTGCGCTCGACCAGCTCGCGCTCATGGAGGGCGAGGAGATCGAGCAGGCCCTGCTCAGCGTCCTGCGCGATCGCGGCGGCACGAACGCCGAGCGCCGCGCGGTGCTGCCGCGCCTCCTCAAGGCGGGCAACCCCGAGGCGCTGCAGCTCGCGATCGACCTCGCGCAGAAGGGCTCGCGCAACGAGCGCAGCGAGGCGATGCGCATGCTCGCCGAGTCCGGCGTGCCGCGCGCGTTCGACGCGCTCGTCGACATCGCCGGCAAGGCGCGCGGCCAGACGCGCGTCGGCGCCCTCGAGATGCTCGCTCAGGTCCGCCCGGGCGACGCCGCGCTCGGCCAGCTGCTCAGCGACTCGCTGTTCTCGGGGCGCCGCGAGGAGGCGGCCTACGCCGCGAACGTCCTCGGCCGCATCGGCACCGAGGAGGCGCGCCAGGCGCTCATCACCGCCCTCGGCGACAAGGACCCGCAGCTCGCGGGTGCCGCGGCGCTCGCCCTCGGCCAGGCCGGCCTCTCCGACGGCGTGAAGACGGCGCTCCTGTCGGCCGCGCACGCGAACCCGCTCGTGAAGCAGCAGGTCATGCACCACCTCCTGCGCGCCGGCGCCCCCGAGGGCATGCGCCTCGCCGAGGACGTCCTCGCGTCGGGCAAGGAGGGCGCGGCGCAGGCCGTGTGGGCGCTCGCGAGCGTCGGCACGGCCGAGTCGCGCCGCCTGATCGAGCGGGCGCTGACGTCGGGCGACGCCCAGGTGCGCCTCGCCGCCGTCGGCACGCTCGGCCAGAACCCCGACGACCGCACCGCCGAGACGCTGCTCCGCCTCGCGAAGGACGCCGACCCGTCGGTGCGCGCCAGCGCGCTCGCCTCCCTCGGCCAGATCGGCTCCGACAAGGCGCAGCAGGCGCTCATCGACGCCACCGCCGCCGGCAAGACCGAGGAGCGGGCCGCCGCGATCGCCGGCCTCGCCGCGATGGACGACGCGCGCGCCTCCGCGCAGCTCGCCCGCCTCATGCGCGATCCCGACCCCGAGGTCGCCCAGCTCGCCGTGCGCTCCTCGTACAACGGCGGCCCGGAGATCGATCAGACGCTCGCGCAGCTCGTCCTCGACCCGGCGGCGACGAACGAGATGCGCCAGGCCGCCGCGCAGACCCTCCGCAACCGCGGCACCGACCTCGACGACGCCACCGAGAAGCGCGTCACCGAGCTCGCCGGCCCGGCCCACATCTACGGCGGCTACGGCGGCTACGGCTACGGGGGCTACGGGATGGGGTTCGGCGAGGCCGCCGAGTAGTCACGCGGCCGCGCGCACGAGCTCGGCCGCGCGCGGGTGGGCGATGCGGGCGAAGTGGCGGGCGAGCACGGCGCGCTGCTCGCGGTCGAAGTCGCGGACGCGGGCGAGGAGGGCGTCGAGGACGGCGTCGCCGGCGAGGAACACCCAGCGCGCGTCGGGGACGGGGGCGTCGCCGCGCTCGAACGCCCGCAGCTCGGCGAGCACGCGGGCGCGCAGGTCGCGCGGCTCCACGAAGGTCAGGTTCGCGACCTCCTTGTCGGCCTTCGCCGGCGACAGGAGCTCGACGAGCCGCAGGTGCGCGCGGTCGAGCTCGCCGGCCCGCGCGGACTTCGCGACGGCGGCGAGGCGCTTCCGCGCGGCGGCCGCGTCGGCGGCGGACACGCGCAAGAGGACGTAGCGCAGCGCCGTGATCGCCTGGGCGCCCAGCGGCTCGAGCCAGCCGCTGTGATCGCTCCACGTCGGCGCGAGCTGCTCGAGCGCGGCGACCAGCTGCGCGAGCACCCACGGCGAGCCGCGCAGCGCCTCGAGCAGGTAGACCATGACGTCGCCGAACTGCCAGCCGAGGGCGCCGCGCGCGAGGGCAAACCCCTCGGCGTCGTCGATCGGGCCGGTGGACCGGATCGCCGCCTGCTCCGCGGCGGTGCCGTCGCCGAACGCCGCCGCGAAGCGCACCATGCGCGGGGCCGCGCCCGCCGTCACCTCGCCGGAGCGCCACGGGTGCGCGGCCGAGAACACCTTCGGCGACGCGAGCTGCTTCGCCGTCGCGTCGCCGGGGACGAGGTACACGAGGTGGGGCCAGCCGAGCGCGAACAGCCGGTCGTCCTCGGGCGTGCGCCCGAACCCCGGCCGGAGCGCCGCGAGCCCGGCGGCGTCCTCGCCGGCGGCGAACGCGCCCTGCGGGAGGCCATTGGCGCCGAGCGGCAGGGCCGGGAGGGAGACCGCGGACTTGCGCGAGGACGTCCGGGTCGCGGCCTTGGGCTTTGCCATCTCGAGGTGAGAGTAGGCGGGCGGCGAACGTGACGCCGCCGGCCCGATCCGGGCTAGGTCGGGATGTTCACGCGGAACATCGTGCCGCCGCCGGAGGCGTCCTCGACGTCGATCCAGCCGTCGTGCTCCTTGACGATGCCGGTGCACACGGCGAGGCCGAGGCCGGTGCCGCCGGTGCCCTCCTTCGTCGTGTAGAACGGGTCGAAGATCCGGTCCCGGATCTCGGCGGGGATGCCGACCCCGCTGTCGGTGACCGCGATGCTGACGAAGTCCTGCTCGCGGCCGTCCTCGAGGCCGGGGCGCGTGCGGCGCACGAGGCTGGTCTCGACGGTGAGGTTGCCGCCGTCGGGCATCGCCTGCACGGCGTTGAGGATGAGGTTGATCATCACCTGCTGGAGGCGGTCGGCGTCGCCGGCGACCGGCGGCAGCCCCTCGGCGCGGTCGAGGCGGTGGCGCACCTTCGCGGCGGTGAACTGGCCGTTGAGGAGCTCCATCGTCGTGAACGCGATCTCGTTGACGTTGACCTGCGCGCGCTCGGCGTGGCCGACCTTGCGGCGCGTGAAGTCGAGCAGGCGCTGGATGATGCGCGTGATGCGCGCCGTCTGCTCGGCGACGATGCCGGCGTTCTTCTCGACGGCCTCGGGGTCGCGCGACTTGCGCTGGATCGAGCGCGCGCGGCCGGCGATCACGTTCAGCGGCGTACCGACCTCGTGCGCGATCTCGGCGGCGAGCTGGCCGATCGTCGCGAGCTTCTCGGTCTGCCCGAGGCGCTGCTCGAGCGCGAGCTTGGCCTCGTTCTGCCGGAGGGTCTCGCCCCGGGACTCGCGCAGGGAGTAGGTCATCTCGTTGAACCGCGTCGCGATCGCGCCGATCTCGTCGTCGCGCTCGGACAGGATCACGTGCGACAGGTCGCCCTTCGCGACGTCGTCGACGCCGGTGAGGAGCTTCGTGATCGGCCGGCTGACGAGCCGGTTCGCGAGGACGCCGACGACGATCGTCGTGAGGGCGACGATGACCACGACGAGCAGCACGGCGCGCCGCCGCTCGCCCGACGTGCCGTCCTCGAACGGGCGCCACACCTCGAGCATCGCCATGACCGGGCGCCGCTCCTCGTCGAGCGCGCCGCCGGAGCGCAGCGGCACCGCGTGGAAGTACGCGTCGCCGTCGTTGTCGGCGAACGACGGGATGCGCGACCCCGGCACCGCCGGCACGGCGAGCATCATGTCGAGCCGGTGGCGCTGCGCCTCGGTCGCGCCGACGAGCTGCCCCGGCGCGACGACGAGGACCTGCCAGCCGCTCGCGCCCGCGAGCCGCTGCAGCGTCGCCTCGCTCGGCGGGAACGTCGCCGCCGCGCGGGCCTGCGCGAGCCCCTTCTCGATCTCGCCCTTCATCTCGCGCAGCTTGTCGAGGTTCGCGGTCGCCTGGCTGCGCGCCTGCTGGATCAGCCGGTACCCCAGCTCCACCGGCGACACCTCGCGCAGGCTCGCGTGCTCCGACTCGGCATCCGCGATCCGCTTCGTGATCTCCTCGAGCTCGCGCCGGATGCGCGCCTGATCGAGCCCGTCGCGCGCCGCCATCCCCTCGAGCACCACGCGCAGCGAGCCGACGAGGGACCGCGCCTCGCGCTCGATGTCGTTGCGCCGCTCCTCCGCGCGCGAGCCGACGCTCGACGTCGCGTACAGCGTCGCCGCGATCGCCACGACGACGGCCGTCGCCACGGTGATGCGGGTCGCGACCTTCACCCGCGCAGTGTAGCGGGGATGCGTCTAGCGCGTGGTCGTCGTGACGGCGACGGCGTCCGCGTCGGCGTCCGCCGCCTCGGCGCGGCGGTTGGGGCTGCTGCCGGCGGCCACGACCGGCTCGGACTTCTCGCGGCGAACGGCCGCACGCACGGTGCCGTCGCTGGTGCCGTTGCCGTTGCCGTTGCCGTTGCCGGCGTGGCTACCGTTGCCGTTGCCGTTGCCGTTGGCCTTCGCGGGCGCGGCGGCGGCGGCCTTCTTCTTGTCCTTCTCGCGCGCCTCGCGCTCGCGCTCGAGCTCGCGCTCCTCGCGGCGCTTCTCGCGCATGCGGCGCAGGCCGCCGACCATGATCTCGGCGATCAGCGTGTCGTACTCCATGCCGACGGCCTGGGCGATCAGCACGAGGTCGGAGTAGTTCGGAGTCAGGCCCGGCAGCGGGTTGACCTCGAGGACGTAGATCCGCCCGTCGGCCGCCATGCGCATGTCGACGCGCGCGACGTCGCGGCAGTCGAGCGCCCAGAACGTGGCGCGGGCGATCTTCTCCATCGCCTTCTGCTCGGCCTCGGTCAGCTTCGCGGGGCACTCGTAGTAGACGTACTCCTCCCACTCCTGCTTGACCGCGTAGTCGTAGACCGGGCGCGGGTTGTCCTTCTTGAACTTGATCTCCATCGGCGGCAGCACACGCGGGCGCTTGTCGCCGAGCAGGCCCACCGTGAACTCGCGGCCGGCGATGTACTCCTCGACGAGCGCCGGCTGGCGGTAGCGCTCGACGCAGACCTTCACCGCCGCCCGCAGGTCGTCCTCGTTGTCGACGACGCTCGTCGAGCCGATCCCCTTGCTCGAGCCCTCGGCGTTCGGCTTCACGATGAGCGGGAACTTCATGTCCGGCGACAGGCGCTCCTTCACCGACTCCCAGACCTGGAACTTCGGCGTCAGGATGTCGTGCTGGAGCAGCACCTTCTTGCCGAGCGCCTTGTCGAGCGCGATCGCGAGCGTCGCCGAGTCCGAGCCCGTGTACGGGATGCCGAGCAGCTCGCACAGCGCCGGCACCTGGGCCTCGCGGTTGCGGCCCTCGACGCCCTCGGCGATGTTGAAGATGAGGTCGACGTCGGCCTCGGCGAGGACGCGCGGCAGATCCGGCGTCGCCTCGAGGTGCACGACGATGTGGCCCTGGCGCGCGAGCGCGTTCGCGATCGCGATGATCGTCTCCGGCGGGTCCCACTCGGCCTCGTCGTCGCCCTTGTCGCTGCGCTTCACGTTGTAGGTGAAGCCGACGCGGATCGGCTGCGCCTTGCGCGGCTTGGCGATGTTGAGCTGGCTCGCCGTCGCCAAACCCGAGCGCAGCGCCGCCGCGTTCAGGATCGACGCGATCGTCGCGTTGTAGGTCATCCCGACCTGCGCGCTCGCCGCGAACAGCGACGACGTCGTCGCCAGCGCGGGCAGGGCGTTCGCCTCGAGCAGGTAGATGCGGCCCTCGGTCGTGACTCGGAAGTCGAGGCGCGCGAGGTCGCGCAGCCCGAGCGTGCGGATCGCCTCGAGGGAGATCTGCCGCACGCGCGCCGCGACGTCGCGCGGGAGGTTCGCCGGGCAGCGGTACTGGACCTTGCCGGGCTCGACGTTCTTGAGCCGGTAGTCGTAGATGTTGAACGGCCGCTCCGCCGCCGTCTCGATCAGCAGCTCGACCGGCGTGAGCAGCCCGCCGTCGTGGCCGACGCCGTCGATGAAGCCGACCGCGACGTCGATGCCCTCGATGTACTCCTCGACGAGCACGCCGTCGGGGTACTGGCGCAGCGCGATCTTGAGCGCCGGCGCCAGGTCGCGCGCCTCGCGCACGACCGACGAGCCGCCGAGCTGTGCCGCGCGCCCCGAGGCCGTGTCGGGGTTGTTGTAGATCCCCTTGCTCGAGCCCTCGTGGTTCGGCTTCACGATCACGGGGAACGCGAGCCCGGCGCCGCGCTCGAGGACCGCCTCGAAGTTGCGCGGCGTGACGAGGACGCCGCGCGCCGTGTCGATGCCGGCCCGGTGGACGAGCAGCTTCGTGAGCCACTTGTCGAGCGTGAGCGCGTTCGTGTACGCGTCGCTCCCCGTGAACGGGATGCCGAGCTCCTCGAACAGCGACGGGTAGAACGCCTCGCGCATCCGCCCGCCCTGGCCCTCGGCGGTGTTGAAGATGATGTCGGGATCGATCTGCTCGAGCCGCTCGAGGAGGTTCGACGCGGGACCGGAGACCTCGACCTTTTCGACCTCGTGGCCGGCGGCCTCGATCGCGGACGCGATCGCGCTCACCGTCTCCGCGCTGTCGTACTCGGCCTCCTTCTCGGTCTCGCGCACATCGGACAGCCGCAGGTTGTAGGTAAACGCGACCTTCATGGAGTGACGCAACCACTAGCAGAGCCATCTGACACTCGAAGGTCAAGGCTTTGTGCGTGCTCGTGCGTCATAACTGGAAGCATGCGGTGCCTCCCGCTGATCCTGTGCTGGCTCGCCACGGCGTGTGGTGCCGCTGCGACCAAGTCGACACATCCGACCACCGGGCCCGCACCCGCCGTTCCGCGCGACGACCTCGCGCGCGCGGTGCCCGACCCGGGCGCGCCCACCGGCAAGATCGCGGTGAAGGACCCGCGCCACGTCATCGACCTCGACATCATCCGGATCCGCGCCGGCGAGTCGGCGGTGACGGCCTCGAAGGAGCTGTTCGACAAGGCGACCGCACAGTACCAGGCGAAGAACACGATCGATGCGATGGCGCGCTTCCGCCAGCTCGTGCGCGAGTTCCCCGACTCGATCTACGCGCCGAGCTCGCTGTTCAACGTCGCCGCGATCCTCGACGGGCAGGGCGACTACAAGGGCACGGTCGCCGCGCTGCTCGAGCTCGTGCAGCAGTACCCGGAGTCGCGCGAGTCCGTCGAGGGCCACCTGTACATCGCGGCGCTGCAGGCCGAGCACAAGGAGTGGTCCGACGCCGCGGCGACGCTGTCCGACGTCCTCGGCCGCAAGAACCTCACGTACGCCGATCGCATCGAGGCGAACGCGCGCCGCGGCTACGTCGAGATCGAGCTCAAGCACTACGACCTCGCCGACACGTTCCTCGACGACGCGGTCGCGTCGTGGCGCGCCGCCGCGCGCATCGAGGACCCGTACTACATCGCGATGGCGCACTACTACCGGGGCGAGACCATGCACCGCCGGTTCGCCGAGGCGCCGGTGCGCCTCCCCGACGACCAGCTCATCACCGACCTCGAGCACAAGCGCGCGCTCGCCGTGAAGGCGTACGACCGCTGGGTCGAGAGCCTGCACTTCAAGCACGCCTACTGGGCGACCGCCGCCGGCTACCAGATGTCGCAGATCTTCGTCGAGCTGTGGGAGGACCACGTGAAGGCGCCGTACCCGACCAAGCTCGCTCCCGCCGGCCGCCCGACCTACGTGAAGGAGGTGCACGACCGCGTGCGCGAGCACCTCACCAAGGCGCTCGACGGCCACAAGATGAACGTCGAGCTCGCGAAGGCCTACGGGGTCGACACCGAGTGGAGCAAGAGCAGCGAACAGCGCGCCGCGGCGATCGAGCAGATGATCGCCGCGGACGTCCCGGCCTCCTGGGTGACGCCGGGATCGCCGGCGCCCTGACACCTAGATAAGGATGGCGCCTCTTGACGACTCGGTCGCCGTCATCTATACGCCTTGGGCTTCAAGCACGCTGGCGTAGCTCAACCGGTAGAGCACCTGACTTGTAATCAGGAGGTCGCGGGTTCGAGTCCCACCGCCAGCTCTTCGAAAGGATCAGCAAGTTATCTCGGAGGGATGCCCGAGCGGCCAAAGGGAGCAGACTGTAAATCTGCCGGCTCATGCCTTCGGTGGTTCGAATCCACCTCCCTCCACTCAGTGATGTGATACATGCGGGCGTAGCTCAGTTGGTAGAGCTCCAGCCTTCCAAGCTGGTTGTCGTGGGTTCGAGCCCCATCGCCCGCTCAGGAGAGAAAGAAACAAGCAGGTTCAGGAGTGGGTTCGAGCCGACTGGCGACGCCCGCTCAGGTCTCAGGTCGTTAAAACTTAAGCCCTCTTAGCACAGTGGCAGTGCACCTCCTTGGTAAGGAGGGGGTCCCGAGTTCAATTCTCGGAGAGGGCTCGGCGAACCACCAACCCCCGCAAAGAGCCATGTCGAAAGAGAAATTCGTCCGCAACAAGCCCCACGTCAACATCGGGACCATCGGCCACGTCGACCACGGGAAGACGACGCTGACCGCCGCGATCACGAAGGTGCAGTCGACGAAGGGCTTCGCGAAGTTCACCGCGTTCGATCAGATCGACAAGGCTCCCGAGGAGAAGGCACGCGGCATCACGATCTCGACGGCGCACGTCGAGTACGAGTCGGACAAGCGCCACTATGCGCACGTCGACTGCCCGGGCCACGCGGACTACATCAAGAACATGATCACCGGCGCCGCCCAGATGGACGGCGCGATCCTCGTGGTGTCGGCGCCGGACGGCGCGATGCCGCAGACGCGCGAGCACGTCCTCCTCGGCCGCCAGGTCAACGTGCCGGCGATCGTGGTGTTCCTGAACAAGTGCGACATGATCGGCAAGGGCGACGAGGAGCTCCTCGACCTCGTCGAGATGGAGCTGCGCGAGCTGCTCAACAAGTACGGCTACCCGGGCGACGACACCCCGATCATCCGCGGCTCGGCGCTGAAGGCGCTCGAGGGCGACACGAGCGACTACGGCGCGCCGTCGATCCAGCGCCTCATGGACGCGTGTGACTCGTTCATCCCCGAGCCGATCCGCGAGCTCGACAAGCCGTTCCTCATGCCCGTCGAGGACGTGTTCACGATCACCGGTCGCGGCACGGTCGTGACCGGCCGCATCGAGCGCGGCATCGTCAAGGTCGGCGACGACCTCGAGATCGTCGGCCTCGGCGACACCCGCGTCACGACCTGCACCGGCGTCGAGATGTTCCGCAAGCTCCTCGACCAGGGCCAGGCCGGCGACAACGTCGGCGTGCTGCTCCGCGGTACGAAGCGCGAGGAGATCGAGCGCGGCATGGTGCTCTGCAAGAAGGGCACGATCGCGCCGGAGAAGAAGTTCACCGCCGAGGTCTACGTCCTCAAGAAGGAGGAGGGCGGTCGCCACACGCCGTTCTTCAACGGCTACCGCCCGCAGTTCTACTTCCGCACGACGGACGTGACGGGCACGGTCGCGCTGCCGGCCGGCACCGAGATGGTGATGCCGGGCGACAACATCAAGGTCGACGTCGAGCTCGTCTCGCCGATCGCCTGCGAGGCCGGCCTTCGCTTCGCGATCCGCGAGGGCGGCAAGACCGTCGGCGCCGGCGTCGTCACTTCCATCATCAAGTAGTCGATCGATCCCGATCCGGAAAGCCCGCGCTTGTCGCGGGCTTTTTGCGTTGGGCTCTTGCCACGTTCATGGCTTTGGGGTACACGTCGCCTTCCGTCTGACTACGGAGGACCTCGTCACGCCTGAAGATAAGTAAGCGAGAATTCTAGGGGAGTAGCTCAATGGTAGAGCATCCGTCTCCAAAGCGGAGGGCTGCAGGTTCAAGTCCTGTCTCCCCTGCCACCTGACACCTGAAATGACTAAGTAGGACGACGTGGCCCAGCAGCAAGAGAACGCACCGAACAAACCAGTCCACCTCATGTACCTCATCGGGGCGGTGCTGCTGTTCTACGTGACGCAGTGGTCCATCGACTGGATCTGGGGCTACTTCGGATCCCCGCCGACCGAGTTCAAGATCACGATGTTCTCGGCGCTGTCGACGGTGATCATCGCGACCTACTGCTACCGCAACGATCGCATCTACACGCTCGCCAACGAGGTCGCCGGCGAGCTCAAGAAGGTCACCTGGCCCACCGCCAAGGAAGTTCGCACCGCCACGCTGGTCGTCATCATCATGGCGATCGTCTCGGCGATCATCCTCGGGACCATGGACCTCATCTGGACGAACATCACGGAGCTGGTCTATGGGTAACGCCGCCCCTGATAGCGACGACACCGCGCCAGCGGAGTCGGGCAAGGGCGATCACGACGGGGGCGCGCCGGCGACGAGCGCCGTGCCTGCCGGCGAGAAGAAGTGGTACATCGTGCACACCTACTCGGGGCACGAGAACAAGGCGAAGCTGACGCTCCTCGAGCGCGTCCGCAACGCCAACCTCAACGACTACTTCGGCGACGTCCTAGTTCCGACGGAGAGCGTGATGGAGGTCGTGAAGGGCCAGCGCCGCACGACCACGCGCAAGTTCTTCCCGGGCTACATGTTCGTGCAGATGGTGCTGAACGATCAGACGTTCCACCTCGTCAAGAACACCCCGAAGATCACCGGCTTCCTCGGCGGCATGAAGCCGACGCCGGTGCCCGAGCGCGAGATCACCGGCGTGCAGACGAACATGTCGGAGGGTGGCAAGCCCAAGCCGAAGGCGCGCGTCGTCTTCGAGGCCGGCGACTCCGTCCGCGTGATCGATGGTCCGTTCGCGAACTTCTCGGCCACGGTCGAGGAGGTCAAGAACGACAAGCAGAAGGTGAAGGTCTCGCTCTCGATGTTCGGACGTGCAACGTCGGTCGAGCTTGACTTCGCCCAGGTCGAGAAAGCATAAACACGTCCCTTTCAGCTAGGTACGCGTCATGAAGAAGGTCACCGCTATCATCAAGCTGCAGTGTCCCGCCGGCAAGGCGAACCCTGCACCGCCCGTCGGTCCGGCGCTCGGACAGCACGGCTTGAACATCATGCAGTTCTGCAAGGAGTTCAACGCCCGCACCGCGCAGCAGGGTGATCTGATCATCCCCGTCCTCATCACCGCGTACGCGGACCGCAGCTTCACGTTCATCACCAAGACGCCGCCCGCGTCGATCCTGCTCAAGAAGGCAGCGAAGGTCGAGAAGGGTTCCGGCGAGCCGAACAAGAACAAGATCGGCAAGGTGACGAAGAAGCAGGTCCGCGAGATCGCCGAGCTGAAGCTCCCCGATCTCAACACGACGAGCATCGATTCCGCGATCCGTTCGGTCGCCGGCACGGCGAGGTCGATGGGCCTCGACGTCGTCGACTGAGTTTCTCGGCTCGCGAAGTTCAACCCCTCATTGAGAGCACCTGGGAGCTCGCCGCGTAGGCGAGTGCTGGACCAGCCTCTCGGGAGCAGTGTCATGGCCGGCAAGAAGTACAAGAAGGCGATCGAGAGCTTCGACAAGACGCGCAAGTACTCCGTCACGGAGGCGTGTCAGATCCTCCCGCGCACCAAGATCTCCTCGAAGTGGGACGAGACGGTCGACGTCTCGGTCCGCCTCGGCGTGAACCCGAAGTACGCCGACCAGATGGTCCGCGGCTCGGTCGTGATGCCCTCGGGCACCGGCAAGACGAAGCGCGTGCTCGTGATCGCGAAGCCCGACAAGGCGAGGGAGGCGCTCGACGCCGGCGCCGACTACGCGGGCTCCGACGAGTACATCAAGAAGATCGCCGAGGAGAACTGGTTCGAGTTCGACACCCTCGTGGCGACGCCGGACATGATGGTCCAGGTCGGCAAGATCGGTCGCGTCCTCGGCCCCCGCGGCCTGATGCCGAACCCCAAGGTCGGCACCGTCACCGCCGACGTGCGGAAGGCGGTCACCGAGCTCAAGGCCGGCCGCGTCGAGTTCCGCGTCGAGAAGGCGGGCATCATCCAGACGCCCATCGGCAAGGCCTCGTTCAAGCCCGAGCAGCTGCAGGCGAACCTCAACGCGCTGCTCGAGGTGCTCGTGAAGCTCAAGCCGGCGACGGCGAAGGGCACGTACATGAAGTCGGTGACCATCTCGACGACGCACGGTCCCGGCGTGAAGGTCGACACGACGCCGTTCACGGCGGCCGCGGCCGACTGATCCATTCGCAGCTAGACAACGCGCGGAGCATCCGCTAAACACCGTCCCCAACCACATACGACCCTTGTCGAAGAAGCCGGTGGCTCAAGCCTCAATACCCGGCGGAGACGAGCGGGACGACTGACCGGCGCGTGCGTGCCGGGACACAGAAGCCCTCTCGTCGATCGAGAGGGCTTCGTCGTTTCCGGCGAGCGGCTCCGGAGGAGCAGTCAACATGGATAGAGCAGGCAAAGAGCAGGTCCTCGGCGAGATCAAGGAGGCGTTCCAGAACGTCGCCTCCGTCGTCATCGCCGACTACCGCGGCATTCGGGTCCCGGTCGTCACCAAGATGCGCGACGACTTTCGCGCCGCCGGGTGCCACTACCGCGTGATCAAGAACTCGCTCGTCAAGATCGCGGTGAAGGGCTCCAAGATGGAGCCGATGTCGACGCTCATGGTCGGCACCACCGCCGTGATCTGGTCGAACGAGATCCCGCAGACTCCGGCGCAGCTCGCGCTGAAGTGGGCCAAGGACGAGCCGAAGTTCGTCATCAAGGGCGGCTACTACGAGGGCCAGGTCCTCGACGCCGCCGGCATCGACGCGCTCGCGAAGATGCCGGGCAAGAACGAGATCCGCGCCTCGATGCTGATGACGTTCCTCGCGGCGCCGCAGAGCTTCGTCGCGCAGCTCGCCGCGGGCCCGCAGAACTTCGTCTACCTGATGGACGCGCGCCGTCGCCAGGTCGAGGGCGGCTAGGCCGCGCTCACGTCGATCCCCACACCGAACACCCACCCCAACGTTTCACCAAACCGTACACGGTTTCAGCAAAGGCAACGACCATGGCCATCACGAACGACGAAGTCATCAACTACCTTTCGAACCTCTCCGTCATCGACCTCGTGAACCTCACCAAGGCGCTCGAGGACAAGTGGGGCGTCAAGGCTGCGCCGGTCGCCGCCGCGGCCCCCGCCGCGGCCGCCGCGCCGGCCGCCGCCGCCGCCGAGGAGAAGACCGAGTTCACCGTCGTGCTCAAGGCCGGCGGCGGCAACAAGATCGGCGTCATCAAGGTCGTCCGCGAGGTCACCGGCCTCGGCCTGAAGGACGCGAAGGACCTCGTCGACGGCGCGCCCAAGGATGTGAAGGCCGGCGTCAACAAGACCGAGGCCGAGGACATCGCGAAGAAGCTCAAGGAGGCGGGCGCCGAGGTCGAGCTCAAGTAGCTCGTCCCCGACCGCAGTCGTTTCGAGGCGCGTGTACACGCTACCCGCGCACCAGCGCATCGTCCTGCGCCGCCCGAGCAAGTCGCTCGTGGCGATGCTGGCCGGTGCGTTCGACACGCCGATCCACGCCGATCGGATCAGCGTCGAGCTGACCTCCCGGGTCGATCGCGCGAGCGATCCCCACGAGAACTGGCGGCGGCAGTACGCCTGGCTCAGCTTCGAGACCGGGCAGAGCGAGCGGATCCACGACACGATCCGCTCGTTCGAGCTCGGGCCGGGCGACGCCCTGCTCATGTGCCGCCTCGGCGTCGACGTGACCGTGCACCTGTGCTCGTTCAGCGACGAGCCGGACGTCCACGTCGCGATGGACGTCGCCCGCGACGCCATCCTCGAAGGGCGGGCGTCCGCCGCGCTCGAGATCCTGCGCCGGGCGCTCCCCCATGGCTTTCCCCTGTTCGTGGCACTCGTGCAGAAGGAGCGGACCCTCCTCGGTCAGCGCTGACCGATCTGCCAGCTTGGCGCGTTCCAGCGCCGGGGCATATTGACCCGCTACCGTTCCGGGTCGCTCAACCCTGCTTCCCGAACCACCTTCATCCAGACCTCCGGAGCTGACACGAAACCTACGACTTACCTGGGGATCTTGGCATGGCCACTTGCGGCGTACTTTTCGCTTCCAATCGAGCGAGTCGTGCTATACGCAGCCCCGGTTTGCGCAGTCCGTTTCATGCGTATCCGACGAGAAAGCGGCTCGTCGGTCCACGCAAGCCTCTCGAAAAGCCGACACCTCGCACGTTCCTCTGAGCAGGGAACGTTCGCGGATCGGCCCCGCATCTTTTTCGGCTTTCGTTTCGGCCTTCTTCTTCGGCCTCTCCTTCCTCGACGGAAAGCCACAAAGGGAACCCACGACCTATGGCGCAGTCACTGATCCAGAAGAACTTTCGTGCACGCAAGTCGTTCGCGAAGCTCAAGCAGGTCATCGAGATCCCGAACCTGATCGACATCCAGAAGCGTAGCTACGACAAGTTCCTCCAGATCGATGTCGCCGTCGACAAGCGCGAGGACATCGGCCTGCAGGGCGTGTTCAAGAGCGTCTTCCCGATCAAGGACTTCTCGGAGACCAGCTCGCTCGAGTTCGTCTCGTACAACCTCGAGAAGCCGAAGTACGACGTCGACGAGTGTCGCGCGCGCGGCATGACGTTCGCGGCGCCGATCAAGGTCGTGATCCGTCTCGTGGTGTGGGACGTCAACGAGGAGACGGGCGTCCAGTCGATCCGCGACGTGAAGGAGCAGGAGGTCTACTTCGGCGAGATCCCGCTGATGACCGACTCGGGCACGTTCATCATCAACGGCACCGAGCGCGTCATCGTCTCGCAGCTCCACCGCTCGCCCGGCGTGTTCTTCGACCACGACAAGGGCAAGACGCACTCCTCGGGCAAGCTGCTCTACAGCGCCCGCGTGATCCCGTACCGCGGCTCGTGGCTCGACTTCGAGTTCGACCACAAGGACATCCTCTACGTGCGCATCGATCGCCGGCGCAAGCTGTACGCGACGGTGCTGCTGCGCGCCCTCGGTTACTCGACCGAAGAGTTGCTCAACTACTTCTACGACACCGAGACGATCCACTTCGAGCAGGGCAAGAAGTACAGCCGCCAGGTCAACTACGAGCTGCTCGTCGGCCAGCGCGCGACGCGCGACATCAAGCACCCGAAGACGAAGGAAGTCCTCGTCAAGAAGAACCGCAAGTTCACCAAGGGTGCGATCCGCAAGCTGCAGGAGTCCGGCGTCGACCTCTTGCCCATCGATCTCGACGAGCTCGTCGGCAAGGTCTCGGCGAAGGACGTCATCGACGACTCGACCGGTGAGGTGCTCCTCCAGTGCAACGAGGAGCTCTCGGAGGCCAAGCTCGACGAGCTGCGCGAGCGCGGCATCGAGAAGGTCGAGGTCCTGTTCATCGACAACCTGAACGTCGGCCCGTACCTCCGCAACACGCTGCTCGCCGACAAGCTCCAGGGCCCCGACGAGGCGGTCATGGAGATCTACCGCCGCCTGCGCCCGGGCGATCAGCCCGCGCTCGACAGCGCCCAGACGCTGTTCCAGAACCTGTTCTTCAACGCCGAGCGCTACGACCTCTCGCGCGTCGGCCGCCTGAAGCTGAACTACAAGTTCAAGATCGACGAGGCGATCGAGACGCAGGTCCTCACCAAGCGCGACATCCTCGAGACGGTCCGCTACCTGATCGAGCTGCGCAACGGCCGCGGCGTCGTCGACGACATCGATCACCTCGGCAACCGG
>JAHBVW010000005.1 GCA_019637375.1 Deltaproteobacteria bacterium | reverse complement strand
CTGCGCCGGCGGTGCGAGGGGTAGATCGTCGAGGTGCATCGGCGCCTGCTGCGCGGGCTGCGTGCGCGTCGGCGCCGGTGCCGGCGGCGGGACCTCGCGGCGGGCGCCACCGGCCGCGGCGCCCGGCTTCTTCGAGCGGGCCTGCGCCTGCGCGAGCCCGACGACGACCGCCGGCTTCGCCGGCACGTCCGGGCGCGGCGACATGGCGCTCGGCGCGGGGGCCGGGGCCGGCGCGGGCGCGTCGTCGAAGTCGAAGTCGTAGTCGGGCTTGGGCGCCGCCGGTGCGGCGCCGATGTGGACGGCCGAGTCCTCGTCGGCGAGGCGGCCGCCCTCGTCGCGCAGCATGCGCAGGATGCGGGTGCGCTCGCCGGCGCTCAGCTGGTCGCGGCGGCCGTGACCGGTGTGCGTGTGGTGCATGCCGGTCCCGTCGCCGCGCGTCTTGCCGCGCTTCGCGAACTCCGACAGCGGGACGGGCGCGTCGAACTTCTTGCCGATCTTCGGCGGGCCTGCGGTCTTCACCGGCGGCTGCGTGTTCGTCTGGAGGTTCGTCGGCGGCGCCGTGCCGGGGTTCGTGCCGTGGCGGTTCGAGAAGATGCTCGTCGCCGAGCGCAGCCACTTGCGCGGGCCCGACACCGGCTCGCCCATCGGCAGCTGCGACGGCGGCGGCGGCGCGGCGGCCGCCGGCATGATCATCGAGCTCTTCGTCGACGGCTCGATGCCCGTGCTGCCGCCCAGGATCTGCGCCGCGGCGCGCGCCGCATCCTCGGGGCACTCGGCCGCCCGCGGCACGAAGCGCCGCAGGATGTCGTCGGTCTTGCCCATCTGGTGCTGGTGCGGGCGCTCGACGAAGCGGATGCCCATCTTCTCGAGCCACGCGATCGGCGGGTCCGCGCCGATCAGCACGAACGCGCCGTCGTTCGGGTAGCGCTTCTGCGAGCCGTCGGCGAGCGCGAGCGTCACCGAGTCGCCCTCGAACTGCAGCACCTGCGATCCGAGCTTGGCCTTGATGCGGCCCTCGGCGGCGTACGCCTCGATCGTCTGCTTGTTCTTCGGCGCGGCGCGGTTGAAGCCCTTGCCGCGGTACGAGATCATCACCTTCGCGCCGGCGTCGGAGAGCGCGAGCGCCGCCTCGACGGCCGAGTCACCGCCGCCGACGACGAGCACGCTCTTGCCGCGCCAGTCGTCGGGGTCCTCGAGGAGGCTGAACACCTTCGGCAGGTTCTCGCCGGGGACCTGCAGCGTGCGCGGCTTGCCGCGCGTGCCGATCGACAGCACCACCCGCTGGGCGCGGTAGTTCGACACCGTCGTGCGGATCTCGAACGCGCCGTCGGGCGCCTTCGCGACGACCTCGACGGACTCGCCCTGGCGCACCGAGATGCCGACGCGCTGGAGCAGCTCCTCCCAGATCGGGATCAGCTGCTCCTTCGCGGAGTCGAACACCGGGAGGAACGAGTAGTTCGTGGTGTCGTAGGGCTCGGCCATCACGAGCTTGCCCTTGGGATAGCGGGCGATCGTCGACGCGATCGTCTGCTCCTTCTCGAGGACGACGTACGACAGCCCCTTCTGGATGCAGGTCAGCGCCGCCGACAGACCGCCCGGGCCCGAGCCGACGATCGCGACGTCGACGATCGTCTCGCTGCGCCCGATCGCGCCGGGCCGCAGGCCGGTCGCGAGCATGTGCTCGACCACGGCGCGCCCGAGGTTCGCGGCGTTCTTGACGAGCGGCTTGCCGGCGACCTCGCCGATCAGGTACTGGCCCGGCACCACCGTCTGGAAGTTGTCGTCGACCTCGGGGACCTTGAGCGGCGGCGGGATCGATCCCTCGGGGAACATCACGAGCGCCTCGGTCGGGCACGCGAACATGCACGCCTCGCACTGGATGCAGTCGTGGAACCGCAGCACGCGGCTCTTGTTCGCGACGAGGTCGAGGACGTTCGTCGGGCACACGGCGACGCACGCATCGCAGCCGGTGCAGCGGTCGTCGTTGATGTCGTGGATCAGCACCGCTGGACCGACCACCGTCGCCGGTGCCACGACGCCGCGGTGCTTCTTGCGGGCGGACACCATCGTGAACACCGCCATCAGGAGGACGGCAAAGCCCCCCAGGGCGAGCGGCACGACCCAAGTCACCGCCCAAGAATAACCGATCTAGGGGCCTTTGCTCGCCGCGTTCTCGACGTTCCTGACCAGGAATTCCCGTACTTCCGCGCTGAGGGCCTCGACCGAACGCCCCTCGACCGGGATCGGAGCGCCGATCGTGACGTCCACGGTCCGACCGGTGTGCATCACCCGGCTGCCCCGCGGGAGGATGTCGATGGTGCCGCGGATCGCGACGGGCACGATCGGCGCGCCGGTGCCGAGCGCCAGGTGGAAGCCACCTTTCTTGAGCGGGTTGATCTTCCCGTCGCGCGACCGCGTCCCCTCCGGGGCGAGGTAGATGCTCACGCCCTCGCCGATCAGGCGCGCCGCGAACGCGATCGACGCGACGGCGCGGCTGTGGTTCGTGCGATCCACCTCCACGAACTCGGCCGCGCGCAGCCCCTTGCCCCAGATCGGGATGTCGAACAGCTCCTTCTTCGCCAGCATGCGGATCGTGGGCGAGGGGAGCGTCGCGTAGAGCATCGGGATGTCGAGGTGGCTCTGGTGGTTCGACATGTAGACGTACGCGCGACCCGGAGGGACGAGCTCGGCGCCGCGCGCATGCAGGTGGACGTCGAGCAGCTCGACCACGCGCCTCCCGAACCAGCGCGCCCGGTCGTCGACGGAGGAGCGGGTCAGGTGGCCGCGCGCGAGGTCCACGATCGTGGGTGCGGTGATCCGCGCCATCGCTCCGAGCACGCGAACGCTGTCGAGCAGAGCCATGGCGACACTGTACGTACAACGTGCGCGCAGATCGACACGGCCGCGCACCAGGGCGCAGTTCCCCACACGCGCGCCACGCGCGCCGATCACGATGCATGCAATCAAACGACGCTCGGTTCGTCGAACAAACGTGCGTGATAGATTCGCGCTGATGTCGCGCGTGCTGGCGGTGTTCGCGGCGTGCTCGGTGCTGTGCGCCGTCCTCGCGAGCGCCCGCGCCGACTCGATCGACTCGAACGTCCGCCAGCTCGACGACTCGAGCTACCGCGTGCGCCTCGCCGCGGTGCTCGCGCTCGCGAAGTCCCACGACGTGCGCGCGATCTACGGCGTCGCCGGCCGCGCGCGCACCGACGACGACCCGTCGATCCGCCGCATCGCCGCCCTCGCGCTCGCGCAGATGATCGACGCGCGCACGCCCGAGGACGCGCGCGAGTACAGCGCGAACGCGCTCCGCCAGATCGCGAAGGCGGACGCCGACGCGAGCGTGCGCGACACGGCCGGCAAGACGCTCTCGACGCTCGCTCCTCTCCTCGGCGCGGGCAAGCCGGCGCCGGGCGGCAAGAAGCCGGAGGTGTTCGTCAACATCGACGCGGCGACCGACCAGACCGCGCAGATGCCGCGCGGCACCGGCGACAAGATCACGAAGATCGTGCGGCAGAGCCTCGACGCGAAGGGCTTCGCGACGTCGTGGCCCGGCGGGCTGCCGACGTCCGCGGAGCTCGGCCGGTCGCGCGCGTTCATCGTCGCCTCGACGGTGAAGCAGATCGCGATCACGCGCGTCGGCGGCCAGACGCAGATCGCGTGCACCGTCGCGATCCGCGTCGCGCCGTGGTCGGGCACCGACGGCGGCGAGAAGTGGGAGGCCAACCGCGCGGCCTCCGCGAGCGGCTCCGCGAAGGCGATGACCGGCAACCGCGACCGCGAGGTCCAGGGCGGCGTGCGCGACTGCCTCGAGGCCGTCGCCGAGGACGTGACCTCGCGCCAGGTGCTGCCGTTCCTGAAGCGCCTCGTCGGCAGCTAGCCAGCTAGCTGTATTTTACGGCGAGCGCGTCCTCGGCGAGCTCCTCGAAGCTCATGCGGCCCGTGCGCTCGAGATCCTCGTGCGTGAACAGGATGCGGGCGGCGCGGTCCTCGGCGCCGAGGGCGCGCAGGAGCGCGGGGCCGAGGATGCGGCCGTAGATCGGGTGGTTGTAGAGGTTCTGCAGGCCGATCATCATCTTCGAGAACGGCGTGCGCGCGACGGTCGGCTTGCGCAGCACGAGCTGGATGCGCTTGAACGCCTCCTGCACGCGGCGGCCGCTCGGATCGGTGCGGTCCATCGGCGCGAGGAACACCTGCTGGAGGAACGGCTTGGCGTGCCACATCATGCGCGCGAGCGCGCCGATGCCGTGCGCGAGCTGGCGCGCCGTCGGGCGCGGGCGGCGCGCGATCTCGGCGAGGTGCGCGTCGGAGCAGTACAGCTCCGTCATGTGGAAGTCGATCGCGATGTGGCGCGACTCGTCGCGGTTGATGAGGTGCATCGCGCGGTGGCTCATCTCGTCGGCGACGTAGTCGTCGAGCGAGCGCAGGAGCGCGACGTCGAGGATGAGCTCGCCCGAGGTGATGTACGCGTTCGCGATCTCCGGCGAGGTGTCGCGCACGAGCGCGAGGAAGTGCGGGCGGAAGCGCGTCAGCGCCGGGCTCTCCTCGTAGCGCCGGTAGTGGTGGACGTCGTAGTGGCGCGCGAGGCGCGCGGCGACGGCGGAGTGGCGCTTCTCGTCGGCGACGAACGTCGCGAAGATCTTTCGCAGCGTCGGGTCGTCGGTCTTCTGGCGCTGGACCTCGAACAGCGCGCCCGCGAGCAGCTCGATGCCGGCCATGTCCACGAACGCCTGGACGACGGCCTCCTCCTTGTCGCGCGGCAGCGCCGGCGGTGGGAGGGACCAGTCGAGGTCGTCGATCGACCACTGGTCGCGGATGCACTTGTCGAGCATGCGCCCCAGGTCCATGGCGCGAGCTTAGCCCGGATCAGTGGCCGTGATCGTGGCCGTGGTTGTGCGGCTCGTCCGGAGGCATCGGGAGTCCCTCGACGGCGACGACCGGATAGCCCTTCCTGCGCCACACGTTGATGCCCTCGTCGAGGACGACGGCCTTGCGGTGGCCGATCTTGCGCAGCTCGTCGACGACGATGCCCGACAGGTGATGCGGGCACGCGCAGTACGCGACCACCCACACGTCCTTCGGGATCGAGGTGATGCGCTTCACGTCGAAGTAGGGGATCGACACCGCGCCGGTCACGTGCACGCTGCGCCACTCGCTCTCGGGGCGCGCGTCGACGATGATCATCTTCTGGCCGGCGGCGAGCGCCTTGTGGACCTCGTCGACGGAGACGAAGCGCGGCACGCCCGCCTGGTCCGGCTTCGGCGTCCAGCGCGGCTCTTGCCCCTTGGGGTTGATGACCAGCGACTCCGTGCCCGTCGGCGCCGGCAGCAGCTTGAACGCCGGCTCGGGCCCGCCGAACGAGCGGACGTACGCGGTGACGTCGTCGATCTGCCGGGCCGACATCACGCTGCCGAAGCCCTGCATCTTCGTCGCGGGACGACCCTTGTCGATCGCGTAGCGGACGAACGCGTCGGTCGCCATCTGCTGGAACTGCGGGTTCGCGAGGTGGATCGCCTCGCCGCGCTTGCCGCGGTCGCCGTGGCAGGTCTGGCAGTACTCGACGTACAGCTTCTCGCCGGCGGCGGCGTCACCGGCGCCCGCGGCGGGCAGCGCGCGCGGCGCCGGGCCCTTCTCGCGGATCCACGCGACGATGTCGTCGACGCCGGTGTCGTCGAGGACGCCGCCCTCGACCTTGCCGTACGCGCCCATCGACGTGCCGCGGCGGCCGACGCGGATCGAGCGGCGCAGGAAGTCGTCGGTCGCGCTCTCGAGGAACGTCGAGTTGACGAGCGACGGCGCATGGTCGGCGGCGCCCCCGGTGCCGTCCTTCGCGTGGCACTGCGCGCACAGCTTCGTGTACAGCGCGGCGCCGCGCTCGACGGACGCGGGCGAGGACGCGACCGGCGACGGCGACGGCGTCGGTGACGGCGTCGGCGATGACGTGGTCGGCTTGGCCTCGGGTCCTGCCGAGCCGGAGTTGCAGGCGGCGGCGGCGATCAGTACAGCGGCGGCGAGTCGCACGGCGAGGCTATAGCATCACCGGCGCTGCACGGGGCCGGGGGAATGCCCGCGGTGATCGCGGTGATCGCGGACGTCGCCGCGGCGGTCCCAGTGGCCCTCGACCCAGACGTGGCGCTTGCCGCGCTGGACCCAGCGACCCTGCACGTAGTGATGGTTCGCGCGCTCGCGCTCCCACCGGCCCTCGACCCACACCCAGCTGCGGCCGCGCCGCTCGTGGCGGCCCTGGATGAAGACGAAGCCCGGTCGGACCTCTGTCACGATCTGCCGCGGCGGCGGCGGCGCCTCCTCGACCTCGACGACGACGTTCGAGGTCGCGTGGACGTGCGCACTTCCGCGCGTTTCCACGACGCAGCCGGCGGCGATGGTCGCGAATACGAGGGTCCCGAGGATCCGCATCATCGTCCGGGTAGCGTGCCACGATTCGGCGTTCCGGAGGCGCGCGGAGACATGTAGGATCCTCGCATGCGCGCCAGGGGCGGACTCGCGCTCGTCGTCGTTGCCGGCTGTGGTGCACAGCTCGGCGGCGGCGGTGGTCTCGACGGCGGCGACAACCCGCTCGCCGACGCGGACCTGGTGGCGCCGCCCGACGCGCCCGCCGACGCGGCGCCGCTCGGGCCGTTCGGCACGCCGCGAAAGCTCGGGGCCGCGAGCGCCGCGAACGCCGCCGAGGACGATCCGACCCTGAGCTCGACGGGGCTCGAGCTCGTGTTCGCGCGCGTCGATCCGAACGACGGCAACCGCAAGCACCTGTTCTACGCCCAGCGCGCGTCGACGGCCGACGACTTCACGACCGCGACGCGCCTGCCGTTCGACCTCAACGGCAAGACGGAGCAGACGCCGCGGTTCTCGGCCGACGACAAGACGCTGTACTTCGCGACCGACCGCGCGCCGTCGGTGGGCAACCTCGACATCTACGCCGTCGCGCACCCGGCGCCCGGCAACAACTGGGGCACGCCCGCGCCGGTCGCCGGCGTCAACACCGCGGGCGTCGACAAGTGGTTCATGCCGTGCGGCACGCAGGGCCGCTACCTCGTCATCCAGGGCACCAACCTCGCCGAGGGTACGATCGGCGCCGGCACCGCGACGGTGGTCGCCGAGCTCAACGGCGCCACCGGCACCGAGACCGGCACGTTCCTGACGCAGGACTGCCTGACGATCTACTTCGCGAGCGATCGCAGCGGCAAGACGCTCCTCTACACGTCGACGCGCACGAGCGTCGCCGCGCCGTGGGCGACGCCGACGGTGTTCACCGACTTCGCGGCGCTCGGCGGCGACCAGCAGGACCCGTACCTCTCGCCCGACGGCCGCACGTTCGTGTTCGTCAGCGACGTCGGCGGTACGAACGACTGCTACATCGCGACGCGCTAGTGCGGACCGAACGGAGCCCGAGCGCGGCCTTGCCGCGCGAGGAACAGCGGAGTGAGTGGACGCACGGAAGGAGAAGGTTAGGGGCTGGCCCTCGAGGGGCGAGCGCCGCGCGAGCCCCGAATAGGGACAGCCCCTAGGGCGCCTGGTTGAGCGGATCGTTCGGCGCGCGCGGCGACGTGAAGTCGGCGCGCAGGTACTTCGTCAGCGCGAGCGCCGGCTGGTAGCCGTCGGTGAAGTTGCCGGCGTAGAGGCCGGCGAACGTGCCCTCGAAGTCGGGCTTCTCGTTGATCATCCAGGTCACCACGCCGACGGTGGTCGCGGTGCCGAAGACGGCGCGCGGGATCGCGAGCTCGACGAAGCTGCCGGAGCGCGCGACCTGCGGCGCGGTCGCCGACGTCATCCAGTCGGGCGCGGCGAACTGCTCGAGGGTGGCGAACGAGCCGTCGCACTTGTAGCGCGCGTAGAGCTCGGCGCCGAAGCCGGCGGGGAACACGGCGTGCTGCGTGTTGTACGCGAGGCTCTGCGCCGCCCCGGTCGCGGCGCCGGGATCGACGTCGATCGCGACGAACAGCCACTTCGACGCCGCGTCGAGCGCGGCGGGGTCGAGGTCGGGGCCGCCGTAGCCGAGGTAGAGGTGGGTCTCGTCCCACGTGACGCGCGCGTCGTAGCCGTTCGACGTCGTGGCGAACTGCTCGCTCGCGAAGAAGTCGTCGATGCCGTCGACGACGATCGTGTGGCGCACCGGCGCGAGGTCGTCGCCGGGCAGCGCCGGCGCGTCGACGGCGACCTCCGGCGCATCGCGTCGATCGCCGGGCGCGGCGTCGAGGTTGGGTGACGTACCGCGGCTGCACGCGGCGAGGAACACGAGCGTGGCGAGGGCGCTGCGCATCGGAGGCGATAGTAAGTCCCTCCGGAGGCTCGACGCACCGTGCTGTACAGCACTGCCGTTTTGCCTGGGCGATCGCTGCGCAGGCGCGATCGGTTGTGGGCTACGATAGCGCCGTGCGCGTCGGGCTGTTCCTGCTAATGGCTCTCCTCCCCGGCTGCGTCCGCGATCCGGCGCCGGCCCTGTGCCCGGACGTGGTGAAGGGAGAGCTCGTCATCACCGAGTTCCGCGGCAAGCCCAGCCCCGACGACGGCACCAAGCCCTGGGTCGAGCTGTACAACGCGAGCCCCGGCACCGTCGACCTGTACGGGCTGCGCGTCCGGTTCCGCAAGGCGACCGGCGCCGGCGAGAACGCGATCATCGTGCGCCGCTCGGTCGAGGTCGGCGCCGGCGAGTACGTCGTGCTCGGCCTCAGCGTCGACGAGAACCTGCCCCCGTACCTCGACTACGGCTTCGCGAGCGACTACCGCGAGAGCTGGCTGGCGTCGTCGACGGTGCAGCTCGAGGCCTGCGGCGTGGAGATCGACCGCGCCGCCTACACGTCGCTCCCCAACAGCGGCAGCTACGCGCTCGGCGTGAACCCGCCGGACGCCGAGGCGAACGACAACGCGGCGGCGTGGTGCAACGACCTGGCCCCCAACGGCTCGCCGAGGGCGGCCAACCGGGCGTGCCCGTGAGACGCCTCGCGCTCTCGGTCCTGCTCGCCGCGATCGCGCTCGGCTGCGGGAACCATGGGAGCGACCGCTACTCGCGCAAGCAGGCGCAGAAGTCGCTGTCGAAGCTCGAGGTCCCCGGGACCACGGTCGGCGAGTTCAAGGTCACGAAGGTCACCGACGGCGACACCGTCCACGTCGACGGGCTCGACTCGTCGCTGCGCCTCGTCGGCATCGACACCGAGGAGACGTTCAAGACCGAGCCCGACCGCCGCGACTACGAGGCCGGCTGGGAGCAGTACCTCGTGAAGAAGCGCGGCGCGTCGAAGCGCCCGGTCAAGATGTCGACCCCGTTCGGCGACACGGCGAAGAAGTTCGCGGTGAAGTTCTTCGACGGCGTCGACCGCGTGCGACTCGAGCGCGATCACCCCGCCGAGATCCGCGATCGCTACAAGCGCTACCTCGCGTACGTGATCGCGCACAAGGACGGGAAGTGGATCAACTACAACGTCGAGGCGGTGCGCGCCGGGATGACGCCGTACTTCACGAAGTACGGCTACTCGCGCAAGTACCACAGCGACTTCCTCGCCGCGCAGCACGAGGCGCAGAAGGCCCGGCGCGGCATCTGGGGCGACGCCGACCAGCACTACCCCGACTACCCCGAGCGGCTCGCGTGGTGGAACGCGCGCGGCGAGTTCGTCGAGGAGTTCCGCAAGGAGGGCGAGGGGAAGGACAACTACATCGACATCACGCACTGGGATGCGCAGAAGCGCATCGAGGAGCTCCTCGGCAAGGAGATCCACGTCCTCGGCACGATCGACGGCGCGGAGATCGGCCAGAAGGGCCCGTCGCGCGCGGAGATGAAGGGCTCGAAGTCGTTCGAGTTCCCGCTCATCTTCTTCGACAACGACGTGTTCGGCACGTCGGGCGTGCGCGAGTGGAAGGGCGAGTACGTGGTCGTGACGGGTGTGCCGACGGTGTACGAGAACAAACGGACGCACCGCAAGCAGGTGCAGATCAGGGTCGAGCGCGCGAGTCAGATCAAGCTTTCGAAGGTGCCCGGGCTCACTCCCCCGACGGTCCCGTAGGAGGAACACATGCGTAGCTTATTTGTCAGTGGTGGTGTCGTCGCGCTCGCCGCGGCGGCGTGCGGTCCGTCGAACGGCGGCGGCGGCGCGTGCAAGGATGACTTGCTCCCCGGCGACCTCGTGATCACCGAGGTGCTCGCGGACTACGCGGGCCCGCCCGGCGGCAGCGGTGCCGACGCCGGGAAGGAATGGTTCGAGATCTACAACGCATCGGGTCGGCCGCTCGAGCTCGAGGGCCTGAAGGTCACGCACAGCCGGCCCGACGGCTCGAAGGCGAAGTCCCACACGATGGGCAAGGTCACGATCGACCCCGGCCAGTACCTCGTGCTCGGCAACTCGGTGGCCGACCTGCTGCCGCCGTACGTCGACTACGGCTACAGCGCCGACCTCGGCGACCTGTTCAACACCGACGGCGGCAAGCTCCGCATGGCGTGCGGCGACGCGGAGATCGACGCGGCGACGTACGAGGCGGTTCGCGCCGGTCACTCGCGCCAGCTGTCGGCGGCGTCGCCGCCCGACTACACGTTCAACGACATCGCCGCGAACTGGTGCGAGGCGAAGGAGACGCAGTACGAGCCGAACAACTTCGGCACGCCCGGTCAGGACAACGACTGCGTGCCGGTCGTCGCCGGCGCGTGCAACGACAACGGCACGATGCGCGAGATCGTCCCGCCCAAGGAGGGCGAGCTCGTGATCACCGAGATCATGGCGAAGCCGACGGCGGTGAGCGCGACGGTGGGCCAGTGGTTCGAGGTGAAGGCGCTGGCCGACGTCGACCTCAACGGCCTCGGGCTCGACCGCGCGAACGACAACAACATCGCGCCGGAGGTGCTCACGAGCCCGAACTGCATGAGGGTCACCGCCGGCTCCTACGTCGTGTTCGCGCGCTCGAGCGACCCGCTGATGAACGGCGGCCTCACGACGGCGGGCACGTTCAAGTTCACGCTCAATCCGACGACGGTCACGCCCGACGTCCGGCTCCTGCACGGCGCGACGATCATCGACGCGGTGACGTGGACGACGTCGACGTCGGGGGCCTCGCTGAGCCTGGATCCCGACTTCACCGAGGCGACGGCCAACGACGACCCGGCGAACTTCTGCAACGGCACGGCGCCCTACAACATGTCGGGCGCGAGCACGGACCGCGGCACGCCCGGCGCCGCGAACCCGAAGTGCGCGCTCGTCCCGCAGGCCGGCCAGTGCATCGCCAACGGCGTGCTGCGGGCGGTCGTCAAGCCGGCGGCGGGTCAGCTCGTGATCACCGAGTTCCTCGCGAACCCGGCGGGCACGGGCACCGACGCCACCCAGGAGTGGTTCGAGATCACGAACACGGGCGCCACGGCGTTCGACGTCAACGGCCTCGGCCTCAAGGGCAACGCCGCCGGGATCAACGTCGTGCAGTCCGCCGAGTGCAAGTCGGTCGCGCCGGGCGGCTTCGCCCTGTTCGCGCACACGATCGACCCGCTGCAGAACGGCGGCCTGCCGGACGTCGACGGCACGTTCACGTTCGCCCTGGCCCAGAGCAACGGCTCCATCACCGTCCTCGACGGCGCGACGCCGCTCGATGCGATCACGTGGACGACGGGGATCCTCGACGGCGTCTCCAAGCAGCTCGATCCGAACAAGACGAACACGACCGACAACGACGTCCCCGCGAACTTCTGCAACGCCAAGGCCGCGCAGCAATACAATCCCGAGATCGCGAACTTCGGGACGCCGAAGGCGGTCAACGCTTGCCTGTGAAGCTCACCGCCGCCCTCGCTTTCGCCGCGCTCTCCGCGTGCGGCGAGCCGGGCTCGGACTGCGGCCCGACGGAGGCCGTGGTCGCGCGCGTGATCGACGGCGACACCGTCGAGCTCGAGGGCGGCGTGCGCATCCGCTACCTGATGGTGAACACGCCCGAGACCACCGGCGGCAAGATGGAGTGCTACGGCGAGAACGCCACCAAGGCCAACCGCGACCTCGTCGAGGGCAAGACCGTCACGCTCACCTACGACCAGCAGTGCACCGACAGGTTCGGGCGCACGCTCGCGTACGTCCACGTCGGCAACGTCGAGGTCAACACGTTCCTCGTCGAGCGCGGCTACGCCTGCGTCCTCCACATCCCGCCGAACGGCGACGACCGCAACGACGAGTTCAAGGCCCTCGAGCGCGCCGCGAAGGCCGCGAAGAAGGGCCTGTGGGGTCAGTGCGACCCGATCCCGTGTAACTAGCGCGCGCGGCGCTCGATCTCGTCGCGCAGGTAGCCGAGCCAGTCGCGGAAGTGGTCGTCGTTCGTGTCGACGAGGGCGCGCTCCATCGTCTCGAAGCCGAGCTGGAGCTCGTCGTCGGGCGTGGCGGCGAGCCAGGCGGGGAGCGGGCCGCCGATCCAGCGCAGGCGCGGGCGCGTGCCCTCGGCCGTGAGCTTGTGGATGACGCGGCGGACGTCGCCGGTGCCGGTGTGCGTCGTGTAGCGGTGGAAGTCGTCGCCGTACGACGAGCCGGCCGCGCCGATGCGCCGGTACTCGGCCATGAAGTCGCGCTGGGTCGCCTCGCCGGCGAGCATCAGCCAGCGCAGCATGCGCATGGCGAGGTTGTTGCGGAACAGCGACGGCCGCGTGTTCGGCGTCGCCGGGCGCATCGCGCTACTTGCTCTCGATGTCCATCCCGAGGGTGAGCTTCATGTCGAAGCCCTGACCGCCGGCCTTCATCACGGACTTCGAGACGAGCGACATGCTCGCCTTCGTCGGGACGAGCTTCGTCAGGTCGACGAGCTGCTCGCCGCTGCCCGCGCCGTCGGCGGAGATCAGGTCGACGGTGATGCCGTCCTTCACGATGACCTGGTTCGACGCCTTCTGGTCGATCTTGACGGCGAGGCTGACGACGTCGCCCTTCACGTCCTTGAGCTCGAAGCTCGCGACCTGCGTGAGCGTCATGCCGTTCATCGAGATCTGGCTCGTCACCTTCCACTTCGCACCGACGCCGACGGCCTCCTGCGGCAGCGGCGCGGCGAGCTGGTTCATGTTCTGCTTGATGCCGTCGAGCATCTCCTTCATCTGCGGGTCGGCCGACGCCGGCACCTTGATGTCCGCCGACTTCGTGATGCCGGTGTTCGTGACGACGCCGGTGCCCGTGGTGCCCTCGATCTTCGCGAGCACCTGCTTCATCGCGCTGACGGCCGCGGGCAGGCCCGCCGGATCGACCTCGCCCTTCTTCATCGTGAACGCGATCCCGACGTCGCCCGACGGGGACACGCTCGTGACCTTCATGTCCATCGTCATGCGCGTCTCCGGCACGTCGGTCGCCGGCATCGCCCGCCCGCCCATCGTGAGCGCCAGGTTCATGCGCGTCTTCATCACCATCGTCGACGTCGAGCCGACCTTCGGGGCGAAGCGCAGCTGCTTCTTCGCGCCCTTGCCCGCGTCGAGCACCTCGACCTTGGGACCGCCGGCGGGCGCTGCGATGCGGTCCGCGAACGCGGGGGACGAGAACGCTACGACCAGCACGACCAGCAGAGCTCGCTTCATGGCCGCGAACCTAGCGCGGTTCGCCCGCGGATCCCAGATCGCCCGTCGATCGCGCGTCGATCGCACGTCGATCGCAAATCAGGGCGTGCGGATCGCGGGGAGCGGGCTGTCGCTCCAGCAGTAGCGCAGGACCTCGTCGGTCGGGCCGTGCGGCGTCGTGCCGCCGAGGACGAGCATGCACTCGCCCTCACCGGCGACGACGGTGAAGTTGCTGCGCTCGGGGACGCTGCACGCGCCGCACCGGCACGACGCGAGCGTCGGGTCCGTCGGGACGCGGCAGTGCTCGATGTTGCGGCCGCCGCCGAAGTCGCTCGTCATCATCATGCGCGCGCCGGGGAGCGAGATGCCCTGCGCGCCGACCGCGTGCTCGCGCTCGAGGAGCGCGCGCGTCGTCGTGTACGCGTCGCCGCCGCGATCGAACACGTCGATCTCCGGGTTGCCCCAGCACTCGCCGCCGTCGCTGCAGCCGCCGACGAGCGCGACGCGGCCGTCCTCGAGCGCGACCGGCGCGTAGCTGCCGCGCTGCACGCGCCGCGACGCGGACGCGCTGACGTCGACCCACGCGGCGCGGCGGCGATCGAAGCGCAGCACGCCGTCGACGAGCGCATCCCCGCCGGCGAGCGGCGCGATCCAGCGCACGAACCGCTTCGGCGCGGCCGGCAGGTCGCGCAGGCGGCGCCAGATGCCGTTCGTGTACAGCGCCGCGCGATCCGTGGATGCGACGAGCAGGCTGCCGTCGGCGAGCATCGCCGCGCCGACGTGCGGGATCGTGCCGTTGTCGCGCCCGTCGAGCGGCGGCGACTGCGCGACCCATTCGCGGCGCTCGGCGTCGAAGCGCGCGACGCGGATCTCGCGCAGCGTCGACGCGGTGACGAAGTACGCGTCGCGGCCGTGCGCGACCAGGCGCGTCGCCGCCCAGTCGATGCCCTCGAACACCGCCGGCATGCCGACGGGCGACCAGCCGGTCGCCGGGTCGAACATCTCCGCGGTCGCCGCCGCGCCGTCGCCGTCGCCGCCGATCGCGAGGAGCCGGCCGCGATCGAGCGCGACCGCGAGGGCCCCGCTGCGCGCGCGCTGCATCCGGCTGTGGCGCATGTCCCGGCACGACAGCGCGACGAGCTGCGCCTCGTCGCCGCCGTCGCTGCAGCGCCCCGGCTTCGCGTCGAGCCGGTCCGGCTTGCGCGGCGGCTCCGCGGGCGCCTTCACGTCGCCGGTCCAGCACCCGCCGAGCGCGGCGGCCGCCGCGAGCGCGAGCGCCGGCCGGCCGGCGATCACGCGGCCTCCGCCGGGCGCGGCAGCTCGCCGAGGTGACGGTTGATCAGCGACGCGGCCTCGTCCGCGACGGCGCTCGAGCGGCAGCGCACGATCCGGCGACGGCCGTCGTGCAGGCGGACCACGAGCTCGTGCACGTCGGTGCCCTCGAGCGTGCGCGACGCGGCCTCGGCGGTCGCGACGTCGTCGAGCTCCCCGCGCCACGAGCCGACGACGGCGGCGTCGGGGCCGATCCGGATCGCGGCGCGGAACGCGGCGTGCGCGAGCTCGCGCCACGCGAGCGCCGCGACCGCCCCGAGGAACGCGACCAGCGGGATCGCGAGCCAGGTCTCGACGACCACCCACAGCACCACGGCGCCGGCGAGGCCCGCCGTCGCGAGCGCGGCGGCGACGACCATGCCGACCGCGGCCCACGCCGGCGGGGTGACGAGCATCGTCAGCACGTCGCCGTCGCGGCGGACCTCGAAGCCGTCGCCGTCGCCGACCTGCGGGGCGGTGAACACGAGCTGACACGCGCCGCACGTGACGGGGACGCGCGCGTCGCTAGGTGGTGGTTGCGCCTCGCTGCACCGCGGGCAGGTCAGCGCTTGCATCGGCGAGAGTATAGACGGGGCTCCGTGGATCGCCAGCGAGCCTCGCGTGTGCTCGCACGCACGGCTGTCGTGAGCGCGTCACGGGTCGCGCGGCTGCGAGTCCGGCGGCTTGCACAGCTGGGCGAACGCCTCCTTCGACATCTGCGGCGCGTAGTACAGCGTGTGCGTCTCGCTCGCGTTGCCGGCCTCGATCACGCAGCGGCCGACGGCGCCCTCCTTCGGGCACGCCTCGACGAACTGCGCGTTGTAGCCCGGGCACTCCTTCTTCACCCAGTCGGAGGTCGCGCGCCCGTGGTACTCGCTGCACACGCCCTCCTTCTCGCGGCGGTCGCAGCCGCCGGCGAGCTTGGACTCCACCTTGCCGGCCTTGTCGTCGGGCTTCTTGCCGTCGTCCTTCTTGCCGTCGTCCTTCTTGCCGCCGCACCCGACGAGCAGGGTGAGCGCGAGGATGTAGGTGTGCGTCCTCACTTGGTGTACGCGACCTCGGCGTAGACGAGGAACTTCGACAGGCTCTTGCGGTCGAGGATGCCGAGCTTCGCGCTCTTGCCGGCGCAGCCCTGGGGGCCGACGCCGATCGTGACGCCGAACTGACCGATGCGCTTGCCGGCCTTCTTGAGCTTCTGGGTCACCAGCTCGGTGCGCTCGCGGTTGGACTTGTCGAACGCCTCGCTGAACTTCATCAGCTCCCAGCCGTCGAGGCCGGGCGCGGACCTGAGCTGGCAGAAGTCGCCCGTCGGGTCGGCCTGCGCCTCCCACGGGCCGTCGTCGAAGTCGGCGGGCGCGATCGCGTAGAACCTCACGCTGGCGAGGTCGCCGGCGGCCTCGGCGGGGACGTGCTTCGTCAGGTCGCCGAAGTTGCAGCCGTCGACCGGCTTCACGACCTTGTCGACCTTGCACTCGTCGCGCGACTCGGTCTTCATCCCGCGCTTGTACTCGACGGGGCCGATCACGCAGGCGTGCCACTCGAGCTTCTTGGCCACGGGATCGCACGTGATCTTGTCGGCGCGCGCAGTGCCTGCGGCGGCGGCGACGAGGGCGGTGAAGGCGAACGCGCATACGGATGTCTTGGTCATGTCTCTCCTCTCCGCCGCACCGAGCACGGCGCGCGCCAGCGCCGCGCGCGCCGGATCCGCCGGTTGGGCGGCGTCGCACCTGCGCCGACTTCGCGCAGCGCGCCGGGCTCGCTCAGGGGCGCTGCGCCGGGCTCGCCCAGCGGCCCTCGAGCTCGTAGAGCTCGCCGAGCCAGATCTCGGGGCGGAACGCGATGCGGCCGTCGGAGAGCACCGACGGCGGCCCGGCGGTCTGGCCGGGCGGCACCTCGTACAGCGGGGTCGCGGCGCCGGTCGCGAGCTCGACGCGGAGGAACGTGTTCTGCGTGAGGACCGCGAGCCAGGTGCCGTCGCCGGACAGGCGCGTGGCGGCGGCGGTGCCGACCTTGGGGTCGGTCGGGATCGGTGCGAGCGCGCGGGTGGCGAGGTCGAGCCACGCGAGCAACTTGCCGGCGCGCACGAGCCCGCGCGTGCCGGCGGCGTCGACGTCGTCGAGCGTCCAGCCTTCGACGAGCCGGGTGGGCGCGGCGTCGGGTGCGGCCTGGAGGTAGACGGCCGGGCGCCCGCCCCGGTCGAGGCGCGTGAAGGCGAGGCCGGCGCGGGCGAACAGCGGGCCGCGATCGCCGGCGTCGCGGGTCCAGCGCGCGACGGTGCCGCCGGCGGCGGGCACGGTGCGGATGCCGGCGTCGTCGCCGCCCGCGGCGAAGGCGAGCGTGGCGCCGGCGGCGTCGAACGCGGGGCGGCCGAGCTCGGCGTCGTCCGCGGCGAGCTCGCGGTCGGGGCGGCCGGGCTCGCGCAGCATGAGGCGGGTGCCGCGCGCGTTGTCGCGGGCGGCGATCCAGGCGAGCGCGCCGCGCGGGCCGCCGGCCGGGGACTTGACGAGCCCCGCGCCGACGAGCACCTCGGGGTCGCCGCGGCCGACGGCGACGATCGAGCCGTACGTGCGGCAGTCGGAGTACACGAGGCGGCGCTCGTCGGGGGACAGCGCGATCCCGCCGGAGGCGCGCACGCCGGCGACGGCGACGCGATCGGTGTTCGCGGTGAGGTCGAGGACGCGGATGCCGGCGCGCGACGGGTAGTAGACGAAGCGGCCGTCGCGGGTCATCGCCGGGCGGCCGTTCTGCAGCGTGTCCGTCGCGGGGCAGGTCACGCGGTGCGTGGTGGTGTCGAGGATGCACAGGCCCGGGAAGCTGGCCTCGTCGGCGACGACCACGGCGACGCGCGACGCGGAGGCGGCGCCGCCGAGGACGTAGGGCTGGCGCGCGCCGGGCGTCGTCGCGAGCCACTCGACCGTGTGGTTCGCGGCGAGCGCGCCGAGCTTGCCCGGCTCCTCGTCGTCGATGACGTAGATCTTGCCGCCCGCGACGACGGCCGCGCTCGCGTGCGAGAGCCGCGTGTGCGTCGCGGACGCGCGGTCGAGCGCGACGAGCTCCGAGCGGCCGTCGGTGCCGTCGCGGATGTAGAGGATCTCGCCGGGGAGGCGCCCGGCGGTCGGGCGCCACTCGGCGAGCGTCGGCGAGGCGGCGATGCGGGTCGGCGCGGTGTCGGCGCCCGTCGTCGTGTACAGGTCGACGGCGTCGCCCTTCGCGAGGTCGAACGCGATCGTGGCACCGTCGACGAACGCGGGCAGCTCGGCGCAGCCGCCGAGGGCGGTGAGCGCGCGCGGCGTCGGTGGTGGTGGTGGTTGCGTCGGCGCGGCGAGTGGCGGCGCCGGCGTCGACGGCGGCGTCGCCGGCTCCGACGAGCTGCGCGTGGCGGCCAACGCGATCGCGCCGCCGGCGAGGACGACCGCGCCGGTGGCGGCGAGGAGGGCGCCCGTGCGCCGCGGCGGTGCGGGCGGCGCGGCGGCCGCCTCGAGCGCGGCGAGGAACGCGCCGGCGTCGGCGGGGCGCTCGGCGGGGTCGAGGCGGACCGCGCGGTCGACGACGGCGGCGATCGGCTCCGGGACGTCGGGCGCGGCGCCGCGGATCGGCGGGACGTCGCCGCCGGGCGTGCGCTCGTGGTCGCGGTTCGCGAGCAGCTCCCACAGGACGAGGCCGAGCGCGTAGACGTCGGACGCGGCCGTCGCGGGCTCGCCGGCGAGCGCCTCCGGCGACATGTAGCGCGGCGTGCCCATGATGCTGCCGGCGGCGGTGAGCTCGAGCGGCGCGCCGGGCGGGGCGGGCGCGTCGCTCTGGAACGTCACCGTCGAGGCGTCGCTGCGGGTGGGGCGCGCGGGCGCGAGCGAAGCGGAAGATGTGGAAGGTGCGATCGGCGGAGCCTCCTCGCCGGCGAGCTTGGCGAGGCCGAAGTCGAGCAGCTTCACGACGCCGTCGCGGTCGACGATCGCGTTCGCCGGCTTGACGTCGCGGTGGAGGATGCCCTCGCGGTGCGCGGCGGCGAGCCCGCGCGCGAGCGACATGCCGAGGGCGAGCGCGCGGTCGCGCGGCAGCGGGCGCTCGAGCTTGTCGAGCGGCGTGCCCTCGACGTACTCGGACACCAGGTACGGGCGCCCCTCGAACTCGCCCGCGCGGTGCACGGTGACGACGTTCGGGTGGTTGAGCCGGCCGATCGCGCGGGCCTCGATCGCGAAGCGGGCGCGCGCCGACGGGTGGTCGCGGAACCCGGCGATCACCTTGATGGCCACGCGGCGGCCGAGCTGCGGGTCCTCGGCCAGGTACACCTCTCCCATGCCGCCGTGTCCCAGCAGCCGGACGACCCGGTACTCCCCGATCTGGGCTGGCTCCAAGGCACCGCACTATAGCTGGGCTACGCTCGCGCCGTGGCCCACGATCCGACGCAGACGTTCGAGCCGGCCGACGCCCCGCACCTGACGATCGTCGAGGACGGGCGGTCGTGGCGCTTCGCGCTCGCCCCGGACGGCGCCTGGACGCTCGGGCGCGCCGAGGGCTGCGAGGTGCGCCTCGACGATCCGGCCGCCTCGCGGCGCCACGCCGAGCTGCGCTGCGCGCGCGGCGCCGCGACCGTCGTCGATCTCGGCAGCCACAACGGCACGCTCGTCAACGGCGAGCGCCTCCCCGCCGGGGGCGCGCGCCCGCTCGCGCCGGGCGACGTCATCGGCATCTGCGCGACGACGATCGCCTACTACGCCGCCGTCCCGCGCCGGCGCGGCGCCCGCATCCTCGACGCGGCCGACCTCCACCCCACCCTCGCCGCCGAGCTCGATCGCGCCCTCTCGCGCGGCCGCCGCGCCGGCCTCCTGATCGCCCAGCTCGACGGTGCGGGGGAGCCCGAGGCGCTCGTGCGCGCGGTGGCCGGGGCGCTGCGGCCGAGCGACGTCGTCGCGGTGGACGGCGCGACGCGCGTCGCGGCGGTGGTGCCCGAGGCGGATGCCGACGAGCTCGCGGCGGTGGCGCGGCGGATCCGCGCGGCGGCGCCGGGGCTGCGCCTCCGCACCGGCGCCGCGGTGGCGCCCGATGATGCGAGCGACGTCGCCGTGCTGCTCGCGGCGGCGCGCGATGCCGCGGCGACGGCGCCGGCCGGCGAGCACGGCACGCCGACGCAGGCGGTACGCAGGCTCGAGCTCGGCGGCAAGCGGATCCTCGTCGCGGAGCCGGCGATGCTGCGCGTGTACATGCTCGTCGAGCGCATGGCCCCGTCGGAGCTGCCGATCCTCGTCCTCGGCGAGACCGGCGTCGGCAAGGAGTCCGTCGTCGCGGCCGTGCACCACCTGTCGCCGCGGCGCGGCGGGCCGCTCGTCGCGGTCAACTGCGCGGCGCTGCCCGACACCCTCGCGGAGAGCGCGCTGTTCGGCCACGAGCGCGGCGCGTTCTCGGGCGCGACCGCCGCGCAGCCCGGGCGCTTCGAGGCCGCGGACCGCGGCACGCTGTTCCTCGACGAGATCGGCGAGCTGTCGCTCGCGATCCAGGCCAAGCTCCTGCGCGCGCTCGACGACAAGGTCATCACGCGCCTCGGCGCGACCACCGAGCGCACCGTCGACGTGCGCGTCGTCGCGGCGACGAACCGCGACCTGCGCGCCGAGATCTCCGCCGGCCGCTTCCGCGAGGACCTGTACTACCGCCTCGGCGGCGCGATCGTGCGCGTCCCGCCGCTGCGCGAGCGGCCGCGCGAGGTGCTCGTCCTCGCGCGCGAGCTCCTCGCCCAGGCCTGCGCGCGCCTCGACCGCCCGGTCCCCTCCCTCGGCGTCGCCGCCCTCGACGTCCTCGCGCGCCACGCCTGGCCCGGCAACGTCCGCGAGCTCCGCAACGCGATGGACTTCGCCGCGGCCGCCGCCGACTGCGACCAGCTCGAGCTCTGGCACCTCCCCGCCGAGCTCGCCCCTCCCGAGCCCTCCGATCCACCGCCCTCCCCTTCTTCTCCGTCACCACCGACGGCCACCAACGGCCCCTCCCTCCCCAGCCACTTCCGCCCCATCGCCGACGAGCTCCGCGACCTCGAGCGCCGCCGCATGATCCAGGCCCTCACCGTCGCCGGCGGCGTCCAGACGCGCGCCGCCGAGCTCCTCCACATGCCGCGCCGCACCTTCGTCACCCGCATGCGCGAATACGACCTCCACGCCCTCTTCCCCCGCCTCACCTGACCGCTGCGAGCGCCGATCTGCGCGAGCCCGCGAGCCGCACCCGCGCTGACCCAGGCCGCTAGCGGATGGCCCGGCCGAGCACGGCGGCGACCTCCGTGCGGATGACGCCGGTGCCGCCGAGGCAGTCGTAGATCCGGGCACCCGTCTTGGTCACCTCGTGGCCGACGTCGGCCTTGTTGCTGTCGGTGTACGTGCGCAGCGCATCCAGCACCTTCGTGCCGCACGCGACGTCGTCGCGCTTGCACGCACACGCGCGGTCCGCGAACTGGTCGAGCTCCTTCGGCGCCCCGCCGCCGCCGCACGCCGCGAGGAAGCCGATCACGATCCACATCGAGAAGCGCATCCGACCGGTATATCGATCGTCGCACGACGGCTCGAGTACGCGTGGGTTACGCCCCACGACCTCACCGGTTAGTCCGGCTATCGATGCAAGACGAACAGCAGCTTCGCCGCCAGATACCTGCACTCGGCGACCGCTTCCTGAGCGTCGAGCTTCTTCGGCGTGCGGTTCCCGAACTTGTCCTCGCACCGCTTCGAGATCCCCTCGAACTCCTTCACCGCCTCCGGCACCTTCCCGAAGCCCGCGCGGCACACCTCCGTCGCCACGTCGGTCAGCTTGGTCGACATCACGATCCCGTCACCGCACGCGTCGGCCACGCGCTCGGCCTCGAAGCAGGTCGCCGCGCGCACGTGCTTCGCGAGCTCCTCGAAGACGTTGCTCTTCGTCGGGCACTTCAGACTGCCATCGGCCGACGCCGACGACACCGTCGACACCGTCGACACGCAGAGGCACATCACGATCGCGCAGGTTCGCCACATCCGCCCATCATCGCACGACCGAGCACGTGCTCGCGAACCCGCTCGTGCAGCGCATCGACACGCTGCCCTGCAGCCAGCGCTGATCGAGCTCCTGCTCGACCTTCGTCGGGCCGACCACCTCGATGACCCGCTCGAGCTCCAGCTGCAGGTAGGACAGCCTCAGCCGGTGCCGGCCGTTCGCGAGCGTGACCCGATACACGCCGCGCGCGTCGCTGATCGCCGATCGCGCGTGGTCGCCGGTTCCGATCGTGACGGTCGCTCCCCCGATCCCCTCGCCGGTCCTCGCATCGACGATCGTCCCGAGCACCATGCTGGGCCCCGCGACCGCCGCCTCCTGCACCTGATTTCCGATCAGCGGCGCCGCCGGCGGCGCCCCGCACGCCCACATGCACGCGCACGCGACCAGCGCCCACCTCACGGTGCGGACTCCTTCGACGGCACGCACGTCTTCGCCGACGCGCTCCGACAGCGCACCGTCCTCGTGCGGCCGGTCCAGCGCTGATCGAGCTGCTGATCGATGGTGACCGGCCCCCACACGCTGATGTCGCGCTCGATGGCGAAGTCGAGGTAATACACGTGCAGCACGTACCGGCCGTTCGGCACGGTCACGCGATACGCGCCGTTCTCGTCGGTGATCGCGACCGACCCGTCGCCCGCACCGACGATCACCGTCACCCCGGGGAGCGCCTCGCCTGTCCGCGCGTCGCTGACCTTGCCGTGCACCTCGCTCTTCGCCGCCGGCTCCGGCACCGTGTTCGCGATCACCGGCCGCGGGGCCGGCCTCGCGCCGCACGCGAGCGAGGCAACGACCACGGGCCAGACGAGGCGCATCACCCCGAGTCTGCCAGCTCGGCGCCGATGGCGTCGAGGTAGGCGCGGCGGAGCGAGTCGTCGCCGGCGCACTGCCAGCCGGCCTCGCATTCGTCGGCGAGGCGGCGGAAGGCGCTGGCGATGAGGGCGCGGGCCGGGATGAGGATGTCGCGGCCGCGCGCGCCGCGGGCGGCGAGCTCCAGGGCGAGGCGCTGCTCGAACGTGAAGATGCAGCACAGGGCGATCGCCTCGCGGACCTGGTGGTAGGCGGACTCCTCGAGGAGCGCGGCCGCGCGCTCGGGTGACATGAGCCGGGCAATCACGACACGGCTCCCGACGCCGCGGCCGCGGCCGATGACGTGCCGTTGGTGCCTCCCGGGCCGGGGAGCCCGCCGGCGGCGGCGAGGCGCGCCTGCCGGATCAGCGCGTCGCGCAACTGCTGCTGCAGCGCCGGGTGCTCGTCGAGGTGCGCGAGTGCCTTCTCCCGACCCTGGCCGATCTTCGTGCCCGCGTACGAGTACCAGGTGCCCGACTTCTCGACGAGCCCGAGCTTCTCGGCGGTGTCGACGAGCTCGCCCAGCTTGTTCACGCCCGTCCCGTACAGGATCTCGAAGTCCGCCTCGCGGAACGGCGGCGCGAGCTTGTTCTTCACGACCTTCACCTTGCACTCGCTGCCGATCGTCTCCTCGCCGCGCTTGATCGCCTTCTTGCGCCGGATGTCGAGCCGCACGGAGCAGTAGAACTTGAGCGCGTTGCCGCCCGTCGTGGTCTCCGGGTTGCCGTAGACGACGCCGATCTTCTGCCGCAGCTGGTTGATGAAGATGACGACGGTCTTCGTCTTCGAGATCACCGCGGTCAGCTTCCTCAGCGCCTGGCTCATGAGGCGCGCCTGCAGGCCCATGTGCGCCTCGCCCATGTCGCCCTCGATCTCCGCGCGCGGCGTGAGCGCGGCGACCGAATCGACGACGATCAAGTCGATCGCACCCGTCCGTACGAGCGTGTCGCAGATCTCGAGCGCCTGCTCGCCGCAGTCCGGCTGGCTCACGAGCAGGTCCTCGAGGTCCACGCCGAGCCGGCGCGCGTACTCGGTGTCGAGCGCGTGCTCGGCGTCGAGGAACGCGCACACGCCTCCCGAGCGCTGCGCCTCGGCGATCGCGTGCAGCGTCAGCGTCGTCTTGCCCGACGACTCCGGCCCGTAGATCTCGACGATCCTGCCGCGCGGCAACCCACCGCACCCGAGCGCGACGTCGAGCGCGACCGAGCCCGTCGGGATGACCTCGACCTGCTGCACCTCGGCGCCGTCGAGCCGCATGATCGATCCGGATCCGAACTGCTTGTGGATGGCGCGGATCGCCTCGGCGATGCTCTTGTTCTTCTTCTCTTGCACGGACATGACAACCTCCGCCCCGCCTCCCTCCACGCTCCGTGCCGCCCGCAAGTCCTCGAGATCGCCGAGGCCCGCGTCCGATTTGTCCGGGATCCGGACGATGTCCGACCGGATCTCGGACGCCCACGGCCGTGCGCTAGAACGTCGCGAAGCAGTCCATCGTCGGCGGCTGCTTGATGACCGCCAGATCGACGAGCTGCTGGCCGAGCGTCTGCCAGCGCTCCTTCGTCATCGCGCCGAGCGACGTCTTCTTCGTCTCCTCGGTCTCGATCAGCGGGTGCTGCAGGCGCGCCGACTCGGCGAACGTCTTCGCGTCCATCTCGCGGTTGAGCTCGCCCATCTTCGCGTTCATCGGCCCGGGATCGTCGAGGTACGCGCGCCAGCCCTCGCGCATCGCGGCGACCAGCTTCTTGATCGTCGCGGGATCGTTCCGGACCATCTCGCCGCGCGCGATGACGACGGTGGTGTACGGGTTGTAGCCGGCCTCGGCGATGAGGAAGGTCGCGGGGTCGCTGTCTCGCGCGCGCGCCTGGATCGGCTCGCTCGTGATGAAGCACTGCTTCGACAGCTCGCCGTTCGCGAGGAACGTCGCGATGCCGGGGGCGTTGGCCGTCACCTTGACCTGCGCGTCCGGGAACTTCTTGCGCAGGAAGCGCAGCCACGTGACGTCCTCGGCCTCGAGCACGCCGGTGTGGGTGAAGACGTCGTCGATCTTCGTGAAGCCGCGCGCCGCGTGCACCATGATCGCCTGCGGCGACGTCTGGTAGACGGCGAACACCGCGACGACGTCGGCGCCGCGGTCGCGCGCGATCAGCACCTGGTCGGCCGCGGTCGTCGCGAAGTCGGTCTGGCCCTGCGCGACGAGCTTCCAGGTGTCGCCCTGGCCGCGCGCCTTGATCGTCACGTCGAGTCCCTGCTTGCCGAAGGCGCCCGATTCGCGCGCCTGGTAGAAGCCGCCGAACTCCGGCTCGGGGACCCAATCGAGCGTCAGCGTCAGCTTCTTCGCGTCGGGCGGCGCGCCGGGGGCGGGCCCATCGTCCTTCTTGCCGCCGCACGCCACGAGGAGCACGAGCGCCGCGGATCCGATCCATCTCATCCGGATGGCTTACCGCATGTCCGTCACTCGCGCGCCGGCGCGTGCCAGTTCGCGAGCACCGCCCGGCGCGCGAAGCCGACGGCACCGAGCATCGCCAGGCCCAGCGCCGAGGCGAGCAGCACCGCCGCGAACACGCGATCGCTGTGGCCGTTGTGGCTCGCGCTGACGATCACGACGCCGAGCCCCTGCTCCTCGCCGAGCTCTCCGACGAGGAACTCCGCGACCACCGTGCCGATCACCGCGAGGCCGGCGGCGACCTGCAGCCCCGTGAAGACGCTCGGCAGCGCCGCGGGGAGGCGGAGCCGAAACATCGTCGCGGTGCGCGACGCGCCGTACAGGCGGAACAGGTCGAGCAGCGCCGCGTCCGTCGCCAGGAGCCCGGCGAGCGTGTTCGCGATCACCGGGAACACCGACACGATGAACGCGCACGCCGCCACCGCCTTCAGCCCCGGCGACAGCCAGATCGACAGCATCGGCGCGATCGCGATGATCGGGACGGTCTGGAAGAAGATCGTGTACGGCGCGAACGCCCGGCGCACCCACACCGACGACGCCAGGCCGACCGCGATCGCCATCCCGAGGAGCGCGCTGAGCGCGAAGCCGATCAGCCCGGCCTTGGCCGTCGTCCACAGCGCGGAGGCGAGGTAGCCGCGCTCCGCGATCAGCGTGTCGAGCACCTGCGACGGGCGGGGCACGAGGTAGATCGGCGTCCCGCGCGCGCGCACGTAGAGCTCGACGAGCGCGAGCCCGACGACGAGCACCGCCAGCGGCGGGCCGACCCGCTTGATCACGCGGCCCCCCGGTCGAGCGCCTCGTAGATCGAGCGCGTCTGCTGCGCGAACTCGGCGGTCGCGCGCAGCTCGCCGGTGCGCGCGGCGGGGAGCGAGATGCGGTGGTCCGCGACGATGCGCCCCGGCCGCGGGCTCATCACCACCGCCCGCTCGGCGAGGAACACGGCCTCGCCCGTCGAGTGCGTCACGAAGATCACCGTCATCCCGCGCGCGCGCCACAGCTCGCGCAGCTGCTCGTCCAGGCGCTGGCGGGTGATCTCGTCGAGCGCCGCGAACGGCTCGTCGAGCAGCAGCAGCGCCGGCTCGGTGACCATCGCGCGCGCGAGGGACACGCGCATGCGCATGCCGCCGGACAGCTGGGCCGGGTAGCGATCGAGCGCGTCGCCGAGGCCGACCTTCGCGAGCACCTCGGCCGCCACCTCGTTCCGCCGGGCGCGCTCCACGCCCTGGAGCTCGAGCGGCAGCGCGGCGTTGTTCAGCACCGTCCGCCACGGCAGCAGGTGCGCGTCCTGGAACACGTACGCGACGCCGTGCTTCGTGCGGTTCTCCCCGACGACGACGCGGCCCGCGCTCGGACGCTCGAGCCCGGCGACGATGCGCAGGAGCGTCGACTTCCCGCAGCCCGACGGCCCCAGGATCGCGAGGAACTCGCCGGCCGCCACCTCGAGGTCCATCGCCGCCAGCGCGATCACGCCGTTCGGGAAGACGTGGCGCACCCCCTCGAGCTTCACGGAGCACCCGGTCATCGGAGGCCGCACCAGCGGATCGAGCACGGCGTCGGGGTCAAGGCGCCGGGATCGGCGACGGCGGCGGTTGGCGCCACTCCGCCGCGAGCGCGCAGTCGGCGAGCCCGACGCGGCGGGCCTCCGCGACGAGAGCCTGCGCCTTGGGCTCGCCCGTGAGCGGCTGGATGTGCACGAGGAACTCGCGCGACTCGCGCGTGCGCAGGTTCGGCCCCAGCCACTGCGCCACGATGAACATGCGGTCCGTGGTCACCTCGTCCGCCGCGCCCGACAGCGCGACCGCGTTGCACAGGCGCTGGATGTCGGCGGCGTACACTTCGGTCACCGGCGCCTTCGCCGCCGCAACGGCCGGCGGCGGCGGCGGCGGCGGCGTCGGCTGCTGTGCCTGCGGAGCGGCCGGCGCCGGCGCGGATGCGGCGGGTGCGGAGGCGTCCTGGCAACCTGCCGCGAGCGCCGCTGCGACGAGGACCAGGTGACCGAGGCACTTCATCGCAGGCTCCTTATCATACCCAGGGCCTTCCGACACGTTGCCAGTTATGGCTAGATCCTGGCCATGGCATACGTCGTGGCTGACCCGTGCGTGAAGTGCAAGTACACCGACTGCGTCGCGGTGTGCCCGGTCGACTGCTTCTACGAGGGCAAGAACTCCCTCGCGATCAACCCCGACGAGTGCATCGACTGCGGCGCGTGCGAGCCCGAGTGCCCGACCACCGCCATCTTCGAGGAGAGCGAGCTCCCCACGAAGTGGTCCGTCTACAAGGACATCAACGCGCTCGTCAGCGGCGCGAAGAAGGTCGGCGACGTCAACATCTCCGACTGGCCCGAGCACCTGCGCACGCAGGCGCCGACCGCCGACACGTGGCCGAACATCACCGAGCAGAAGAAGAGCCTCGACGGCGCCGACGACGCCGCGAAGCAGGACAACAAGATCACCGAGCTCACGCTCGACAAGCCGTAGCTCGCGTCAGGGGACGGCGAAGGTGAGGACCTGGCCGTCGAACGTGATGGTGTACGGCTTCTTCCACGTCGCGATGCCGTCGACGTCCTCGTAGTCGCCGTAGAGAGCCTTCAGGCGGTCGAGGATCGCGTCGGAGCTCGCGGCCGGGTCGATGGTGACCTCGATCGACTTCACCACGTGCCCGGCGACGACGGCCACCATCGTCGCCGCGAAGCGGCCGGTCGCGGGGCCGAGGTCGGTCCACGTGATCAAGTCCTCGACGGCCTGGACGGCGAACGCCGTCGGGCGCCGCTTGAGCTCGGCGAGGAGGTCCGCGTCGCTGCGGTTGAGGAGCGCGGTCGGCACGACCGCGGCGGCCGACCTGGCGAGCCAGCGGTCGAGCGGCGCGAACGGCTCGAAGCGGAACGTGCAGCTCTTGTCGCTGATCTTGTCGAGCACGACCCGCACGCTCGTCGCGTCGTCCTGCCACGCGACGCGGCGGCCGGTGCGCGCCCCGCCGCCCCACGCCTCGGAGACCTTGTCGTGCAGGTCGTTGCAGCCGAGGCCCGCGTGGATCTCGAGCCAGCGCAGCGCACCGCCCGTCTCGTCGTACGTGGGCACCTCCGCGCGCAGCGGCTCGACGACCTCGTTCAGCGCCTCGAGCTTCGGCGCGAAGTCGGCGCTCGGCATGCCGAGGCGCGTGCCCGCGAGCACGCCGCCGAACGTGGCGCGCTTCTCGCCGAACAGCGCCGCCAGCGCCGTCACGTCGCGCACCTTGTCGCGGGCCTCCTCGACCTCGGCCCGCGCGACCTCCTTCTCGCGCCGCTTGCGGCGCTCGACCTCGCGGGCGGCCTCCTCGGCGGCGTAGCGCCGGCGCGCGCTCTCGCGCTCCGCGGCCATGCGCTCGAGGTCGTCCTCGTCGAGCTCCGGGGCCTCGTCGCGGCCGTAGTCGGCGTACTCGCGGTGCGGCTTGCGCGAGCCGTCGGACGTGAGGGTGTCGCGCACCGCGAGCCCGAAGGTGGTGGCCGTCGCCAGCGCGAGCGCGATCGTCGAGACGGGGAGCGCCATCGCCCGGGAAGCTACCAGACCGCCCTCGGCCGCGACAGCCGAGTTTTCCGCCGCCGTCGCGCGCGCTCAGCGAGCGGCTAGAGCCGCGCCTCGTACGAGAGCCACAGCTGGAACTCGGGGTTCGGATCACGCCGCGCGGTCGACGCGCGGTCGTCGAGGTAGAGCTTGCCGTCGACGCGCACGCGCAGGATGTCGCGGCTCCGCAGGACGTACGCGGTGTCGACGAGCGCCGACACCGACCGCTCGAGGTACGAGTTGTCCTCGATCGCCTCGTCGAGGAAGCGCAGGCGCGCGCGCGACCGCAGCTTGCGCGTCGGCGCGTAGCGCGCGATCAGCCAGCCCGACAGGTCGTGCCGGAAGCTCGTCTTCGACTGCGACGGATCGTCGAGCAGCTGGTGCTGGATCATCAGCTCGAACGAGCTCTTGCGGTCGGGCTGGTAGCGCACGCGCCCGATCGTCGTCATCTGGCGCCCGGCGCACGGGATCGGCTCGCCGTTCTCGTTGGTCTCGGTCGTCACCTCGTAGCACTGGTCGTGGCCGCCCACGCGCAGGTCCTTGTCCTGGTAGCGGAACCACGCGCCGACCCGGATCTGGTCGGTCGTCTGCACCTCGGCGCGCACGTACGAGTCGAGCTTGGGCTGCGCGCGCCCGAGCACGCTGTCCGGCGAGAACGACGACGGCGGCACCCACAGGTCGAGGAGCGCGCGCACCGTCCACCGCTTCTTCACCGTGCGGAAGTAGCGGAGGCGAACGCCGAGCTCGTCGCGCGCGCGCTGCCCGTCGAACTCGTCGGGCTGCGCGATCGGGCGCCCGAACGGATTGACGAAGTCGGTGCTGTAGTAGCGCAGGACCGTCTCGAGCTCCTCGCCGCGCCGGGTCGCCGTCACGCGCAGGATCGCCGCCGGCCCGCCGCCGCCCGCCTGCGGGCCCGGGCCGTCGAGGAGCTTGTCGAAGCTGTGCGCTGCCTCGCCGAACACGTCGAGGCCCTTGCGCCCGACCGCGAAGTTCGCGCCGGCCGCGCCGAACGAGTGCCCCATCGGGATGCGCGACCACTCCTGCGTGTCGAGGTCGATGCCCGACACCAGGTTGACCTCGTTCGCCGCGTACGCGGTGACGCCGATCGAGTTGCGGCGGTCCGCGTAGTACGTCGCGTTGAACCCGACGACCCGCTCCTGGAACACGTTCGGCAGCGTCTCGAACGACGTGCGCGGCGTCGGCACGAGCGGGTTGTTGCCGTCGGGGGTCACGAACACCGTCGGCGCGGAGCACGACGCGTTGTTGTCGTCGTACGGCGACGCGCACTTGCCGCGGTCGTAGAGCTCGTACTGGTAGATGCTGCGGTTCGCCGCCGACGCCCACACGTAACCCTGCAGGTAGCCCGTGCCGAGCGCGAGCCGCTTGAACCCGGCGCCCACGCCGAGCAGCGAGTTGCGCCACCGCCAGTCCGGCGTCACGCGCACGTCGCCCTCAGGGCCGCTGCACGGCGACACCGGGAGCTCGCCCGCCGACTGCTTGCACTTCGTCACGAGGTCCGTCGAGAAGAACAGCTGGTCGTCGGCGTACAGCCCGTTCGGCGTGTACTTGTTCGTGTTGTCGAACACGAGGCGCTGGCCGAAGCCCGCGCGGAACGAGCCCGCGATCAGCGTGCCCTCGTCGTCGTCGTACTTGAGGTAGACCTTCGGCAGGTGCGCGCGCAGGCCCGGCCGGTCGGCGGTGAGCGCGTTGCGGTTCGGGTCGTACACCGGGTCGCCGACCTGCAGGCGCGTCAGCACGGCCGCGAAGCCGGCGGTGACCTTGCGCTGCACCGTGAAGCGGCCGCGCAGCGCGAACGGCGGCACGCCGCTGTCGCGCAGGCTCCACCGGGTCTGCGCGCGCAGGAAGCCCTTCACGCCGAGCTTGCTGTCGGGGCCGGACACGGTGATGAACGCGGCGATCGCGAGGAGCTTGTCCTCGCTGATCACACCCGCCGCGACGAGCGCCGCCGGGTCCTTGATGCCGCCCTTCTGCGTGTCGCGGTACGCGATGATCGCGTCGACGTCCTGGTACGTCAGGTTCGGGAGCGCGTACAGCTGCGCGCGGTCGGCGCGGTTGAGATCGACGCCGCTCTGCAACAGGTCGAGCAGCTCGTCGAACGTGTCCTGCGTGAGGTCGCCGGCGGCGAGCAGGTCCTCGAGGGCGGCCTGATCGTCGATGTCGACGAACGTCTCGTAGGGCGTGGCCTCGGCCCGCCGCGCAAACACACCGAGGACGATCGAGATGGCGATCGCGCGACGCACGGGTGCAACGTAACACGGCACTCGCGCCGCAATGTTGCGCCACTTCGCAATCCGCACCCGGCGTGACGACCTGCACGGCGTAGCGTAGGGTTCGCGCATGATCGCCTTCCTCGGGACGGGACTCCTCGGCTCTGGCTTCGCACGCGCGCTGCGCCGCCGCGGCGAACAGGTGACGGTCTGGAATCGCACCGCGTCACGGGCGCGGCCGCTCGAGGCCGACGGCATCGCGGTGCGCGACGACGTCGCCGGCGCGGTGCGCGGTGCCGCGCGCATCCACCTGTCGCTGTCCGACGACGCCGCCGTCGACGACACCCTCGAGCGCGCCGGCGTCGCGCCGGGCCAGGTCATCGTCGACCACACCACGACGTCCGTGGCCGGCACGCGCGCGCGCGCCGCCCGCTGGGCCGAGCGCGGCATCGAGTTCCTGCACGCCCCCGTGTTCATGGGCCCGCAGAACGCGCTCGACGCGACGGGGACGATGCTCGCCTCCGGCGATCGCGCGCGCTACGACCGCCTCGCTCCGGAGCTCGCGAAGATGACCGGCAAGCTCGTCTACCTGGGCGAGGCTCCGGAGCGCGCCGCCGGGTTCAAGCTCACCGGCAACCTGTTCCTCATGTTCGTGACGACGGGGATGATCGAGATGATCGCGTTCGCGCGCGCCGTCGGCATCGCCCCCGCCGACGCCGTGACGCTGTTCGAGTCGTTCAACCCCGGCACCACGCTGCAGGCGCGCGCGAAGCGCATCCTCGACGCCGCCTACGACAAGCCGTCGTGGGAGCTCGCGATGGCGCGCAAGGACGCGCGGCTCATGCTCGACGACGCCGGCGCCGCCGTGCACATCCTGCCCGCGATCGCCGCCGAGATGGACCGCTGGATCGCGCGCGGCCACGGCCACGACGACTGGACCGTGATGGCGAGCGACGCCGTGCGCTGATCCGCTACGCTCCCGGCGATGACCGCCCTGGTCGCCGACGCCGGCGTCGTCCTGCGCACGCCGCTCCTGCCGTTCGACACGCTCCTCGCGTGGACCGAGCTCGCCGGCGACCCGGCGGCCGCGCGGCGCTTCCTCGTCGAGCTGGTGGCGCGCCCGGAGGTCCGCGAGGCGCTGTTCGTCGCGTCGCCGAGCCTGCACGAGGGCCTCGCGCGCTGGCGCGCCGAGCCCGACTCCGCCGCCGGGCAGCGCGCCGAGCTGGCGATCGTGCGCTACCTCGCGCGCATGGCCGGGCGCGCGACGCCGTTCGGCCTGTTCTCCGGCGTGTCGCCCGGCGCGATCGGCCCGGCGACGGAGCTGCGCCTCGCGCCGCGCGGCGAGCTCCGCCGGCGCACGCGCCTCGACAACGACTACCTGTTCGCGCTCGTCGACGCCCTCGCGAAGGCACCCGCCGTGCGCGCGCGCCTGACCTACCGCCCGGCCGACTCGCTGTACGAGGTCGCGGGCCGCCTCCGCTACGCGCAGCCCCGGCTCGCCGGGAAGGAGCGCTCGTACCACCTCGTCGCCGTCGAGCGGACGCCGTACCTCGACGCCACGCTCGCCCGTGCGCGCGGCGGTGCGCGCCTCGCCGACCTCGCCGCCGGCCTGGTCGCCGACGATCCGACGGTCACGCTCGACGAGGCGGCGGCGTACCTCGACGAGCTCGTCGACGAACACCTCCTCGCACCCGCGCTCGGCGTCGTCGTCACCGGCCCCGAGCCGCTCGACGCGCTCCTCGCGCAGCTCGCCGCCGCGGGCCTCGACGAACCGCACGGCGTGCTCGCCGGCGCGCGCGCGCGGCTGGGGGCGCTCGACGGCGCGGGCGCCGGCAACGACCCGGCGCGCTACGAGGACATCGCGTCCGCCCTCGCGCCGCTGCCGGCGAAGGTGGAGATGTCGCGCCTGTTCCAGGTCGACCTGGTGAGGCCCGCGTCGGTCGTGCTCGGCACGCGCGTGGCCGCCGACGTCGCGCGCGCGATCGAGTGGCTGCGGCAGATCCACGGCGGCACCGCCGGCGCCGGGCTCGAGGACTTCCGCCGCGCGTTCGCCGCGCGCTACGAGGCGCGCCGCGTCCCGCTCCTCGAGACCCTCGACGACGAGGCCGGCATCGGCTTCGAGACGGCGCGCGATCCGGGCGCCGAGGGTGCGCCGCTCCTCGCCGGGCTCGCGTGGCCCGCGCGGCGCGGCGAGCACCGCGTCCGGTTCGGCGCCCCGGAGCTGCACCTCCAGGCGCGGCTCGCCGGTGCGCTCGCGGCGGGCGCGACCGAGCTCGTCCTTTCCGACGACGACCTCGCCGCGCTGCGCACCGACCACCCGCCGCCGCTCCCCGACGCGATGTCGGCGCTGATCCGCCTCGCCGGCGCCCCCGGCGACGAGACGATCCTCCTCGAGGGTGCCGCGGGCCCGTCGGGCGCGCGCCTGCTCGGCCGCTTCTGCCACGCCTCGCCGGAGATCGACGCGATGGTGCGCGCCCACCTCGCCGCCGAGGAGGCGCTGCGCCCGGGCGCCGTGTTCGCCGAGGTCGTGCACCTCAACGAGGGCCGCATCGGCAACATCCTGTGCCGGCCCGTGCTGCGCGGGCACGAGATCGTGTTCCTCGGCATCTCCGGTGCGGCGGCCGGCGCGCAGATCACGCTCGACGACCTCGAGGTCTCGGTCGCCGGGGCGCGCGTCGTGCTGACGTCGAAGCGGCTCGGCGCCGAGGTCCTTCCGCGCCTGTCGACGGCGCACAACTTCCGCCTGCGCAGCCTCGGCGTGTACCGCTTCCTGTGCGCGCTGCAGACGCAGGACTGCGCCGGCGGCGTCGGCTTTGCCTGGGGCCCGCTCGCGCGCATGCCGTACCTGCCGCGCGTCCGCCTCGGGCGCGTGGTCCTCCACCGCGCGCAGTGGTTCCTGCGCGCGGACGAGCTCGAGCCGCTCACCCGGGCCGTGCGCGAGGCCAGGCCGCGGGGCAAGGCGGGCATGCCGGCGGCCGAGCGCGCGAAGATCCTCGCCGCCGTCGCCGCGCTGCGCGACCGCCGCGGGCTGCCGCGCTTCGTCGCGCTCGCCGACGGGGACCACGAGCTGCCGATCGACCTCGACAACCCGGCGCTCGCGCACGCCTTCGCCGACGACCTGTCGGGCCGCACCGAGGGCACCCTCGTCGAGCTGTTCCCTGCGCCCGGTGCGCTCCCCGTGCGCGGCGACGACGGCGCGTACACGAACGAGCTCGTCGTGACGTTCACGCGCAAGCCGGCGGCGACCGCGCCCGCACCCGCGCCGCAGCCGGGGCCGGCGCCGGCGCTGCCGCGCTCGTTCCGCCCGGGCTCGTCGTGGCTGTACGCGAAGGTGTACACGGGCGCGTCGACGGCGGACCACGCGATCCGCCAGGGCCTCGCGCAGCTCGTGCGCGACGCGATGGGTGCGGGCCACGCCGATCGCTGGTTCTTCGTCCGCTACCACGATCCCGACCCGCACCTCCGGCTGCGCTTCCGCGGCGACCCCGCCCGCCTCGCCGCGCACGTGCTGCCCGCGCTCGAGGCCGCCGTCGCCCCGCTCGCGACGAGCGGCCTCGTGCGCAAGGTCGTCCTCGACACGTACGAGCGCGAGCTCGAGCGCTACGGCGGCGACCTCGGCATGGAGCTGTGCGAGGAGGTGTTCTGGCGCGACAGCGAGTGCGCGGCCGCGATCGTCGAGCTCCTCGACGGCGACGCCGGTGGGGACGCCCGCTGGCGGCTCGCGCTGCGCGGCAGCGACTCGCTCCTCGCCGCGCTCGGCTTCCCGCCGGAGGCCCGCCGCCGGATCTTCACCGGCGCGCGCGACGCCCTCGGCGCCGAGCACGACGCCGGCGCGAGCTTCTACGCGCAGCTCGGCGAGCGCTTCAAGAAGGAGCGCGCCGCGCTCGAGGCCTCGTTCGCGCCCACCGAGGAGCACGACCTGTGGCCGGGCTTCGAGCTCCTCGCCGCGCGCGACGCGCACCTCGCGCCGATCGGCGCCGAGCTACGCGCCCGCCTCGGCGCGCGCTTCGACGACCTCGCGGGGTCGCTCGTGCACATGCACTGCAACCGCCTCCTGCACGCGTCGCACCGCGCGCAGGAGCTCGTCCTCTACGACTTCCTGCGCCGCCTCCACGACGCGCGCCGGGCCCGCCGACCCTAGCCCGGATCCGGCCTAGTAGGGGATGCCCCTCCGCGACGGGTCCCACTTCTCGGGGATCGGCAGCCCGCCGAAGCTGTCCTCGAACTTGAAGCCGGGCCCGCCGTCGTCGAGGCCGAGCTCGGCGATCAGCGGGATCCCGCACGTCTGCCACACCTTCGAGCCCGGATCGTTGCGGCGATCGCCCGACGCCACGCGGTGGGGCATGCACGTGCGCGACGTGCCGCCGTTGCGGACGATCCGGGCGTGGTTCCAGCGCACGAGCTGCTTGCACGACTCGATCTGCGCGTCCGTCACGCTGCCGAGGCGCCCGCCGTCCTTCCAGCGCGTCGAGTCGTCGCCCTCGCACCCCGCGAAGTTGCCGTCGATCTCGATGCCGTAGGTGCGCGCGTTGAGGCCGTTGCCGTGCACGATCTTGATGTTGATGTCGTGCAGCCAGTAGATGAGGCCGCTCGGATAGATCACGAAGTGCGCGCCGATCGCGTCGCAGCGCGCCGGATCGGAGCTGTTCGACAACCAGCACGCCGTCTGGTGCAGCGTCACGCCCCACACGCTCGTCCACGGCCGGACCCCGTACGAGATCAGCGCCTGCTGCGCCGCGACCGCCGCCCACGGCCGGCGATCGACCATGTTCTTCGGCTGCAGGTCATCGGGGACGACGAGCAGGTCGCGCAGCGCGAGGATGAACGCGCGCTCCTTCTCGTCGATGACGCGCGGATCGGGATCGTCCTCGTCCCGCCGCCCGTGCTTGACGAAGATCTGCCGCGCCGCCTTCGCCGTCTCGTCGCCGAACTGCCCGTCCGCGCCGTAGCGCGGCAACAGGTTCCCGACGCCGCTCGCCTGCCCGATCGCCATGAGTGCCAGCTGCAGCTCCCGGATCGGCCCAACCTTGCCGGGTTGCCCCGGCGGATCCACATCGCCCTGCTTCATAGGCAATCATCCTAATCCGAGTTCGGCGGCGGTTCCTCGATTCGTGTGATGACGTTGTGTCCACTCTTGTCGACACTCCCATACAGCTTGTACTCGATCGCGATCGTGTCGCAGTCGAGATCGCCCGTGGCGGTGGCCACATACGTGTTGCCGTCCTCGGAGCGGTACGCGTACTGGAAGCGGTGCGGCTCGTCCATCGCGAAGCCGAGCGCCTGCCACGTCCGGTCGCTCCACGCCGCCGCGTCGAGGGGGCAGCGCCCCGCGGCGCCCGTACAGCACGTCGCCGCGGGCGACGGCCCGACGGTGCCGATCGGGAACATCGCATGCGCGTCGAAGTGCGCCTTCGCGCCCGCCGCGATCTTCTGGAGCTGCACGACCGCCTCGGGCTTCCGCGACTTCTTGCGCGTGTCGAGAAATGCCGGGATCGCGGTGGCCGCGAGCAGGCCCACCGGCGCCGTCATCGCGACGACGCCGTTCGCGCCGGCCGCGTGATCCGCGGCGAACGGCGCGTCGGGGTGAGCGGCGGCGATGTCCTTCGCCTTCTTCGCCGCCGCACCGTCGAGGACGTCGTCGAGGTCGATCCGCAGGAGCTTCTTCACGACCTCGTCGGGGTTCGCCCACAGCGTGCGGAAGCTCGCGACGAACGCGATCGCGTCGCCCTTCAGGCGCCCGGCGAGGCCGATCTCGTTGAGGGCCGACATCACGCGCAGCCCGACGAGCGCGTCCTGGGGCGCGTTCTTGCGCAGCATGTCGAAGAAGCGCGGGTTGTCGAACGCGAGCGCGGTGCCGTGGCCGAACAGCGCGAACGTCCACTCGCCGTCGGCGAGCTCCTCGCCGATCGCGCTCATCGGCGAGGAACCGGCCCTGCCACCGCCCTTCCTGCGCCCGATGCGCAGCTCCTTCTTCTCGACCCACGCGTCGACGTCGATGCCGAGCGGCGGGATCTCGACGCTGCAGCCGTCCTCGTCGGCCTGCGCGCCGAGCCGGCGCAGCGGCGGCAGCGCGCGGCAGTTCGTGACGAGGCTCTCGAAGAGCTCCGGATCCGCGAGCGGGACGCGCAGGTCGATCGCGGGATCGCCGGCCGGCATCGCGACCGTGATCGGGCCGGCGAGCGCCTCGCCGACCTCGGCGAGCGTCACCTTGCCGAGGCGCACGCGGGAGTACTTCTCGACGAGCGGCCGCGGGTCGAACACCGCGAACCCGACGGTGCGGTTGCCGTCGACGCGCGGCTTGACCGGCTTGCCGAGCACCTCGGTGGCCTCGTCGGGGATGCCGCCGAACACGCCGCGCACGACGACCGCACCCTTCGCGAGCTGGGCGACCGCGGCGAGCCGCGGCCCCTTCTTGCCGTCGCTCGCCGGGAACGTGCCGGCGAGCTCGATGTCGCCGCGCGCGCCGGCCTCCTCGAGCTTGCCGGCGAGCTTGCCCTTGCCGAGCTTGTCGAGCAGCTCCGCGGGCTGCGCGCACGTGTAGCGGCCGTCGACGTCCCGGCACGTCAGGTCCTTGATGCGATCGCCCTTCTCGCCGGGGTCGCCGCGCTTGCCCTTCACCTTCGCCAGGAACCTGTCGCGATCCGCGACGGGGAGGACGAGGACGATCCCGTCGCTCGCCTCGACGTGGAACGCCGCGAAGCCCCGGTCGCTCGTGAGGCCGAGGTCGGCGAGCGTCGGGTGCTTCGTGCCGACGGTCTCCACGAGCTCGCGCGACAGCGTGCGCTCGGCGTCGGCGAGCTCGGGCGCATCCGCGATCAGCTCGCGGATCGCGAGCCAGGCGCCCTCCGCCATCCCGACGGCGCGCGCCGACGCGACGACGCCGAACTGCGCGCCCGCCGGCGCCAGCTCCCACAGCGCATCCTGCTCCACCGTCGACGCGGGCGCGCCCGGCGAGCCCGGCGCCGCCTCCTTCTTGCACCCGGCCGCGAGCAGTGCCGCGGCGAGGGCGATCCATGTGCGCATCCACCTGTTCTACACGCCCCGTCACGCCGCGTGGGGGACGCGATCGATCACGCCGAAGCGATCCACGTGCGCATCCACCTGCGCTACACGCCCCGTCACGCCGCGTGGGGGACGCGATCGATCACGCCGAGCAGCACGCCGCGCTGGTCCACCACCGGCACGAACGGATGCGCGGCGACCTGCGCCGCGACGGCGGCGACGTCGCGCTCCGGGGTGACCGGCTCGTTGTGCGAGCGCAGCTCGAGCTCGCCGAGCGGCGTGTCGAGCGCCGCGCCGCGGTCGCGCGCCTTCGAGAGCGACCGTCGGAGATCGGCCTGCGTGACCGTCCCGAGGTAGCGCCCGTCGGGCGCGAGCATCGGCGCGGCGCGCAGGTCGTGCGTCTCCATGTGATCGAACGCGTCGCGGACGGTGTCCGTCGCGGACAGCCAGTGAACTTCGGAGATGGGCGTGAGTAGCTTCATGATGGTCATGGGTCACCTCCCACGAGCACCGCCAACGTCGTCATCGGACGCCGGCGATGCCAGCGGCGGGTTTCTGACGCGACGCGGCCGCAAGGGCGGCGCCGCAGCGCGTACGAACGCAGTGGAGCACGCGGCGCGAGGGCTGGCGAACCTCGACGAGAAGCGCTGTCGTTCGTGCTACTTCGCGGGCGCGCTCGCGAGGATCGCGCGCATCAGCGGCGCGCCGTCGCCGTTCGGATAGCGCGCGACGTAGCGCGCCGCGAGCGGGCGCGCGTCGGCGCGGCGACCGAGGCGATCGAGCAGGCGCACGTGGAGCACGAGGCCGCGCTCCTCGAACGGCGAGCCCGGCGCATCGACGGCGGCGCGCTCCAGGACCTCGAGCGCGCGCTGCGGCGCCTGCACGTCCTTGAACAGCAGGTACGCCGCCGAGTACCCGGCCTCGTACGCATCCGGCGCGGCCAGCTCGTACGCCGCGCGCTCGAACGCCTCCGCCGCCTCGCTCGCGCGCCCCAGGCCGCGCAGCGCATCCGCCGTCACCAGCCTCCACGCCCCCGGCGCCGCGCCGCGCTCCGCCGCCTGCCTCGCGGTCGCGAGCGCCGCCTCCAGCCGCCCCGCCGCGATCTCGCCGCGCGCCCGCGCCAGCAACCCCTCCGGCCCCTCCTGCACCACCGACGGCCTCGGGGACGAAGTCCGCACCGCAGTCGTCGCCGCCGCCGGCGCAGACGCCGTCGCTGTCGTCGCCGTCGCAGGCACCGTCGCCGCAGTCGTCGGAGGTGCAGACGTGGTCGTCGCCGCAGACGTCGTCGAAGATGTCGCGGTCGCTAGCGAGGTCGGAGCCTCCATCGTCGGAGCGGCCGTCACGGAGCTCGTCGTCGCCGTCGTCGGATCCGTCGCGGCCGTCACGGAGCTCGTCGCGGCCGTCGCGGTCGCCGGCGGCGGTGTCCGCGGTCCGGACGACGCGTGGTGGGCGACGGCCTCGTGGATCGCGGCGGCGAGGGGGCGAGGGGGTGTGGTGGTGGCGAGGAGAGTGCGCGCGTCGCTGGACCAGCTCGCGCCGGCGGTGACGAGCTGGTGGGTGCCGTCCTGGGTGACGTCGACGGTGCCCTCGTAGACCTGGACGAGCGAGCGGCGACCGTCGGTGTCGACGGAGAACACGGTGCCGATCGCGGTGGCGACGAGGTGCGCCGTGGCGATCTCGAAGCGCTGGCCGGGGACGACGCGCGCGACGTCGGCGAGCACGGTGCCGTGGTGGAGGTGGACGCGCCGGTGGGCCGGCTCGACGGCGGCGACGTCGAAGCGCGCGCCGTCGATGCCGATCAGCTGATCGCCCGTCGGCAGCGACACGCGCAGCGGCTCAGGTACGGCCTCGCCCGGGCGCGCGAGCCACAGCGCGACGGCCGCGGTCGCCGCGGCGATCCCGCCGGTCGCCGCGATCCAGCGCATCCGCGCGCGCCACGGCGACGGCTCCGTCACCGCAGCGGGGACCGACGCGAGGGCGCGCTCGACGAGCCGGCGCGCGGCCGCGTCGTCGAGCGGCGGCGGCTGCGCACCCGCCGCGAGGTGCGCGAGGCGATCGACGTCGCGCGGCGTCACGCGCATACCTCGCCGCCTCGGCCGTCGCGCGGCGCCACGCGCATGCCTCCCGCGTCGCGCTCGAGCGAGCCGCGCGTCATGCCTCGTTCTCCTCGCGCGCGTCGCGCTCCAGCCAGCCGGCGAGGTAGGGGTCGCCCCTCAGCATCCGCGCGATCTCGCGGCGCGCGAACGTGAGGCGGCAGCGCATCGCGATCGCGGTGGTGCCGGCGATGCGCGCGGCGTCGCGCGGGGCGAGGCCGTCGATCGCGCACAGGACGAACGCGATGCGCCGCTTCGCCGGCAACCGGTTGAGGCAGCGGTGCAGCCGCGCGAGCGCCTCGCGCGCCATCACGCGCGACTCGGTGCCGGCGCCGACGTCGACGAGCTCGGGCACGACCTCGAGCGAGACGTCGCGGTCGCGGTGGCGCGCGAAGTAGCGGTACGCGACGCGCACGGTGATCTGGTACGCGACCGTCTCGAGCTTCGCGCGGCCCTCGAAGCGCGGCAGGAAGCCGGCGATCTCCGCGAGCGCGTCCTGCGTGGCGTCGTCGAGATCCGGCGAGCGCCCGAGCAGCCGGTACAGCCACCTGCGGACGTGCGGGACGAGCGCCCGCAGCGTCTCCGCCGTGGCGTCGGGATCCCGCGCGCGCAGGCGCGCGAGCCGGCTCAGATCGGCAGGTCCCATCGCAGCGACGTGTAGATGCCGGGGATCCACTGGCGGTCGGTCATCGACACGAGCGGCACGAGCGAGATGCTCACCGCCGAGCGCTCCAGCTCCCACTTGCGCTGCAGGCGCGTGCCGACGACGACGATGCGCTCGTCGACGCCGGCGACGTGCACCATCCCGGCGACGAGGCCGATGTCGTTGTGCTTCATCCCGCGACCCACGTGCCGCAGCTCGACCGCCCCGACGAGGACGGCCTGCGGCGTGTCGACGATGATCGAGTTGAGCGCGCCGATCGCCCCCAGCCGCATCCGCTCGCTCAGCGGGAACGACAGCTCCGCCTCGATGCCGGCGCTCAGCGGGCTCAGCATCGGCCCGATCTCGAGCAGCGTGCGATCCGCGCGCGCCACCGGCGCGGGCCCCGCCGCCGCCGCCGCCACCGGCGCGATCACCCCCGGCGCCGCCCACTGCGTCGCGACGGCCGACGAAGCAGGCGCCGCCGCGACCTGCACCGGCTGCGACTGACCGTTGACCTTCACGTCCACGTCCACCCGCACGTCGACGCTCAGGTCCTGCGCTGGGTGCAGCACCTCGTCGAGCAGGCTCGCCGCGATCGCCGCGAACACGCGCGGCGTCGTCGCGTCGACCGGCAGCGGCGCGCGCCGGAACAGCCTGCCGTCCGCCGACACGACGCACACCTCCGCGCCGCCCGCCTCGACCTCGACCCACACGCCGGCCTCGGCCTGCGCGTCCATGGTCGCCCGCTGCGCGCTCGCCGCCCGATCCAGCCGCAGCCCGCCCGCCGGCGCCGGCAGCTCGGCGATCTCCGCGCCGCGCCCCGCGAGCGCCACGCGCAGCGCCGCCGCGTCGTCGGCGCCGGTCATGAGCACGATCCGCGTCCCCGCCTCGGCCGTCGCGGTCGCGGCCGCCACCGCGAGCGCCACGGCAATTCCGATGATTCGCATGGCCGGTGAGTGCAGGGACCCTAGGCCGGCGTTGCAAAAAACTGAAGCGAAGTTTTCAGCGCGCTCGGTGCACTCGGTGCACTCAGTGCACGATGATGCCGCGCGGCAGCTTGATCTCCGGCTTCCCGGGCTCGGCGCGGCGCTCGGCGACGCTCAGCCGCGCGAGGTTCGTCAGCACGGCGTCGTCGACGGGCGTGCCGCGCTCCGGGATCGCGATCGCGTCGCCGCCGAGCTCGGGCGAGAACAGCAGCGCCTTGCCGGCGCCGTTGTAGCCGAGCTGCACGAAGGCATCCGGCGTGAACTCGACGCACTTCTTCGCGCAGCAGTGGAACGGCGCCACGACGCGGTAGAAGCCCTCGGCCGGGAGCGGCTCGAGCGCACGCGTGTCGAACTTCTCGGGCAGCGTCGTGCCCTGCGGCGAGAACTGCGCGCGGTTCCCGATCCAGCGCTCCGGAAAATAGACGCCCGGTCCGGGGTCGCCGTGGTTGTGGAAGTAGACCAGCCGGCCGGCCGGGATCTCGCCGATGGGCTTCGCGATGCGGTACAGGCCGCAGGGAGGTAGCTCGCTCACAGGCGGATGCTGCCACGAACCGCGGTCCCACCGCTCCGCACATGTGCGTGTCCACTGGCGAGGACGATGTGCACACGGGAGTGTCCGTTCCAGCGGACACAGGGCAGATCACATGGATACTGCCCGGGAGATGTCCGTATCCCAGGATGACGGGACCCTGAAAACCGAGCGTGATTTCTACCGGCGGTTGCTGGATCTGGGGTGCAAGGTCGAGCTCGAGCCGCTTTTGGACGAGGCCCTGGCGCTCATCGTCGAGGTCACCGGCGCCACCACGGCCTACCTCGAGCTCCACGACGAACAGGCGGCCAAGCCTCGATTCTGGAAGGGTTATCGGCTGAGCGACCGGGACGTCGAGGCCATCCGCGCCTCGATCTCCCACGGCATCATCGCGCAGGCCCTCGGCGAGGGCCGGACCATCGAGACGGCGTCGGCGACCCACGACGAGCGGTTCAGCGACCTGGGCAGCGTCCGCCAGAACGCGATCCAGTCGGTGCTGTGTACGCCGGTCGGGACCGAGCCTCCGCTGGGCGTGATCTACCTGCAGGGCAAGCGCGGGATGTGGACCGCAGTGGACCGCGAGCGCGCCGAGCTGTTCGCCCAGCAGCTCGCCCCGCTGGCCGACCGATTCGTGCGCCGCGACGGAGATCGCGCCCTCGACCACACCACGGAGGTCCGCGGACGCATCCGCTGTCCGGAGATCGTCGGGCGCTCGCGCCCCCTGGCGCAGCTCCTGCACTCGGTGGCCTCCGTGGCGCACCTCGACGTCGACGTCCTGATCACCGGCCCGTCCGGGACAGGCAAGTCGATGCTGGCGCGCACGATCGCGAACAACAGCCAGCGCAGCCAGGGAGCGTTCGTCGAGCTCAACTGCGCTGCGATCCCGGAGGCGTTGGTGGAGAGTGAGCTGTTCGGAGCGGAGCGCGGCGCGCACTCGACGGCGACGCGCAGGGTGGCGGGGAAGGTGGCCGCCGCGGAGGGCGGCACGCTGTTTCTCGACGAGGTCGCCGAGCTCTCGCGCGATGCGCAGGCCAAGCTCCTGCAGCTGCTCGAGACGCGGGAGTACCACCCGCTCGGCTCGACGGCCGCGATCCGCGCCGACGTGCGCATCGTGTCGGCGACGAACGCCGACCTCGAGCAGCGCGTGGCGGCCAAGCAGTTCCGCGAGGACCTGTTCTACCGGCTGCACGTGATGCCGATCGAGGTGCCGGGCCTGACGGCGCGGCGCGACGACATCGCGGAGCTCGTCGAGTACTTCACGCAGGAGTCGTGCAAGCGGCACAAGCTGCCGCAGCTCGCGGTGTCGCGGCGCGCGCTCGCCGCGTGCGAGGACGCGCCGTGGCCGGGCCACCTGCGCCAGCTCGCGCACGCGATCGAGGCCGCGGTGATCCGCGCGCACGGGGAGCGCGCGACGACGCTCCTCGAGCACCACGTCTTTCCCAAGGCCACGGCGAATAAGGGGAGCGGGGCGGCGCCGATGACGCTCGAGGCGGCGACCCGGCAGTTCCAGCGGCGCCACGTGCGCGAGGCGCTCGAGCAGAACGACTGGAACATCAGCGAGACGGCGCGCGAGCTCGACCTCGCCCGCTCGCACCTCTACAACCTCCTCCGCGAGCTCGATCTGCGCGGCGAGGTGGACGCCGCGAAGGGGCGCGCGGCGCGCGAGCGGGCCAGCCCCGACGACGGAAAGCCCCGGCGATGACCCGGTCGGTGTTCTACGGGTTCGGCGCCTGGGTCGGCCAGCAGACGGGCGTGACGACGTGCGGGTGGTGGGCGAAGGATCCCGCGACGCTGTCCCCGCCGTTCGACACGTCCAAGCTGATCGCGAGCGACCTCGCCAGGAACCCGCAGGCCGTGCGCAACGGCCAGCTCACGCCGCCGTCCATCGACGTCGACGACGCGCCCGCGAACGGCGCGCTCACCAAGATCGGCGCCACGTGGCCGAACGGCTCGACGCTGAACAGCTGCTGGCTCGAGTCGGTGAAGTACAACGCCCTGCCGGCGACGACGAAGCCGCCGCGCATCGGCTACGGCATGCAGTGCCGCGACTACGAGCTGACGACGGTCACGTACTGGGCCGGCCCGTTGATCAACCGCCGGTTCTGGGGCTTCCACGCGCAGATCACCTCGGAGCAGGGGCCGCAGGCGCTGTGCTCGATCTGGCCGGCCGGCAAGTCGCTCGTGCCCGGGCAGCCGCCCGCCGGCTCGTGGTGGATCAACCTGTCGACCCAGGCGCACCCGATCGAGGCCGGCTTCACGCAGATCGGTGTCGGCCTGGGGGTGGCCAAGCAGGGGGCGCTGTTCCTCGACGTGCCGACGGTCGGGAACTTGCAGCTGTCCGCGCCCAAGCTCCCGCCCACGCTGGGCGACGACCCCATTCCGAGGTGAACATGAACCTGTCTGCGCTGCTCTCGCTACGACATCTGTCCGTGATGACCCGCCATGCCGACTACGAGCTGGCGCGGATCCAGGACATGCTCGAACACAAGGTGTTGGTCGATGGGCGCGCGGATCTCGAGGAGCTCCTGGGACGGTTACTGGCGCACGCGGAGGCGACCGGCGAACCGATCGCCCCGAAGACGCTGGACCTGATCGGGCACGCGACGCCCGGGCAGTCGCTGCTCATGCTCGGCGACTGGGTGATCGACGCCAGCAAGGTGACCGTGACGTCGTTCTTCCGCGGCCTCGCCGACAACGACGTGCTCCCCCGCCTGGGCATCACGTCGGTGCGGCTCGTCGGCTGCCAGACCGCCGACACCGGCCACGGCCGCGCGACGATCCGCGCGCTCGCGGACCTGCTCGGCCTCGAGGTGTACGGCACGACGCACCTCGTGTACTCGGCGCACTACGACGCGGGCGGCCTGCGCGACACGTGCGAGCTCGTGTCGGCGACGGTGCTGCGCGAGGTCGGCGCCGAGCCGGCGGAGACGCCCGTCGGCGAGCGCTACCCGCGCGTGCTCGACGTCGACATGCTGCCGTCGGCGCCGCTGATCGTGCGCGAGCATCCGTGGCCGCGGCGGATCGCGAGCGGCGACACGGCGCGCGCGATCCTGCGCCTCGTGCGGCGCAACGCGGGCGCGCAGATGCCGGGCCTGCTCGCGGCGCCGAGCTGCGAGATCGCGCTGCCGTCGGCGCGCCCGGGCTGGTACCACCTCGCGCAGGTGCTGCTCGACGGCGCGTTCCTCCGCGTCTACCCCGACGGCGATCGCAAGCCCGGCGTCGTGTACCCCGTCGACGATCCGCACGCGCTGCGGGCGATCATCGACGAGCTGCCGCCCGTGCCCGGGCCGCAGCGCGACGAGCCGCCCGAGAGCGCGCTCGCGATGTAGTCACGCGCCGATCACGCTCCCGTGCATCGGAAGCCGAGGCCGAACTGCAGCGAGCGCGGCGCGCGCTTGTTGTCGAGCGGGATGTACAGGTCGAACTCGTCGCGCCGGGTGTCGATGTAGTTCGCGCCGCGCGCGAACACGAAGCCGGGATCGTCGCCGGGCGTCGCCGTCCACTCCATGACGTTGCCGCCGAGGTCGAGGATGCCGTACACGCTGACGTCCTCGGGGTGCGTGCCGACGACGGCCGGCCCCGGGGCCTGGATGTGCGCGGGGATCGGGCGGCGATCGTCGCCCCACGGGTTGTTGCGGCGCGGGTTCGGGTTCGGGCGGCCGTCGGGCAGGACCTCGCCGCCGCGCATCGCCTTGGTCCACTGCTCGATCGTCGGCAGCTCCTTGCCGTGGAAGCGGCAGTAGGCGCGCGCCTCGAACCAGTCGACGAAGCTGACGGGCACGGCGGGCAGGGCGGCGTCGACCGTCGTCGCGGTGCCGGCGTACAGCGGCGGCGCGATGCCGGTGATCGCGGCCATGCCGGCGAGCGTGCCGTACGCCGCGTTCGTGACCTCGGTCGTGTCCATCGCGAAGCGCGGCAGGTCGACGCGCACCTCGTGCGAGGCCTCGAGGAAGTAGTCGTAGCCGCCGAGGAAGAAGATCTCGGCGACGGGATCGCCGAAGCCGCGGAAGATGAACGTGCCGGCGGGGACCTCGGACGTCCCGGCGCGGCTCGCGGCGCACGTCGGGACGCGCACCTCGTACCGCGGGTTCTCGCGGTCGCGCTCGGCGAAGCCCGGCAGCTGCTTGAGCGGGATCACCGACGGGCGGCACGCCCCGCGCTCGACGACGAGGAACGCCGCGCCGCCGTGCGCCTCGAGCTGCTCGACGACGCGCGTGCCCTCGAGGCGGCGCGGGCCGCGCTCGATCCAGCGCGGCTCGAACGGCGCGCCCGCGGAGCGGTCGTCGGCGCGGTCGGGCTGGTGGAGCGCCCAGCGCACGTCCGGCAGCGCGACCGGCGTCGCGCGCTGTGCCGCGGGATCCCAGTCGAAGCCCTCGATCGAGAGCTCGAAGCGGCCGAGGTTGCGATCGCGCAGCGACGCGAGCGCCGCGGCCTCGCGCTCGCGGTCGCGGGCGATCGCCTCGGCGCGATCCTCCTGCTCGCGCGCGCGCTGGCCCGCGACGTGGCGGCCGTACATCCCGACGCTGGCGAACGCGAACGCGGCGCCGAGCGTCGAGGCGAGCACGATGCGGCGCCGGCGCAGCGCCTGGCGCGAGGCGGCGACGAGGCCCGACGGCGTCCACGGCTCGTCGGGCCGCTTCTTCCACTCCTCGTCGAGCTCGGCGACCACCGTCGGGTACGCGCGCAGCTCGCGCAGCTCGCCGCGGCCGAGCAGGCTCGGCGCGTCGGGGCGCGAGCGGCGCAGGTGGTAGCGCACGAGCTCCAGCGCGCGGCGGCGCGCGAGGTCGTGGCGATCGATCCACGCGAGCACGCGCTTGACGAGCGAGTCGTGCACGAGCTCCCAGCCGGCGACGTTGCCGTCCATGCGCACGCGCACGAGCAGGCCGCGCGAGCGCAGGATCTCGAGGACGGCGGCGACCTCGTGCGGCGCCGCGCCCGCCGTCTCGACGAGCTCGGCCTCCGGGCGCATCGCGCGCTCGTGGTGTGCGGTGACGAGCGCGACGAAGATCTCGCGCGCGATCTTGTCGCGCCCGTCGGCGAGCTCGGTCTCGATCACGCGGTCGAGGTGCTCGCCGACGATCGCGTCGAAGCCCCCGAGGCGGCGGTAGTGCGCGAGCGTGATCGTGGCCTCGCCGGGCGCGAGCGCCTCGTACAGCACGGAGCACGCGAGCTGCAGGTGCGGCGGGAACACGACGCGCAGGCGGCCCCACCCCATCTCGGGGCCGATCGCGGCGGCGGCGGTCTGGAGATCCTCGAGGAGCGCGTCGAGGAGCTCGGGCTCGATGCCGAGGCGGCACTGCGCGAGCGGGCCGGCGATCGCGGCGCGCGCGCCGTCGGGCGACAGCGGCGGCAGGCGCACGATCGGCATGCCGGGCTCGAGCTCCTGCGTGCGCGCGACCAGGCGCGCGAGGTAGTCCTCGCGGATGCTGAGGATGACCGCGACGTCGGCGCCCGCCGGCCAGCGATCGAACGCGAGCACCGACGGGACGAAGTCGGCGTCGGCGAGCGCGGTCTCGAGCTGGTCGAGGACGATCACGAGCCGCGCGGCGCGCCGCGGGTTCGCGTGCCACGCGGCGATCGCCTCCTCGATCGAGTCCACGCCCTCGGAGATCGCGTTCGCGAGCGCCGCGGCGAAGTTGCGGCGGCAGCGCTGGTACACGGCGCGCACGCCGAGCGCCTCGAGGCGCGGCAGGAGCCCGGCGCGCAGGAGCGACGTCTTGCCGACGCCCGACGGCGCCGTGTAGATGACGCTGCGCCGGTACAGCGCGTGCTCGGTGAGCATCGCGAGGTCGGTCTCGCGGCCGTACAGGCGCCCGCGGTCGGCCTCGGTGAGCGCGGCGAGGTGGCGGAACGGCAGGAGGATCTGGGTCGGCTGGCTCGGCGGCGCGGCGGCGGCCGCCTTGCCGGTCAGCGCGGCCGCGAGCGCGCGCGCCGTCGGGAAGCGCTTCTCCGGGTTCTTGTCGAGCGCGCGCAGAAGGACGCCGCGCAGGTGCGGGTCCTCGATCCCGTCGAGCGGCGGCACGATCGTGAACGCGTTCGGGCGGCGCCAGCCGGTGAGCAGGAACACGAGGACGAGCGCCGCGGAGAACAGATCCGAGCGCGCGTCGACGCGGCCCTCGTGCAGCTGCTCGGGCGCCATGTACGCGGGCGTGCCGCCCGCCGACTCGCTCGGGCGATCCGCGGCGCGCAGGCGCGCGAGGCCGAAGTCGACGAGGACGACGCGGTCCTCGCCGCCGCCGGCGTCGGGCGCCGCGGGCTCGGCGGGCGCGTCGTCGGCGCGCGCGGCACCGGGCGCCTTCGCCGACCCGAGTGCCGTGGCGACCGCGGTCGATCCGGACGGCGCATCCGGCGCGGATCCCGGTGAGGGCGGTCGGGAGAGGTTCGCCTCGCCGCTCGGATCCGACGCGTGGCGCTCGGTCGGCAGCTCGTCGAGGACGCGCTTCTTCACCGGCGCGCGGCGCGGGTCGCGCGGCCGGTTGCGCTCGAGGAGGATCGCGTTCGCCGGCTTGACGTCGGCGTGGACGAGGCCGGCGTCGTGCGCGGCGCCGAGGCCGACGAGCAGCTGGCGCACGAGCTCGATCGCGCGCTCCTGCGGGATGCGCCCGGCGGCGCCGAGCTGCTGGAGGTCGCGGCCGTCGAGCAGCTCCATCGCGTAGAACAGGCGCCCGTCGTGCGTGATGTCCGCCTGGTGGATGCGCACGACGTTCGCGTGGCTAATGCGGCCGACGCTGTGGACCTCGTGCACGAACAGGCGGCCGTCCTCCGACGACGGATCGATGTCGGCGTGGAGGACCTTGACCGCGACGTCGCGCTCGACGGCGAGCTGGCGCGCGCGGTACACGGTGCCGAACGTGCCGCGCGCGACGAGCTCGTCGATGCGGAAGCGGCCGGGGAGGACGCAGCCCGTCAGGTCCTCCGGCTCGTCGCGCGACGGCGGCCGGCGCGGGCGGTTCGCGAGCTGGCTGCGGCGCACGTCCCACAGTCCCGCGAGCGGCGGCGGCTGCACGAGCGTGTCGGGCACCGCGGCGCGCTGCGCGGACGCGGCGAGCGCGCACACGTGCTCGGACAGGCTCGCCATCGTGACGGTGCCGGTGCGCGGATCGAGGGCGTCGCCGCACAGGCCGGTGAGCAGGCCGTCGATCATCGGGTGGCCGTTCGCCGGCGCGTCGATCGCGAGGAGGTGACCGGCGCGGCCCGTGCGCAGCGCGGCGAGCCACGCGTCGGGCGCGCCGTCGCCGCCGGCGGACAGCGCCACGACGACGAGCTCGGCGCGCGAGGCGAGCAGGCGCTCGCGGATCCACGACAGCGGCAGCGTCGCGTCCTCGGGGTAGGCGCGCGGGTCGGCGCCGGTGACGAGCGCGGGCCCGGCGCCGGTGTCGACGATGCCGCCGAGGATCGTGACGACGACGGCGCGCACCGGCTCGGCGACGAGGTCGTCGATGTAGCGCTTGAGCGTGGCGCGATCGGCGGCGTAGCGGTCGTTCGCGGCGGCGGTGAGGCGGCGGATCTTCCACAGGTCGCCGGTCGCGAGCAGGGCCTCGCCGATCTGACCGAGCGTGTGGACGGCCGAGGCGTCGAGGGCGTGCCCACCGCCGGCGGCGGCACCTCCCGGGGCGCCGTACCCGGCGACCAGGAGCGCGGCTCCGTCGGCGCGGCGGGAGGTCATTACCGATGCTACGTTAACCAACCCGCGAGGCGCGCGCCCACGGTGTCGGGTTGTTCGAGGTGAAGGAAGTGACCCGTGTTCGGGATGATCTCGAGCGTCCGCGCGGTGAAGCGGCGCGCGTCGAACGCGGCGCTGGCGCCGTGGGGCGGCAGGACGCAGCCGTCGTCGGCGCCGTGCAGCTGGAGGAGCGGCGTCGCGATCGGCGCGGCGAGGCGGCGCGTGCGCGTGCGCAGATCGCGCAGCGGGCGCACCATCGCGCGGTAGTAGCCGAGCGGCGCGGGCAGGCTCGCGGCGAGGCACGCGTGCAGCTCGCGGCGGCGCTCGTCGGGGAGCGCGTAGCCGGGCGACCACGCGCGCCACAGGCGATCGATCAGCGCGAGGTCGTTCGCGCGCACGAACCGCTCGGCGTTGGGGAGCTGGAACAGCCCCATGTACCAGCTGCGGCGGAGCTGCGCCGGCGAGCGCAGCGAGTGCAGGAACGACAGCGGGTGCGGCAGCGCGAGCGTGGCGGCGCGCCGCACGCGATCGGGGCGCAGCGCGCACACGGCGTAGACGATCGCGGCGCCCCAGTCGTGGCCGACGAGGTCGACCGGGCCGCCGATCGCCTCGATCATCGCGAGCACGTCGTTCGCGAGCGACTGGAGGTCGAGCTCGCCGGCGAGCGGCGACGGCGCGTACCCGCGCAGCCACGGCGCGACCACGCGGTGCGTGCGCCCGAGCCGCTCGAGGACGTCGACCGCCGTCGGCGGGTGGTCGGGGAAGCCGTGCAGCCACAGGAGCGGCGGCGCGCTCGGGTTCCCGAACGACAGCGCGTGAAACCCCTGCGGCAACAGCGTGCGCGTGGCCGCTTCGATCGATCCCGCCCGTGGCGTCGCCATGGCGGCAGATCTACGCGATCTCGCCGGGTCGCCGCAGCCCCATCCGTCCACCGAAGACGGGTCCATGCAACCTCACCGACTCCCGCAACTCCTCGGGATCCCATGTGGCGCAGCGGCTGCACACGGGCTCTGGCCGTGACCCGCTTCGATCGCACCTGGGAGCCGCTGTTCGTCGTCCTCGTCGCCGCGGTGATCTGGTTCGGCACGCTCTGAGTGGATCCGAGACGGACCGGTTTGCTCATCGTCGGGCCTCGCAGGGGCCCGATTCGTTCTTCGCCGGTCGGTCTCGCTCTAAGCTCCGGAGGTGAATGCCGTCGAGCGCATCACGGCGGACGCGCGGGCGCGCGGCGAGACCCTCGCGCAGGCGCTGCGGCACCACCTGCTGACGGGGCTCGCGGTGCGGGTGGCGACGGTGGCGGGCGACGCGTTCGTGCTGCGGGGCGGGCTGGCGACGCGCGCGTGGATCGAGGGGCGCGCGCGGCGGCCGACGAAGGACCTCGACTGCGTCGGGGACTTTCCGTTCGACGTCGAGGACACGGCGCGCCGGTTCCGGCCGGCGCTCGAGGTCGGCGCGGACGTCGTGGACGACGGCGTGCGCTTCGACCCGGCGCGGTTTGCGGCGCGCGGGATCTGGCTCGACAGCGCGTTCCCGGGGGTGCGCATCACCGTCACCGCCGGCGTGAACGCCGTCGATCAGGAGCTGACCGTGGACGTCGGCTTCCACGATCCGCTCGTCCCGCCGGCGACGACGCTCGTCCTCGGCGGCACCGCCGTGCGCGCGGTGCGCCCGGAGACGCAGGTCGCGTGGAAGCTGCACGGGCTCGCGGAGATGACGGCGAGCTGGCGGCCCAAGGACCTCGCGGACCTGTGGCTGATCACGCGGCACGTGGCGCTCGTCGAGGATGACCTCGTGCCGGCGATCGACGCGGCGTTCGCGAGCCGCGGCTTCACGCGCGAGCAGGCGCGGCGCACGCTCGCCGAGCCGATGTGGGCGACGAAGACGGCGCGCTTGCGCTGGGAGCCGTACCGGACCACCCTTCCCGAGCTGGCGCAGGTGGTGGCGGAGGTGCGGGCGCACCTCGATCCCGCCCTCGCGCGCCTGATGAAAGAGCCATGACTGCTGCCACCGGCGACGAGCTCCACCACCAGATCCTCGCGAACGCCGACACCGACGACACCACGCGCCTGGTCTACGCGGACTGGCTCGAGGAGCGCGGCGAGCTCGCGCGCGCCGACCTGATCCGCGCGCAGTGCACCGCCGCCGGCGCGCCGTCGTGGGAGCGGCGAACCACCGAGGCCGCGTGGCGCGCCGACGCGCTCCTCGCCGAATACGGGGCGGCGTGGCGGCGCGCGCTGCCGAAGATCGACGGCGTCGAGTGGACGCGCTTCGACCGCGGCTTCGTGTCGACGGTGCGCGTGCGCGACGTCAAGACGCTGTACCGCCACGCGCGCGCGATCGCGGCGGCGGCGCCGGTGTCGCGCGTCGAGATCACGAAGCTCGACGAGAGCGTCACGCCGTGGGTCGAGGACAGCGTGCCGTGGCTGCGCACGCTCGTGCTCGGCGGCGAGCGCCACACCGTGCACCGGGGCTCGTCGATCACGTCCGCGGTCGAGCACCTCGAGGTGGTCGACCTCGCCGACTTCGACGCGCTCGAGTGGCTCGCGCACCGCACGCCCGAGGTGCCGCTGCGATCGCTCGTCGTCGAGGGGATGCACACCGCGGGGCTCCCGTTCGCGCAGACGGTCGCGGCGCACCTCGCGCACGACGGGCTGCGCGTGCTCCACATCGGCACCCGGTTCGTCGACTACGACACCGGCTACTACAGCGACCCGACGCTGCGCCGCGACGGCGCGCTGGCGCTCGCGACGGCGAAGCTCGGCGGCGTCGAGCAACTCGACATCGATCGCCAGCGCGTCGGCAACGAGGGCTTCGCGGCGATGATCGAGCGGATGCCGAAGGTGACCGACCTGTCGGCGCGCGGCTGCGAGCTCACCGACCTCGCCGTGCTGCGCAAGCCCGGCGCCCTCCTGTCGACGCTCGACCTCAGCGCGAACAACATCGGCCCGGTGGGCGCCGAGCAGCTCGCCGCCTCGCCGCGCACCGCCGCCCTCGCCACCCTCGCCCTCGACACCTGCGAGATCGATGCGCGCGGCGTCGCCGCCCTCGTCGCCGCGCCGATGTGGCGCTCGCTGCGCGTCCTCGACCTGTCGCGCAACCCGCTCGGCGCCGCCGCCGTCGCCGCGCTCGCCGGCGCCCCGCGCCCCGAGCACCTGCACACCCTGCGGCTCGCCGACACGGATCTCGACGGCGCGGCGCTCGCGCAGCTCGTCGCGATCCCGTGGCTGCGCGACCTGCTCGAGCTCGATCTCTCCGGCAACGACCTCGGCGCCGCCGTCGCGGAGCTGCGCGTGCTCGCCGCCGGAGCGAAGCGACCTCCGTACGATGCTCCCGGCCTCGGTCGGTCGGAAGACACGTCCTCGGCGCTTCCGACCGACCGTGCCGCCGGAGCGAAGCGACCTCCGTACGATGCTCCCGGCCTCGGTCGGTCGGAAGACACGTCCTCGGCGATTCCGGCCGACCGTGCCGGCGGAGCGAAGCGACCTCCGTACGATGCTCCCGACGGAGCCACCGGAGGTTTGCGCAAGCTCGGCCTCGCGCGCGTCGGCCTCGCCGCGGCGGGCGCCGCCGCGCTCGCGCCGCTGTGGCGCACGCTCGTCCACGTCGACCTCGCGCGCAACCCGCTCGGCGACGCAGGGGTCGCGGCCGTCGTGGCCGCCGCGGGCCGCGACCTCCAGACGCTCGACCTCGGGCGCTGCGAGCTCACCGACGGCGCGCTCGACCACCTGATCGCGCGGCCGCCGCCGCGCCTGCGCACGCTCCTGTTCGCGCGCAACCGCCCGACCCTCGACGGCGTCGCCCGCCTCCTCGCCTCCCCGCTGATGACCACGCTCGACCGCCTCGACCTCTCGCGCTGCGGCCTGCCCCTCGGCCTCGGCCCGCTCGTCGCCGGCGCCCCCGCCATCGCGCGGCTCGACTACCTCAACCTGCGCCACAACACCTTCGACGAGGCCTCGCACCTCGCCCTCGCCCGCTCCCCCCACCTGCGCGAGGTCCGCGAGATCCGCCTCTCCGGCAACCCCTGGGGCTACAGCGAGCCGGCGCGCGAGCTCCTCGCCCGCCGCTTCAGCGCTAGCTGGGCCTGGGACCCCAACGACCTCGAGGACGAGGATGCGCAGCCCTGGTTCGTGCCGCCGGACCCACAGGCCCCTCCGCCCGCCCCGGCCGATCCGCCGCCCGGCGATGACATCCCGTTCTGACTCAGGCCGGGACCGGCGGCATCACGATCGGCGCGACCAGGTCGCAGAACGCGCGATACCGCGTCCTCGTATCCGGCGCCGTCGCGTCGGCGATGCGCTCCGACAGCTGGACGTACAGCAGCTCGCCGACCTCACGCACGACCGGCGGCTTCACGACCGCGAGCAGCTTGTCGCGCCCGCCCACCGCCTCGACGTGCGCCGGCTTCAGGTAGGTCCCCCACCGCGGCCGGCGGATGTACTTGACCCCGAGCGTGTCCCGTCCCACCTGATACGACGTGATCTCCGCCTGACGTGGATGCATCGGCTGACCGTCGATCGACGTGTTGACGAGCGAGATCTCCGCGTCCATCACGTACGCGTCCGTCGCCGTGATGATCACGCCGTGCATCGCACCCATCGTCTCGACCATCGCGTGCGCGAGCTCGACCCAGCTCGCCGCGGCCGCCTCGACATCCGCCACGTCGGGCACGCGCCAGCGCCCCCTGGCGTGCTGGGCGTCGCCCGGCTGGAGGATGTCGCGTCCCAGCTCCACCTGGATGGAAGCGTGGTTCCCCACTTCCATCCGACTGCACCCGACGTAGACGTGGGACGCCGAAGCCGACGAGAGCGCCTCGAGCACGGCGCTCTGGAGCTTCGCGCGCGGGATCACGCCCGCGAACTTCGGGACACGCGGGCTCGTCGAGATATAGCCCACGTTGATCAGCTTGAACGTGTAGTGCCAGCGCGCGTCCGTGATGAGCTCGGCGAGCCGCGCGAGCCTCTCCGGGGAGGTTGCGAGCCCACCCGCGTGCGTGCACTGGAGACCGAGGATCAGGCCCATTACTCGGATTCGGAGACGTCGGAGGACAGGCTGTCGAGATCCTCGCCGAATTGCTTGGCCTCGGCGGCGTCCGGACAGAAACGGTAGGGCTCGATCTTCGTGCTGAGAACGAGCTTGCCGTCGCGCTCGCAGTCCTGGACCTTGGGGTAGGCCTTGAACAGGCCGGCCTTGTCGCGCGCGTACCACTCGGCGAGGCCCTTCCTGTAGGCCTCGACCTGCGCTCGCCCTTCGTCGATCCCTCGCTGGGAGTCGGGCTTGATCTCGAGAATCAGACATTCACTTCCGGTCAGCACACAGTCGGCACGGCAGTTCGATCCGGGCCGGATCGCGTTGTCACAGCCGTTGGCTCTGGTGATCTCGAATTCGATGTAGTTGCTGCTGCCGCTGCACATGCTGCTTTGCATGCTGTTGTGCTTGTCGGTGCCGTACTGCAGCTTCGTCTTGATCTTCGGATTGTTGCTGCCCTGGAGGTCGGAGCTCTTGATCTTCTCCAGCGTCGCGCGGTTGCTGCGAACGCCGTCGACGACCTCCTTCGATCCCTTGTACTTTCCGAGCTTGGTGCTGGTGCCTCGCTCGACGAGACCGTCGGACCTTCCGAGGATCGTCCCGTAGCTGCCGGAGATCTGGCTGGCCCATCGATCGGCCACGTCCTCGACCATGCGCTTCATGTCGTACTCTCCCCCGGTCTTGCACATCACCTCGCGGAGCGCTTCATGGTCCTGCGTCGTCAACTCGCGGAGCTTTCGCGTCTCGGCGAGCCAGGCGTTGTAGTCCTTCTTGAGCTGCTTGACGGTCTGCTTCGTGTCGGCGGTGTACTTTCGAAGCTCTTCAGACGCTTTCACGATGTCCGGGTGATTGTCGCCGAGCGCCAGGCGCTTGCACGCACCATCGATGGGGCTGTACTTGTCCCGCCAGTACGTCGCCATGCGCGACGCTGCGTCGTTGAAGCTCGATACGACGTTCGGCCACTTGTAGCTATCGGACACCGAGAACCTGGCCGATGGAATGCTGTTCACGATGTCGCGATCGTACTCCTTGAGCTTCTCGAGGAGCGGCACCCACGTCCTCGCATAGTCGCGCCCCTTCGACGTTAGCTTCTCGATGGCGTCGTCGGCGTCGTCGGGTTTGGCGACGTAATTTCGGATCAGCGTCTGCAGGTTGGCTTCATCGTTCACGCAACGATCGACGATCCCGTCGGCGGTGAACTGGAGCTCCTTGATCTTCTTCAGATAGCGTGTGGCCTCGCGAAACGCATCGATGTATCCCGGGTAGCGCGAAACGATCTCGGCAGCTCGGGAATCGCTACCCTTGACATTGGCAAGCTTGTCGACGTTCTCGCGCACCTCTCGTGCATACGACAGTGCATCGTCGGCATTGGAGAAGTCGCGCCGTGACTCGAAGCTGGACAGCTTGTCGGCGATGTTGCCGATCCTGTCGTCGATACTCCTGATCAGCGCGACACGGTCCGAGTCAGCATCTGCGCTCGCGAAACGCGCCATCGCCAACACCGCCGAGACGACAACCACCACGCTCACTGCCACCCACTTCACCATCCGGGCACGGTAGCACGCGTGCTTCGTCGCATAGGTCTCATCTTGCGACGACCACGATTCACGCCCGGCGCGATCGCCCCGGGCGCCACCGACGCCCAGTCCTCCGCACACGACGTCCCCACGTCGTATCCGTCCGGCTGAAAGATCCAAACGGCCCCGACGACGAGCAGGCACGTCGTGTTCGACACCGGCTCCACCGGTACGACGCGCGGGGCGGGTCGTGGAGATCTCGAAGGCGCCGTCTTTGGTCTATAACGTCGGGGATGATCGAGCTCGTGTTCGCACCGGAGGTCGCGGACGCGCGCGACCGTGGCGTGCCCGTGGTGGCGCTCGAGTCGACGCTGGTCGCGCACGGGTTGCCGTGGCCGCAGAACCTCGAGGTGGCGCGGGAGCTCGAGGGGGCGGTGCGCGCGGGTGGCGCGGTGCCGGCGACGATCGCGGTGGTCGAGGGGGCGGTGCGGATCGGATTGCCGGCGGAGACGCTCGAGGCGCTCGCGCGCGAGGGGGCGCGCTTCGCGAAGGCCGGCGCGACGGACCTCGCGGTGCACCTCGCGCGGAAGACGAGCGCGGCGACGACCGTCAGCGCGACATCGGTGCTCGCGGCGCGCGCCGGGATCCGCGTGTTCGCGACGGGCGGCATCGGGGGTGTGCACCGCGGCGACGCGGCCGACGTGTCCCACGACCTCGTGGCGCTCGCGCGCACCCCGATCTGCGTGGTGTCCGCGGGCGCGAAGGCGATCCTCGACCTGCCGCGCACGCTCGAAGCGCTCGAGACGCTCGGCGTGCTCGTCGTCGGCGTCGGCACGTCCGAGCTCCCCGCGTTCTACACCCGCACCTCCGGCCTCCGCCTCGAGCACCGCGCCGACACCATCGCCGACCTCGCCGCGATCGCGCGCCACCACTGGGACGACCTCGGCGGCGGCGGCATCCTCGCCTGCAACCCCATCCCCGCCGCCTCCGAGCTCACCGGCCTCGACGCCGCGATCGAGCAGGCCCTCGCCGACGCCGCCACCGCCGGCATCACCGGCAAGCGCCTCACCCCCTACCTCCTCGCCCGCCTCGCCGAGGTCACCGCCGGCGCCTCCATCCGCGCCAACCGCGCCCTCGCACTCCACGACGCCGCCGTCGCCGCCCAGCTCGCCGTCGCCCTGGCGCGCTGATTCCCCACCCGCCGCCGCGGCGCCTCGTCGCGACGACGGAGGCGAATGCGCGAGTCCCCGGCGAGCACGGCGACATCGGAGCGAGGTGTGGAGAGAAGGAGCCCTGTTGGGTTCAGCGGATCAGCATGCCGCGCATCGTCAGGCGCTGGGAGAGGCCGCAGGAGGGGCAGGTGTCGAGGGTGGGGCCGATGTTGACGTCGCAGGAGCGGCAGCGGACGTCGAAGGGGGAGGCGAGGTCCTCGTCGTAGCGGGCGGAGGTGATGTCGAGGGCGATGCAGCGGCCGGAGGCGGCGTGGTCGCGGGCTTCTTCGACGGAGGCGCAGTAGTGGACGGTCTTCCTGCACGAGCCGCAGTGGCGGACGCCCTCGCGGTCCGTGGGTGTGAGTGCCTCCCAGGCCTTGGGGCACGCGAGCTCGAACTGCGGGCAGCCTTCGATCGTGCGGCGCGCGATGCGCGCGCGCCAGGCGAGGTCGGTGCAGGCCGCGAGCTCGCGGAGGCGGTCGGAGCGGGGCTCGAAGCGCGGGTCGTCGGGGTCGAGGGTGGCGAGCTCGTGCTGCACGCGCAGCAGCTCGGCCATGAGCGTGTCGCCGCGGATCTCGAGCCAGTCGGCGTACACGAGCCGGCTCGCATCGTCGCCGCCGGCGATCGCGTCGAGCAGCCGCTGCTCGGCGGGATCGCGGATCTTCACGACCGCGCCGGCGCCGATCGGCTCGGGCATGCGCACCCGCGCGTAGAGCGTGTACGCACCGATCCGGATCTCGTCGCGCGGCCCGACCTCGCGGTCGGTCCACACCTTCTTGCCGCCGACGCGCACGAGGCCGCCCGCCGGCGCGACGACCAGGTTGTTGCGCCCGCCCTGGAACAGCACCGCGTGCTTGGGCTCGACGCCGTTCGTCAGCTCGAGCTGGTGGTTCGGGCCGCTGCCGATCACGAGGCGGCCGGACACGAACGAGCGCCGCCACGCCGGCACCCCCGGCTCGGTCACGGAGATCTCGATCACGGGGATCGAGGGTAGCAGGCGCTACGGCGCCTGGTAGAGCACCAGGCTCTTGCCGCCGCGGTCGAAGCCCTGGTTGCGCTCGATCAGCCAGAAGCGCTCGCCGACGACGCCGAAGCGGTGGCGCGTGCCGGCCGCGAGGATCCGGGCCTTGCGCACGGCCTTGCCGTCGGCCGGGACGCGGTAGATGTCGAGGTACTCGGGGTCGGCCTTCTTGCGCGCGACGGCCTCGGGGTTGACGGGGTCGACCTTGATCGCGAGCCACGCCGAGCCGTCGGCGAGCACGATGCTCTGCTGCGTCTTCGGGTCGTACTGCGCGATCGGCTGGTCGAGCTCGAGCGGCCTCGGGCGTCCGCCGCGCCACACCTGCGCGGTCGCGCCGTCGGGAGCGATGCGCACGAAGTCGACGCGGTTGCCGGCGTCGACGAGCACCTGGAAGCGCTTCCGCTGATCGAACAGGTCGTCGATCTTCTTCGTCTCGGCGATCTTGCCGAGCACGAGGTCGTACGTCGCCTCGACGTCCGCCCCGCGCATGTTCTCCTTCGGGTCCCACGTGCCGCCCTTGATGCCGTGGGCGCGCGTCCAGCCGTCGCTCCAGTGGTTGACCTTGAGGTCGAGCGGCCTGTGCGTCCCGGTCGCGTCGACCTCGAACGTGCGCGGCGGGGCGAGCCGCACGCCGTTCTCGAGCGCGAGCAGCTCGACCTCGTGCCTCGTGCCGACGCCGCCCTCGATCGCGCGGTGCATCGCCACGCGCGGCTTGCCGTCGCGCGTCACCACCGTCACGTGCCTCGCCGGGCCGGCCTTCCACACCACCGAGCCGGCAGGCTTGCCCTTGCCCTTGTCGGTCAGCTCGACGAGGGCGACGCTGTGGCTGCCGTCGTCGTTCTGGCCGATCACGAGCGCGCGCGGCCCGGCGAGGTGCAGCCCGACGGGATGCAGGGTCACCGCCGACAGGTCGACGACCGCGTCCGCCTTCGTCGCGAGCGTCACGAGGTGGAGGTCGGTCTTCGCCGAGCCGTCGGCGATCACGTACGCGAGGCGCTCGGCATCCGACGCGACGACGTCGTCGACGAAGCCGCTCGGCGCCGCGAACCTCACGACCTCCGTCGCACCCACGACGGCCGGCAGCGCCGGCTTGGGTTGGGCGCGCACGTCTGGCGCGGCGGCGATGATCGCGAGTCCCCCGACGACAAGTGCCAGTCCACGCATGGTCCGTCCTCGATGCCACGGTCCGATCCGGATCGCAAGACTTCCGTATCAGGCCGCCACCGTCGGGGCCAGCCGCCGCCCGTCGACGGTGCCGGGCTCGGTCGGCAGGTCGGTCCCGGTGAACGGCGGCTCGACCGGCGCGGGGAGCGGCAACCGCCACACCTCGCGGGGCCGGCCGCGGAAGCGGTAGCGGCGCCACGGGATGGCCTCGAACGGCATCCGCGCGAGGATGCGCACGATCTCGTCGGGGCCGAAGTACGTCGGGATCGCCCACGCGTCCTGCGCCATCAGCACGACGGTCTCCGCCGCGTGCGCCTGGAACAGCTGCACCAGGAACCGGCACGCCGCCGCGTCGGCGAGGCACCTCGCCTCGACGACGACGACCCTCACGGCGACGCCGCACAGCTCGAGCCGCGCCCCGTACACGATCGCGTCGCTCCCGCTCGTCACGGTGCACCGCCGTTCGCGCCGCCGAGCGTCCGCGGGTAGCGCGCCGCCTCCGCGAACACGCGCGCCCGCTCCCGCTCCCACGCCGCCGCCCGCGCCGCGTCGCTGAGGGCGCGCGGGTGCGCGACGGCGTAGTAGCCGGCGCCCGGCCGCCCCACGCCGGCCCGCCACACGAGCGCCGGCAGGCACGGCAGGTGCGCCCGCCGGCACGCGCGCGACACCTCGGTCAGCGCGGCGTGCAGCTTCGGGCTGCGCTGGTGCGTCGGGTGCGTCGCGCTCACCGCCGCCGCCAGCTCGGCATACGTGATGCCGCGCGGCTCCGGCGACCGCCGGAGCTTGCGCGCCGTGCGGACGAGGTGCTTGTAGATCGCGTTGGGGAGGGGCGTGAGCGCGGCCATGGGAGGTGTCCTTCGCGGAGAGGAAGACCAGGAATCAGGCGACCTCGGGCAGCGCATCGGCCGCCGGGTCGAGGTCGCGGTACTGCGCGGCCTCCTGGAGCGCGTCGGCGTCGACGTCGTCCTGCTCGAGGAGGTCGGCGATGGTCCTTGCGACCTTGATCAGGCGCTCGATCGAGCGCGCCGTGAACGATCGCCGCTGCTCGACGAGCTCGCTCAGCATCCGCTCGGCCCGCGCGTCGAGCGGACACGTGAGCTGCACGATGCGCGACGACATCTCGGCGTTGCAGCGCAGGTTCCACGGCGCGAGCCGGGCCAGCTGGCGGTCGCGCGCCGCGGCCACGCGCTCGCGCATCACCGCCGACGACTCGCCGGCCGCGGCGGTGCGCAGCTCGCTCAGCGGCACGGGCCGGACGTGGATCTGCAGGTCGATGCGGTCGAGCAGCGGGCCCGACAGCCGCATGCGGTAGCGCTCGACGGCGCTCGGGCTGCACGTGCACTCGCGCACGCCGGACTCGAGCCAGCCGCACGGGCACGGGTTCGCGGCCGCGACGAGCAGGAACGACGCCGGCAGCTTCACCGCCCCGGCGACGCGCGCGATCGACACGCAGCGCTCCTCGAGCGGCTGGCGCAGGCCCTCGATCGCCGCGCGCGAGAACTCGGGGAGCTCGTCGAGGAACAGCACGCCGTTGTGCGCCATCGAGATCTCGCCGGGCCGCGGATGCGTGCCGCCGCCGAGCAAGGCGGCGCTCGAGATCGTGTGGTGCGGCGACCGGAACGGGCGGTCGTCGACGAGCCCCTCGGCCATGCCGAGCGCGGAGTAGACCTTCGTGGTCTCGAGCGCCTCGTCGCGCGTCATCGCCGGCAGCACCGTCGGGATCCGCCGCGCGAGCATCGTCTTGCCGGTGCCGGGCGGCCCCGCGAGGAGGACGTTGTGGCCACCCGCGACGGCGACCTCGACGGCGGCGCGCGCCAGGTCCTGCCCGCGCACCTCGGCCATGTCGACGCCCGCCGGCCGCGGGCGGCGCGGGCGGTCGCCCGACGGCGACGGCAGCGGCTCGCCGCGCGCGAGCGTCGCGTACACCTGCCGCAGGTGCGCGACGCCGTACACCTCGATGCCGCCGACGACGCGCGCCTCGGTCACGCTGTCGACCGGCACGACGACGCCGCGCAGGCCCTTCTCGCGCGCGAGCATCGCCGCGGCGAGCACGCCCTTCACCGGGCGCACCGCGCCGTCGAGCGCGAGCTCGCCGAGCAGGAGCAGCCCCTCGAGCGGCTGCGGCGAGAAGCCGAGCTCGTCGATGACGACGCACGCCGCGATCGGCAGGTCGAGCGCGCACCCGGGCTTGCGCAGGTCCGCGGGCGCGAGGTTCACCGTCACGTGCTTGAGCGGGAGGTCCTCGTGGATCGAGTTGAGCGCGCTCTTGATCCGCGCCGCGCCCTCCTTGACCGACGTCGCCGCCATCCCGACGACGTGGTAGCCGGGCAACCCGCGCGTGATGTGGCACTCGACGTCGAGCAGAGCGGCGTCGATCCCGACGAGCGTGGACGATTGAAGTCGCGCAACCACACCCGCACGCTCAGCACACCTCGCGCCACCGCGCGCCGGCTCGCGCGCACGAACGGTTCCGGCCACTTGCGCGCCTCCTCCGGGCGCCGACGTCCGCCCGCCGGACGTCGCGTCCGCGTGCCGGCCGGACACCGGACGACTCCCGCGCTGCAACGTTTCTTCACGCAGGCCCGCCCGGTCGTGAAACAGGGCCCGCCCATCCTGGTCTTCGAAAGGACACCACCATGCTCTGTCTCGCAGTCGGTCTCGGAATCCTCGGCTTTGCGGCCATGCGCCGCGCCCACCGCCGCTGCCACGGCGGCGGCTGCGGCGGTGGTTACTCCTACGGCGGCTGGGATGGCCCGTGGCACCGCCACCACCATCGCGGCCGCCACTGGATGCTGTACTCGATGCTGGCGCGCATCGACGCCACGCCGGCGCAGGAGCGCACGATCGTCGCGGAGCTCGACAAGGTGCGCGACCGCGTCCACGGCGCGAAGTCCGGCCTCGGCGACGCGCGCAGCGACCTCGCGGCGGCGCTGCGCAACCCGAGCCTCGACGACGCCGCCCTCGGCGCCGTGCTCGGGCGCGTCGACACGGCCACCGGAGAAGCTCGCACGGCGATCCTCGAGGCGCTGCGCAACATCCACGCCGTCCTCGACGACAAGCAGCGCTCGCTGCTCGCCGACCTCGTCGATCGGGGAGGCGGCTGGCGCGCCTGGCGCCACGGGCCGTACCGCTGAACCCGCCCCGCCCTTACATGCGAAGATGATCTCACCGTGCGCGTGCTCCTCATCGACGACGATGCGCGACTCGCCGAGCTGCTCGACGGCTACCTCCAGCCGCAGGGCGTGGCGCTCGTGCACGCCGGCGGCGGCCAGGCCGGCCTCGGCGCGCTCGCGGCCGGCGGCTTCGACGCCGTCCTCCTCGACGTGATGATGCCGGGCATGGACGGCCTCGCCGTCTTGCGCAAGCTCCGCGACGCCGGCCACCGCATCCCGGTGATCATGCTGACCGCGCGCGGCGACGAGGCGGATCGCGTCGTCGGCCTCGAGCTCGGCGCCGACGACTACGTCGCCAAGCCGTTCTCGCCGCGCGAGCTGCTCGCCCGCATCCGCGCGGTCCTCCGCCGCGCGCAGCCCGACACCGTCGCCGAGAAGCTGTCGTCCGCCGGGATCGTCGTCGACACCGGCGCGCGCGAGGCGTGGGTCGACGGCGCGCCCGTCGAGCTCACCGGCCTCGAGATCGACCTGCTGATCGCGCTCCTGCGCCGCGCCGGCCGCGTCGTGCCGCGCGCCGCGCTGCTCGAGCTGGCCGGCCGCTCGGACGTCACCGTCGGCGAGCGCGCCGTCGACGTCCACATCTCGCGCCTGCGCAAGAAGCTCGGCGACGACCCCCCGACGCGGATCCGCACGGTGCGCGGCGTCGGCTACGTCCTGTCGCGCGCCGCCGACGAGGAGCCACGATGACCGAGCTGAGGGCGATCGCCGGCAACGTCGAGCGGCGCGGGCGGTGGACGGTGCCGGAGCGGCTCGAGCTGCGCGTGCTCGCCGGCAACATGGAGCTCGACTTCCGCGACGCCGTGCTGCGGCCCGGCGTCACGACGATCGAGGTCAGCGTCGACGCGGGCTCCCTCGAGATCGAGGTGCCGCCGAACCTCGCGGTCGAGCTCGAGGTGAGCTCGATCGCCGGCCACGTCGAGGCGGTCGACAGCACGCCGCCGGTCCTCGACCCCGCCGGGCCGGTGCTGCGCATCACGGGCCGCGTGCGCTGCGGCAACCTCGAGGTCACGCGCCTGATGCCGGGCGAGACGAAGTTCGACGCGCGCTTCCGCCGCATCCTCGAGCTGAAGCGCGCGCGCCGCCACCACCGGCACCGGCGCTGGCACGACATCCAGGCCGAGCGCGACATGTGGAAGCGCCACGCGAAGGGCACCGGCCCGTGGTGGATGCAGGCGCGCATCCGCCGCCGCATCTTCAGCTGGCTCGCCGTCGCGCTGTTCGCCGGCATCTACATCGGCTGGCGCGTCGACACGCTGCCGTGGTGGCAGATCGGCCTCGGCCTGTTCGGCATCTCCGTCATGTCCGGCATGATCGCGTGGAGCCTGACGCGCCCGCTGCTCATGGTCGTGCGCGCCGCGCGCGACATCGGCGACGGCAAGCTCGACACGCGCCTCGACGCCGGCGAGCACGGCGGCGAGACCCACGTGCTCGCCACCGCGATCAACGACATGGCGGCGAAGATCCAGCAGCAGATCGCGGACCAGCGCCAGCTGCTCGCCGCCGTGTCGCACGAGCTGCGCACGCCGCTCGGCCACATGCGCGTGATGATCGAGACGCTGCGCGACGGCGGCAACGGCAAGGCCATCGACGGCCTCGAGAAGGAGGTGCTGATCCTCGACGACCTCGTCGGGCGCCTGCTCGCATCGTCGCGCCTCGAGTTCGGCAACCTCGATCGCCGCCGGCTCGACCTCGGCACGGTCGTCACCGACGCCGCGACCGCCGACGGCGTCGCGCCCGAGGCGATCGAGGCGATCGGCGACGTCCACGCCTCCGTCGATCCGACGCTGTTCGCGCGCGCGGTCGCGAACCTGCTCGACAACGCGCGCACGCACGGCCGCGGCGTCGTCGCCGTCCGCATCGAGCGCCGCGCCGGCCGCGTCGCCGTCGAGGTCGACGACGCCGGCCCGGGTGTCCCCGCCGACCGCCGCGCCGACGCGTTCCGCGCGTTCGTCCCCTCCAACAACGGCGGGCTCGGCCTGGGCCTGGCGCTCGTCTCGCGCATCGCCGTCGCGCACGGCGGCGGCGCGTGGATCGACGACCGCCCCGGCGGCGGCGCGCGCGTCGGCTTCAGCGTGGACGCGACCCGCTCGTAGCCAGGCACGCCGCGTGCCCGAGGATCTGCGGACCGTCGACGGTGCCCGTCGGCGTCGGCGCCCACCCACGCGCGACGCGCGCCGCGAGCAGCTCGTCGGCGGTCGGGCGGTGGTCCCACACGGAGACCGCGTTCACGCCGCCGAGTCAGGTGGTGTCGAACACAGTATAGCCGGGCTGCCCGGCGCGCGTCGCGACGACGTCGTGGCAGTACTCGTCCTGCACGACGACGTCGACGATGTCGTAGCCCGCGCGCAGCACGTCCTCGAGCGTCTCGAGCTTCACGGCGGCGCCTGCAGGGGCCCGAGGATCGCGTACAGCCCGAGCGTGCCGCTCTCGCTCGCCGGCGTGCGCCACGGGTTCGACGGCCCCGTCGCGTAGACACCGTCGCCGCTCGTCATCGCCGGGTTCTCGTTCTCGCCGCCGCCGACCACCGAGATCGGCTGGTCGGCGATCACCCCGACCCAGTACACCCCCGGCCCGAGGTTCGGCCCCGCGACGTCCGCCTCGATGCGCCCTCCCGCGTTGATCGAGAGGCTCGGCGTCTGCGCGAGCAGGGTCTGCGGGATCCCGCCTTGGTTGCTGTACAGCCCGAGCTTGACGCTCGCGTTGCCGGCGGCGACCTGGATCCCGAGCCCTCCGACGTGCCCGGGCTCGTCGAGCCGGAACGGGATCGCGAACATCCTGTTTGCGGGGACCGCGCGCGCCATCGGGGCAGTGATGACGAAGCGCCCCGCGTGGTCGTACACGTCGAGGTCGACGACATCCGACACCGGGTTGCCGGGGTCACCTTCGTACAGCGCGGTGGCCTCGAAGTGCACCCGGTGGAACGAGCGCGGCGGCTGCCACATGATCGCGGTGACCTGGTCGCCGGCGGCGGCGGTCCCGTCGGTCTGCAGCCCGCCGTTCGCCAGGAACGTGCCGGCGTCGGCGTCGAGGCGGTAGGTGATCCCACGGTCGCCGGTCGTCTTCAGCATGACGAGGACGGCCTGGCCCGCGTCGGCGAACACGGGGTGCTCGATCGCGATCGACACGCCGAGCTCCACCGTCGGGGGCGCGTCGCCGGGCGAGGGCGCCGCGTCGACGTCATCGGTCTTGCCGCCGTCCGAGGTCGCGCCGAACAGGAGGTTGCACCCACCGAGCGCCACGCATGCGAGCCACCGCATCCCAGCCACGGTCGCAGACTCGCGGGCCGGAGTCGAGGCCGATCACACGATCAGCCGCGTGCGCACGCGCCCGGCCGCGCCGGCGTCGACCTCGATCACGTCGCCCGGGCGGAGCAGCGCCGAGCTCGTCGCGTACGTCGCGACGAGCAGCTCCGCCTTGCGGAAGCGATCCTTCACCATCGCGGCGACGCGGCGGCGGAGCGGCGACATGCGCAGCCCGACCCCCGCCGGCGTGCCGGTGAGGATCACGTCGCCGCGCTCGAGCGGGCGGCCGAGCTGCGTCGCGGCGGCGCCGACGATGGACAGCAGATCGTAGACGAGCAGCTTCGTCGACGCGCGCTGGCGGACGTCGCCGTTGACGCGCGTCTCGATCGTCAGCTCGGGCATCGCGCGCAGCCCGTCGGGCGGCGCCCACACCGACGGGGCGAGCGGCAAGAACCGCGGAAACGACTTCGCGCGCGACCACAGCGCGAGCTGCGCCGGCCCGTCGAGGCCCTCGCCGAGCACCTGGATCATGCGCGCCGTGAGGTCGTTCGCCGCCGCGATCCCGAACGGCTGCGGCGTGCCGTGCGCGAGCGCCGCGGCGTCGATCGCGCCGAGCGCGACGAGCGCGAGCTCGCCCTCGTAGTCCATCACGGCGGGAGGGCGCGCGATCCGCTCGCCGAGCGCCGCCGCGAGCCCCGGCTCGACCTCCTCGAGCGCGGCCAGGATCTCCGCGGAGTCCGGCACGTGGACCCCGTCGTCGCCGGGTGCGAAGGTGCGCACGTGCTTGCCGAACGCCACCGGCGGCTGCTTCGTGTCGATCTTCTGCCCGGTCTCGCGGACGTGGTCGCCGTACGTGAGGCCCAGGGCGACGATCTCGCGGAGCTCGGGCCAGTCGACCTCGTCGGTGGCGCGCGCCGGGCGCACGAACGGCGGCGTCCCGCGGTTCGAGCTGGTCTCGTCCCACTGGATGTAGTCGACGTACGGCAGGCGCGCGTGCTGGTGGATCTCGACGGCCGTGCCGCCCGACGAGCGGCGCTTGTCGGTGATGCGCCACGGCGCGCCCGGCGCGGTGCGCGTGTAGACCTCGTAGTACGCCGACGCGATGTCGCTCTGCGCGACCATGACGTCGCGCCCGTCCGTGTCGCGGTACGCGTAGCCGACCATCTGCGACGGCTCGGCCCACGCGCGCGCGTGCACGAGCTTGCGCGCGCCGGCCACCGTCGACGTGACGAGGCAGTTCGGGTGAGCGGCCGTCGCGGGTCGCCCGTGGTACGAGCGTTCCTTGTCGGGGCCGTCGAGGCGCAGCGTCGAGAACCCGAGGGAGAACGTGTCCTGGAACGACACCGCCTGCATCTCGAGGGAGGCGTCGCCGAGCCACGGCGTCCAGAACCACTGCAGCGTCGGGAGGCGGCGCTTGCCCCACAGGTGCATCGCCGAGACGTGGCCCTTCAGCGTGCGCGGCTCGCCGTCGACGAGGACCTCGGCCTCGCCCTCGGCGTCGTAGACGATCGGGTGCGCGTGCGTCGGCGCCGGCAGCCAGGACGGGACGTCGTGGTTGTGGATCGCGCGGCCGCCCCGCCACGCCAGCTTCCACGACAGGTTGTCGACGGCGCCCTCGGCGGCCGTCTCCGACATCCACGCATTCTTGCCGCGGATCAGCGTCTCGCCGCCGCCGAACACGGCCTCGTCGATGCGCGCGTAGCGCTTGCCGGCGCGCGTCGGCGGGGTGCGGTCGGCGTCGAACCACGCCCCCCACACGGTCGTGCGGCCCTCGCCCTGGCGCGGTACGAACAGCGTCTGGCGGATCCACAGCGCGCGCTTGCGACTCTCGTCGAGAGCGACGGCGAACCAGATCTCGTACCAAGGGCGCTGGCCCTTGTAGTGCGAACGGTCCTGGTCGCGCGACATCTGGTGCCCGAAGATGTAACGCAAGCGCTCGAAATGCAACCGGATCCGGGCGTCGGAGCGGCATGTCAACCAGCCCGGGGTGTCGAGGCTCTTACTGGCACGTGCAGGTTCGGAGTCACATGTCCCTCACCACCGGAGCTCGCGTAGACGTGTCGTCACGCGCAGATGCCCGGAGCCGACTCCTCGCGGAGCTTGCCGCCCACCCGGCGCGCAAGGGCTACGGCATCGCGTACGACCTCCTCGGCAACCGGGCCGAGGCCGAGGAGGCCGTGCAGGACGCGCTCGCGCGCGCGTGCGAGTCGATCGGCGACCTGCGCGACCCCGCCGCCGCCCCGGCGTGGTTCCTGCGCATCGTCACGACCCAGTGCCTGCGGACGCTGCGCCGCCGCCGCCTGCGCCGCCGCCTGTTCGGGTGGCTGCCGTCGAGCAAGGACGACGACCTCGACGCCGCACCGGCGACGACCGACGGTCAGACCGACGACATCGCCGAGCGCATGCACAGCGGCGCGCGCCCCGCGGCGAGCGAGGCGCTCGTCGATCGCGAGGAGCTGGGCGCGCTGCTCGGCCGCCTGCACGACCTGTCGGCGCAGCAGCGGACGGCCCTCGTGCTGCGCTACGGCCACGACCTGCCGGTCGCCGAGGTGGCCGAGCTCCTGGGTGTGGAGCTCGCCACCGTGAAGACGCATCTCGTGCGCGGCCTCGCCCGGCTGCGCGATCTGATGGAGGAGCACCGATGAGTCGGGATTCGGACAACCCGTGCGAGGACGTCGCCGACCGCGTCGCCCTCGGTGAGCCGCTCGGCGACCTCGCCGGGCACGCCGCGAGCTGCGGCGAGTGCCGCAGCCTGGCCGCGGTGGTCGACAAGCTGTCGTCGACCCACCGCGAGGTCGATCCGGGCCTCGGCTTCTCGGCGCGCATGACCGTGGGCGCGCAGCAGCGCCTCGCGGTGCGCCGGCGCCGCCGCGTCGCGGGGGGCCTCGCCGCCGTGACCGCGGCCGGCGTGCTCGGCGTGTTCGTGATGACGCGCGCGCCGAAGCAGCCGCTCGACGGCACCGGCTCGCTCGCGACCGGCGTCCAGCAGCAGGACCCGCGCCTCGAGCCCGCGCCGCTCGCCGACGAGGACCTCCGCTTCCTCGTCGAGGTCGCGGCGACGCAGCACACGCGGCGCGCGTCCGCGCCGTGGGGGCGGATCGAGAAGCCGCTCCATCCGTACATGAAGCTGGTGCGCCACCTGCCCGAGGCCGTGCCCGCGCCCGCCTCGACCGACCCTTCCGAGGACATGCCATGAAGCGCCTCCGTACTCTCGTGACCGTCGTCCTGCCCTCGATGCTCGCGGGCGGGCTCGTGTTCGGCTCTGCGTTCGGCCACGCCGCCGGTCCCGACCTCGTCGGGTTCTGGCCGGCGGCCGGTGATGTCACGACGGCCGGGGCCAAGCGCCACGGCGCCCCGACGCCGGCGCCGGCGCCCGCGCCGCCCCCTCCGCCCGACCACTGGGCCGTGCCGCCCAGCGCGCCGCCCGCGCCGCCCGCGCCGCCGGTGCGCGCCGGTGCGCCGCGCAAGGGCGTCCGCGTCACCATGCGCGACGGCCGCCCCGTCATCGAGGGCATCAGCGACATCGTGCGCGCGCAGCTCGCCGGGGCGCGCGCCGCGCTCGCGGGCAACGGCCACGTCCCGCGCGAGCTCCGCGACAAGATCAACGCGCGCCTCGAGAAGGTGGGGTCGGTCGTCGACCGGCAGCTGTCGGGCGTCACCGACTTCGACGACCTGTCCGAGCGGATGGAGCAGATGGGCGAGGAGATCGAGGCCCTGTTCGAGGGGCTCGACGAGTTCGGCAAGGACTTCGGCAAGGACCTCGGCAAGGACCTCGGCAAGCTCGGCAAGGACCTCGCGAAGCTGAAGGAAGCCAAGGAGGCGATGAAGGCCGCGAAGCGGGCGGCCAAGGAGAAGGCGAAGGACGCGCGGGATGCGCGGCGAGACGCGAGGAGGGCTCCCCCCTCGTCGTCCGACGACGACGGAGAGGACGAAATCGAGGACCCGGACACCGGCGACGACGAGGACGCCGTTGCGCCGGCGCCGGCGGTCGCGACCCCGGGCGACTGGAAGGGCATGACGCTCAAGCCGTCGCAGCGCGAGGAGATCGTGAAGCTCCGCAAGGAGTCCGAGCGCGACATCGCCGCCGCGCAGAAGGAGCTCGCCGTGGCGTCGCAGCGCCTCGAGGTCGCGCTCGCCGATCCGAAGGCGAGCGACGCCGACATCAAGGCCGCCGTCGACCGCGTCAGCGGCCACGAGGCCGCGATCCGCAAGGCCCGCCTCCTCGCCTGGGTCAAGGCCCGCCGCCTCCTCGACCCGGACCAGCGCGCGAAGATCGAGGGCGCGGCCCTGAAGTCCGCCCTCAAGCGCTGACGCCGGACGCTGTCCGGTATCCGGACAACCGCGACACCGGCGTCATGGCGATCCCCACGTCCGGGGCACGATCCGTCCGGTTTCGTCCGGCCCCCGGCCATGTCTGCACGATCTGCGCAGAGATCATGTCGGACCTATTTTCCCCGGGGCGCGTGATATATCGGCGCCGTGAAGCTGTCCGTGCTCGCGTTGGTCCTCGCGTTGGTCCTCGCGGCGTGTGGCGAAGGGGCGCCGGCGACGGCGCCGCAGAAGGGCCCGGCGGATGCGGCGGTCGCCGACGCGGATCCGGCGGCGGGTGCGGGCGAGGTGGCGCGGCCGCCGTGGCCCAAGGGTGCGGCGCGGGCGCGGCCGATCGAGGTGCTGCTGAAGTCGTCGCCGCCGGGTGCGTTCGCGTACGTCGACGGGTACGCGCTCGGCAAGACGCCGACGTACTGGCCCGGGGACCACGACGGGCAGGAGCACGTGTTCGAGTTCGCGCTGAAGGGGCACGCCACCGCGCGCTATCGCTTCATCCCGGTGACGAACGGCGTCGTGCACGGCCGGCTCGAGCCGCTCAGCGAGGGCGTACGCGATGCGGGTGTGCCGATGGCGCCGGTGTTCCTCCCCGATGCCGCGGTGGCGCCCGATGCGGCGCCGCGCGTCGAGTACCGGCCGCCGCCGCGCCCGATCGCGCCCGACGCCGCCGAGGCGGCGCCGGAGCCGCCCGCCGAGCCGCCCGCCGGGTCGACCGAGTCGAAGGCGCGCCCGGGCGGCGCCGGTCCCGAGCCGTAGCTACGGCGACTTCGGCGGGCGCAACCCACCGAGCGGCGTCCGCGGATCCACCGTGATCGTCTTCCCCGGCAGGCCGCCCTGGATGGCGTCGATGTCGAGCGGCGACGAGCTGTCCGCGTCGCCGAGCACGATCTGCACCTGCTCCTTCCGGCGCGAGAACGTGATCGGATAGTTCGCGAGCGTCTGGTCGTCGGCGTTGACCGTGAAGTCCGGCGCCGGCGGCGTGAGGGAGTAGCCGGCGTCGACGAGGCACTTGTCGAACGCCGCGTCCGCCAGCCCGAGCAGCTGCACCTCGGTGATCTCGCCGCGCCCGAGGCGGAACTGGTAGTGCACCGTGCCCTCGAGCTTCGCGTTGAGGCCGAGCGCCTTCTGGTAGCACGCGTGCGCGCGCGGCTGGAGCTGCTCGCGGAACAGGCGCTCGAGCGTGAGCCGGGCGATCGCCGACGCCGACGGCACGATCTTCCCGACGCTGACCACCGGCGCCTGCGGCGGGTCCGCGAGCGCGATGCTGCGCTCGTAGCGGCCGCCGCCCTTCACCATGTCGCGCCGGCTCTTCGCGATCCGCCCCGTCGCCGACAGCACCGCCAGCATGTGCTCGCCGTCGACGATCGGCGTCGCCGCGATCGCGTGCTCGAGGTGCCGCTCCGCCTTCGCGACCGCGCCGTCGTCGGCGTCGGGCCCGCCCGCGAGGTCCTGCGGCGTCGCGTGGCCGATCGCGAGCGCCGCGATCGGCGCCGCCGGCCCGAGCACGGCCGCGCGCTTGAACTGCGCGTCGCCGTGGCCGACGAGCGTCACCGACGGCGGCGTGCGGTGGAACGCGAAGCGCGTGAACCCTGCGCCCGAGCGCAGCTCCGTCGGCGCCGCGAGCTCGTCGACGCTGTTCGTGAGCCGCAGCTCGAGCCACGACGGGCGCATCCACTCGTCGATCGCCGCGAGCGCGGCGTCGAGCTCGTCGACGGCGACCTCGACGTACGCGCCGCCGTACAGGTTCACGGGGCCGCGCATGACGTCGGCGCTCGGGGCGCGCGTCGTCGCGGGGTCGAGCACGATCGCGTGGACGTCGACGGCGCTCGCCTTGCTGCCGAGCGCCTTCACGAGCGCGCTCGACCCGAGGTCGCCGAGCACGCCGTCGCTGACGACGATCACCATCGCCTGCCCGCGCGCGCCGTCGATCGCCTTTCCCGCGAGCTCGAACGCGGCGACCATGTCGGTGCCGTTCGCCGTCGTGCGCGTGGCGATCGCCTGCTCGATCGCGGCGAGGTTCGACGTCGTCGCCGGCCGCACGTCGCCGAACACGCGCGTCGCCGTGCGATCGAACAGGATCGCCTCGACCTCGGCTCCCGACGGGAGCGCCGCGCCGAGCGCCTTCACCACCTTGCCGACGTTCGCGCGCCCGACCAGCTCCATCGAGCGCGAGCCGTCGACGAGGAACACCACGCGGCGTGCGCCCGCCGCCTTCACGCGCGGGCCGATCACGGTCACGAGCGACGCGCTCCACCCGTCGGCGAGCGGCTGCGTCTGCGTCCACACGAGCGGCTCCTTCGCGCCGCCGGCGTCGAGGTCGAGGTCGACGACGACGTCCTTGCCGTCCATCACGAACGCCGCCGCCCCGCCCTTGCCGGTGTTGATCCCGCCGACGCGCACGTTCGTGATCGTCGCGCCCGGCCCCGGCGTCGCGCGCAGGTTCGCCCGGCACACCGTCATCTTCCCGTCGGTGACGTGCGCCGGGAACACCATGCGCAGCGCACCGGCGCGCGGCTCGGCGATCAGCGCGTAGCGGATCGCGAGCGCGGCGTCGTGCCCGGGCTCGAGCGGCTGCAGGATCGCCTGGTAGCGATCGGCCTGCCCGGGCACGGCGCGCACCACGAGCGGGTCCGCGCCGAGGACGTCCGGGTTGCCGGCGTGCACCGCCGGCGCCTTCGCCGGCACCGCGAGCGCCGCGTCCGCCTTGACCGCCGCGCCGGTGATGACCGCGCCGGCCGGCAGGGTGAACTCGTAGCTCGCCGCCATCGCCTCGGGGCCCGGATTGAGGATGCGCTGCCGCATCTCGACGGTGGCGACCGCGCCCGCGACGGTGATGTCGGCGTCGCACGCGGCCTCGTACAGCTGCGAGCTCGGGCGCGGCTCGATGTGGGGCGAGTACTCCTCGAGGCCGGAGGCGGCGGCGACGCCGGCGCCCCCCAGCAGCACCCACATCGTGACGAGGGCAGGCTTCATGACGGCTTGGACAACGTCCTGTAGGTGCGGTTGCTTTACAATGACGGCCCCGTGCAAGCGCCGCGCTCGCGTCCCAAGATCGGCTTCGTCCTGTCGGGTGGCGGATCGCGAGGAGCGTACGAAGCCGGAATCATTCACTACCTCCGCACCGACCTCGCGAAGCGGATGGGCCGGCAGCCGCCGATCGACATCGTCACCGGCACGTCGGTGGGCGCGATCAACGCCGCGTTCCTCGCCGCGACCGCCGCCGATCCCGTCTCGCAGGCCGAGCAGATCGTGTCGGCGTGGCGCGCGCTGCGCATCGAGGAGCTGATCAGCCTGAAGGGGCGCGACGTCCTGCGCGCCGGCCGCATGATGCTCGGCGGCGATCCGCCGCCGCCCGCGCCGGGCAGCTTCCGCTACGGCGGCCTCCTCGACACGCAGGGCCTCGAGCGCTTCGTGCTGCGCGTGATCCCGTGGCGCGGCATCGACCGCAGCCTGCGCGAGCGCCACCTCTCCGCGATCTCCGTCTCGGCGACGCACGTCGGCACCGGCCACACCGTCGTGTTCCTGTCGTCGAGCGACCCGATGCCGCGCGAGTGGAGTCGCGATCCGTTCGTGCGCCACCGCGCGGCGCGCATCGGCCCGCGCCACGTGCTCGCGTCGGCGGCGATCCCGATGCTGTTTCCGGCGGTGAAGATCGGCGACGAGTTCTTCACCGACGGCGGCCTGCGCCAGAACACGCCGATGTCGCCGGCGATCCGCCTCGGCGCGGACCGCATGCTGCTGGTCTCGCTGCGCCACGTGAAGCCGCAGCCGAAGATCATCGAGAAGGAGCGCACGGAGGCGTACCCGAAGCCGCTGTTCCTCGCCGGCAAGGCGCTCAACGCGCTGCTCCTCGACCACACCGAGTACGACCTCGCGCGCATGCAGCGCATCAACCTCATCCTCGAGGCCGGGCACGCCTCGTTCGGCGACCGGTTCGAGGCGATGATGAACCAGGAGCTCGTGAAGCTGCGCGGCGCGCCGCTGCGCCGCATCCAGGCCGTGCACATCCGCCCGTCGGAGGACATCGGCGCGATCGCGGCGGCGTTCGTGCGCAGCGGGCGCATGAAGGTCGACGGCATGATCGCGCGCCGGCTGATCTCGCGGCTCGCCGCGGGCGAGGCGGCGCACGAGAGCGACCTGCTCTCGTACCTCCTGTTCGACGGCGACTTCGCGTCCGAGCTGATCGAGCTCGGGCGCCGCGACGCGCGCGCGAAGGAGGACGACCTCGCCGCGCTGTTCGACGTCGAGGATGGAAAGGGTGCGGCGGAAAACGCCCCGGCTGAGGTTGGAGTTTCGGCCGCGAAGGACCGATTGTAGAGAAGGAAGCCGGGGCTCGGCCGCCGCGTCGCAAGGGATACGGCACGCCCGGCCGATCGGCAAGCACGTCGCGCCGGCGCGTGGCACTGTCCGGGCCATGAACGCACGCCTCCTGTCCCTCGGCGTCGCCGCGGCCCTGCTCGGCTGCGGCGGCTCGCCGGCGCCTGCGCCGCGGCCCGCACCGGGCTCGCAGGTCACCGCCGTCGACGCGACGCCGCCCAGGCCGGTCGATCCCGAGGACGCGCCGCTGCCGCTGTGGAGCAAGATCCGCCACGGCAAGCTGGCGAACGGGCTCACGTACTACGTGCTGCAGCACAAGAAGCCCGAGAAGCGGGCGATGCTGTGGCTCGCGGTCAACGCCGGCGCGATCCTCGAGGACGACGATCAGCGCGGGCTCGCGCACTTCGACGAGCACATGGCGTTCAACGGGACGGTGCGGTTTCCGAAGAACGAGATCATCAAGTACCTCGAGACGATCGGGATGCGCTTCGGCGCCGACCTGAACGCGTACACGAACTTCGACGAGACCGTCTATCAGCTCGAGGTCCCGACGGACAAGGAGGAGTTCGTCCCGAAGGGCTTCGAGATCCTGCGCGACTGGGCCGGCGGCCTCACGTTCGCGCCCGACGAGGTCGAGAAGGAGCGCGGCGTCGTCCTCGAGGAGTGGCGCCTCGGCCGCGGCTGGGGGCAGCGCCTGTTCGACAAGAACTCGAAGGTGCTGTTCAAGGGCTCGCGCTACGCCGATCGCCTCACGATCGGCCTGCCCGAGGTGCTGAAGAAGGCGCCGGTCGCGCGCCTCGCGCAGTTCTACAAGGACTGGTACCGCCCCGACCTGATGGCGGTGATCGCGGTCGGTGACTTCGCCGACGACGCCGCGATCGAGGCGCAGATCAAGGCGACGTTCGGCGACCTGAAGGGCCCCGACCAGCCGCGCCCGCGCGTGCGCGCGCAGGTGCCGAAGGCCGATGGCACGCGCGTGTCGATCGCGACCGATCACGAGATGCCGTCGGCGCGCGTGACGATCTACAACCTCCTGCCGCACCGCTCGGAGGCGTCGATGCGCGACCTGCGCCGCATCACCGCCGAGCAGGTGTACACGACGATCCTCAACGAGCGGCTGCGCACGCTCGGCCGCAGCAAGGACGCGCCGTTCACGTTCGCGAGCGCCTCGGTCGGCGGCGTCACGCGCGAGATCGACGGGTTCACGCGCTCGGCGGGCGTCAAGAACCACCAGGTCGAGGAGGCGCTGCGCGCGCTGGTCACCGAGGTCGTGCGCGTCGAGAAGCACGGCTTTTCGCAGAGCGAGCTCGACCGCGCCGTCGCGAACATCGCGAAGCAGAGCGAGCAGTCGGCGATCGGCGAGGCCACGACCGACGGGCGCTCGTTCACGAGCGAGATGACGCGCCACTTCTTCGAGGGCGAGTTCATGCTCGGCCGCGTCGGCGAGCACGAGAAGACGATGCAGGTCCTGCCGACGATCTCGCTCGCGGACCTCAACAAGCTCGCGGCCGCGTTCGGCGGCCCGGCGAACCGGGTGATCCTCGTGAACGGGCCCGACGGCAAGCCGCTGCCGACGGAGCAGCGCGTGCTCGCGATCGTGGACGAGGTGGCGAAGGCGCAGATCGGCCCGTGGGAGGACAAGGCGGTGAACGTGCCGCTCCTGGCGTCGGCGCCGGCGCCGGGGAAGATCACGAAGGAGGGCAAGATCGACGCGATCGGCGTGACCGAGTGGACGCTGTCGAACGGCGCGCGCGTGATCGTGAAGCCGACCGACTTCACGGCGGATGCGGTGACGATCGCCGGCAGCTCGCCGGGCGGGCTCGCGCTGGCGAGCGACGCGGTGTTCCCGCACGCGCGCTTCGCCGACGACATCGTCGCGCTCGGCGGCGCGGGCGAGCTCGACGCGGAGATGCTGCGCAAGGTCCTCGCCGGCAAGTCGGCGTCGGCGTCGGCGTCGATCCACGCGACGACCGAGAGCCTCGACGGCGGCGGCTCGGTGCGCGACCTCGAGACGATCTTCCAGCTCATGTACCTGCGCGCGACGGCGCCCCGCAAGGACGACGCGCAGATCGCCGTGTGGCGCGCGAACACCGCCGAGGCGCTCGCGAACCGGCGCCGCGCTCCCGACGCGCGCTTCGACCTCGAGGCACAGGAGGCGATCTGGAAGGGCCACGCGCGCCGCAAGCCGGCCGAGGCCGCCGACGTCGAGAAGATCGACGCCGACAAGGCGATCGCGTTCTGGAAGGACCGCTTCGCCGACTTCGGCGACTTCACGTTCGTGATCGTCGGCGCCGTCGACCTCGCGAAGGTGAGGCCGCTCGTCGAGACGTACCTCGCGAGCCTGCCGTCGAAGGGCCGCAAGGAGAAAGAGAAGGACCTCGGGATCCGGCGCGCCGGCGGCGTCGTCGCGAAGACGTGGACGCTCGGCACCGAGCCCAAGGCGGCGGTGCGGCGCACGTACCACGCCGACGAGGCGTGGACGCGCGACAAGGAGCGCGACGCATTCGTCCTGTCGCGCGTGCTCACGATCCGCATGCGCGACACGCTGCGCGAGGACCTCGGCGGCGTGTACGGCGTCGGCGCCGGCGGCTTCCTCGTGCGCGCCCCGGCGGGCGAGCGCCTGTTCACGATCAGCTTCGGCTGCGACCCCGATCGCGTCGACGAGCTGATCAAGGCGTTCGAGGGCGTGATCGCCGACGTCGGCAAGAACGGCGCCTCCGGCGAGCTGCTCGACAAGGTCAAGCGCACGTTCGAGCGCGAGCGCGAGACGGCGCTGCGCACGAACGGCTTCTGGGCGAGCTGGCTGTCCAGCGCGGCGCGCTACGGCGACGACCCGACGCTGATCCTCGACCTCAACCCGACGATCGCGCGCATGACGTCGGACAACGTGAAGGCCTCGGTCAAGCGGTTCCTCGATCCGAAGCAGTACTTCCAGGCCGTGTTGAAGCCGGCCAGGCCGTAGCCGACGCGGACGCGTTCGGGGCCGTGCCCGAACGCGCGGTCGGTGCTAAGCAGGGGGCGGGTGAGCGCTCCCTACGTCGAAGACCCCGAGAAGGAAGGGCTCGGTCCCGAGGGGAAGCGGCGCAAGCGCCGGCTGTCCGTGCTGGCGCGGCTGCTCCCGCTCCTGTGGCCGCACAAGGCCCGGTTCGCGCTCGCCGTGGCGTGCCTGTTCGCGGCGTCGGGCCTCAACCTCGTGTATCCGTGGGCGGCCAAGCTGGCGGTCGACGTCGGCATGGGTGCGCGCACGACCGACGACCTCGACATGATCGCGATCGGCATCGCGGGCGTGTTCGTGGTCAACGCGGTGCTCGTGTGGCTGCGCCACTACAGCATGAGCTGGCTCGGCGAGCGCGTCGTCGCGGACCTGCGCGGCATGGTGTTCGACCGCGTGCTCGCGCTGCCGCTCGCGTGGTTCCACGAGCGGCGCAGCGGCGAGCTCGTCGGGCGGCTCGCGTCGGACGTGACCGTCGTCGAGGGCGTCGTCGGCACGGAGCTGTCGATGGCGCTGCGCAACGGCCTGCAGATGTTCGGCGGGCTCGTGCTCCTGTTCGTGATCGACGTGAAGCTCACGCTGTTGATGCTCGCGATCGTGCCGCCGATCGTCGTCACGACGATCTACTTCGGCAAGAAGATCCGCACGATGACGCGCGCCGTCCAGGACGAGCTCGCGCAGGTGTCGGGACAGGTGCAGGAGTCGATCGGCGCGATCGCGACCGTGCAGTCGTTCGTGCGCGAGGGCTACGAGGCGAAGCGCTACCGGCGCGGCGTCGAGGGCGCGTTCGCGAAGACGATCGACCTCGTGCGCTTCCGCTCGTGGTTCTTCGCGACCGCGATGACGGCCGGCTACGCCGGCGTCGCCGCCGTGATCTGGCTCGGCGGGCGTGCGCTCGTGCGCGGCGACCTCTCGGCGGGCGCCCTGACCTCGTTCTTCCTCTACACCTTCATCGTCGCCGGCGCGCTCGCCGACCTCGCGGGCCTGTGGGGCGCGCTCCAGCGCGCGGCCGGCGCGACCGACCGCCTGTTCGCCGTGATCGACACCGTCCCCGACATCCGCGACCCCGCGCAGCCCCTGCCCCTCCCGGATGGCCCCGGCGGAGCGAAGCGACGCCCTCCGTACGATGATCACGGCGGCAACGGGCCGGTCGTCCCGTCCTCGGGGCGTCCGGCCACCGCCGCCGTCGGCAGCGTGCGCTTCGAGGGCGTGTCGTTCGCGTACCCCGCGCGGCGCGGGCAGCCCGTGCTCCACGAGGTCGACCTCGTCGTCGAGCCCGGCGAGGTGGTCGCGCTCGTCGGGCCCTCGGGCGCCGGCAAGTCGACCGTGCTGTCCCTCCTCTACCGCTTCTACGACGTCGACGGCGGCCGCATCCTGTTCGACGGCGTCGACGTGCGCCACCTCCGGCTCGCCGAGCTCCGCGGCTCGCTCGCGATGGTCGCGCAGGAGCCCGTCCTGTTCTCCGGCACCCTCCGCGACAACATCGCCTACGGCCGCGAGGGCGCCACCGACGCGGAGATCGAGGCCGCCGCGAAGGATGCCTTCGCGCACGACTTCATCACCGGCTTCCCCGACGGCTACGCGACCGTGATCGGCGAGCGCGGCACCAAGCTCTCCGGCGGCCAGAAGCAGCGCATCGCCCTCGCCCGCGCCCTCCTCGCCAACCCCCGTGTCCTGATCCTCGACGAGGCGACCTCCAACCTCGACGCCGAGAGCGAGGCCGCCGTCCAGGCCGCGCTCGCCCGCCTCATGCACGGCCGCACCACGATCGTCGTCGCCCACCGCCTCTCCACCGTCCGCGACGCCGACCGCATCGTCGTCATCGAAGACGCCCGCATCGTCGAACAAGGCGGCCACGACGACCTCATGGCTCGCCGCGGCACCTACCACCGCCTCGTCGAACACCAGCTGATCGCCGACCACCGCGCCGCATCCTGACCCGAGCCATGTCGTGTTGATAGCGATGGCTCTGCCGCACGTTGCCAGTGCATACCAGCCGTCACCTTGAGCCGAACGTGCGGACTCGGTGCTCTTCACTACCGTCACATCGTTCGTGCGCTTGCCCAGCGAACGCATAGAACCAACCCAACCAGCCTCCGCGGCGCTGCGTCGTACTGCGGCGCGTTCAGGACGGCAGCAACCGACATCTCGTGAGTGTCAGCGGACAGAGGACGGGCGAGCATCGAGGTGACATGGCGCGATCAGCTGCAGAACCTATGGTGGCGCGCCGGGCTCGAATCCATCACGAGCAAACCTGATAATCTGGCATCTCCGACGACAAGATCTCCTGTATCGATTTGTGACGTCACATCGGTCGCGCAATCGCTCACACCGATCGTGCGAATCCAACAAGTACCACGAGTCCTGAAACTACTATCCACCATCGGCTTCCTCGCCGGCTGCATGCCCGGTGAGGCGCCACAACCGGAGGCCACCTCAACCACCGAACAATCGATCGTCGCGGCCATCCCCGGCATCAAGAACGTGAATTCTGCGATCTCGTGGGATCTGGTGGCGAAGAGCGGCGTCGAGGGGACCTACGCGCTCGCCGCCGCGAAGGGCATACACCCAATACTTCCGGAGAACATCGTCAACGCGGTCTGGCGTGATCCGAACGGCTGTCTGCACCGTAAGTTCATGTCCGATCTCGACGGGGTGTGGCGCAAAGACGCCGCGCTATCGAGCTGTGGTCCCGGCTACGCCACTTCCCCAGGCGCGGTGTCGTGGGCGCACGATCGTCTCGATGTGTTCTGGTTCGAGTACGTCTACGGCCGCACGCTGCTGTCCCACGCTTACTGGGACGGCAACGTCTGGCACTACGAGGACATCGGCCCGACGGAGACGACGCCGACGGGAGTACCGGCCGTCGCGTCGTGGGGGGTCGGACACATCGACGTGATGTGGCGCGACGTTTCCGGAGACGTACGCTGGCGCTCCTTCGAGCGCAGCAAGAAGGGCACCCCGGGATACAACGTCAATGGCTGGACGCTCAACGAGAAGATCGTCCCGAACATTGATCCCAAGGTTCCTGTGAACACGCAGATCTCGATCGTCTCGCCGAAGGTTAACTCGATCCACATCGGGTGGCGCGCGCTTACCAAGGGCTTTACCCACCATTGGACGGACGACACCGTTACCTGGCACCCGGATATCACCTCGACCTGGATCGGGGTGTCGCCGTCCCTGGTGTCGTGGGGGTTTGGTCATGTCGCCGCGTTCACGACGCAAGACTCATCCAAAACGCTGATCCACCTCGATTGGTCACTCGCAGCGAGAACCTGGTCGGCGAGGTTCGCCGGGAGCACGACCGCGATCGGTGCGCCGGTTGCCGCAGCGGCACTCGGGCGCATCGGGCGCATCGACCTGCTCGGCGCGTCCACGTTGGTGCCGGACATGACCTCCTACACGTTGAGCCACACCCTGTTCCAGGAGAGCCTGACTGGCTTCCAGACGCTCGGGAACCCTCAGCCCAAGTTCTGGTGCTGGGCGGCCTCGGCCGGCGAGGTCGTCAACTGGGTCACCGGAGCGCAGGAGAAGACCTGCGAATTCGTCGGGAGCGTCGTCCACAACAGCCGGTGCTGCGAGGACCCGCCTTCGGAGGAATGCCTGACCTACGGGTGGGCGGAGGACGTCCTGCAGACGAGAGGCTTCGATTGGAGCACCACAGATGCTCTAGATCCCTTCGCGCTCCGGCTTCAACTCCAGGTCCTGAATATGCCCGTGATCGTGAAGCACGACCTCCCCGGCACCAACATCGGACACCTAGTTACGCTTCATGACATCTACGCTGTCAACGGCGAGATCTACGTCGTGATCTCGGACCCGGGGTTCAACGGCGGCAACTGGGTCATCAAGTACGCCGACTACCTTCGCTACGACGACACCTTCCAGGTCGACGAGATGATCTACAACATCCACCGCTGACCACACGCAGTCACATCGATCCGCACCACCCGCGTGACGATCTTCCGCTGATCCTCAGGGAGGAGCGTGCGTGCCGGTCAGCGTCGCCTTGCCGATGCTGTGTTGCTCGATCAGCGCGATCGCCTGCTGCAGGTTCGTCTGCATCGTCGCACCCGGGAGCGCGGCGACATCGAGCGCGTGCAGCGCGAACTCGTAGGTGTGGATCTGCTGCGGGCAGGGGCCGGCGTAGCCCCGGACCTGGGCGCCGCGCCAGCTCGCGGTCTGGTGCGCGCCCGGCACGTCGGCCGGCTCGTACGCCTTGTCGACGTCGGCGGGGAGTCCCGTGGCCGTAGCCGGGATGTCGTAGATGACGGAGTGCCGGAAGTTGATCGTCTTGTCGATCAGCGTCATCGCGAAGCTCATCGTCCCCGCCGGAGGCGAGACCCAGTCGAACTGCGGCGAGACGTCGACGCCGGCGCAGGTGTTATCGAGCGCGAACGCGGCGCCCTCGGTGAGCATCGGGCTCGTCAGCGTAAACATCCCCGGCCCATCGGGCGCCGGAGCGTCGAGGTCGGAGGCGGGTGGGGCATCGATCGCCGGGCTGTTGGAATCGTTGCCACAGGCGGCGACGGCGAGCACGAACGCGAGGCGCTTCATGGCGCCATCCTATCCGTCAGCGGAGCTCGAATTCCTTGCAGAACGCGACCTCGGTCGGGCGCGAGCCGTCGGCGAGGGGGGCGTCGAGGGGCCAGCGGCGCTGGCCCTCGTCGGGCCAGTCGTGCCAGCAGGCGTTGCGCGCGGCGCTCCAGAAGAAGCAGTCGCGGCAGGCAGAGCGCAGCTCGAAGCGCGTGGCTTCAGCGAGGAGCTGATCGGTGAGCGGGAACTTCACTTGGCCGGGGCGGGCGCCGGAGTTGCGCTGTTGTGGTCGCCGGTGGCCTCGTGGACTTCCTTCTTCACGCGCTGGAGCGCGGGACCGGCCTTCTCCTCGACGCCTTCCTTCAGGTCCTGCACCGGCTCGGACGACCAGATCGCGCTTACGTGGCCGAAGAACGTGCGCTTGCCCAGCTTCACCGTGGCGCCGCAATACGCGAGCGCGACGACGATGACGATCGTGACGAGCAAGCGAATCATATGGCTTCACCGTACCAGCCGTTCGCCGGCCGGCCACCCCAGTTTACGGCGTGGCGCCGCGCTTGAGGATGAGGAAGGCGACGCGCCGATTCTTCGCCCACGCCGCTTCGTTGTGCGAGCGGTCGATCGGCTGTGTCTCGCCGTAGCCCTGCGCCGTGATGCGCTTGGCCTCGACCCCCTTGTCGACGAGGTACTTCTCGACCGCGTGCGCGCGCTTGTCGGAGAGATCGAGGTTGTACGCGTCGTCGCCGCGCTCGTCGGTGTGGCCCTGGATCTCGACGAGCTGGATCGTCGGGTTGCCCTTGAGCGTCGCCGCGACCGCGTCGAGGATCGGGTACGACTGCGCCTTGATGATCGCCTTGTCGTACTCGAAGTAGACCATGTCGAGGATCTCGATCGACGTGTCCGTCACCACGACGCGTCCGCGATCCGGACAGCCGTCCTCGTCCTCGAAGCCGTTGTAGGTCTCCGGCTCGTTCGGGCACTTGTCGTCCTTGTCGAGGATGCGGTCCTTGTCGTTGTCCGGATCCGGGCAGCCGTCCTCGTCCTCGAAGCCGTCCTTGTCCTCGGGCTCGTTCGGGCACAGGTCGTCGTTGTCGAGGATGCCGTCCTTGTCGTTGTCCGGATCCGGGCAGCCGTCGTCGTCCTCGAACCCGTCGAAGTCCTCGGGGTCGTCCGGGCACTTGTCGACGTTGTCGAGGATGCCGTCGCCGTCGCGGTCGTTCTTGTCACCCTCGGGGCAGCCGTCCTCGTCCTGGAACCCGTCCTTGTCCTCGGGGACGTTCGGGCACTTGTCGAGGCGGTCGGGGATGCCGTCGTGGTCGTTGTCGGGGTCGGGGCAGCCGTCCTCGTCCTGGAACCCGTCGTAGTCCTCGGGGTCGTCGGGGCACTTGTCGACGTCGTCCTTGATGCGGTCGCCGTCGCGGTCGCCGATGTTCGGCTCGAACACGATGCCGATGAACGCGCGCAGGTCGGGGTTCGCACCCTTGCTCGGCATCAGGCCGCGGCCCGCACCGAGCGACAGGAACGAGTTCGTCGCGAGGTACAGCTTCACGCCGCCGATCGCCTCGAGCGGCTGGTAGTTCTCCGACTTGCCGAGCGGCACCGAGCCGAACACCTCGGCCACGACGTCGAACTTGCCCTTCTTGATCGCGTACGCGATGCCGGCGCCGAACGGGATCTCCGCGGCCGCCGTGAGGCGCCCGTTCGTCTTGGGCGTCGCCGGGTCCTCGTTCGCGCCGTCGTCGACGAACGTGGTCTCGTTGCGCAGGCGGATGCCGCCGTTGAGCGCGACGCGCAGCCGCTGCTCGCGCCCGAACTCCTTGTCGATCACGCCCATGAACTGCGGCACGACCGAGTTCTCGCCGAGGAAGGTGTTCGCCGGGTTGGTCGACGGCAGGAACACGCTCGCGATCACGCCGACGCCGACGTACGGCGCCCGGCTCGTCTTCAGGAACCGCGTCTTCAGGTGCAGGCCCGCGCTGCCGAGCCCCTGCCCGTCGAGCTTGAAGTTGCGGCTGGTGTCCGGATCCGGTGCGCGGTCACCGCTCATGATCGCGAGCGGCAGCGACGCGCCGAACTCGAGCTCGAGCCCGCCGAGCTTGAGGCCGAACGCGCCGATCAGCGTCGCCGCGATCATGTTCTGGACCTTGTACGTGTTCTCGCCCATGTCGAGCGACAGGAGGTTCCGACCCCAGGTCAGCGACCCGAGGCCGAACGAGAACTCCTTGTCGCCCAGGACCTGCGACGCGTTCACCGTCAGGTAGCCGCGCGAATCGATCGCCGGGCGGAACACGTTGAGATCGATGTTGCCGCCGACCTCGGCGTGCGCAGGTCGTGCAAGCACCCCGCCGCCGATCCCGAGCGCTGCCATCAAGACGCAACTGCGGACAGACATGTCGCCTCCGCCGGGATCGCCGGCCTTTTACGCTTCCGTCGTCATACACCAATCCGACGGTGGCGGGCAAACCGTCGACGGCTCGACGAGCCGCCGTGCGATCTTTGCTACGGTTACGGCTGCTTCTGCTCGAACAGCTGGATGCCGTTGCGGACGCAGATCTCCTGGTACCGCTGCGCCAGCTCCGACGACATCGTCTTGTAGTACTTGGCCTTCGCGGCGTCGCGGTTGCGGCACGCGGCGAGGAACGCCTTCTTGAACGCGTCGGTGTCGAAGCCGCACGCGAGCACCTTGTCGTAATCCGACATCGCCTTCGCGAACTCGCCGCGGCCGATCGCCGCCTCGCCGCTCGCCTTCAGCTCCTTGAGCTTGTCGGGCTCGCACCCGGCCCTGGGCTGCTTGACCACGGTCGCCGAGCCGCTGCCCTCGCCGGGGTTCTTCACCGCCTGCGAGCCGCTGCCCGGACCGGGGTCCTTCGACTGCGGCTTGCAGATGCTGCTCGAACGCACGGCGTTGATGATCGGCGCCGGATAGCTGCCGCCGAGCCCGGCGAGGAACGCCCGGTGCTGGGCGCACGTGTCGTCGATCTTCTTGTTCGCGCGCCCGGCGAGCTCCTCGATCATCTTCGAGGCGGCGCGGTTGTACGCGGTGTCGGCCTCGCCCTGGTACACGGACCCCTTGATCGCCAGGTTCTCCTTGTAGGCGGCGAGGAGGTCGCCCCGCTGCAGCGCATCGCTCATGCGGCGGTTCGCGGCATCGGCGTTCGATCCGGCGTTCGCCTTCCTCAGGTACTCGTCGGCGCCCTCGACCCCGTTCGCCTTGGCGCGCGCGAACGCGTCGATCGCGTCCTGCCAGCTCCGATCGGCGAGGAACTTGCGCCCGTCGATCATGTCCTTGTCCTTGGACGCATCCCCGATGACCTTCTCGGGCGCATCGGGCGGCGTGTCGACCTTCGGCTCGGACGCGTCGACCGGGTCCGTCACCACGATCTGCGGCTCGGCATCCGGCGGCTGGAGCTGGCTCTGGCTGCCCGCGGCATCCGCCGCGTCGGCGACGCGCTCCGGCCGGTTGCCCGACCCGCCGCCGGCGCCCTGCTGCTTGTCCTCGGGCGTGCGCGTGAGGAAGAAGATCGTGACGCCGGCCAGGACGATCAGGCCGAGCACGATCGCCACCATCAGGCCCTTCTTGCCGCCGGCGTCGGGGACGTCGGTGATGACGGCGTCGCGCGAGAACACGAAGTCCTCGCCGGGCTCGACGAAGCGCAGGCGCACGTGGCCGAGGTCGACGACGTCGCCGCGGCGCAGCTCGACCTTGCCGTAGTCCTGGCCGTTGACGCGCACGCCGTTCGACGACTGCAGGTCGTTGATCGTGTAGCGGCCGCTGTCCGGCTCGCGCACGATCTTGGCGTGGTTGCGGCTGATCGACCGGTGGTTGATGACCAGGTCGTTCTCGTCGGTGCGGCCGACGATCATCTGCGGCCGCGACAGCTCGAACTCCTTGCCGGCGAAGTTCGACGACAGGACGACGAGGCGGCCGTAGCCGGCGGGCGCCGACAGCGACGCCACGATGGCCGGGCTCGCGATCGGCCGGCCGTTGGGATCGGTGTCGGCGATCGCGACGAGCGTGCGCGCCGGGTTGCCGACGAGCTGCGGCGCCGCCGGGGCCGCGGCCGCCGCCGGGATCGCGATCGGCTGCGTCGGGGCCGGCGCGACCGCCGGGATGATGTCGGTGGCCGTGTTGTCGATCCGCTCGATCGGAACGGTCTTCGCGTCGTCGACCTGCTCGAGGCCTTCGGCCTTCAGGTACAGCTTGTAGTCGCCGATCTGGACCTGGTCGCTGACGCGCAACGAGACTCGCTCGGCGATGCGGGCGTTGTTCACCCGGATGCCGTTGTACGAGCCGAGATCCTCGATGTGGACCTCGCCGTTGTTGCGCAGGATCCGCGCATGACGACGTGACACGTTCCGCTCGGTGAGCCGGATCGTGTTTCCTTCTTTTCGACCGATCGTGATCTCGTCGCGGATCAGAGGGACGACCGTCGTCTTCCCCTCGTCATCCTGGATCACCAGCTTGAACATCGGTTGCGTCCCCGCGGGTAGTTGACGGGAGCTCCGTCAACGTTTCATTGGTTGTACCAGTCCAAGCTCAACGACAACAACTGTTGGAACGACTACTTGTTTCCACCGTGAAGCGACTGACGAGCGAGCTTGGTCGCGACCGCCAGCTGGGGATCGTCGTCGTCCCGTTCATCGATAATGGCACCACTTTCGGGTCCGGCGCCACTGCCGTGGGCCGAGCCGATGATGACCTCGTCGGGAGTGAAGGCCTCGACCCGGACATCGGGCGTGAGGCCCTTTGATTCCAGTGAGTTGCCTTTCGGCGTGTAGTAGCGCGCGGTCGTCAGCTTCAGACCCGAGCCGTCCTCGAGATCGAAGAACGTCTGCACCGTGCCCTTTCCGTACGTCGGCAGGCCTACGAGCTTCGCCCGCCCGTGATCGTGCAGCGCGGCCGCGAGGATCTCCGCCGCCGACGCGGTGCCGTGATCGACGAGCGCGACGACGGGCACCCCCGTCGCGAGCCCGCCCTTGTGCGCGCGCTGCGTCTCGACGGCGCCGCCCTTGCCGCGGATCGTGACGATCGTCCCGCCGTCGAGGAACTGGTCGGCGACGGCGATCGACTGATCGACGAGCCCGCCGGGATCGTTGCGCAGATCGAGGACGAGCGACTCGAGCGCACCCTGCTGGCGCAGCGCCGTCAGCGCCGCCGCGACGTCGGCCGACGTCGACTCGGAGAACCTCGCGATCGCGAGGTAGCCGACGCCCTTCTCGAGCACCTTGTGGCGCACCGTCGGCAGCTTCACCTGCGCGCGCACGATCGTGTACGGCTTGGGGTCCTTCCAGCCGACGCGCAGGACCGTGAGCGTGAGCCGCGTCCCCGAGGCGCCGCGCAGGCGCGCCTCCCACGTCGCCGCGTTCGCGAGCTCCTTGCCGCCCTCCGCGGTGATCGCGCCGTCGATCGACACGACGCGGTCGTCGGGGGCGAGGCCGGCGACGTCCGCCGGCGAGCGCGGCACGACGGTCTCGATCGACGGGTACGGGGCCATGCTCGGGCGCGCGTCGTCGATCGTGCCGGGCAACAGCGTCACGCCGACGCCGCCGAACTCGCCCTCGGTGTCCTGGCGCAGGTTCTTGTAGCGGTTCGGCGGCAGGAACGTCGAGTACGGGTCGAGGTTGTGCAGCATCCCGCGCGCGGCGTCGTAGAGCAGCTTCTTCTCCTCCGTGGGATCGACGTAGCTGTTCTGGACGGTCGCGAGCGCCTGCGCGAACGCATCGAGCGTCTTGAAGCGAGCGACGTCGCGGGGCAGCGCGCCGGCACCGATCGCGCAGGCCGCGACCCCACCGGCGGCGAAGGCGGCGAGGTGAGAGGCGCGCGACACGTGCGCGGAGCTTACCGCGAGAACAGCGGTTCCGGATCGATCGGCAGGCCGCCCGGACCGAGCTTCACGCGGACCTCGAAGTACACGCGCCCGCGCTGCGCGCGCCCGAGCCGATCGCCTCGCACGACGCGCGTGCCGACGGGGACGACGGACTCGGCGAGCTTGCCGATCACCGTGAAGTACGTTCCGTGGTCGACGACGACGCCGGTCTCGAGCCCGCGGATCGGCCCCGCGTAGCGGACCTGACCGTCGGCGACCGCGACGACCTCGGCGCGCGCGGCGACCTCGAAGTCCAGGCCGCGCCGCGACAGCGTCGCCTTCGAGCGCTCGTGGACGAACGTGCCGAACCTGCGCGCGATCGTGCCCTTGACCGGCCGGCCGATCGACTCGGGCAGCACGATCTCGGAGGCGCGCTTCGCGTCGTCGGCGGTGCGCTTCGCGGCCGTGCGCAGCTGGTTCGCCTCGACGGCGAGCAGCGTGCGCTCGGCGAGATCGCGGTCGATGAGCAGGCGGGCGGCGGCGCGCCGGCGCGCGGTCGCCATCGCGTCCTCGCCCTCGCCGACGGGGAGCTGCAGGATCCGGTACGCGGCCGCGAGGCGCCGCGTGCGCGCGGTGTCCGCGGCGGCGAGCTTCTCGGTGACCGTGCCGAGCGCGCTCTCGATCGCCGCGGCCTCGTCGCCGAACTGCTGGGTGAGCACCTCGCGCGGCGCGCGCGCCGGCTCGGCGGCGGGCGGCTTCTTCTTGCCGCGCGGGGCGTCGTCGGCGCGCGCCCCGCTCGCGGTGACGAAGACGACGACGGCGAGCGCGAGCGGGCTAGCGCGCCACACGCGACGCCCCCGCGAGCAGGCCGCCGACGAGGCCGACGCCCGCGCCGATCGCGACGAACAGCGCGAGCTCGGGCCCGGCGGGCGCGAGGACCTCGAGCGCCGACGGCGACGAGCCGAACGACGGTGCGAGCGCCTCGGCGATCGCGCCGCCGTAGACGTGGACGCCGATCGTCGCGAGGACGGTGGCGATCAGCGCGGCGACGGCGCCATGGATCGCGCCGGCGAGCGCCGTGGGGACGACGACGAAGCTCGGCCCCGCGCCGAGCAGCTGCGCGACCTCGATCTCGCGGCGCGCGGCGTCGCGGTCGAGGCGGACGCGGATCGCGGCGAGCGTGACGATCAGCGCGAGGCCGGCGAACAGCGCGAGCGCCGTCCACGCGCTCGTCCGGATCGCGGACAGCGCGCCGCCCGCGTGATCGCGGCGCTCCTCCTCGACGACGACGTCGGCGACGCCGGGAGCACCGCGCAGCGCGCGCACGGTCGGGCTCATCGCCACGACGTCGCGCACGCCCGGTGCGAGGCGGACCTCGACGGACGCGGGCAGCGTGGCGACGTCGACGCCCTCGAGCAGCGCCTGGTCGGAGCCGAGCGCGGCGACGAGCCGCTTCGCCGTCTCGGCGGACGGCACGAGGTCGGCGGCCTGCACGCCGGGGAGGTCGCGCAGCTCGGCGACGAGCGCGCTCGCATCGCGGGCGCGGTCGCCGGCCCGGTCCGCGTCGAGGTAGATGACCATGCGCGCCGACGGCTCGGCGGCGCGCGCGCCGGTGGTCCAGCGCGTCACGCTCGAGGCCGCGACGACGGCGATGACCGCCGCGGCGAGCGCCGCGACGAGGGCGAGCGACGTCCACAGGCCCGCGCGCGGCCGCTCGACGGCGATCGCGAGGCCGCGCCGGAGCGCTCGGAGTGCCTGGCGGAACAGCATGCTCACGTCTCCTCGTCGCCCTGCCAGATCGTGCCGCGGTTGCCGTACGGCCCCGTGATGCGATCGAACACCTCCTCGGGCGCGGGGCCCGGATCCGGCTCGATCGTCACGTTCGCGAGGTCGAGCCGGCGGCGCGCCGTGCGCGGCGCCTGCTGGGCGAGGCGGCGCAGCGTGCGCATCTTCATCGCGGTCCTCCCGCGCCGAGGCGGAGGAGGACGCTGCGATCGATCATCTGCACGGGCGCGAGGCGCGCGCGGCGGAGGCGGCGGGCGCGGCTGCGGTCGAGCAGCCAGCGCACGGGGGCGGCACCGGCGTCGACGAGGCGCCACACGAGCGACGCCGCGCCGTCGTCGACCACACCCACAAGCTTCGCAAGCGCGACGCTCGAGCCGGCGCGCCGCGGCGGCGTGGGCAGCGGGGCGTTCTGCTCGCCGCTCATCGCGTCGCTCCCGCGGTGCGGGCGCTGATCGGGAACGGCAGCACGTTCGCGACGACGGCGTCGTCGGCGTCATCGTCGGCATCGTCGGTATCGGCGGCGACGACCGGCGGCGCGACGGGCTCGGAGCGCTCCGGCGGCGGCAGCGCGAGGTCGGCGAACGTCGCGATCGGCTCGAGCGCGCCGGCGGCGAGGCGGAACTTGCGCCAGCCGCGGGCCTCGGCGATCGCGAACAGCGCGGGGTCGCGGGTGAGGACGAGGCAGCCGGCGCCGCGCTCGGCCGCGCGCGCGAGGGCGCCGCACACGAGCTCGGTGCCCGCGCGGTCCTGCGCGCTCGTCGGGTGATCGGCGAGCACGATGTCCGGATCGCGGACGAGGGCGCGCGCGACGGCGACGCGCTGCCGCGCGGAGGCCGGCAGGTGGTCGACGGAGAGCGCGGCCTCCGACGTCAGCGCGAGGAGCGCGAGCACGTCGGCGGCGCGCTGCACGGAGATCGAGCGCGGGATGCCGTCGATCTCGAGCGGCAGCACGACGTTGAGCTGCGCGCTGCGGTCCTCGAGGAGGCACAGGTCCTGCGGCACGATGCCGACGCGCCGGCGCAGGAGGCGCAGCGACGAGCGGCGCAGGCGGCCGACGTTGCGGCCGAGGACGTCGATGCGCCCCGACGACACCGCGAGCTCCCCGAGCGCCGCCGCGACCAGGCGCGACGTTCCGACACCGGCGGCGCCGGCGATCACCACGACTTCTCCACTCGCGACGGCCAGGTTCGCACCGCTCACCAGCGGCGGTCCGCCGCGCGGGTGATCGAGGCGGACGTCGACGAGCTCGATCTGCTGTGTGCTCGACATGGACACGCTCCCTCGTGCTCCGTCCTAAACCAGCCGGTGGATCGGGGCAAAAAACCGGCTCCCGCGGTATGAGTCCTACATGGGCCGCGCGTGCTGGTTCGCAGCGTTCGCCACGCTGGTCGCGTGCCGCGCCGGTGACACCGACAAGCGCGTCGACGAGACGAACGCCCGCGTCGAGGATCACGCCACGCGGCTCGCCGCGATCGAGCAGCGCGGCGAACTCGACGCGCACAAGGTCGCGCAGGAGCTGCTCGCGAAGGGCCGCGGCGCCGGCCTCGAGGGCCCGGCCGGCCCACCCGGCCCGCACGGCCCGCCCGGTCCCGCGGGTCCCGAGGGCCCCGGCGGTCAGGGTCCCGCCGGCCCCGAGGGTCCGCGCGGCGCGAAGGGCGATCCGGGCCCCGCCGGTCCCGAGGGGCCGATGGGCACGCAGGGCCTCCAGGGCCCGCAGGGCATGCAGGGCCTCCAGGGCATCCCCGGCCCCAAGGGCCCGCCCGGCCCGACGGCGGCGTACGGCACGAAGACCGACCTCGTGCGCAAGGAGCAGCGCATCTCCGTGGGTGCCGGCCTCGTCGCGACCGCCGTCGCCGCGTGCGACCGCGCCGCCGACCTGCTCGTCACCGGCGGCTGCTACGCCGACCCGCAGTGGATGGCGCAGCTCGTCGCCTCGCGCCCGCTCGCCATGACCGACGCCGCCGCGGCCGCGAGCTGGCGCTGCGACTACCGCAACACGAGCCCGTCGTCGACGATCGAGGTCGTCGCCGAGGCCTACTGCGTCCGCCCCCGCGAATAACTCGAAACGTCGGGAGCTCGACGCGCGGCCGTGCGTCCGTCGCGGTGCGGCTCGACGCCTTCAGTAGCAGACGAGGCCGTGGTTCGAGTTCGGCGCGAGGCCGATCGCGAGCGGGGCCGTGGTCTTCTCGGTGGTGCCGTTGTAGACGCGCAGGCCGTTGGCGGCCATCGTCTGGTCGGAGACGACGACGGAGCCGTCGGGGCAGCCGACGACGTCGACGATCAGCTGCGTCGCGGGCGTGACCGTGCCGGAGACCAGCATCTTCGTCGTCAGGTCGAACGCGCGCAGCGCACCGACGGGGCCGTTCGCGCCGAACGAGCTGGAGACGACCCACATGACGGGCATGCCGCCGACGTCCTGGAACGCGGTGCGCGCCGCGAAGCCGCCGAGCGCCTGGTTCTGCACGAGGCAGCCCGGCGCGGTCGGCGTCGCGCCGGTGGTGACGCGCTCGATGCAGCCCGACCCGTCGGCGAAGCTCACCGTCGGGATGACGAGGTCGCCGCCCTGGTCCTCGGGCATGCGCTCGAACACGCCGAACGGGTTCACGTTCGTCAGCGTGAGCGGCGCGCCCTTCACCGTGTCGGTCGCCGTGTCGATCACGACGATCTTGCCCGGGCCGCGCGGGGTGAACGTCTCGTCGAGCAGCTCGCACGCGACGAACACGTTCGTGCCGACCGCGAACGCCGACACGCAGTCCGGCTTGCCGTCGGGATCGAGCGCGGACAGGTCGATCGTCGTCGGCGCGCCGCCGCCGCGCGGCACCACGACGACGCCGGCGGTGCCGAAGCCGGGCACGTAGAGCTTGCCGCCGACGACGGCGACGTCCTGCGGGTTCGAGCCGGCGCCGGTCGCGAGCTGCTCGACGAGGGCGAACGTCGACGCGTTCAGGATCGTGACGTTGTTGCCGGAGGCGCGGTTGACGACGAACAGCTCGTCGCCGAAGTGCCGCACCATCGGGTCCTCGGCGACCGCGCCGTTCGGCGCCACGCGCTGCGCGACCGTCGTCGTCCCGAGGTCGAGCGACGACATCACGCCGGGCTGACCGGGCATGAAGTTCCCGCTCACCACGACGGCGCGCGGGACCGCCGGTGGCGCATCGGGCAGCGCCCCGTCGGGCGTCTTGTTCGAGGTGTCGTCGCCGCAGGCGGCGAGCGCGAGGACGAGTGCGAGCGTGGTGGACCTGGTCATGGGAACTCCTCAGTGGCGAAAGTCGAAGGACACGTAGAAGCTGCGGCCGGGCAGCGGGAACCCGGCGAGGTCGGAGAGCGCGGCGGGGAGCGCGACGTCGCCGGGCCGGTCGGCGGGGAGCTCGACGACGCGCACGTCGCCGAGGTTCGCGACCGACGCCGCGACGGCGACGTCGCGCGTCAGCTCGAGGCGCACGCCCGCACCGGCGAGCACGCGCGCGGGCACGCGCTGGAAGTTGGCCTGATCGAGGTACGCCGTCCCCTGCGCCGCGGCGTCGACCCACGCGCCGACCTCGCGCCCGCCGAGCGGACGCAGCCGGCGCGCGGCCTCGGCGCGCGCGTACACGAGGTGCCCGGGCGTGCGCGGGACGGCCTTGCCCGCGTAGCTCGGATCGATCGTGCGCTGCTCGGTGACGAGCCGCGTGTAGCTCGCCGTCAGCGTCAGCACGCGCGCCAGGCGCGCCCCGGCGATGAGCTCGGCGCCGTACGTCTGCGTCGCGCCGATGTTCTGCGCCCGCGCGACGAAGCCCGCCGTCGAGATCAGCGCGATCGTATCGCGCGCGCGCGTCCCGAACGCCGCGGCCTGCACGATCACGCGGTCGAGCGCCCCGAGCGCGCCGCTCGGCGCGTACACGAGGCCGGCGTCCACCGTCGGGCCGCGCTCGGGGCGCAGCTCGGGCGAGCCGAGGATCGTGCCGCGGTTGCCGAACACCTCGACGAGCGTCGGCAGCCGCACGTAGGCGCCGGCGCTCGCCTTCACGGCGACGTCGGCCGCGAGCAGCGCGCGCGCCGTCAGCCGCGGGCTCGCGACGACGTCGCGGCGCGGCGCCGGATCCTCGTCGGTGCCCGCCGTCCCGGGCAGCGCCGGCGTCGGCGCCGTGCGCACGACGTCGACGCGCAGCGCCGGCGTGACCTCGATCGCGCCGCCGAGCGCGCACGCGAGCGCCGCCGACGCGGCGACGCCGGCGCGCGCGCCGACGAGGTCCGCGCGCCCGCGGCCACCATCCTCCGGCGCGGGTCCTCCGCCGACGGCGCCTCCGGACCCTCGCCGATCGCCGTCGCGGAAGCGATCGCCGCGCAGCTCGAGGCCGACGTCCGCGCGCACGCCGCCGCCGAGCGCGACCGACCACGACGAGGCCGCGCCGCCCGACAGCGTCAGGTACGCGCGCTGCTGCGCGCCGAGGCCGAGCTCGCCCATCGGGTCGTGCAGCGCCTGCGTCTCGACGAGGACGTAGCCGAGCTCGCGCCCGACCGCCGGTCCGAGCGCGTGCTCGACGCGCCCGTCCACGAGGACGTCGACGGTGGCGAGCGACGCCGCGGCCGCCGGCTGCGCGACGCTGCCCGGCAGCCCCTGCCGCTTCCACAGCGCGCGCACCCCGGCGACGGCTTCGGTCGGACGCGCCGCGGACGGGTCGCCCGACTCGAACCCGCCGGGATCGTCGTACGGAGGGCGTCGCTTCGCTCCGCTGGGTCCGCGGGCGGTCCCGGCGCGCGCCGCCAGGTCGACCTGGTCGAAGCCGTTGTTGCCGCGCGTCGCGGGGCCGTCGTCGCGCGGGTTGAGCGGCGTGCCGTTGTCGGAGAAGTACGTGTAGTCGCCGGTCGCGCCCTGGTAGCCGAGCGTCGCCGACGCCCTCACGCGCCCGAGGTCGTCGCCCCACCGGCCGCGGACGTGGCGCGCGCCGTACGAGCCGGCGCCGATCGACGCCCGCACGCGCTCGCCGTCCTCGCCGCGCCCGAGCCGCGTCACCAGGTTCACGGCGCCGCCGATGCCCGCACCGCCGAGCTCGATCGGCACGGCGCCGCGGTACAGCTCGACCTGGCCGAACGCGTCCATCGGGAAGCGCCCGAGGTCCGCCGTGACCGCGGCGATGCGCGCGAGCGGCACGCCGTCGACGAGCACGGCCGTGTGGCCGGGCGCCGCGCCGCGCACGCTCACGGACTCGAACGCGCCGAGGCCGCCGAGCGATCGCGTCTGCGCACCCGCCGTCGTCGCGAGCGCGTCGGCCACCGACGCCACCGGCGCGCGCGCGTCGGGGTGCAGCACCGTCAGGAACGGCGCGCTGCCCAGCAACCTGCCGCGGTCGCGCGCGCCCTCGGGCGGGGTCGCGCCCTCGACGCGGATGACCTCACCGGGCGCGTCGTCGGCGCGCGCGAGGCCCGGCGCGCACAGCGCGACCGCGACGGCAAAGAGGGCTCGGTTCATGGTCACCCCACGTGACGGCGGGATGACCGAGAAGCGCGCGCGGACGCGAACGCATGTCTTCACCCCGAAGGCCGATAGAGAGGTGTCCTGACTTCCGGTTCGTCCTCAGCGGCGCCTTCCCAGTTTCCCAGTGGCTGGCTCGTGCCGTGCCGCGTCGTCCCCGGTCACAGTAGCGGGGGCTGTGCCGTCTGGGTCATCGCCGTCTCGTGGAGACGCGACGACCGCCGGCTTCCCTGCTTCCATCGGAGCTGTTCATGCGCGTCCGTTGATCGATAGGCCTCCTCCCGCCTTCGTAGGCCACCTCCCGGGTTCGAGTCAATCCGATTGACCCGAGCCGCGCGGGCGCGGATCGTAGAACCATGAGGTCCCGCGTGCTTGGGCTGCTCTTGATCGCCGCGTGCGAAGGCTCGATCGCCGGCACCGGCGACGACGACGGCGCCCCGGCGAGCGACGCCGACCCCGGCGGCGGCGCGCGACCCGATGCGGCGGGCGGCGTCGGCGAGCCCGCCGCGCTCGCCGGCATGACGCTGTTCCACAACGAGGTCCGCGCCGCCGTCGACACGCAGGCGCCGCTGCCCGCGCTGACGTGGAGCCCCGCGCTCGCCGCGACCGCGGCCGCGTGGGTCGCGCAGTGCCGCGACGTCGACGCGCCGACCGGCCTCGTCGATCACAACCCGGGTCGCTCGAACGGCCACCCGTACTACGTCGGCGAGAACATCTTCGCCTCGGGCGGCGGCGCGACCGCGAAGCAGGCCGTGCAGCTGTGGGCCGGCGAGAAGGCCAACTACAACTACACCGCGAACACGTGCAACGGCGTGTGCGGCCACTACACGCAGCTCGTGTGGCGCGACACGCGCGAGGTCGGCTGCGCCGTCGGCACGTGTCCGGGCCTGCAATACCCGAACACGATCGTGTGCAACTACGGCCCCGGCGGAAACGTCGGCGGCCAGCGCCCGTACTGACTCGTACGGGCTACGGCGTGACGATGTCGCCCTTGAGGCCGGCGAGCGCGCCGAGCAGCTCGCCCTGCTCCTTCTCCGGCACGTTGAGGGCGTCGAGCGCCTTCTTGAGATCGCCGACGAGCGCGTTGAAGTGCTCGTCCTTCACGCCCATGCCGGTGTGCGCCGTCTTCATGTCCTTGCCGGTGTACTTGCACGGGCCGCCGGTCGCCTCGCAGATCTGATCGGCCAGCTTCTGCTTGAGGCCCGCGATGTCGGCGTTCTGGAAGAAGTCCTTGATCGCCTCGTCGGCCGCGACGTTCTTGATGAACGCGTCGACGACGGCGGTGATGGCATCCTTGCCGCCGAGCCGATCGTAGAGGCTCTTGCCGCCGCCGCCACCACCACCGCCGCCTTTGGTCTTGCCGCCGCACGCGACGAGCGTCAGTGCCGCGAGCGCGGCGATCATCATCATCCGAATACGCATGGTCCTGGTTCCTCCCGGATCGGGTGGTACCACGCGCGCGTCGCGTGCAGCTACTGGGGCGGGACCTGCTCCGCGGGCTGCGCGACGGGCGGCGGCTCCGTCGAGCCCAGCTTCGGGATCTTGTACGTGGCGACGAACTTCAGCGCCTTCAGGCCGCGCGCCGCCCAGAACAGGATCACGAACATCACGACGAGCAGCGCCGGCGCCGACAGCATGAAGCCCTTCCACGACACCGCGAGCGGGTTGAGCTCCGCGCCGATGAAGTGGTCCTTCACGAGCTTCAGGATCGGCGCGACCGCGAACGCGAAGCCGACGGGGAACAGCTGCACGAGCACGACGGACGCCGAGCCCCACTTGAACCAGCGGCTGTGCGTCGACAGCGGGATGTCGTCGCAGAAGCGCGCCTGGAACACCTTCTGCGTCTTGCCGAGGAAGAAGATCATCGACAGCATCAGCGACAACAGGTTGAGGAGGAGGAACAGGATGATGCCGAACATCGCGACGAACACGAGGCCCGACGAGCCGCTCGCGAACAGGAGGTAGTTCACCGACATCGCGAAGTAGCGCAGGAATGCGTCGAGCGCCGGGCCGACGATGATGCTGAGTGCCAGGCCCGAGACGAGCGAGAGCACGACGAGGAAGCCGACCGTGCACAGGGTCGCGAGGATCTCGCCCTTCAGGCGCTTGAACGCCTTCTGCAGTACTTCTCTGCCGGCGCCGGAGTTGCCCGACGCGGCCGCCGCCGGCAGCGCGACGATCGCCTTCAGGGTCGGCAGGAGCGCGAGCACGAACAGGATCAGCGTCACGATCAGGAGCACGATCGGCAGCATCGCGATGATGAAGTCGATGCTCTTGTAGAGCTTGACCACCGTCGTGAAGACGTCCGTGCCGTCCTTCACGAGGCGCTGGCCGTTCTCGAGGATCGCGACGACCGGCGGCTTGTCGGGGTGCTTGCGCAGCTGGTCGAGCGTCGGCCCGAACAGCTCCTTGCCGGCGGTGAGGTAGTCCTCGGCGTTGCGGTCGAGCGTGTCGAACGTGCCGGCCGCGAGCGCGACCTGCGGGTTCGTCATGCCCGACACCGCGTTCTGGACGGTCTTGTAGCCGTACACGATCCCGCCGAACACGTTGACGGTCAGCACGAACACGCCGGCGGCGAGCGCCGAGTACTTGAACAGCACCCCGCCCTGGCCCGGGTACTTCTTGCGCAGGAACAGCGGCATCAACAGGAGGAGGAAGCCGGCGAGCGAGACGCCGACGATGATGAAGAAGAACTTCTTCATCTTCTTCGCCGTCTTCTTCGCGATCTTCGTCTCCATCTTCGCGAGCACGACCTTCTTCGACAGCTGGACGAGCTTGCGGAAGCCCGCGATCGACAGCGATGGCGACAGCGCCTTGCCTTCCTTGCGGCGCTTGAGCGCCTGCGCGTCGGGCTCGTTCGGGATGTTCTTGAACGCCGTCACGAACTCCTTCTGGAGCTCCTTCTCCTCGGGGTCGACGACGCCGTCGCCGTCCGCGTCGAACGGATCCGTCGGCGGGTCGTCCTCGTCGAACTCCTGCTGGTCGTCGGGGATGCCGTCGCCGTCGAGGTCGCCCGGGACCTCGTCGATGTCGGGGATGCCGTTGCCGTTCTCGTCCTCGAGGAAGTCGGGGATGCCGTCGCCGTCCGCGTCCTCCTGACCGTCGGGGATGCCGTTGTGGTTGCGGTCCTCCTGGTAGTCGGGGATGCCGTTGCCGTCCTCGTCCTCCTGGTCGTCGGGGATGCCGTCGCCGTCGCGGTCGCCCGGGCGCGAGCCGGTGCCCGCGGGATCGTCGTCGGTCGGCTCGTGCGCCTCGACGTCGAGGTCGTCGTCGCCCCCGCCGCCGCCGGTGCCGGCGACGGCGACGACCGCGTCGGCCTTGGGCTCGCCGGCCTTGTGCTCGTCGGCCTTGTGGTCGTCGTCCTTGTGATCGTCCTTCTTGTCGTCGTCGACCTTCTTCTCGTCCTTGTGGTCGTCGTCCTTCTTCTCGTCGGCCTTGTGATCGTCCTTGGGCTCGTCGGCCTTCTTCTCGTCCTTGTGATCCTCGCCGGCCGGCGGATCGTCCTCCGCGCCCGCGTACTGCACACCGCCCCCCAGGAACAGGGCCAGAAACACGACTGCGGCCCACACAACACGCTGTCTCATGATTGGTCTCGCCATGTATCGCCCCTTCACAAAGGCGGTCAAACGAACAGTGGTCGACCCACTGGATGCGCCCAACCACCAGAAGTCGCATGGGCTCGGGCACGTGTGCAAGGGAGGCAAGCCACATCACGTTAGTTGCGGATTCGTCACTCGCACCTATGGTGGGCCCACCACCATGACGACAGAGACGGCAGAGCTCGCGGGCAAGACCTTCATCATCACCGGCGCGAACACCGGCATCGGCAAGATCACGGCGATGGAGCTCGCGCGAAAGGGCGCGCACCTCATCCTCGCGTGCCGCAACAGCGCGAAGACCGACACGGTGATCAAGGAGATCGTGAAGGAGACGGGCAACACGCAGGTCGAGTACATCCACCTCGATCTCGGCGATCTGTCGTCGGTGCGGGAGTGCGCGAAGGAGCTGCTCGCGCGCGACCTCAAGATCCACGGCCTCGTCAACAACGCCGGCCTCGCCGGGCAGCGCGGCCTGACGAAGGACGGCTTCGAGATCCAGTTCGGCACGAACCACCTCGGCCACTACCTGTTCACGCGCCTGCTCCTCGACCGCATCAAGGAGAGCGGCGGCGCGCGCATCGTCAACGTCGCGAGCAAGTCGCACTACGCCGCCAAGGGCGTCGACTGGTCGGTGCTGCAGAAGCCGACGCGCAGCGTGACGGCGATGAAGGAGTACTCGGTGTCCAAGCTCGCCAATGTCCTGTTCACGAAGGAGCTCGCGCGCCGCCTCGAGGGCACCGACGTCACGACGTACGCGGTCCACCCGGGCGTCGTCGCGACCGACGTGTGGCGCCGCGTCCCCGGCCCGTTCCGCTGGGTCATCAAGAAGTTCATGCTGACGCCGGAGCAGGGCGCCGAGTCGAGCCTGCGCTGCGCGACGGCCCCCGAGCTCGCGAAGGAGACCGGCCGCTACTACGACGTCGGCGGCAAGGAGGTGAAGCCGAACCGGCTCGCCGACGACGCCGACCTCGCGAAGACGCTGTGGACCAAGAGCGCGGAGTGGACCGGCCTCCCCGCGTAGGGGCTGTTGTTCGACGCCTCAAACCGCGGTGGTGTGGTTGGTCCAGCTGAGGCGTCGAACATGATGCCCGCCGGCCGGCGGCTGTTCCTCGCGCGGCAACGCGGCGCTCGGGCTCCGTTCGGTCCGCACGAGCCGGCGTCTCGCCGCGCGCCGCTTGTGATAGCGTCGGCGGCCGATGTGGTCTGCCCTCGCCGACAAGGCGCTCGCCGGAGAGCTGATCGCGCGCGATGATGCGCGCGCCGTGTTGCACGCTCCCGCGGCGGAGCTGCTGTCCCTCCTCGACGCGGCGTTCCGCGTGCGCCGCGCCCACTGGGGGCTGCGCGTGTCGCTGCACGTCCTCGAGAACGCGAAGCAGGGCGCGTGCCCCGAGGACTGCGGGTTCTGCTCGCAGTCGAGCAAGCACGGCTCGCCCGGCGGCGAGGCCCCGATGCTCGCCGTCGACGACCTCGTCGCGGGAGCGCGGCGGGCGCACGCGGCGCGCGCGAAGCGCTACTGCATGGTGACCGCGACGCGCGGCCCGTCGCAGCGCGACCTCGACACGATCTGCGCCGCCGCCGAGCGCATCAAGTCCGAGCTCGACATCGAGCTGTGCGCGTCGCTCGGCATCCTCACCGAGGCCAAGGCCCAGCGCCTCGCGGCCTCGGGCGTCGACCGCTTCAACCACAACCTCGAGACGAGCGAGCGCCACTACGAGCAGATCGTGTCGACGCACACCTGGCGCGATCGCGTGGAGACCGTGCGCATCGCGCAGCGCGCCGGCATGGACACGTGCTGCGGCGGCATCGTCGGCCTCGGCGAGTCCGAGGACGACCTGCTCGACCTCGCGTACGCGCTGCGCGACCTCGACGTCGACTCGGTCCCGGTGAACTTCCTCGACGCGCGCCCCGGCACGCCGCTCGCGGGCTACCCGCAGGTCGAGGCCGGCTACGCGCTGCGCGCGCTGTGCATGTTCCGCCTCGTCCACCCGCGCACCGACCTGCGCGTCGCCGGCGGCCGCGAGCTGACGCTGCGCGCGCTGCAGGCGATGGCGCTGTACCCGGCGAACTCGATCTTCACGCAGGGCTACCTCACGACCGGCGGCGCGACGCCGGAGGCGGATCACCAGATGATCCGCGACGCCGGCTTCGAGCTCGAGCTCGCCTCCGGCGAGGCCGTCCCCGCCGATCCCGCCGCCGTCACGCACCTGTCCGCTCCCACGCCTCCGGCGCGCCGTCCGTCGCTGCCGCTGGCGCGCGACTGAGCCCGCCGAGATCCTCGCCGACGCGTGGCCCGCAACTTCGCGGGATCCCTGGCAAAGAAACTCTGTCACCAGCTTCGCGAGCGCGGCGTTGGTCGTTCGAAAGGACGACGAACCGATGCCCGCTCCCCTGCCGATGTCTCTACCCTCTGCGTACTCCGTGTCCGCTCCGCCTGCGATCAGCTCCGGCGCCGAGCTGGTGACCACCGATGGGCGGTCGCTGCCGCTGGTCGGCGCGGCGCTCACCGGCGAGGCGCGCGGCGGCATCGCGCGCCTGGTCCTCGAGCAGCGGTTCGCGAACCGCCACGCCGAGGCGCTGCGCGTCACGTACCGCATGCCGCTGCCGGCCGACGGCGCGGTGAGCGCGTACCAGTTCGAGATCGACGGCCGCATCATCGCGGGCCGCGTCGAGAAGAAGCAGGAGGCGCGCGCGCAGTTCGAGCGCGCCGTCGCGGCGGGGCGCACGGCCGCGCTGCTCGAGCAGGAGCGCGCCGACATCTTCACGCAGGAGATCGGCAACCTCCCCGCGGGCGCGACGGTGCTCGTGCGCATCACCGTCGACCAGAAGCTGGTGTGGCTCGACGAGGGCGAGTGGGAGCTGCGCTTCCCGACGGTGATCGGCCCCCGCTACGTCGGCGCGAACGATCCGGCCGACGATGCGCGCGCGACGCACGTGCAGGTGGCGCCCGGGAAGATCGGTGCGCGCATCCACATCGCGGTCAAGGTCCGCGACGAGATCACGGGTGGGCGCGCCGCGTCGTCGCCGTCGCACGGGATCACGACCGGTGACGACGGCGTCGTGATGCTCGACTTCCTCGGCGCGGGTGCTTACCGCGGCGGCGCGCCGGAGGGTGCGCGGCTGGACCGCGACCTCGTCGTGCGCTGGCCGGTCGCGCGGGCGACGGTCGGGCTGTCGCTCGACGCGTCGGAGCAGCACGGCCTGCTCACGATCGTGCCGCCGGCGTCCGGAGGGCGGCACGCGCGCGCCGAGGCGCTGCCGCGCGACCTCACGATCCTCCTCGACACCAGCGGCTCGATGGAGGGCCTCCCGCTCGACACCGCGAAGCGCGTCCTCGCGCTCGTGATCGACTCGCTCGGCCCGCTGGATCGCCTCGAGCTCGTCGAGTTCTCGACGGACACGCGCCGGTACAAGCGCGAGCCCGTCGACGCGACGGACCGGGCGAAGCGCGACGCGATCGGCTGGCTGCGGTCGCGCGTCGCGAGCGGCGGCACCGAGATGCGCGAGGGTGTGCTCGAGGCGCTGCGCCCGCTGCGCGACGGCGCGCAGCGCCAGGTCATCGTCGTCACCGACGGCTACGTCGGCGGCGAGGTGCAGATCCTCGAGGCGCTGCACGACAAGCTGCCGGCGTCGTGCCGGCTGCACGTGCTCGGCGTCGGCGCGGCGGTGAACCGCTCGCTCGCGACGGCGCTCGCCCGCGCCGGCCGCGGCACCGAGGTGCTCGCCGGCGGCAACGAGGACCCCGAGCGCGCGGCGAGCCGCCTGCTCTCGCGCACGCGCGCGCCGATGCTGACGGAGGTCGAGATCTCCGGCTCGGCCCTCGCCTCGCCTCACGGGCACGCGCCCGAGCACATCCCCGACGTGTTCGCCGGGGCGCCGCTCGTCGCCGCGCTCGCGCTGCGCCCGGAGGGCGGCGAGCTCGTCGTGCGCGGCCGGCTCGCGAGCGGCCGCTGGGAGGAGCGCATCCGCGTGCCGGCGCGCCGCCCCGGGGAAGGGAACCCGGCGATCGCGGCGCTGTACGCGCGCGAGCGCGTCGCCGACCTCGAGGTCCGCGCGGCGAGCGGCCGCGACACCGGCGCGATCCAGCGCGAGATCGAGGCGCTCGGCGTCGCGTACCAGATCGCGACGCGGATGACGTCGTGGGTCGCGATCGACCTCGACCGCCGCGTCGACGGCCCGTCGCGGCACGAGGTGATGCCGCAGGAGCTGCCGTACGGCACGAGCGCGCAGGCGTTCGGGCTGCGCGCGTCGGTGAGGTCCGTCGACATGCTGGGTGAGGAGCGCGAGTCGGAGATCGAGCTGTTCGGCGCGGCGCCGTCCTTCAGCCACATCCAGGCAGAGCTGCCCGCGGCGCCGCCGAAGAAGACGGTGATGCTGGCCGGCAGCCTGCGCAGGAGCGCGGCGCCCGAGCCGGTGCCGCAGGAAGCGACCGGGCGGATCGCGATGCCAAAGCGCGCGCCGGACGACGCGCCGGACGACGCGCCGGACGATGCGCAGGCCGACGCGCCGGCGCGCGCGATGGACCGCGCGAAGGAGCGCGGCGCGCCGAGGAGGCCGTCGGCGATCGAGCAGCACCGCGCGCTCCCCGCGAAGCGCGGCACGCCGTGGCTGCGCCTCCTGCCGTTCGTGTTCCTCCTCGCGCTGATCGCCGCCCTGCTGTGGTGGCTGGTGCGGTAGCGATGGAGCTCGACGTCCATCTCCCCGCGATCGTCGCCGGCGACAAGGGCGCGTTCGCGGCGTGGCTCGGCGGTGCCGAGGGCACCGTGCGCGCGACGCTGCGCTCGTTCGCGCGGGTGATCGACGTCGAGGCCGTCCTGCAGGAGGCCCTGCTGCGCGTGTGGCAGGTCGCGCCGCGCTTCGTCCCCGACGGGCGGCCGAACGGCCTCGTGCGGCTCGCGATCCGGATCGCGCGCAACCTCGCGATCAGCGAGGTGCGGCGGATGCGCGCGACGGCCGCCGACGTCGACGTCGACGAGGTCGGCGACGCGGATGCGCCCGAGGTCGCGGCGCCGGACCCGCTGCTGCGCGCGGCGATCGCCGACTGCCGCGACAAGCTGCCGCCCAAGCCGCGCGCCGCCCTCGACGCCCGCCTCGCGAGCGGCGGCACCAGCGACGACGACACCCTCGCCGAGGGGCTGCACATGCGCACGAACACGTTCCTCCAGAACTTCACGCGCGCGCGCCAGCTGATCGCCGACTGCCTCGGCAAGCGCGGCATCCACCTCGCGACGGAGCTCGCCCGATGAGCGCCCTCGACGGAGAGGACGAGGAGCTCCTCATCGAGCAGGTCGCCGGCGCGTTCCGCCCGTGGCCGCTCCTCGACGGCGAGCTCCGCTACCACCCGGTGTGGCACGACCTCTCGCCCGCCGCGCGCGAGCGCGCCCACGACCGCGCGACCACGCTCCGGCGGGCGGAGGCCGCGCTCGATCACGAGCACCTGTCGTCGACGGCGCGCGCCGTCCTCGCGCGGATCCCGTAGCTACTTCTTCGCGGATCCGGATCCCGCCGCGAGCACCTCGACGAGCGCGCCGTCGACGATCGACGGGTTCGCGAGCTTCACGACGCGCTCCTCGCCGGTGAGGCCGGTCGCGACGTGGATCGCGGCGCCGGTGTCGCGCTCGATCGTGATCGGGACCAGCTTCACGCGGCTCGCCGCGTCGACGACGGCGACGCGCAGGCCGGCGGCGTCGCTGTACAGCGCCGTGATCGGCAGCTCGAGGACGCGGTGCGGGACCGGCAGCGTCAGGCGGACCTGCACGTACATGCCGGGCAGGAGCGCGCCGTCGCCGTTGGGGACGCGGACCTCGACGGACAGCGTGTGCAGGTCGGGGTCGAGCGTCCCCGTCGTACGCGCGACCTCGCCGTCGAACGTGCGGTCCGGAAACTCGCGCACGCTGATCTTCGCCGCGGTCTTGGGGCGCACGCTCGGCGCGATCGTCTGCGGGACGTCGACGAACACGCGCACCGGATCCGTCGCCGCGATCGTGAACAGCGGCGTGCGGTTCGCCTCGCTGACGAGCGCGCCGCGATCGATGGAGCGCGCGGTGACGGTGCCGGTGAACGGCGCCGTGATCTTCGTGAACTCGACGAGCTCGCCGAGGCGGCGCACCGCGGCCTCCTGCGCCGCGATGCTCGACTCCGCGGCGGCGACGGTGGCCTCGTCGGTGCGGGCCTGCGCGCGCACCTGATCGACCTGCGCCCTGGACACCAGCTGCTGCGCGTCCATGGTCTCGTACCGCGCGACGTTGCCCTTCGAGAAGTCCCGCTGTGCGATCGCCTGGTTCCGCACCGCGCGCGCCTGGGCGAGCTGCGCGCGCGCCTGCACGAGCTGCGCGACGGCGTCGGGCGCGTCGATCTCGGCGAGGACCTTGCCCGCCGGGACGACGTCGCCGATGTCGGCGTGCCACGCGCGCACGTAGCCGCTGACGCGCGGATACAGCCGCACCTCCTCGAGCGCGCGCACCGTGCCCGGGAGATCGAGCGCGCGGTCGCTCGCGATCGACACCGGCTTCACCACCTCGACGCGCAGCGCCTCGGCGGAGCCCTGCGGCGCCGGGATGTTGTCGTGCGCGGCCTTGCGCCGGGCGTAGCCGTACGCGAACGCGCCGCCGGCGAGGACGACGGCGATGCCCGCGACCACCCAGCGCGATGCGCGCACGGGCGGGGGCAGCGCGAAGCCGAGATCGTCGTCGGCACCGGCGACGGCGTGCGTGCGCTGGGGGTCTGGTTCCTGGCTCATAGGACGTCGAGCTCCCTGGCAGCCGGCGGTCTGCGCCGCAGGAGGCTGTACATCACCGGTACGAAGAATAGCGTCGTCGCGGTCGCGAGCACGAGCCCGCCGATCACGGCGCGGCCGAGCGGCGCGTTCTGCTCGCCGCCCTCGCCGAGGCCGATCGCCATCGGCATCATGCCGAGCACCATCGCCGACGCGGTCATGATCACGGGCCGCAGGCGCGTCATGCCGGCGGCCAGCGCCGCCGCGCGCGCATCCGGGTTTGCGACGCGCCGCTCGTTCGCGAACGACACCACGAGGATGCTGTTCGCCGTCGCGACGCCGACGCACATGATCGAGCCGATCAGCGCCGGCACCGAAAGCGTCGTCCCCGTCAGGAACAGCGCCCACACGATGCCGGCGAGCGCGCCCGGCAGCGCCATCAGGATGATGAAGGGGTCGAGCCACGACTGGAAGTTGACGACGAGCAAGAGGTACACGAGCAGGATCGCGAACACGAGGCCCGACGACAGGCCGCCGAACGAGCTGTCCATGCTCTCGGCCTGGCCCTTGAGCTCGACGCGCGTGCCCGGCGGCGGCTTCATGTCGCGCAGGATCTCGCGCACGGCGTCGACGACGCTGCCGAGGTCGGTGCCCTCGACGTTGGCCTGCACGTCGAACGTGCGCGCGATGTTGTAGTGCGTGATGTTCGCCGGACCCGTCGCGCGCTTGATGCTCGCGAGGTTGCCGAGCGTCTGCGCCGACACCCCGCCCTTGTCGGTGCCGCCGGAGGAAGAGATGGGCGTCGCGCGCAGCGCATCGATCGAGTCGATCGCGTACTGCGGTGTCTGCACGGCGACGAGGTACTGCACGCCGCGCTTGTCGATCCAGTACGACGGCGACACCGAGCCGCTCGACGCGAGCGACACGAGCAGGTCGCTCGCCACGTCGCGCGTCGTGGCGCCGCCCTGCTGGGCGCGCGTGCGATCGACGGAGATCTTCAGCTGCGGCACGTTCGACACCTGCGCGAGGTGCACGTCGACGGCGCCCGGCACCTGCGCGATGCGCGCGGCGATCTGCTCGGTGAACGCGAGGGTCTTGTCCTCGCTGCCGATCGGCCCGACGACCTGCACGTCGATCGGCGCGGCGAGGCCGAAGTTGAGCACCTGCGTCGAGATGTCGGGCGCGAGGAAGAAGAACGTCGTGTCGCGGAACTGCGCGCGCAGCCTCTCGCGCAGCGCGCGCACGTGCTGCGCCGTCGGGCCGTGCTCGGGCCCGAGCGCGATCAGGATCTGCGCGTCCGCCGGCGAGATCAGCGCACCCTCGCTGAGCGACAGGTTGATGCCGGAGTACGGCGTGCCCATCACGTCGAGCATCGTCTCGATCTCGCCGGGCGGGATGACCTCGCGGATCGTCTGCTGGATCGCGGCGATCTGCTTCTCGCTCTCCTCGAGGCGCATGCCCGGCGCGCCGCGCACGTGCAGCTTGATGAGGCCGGCGTCGACGGTCGGGAAGAAGTCGCGGCCGACGAGCGGCAGCATCGCGAGCGAGCCGGCGACGAACAGGAGGAACGCCGGCACGACGGTGCCGCGGCGCGACAGCGCCCACGCGAGCCAGCGCCCGTACACCGTGCGGAACGCGGCGAACGCGCGGTCGAACGCGGCGGCGAAGCGGTTCGGAGCGCCATGGTGCGCGGCCTCGCGCGCGAGGAGGTAGCGCACCATCGTCGGCACGAGCGTGCGCGACAGGAGGTACGACATCATCATCGCGAGCACGACCGCGAGGCCGAGCGGCACGAACAGCGACTTCGACGCGCCCGACAGGAACGTGATCGGGAAGAACACGATGCAGATGCACAGCGTCGACACGAGCGCCGGCATCGCGATCTGCTGAGCGCCGTCGACGATCGCCTGCACGAACGGCTTTCGCTGCCCGATGTTGCGGTGGATGTTCTCGATCGCGACGGTCGCGTCGTCGACGAGGATGCCGACGGCGAGCGCGAGCCCGCCGAGCGTCATCACGTTGAGCGTGTGCCCGAGCAGGTAGAGGACGGAGATCGAGAACAGGATCGACAGCGGGATCGAGATCACGACGGTCAGCGTCGAGCGCCAGCTACCGAGGAAGATGAGGATCATGACCGCGGTCAAGGCGCCGGCGATCAGCGCCTCGTGGATCACGCCGTCGATCGCCGCGCGCACGAACACCGACTGGTCGAACAGCGTCTTCACGTTGACCTTGCCGCGCGCGTCGGCGGGGAGCCGGTCGAGCGCGCGCGGGATCGCGTCGTAGATGCGGTCGGTGACCTCGAGCGTCGAGGCATCGCCGTTCTTCATGATCGACATGAGGACGGAGCGCTGCCCCTCGACGTGGACGAGGTTCGTCTGCGGGCTCGAGCCGTCGCGCACGTTCGCGACGTCGCGCAGGTAGACCGTGGTGCCGTTGACGGTGCGCAGCGGGATCTGCGACAGCTCCTCGAGCGTCTCCGGCGTCGCGCTCACGACGATCGGGTACTCGTTGACGCCGATCTTCGCGGTGCCCGACGGCAGGACGACGTTCTGCGCGGCGAGCGCGACCTGGATGTCGCGCGCCGACAGGCCGTACGACGCGAGCTTGGGCGGGTCGAGGTCGACCATGATCTGGCGCTGTTTGCCGCCGAAGGGAAACGGGATCTGCACGCCGGGGATCGTCGAGATCTCCGCGCGGATGTAGTTGATGCCGTAGTCGAACAGCTGCTGCTCGGAGAGCGAGTCGCTCTCGAGCGCGATCTGCATGATCGGGACGCTCGTCGCGCTGTACCGCATGATCAGCGGCGGCACGACGCCGGGCGGCATCGAGCGCACGGCGCTCTGCGCGACCGCGGTGATCTGCGCGATCGCCTGCGCCACGTTCGCGCCGGGCTGCAGGAACACCTTCACGATGCTGATGCCCGTCAGCGTCTGGCTCTCGATGTGCTCGATGTCGGCGACGATCGTCGTCGTGAAGCGCTCGAAGTTGGAGACGATGCGCTTCTCCATCTCCTCGGGCGGCAGGCCGCCGTAGTTCCAGATCACCGAGATGACCGGGATGTCGATCGTCGGAAAGATGTCGGTCGGCGCCTTGCGGATCGCGTAGCCGCCGCCGAGCGCGATGACCAGCGCCATCACCACGAACGTGTAGGGCCGTCGGAGCGCGATCCGGATCAGCCACATCGCGCACCAGTGTGCCCGACCTCGGCGCGCTGTCCACCACCCCCGGGACGCTTCACAGAACTACGAAGTCACGCGTCGAACAGACCGTTGCCGGCTACCTCGCAGCGAGCTTCATGATCTGGTTGATCGTCTTGCCGTTGGGATCGGCCCGCGCGCGGTCCGCGGCGGCGATCAGCACCGCGCCGTGGGCCTGCGCGGCGCCGGTGGTGGCGCCGATCCACGCGAGGCCCGGCTTCTCGGCGGCCTTCGCCTCGTCGGGCGAGCCGTACACGCAGACGAGCACGTCGACGCCGTCGATCGTGCCGCTGCGGCAGTCCTTGCCGACGTCGACCTTCGTCGCCGTGAGCCGGGACGGGCTCAGGCCGCCCTGCTTCCAGGCGTCGAGGACGTACGTGCGTTTCGCATTGTCCTCCGGGTCGGCTTCGGCCTTCTTGTCGGCCTTGTCGCTCTTGTCATCCGGGGTGTCGGACTTCTTGTCACGGTCCGCGGGCTCGTCCTTGGTGCACGCCGCGAGCAACAGCGCGATGGTGAAGATCTGTCGCATCGTTCACCTCCTCTACTTGCGATGGCCGCGGTGACGGCCGTTGTCCTTCTTGATCACGGCGCCGCCGCGCACGCCGACACCCACGCCGACGCCCACGCCGATGCTGATGCTCGGCGGCGGCGGCACGCGGATGTCGACGCCGACGCTCACGCCCGCGCGCACGCCGCCGCGCACGCCCGCGGGTGCGACGACCGCCGCGCCGCCGGGGCCGACGACGGCGACCGCGCCGATCCAGCCGACCGGCGCCGCGACCTCGATCGTCGGGCGCACGTAGACGAGCGGGCGATACACCGCGTTGATGTCGACGTAGCGCGGCCGCGCCTCCAGGTACACCTTCGGCACCGGGCCGACGTAGAAGTACGCCTCGCCGGCGAGCTTGAACTCGGGGCCCTCGGGCGGCTGGAAGTTGTGGTAGTGCGGCCCGTCGAGGTAGCAGTACTCGACGTCCTCGGGCCCGCCGACGACCGCGTGCACGTGGATCGGGTGGTGGCCCTTGTAGGCGAAGCGCGGGCCCTCGTAGCCGTACGCCACGGGGTCCCCGACGAAGTACCAGCTGCCCTCGTGGTCGCGGTACTGGAGCTTGTCCGCCGCGTAGACGTGGACGTGCGGGCCCTCGATGTAGCAGATGCCTTCGCCGGCCGACTTCGCGACGGGGTGGATCCCGACGTAGTGGACCTGGGTCAACGCCACCTTGTCGGCGGCGGCGTCTCCCGCGACGTGCGCGAAGGCGGCCGAGGCCGTGACGATGGTTGCGACGAGGATGGTTCGCATACCGTCGATAGTGGCCCCGCAGCCCGGTATGGTCGCAAGAACCCGGGTGGGTCGTGAACCTACTTCGCGGCGGCGCCGAACGCGGAGATCGGCGTGACCTCCGCAGACACCTCGAACTTCTGGAAGATCTGGTCGAGCTCGGCCGTGAGCGTGCCGCGGAGTGTGACCTTGCGCCCCTCCGAGTCGCCGTCGAACGGGACCTCGACCACGACGGCCGACCCGGCGGGCACGTCGCGCGACAATTCGATCGCACCTTGCGCCACGGTCTCGCTCCCGGACGCGAACGTGTACTCGAGCTTCGTGAGGCGCATCGGACGGCTCGCGGGGTTCGTCACCTGCACGACGACCACTTCGCGGCGTGCGCTCTCGTCCACGACGCCGATCACGGTCAGCTCGGGCGACTTACCCGGGCGACACCCGACGGCGAGGGTGAGGAGTGCGGCAACGGCGAGTCGACGAAGCATCGAGGTCACGACGAGTGTGCTCGTTCCGTGCCAGCGCGCAACTTCTGGAACGGCGCGGCGCCGCGGCCGAAACCCACACCCGGCGTTCACAACCCCACGGCGTTGCTGTCGCGGAACGAGCACGTGTAACGTCGACGCGTGAAGATCGAGAAAGGACGACGAGTCACGGTCAAGGTGGACCTGTCGGTCGTTGGCGGCGACACACTCGAGAAGAAGACGCTCGAGTACATCCAGGGTGCGGGCACGATGCTGCCGGCCCTCGAGAAGATCCTGGAAGGTCTGGAGAAGGGGGCGAAGCGCGACGGCGTGATCAAGGCCAAGGACGCGTTCGGCGCCCAGAAGCTCCCGCTGAAGAAGATCCAGCGCAGCGAGTTCCCCAAGGATGCCAAGCTCGCGGTCGGCGAGCGGTTCGCGGGGAAGGCGGAGGGCGGGATGAACGTCATCCTCGTGATCGAGAAGGTGACCGACGCGGAGGTCGAGGTGCGCTACGTGCACCCGCTCGCCGAGAAGGACATCAAGTACGCCGTGGAGGTCGTGCAGGTGCGCGACCCGCGCCCGCCGCCGGTGCCGGCCGCGGCGCTCGAGCTCGAAGAAGAGAAGTGAGCGCGCGCGGATGACGCAGCCGCGCCGCCTGTACGCGCACCGCGGCGCGTCCGCCGAGCGACCGGAGAACACGATGGTCGCGTTCGAGCGCGCGGTCGAGCTCGGCGTGGATGCGCTCGAGCTCGACGTGCACGTCACGCGCGACGACCGGCTCGTCGTGGCGCACGATCCGACGGCGTTCCGCATGACGGGCGCGGCGCTCGCGTGGGCCGACCTCGACCTCGCGCAGGCGCAGCGCCTCGACGCCGGGTGGGGCTTCGTCGCGGCCGACGGCTCGCGCCCGTTCGCGGGCAGGGGCGTGCGCGCGCCGGCGTTCGAGGAGGTGCTCGAAGCGTTCCCGGGCGTCGCCCTCAACGTCGACCTGAAGGGCGAGCGCGCGGTCGGGCTCATGCTGGCGCTCTTGCGCGAGCACCGCGCCGAGGACCGCGTGACGCTCGCGAGCTTCGCGACGTCGACGATGGTGCGCGTGCGCCGCGGCGGCTTCGGCGGCGCGACGTCGCTGTCGCAGACCGAGGTCGCCTCGCTGCTCGCGCTGCCGGCGCTGCTGTGGCGGCAGCTGCCGTTCACGGGCAATGCGGCGCAGGTGCCGACGCACCAGGGGCCGATCCGCTTCGATCGCCCGGCGTTCATCGCGAAGTGCCACAGCCTCGGGCTGCGCGTCGACTTCTGGACGATCGACGACGTCGCGGACGCCGAGCGGCTGCTCGCGCTCGGCGCCGACGGCATCATGACGAACGATCCCGCGGCGATGCGCCCGCTGTTCGCGGCGCCCGCGTAAGCGCGGCCGGCGACCGCCGTTGGGTTCCCACGTTGCGCATCACCGCCGCCGTTCCTCTTCTCCTCGCGACGGGCTGCCTCGTCACGCAGGCGCCGCAGCTGGGCCAGCGCCCGCGCTGGCGCGCCGTCGGGACCCAGGCGATCGAGACGAGCTGTGCGCTCGGTCGCGCGTTCGTGCGCAAGTCGGGCAAGCAGGGCGTCGGGATCACGCTCGTGTGGAAGAGCCGGCGCGACTGCCGGATCTCCGTCGACACCGTCCACGTCGCGTTCGACGGCGGCGGCGGTCGCATCGCCGTGCCCGTCGCGCCGGCGACGCCGCTCGATCTCCCAGGGCGCTCGCTCCGCTACGCGTGGCTCCCCGTCGCGTTCGACAACAACCGCGCCTGGAACGACGAGCACAACACCGCCGCCGTCGAGCTCGCTGTGACGTCGACCGCGCCCGGCGAGCCCGCCCACCAGGCGACCTGGCGGATCTCGATGGAGCAGAAATGACGCGGTGGTGGTGTGGGATCGTGGTGGTTGCCGTCGCGCTCGCCGGGTGCGCGACGAAGTACACGCGCACGACGATGGCGAACGCGCCGGGCCATGCGGACATCGCGGTGCCGCCGGCGCGCGAGCTCGGGGATCCGGAGACGTTCGAGCCCGCGGCGGATCCGGGGACGTCGACGCTCGCGGTGATCCCGATCCCGTCGGTGATGCTCGGGACGGGGCGCGGCAATCCGGGCACGCTCGTGACGGACCTCAACCTCGAGGTCCGGTTCGAGCACACGTCCGATGCGGGGCGCGCACCGTTCGGCAAGCGCGCGCTCGCGTTCACGGCCGGGCTCGTCGGCGTCCACGTCGACGACCGCGGCGGCGCCTACGGCGCGATGTTCGGCGAGGTCAGCTTCCGGTTCCCGTCGGTCAAGGGCGTGTTGCCGATGGACATCGGCGTCGGTCCCGTCGTGTACCCGGCGGACTTCGAGGCCGGCGCGCAGCTCACCGTGCGCTTCCCGCTCCTCGCGCTGCGCGCGCGCTACGTCGAGCGCAGCGGCTTCGAGTTCTGGGCCGGCTACCAGATCCCGATCCCGTTCCTGTTCCAGCGCTCGCGCTAGTTCACGCCCCGCGCCGCGAACAGCGACTCGGGGTTGATGCCGAGCGAGCGCATGGCGCTCGACCACATGGCGTCGGCCGGCGTGTCGAACACGAGCTCGGGGTCGGCGGAGGCGTGGAGCCACGCGCCGCGCGACATCTCGGCCTCGAGCTGGCCGGGGCCCCAGCCGGAGTAGCCGAGGAGGAGGCGGATGTTGCGCGGGGGCTGGTTCGCGATCGCGCGCAGGCGCTCGGGCGACGTCGACAGCGAGATCCGCGAGGTGATCGCGATCGTGCCCGGGCCGGGCTCGGCGACGACGACCGGCTCGTGCAGCACCCAGCCGGTGCTCGGCGACACCGGGCCGCCGGCCCACACCACGGCGGAGTCCTCGCCGCGCCAGCTCATCTCGAGGCTGTCGAGGAGCTCGCTCGCCTTGATCGGGCTCGGGTGGTTGATCACGAGCCCGAACGAGCCGTTCTTGCTGTGCTCGATCATCAGCACGACCGAGCGCGAGAAGTTCGGATCCGACAGCTGTGGCATGGCCAGCAAGAGGCCGGGGGCGAGGTTCGCCGACTCCACCACGTACGGTTCAGTCTTCCGCAAAACGCGGCCCCGCGCTCATGAAATCGCGCAGGAATCGTCGTCGAGCGGGTGCGACAGTGTGGTCCAGGCCCATGGCGCAGCCCGAGCTAGTTCTGCAGTTGCAGCTCCGGGTCGGTCGCGCCGTCGCGCGCCGCCACGGTGTCGGCATCGGACTCTTTCTTTTCCTTCTCGGCGAGTCCGATGCGTTCCTGGATCTTCTTGAAGATCGCGCCGCCGAGGCTCAGGCCGAAGCCCGTGACCACGGCTTTCACGAGGAGCTTCACACCGCTCTGGATCATGAGACAGCGTAGCACCCGCTCCACGCCCCGGAGGGCGAGCGCACCCGCGCGCGGGATCAGGTCTTCCTCAGCGTCAGCTGCATCCGGAACGTGAGGTCGTCGGCGACGGGCTCGTCCTTCGTCTTGCCGATCTTGAAGTCGTTGCGCTTCACCTTGTGCTCGCCCTTCACGCGGATCCAGTCGTCCTTCGCATCGACCACCTCGAACTCGACGGGCAGCTTCTTCTCGACGCCGTGCAGCTTCACCGTCGCGTTCGCGGTGAAGTGCTTGTCGTCGCCCTTCTTCTTCACGTCGGCGACGTCGATCACCATCGTCGCGAACGCCGCGACGCCGCTGTCGAAGTAGTCCTTCGTGGCGAGGTGGCCGTCGCGCTTGTCCGAGCCCGTCTTCAGGCTCGTGAGATCGACCTCGATCGTCGCCGTGCCACCCTCGATCTTCGCCGGATCGAACGCCGCCTTCGCGACCTTGAACTTCTCGAACTTCACGACGACCGGGTCCTCCTTCTTCTTCTCCGTGTGATCCGCGAGGACCTCGATGAAGTCCGCGTTCGGATCCGCCGCCGGCGCCGCGTCGGCCGAGCCCGAGCCCGCCTGCGCCGCCGAGCCGGTGTCGGAGCCACCGCCCGCGGGCTTGGTGTCGCCCGAGCCCGAGCCCGCCTGCGCCGTCGTGTCGGAGCCACCGCCCGCGGGCTTGGTGTCGCCCGAGCCGCCGGCCGGCTTGGAATCGGACCCGCCCGTCTGGGCGCTGCCGGCCGGCTTGTTCTTGTTGTCGTCCTTCTTGCCGCCGCACGCGGTGAGGGCGAGGGCCATCGCGAGAACCAGAAGCTTCACTGTCTTCATACCTAGCTCCATGCGCCAGTTCATAGAGGTGTCAGCCACCGGTGCGGCGCAGCACCAGCGACACGTGGATCGGGATGCGGTCGTTGTTGAAGTCGCCGGCGTCGGGCGCCAGCGCGGTGTCCTTGATGAGCAGCGCGAAGCTCGCCTGCACGAGCAGGACGTCGCCGCGGAGGCCGAGGCGCCCGAGCGCGGCGGCGTCGGGGCGGCGCAGCGTACCGTCGAATTCGACGGCGTGCGTCTTGCCGATGAGGCCGACGGTGCCCTTCGCGCGGAACGCGACCTGATCCGCGCCGTCCTGGCGCGCCGACACGAGGCCATCGAGCGCGAACGTGACGCGCGGGAACTTCTCCGCCTGCAGGTAGCCGGTGCGCGCGTGCTCGCTGCGCGTGCCGATGCCGGTGTCGACGGCGGCGGCGTTCGCCGTGACCTCGGCCTTCATCGGCGCGGCGAGCGCGCCCGGATCGCCGGTCCACGCGCCCGCGATGCCCGCGGCGTCGCCGGTGAACCGCGCGTCGAACTCCTCGCCGCCCGCCTTCAGGCGCGCGGTGATCGCCGTGCCGTCGTGCGCGACGACGGCGTACGTGCCGGCCGGCGCCGCGAGTGCGCCTGCGATCGGTCGCTCACGCGGGATCGCCGACGCTGCGGAACCGCCGCCGGCGGCGACGGCGGCGTCGGTGTCCTCGCCGGGCAGCGGCATCACCGAGCGTCCGCCCGCCGGACCGGTGCCCGTTGCGAACGCGGCGATCGGCACGGCGAGCGGCGCGACCGCCGCGACCCACGCCGCGATCCGCAGCACCTTCGCCGGGCGCGCGGTGATGCGCTCGCGCCGGCGGATGAACCAGCCGCCGATCGCGAGCCCCACGGCGATCGCGGCGATGATCGCGCACACCTCGAGGCCGAGCCAGATCGGATGCTCGGGGCTCTCGACCCACGCGCCGAGGTCCGCGTTCCGGACGTACAGCCGCTTCGACGGCGCCGTGTACAGGTTACCGGAGCCCTGCACGAGCCACCGCGCGAGCGCTCCTGCGAGCGCCGCAACAGCAACCACGACCGGGGCGAACGCGGAGCGCAGCACGGCCCGTGCGTCATAGCCAAGGCCGGGGATCGGCGCACCGCACGTGCCCGCAACATTGTGTTGCGGCGGTTGTCACCGCTCGACGACAACCGGCGACATCACTCGACGATGCGTCGGTACAGGTCGGGGCGGCGGTCGCGGAAGAAGCCCATGCTCGCGCGGACGCGCTTCACCTGCTCGAGATCGAGCGTCGCGAGCGCGATCCCCTCGTCGTCGCGCCCGAGCTCCGCGAGCTTGTCGCCGCGCGCGTCGCACACGAACGAGCTGCCGTAGAACGTGATCGCGCCCGGGCCGTCGCCCTCGCGGCCGATCCGGTTCGCGGCGACGACGCCGGCCGCGTTCGCGACGGCGTGGCCGATCATCACGCGCTGCCACGCGTCCTTGCTGTCGAGCTCGGGCTCCTCGGGCTCGGACCCGATCGCCGTCGGATAGAACAGCACGTCGGCGCCCGCGAGCGTCATCGCGCGCGCCGCCTCCGGGAACCACTGGTCCCAGCAGATCGCGACGCCGATCGTGCCGAACCTCGTCGCGAACGTGCGGAAGCCGGTGTTGCCGGGCTTGAAGAAGAACTTCTCCTGGTAGCCCGGCCCGTCGGGGATGTGGCTCTTGCGGTACACGCCGAGGTGGCGCCCGTCGGCGTCGAACACGGCGACGGAGTTGTAGTGCTCGGGGCCCGCGGCCTCGAAGAACGACACCGGGATCACGACGCCGAGCTGCGCCGCGAGCTGCTGGAAGTGGCGCAGCGTCGGGTGCCCCTCCGCGGAGCGCGCGCGCGCGAAGTCCTGCTCCCGCTGCGTCCGGCAGAAGTAGTGCCCCTCGAACAGCTCGCTCGGGAGGATGATCTGCGCGCCCTTCGCCGCGGCGGCGCGCACCAGCTCCGTCACGTGGGCGACGTTGGCGGCGGTGTCATCGGTGAGCTGGGCCTGCAGGGCGGCGACGGCGACGGTTGCCATGTCGGAACCCTAGAGCGAGGTGGCAGATCGAAGAACAGATCGCGGTGAACTCTCGACGCTCACCGTCATCTTTTGCGTGAGATTCGGCGGCAACTAGCGGAACTGTGGAGATGGTCCGACCAGTGCAAGAGGTGCGGCGCCGATGCGAAGGTCCTTGATTCTCCTGATGTTACCGGCGTGCGACCCCACGCTGACTCCGGATCCACCCACCCCGCTGCCGTACACGGTCACGAGCTTCGCGACCGCCCACACGAGGACGCTGGCGGCCACCGAGGGCGCCCCCGACCCGGACAACATCACGTGGCACGGCCGCGAGGTCGCCGTGCCCCAGGACGAGGAGGGCAACCCGATCGTGCTCGGCCTGCCGCACGTCGCGCGCGTCGCCGTCGGGCAGCGCCACGCGTGCGCGATCTCGACGACCGGCACCGTGCACTGCTGGGGCGACCACACCGGCGGCGCGCTCGGCGCTCACCGCCGTTGCACGACGACGGACGGCGGTGGGAAGGACTGCGTCCTCGGCCAGGACATGATGCCGACGCTGCCGCAGATGCGCGCGATCGCCGCGGGCGACGACGTCACCTGCGCCGTCGCGCTCGACGACGACCGGGTGATGTGCTGGGGCGCGGCGTCGCGCAGCGGCGGCTCGTCGGTCGGCGAGCTCGAGAAGCCCGTGCCGGTGACGGCCGGCGGAGCGCCGCTCGCGGCCGATCGCGTGCTCGCGTTCGGCGGCGACGTGTGCGCGATCGACCGGCAGCAGGTGCTGTGGTGCTGGGGCGATCACTTCGGCGCGCTGCCGATGAGGCAGCCGCAGCAGGGCGTCGTCGACGTCGCGATCGGCCGCCGCCACAGCTGCATCATCGATGCGAACGGCCTCGCGTGCTGGGGCGACAACACGAACGCGCAGATCAGCGGCGACGTCGCGGCCGCGCGCCGGTGCGGCGCGCGCTGCGTCGTGGACGCGCCCGCGCACGTCGACCTCGGCGGCAGCCCGGTGCGCGTCGTCGTCGGCGAGCTGCACACGTGCGCGCTGTCGTCGGCCGGCGACGTGTCGTGCTGGGGCTCGAACGAGGTCGGCCAGCTCGGCCGCGACGACGTGTTCCTCGTCGGCGGGATCGCCCCGATCCTGAGCGGCATCGCCGAGCTCGGAGCCGGGTACAGCCACAGCTGCGCGCTCGGCCGCGACAGGTCGCTGTGGTGCTGGGGTTCCACGACGCAATTCGATCCTTCGGAGACCGCACGATGATCCGCTCGCTCACCGCCATCTCCCTCGCCGTTCTCGCCATCACCGCGATCCCGGCGGCCGCCCAGCCGCAGCCGTATGACGTGCCCGGCCCGCACGAGGTCCCACCGCCGCCGCCGCCGCCGCCGCAGGACGGCTACGACCCCGGCGAGCCGGTCGCGCCGGTCGCCGAGGTCCACGTGCCCGTCGTGATGCCGCCGCCTCCGCCGCGCGAATACGACCCGGGCTTCGCGCTCCACCTCAACATCGGCGCCGAGCTCCTCGCCGGGCAGTCGCAGGGTCAGGCGATGACGAGCTTCATCGCGCGCATCCACGTCGGCTTCTCGAACCCGATCGGCCGCGGGCGCGTGCGCCCGATCCTCGGCATCGGCGCGACCGCCGGCATGGGCATCCTCAACGTCGAGGACCGCCGCGGCCTCGACGGCACCGTCGACCTCGGCCACCTCGACTACGGCCCCGAGGTCCAGGTCGGCCTGCGCTTCGTCAACGGCGGCCACGTCGACACGCGCCTGTTCGCGACGCTCGCCTACCTGCGCACGAACCTCGACAAGCGCCTCGAGCTCGACGCGATCCCCGGCGTCGGCGGACGCGAGGGCATCCGCGCCGCGCTCGGCATCAACTTCGCCGACCGCATCGGCGTCGTCATGATGGGCGGCACCACGAGGTCGCGCCGCCGCGACAAGGCCGAGTGGTACATCGCGATGGTCCCGCAGCAGGTCGAGCTCGCCTGGGAGCGCAGTGCCGGCAGCGACCGCGTCGGCGCCGCGATCGGCTGGGGGATCTAGACGCGGGGCTGCTGCTGCGTCGAGCAGTGGAAGGCGCCGCCGCCGACGAGGACGGGCTTGCCGTCGACGGCGACGGTGCGGCGGCCGGGGAACAGCTTCGCGATCGCGGCGACCGCGCCGTCGTCGGCGGGGACGCCGTAGGTCGGGACGACGACGGTCGTGTTCGCGATGTAGAAGTTCATGTAGGAGGCGGGCATGAGGTTGCCGGCCGCGTCGAGGACGGTGCCCGGCGAGGGCACGACCTGGACCTCGAAGCCCGCGGCGCGCAGGTCGGCGAGGATGCCGTCGAGGGCGTCGCGGTTCGGATCGCCGGGGGCGGCCTCCATGCACGCGACGACGCCGGGCGCGACGAAGCGCGCGAGCGTGTCGATGTGACCGTCGGTGTGGTCGTTCGCGAGGCCGCGGTCGAGCCACACGACGCGCTCGACGCCGAGCGACCAGCGCAGGCGCGCCTCGAGCGCCGCCTGGTCGAGCCCGGGGTTGCGCGCGCCGCCGAGGAGGCACTGCTTCGTCGTCAGGAGCGCGCCCGCGCCGTCGACCTCGACGGCGCCGCCCTCGAGGACGAAGTCGAACGCCGCGCCCGACACGCCCGCCCACGTCATCACGTGGTCGGCGAGCTCGCGGTCGCCCGGCATGACGTACTTGCCGCCCCACCCGTCGAAGCGGAAGCGCGCGGCCGACAGCCGGCCGGCGCCGGCGACGAAGATGGGCCCGGTGTCGCGCAGCCAGATGTCGCCGTAGCTCGCGCGGCGGAAGCGCACGCCGGAGAAGGCGTGGCCGAGCAGCTGGAGCGCCTCGGCCTCGTCGCGCTCGTGGCGCACGAGCAGCTCGACGCGCTCGCCGCGCGGGGTGCCGCCCTCGAGGTCCACGATCGCCGCCACCATGTCCATGAGCGCGCGGCGCGGCGCCTCGAGGCCCTCGGCCCACTGCTCGGGGTCGTGCGGCCACGCGGTCCACACGGCCTCGTGCGGGGTCCACTCGGCGGGCATGCGGAACGACGACGGCGACATCGCCGCTACCTAGCAGGACGCGCGGGTCAGGTCCACGCGTTGGGCGGCGGATCGATCCCCACCGGCCGCCCGCGGCAGATGCAGCCCTCGAGGTGGTCGTCGACGAGCCCCATCGCCTGCATGAACGCGTACACCGTCGTCGGCCCGACGAACGTCCAGCCGCGCTTGCGCAGGTCCTTCGACAGGCGCGCCGACATCGGCGTCTGCGGCATCGCGCGCAGCGCGTCGAGCGTCACGCGGCGCGGGCGCTCCTCGGCGCCGGGCACGAAGCTCCACACGTACGACGACAGCGCGCGGAACTCGGCGATCAGCTCGAGCGCGCGCTGCGCGTTGTGGATCGTCGACTCGATCTTGCCGCGGTGCCGGATGATGCTCGCGTCGCCGAGCAGCCGGTCGACGTCGCGCGGAGTGAACGTCGCCACGGCGGCCGGGTCGAACCCGCAGAAGGCGCGGCGGAACGCGGCGCGCTTGCGCAGGATCGTCAGCCACGACAGCCCGGACTGGAACCCCTCGAGGCACAGCTTCTCGAACAGCCGCGTGTCGTCGAGGACGGGGAAGCCCCACTCGCGGTCGTGGTACGCGACGTACTCCGGCGTCTTCACCGCCCAGGCGCAGCGCGGCGCGCCGTCGGGCCCGGCCGCGAGGCCGGGCGCCAGCGTCACTGCAGGCCGACGTACAGCGTCTGCACGTCGTCGTCGGCGTCGATCTCGGCGAGGAACGCGTTGATCTCGGTGCGCGCGGCCTCGTCGTCGATCTTCATCGGGTTCTTCGCGCGCCAGCCGATCTTCATCGAGGCGACGGTCCACCCGCGCCCCGACAGCGCCTTCGACACGGCGTCGAGGTCGGTCGGCTCGGTGTAGAAGTGGAACCCACCCTCGCCGTCGGGCTCGAAGTCCTGCGCGCCGGCCTCGATCGCGGCCTCCTCGGCATCGGCGCCCTCCGGCGGCGTCGCATCGATCATGCCGAGGTGCGCGAAGTCCCACGACACCGAGCCGCTCGAGCCGAGCTGGCCCTTGCGGAACAGCTGGCGGATGTTCGTCGCCGTGCGGTTCTTGTTGTCGGTGAGGCACTCCACGATCACCGGCACGCGGTGGGGCGCGAACCCCTCGTACGTGACGTTCTCGTAGGTCACGGTCTCGTCGAGGAGGCCGGCGCCCTTCTTGACGGCGCGCTCGATGCTGTCGCGCGGCATCGATTGCTTCCGCGCAGCCTCGACGGCGGCGCGCAGGCGCGCGTTCATGGTGGGGTCGGCACCGCCGCGCGCCGCGATGATGATGTCCTTCGCGAGCTTGGTGAACACCCGACCCTTGGCGTTCGCGCTCGCCTGCCGGACCGCGTGCTTCCACTGTGCGCCCATGCCGGTGCTCATAGCGCCGCGCCGGGTGTGCCGGCAAGGGTCCTCGGCGTTGCGCATCTTGTGCAAATGCGAAATCCCTTTGGATCGACGGGGCGGCTGTGTATCGTCCGCGCAACTTCGGGGGGACACGATGAAGGCAGCCGTTGCGTTCGCGATCCTTGGTCTCGTTGCCTGCGGTCCGTCGGGGCGCCACGGCGGCGGCGGCGACGACGGCGGTGACGACGACACGACGGTGGACGCGCCTCCCGGCGAGAAGCGCCAGTGCAACAAGATGGACATCGTGTTCGTCGTCGACGACTCCGGCTCGATGCAGGAGGAGCAGACGAACCTCGCGACGAACTTCCCGATGTTCGCGAACCTGCTCGCGACGTACACGACGTCGGAGGGCGACCCCATCGACTTCCGCATCGGCCTCACGACCACGGGCCGCGACGTCAGCTACTCGATCGTCGTCGGCGGCCAGACCATCACGATGAACGAGATGGGCGCCAACGGCGCGTTCCGCAACAACTGCAACATCAACAAGCGCTGGCTCGAGCCGAGCGACCCGAACATGCAGCAGGCGCTCGCGTGCCGCGCGAAGGTCGGGACAAGCGGCCCCTCGATCGAGATGCCGATGCTGATGACGCGGTTCGCGCTGTCCGAGCGCGTCGCCGACGGCACGAACGCGAACTTCCTGCGCAACGACGCCCTGCTCGCCGTCGTGATGATCACCGACGAGGACGACGCGTCGACGACGCAGAACAACTTCCAGATGAGCCTGAGCGGCGCGACGCCGGTCGACTTCAACCCGCCCGACATGGTGAGCTTCCTCGACAACGTCAAGGGCAACCGCTCGCGCTGGGCCTCCGCCGTGATCGCCGGCGACGGCAACTGCAGCTCCGCCTTCGGCGAGGCCTCCAACGCCGCGCGCCTCAAGCAGTTCGTCCAGCTCGCGAACGGCAACGGCACCACGCAGGCCGTGTTCTCCTCGATCTGCGCCGGCGACCTCACGACGCCGCTCAAGGCCGCGCTCGACCTGTTCCAGCAGGCGTGCGGCAACATCGTCCTCTGACGACGATCGCCTTCCGATCGTCTGACGATCCCTGAGCCGTTGTCCGGTCGCCGGACAAAGCGTGGCCGTGCCCGAGAAAATCCCTTCACCACCAACGCCGCTGCATCCGCCACGAGGCCTGGTGCGTCGCAACCGCGTGGCTTAGGACATCAACCAGTGATTCGGGATCGTGTCGCAACCCTCGCGGTAGCGATCCGTGTCCTTGAAGTCCTCGAGCTTTCCCGCGAACGCCACCGACAGCGGGACCGGAACGATCGCCGCCACCAACCACATCGTTTTGCGCTTCATCACTGCGTCCTCCAGCTGTCGATCACCTGTCGTGCCGTGCTTGCCTGCCCACCCGTGGTGCTCGCAGCGAAGAGCTCCAGCGCCTCCGCCACGAGCACACGTTGCTCATCGGTCATCCGCGATGCGATCTTATCGAACCGTGGTTCCTGCTCGCGATCGAGCACCACCATCAGCGTGTCGTGGACCCCCGTCGCCGTCCCCTTCTCCACCAGCGCTTGCAAGAACGCCGGCAGCACCGCGACGAAGTGTGCGGGCTCCAGAAAGCTGAGCACGTCACTCCGGCTCCCAATCAACGTTTGATCGAGTTCCGTCCAGGGCTTTCCGTCGACGGCATTTCGAAACTTGCCGCCGTCCGTCCCTCCGGTGAGGGCTTCGTTGAAGTCCAGCGGTTCCGCTGGAAACGCGGCGCGCAGACGCGCACCAAACTCGTCTTCCCCAGATCGCATGTTCCCCTTTCGATCGACCTTGCCACCAACCTGGTGGCCGCTCGTTCGCGCCGACAACCTCGCGCCTCATGCAATCTGTCATATCAACGCTCAGCGTGTCATTTCAGCGCCGATGAGGGCGCGCCGGCAGGAAGCTCGAAGTGATCGAGCACCCTAGAGCGGGTGGGATCATCGCGCCAGTTGAGAGTCACGCTCGTCGGATAGCTGACGATCACGACACCGTCCCCACCGCGCCCACCACCGCCACCACCTCCCGGGGATCGATCGGGAGCTCCTGGCGTCGTTCCTCGATGCCCGGGGCGGCACACCAACGATCGTCGCGTTCGAGCGCGCGCTCGCGGAAAAGCTCGGCCGCACGGCGTAGAACTACGCCATGACGACATCGTTTGCGGGCCGCCACGTCGCGGTCACCGGGGGGCACGGTGCGCTCGGCGTGGGGGTCGTGGAGGTGCTCGCGCGGAGCGGCGCGACGCTGCACGTGTCACCCCTGGAGGTGCGGATCGACGACGAGGCCCAGACGGCCGCGTGGTACGCGTCGCTGCCGGGGCTGTGGGCGTCGGTGCACCTCGTCGGCGGCTTCGCGATGAAGGCGTTCGGCGACACGACGCTCGCCGAGCTCGAGCAGCAGTGGCGGATCAACACGGTGACGTGCTTCCTCGCGTGCCGCGAGGCGCTGCGCGCGATCCGGCGCGGCGGCGCGGGCGGGCGCATCGTCAACGTCGCGTCGCGCCCGGCGGTGTCGCCGGCGGCGAACATGGCGGCGTACGCGTCGTCCAAGGCGGCGGTCGCCTCGCTCACGCAGACGCTCGCGGCGGAGGTGGTGGGGGAGAACATCCTCGTCAACGCGATCCTCCCGTCGATCATCGACACGCCCGCGAACCGGGCCGCGATGCCGAAGGCCGACCACGCGTCGTGGCCGACGCCGGCGCAGCTCGGCGAGGAGATCGCGTTCCTCGCCTCGCCGGCGAACACGCTCACGACCGGCGCGCTCGTCCCCGTGTACGGCCGCGCGTAGGTCCGTCCCGATCCCGTACGGCCGACGGCAGGTGCTACGCTCGCGGCATGCGCTGGCTCCTCGGGATCGCGGTCGTCGTCGGGTGTGGTGGGCCGAAGGCGTCGCCGCCCGTGGCGGCACCGGCGAAGCTCGCGCCGAGCGGCGATGCGAACGCGCAGATCGCCGCGCTCGCCGACCGGGCGTGCCGGTGCAAGCGGGACGTCGCGTGCGCGCGCGACGTGATGCAGGAGCTGATCGCGTACGCCGAGGGCCACCGCGACGCGGCCGGCGACGAGCGAGCCCGCGGCGACGGCGAGCGCATGGCGGGGTGCCTCCTCGACGCGGGCATGTCCGCCGACGAGCTCGCCGACCAGATGAAGCGCGTCTCGCCGGACCCGTAGCTCAGCGCGCGACGACGAGCGGGTAGCCGGTGACCTCGGCCGCCGGGGCGGCGACCTGCTCGACCCGGTACTGCGGGAGGCCCCTGAACAGGAGGTACGTCGCCGCGTCGAGCCGCGCCTTCACGAGGCGGCCGGTGGTGGCGTCGCGGCGGCCGAGCGGCGCGTCGCGATCCCCGCGCGCGGTCGCGAAGTCGACGGCGGCGCGCGTGCCGTCGTCGAGCTCGGTCGTCGCGCGGACGCGGAGCTCGCCGTCGCTGATCGCGACCTGCGAGCCGAGCTCGATGCGCCCGTAGGAGTTGTCGGCGAGCACGAGCTCGAAGTCGCCGTCGCGCACGACCGCCGGGCAGTCGCCGCTCGGCGTGTGCCCGACGACGACGCGCCCGATCCCGCCGCGGCGCAGGCGCGCGACCACGTCCTCGCCCGGCAGGTGCGGGTTGAGGTCCGCGTCGGTCGGGCGCGCGTACACGACGCTGAACGGGTTGTCGCGCATCCCGGGGCGGGCGCGCTGGTACGCGATCAGCTCGGCGGGATCGCCGCCGCGCGCGAACGTCGCGAGCTCGTCGCGGTAGAAGCGGTCGAGCGCCGCGAGCCACGCGTCGACGTCGGCGAGCCGCGCGCCGAGGTTCGGGACGACGCCGAAGTTGTCGTCGGTGACGCCGCCGTGCAGGAACAGCGTCGCGCCGTGCCGGTAGCCGAGGCAGCACGCCTCGAGGTACGCGCGCAGCGGGCCGCCGGGCGCGAGGTCCGCGAGGTAGCTGTCGACGACCGCGTCGTCGTCGGCCGGCTCCCCGGTGGCCGACAGCTCGCCGGCGCGGTGGCCGAACGCCTTCGGCGCGCCCATCGTGTGCGCGAGGATCCAGCGGAACAGCTCGCCGCGGGTGGTGCCGGTCGGGGCCTTCGGCGGCGGCGCCCCGCCGAGCTCGCGCACGAGCCGCAGCTTGTTGATGTCGCGGTTCCCCGCGATCAGGACGACGCGCTCGCCGTACACGCGCTTCGCCGCGAGCAGGAGGTCGACGATCCGGCGCGCGTGGGCGCCGCGGTCGACGGCGTCGCCGCCGAACACGAACGTCGCGCCGTCGGCGAGCCGCAGCCGGCCGCCCTCGAGCCACACCAGGGGGTTGCCGTCGACGAACGACATCAGCTTGTCCCAGCGGCCCTCGACGTCGGTCAGGTACGCGATCACGTGGTCCAAGGATGGCACGGTGTAAGTGGTCGGGATCGTGGGCCCGGTGCCCCAGAGAGCGGATCTGGCTCGTCACTCGTAACCACGGGGCGCACGCAGCGTATCCAAGTGCAGGCTAACCTTGTTCCGGAGGCCCGTTTGAGCGAACGCCCCGACCTCGACCGCTACCCCGAGCTCGCCCCGCGCTGGGACCGCCGCCAGTTCATCAAGTCGGCCGCCGCGGGCACGCTGCTCATGGCGGCGGGCGGCACGCTGGTCCGCATCGCCGCCGACGACCTCACGAAGAAGGCGCGCGCCGACAAGCGCTCCGACGGCCGCCCGCGCCTGCCGCCCGGGCAGCGCGTCCTCGAGAACCTGCGCGCGATGGGCGGCCAGGAGGGCGACGGCAGCGTGAAGACGTTCGCGCTGAAGGTCTACGGCCTGTGCAAGACGCCGTTCGAGGTCGACTACGCCGGCCTCCTCAAGCTGCCGACGGTGACGAAGGCCGCCGACGTCCACTGCGTCACCGGCTGGTCGATGCTCGGCGGCGAGTGGAAGGGCGTGCAGGTCGCGACGCTCGCCGAGAAGGCCGGCGTCCGCGGCGAGGCGCGCCACGTCATCTTCGAGGCGGCGCACGGGTTCACCGCGAACGTCCCGATGAAGGAGGCCACGGGCGACACCTCGCTCGTCACGTGGCGCCTGAACGGCAAGCCGTTTCCCCTGCAGCACGGCGCTCCGGTCCGCGGCCTGATCCCGGACCTGTACTTCTGGAAGAGCGCGAAGTGGATCACCGGCGTGCGGTTCGTGAAGGACGACATCCCCGGCTTCTGGGAGGTGCGCGGCTACCACAACCACGCCGATCCGTGGAAAGAGGAACGCTATGGCTGAGATCGAGACCGCCGCGCAGGTGGTCTCGGCGACGGGGAGCGGCTGGAGGGTGAAGCTCAAGAAGCGGTGGCGCGCCTGGCTGCGGGCCCTCCACCGCGACATCGGGTACGTCGCGATCGGGTTCACGGTGATCTACGCGCTCAGCGGGATCGCGATGAACCACATCGACGACTGGGACCCGAACTTCCACGCGTCCGAGCGCACCCTCACGATCGCCCCGGTCCCCGACGACGCCACCGACGAGGACGCCGTGAAGCTGGTCGCGACCGCCGCCGGCACCGACGGCGACACGCCGACCGAGACGCTGCGCGCCGGCGACGAGGTCCGCCTCACGTACGGCAGCGGCACGCAGGTCACCGCGATCGGCGACACGGTCACCGTGCAGCAACGGTCGTCGCGCTTCTTCTTCCGGGTCGCGAACTGGTTACACGCCACGCGCGGCAAGGAGGCGTGGAAGTACATCTCCGACGTGTATGCCGTGCTGTTGCTCTACCTGGCGATCAGCGGGCTGTTCATGATCAAGGGCAAGCTCGGCCTGCGCTGGCGCGGGACGCTGCTCGTCGGCCTCGGCCTCGCCGGGCCGCTTGCGTACATCGTGCTCTCGGGCGGGCCGGACGCGCACAAGGCCGATCCCAGGACCGCGGGCGAACCGACCCGGCCCGCAGATGGCATCCGCATGTTGCCGCCCGAGCCCTGACGAGAATAAGCTGCTCCGGTGGCAGATCCGGAAGCCCCCGGAAGAGGCGCAACGGGATCTCAGGTGGTAGGCGGTTCGGCGGAGGCCACCACCGTCTCCCTGCGCAACATCGTCATGCCGCGGGCGCAGGCTCCGATCGGCGAGGTGGATAGCCGCTACGACCTCGGCGTCGTCCTCGGCAGCGGCGGCCAGGGCGACGTGTTCCGCGTGTTCGACCGCTACCTGCGCCGCGACATGGTGATGAAGGTGCTCGCGCGCGAGTACATCAGCGACGCCATCTCCGTCGCGCGCTTCGTGCAGGAGGCGCAGGTCACCGCGCAGCTGCAGCACCCGAGCATCGTGCCGGTGCACGAGATCGGCACGCTCACCGACGGGCGGCCGTACTACACGATGGCCGAGGTCCGCGGGCGCACGCTCGCGTCGGTGATCGAGGCGGTGCACCGCGCGTCCGACACGCGCTGGCGCGTCGAGCCGGGCGGCTTCGGCTTCCGGCGCCTGATCGACGTGTTCCACCGCGTGTGCGAGGCCGTCGGGTACGCGCACGCGTGCGGCGTCGTGCACCGCGACCTGAAGCCGAGCAACGTGATGGTGGGCGCGTTCGGCGAGGCGCTCGTCCTCGACTGGGGCCTCGCGCGCGTCATCGGGCAACCGCAGATGGATCCGGCGCGCGTGCCGTCGACGAGCCGCCGCGACGACGACTCCCTCGTCAGCGAGGCCGGCATGGTGGTCGGCACGCTCGGGTACATGCCGCCGGAGCAGGCCGCCGGCGCGGAGGTCAGCGCGCCGACCGACGTCTACGCGCTCGGCATGATGCTGCGCGAGATCCTGTCGGGGAAGCCGCCCGGGCTCGCGGAGCGCATGGGCATGCCCGAGCCGATCCAGGTGTCGCCGGAGAAGCCGGTCCCCGACGAGCTGCTCGCGATCTGCGCGAAGGCGATCGCCCCGGCGGCCGAGGACCGGTACGCGAACGCCGTGGTGATCGCGCGCGCGGTCGCCGGATTCCTCGACGGAGATCGCAAGCGCGAGCGGGCGCGCGAGATGCTCGAGGAGGCGCGCGAGATGCTGCCGCGCATCGCCGAGTGGAAGCAGCGCGCCGCCGACCTGCGCCGCGAGGCGCGCACGCTGCTCGATCCGCTGCCGCCGCACGCCGGCGAGGAGGCGAAGCAGCCGGGCTGGGACGTCGAGGACCGCGCGAACGCGCTCGACGTCGAGGTCGACCTCGCGACGTTCGAGATGACGCGGCGGGTGGAGTCGTCGCTGATCGAGGCGGACCTGCCCGAGGCGCACGCGCTGCTCGCGCGGCACTACCGCGAGCTCCACGAGGCGGCCGAGGTCGCGCAGGACCCGGCGGCGGCGCGGCTCGAGATCCTGTTGCGCAGCCACGACCGCGGCGAGCACGCGGGCTACCTCGCCGGCGGCGGCGCGCTCACGATCCGCACCGAGCCGCCGGCGGAGATCGAGCTGCGCCGGTACGAGCTGCGCGGGCGGCGGCTCGTCGACCAGCACGTGCAGCACCTCGGCCACGCGCCGCTCGAGGCGTTCGAGCTGCGCCGCGGCAGCTACGTGCTCGTGCTGCGCGCGCCGGGCTGCCACGAGGTGCGCTACCCGGTCGCGATCGGGCGCCAGGACCACTGGATCCACCAGCGCCCCGGCGACAGCGCGCCGAGCCCGATCGCGCTGCCGCGCCTCGGCGAGCTCGGCGACGACGAGGTCTACGTCCCGGCCGGGCCGTTCGTGTGCGGCGGCGATCCGCAGGCCGCGGGCGAGGTGCTGCCGCGCCGGCGCGTGTGGGTCGACGGGTTCGTCATGCGGCGGCACCCCATCACGAACCGCGAGGTGCTCGAGATGGTGAACGCGCTCGTCGACGCGCGCGCCCCGGCGGCCGAGGAGATCGCGCTCAGCGTCGTGCCGCGCCACCGCGGGACGACCGCCGGCGAGGCGGGCCCCTTGATCTGGCCGCGCGACGCGGACGGCCGGTTCGCGCTCGGCTCCGACGACGAGGGCTCGAGCTGGGACCCCGACATGCCGGCGTACATGGTCAACTGGCACGGCGCGTACGCGTACGCGGCGTGGCTCGGCCGGCGCACCGGGCGCGCGTACCGGCTCCCCGGCGAGCTCGAGTACGAGAAGGCCGCCCGCGGCGTCGACGCGCGCGCGTTCCCGTGGGGCGACACCTTCGACCCGACGTGGGCGCGCATGCGCACGAGCCAGGACGTGCTGCACCCGGCGCGGATCGACGAGTACCCCGTCGACGAGAGCCCGTACCGCGTGCGCGGCCTCGCCGGCAACGTCGTCGAGTGGTGCGCCGACGAGTACCGGCGCGAAGGCCCGCCGATCACGGACGGCGTGTATGCTCCGCCCGGGGACCTCTCCCGCGCGAGCCCGATCGTGGATCGGACGCTGCGCGGCGGCTGCTTCCTGTTCGACTCGTTCCTGTTGCGCGCGGCGACTCGCCACAACACGAGCTCCGTCGTACGCGACGTCACCCTCGGCTTCCGACTCGTCCGCTCGTACCCCTGAGGAGACCACCTTGCAGACCTTGCTCCAGTACCTCGCCGGCCTCGCGAACGACCCCGCCGCTCAGCAGGCGTTCACGCAGAACCCCGATGCGGCGATCAACGCCGCCGACCTGAGCGACCAGGACAAGGCGGTGCTGCGCACGCGCAACGCCGGCCTCATCCACGCCACCGCCGGGCAGCAGGCGCTCGCGGCCGTGGTGTACGCGCCCGGGCAGCAGCCGCCGGCGTACATCTACGCGTCGCAGGCGCCCGGGCCGCAGCCGCCGGCGTACATCTACGCGTCGCAGCCGCCGGTGTACATCTACGCGGCGCACGCGCAGGCCGCCGCGCCGCCGCCGCCGCCGCCGCATTACATCTACGCGGCCGCGCAGCCGCCGGCGCCGTACATCTACGCGCAGCCGCCGGTGTCGCACGCGCCGTACATCTACGCGCAGCAGCCGGCGTACATCTACGCGACGCCGCCGCAGCCGTACATCTATGCGGCGCAGCACCAGCAGCCCGCCTACATCTATGCGGCGGCGCCGCAGCAGGCGCCGCAGTCGAACGTGTACATCTACGCGGCCGGCAAGCCGGGCGATCCGCCCAAGTGAGCGGGCTGCTCGTCGTCGTCGGCACCGGCATCAAGGCCGTCGGGCACATGACGCTCGACGCGCGCGCGTGGATCGGCGCCGCCGACGAGGTCCACTACGTCACGACGGATCCGATCACGGAGCAGATGATCCGCGGCCTGTCGCCGGGTGCGCAGTCGCTCGCGCGGTTCTACGAGGTCGGGCGCGCGCGCCACGACACGTACGAGGCGATGACGCAGACGCTGCTCGCCGGGGCGCGCGCCGGGCGGACGGTGTGCGCGGCGTTCTACGGCCACCCCGGCGTGTTCGTGTGGCCGTCGCACGACGCGATCCGGCGGGCGCGCGCCGAGGGGATCCGCGCGATCATGGAGCCGGGTGTGTCGGCGGAGGACTGCCTGTTCGCCGACCTCGGGCTCGATCCGGCGGTCGTCGGGTGCGCGCAGTACGAGGCGACCGACTTCCTCGTGTACCGGCGGCGGCCGGATCCATCGGCGGCGCTGATCCTGTGGCAGATCGGCGCGGTCGGCGACCTGGCGTGGAACCCCGGGCGCACGAACGCGGACAACCTGCGGGTGCTCGTCGAGGAGCTCGTGCCGACGTACGGCGCGGACCACGTCGCCGTCGTGTACGAGGCGGCGCAGCTGCCGACGTTCGCGCCGTCGATCCTGCACGTGCGGCTCGGCGACCTGCCGGGTGCGCCGCTGACGACCGCGTCGACGCTGTTCGTGCCGCCGCGCGAGCGCCGCGCACCGGACCCGGCGATCGTCGCGCGCCTCGCGCTCGACCCGCGGCGCTTCGGGATCGGAGCATGATGCTGAACGTCGCCACCGTCGTCGCGCGCCCGCCGATCCCGCCGATCGGCACGCGCGAGGAGCTGATCGACACGCTCGGCCTCGCCGCGGAGATCGAGCACGCGATCATGTGCCAGTACCTGTACGCGGCGTTCTCGATCAATCGGCTCGGGTCCTCCGCCGGCGGCTCCTCCGGACCCTCGCCGGGCAATAGAACCTCGCCCGAGCTGTCGCCGGAGGAGGCCGAGGTCGGGCGCACGTTCGCGATCGAGCTGCTCAAGATCGCGCGGCAGGAGATGGAGCACCTCGGGATCGTGACGAACCTCCTGATCTCCGTCGGGGCGCCGCCGGACTTCGACCGGCCGAACCTGCCGCTGCAGCGCGACTACTACGCGGTCGACCTGCCGTTCCGGCTGCTGCCGTTCGGCGACGACTTCCTGACGCTCTCGGCGCAGCTCGAGGCGTCGACGTCGTCGTACGACGAGCACCTCGCGCCGCGGCCGTACTACCCGACGGTGGCCGCGATCTACGAGCGGCTGCACGCCGGGTTCCAGGCGCTCGACGGCCCGACGCTGTTCCTCGGCGCGAAGGACCCACAGATCTCGAACGCCGACTTCGGCGCGGCGCCGAACCAGGTCTGGTACGACCTGAAGCTGCTGCCGGTGACGGACCTGCCGTCGGCGCTCGCGGCGATCGACCTCATCCGCATCCAGGGCGAGGGCGCGACGGCGGAGGATCCGCACTCGCACTGGGCGATCGTGCGGCGGCTCAAGGGGATGTGGGATGCGCTGTCGCCGCAGGCGCGGCGCGCGCTGCTCTGGCCCGTGCCGGCGAACCCGGTGACGCAGCAGCGCGGCGACGTCGATCCGACGGTGCCGTGCGTCGTGCTGAGCGATCCGCGCGCCGTCGCGCTGTCCCGCCTCGCGAACCGCGCGTACGAGCTGATCCTGCTGTTGCTCGCGCGCCTCTACGGCCGCAACGACGCGACCGCCGCGGACCGCCAGATGTACCTGCGGTACGCGTTCTTCCCGCTGATGACGGTGGTCACGCGCCCCGTCGGCGAGATCCTCGTGCAGCTGCCCGCCGGCGACGGCGAGCACTGCGCCGCGTGCACGTTCGAGCTCGACGGGCCGATCCGCACGTACCCCGACCGCAGCTCGTTCCACGTGCAGCTCGGCGAGCGGCTCTCGCACCTCGCGACCGGCTTCGCGGCCGCGGCGAAGCTCGAGGACATGCCCGCGCGCCTGCAGTTCGTGGCGACGAACGTCGCGTACATCCGCGACCGCGTGCTCGGCTACCTCGGCGGAGGTGACGGATGAGCGTCGTCGTCGTGTCCTACACCGGCTGGGTCCAGGTCCGCCTCGCGACGAACCCCGATCCCACCGACGAGCCGCGCGGGGTGAGCGGCTACACCTTCGCCCTGCCCGGCGAGCCGGACCTCGACCGCATCCTGCGCTCGTCGAACCCCGTCGCCCCGCGCACGCACGGCCCGCCGATCGGCCTCGCGGTGACGCGCGTGACCGTCGACGGCACGGCCGTGGCGACGCACCCGCTCGTCGGCGCGCGCGTCGATCTCCTCGGCGATCCGATGTTCGAGAGCGTCAACGAGGTCGTCTACGCGCAGGGCGTCGAGCCGCTCGAACCGTTCGAGCTGTCCATCGCCCACGGCGCCTTCCACCTCCAGCGCCGCGCCTTCCTCGACCTCGCGAACCCCGCCGCCACCGTCTACACCGTGCCGCGCTCCGTCCTCGCCGCGCGCGCCGCGACCTTCAGCTTCAGCACCGACCTCATGCAGGAGGCGACCGGCTGCGCCGACCCCGTCGCCTTCCGCCACCACCGCCTCGAGCTCCTCCAGGCCGACCTCCGCTGCACCCACGATCCCACCACCACCGCCGGCCTCCGCCGCCGCATCAGCGAGCTCCAGATCACCGACCCCGACGACCACCGCACCGTCTCGATGCAGTTCATCGAGGCCCGCCACTTCACCCTCGACGGCCCCCTCACCTTCACCGACCCCTCCGGCTGGCTCACCGGCCTCGACACCTTCGCCACCTTCGCCGCCGACCTCGTCATGGGCTCGTGGGACGCCGACGCCCTGTCCGCGTACACGAAGGGCACGATCACGCTGACGACGTACTGACGCTAGGTGCTTTGCGGGATGGCTTCGTGGAGAACGCGGCGTCCCTCGTCCGTCACACGCACGCCGACGATGAAATAGCGATCGCTCTCGAGGAGCGGGCTCGCATCCGGCGCCGTGCGCACGGCGAGGCCGGTCCGGACGACCTCGTTGATCAGGCGGACCAGCTTCGCCAGGTCGGGCTCACCGATAACGCTCCGCGCCGTCGGCGCATTGATGCAGATCTCATCGCCGAAGCGCGCGAGGAGATAGATGAGCTTGATCGCCGCCGGGGCGTCGATCGCCACGACGCTGTCGGGCTCGGGCGACGCCGCGCCGCCAAAGGGGCGCGTGAACTCCGCCTTCGCGTCCTTCATCCCGAGCGTGCGCTTGTAACGCAGGGTCTTGCTCCCATCCCATCCATCCATCGCCCGCACGGCGCGCGCGAGGCGCGCGGCAAGCTGCGCTTGTTCGGAATCGAAGCTCACCAGATCAGGTTGGACGAAACACGCCGAGCACGCAATCAGGATCTCGCACGGCGATCTGGATGTGCGATTCGCGGAAGATCATCGCTCCGGGAAATGCCGGCTCGCCCTCGCGGAAGGCACACCGCACGGTCTGAACGTCGGGGAGCTCCTCGAGACACGCGTTGATCACGAAACAGTCGAGGAACCGTCCACCGAGATCGCCGTCCGGTCCTCGGTTCGCGCGCAGCGTGGTGCCGGCCGCACCGGCGTCCCGGCGTTGGCGCTCGAACACGGGCAGGAGCTGGGATGTGAACTTCGTGTCGAGGAGGTCGAAGCAATGGCCGAGCTGGATGATCGCGCCGACGACGGCCGGCGTGTCGCGGTGATGCTCGTGCGCCCACTGGAGGGCTCGCTCCGGGCCGTGCTCCCAGAAGTAGATCCCGTGCCCGAGCCAGTCGTAGTCGTTCGCGCTCGCCGGCCAGTCGCGCACGGAGCGGGCCCCGGTCAGCAGCTCGTGCGCGAGCACGGCGCTGCACCCGTGGTAGCCCAGCACCCATCGCGCAAACCGATCCACGACGACTCACTATCATCACGCCCTGACACCGATTACGCGATGACGACGTCGGCCGGAGGGATGCCAGCGAAGGCGTGGTTCCAGCCGAGGGCGTAGCCGGTGACGCCGCGGAGGGTGAGGCGGTCGCCGGGGGAGAGGGTGGTGGGCTCGATGGTCCACTGGCCGAGGACGTCGTCCTCGAAGCAGGTGGGGCCGGCGACGAGGAGGGGGAGGCCGGTGCCGGGGTGGGGGGCGCGGTGGACGAGGTCGACGGCGCTCCAGCGGAGGTGGCAGATGCGGGAGAGGTCGGAGATGCGGAGGGCGCGGTCGTCGAGGTCGCGGGCGGCGACGATGTGGCCGGTCGCGAAGCCGGCGTCGGCGGCGATGGCGCGGCCGGGCTCGACGAGGAGCTCGACGTCGGCGGGGACGGCGGCGCGGAGGGCGGCGAGGGCGGCCGGGAGGTCGGCGACGGCGTGCCACGCGCCACCCGCGTCGAGGAAGCGCGGGGTGAGGCCCGCGTCCGCGGCGGCGGCAAGGGCGGCGCGCGCGGTGGCGACGAAGCGCTCGCCGCCGGTGGCGGCGACGGCGCCGTGGTGGACGTGGAGGCCGACGCGGCGCGAGCCGGCGGCGGCCGCGAGCTCGCGGAGGTGCGCGGCGCGGCGCGCGGGGTCGACGTCGAGTCCGAAGCGGGAGCGGCGGTGACCGGCGCCGTCCTGCACGGCGCCGACGGCGGGGTCGCGGGCGACGAGGGAGGCCGAGAGGCGCAGCGCGACGTCGGCGCCGGGGGGCGCGGCGCGGACCTGGTCGGCGGTCTCGCAGCCGACGACGACGCGCGCATGGCGGCCGGCGGGGACGGAGGCGCCGGCGCGGCCGGTCGGGTCGACGATCGAGACGATGCGCGCGGGCGGGAGCTCGGCGAGCTCGCCGGGCGAGGCGGCGTCGAAGCCGTCGAACAGCTCGGCGGCGAGCGCGCGCACGGCGGCGTGCGGGAACGACTTCGCGGCGAACAGCACGGTGATGCCGTGCGCGCGGGCGGCGGCGGCGAACGCGCGCAGGTTCGCCTCGATGCGCGCGAGGTCGAACACGAGCGCCGGGTTCGCGCACCGGGAGATCGCCGCGGCGACGGCGTCCGGGAGATCCGCTCGCATCGCCGGGAGCCTAGTGCAACGGCGCGTCGCGTCGAGGGGCCCGGGCGGACATGGTCGGGCCGGTCACGATATTTGTGGCCTGACGACAAGTGCTTCCGTCGGCCCCGGACGGATGCGCTAGTGTGCGCGCACGATGCGTAACCTCCTGGCTTTCACGCTCTTCACCGTCGCTGCGGCGGCGTGCGGTGGCGACGACGAGCTCGTGCTCGCGACGCCGCAGCAGTGCAACCCGCTCGGCGGGACCGGGTGCATCTCGCCGTGGCCGTCGGCGCTGTACGAGGTCGACGACGCCGCGACCGCGACCGGGCGCAGGCTCGCGATCCCCGCGGGCGCGCTCCCGGTGAACATCGACAAGATCGCGATCGATCCCGCCGTCTACAACCTGCAGGATGGGTTCTCGGCGGCGGCGCCGATCGTCGTCGCGTTCGCGGGCGGCATGGACCCGGCCGGGCTGCCGCACTTCTCGAAGATCGGCGACAGCCTCCTGCCGGCGAGCCCGACGGTGCTGATCGACATGTCGACCGGCGAGCTCGTCGCGCACTGGGCGGAGCTCGACCACGCGGCCGAGGGCAAGCCGGATCGCCAGGCGCTGTTCATCCGCTCGGCGGCGATGCTCAAGTACGACACGCGCTACGCGGTCGCGATCAAGAAGTCGCTGAAGGCGCCGGGCGGCCGCGACCTCGCGATCCCCGAGGGGTTCCAGGCGATCCTCGACGGCACGGTGACGTCGCACAAGCTGCTCGAGAAGAGCCGCGGGCGGTACGAGGCGATCTTCGCGGCGCTCGCGGCGAAGGGCATCGCGAAGGAGGACCTCGTCACCGCGTGGGACTTCACGACGCGCTCCGGCGACGACGTCCGCCGCGACCTGCTCGTCGCGCGCGACGCGACGATGACCATGGTCGGGCAGGACGGCGCGAACCTGACGTTCGACTTCACGGAGACCGCGCAGAACGACGCGCGCATCGCGCGCCGCGTCGACGGCACGTACGACGCGCCACTGTTCCTCACGAACAACGGCTCGACGGCGCCGTCGACGAAGCTCGCGCGCGGCGCCGACGGCAAGCCGCAGGCGCAGGGCATGTACCGCGCGCCGTTCACCGCGATCGTCCCGCAGTGCGCGCTCGACTCGGCGACGCCGGTGCCGCTCATGATCTACGGCCATGGCCTCCTCGGCGCGTCGAACCAGGTCGCGAGCTCCGGCACGCGGCACGCGGCGGCGGGAGTGTGCGCCGTCGTCGTCGGAACCGACATGCGCGGCATGAGCGAGGTCGACGTCGCGAACGTCGCGCTCGCGCTCAACGATGCGAACAACGGCCACGCGATCTTCGACGTGCTCGTGCAGGGCATGATCAACCACGTCGCGCTCGTGCAGGCGGCGCGCGGCCCGATGGCGCAGACGCTGTTCCGCAAGCCGGGCGGCGGCCAGCTCGTCGACCCGTCGAAGTTCTACTACTACGGCATCTCGCAGGGCGGGATCATGGGCACCACGGTGTGCGCGATCGATCCGGTGATCGAGAAGTGCGTGCTGCAGGTCGGCGCGATCAACTACTCGATCCTGCTCGAGCGCTCGCTCGACTGGCCGACGTACCAGACGACGTTGTTCGGCGCGTACCCCGACGAGCTCGACAACATCATCGTCCTCAACCTGATGCAGAACCAGTGGGACCGCACCGAGCCGACGGGCGTCGCCGACGTCATCCTCGGCCAGGGCTTCCCGGGCACGCCGAGGAAGACCGTGCTCATGCAGATCGCGATCGCCGACGACGAGGTGTCGAACATCGCGAGCGAGTACCAGGCGCGCACGATGAACGTGCCCGTCCTGACCCCGTCGCCGTACGTGCCGTTCGGCCTCGAGACGACGACGCAGATCAACGGCAGCGCCCTCGTGATCTACGACTTCGGCCTCGGCTCGACGATCCCGCTGACCAACACGCCGCCGCCCGACAACGACGTGCACTCGAACGTGCGCAACAAGCAGGCGACGATCGACATGATGAAGCGGTTCTACGAGACCGGCGACGTCGTCCAGACCTGCACCGCCCCCAAGGGCTGCGACTGCGCCACCGGCGGCTGCGGCACGCCGCTCTGATCCCGCTTGACGAGTTGGTGTTCACATGACACGAAGTGAGCACCATGACGCTCCGACTCGAACCCGACTCCCACCTGCTCGTCCTCACGGGCGCCGGCATCTCCGCGGAGAGCGGCGTCCCGACGTTCCGTGACGCCGGCGGCCTGTGGGAGGGTTACCGCTTCGAGGAGGTCGCGTCCCCGACGGCGTTCGTGCGCGATCCGCTGCTGGTGTGGCGCTTCTACTCGATGCGGCGCGCGGGCATGCGCGGCATCGTGCCGAACGCCGCACACCACGCGCTCGTCGAGGTCGAGCGCCGCCTCGGCGACCGGTTCCTGCTGGTCACGCAGAACGTCGACGGCCTGCACCGCGCCGCCGGCAGCGAGCGCCTCGTCGAGATGCACGGCAACCTCATGCGCTCGCGCTGCTCGCGCTGCGACCGCCCGGCGTTCGAGGACACCACGGCCTACGCGCCCGGCGTCGCGCCGATGTGCGGCCGCTGCAAGCAGGCCGGGTACGACGGGCTCCTGCGCCCCGACATCGTGTGGTTCGGCGAGGCGATCCCGCACGATGCGATGGAGCGCACCGAGGCGTTCATGCAGCGCGCGGGTGCGCACCTGCGCTTCCTCGCCGTCGGCACCTCCGGCATGGTCTACCCGGCCGCCGGGTTCGTGAACGTCGCGCGCACCCTCGGCGGCCGCAGCTTCCTCGTCAACAAGGAAGCTCCCGACAACATCGCCGCGTTCGACGAGGTCGCGCTCGGCGCCGCGGCGCACCTGCTGCCGACGTTCTTCGTGCACGCCTAGGTGTCGCGCACGCACACGTAGTGGACGCGCCACTGCGTCACCGGCCGCTCGTCGATCGTCACGGTCTCCTCGCCCTCCTGCACGATCGTGTACAGCCCCGCGCAGTGGCCCTCCATCACGACCTCGGCCCGCGCCCGCGCGCGGTGCCGGTCGCCGTCGAGGACCAGCACGCCGCCGAGCGGACTCTGCGACAGGATCCGCGCGTCGCCCGCCGCGACGTCGCGCGGCGCCGGCGCCGGTGCCACCGCCGACACCGGCGCCGGGGCGGACCAGCAGGCGCCGAGCGCGCCGGCGAGCGCGAGCGACCTCACGCCACCCCGTGCCCGCGCCGCGCGGCGCTACTCGTCGTCGCCACCGTTGCCATCGCCGCCGCTGCCCATCCCGTTGCCCCCGCCGCCGCCGCCCTCGCCGTCGGGCACCTCCGGCACGACCTGCTCGACGCCGAGCGGCACGGCATCCGAGCGATCCGCGCGCACGCCCTGCGTCGCGCGCCGCAGCGGATCGGTGCCGATGCGGTTCGGGTACGTCAGCTGGAACGTGAACGACAGCTGGCTGCGCGAGAAGCCCTGGATGTTCGCCAGCTGCGACCTGTCGTCGGCGGACTGCAGCACGAGCTCGTAGCGCACCCCGTAGGTGAAGCCCGGGCGCGGCGTGTAGCCGACGGCGAAGTCCAGGCGCCCGTTGTCGATGCGGCTGACGACGTCGGCGGACGCCGCATCGATGAGCTCGGTGCGGCCCACGCCGACCGATGCGAGCGCGATGAGCCGCGGCTGGCGCAGCGGGTCCTGCAGGAACGGCAGCGGCAGCACGAACGACAGCGCCGCCGTCGAATTCACCGAGTTCTGCGCGAGGAGCAGGTTCGGCGCGACGTCGCGGCGCACGGCGAGCGTCGTGCGGCCCCACACCTCCGCGAACGACACGGCGAGGCCGCCCGTCGGGAACACGCCCTGCGCGGCGTCGGCCATCGCGTCGCGCGGCCCGTAGGGAAACACGACCACGACGCCGCCGTCGGCGGCCGTGCTCCAGCGCTGGTTGAAGTCGTGCCGCCACGTCGCCCGCGCGCGCGGGTTGATCTGCCGGTCGAGGCGGCTCCGCGTCAGCGGATCGTTCATCGCGTCGATGAACGAGGACGCTTCGCGCTCGAGGCGCAGCCACGACGTGCCGACCTCGAACGACAGCGAGTTCGCGACCCAGACGCGCTCGATGCCGAGCGCCGCGCCGACGTCGTACGACTGGGTGATCGTCGGATCCGACGCCTGCGTCGCCGGATCGCGCCCGTTGTCGTCGGTGCGGCTCGCGCGCGCGAACAGCGTCTGGTTGAAGCGCAGCTCGCGCGAGATCTCGTAGCCGAACAGCTGAGTGGCGTCCGCGTTCTGCGAGTCGACGCGCCCCGCCGGCTGGACCTGGACGATCGTCTGATCCGCGGCCGACCGGGCCTGGATCGCCGTCACCACGCCGCTCTGCCCGTTCGCCTGCAGCACGACCTGCGAGCGCGGCCCCGGCGTGAACTGCGCGCGGTACCCGGCGCGGAACGAGATCGACGGCTCGTCGCTGTGCCGGACGAACTCGAGCACCTCCACCTGGGTGGCGATCTCGTGGACCGCCCGAGGCCCGTCGATCGCGAACAGGAGCCCCGGCCTCAGGGTCATGAAGATGTCGGACTCGACCCCAGCCCCGTCCGGAGCCGCAAAGACGTTGTCGGTCGCGGCGATGTCACCGCTGGCCGTGGCGTGTACGCTGGTGGCATCTGCTCCCACCGTCCCGGTCCCCGTTGCTACCAGCACAGCCGTTAGCCAAGTCCGAGAAGCCACCGGGACGTTGTATCACGCGGGGTCCAATCACCACGGAAGCTAAAGGCCGCTCAGCGGGTTGACACGACTGTCTATCCGCATGCTTAGAATTCACGCGAAGGCGTCATGACCATCGGCCAGATCACGTTCGAGATGTTTCCCTTGACGCGCACGGCGGCTGCGCCGAAGCGCAAGCGCGAGGAAGAAGAAGACGAGGAGGAGGAGGCGGAGGAGTCGGAGGACGAGGAGGAGGGCGAGGGCGAAGACGAGGAGGAGGAGGGCGGCGACGAACCGGGCGACGATGACGACGCCGTCGGCGGCGAGGTGGGCGACGACTGGTCCGGCGACGACGAGGAACCCGCGGCCGACAAGAACGACGACGACGACGACGACGACGACAAGGAAGCCGGCGGCTGGCGCGACGGCGACGAGCCGCCGTGGGGTCGCGACAACGACAGCAGCGACGACGACGACGACGACGACGACGAGGATGAGGACGAGGAGGAGGACGACGACGACGACGCTGCCGCCGAGAAGAGCGACGACGACGACGACGAAAGCGGCGGCCGTCGCTCGATCCTGCGCGACGACGATGACGACGATGACGACGATGACGACGATGACGACGATGACGACGACGATGACGACGACGAGCCGGTGAAGAAGCCGCGCCGCGTCGTCCGCGACGACGACGACGACGACGACGACGATAGCAGCGACGACGACGACGACGAGATCGACCGCGACGAGGATCGCCCGCGCCGCGGCCCGGCCCCGGTGCGTCCGCCCAAGCCGCTCCCGGTCGGCAAGCCGATCGGCGGCGTCCCCGTCGGCGGTGGCAAGCCGGCGCCCGCGCCCGCGCGGCCGATCCCGCAGCCCGTCGCGAAGGCGCCCGCACCCGTCGCCGAGAAGCCCGCGCCCGTCGCCGAGAAGCCGGCGCCCGTCGCCGAGAAGCCCGCGCCTGCCGCGGACAAGCCGGAGAAGGCCGAGAAGCCTGCGAAGGCGCCGAAGGCTCCCGCGAAGCCGAAGGCTCCGCCCAAGCCGAAGGCTCCGCCGAAGGAGAAGCCGGCCGCCGCCCCGAAGGAGAAGGCTCCCGCCGCGCCGAAGAAGGTCGCGGCGCCCAAGCCCGCCGCGAAGAAGAAGTAGCGAGTAGCTACATCTCGCCCTTCGCCTTCAGGAAGATGGGCAGGAACACGAGCACGTAGATCAGCGACCCGGTGACGATGATCAGCAGGTCGCGCCACGTCAGCTTCACGCTGAAGCCGGGGTGGTGCGTGCGGATGCACCCCGCCCACGCACCGACGAGCCCGAAGAAGATCCACAGCACGGACTTGTAGGCGTACGAGAGCGTGTTGATCTGGAACAGGATCACCGCCCACGACGCGAGCAGCGCCCAGCCCCACACCTGCGCGACCTGCGAGCCCGGCACCTTCGCGAGCTCGCGCAGCCCGACGATCAGCGACTTGATCGTCAGGTAGATGAGGCAGATGAACAGCACCATCCCCGGCAGGCCCATCTCGGCGAGCGTGAGCACGAACGAGTTGTGCGCCGTCAGGAAGTGGTGCTCGTTGAACTGCCCCGCCCCGACGCCGAAGATCGGGCTGCTCTTCCACATCCGCAGCCCGGTCGCCCACGCCTCGTAGCGCAGCTGCGTCGACATGTCGGCCTTCTCGCCGCTGCGCCCGCCGAGGAGGAGCAGCGGCATCGCGGCCGCGATCGCGGGCACGATCGACCATATGCCGAACCGTCGATACATGTAGATGCCGAACACGAGCGCCACGCCGACGAGCCCGCCGCGCGACTGCGTCGCGAGCACCGTCAGGATGACGATGATCGTCCCGCCGACGCACGCGAACTGCACGAGCGGGTTCTTCTTCCGCCGCAGGAACGCGATCAGGAGGCTCATGCCGCCGGCGACGATCGCGATGCAGACCTCGTTCGGGTCCTGCATGTCGCCGCGATAGCGCACGCGCTCCTCCTGCGAGTACGTCCCGAACAGCCCGACGTACTCGCACCGGTACTCGAGCCCCGGCTCGCCGTCGGCGCCGTAGCAGGTCTCGTTCGTCTCGCACGGCCGCCCGTCGGGCTTCCCGGCGACCTCACCGTCGAGCTCCTGCCCGCCGACGCACTGCTTCTCGGAGCGCCCCTGGTGGAAGCAGACGAGGGCGATGAACATCATCACCGACATCAGCACCGCGGCGTAGACCTGGAACGTGCGCCACTTCTGGATCCCGTGCGCGATCGTCCCGTACAGCGCGAACAGGATGACCATCTCGATCGTCTTGCCGATCATGAGGTCGGGCACGACGGCCGCGACGGTCAGGATCGCCCACCCGAGGAACGCGATCGCCCACGGTAGCACCGGCGTGCCGACGGGTTGAGTGCGGCGCAACCGCACGTCGATGACCCACCCCAGCACGGCGAGGGCCGTGAACAGGTGCAGGAACGGGACACGCTGCAGGAGGGGAAAGAACTCCTGCGGACGGGCGAGGATGAAGATGGTGAGTGCGGCGATGCCCGGAATCGCGAACACGAGGGCAAGATAGCATCCGCACCGTGCTGCGGCGGCGCGCGCGCAGCCTCGCAAAACGGTATGCTTTCGGCGGATGCGCGATCGCGTCGCGAGCTTGCTCCACCGTGCCGGTGCGCTCGATGCGCTGATGCGCCTGCGCAAGGTCGCGTCGCTGCCGTCGATCCCGATCGTCACGTACCACCAGATCGCCGACCGCGACCCGTCGTACCCCTACGACCCCGACGTGGCCGACGCCACGCCCGAGCAGTTCCGCCGCCAGATGGAGCTCCTGGCGCGCACGTGCACGTCGGTCAGCATCGACGACCTGGTGCGCGCCGTCGACGGTGAGCCGCTCCCCCGGAACGCGGTGATGATCACGTTCGACGACGGCTACCAGTCGTGCCACGACATCGCGCTGCCGATCCTGAAGCGCGTCGGGATGAAGGCGACGTTCTTCATCCCGACGATGTTCGTCACGGATCGCAAGCTGTTCTGGTGGGAGCGCGTGTGCCTGATGCTGAGCCTGGCGAAGACGGACACGTGCACGATCACGTACCCGACGACGCTGGAGATCGATCGCCGCACCCCCAAGCTGCGGCGCCAGCTCGTGAACCTGGTCAAGGACACGCCCGCGCTCGACGTCGACCGCTTCCTCGACGAGCTCGCCGCCGCGCTCGACCTGCGGTGGAACGCCCAGATCGAGGCCGCGTACGCCGACGGCCTGATCATGACGTGGGACCAGATCCGCGCGCTCGCGAACGCCGGCATGGACATCGAGTCGCACGGCCGCCGCCACCGCGTGCTGCAGACGCTCGACGCGGTGCAGCTCCACGACGAGCTGTTCGGCAGCAAGGACGACCTCGAGGCGCAGCTCGATCGCCCGGTGCGCGCCATCGCCTACCCCGTCGGGCGCCGCATCAACCACGAGCCGCGCATCCGCGAGGCGTGCGCCGCCGCCGGCTATCGCATCGGCATGTCGAACCAGAGCGGCGTGAGCATGCTGTGGCCGACCGCCCTGCGCGGGATGCTGCCCGTCGACCCGTTCGACGTGAGCCGCCTCGCGACCGACCGCGACATGAGCGACGCGCTGTTCCTGTCGCAGATCGCGATCCCCGGGTTCGCGTACCCCGGCAACCACCCGCATTAAATTGCGCACGCGCTCCGGCGCGCGGGACAATTTTTCGATGGAGCAGCAATACAGGCGAACGACGCCGCGGATCGGCGTCGAGGCGATGTGCTGGGAGCTGACCGGGCGCAACCCGACGACGGCCCTCGCGATCGACGTCTCCGCGATGGGGCTGTGCGTCGAGCGCCCCTACGTCGGCGGACCGACGCAGCGCGAGGTGCCGCTCGAGCTCGAGGTGCCCGGGATCGACGAGGTCATGTGGGCGCGCGGCGACGCGTGCTTCGACCTCGTCGTGCCGGCGCCCCCGCACCTGAAGACGCCGATGGGCCTCGTGCGCCGCACCGGCTACCGCATCGCCGCGGCGGCCACGCGCGACCTGCGCCTCTTGAAGGAGTTCGTCGTCGAGACGCAGCGCCAGCGCGAGCAGACGGAGGAGCTCGACCTCGAGCTCGCCCTGCTCTTCGCATAGCCGCGAGCTAGCAGGCCGCGGCGTACAGCGCGAGGTACGCGTCGACCATGCGGTCGTGGCTGTAGCGCGCGAGCGCGACCTCGCGGGCGCGGGCGCCCATCGTGCGGGCGCGCGCGCGATCGGCCTCGAGGCCGGCGAGCGCGGCCGACAGCGCGGCCTCGTCGACCGGCACGAGGAAACCGGTCTCGCCCTCGTCGACGACGCCGGGCAGGCCGCCGACGCTCGTCGTCACGATCGGCAGCCCGGCCGACATCGCCTCGGGCACGACGAGCGGCAGCCCCTCGGACTTCGACGACAGCGCGAACACGTCGAACGCGTGCACGAGCCGCGGCACGTCCATGCGCCGCCCGGTGAGGATCACCGCCGCCGGATCGGGGAGCGCGCGCACGGCGGCCTCGACGTCGGCGCGCGCATCGCCCTCGCCGACGATGACGAGCCGCGCCCCGCGCGCCAGCAGCGGCGCCATCGCGCGCACGAGCAGCGCCTGGTTCTTGTACGGGTCGAGCCGCCCGACGGTGCCGACCACCCACGCATCGCCGAGGCCGAGCTCGGCGCGGATCGCCCCGCGCGCCGCGGGATCGGGGGCGTAGCGATCGAGGCGGATGCCGTTCGCGATCGTGAGGATCCTCTTCGCCGGCGCGTCGTGCTGCGCGCGCGCCTGCTGCTCGGTGGTCTCGCTGACGGCGACGAACGCGTGCACGAGCTGCGCCGCCGCCCGCCGCAGCGCGCGGTGCCCGCGCCCGCCCGGGTTGACGCCGTGCTTGGAATGGATCGCCGCGGCGCCGGCGAGGCGCGCAGCCGGTGCGCCGTAGATCAGCGGCAGCGGGTTGTGCGTGTGCACCACATCCGCGCGGCGCGCGCGCAGCTCGCGCACGAGGCGCGGCACGAGCGTCGGATCGAGCCCGGCGCGCTTGGGCACGCGCCCGACCTCGACGCCCGCGGCCTCGAACTCGCTCGCCATCGCACCGTCGGGCGGCGGCGCGAGCGAGATCACGCCGACGCGGTGGCCGCGCGCGCGCTGGCCGATCGCCAGGTCGAGCGCGACGCGCTCCTGGCCGCCGACGCCGTACGACGACAGCACGTGGACGATCGACCACACGCGGCGTGACTACCACAAGCTGCCCGCGCGCGCTGAGCTATGCTGTCGTCACGTGCCACGCCGGCGGAAGATCCAGCTGCACACGATCGCGTTCGCGGTGATCACCGTCGCGGCCTGTGCAGCGATCGTGCAGCTCGGCCCCGAGGACCCGACGGTGCGCGGCGCCGCCATGGTGGGCGTGGCCGCACTGTTCGCCACCGCCGACATGTTCGTCGGCTTCCTCGCGCGGCAGCGGCAGCGCCGGCGCGCGGTGGCCGTGACCAGCGCCGCCGACCGCGACGAGAAGGTGCTCGAGATCCTCGGGATCGAGACCGACGACGGCGACCTGCGCGCCGCGTGCTCGCGCATCGCGCGCCGCATCCACGCCGACAAGATCCGCGTGATCGGGTTCGTGCCGAGCCACGACCGCGTCGCCGTCCCGCCGCTCATCATCCAGCTCGGCCTGTCGCTCACCGAGCTGACGGGAGCGACCGTCGCGGTCGTCGATGCCAACGTGCGCTACCCCGGCCTCGGCGCGCTCAACCGCGGCAAGTCGACCGACAGCGACGACTCGGTGTTCTCGACGCGCTGGATCAAGGGCTCGCTCGCCCTCCTGTCGCCGCCGCGGGTCGAGCGCGCGGGCGAGGTCGTGCCGCAGCTCGCGCGGGTGTTGCTGGACGGCTCGGATCTGTTCGCGCACGTGCTCGTGGATCTCACCGGCTTCGAGCTGCTCGGCGAGCACGGCAGTGCCGCCGCATGCATGGACGCCGTGGCGCTGGTCGGGCGTGCGCATACGTCACGCGAGGACGAATTGCTCGAGCTGGCGCGCCTCATGCCGGAGGGGCGCTTCCTCGGTGTGTTGCTCGTCGGCTGAGGAGCGAAGCGACGACCTCCGTACGATCGGCCGCGCACGCTTGAAGAACCGACACTGTCGTGGTTCCCTCGACTACGATGCGCCCCCTCGAACAGGAGAAGATCGCGGTCATCGGCCTCGGCTACGTGGGACTCCCCGTCGCCATCAGCTTCGGCCGCAAGCTGCCGACGATCGGATTCGACATCCGCCAACGCCGCGTCGACGAGCTCAAGAAAGGCCACGACGACACGCTCGAGGTCACGAGCGAGCAGCTGGCGTCGGCCCGCCAGCTCGAGATGACGGCCGACCCCACGCGCCTCGCGGAGTGCACGTTCTACATCGTCGCGGTCCCGACGCCGATCGACTCGAACAACCGCCCCGACCTCGGCCCGATGATCGCCGCGTCGCGCACGATCGGACCGCACCTGAAGAAGGGCGACATCGTGTGCTACGAGTCGACCGTGTACCCGGGCGTCACCGAGGAGGTGTGCGGCCCCATCCTCGACGAGAAGAGCGGCCTCAAGAACGGCACCGACTACTTCCTCGGCTACTCGCCCGAGCGCATCAATCCGGGCGACAAGGAGCACACGTTCGAGAAGATCGTGAAGGTCGTCGCGGGCCAGGGCAACGAGGCGTCGGAGCGCGTCGCGCGCGTGTACGCGTCGGTCGTGACGGCCGGCGTCCACCGCGCGCCGTCGATCAAGGTGGCCGAGGCGGCGAAGGTCATCGAGAACACGCAGCGCGACCTCAACATCGCGCTCATGAACGAGCTCGCGCTGATCTTCGATCGCATGGGCATCCGCACCGCGGACGTCCTCGAGGCGGCCGGGACGAAGTGGAACTTCCTCAAGTTCTCACCGGGGCTCGTCGGCGGTCACTGCATCGGCGTCGACCCGTACTACCTGACGACGAAGGCGCAGGAGCTCGGCTACCTGCCCGAGGTCATCCTCGCGGGCCGCCGCATCAACAACAACGTCGGGCCGTTCATCGCGCAGAAGTGCGTCAAGATGCTCACGCAGCACGACGTCCCGCTGCGGAAGGCGAAGGTCGGCATCTTCGGGCTCACGTTCAAGGAGAACGTGCCCGACCTGCGCAACTCGAAGATCCCGGACATCGTCGCCGAGCTGAAGACGTTCGGCATCGATGCGATGGTCCACGATCCGCTCGGCAACGCCGAGGAGGCGCACGAGGAGTACAAGATCGAGCTCACCCCGCTCGAGAAGCTCACGAGCCTCGACGCGGCGATCCTCGCCGTGGCGCACAAGGAGTACGTGGCGAACCCGGGCGGCATCTTCGAGCGCGTGCGCGACGGCGGCGTCGTCATCGACGTCAAGAGCGCACTGCCGTCGGCGACCGCCGCGAAGCCGCCGCGCGGCATCCGGCTGTGGAGCCTGTGACCTTGAAGCGCACGCGCTACGACCAGGTCTGCGAGGACCTCGTCAACTCGCCGCGGCGCTGGCTCGTCACCGGCGTGGCGGGCTTCATCGGGTCGGCGCTGCTCGAGCGCCTGCTCGACCTCGGGCAGACCGTCGTCGGCGTCGACAGCTTCATCACCGGGCACAAGCGCAACCTCGACGACGTCCTCGCGATCAACCCCGACGAGCGGCTGCAGTTCCGCTTCATCGAGGGCGACCTGCGCGACCCCGAGGTCGCGCGCGAGGCGGTCAAGGACGGCGTCGACATCGTGCTGCACCAGGCCGCGCTCGGCTCGGTGCCGCGCTCGATCAAGGACCCGATCGCGTCGCACCAGCACAACGTCGACGCGTTCCTGAACGTGCTCGTCGCGGCGAAGGACGCCGGCGTCGGGCGCGTCGTGTACGCGTCGAGCTCGTCGGTGTACGGCGATCACCCGGGGCTGCCCAAGCACGAGGACAAGATCGGCAAGCCGCTGTCGCCGTACGCGGCGACCAAGCGCGCCGACGAGATCTACGCGCAGGTGTTCCACGACGTGTACGGGCAGCAGCTGATCGGGCTGCGCTACTTCAACGTGTTCGGGCGCCGGCAGGACCCCGACGGCCAGTACGCCGCCGTGATCCCGCGCTGGATCAAGGCGCTCGCCGACGGCCAGCCGTGCGTCATCTTCGGCGACGGCACGAACAGCCGCGACTTCTGCTACATCGACAACATCGTGCAGGCGAACCTGCTCGCGGGGACGGCGGCGGACCCGGCGGTGACGGGCACCGTCTACAACTGCGGCTGCAACGGGCGCACGGACCTGCGCCAGCTGTTCGCGATGATCCGCGACAACCTGGTGAAGCTCGTGCCGGCGGTGGCGGGCTGCGAGCCGGTGTTCGAGGCGCCGCGCTCGGGCGACATCGCGCACTCGCAGGCCGCGATCGACAAGATCATCGGGGCGCTCGGCTACGCTCCGACGCACCAGGTGGCGGAGGGCATGGCGGAGACGGTCGCGTGGTTCGGGCAGCGCCTGAAGCGCAAGGCCTGAGCTATGATCGGCGGCGATGTCGGATGACTCGCTTCCGAAGCCGGAGCCCAAAGAGATCGACGAGAAGAACGCGCTCCAGCTCAAGCACATGTGCGAGGACAACGTCCTCAAGGGCAAGCCGTACGGCGACGAGCGCTGCGACAACTGCCTCTTCTACCTGAACCCCGACGAGGACCTCGCGTACTGCTGGCACCCCAAGCTGCGGATCCTCGTCGGCGGCAACTGGTGGTGTCAGTGGTGGGAGAAGCTCGAGTAGATGGACTTCGAGGACAAGAAGCTCGAGGGGGCGGAGCTCGAGCGCGAGCAGCGGCTCGAGGTGCGCGAGGAGGTGCAGGAGCAGGAAGAGGAGCTCCCGGTCCTCGCCGGTGAGGAGGTGCGCGACGGCGAGCTCTTGCACCGCAGCCGGCTGTTCGACGCGATGCGGTCGATCCTCGCCGGGAACGAGCTCGGCATCGGCAACCTGCACCTGCCGCGGCGGGCGAGCGAGGCGCTCGAGTTCCTCCAGGCCGCGGTGCAGGGGCGCGATGCGCGCGGCCAGTTCGTGTACGCCGAGGATCGGGCGAGCATGCTCGAGCAGGCGCTCGCCGTGCTGCAGGAGAACCTGACCCACGGCGACGCCGCGGAGCTCGCGCAGCTCGAGGCGACGTACGGCGAGATGACCGAGCGGGTCGCGGAGCTGCGCGACGAGCTCACCGGGCTCGCCGAGGCGCAGGACGACATCGAGCACCTCCTGCAGCGCGAGGCGCGCAAGGACGACGGCGAGGACGACGACGACGACGCGCGTGACGGTGACGGCGACCAGGCCGCGGCCGACGTCGAGCCGCTCGCCGATTACCTGCGCGCGCCCGCGCTTCCGGAGCGCCCGCCGCACGTGTCGACGCTGAGCGACGGCGGGCCCGAGGCGCCGCCGCGCCGCGATCACGTATCGACCCTCGGCGAGTGATTCAGTAGGATGCGCGCGGCATGGACTGGCGCATCAAGGGAGCGATCCAGAAGGTGCTGGGCCTTCTGCCGGGCGGCGACGACCTCCACTACCAGCTCCAGCGGCGCGCGGGCGGGCTGCGGTTCCTCGACAAGGAGATCCGCACGAAGATCGAGGACTGGAAGCTCATGGCGGGTCACCTGCGGGACGCGGGCATCCCGATCCGCGGGACGCGCTTCGTCGAGATGGGCACCGGCTGGTACCCGACGTTCCCGTTCCTGCTCTACCTGGGCGGCGCGGGGCGCGTCGACACGCTCGACCTCAACCGCTACCTCCGCTACGACCTGACGGTCGAGTGCGCGCGCCGGATCGGCGACCAGCTCGACGTGATCGCGGCGGCGGTCGACCGGCCGATCGGCGTGGTGCGCCAGGCGCACGACGAGCTGATGACCGGCCTGGCGCGCGGCGACGACCCGACGGATGCGACGGGCGGTGTCGTCCGCTACCGCGCGCCGGCGGATGCGACCGACACCAGGCTCGACGGCGAGAGCGTCGACGTCGTGTTCTCGAACAGCGTGCTCGAGCACGTGCCGGGCGAGGTGATCGAGGCGTGCCTCGTCGAGGCGAAGCGGATCCTGGCGCCGCGCGGCGTCGTGTTCCACTCGGTCAACTGCGGCGACCACTACGCGTACGTCGACGAGCGCATCAGCCAGCTCAACTACCTGCAGTTCGGCAACGAGACCTGGAAGCTGTGGAACAACCGCTTCCTCTACCAGAACCGGCTGCGCGCGATCGACTTCACGAACATGGCGCGCGCCGCCGGATTCGCGATCGAGCTCGACACGTCGAGGCCCCACCCGAAGCGGCTCGCGCAACTCGCGCAGATCGAGGTCCACCCGGACTTCTCGCGCTACACGCGCGACCAGCTCGCGATCACGAGCATCGACTTCATCGGCCGCCGGCCGTAGCCCTCCGCGCCGACCTCCGCACGGATCGACCGCAGGGAACGGCCGGTCGAACTGCTCGCACGGCCGGCGAAGTCGGCGGATTCGTTTGCCGCGATCCGTGGCGCGGCGCGTGCTACAAGCGGCGCCGGGGTATGCGCGCGCTCGTCGACGAGATCCGGCTGAGGGCCGAGGCCGCGCTGTACCGGCGGCTCGACGCCGGCTCCGGGTTCGCCGACCCGCGGGTGCCGGCGCAGATCTACCTGCGCGACGAGGGCGCGCGGGCGCGGCTGGCGGCGGGGACGCTGCGGCCGCGCGGGACGCACGCGAAGGCGGCCGCGGCGGCGATGGCCGCGATCGCGGAGGTGCGCGCCGGCACCGCGAGCCGACCTGCGGCGGACGAGCGCGGCGGCGATGGTACTGCGAGCCGACCTGCCGCGGACGAGCGCAGCGGCGCCGGCACCGCGAGCCGACCTGCCGCGGACGAGCGCAGCGGCGCCGGTACCGCGAGCCGACCTGCCGCGGACGAGCGCGGCGGCGCTGAACGTTCGGCGGGTGGGCGCGTCGAGCGCGTGGACCTGTTCGCGCGGCGGCTCGGGCTCGACGGGGCGTCGGTCGCGCTCGCGGTGTGCGCGGCGGCGTACGCGATCGACCTCGACGTCCGCGAGCTGTGCCACGCGCTGGCGCCGCGGCGCGCGAGGCCGGCGCTGTACGTCGAGACGTGCGTCGAGGTGCTCGAGCTGGCGGCGCCGGCGGCGATCGAGGCGATCGCGCCGGGGTCGGCGCTGCGGCGCGCGCGGGCGATCGTCGTCGACGGCGAGGGACTCGCGGCGGGGATCGAGCTCGCCGGGTCGACGCTCGCGTGGCTGCTCGGCGACGACGCCCTGCCGGCGCCGCTCGCGCAGGTCGTGACGGCGCTCGGTACCGGCGATGACCTCGGCGTCACGCTGCCCGGGTCGTCGTGCGGCGCCCTCGACGGCATCGTCGAGCGGCTGCGCGCCCTCGCGGCCGAGCGCGACGACGGCGTCACCGTGATCCTGCGCGGCATGCGCGGCTCGGGCCGGCGCGCGGCGGCGCATCGCATCGCGCGCGCCCTCGGGCGACCGCTCGACGTCATCGCGGTCCCCGCGCTACTCGCCGTCGAGACGCGCGCGAAGACGGCGGTGCTCGGCCAGGCGCTCGCGGCGGCGCGCCTGCGCGATGCGGTGCCCTACCTCGCCGACGCGGACGCGCTCTACGACGACAGGGGCGAGCTCGCCGCCGAGCATGCGGCCGCGCTCGCGACCGTGCCCGGCCCGATCCTCGTCGGCACCGCGGGCCGCGCGCACCTGTCGCTCGGGCGCGCCACGCTCGCGCATGCCCTGCCCCGCGCCGAGCTGGCCGAGCGAGGGCGCGCCTGGTCCGTCGCGCTCGCGTCCCACCCGGCGGGGACGGAGGCGGCCGAGCTCGCGGCGCGCTACGTGATCGGGCCCGGCGCGATCGCGGAGGTCACGGCCGAGGCGGCGCGGCAGGCGCGCGCCGCCGGCACGAGCGTCGACCTCGCCACGCTCGAGGCCGCGATCGGGCGCCGCCTCGCGCTGCGCGTCGGCACGTTCGGCACGGTCGTCGCGCGCAAGTCGCGGTTCGCGGAGCTCGTGCTCCCCGACGACGTCGTCGACACGCTGCGCGACCTCGTGGCGATGGTGCGCGAGCGCGCGCAGATCCTCGAGCGCTGGGGCTACCAGCGCCACCTCGGCATCTCACGCGGCGTGTCGGCGCTGTTCTCCGGCGAGCCCGGCACGGGCAAGACGATGGCCGCGAGCGTCGCCGCCTCCGAGCTCGGCCTCGAGCTCGTGCGCATCGATCTCTCCGCGGTCGTGTCGAAGTACGTCGGCGAGACGGAGAAGAACCTGGCGCGCATCTTCGACGAGGCGCAGGACGCGCACGCGATGCTCCTGTTCGACGAGGCCGACAGCCTGTTCGGCAAGCGCACGGAGCTGCGCTCGGCGCAGGACCGCTTCGCGAACCTCGAGGTCAACTACATCCTCCAGCGCATGGAGACGTTCGACGGCGTGTCGGTGCTCACCACGAACGCCGAGGCCGCGATCGATCCGGCGCTGCAGCGCCGCCTCAACTTCCGCATCCGCTTCCCCGAGCCGGAGCCCGAGGAGCGCGCGCGGCTGTGGCAGCAGCTCTTGCCGCCGCAGGCGGGGCTGCACGACCGCGTCGACTTCGCGGCGCTCGCCGAGCGCTTCGACATGACCGGCGGGTACATCAAGAATGCCGTCGTGCGCGCGGCGGTGATCGCGGCGCGCGCGAACCGCGCGATGGTCGCCGAGGACCTGTGGCTCGGCGCGCACCACGAATACGTCGAGATGGGCAAGGTGATGCCGCAACCGGGAGGGACGTTATGACGCCGCAGAGATCGAACAACCGGATCGTCGCGCTCGTGCTCGCCGTGCTGTCGGTGGGCGCGCTCGGCTACGCCGCGATGTCCAAGCGCTGGCTGTACAACCCGCGCACCGTCGACACCGGCGCCGAGATCGGCTTCGGTCCGCGCGGGATGTTCATGTGCGAGGAGGAGGGGTGCCAGGCGATGAGCAACTCCGAGCTCGTGGCGCTGTTCAAGGACATCGTCGCGGGCGCCGAGCAGCGGGCCGCCGCGGACCCGAACAACCCGACGCTCAGCGCGACCGCCGCGAAGGCGCGCGAGATGGCGCGCGCGTCGGCGGCGTTCTCGCCGTTCGGCTGGATCACGTTCGTGGCGATCGCGATCGCGGCGCTGTCGCTGCTCGTCGCCGCCGTCCTCGTGGCGCTGAAGAAGCGCGTCCTGCTCCCGGTCATGCCGACGACGACGGCGCTCCTCGGCTGCATGATCGGCCTCATCACCGGCTGCGTGTTCGTCGCCGTCAAGCCGGGGCCGACGGGCTTCGTCGGGGTCAACTTCGGGTTCTGGGCGTTCGGCGGCGGCGTGATCGCCGGGATCGCGAGCTGTCTCATGCTCAACAAGCTGATGCGCCCGCACGATCCGGATCTGCTCGACGACGCGATGAATCCCGAGGACTTTCCGTCGTAGAGTCCGCGCATGTCGCTACGAGGCAAGACCCTGTTCATCACCGGCGCGAGCCGCGGCATCGGCCTGGCGATCGGCCTGCGCGCCGCGCGCGACGGCGCGAACGTCGCGATCGCCGCGAAGACCGGCGAGCCGAACCCGAAGCTCCCGGGCACCGTGTTCACCGCCGCGAAGGAGATCGACGACGCCGGCGGCAAGGGCCTGCCGCTCGTGACCGACATCCGCTTCGAGGAGCAGGTGCAGGCCGCGGTCGCGAAGACCGTCGAGACGTTCGGCGGCATCGACATCCTCGTCAACAACGCGAGCGCGATCAGCCTGACGCCGACCGAGATGACGGACATGAAGCGCTACGACCTCATGCACGGCATCAACACGCGCGGCACGTTCGTGTGCTCGAAGGCGTGCATCCCGCACCTGCGCAAGTCGGCCGCCGCCGGGCGCAACCCGCACATCCTCAACATCTCGCCGCCGCTCAACATGGAGCAGCGCTGGTTCGCGCCGCACGTCGCGTACACGATGGCGAAGTTCGGCATGAGCCTGTGCGTGCTCGGCATGTCGGGCGAGCTCGCGCCGGCGGGCATCGCGGTCAACGCGCTGTGGCCGCGCACGACGATCGCGACGGCGGCGATCAAGAACCTGCTCGGCGGCGACGCGGCGATGCGCGGCTCGCGCAAGCCCGAGATCATGGGCGACGCCGCGCACGCGATCTTCGCGAAGCCGTCGCGCGACTTCACGGGCAAGTTCCTGATCGACGACGACGTGCTGCGCGCCGAGGGCGTCACCGATCTCGACGGCTACGCGGTCGATCCGACGGCGCCGCTCCTGCCCGACTTCTTCGTCTGAGCCGCGAGAGCTAGGCCGGCTTCTTCGCGCTCGCGGCGGCCTTCGCCGCGCCGGCGCTGGCCTTCGCGGCCTGTGGCTTGTCGAGCGCCTTCGCGGCGGCCAGGTCGAGCGACCGGCCCTTGTTGCCGAGGAGGTGTGCCTTCGCGCCGAGGAAGCCGAACACGCCGCCGGCGGTGCCGCCGATCAGGTGCGCGAGGTGCGCGACGTTGTCGCCGTCGCCCTGGTTGACCGCCTGTACGATCTCGCCGCCCATGTACACGAGCGCCACGGCGATGAACGTTAGCGGAATCTCGCCCTGTCGGATGTTCGCCGTCGACGCGAGGATGATCATCATGAACACGATGCCGCTGGCGCCCTGCAGGAACGTCGTGCCGATGACGAGGTAGATGAGACCGGTGATGAGCGCCGTGAGGACGATCATCACGAGCAGCTGGAAGGATCCGAAGCGCTCCTCGAGGATCGGACCGAGCAGCAGGATCAACATGAAGTTGCCCATCAGGTGCTGCCAGTTCGCGTGCCCGAGGATGTGCGAGACGAGGCCGACGTACGACCGCGCATCGTGGAGCTTGGGCCACGACGCGAACCACAAGCGGACGGAGTCACCGCCGACGTAGGTGAGGCAGTGCACGGCCACGGCGAGGAGCGCGAACGTCAGGACGACGGGCGCGTTGTAGCTGACGCGAAACTTGCTCACGTCCTCAACGTAGCACGCGCCCTCGACGGCGCGCGTCGTGCTGAAATTCCCGTCGGCATCCGGCGGCCTCCCTTGCGAGCGATGCGGCAAAGCGCCATGTTGTTCGCATGCCTACGGTCGAGATCACCGAGAAGAACTTCAAGAACACGATCGAGAAGCCCGGCATCGTGCTGCTCGACTTCTGGGCAGAGTGGTGCGGTCCGTGTCGCGCGTTCGGCCCGGTGTTCGAGAAGGCTTCCGACACGCACACCGACGTCGTGTTCGGGAAGATCGATACGGAAGCGGAGCAGGAGCTCGCCGGCGCCGCGGGGATCCAGGCCATCCCGACGCTGATGCTGTTCCGTGACGGCATCCTCCTGTTCCGCGAGTCCGGCGCACTTCCGCCCGCGGCGCTCGAGGAGCTGGTCTCGCAGGCCAAGAAGCTCGACATGGAGAAGGTCCGCGAGGAGATGGCGAAGGAGCACGTCCACGGCCCGGGCTGCGACCACGATCACGATCACGATCACGGACACGATCACGCGCACGACCACGCGCACGATCACGCGCACGACCACGGCGGGGCCGGCCACGTGCACGGCCCGAACTGCAAGCACTAGCTCGCCTCGCTACGAACGGCGGCGGCGGCGGAGCAGGAACGCGAGGACGCCGAGTGCGCACGCGGCGTTGCCCGGGCGCACCGGACCGGTGCCGCAGCACCCGCCGTCCTCGGACGGCGGCGGTGGCTCGGCGTCGCACTGGGTACCGTCGTTGCCCTGCGCCGGGAACGGCGTGCCGACGATGCCGTCGAACACGACCTCGTCGAGCTCCCAGCCCTCGGCGCCCGTGTTGCTGTCGGTGCCGATGCGGAACCGGATCTGGAACATCTTGCCGGCGAGCGCGTTGCCGAACGCGAGCGTGACCTGGTCCATCGCCGGGTGCTGCGGGTTCTTGCCGCTGAACGCCGGGCGGCCGGCGAGCGGGTTGTTGCCGAGCTCCGTCAGCGTGTGGCCGTAGGAGAGCGGGACGAGCGTCGCCACGTCGACCCACGTCGCGCCGCCGTCGGTGGTGACCTCGATGACGCCGCCGTCGAAGTCGGCGCTCGGCGAGCTCTCGAAGTCGTGGCGGTGCGAGAACGCGATCACGAGCGGCTTCTGCGCGTCGGCCTGGAGCGGCGGCGACACGAGGCTCGTGTCGGACGGAAAGCCCGCGTCGAGGCCGTGCCACTGACCGTCGAGCGCGGTCTTGCGCTCGTGCTTCCACAGCCCGGGCGCCGTGCCGGCGGGCGACCACACCGACGTCGCGGCGTCGAACGTGTCGGTCGCGAGCGCCGCCGGGATGTCGTCGGCGTCGAGGCGCATCGTGATCGGCGGGATGGCGTCGACCGCGCACCCGTCGCGGGACGTGATCGCGACGGCGAGCACGCCGAGCGTCGGCGTGCCGGCGCCGCGGTACGAGACCTCGAACGTCACCGGGACGGTCTCGTCGGGCGCGAGCGACGCGATCCGCGCCTCGGCGCCGTCGCCGGCGGTCGCGACGACGGAGAGGCCGGTCGTCGCCGTCGAGAGCGCGATGCGCAGGTCGGTGAGCGGCGCGTGGCCGCGGTTCGTGACGGGCACGGTCAGGAGCGCGCGCTCGCCGTTGTCGAGGATGCCGTCGCCGTCGCACGTGGCGAGCGCGTCGTCGAGCACGGCGGTGCCGAGCTGCGCGCGCCCGGCGACCTGCGTGCTCTCGACGATGCCGGCGAACGTGCTCGAGAACCTCGGCGGCGCGACGGCGCAGCTGCCCATGCCGCGCCGCGCGAACGCGGCGATCACGGCATCGTGGTCGCCGTGATCGGTCGCGCGGATCACCGCGAGCAGCGCGTCGCGCACCTCGATCGGCGACGCCTCGGGCGGCGACATCAAGAGGCCGCCGACGAGGTAGCGCGCCATCCGCCCGCGCGCCTCCTCGAACGTCGGGCCGCGCTCGATCACGGCCTGGTAGGCGTCCCACAGGATGGCAGCCCAGACCTCGCCGGCGTTGTGGACCTCGGAGTTCGCGCCGAACCGGAGGAACGGCTGGTTCGACGGCAGCGGCTCGCCGTCGGCCATGTGGCGGAACGACAGGCCGTTGATCGCGAGGTCCGTCGAGTACGGCGCGCGCCGGATGCCGAAGTACGCGGCGTCGTCGGAGAAGCCGCGCGTCGCGTACACGGCGAACGGGTACGCGCCGCCGGGCGGATCGCCGGCACGCGACTGCAAGACGAGCGCCGTCAGGTCGCCCCAGCCCTCGCTCATCGCGCGGCACATCGACGTCGAGTCGCACTGGCTCAGGCGGTGGTGCAGGTAGTGGCCGTACTCGTGCGCGACGATCGTCGCGTCGAGCGCACCGTCGAGCTCGATGCCGCGCAGCCGGTGCGTGGTCGCGGTGACGGCGCCCGCGGCGAGCTCCTGCTTGATCAGCGCGCCCTCGGCCATCGTCACCGACAGGACGCCGATCGTGATCGGCGTGTTGATCGTGGCGTCGCCGGGCATCTGCGGCGGGTTCGCCGCGTTCTGGTTGTTCGCGATGATCACGCCGGCGCCGCCCGCGCTCTGCACGTTCAGCGCCTTGAGCTCGAAGCTGCACTGCCCGCGGTTGACGAGGACGATCTTGCCGGCGACGTCGTTCGCGAGCGCCGTGCACGCGTCGTTCGGATCGGCGCCGGCACCGTCGACGCCGAGCACGAGCGGCGCCGTGGTGTCGAAGTTGATCGCGCCGAACGCGGCGGTGCCCGTCGGGGGCGTGCGGTTCTGCGGCTGGAGCGTGAGCGTGCGCTCGTCGTCGCCGCTCCACAGGAACACCTGCATGCGCGGCGACATGCCGTCGGACGGCGTCGCCATGTTCGCGTTGTTGCGCGAGCCGGCGTTCGCGTTGTCCTGCGCCTCGGCGAGCAGCGGATCGCCGGCGACGCCGCCGCGCCCGTAGTTGTCCTGTTGCGCGTTCGCGGCGGCCTCGGTGAAGCCGGCGTCGTACCAGAAGTCGTGCAGGTAGTTCGTCGTGTAGAACAGCGCCGTGATCGCGGCCATCTGCTGCGCCTGCGACGACAGCGGCTCGCCGCTCGTGTCGTAGGTGCGATCGAACGTGTTCGCGGCCGTCGCCGTGGCGCGGAAGTCGCCGTTCGACAGGCCGCTCGGCGCGTTGACGTCGGCGTAGGCGTCGACGTTGTTGCCGCGCGTGTCGGTGGCGCCGGGAGGGAGCCACGGATCGGCGAGGTGGTTGAGGCTCGCGACCGTGACGAGCGACGGCAGCACGAAGGGCGGGAACGAGCCGTTCGGCACGCCCGCCGCGTTCGGCGTCGGATCGACGGTCGGCCCGTCGAACGGGCGGCGCTCGCCCGTGGCCTCGGCGAACACGCGGTAGGTGAACGCGTCGTCGGCGGTGAGGTCGACGCGCTCGAGGACCTGGCCGGTGTCACCGGCGAGGACCGTGCGGAACGCGTCGCCGGTTGTGCTGCCCGGGTGGCTCGCGAAGCACTCGACGACCCACGCCGCGACGAGCGCGCCCTCGTGCCGGTACCAGCGCTGGAGCGTGCGCGACCGCTCGACGTGCGCGGCCTCCGCCGTCCCGAAGTGATCCGCGACGGCCGCCGCGACCGCACCGGCGGCGTCGCCGCGGAAGACGGCCGGGCCACGCGGGGCCTCGGCGTCGACGGGCGTGCCGCGCACGGCGACGAGCTCGCCGCCGGGCTGCACGAGCACGCGCAGCTCGCCGTTCCACACGGCCATGCCGTCGACGACCTGCTCGAGCCGCGCGATCGTCCCTCCCGCCGCGGGCACCTCGCCGAGCGCCTCGAGCGCCGGCAGCGCGCGCACGCCGTACGCCGGAGCGAGCCGCGCGACGAGCCGGCGCGCCGAATCCGTCGGCGTCCCTCCCGGCTCGGCGAGCCTGGCCGCGAGCAGCGTCGGCACGCCGCGCGCGTCGACGGCGATCGCCGCGGTGGCCGGCGCCGCCACCTGCCGCGGCGTCGCCTGGGGCGCCGCCGGCCCCCCACCGTTGCACGCCGCGGCGGCGAGGCCCAGGGCGAGTGCTCGGAACAGCCCGGCGTGGTGCATCGCCTCGACGCTACCACGCAGGGTCCGAGCCCCCGCCCAAGATCGGCGCGCCGCTAGCTACGACGGCGACGGCGGAGGAGCAGGCCGAGCACACCGAGCGACGCGAGCGCGTTCGTCGTCGACATCGGCCCCGCATCGCAGCAGCCACCGCCGCCCTCACCGGTGAGCGGCGTACCGGCGTCGGGGGTGCCGCCGGGAGCGTCGGGCGTCGAATCGGCGCCGTCGGGCGTGGGCGGCTGCGCGCAGTTGCCCTGGTTCGCGATCTGCGCCGGGAACGGCGTGCCGACGATGCCCGTGAACGCGACGTCGTCGAGCTCCCAGCCCGGAGCGCCGACGCCGCCGTCGGTGGCGATGCGGAAGCGCAGCTGGAACGTCTTGTTCGACAGCGCCGCGCCGAAGTCGAGCGTGGTCGTGAGCTTCGCCGGGTTGCCCTCGCTCGTGTTCACGAACGCCGCGCGGCTGCCGAGCGGGTTGTCGGACGCCGTCGTGAGCGTGCCGTTGTACGGCGACGCCACGCCGAGCGCCGTCACGTCCTGGAACGTGGCGCCGCCGTCGGTCGACACCTCGATCACGCCGCCGTCGAAGCTGCCGCCCTCGAAGATGAAGCGATGCTCGAACGTGACGGACACCGGGCCCGCGCCGCCCGTCAGCGTCGGCGACGTCAGGTGCGTGTCGGTGCGGACGCCGTTGTCGCGGCCGCGCCAGATGCCGTCGAGCGGCGCCTCGCGCTCCTGCACGAAGCCCGTGATGGCGTTGCCGCCCGGCGCCCACACCGACACGAGCGTGTCGAAGGTGTCCGTCGCCGAGTGCGCGAGCACGTCGTCGACGTTCATGCGGATGCCGAGCTCGGTCTGGGTCTCCGTGACGCAGCCGTCGGCGTTGTCGATCCGGATCGCGAACAGGCCCTCGGCCGGGCCGGTCACGGTATCGGCGAGCTTCACCTCGATCTCGACGTTCGTCGACGAGTACGCCGCGAGCGTCGCGAGCGACTGCGGCCCCGTCACGACCGTGACGCCCTCCGTCTTCGACGTCACCGTCACCGTGACGTTCGTGATGTCGACGTGGCCCGGGTTCGTCACCGGGAGCTTGATGCGCGCCGTCTCGCCCGCGTCGAGGACGTCGTCGGCATCGCACGCGACGACGTTCACCAGCGTCGCGAGCCCCACGACCGCGCGGCCCTTCACCTCGTCGCTCTCGACGATGCCCGCGTTGTTCTGGCTGTTGCGATTGGGCGACACGGCGCAGCTGCCCATGCCGCGCCGCGCGAACGCCGCGATCATCGCGTCGTGATCCGCCGGGCTCGCCGCGCGCGCCGCGAGCAGGATCGCGTCGCGGTTCTCCGTCGGCGTGCCGTCCTGCGGCGACATCAGCAACCCGGCGACGACGTAGTCGGCCATCTTCGCGCGACCCTCCTCGAACGTGGTCGCCGCGCCGAGCACCGCGACGTAGGCCTCCCACAGCGCCGCCGCCCAGATCTCGCCGCCGTTATGCACCTCGGAGTTCGCGCCGAAGATCAGGAACGGCGCGTTCGCCGGCAACGCCTGGCCGTCGCTCATGTGGCGGAACGACAGCGCGTTGATGTTCGGGTTCACGCTGTACGGCGCGCGGCGGATCCCGAAGTAGCCCGGGTCGGTCGTGAACGACACCGTCGAGTAGATGCCGATCGGGAACGCGCCCTGGAAGTTGTCGCCGGCGCGCGCCATCAGCATGAGCGCGGTGAAGTCGCCCCAGCCCTCGCTCTGCGCACCGCACAGCTTCGTCGAGCAGTCGCTGAGGCGATGGTGGAGGTAGTGGCCGTACTCGTGTGCGACGACGGTCGCGTCGAGCGTGCCGTCCTCCTCGACGCCGACGAGGCGGCGCAGCACGCCGGTGACGGCGCCCGCGCCGAGGTCGGTCTTGAGCTGCGCGCCCTGGGCCTGCGTGATCGACGCGACGCCGATCGTGATCGCCGTCGTGATCGCCGCATCGTCGCCGAGCGCGGGCGGCTGCGCCGAGGCCACGTTGTTCGCGATGATGACACCGGCGCCGCCGGCCTCCTGCACGCGCAGCGCCTTCGACTTGAAGCTGCACGTGCCGCGATCGACGAGCACGATCTTGCCGGTGACGTTGTTCGCGAGCGGCTCGCACGCATCCGTCGTGGTGCCGGTCGCGTCGTCGCCGAGGATGACCGGCGCGTTCGTATCGAAGTTCTTCACGCCGAACGCCGCCGTGCCGGTCGCGACGACGCGCCCCGACGGCTGCAGCGTCAGGCTGTGGTCGTCCCTGCCGGTCCACAGGAACACCTGCATGCGCGGCTGGAGGCCGTCCGACGGCGTCGCCATGTTCGCGTTGTTGCGCGAGCCGCCGTTCGCGTTGTCCTGCGCCTCGGCGAGGATCGCGTCGCGGTCCTCGCCGCCGCGGTTGAAGTTGTTGTCCTGCGCGTTGCCCGCAGCCTCGGTGAAGCCGCGGTCGTACCAGAAGTCGTGCAGCCAGTTGATCGTGAAGAACAGCGCCGTGATGCCGGCCATCTGCTGGCCCTGCGACGCGAGCGGCTCGGCGGCGACGTCGTACGTGCGATCGAACACGCCCGGTGCCGTCACGGTCGCGCGGAAGTCGCCGAACGTGAGGCCGGTCGGCGCGTTGAGGTCGGTGTACGCCTCGACGTTGTTGCCGAGCGTCTCGGTGCGGCCCGTGACGAGCCACGGATCCGGCGTCGCCGAGCCGCCCGGGTGGTTGAGGCCGTCGACGGTGACGAGCGGCGGCGCGACGAACGGCGGGTAGGTCCCGTTCGAGGTGCCCGTCGGGTGCGGGCTGAAGTCGGCGTGCGGACCGTCCAGCGGGTGCAGCTCGCCCGTGGTCTCGGCCCACACGCGGTAGCGGAACGTGGCGTCGTCGGTGATGCTGCGGTGCGAGAGCACCACACCGTCGGCGGACACGCGCGTCTCCCACGCGTCGCCGTTCGTCTCCGCGACGGGCGCGGCGAACGTCTCGACGAACCACACCGGCACGAGCGCGCCGTGCTGCGGCATCCACACCTTGCGCGCGCTCGCCTGCTGCACGTCGATACCGGCGCTGCGGCCGTGCAGGACGCGCGAGCCGTCGCCGCGGCGGCGCGTCGTCGCGAGTGCGGCGGCGTCGAACGCGGCGCGGTACTGGTGGCCGATCGCGATCGAGATGGCCTGGGCGTCGTCGACGCGGAACGTCGCGGGCGCGCGCGGCACCTCGGCGCCGACGAGCGTGCCGTTGATGCCGACGAGCTCGCCGGTGCCGGGGCGCACGAACACGCGCACCTCGCCGCGATCGACGGGGATGCCGTCGAGCGTCTGGCGCATGCGCACGATCGTGCCGCCGCGCACCGGGACCTCGCCGATCGGCTCGAGCACGGGCATGCGCTGCACGCCCCAGGCGGGCGCGAGCCGGCCGAGGTGGATGCGCGCGCTCGCCGATGCCGAGGGCGCGGGCGCCGCGGCGGCCGACGTCGCCGACAGCAGGCGCGGTACGCCCGCCTCGACGGCGAGCGGTGTCAGGCCGAGCGAGAGGGCCGCCTGGATCGGCGTCGCATCGCGGGGCGGAGCACCGTACGTCGACGGTGATGACGGAACAGGCGCGGACGGCGCCGGCGTACGTGCATCGCTGCACGCGGCGATCGGGACGAGCAAGTACAGCAGCCGCCCCAGCTGGCTGGAGGTGGATCGCAACACGTGGCGGACGCTATCACCAAGCGCGGCGCGAATGCGCCTCGGGTCTCGACGGCGTCAGCGCGGCAGCTCCAGCACGGCGACATGGTCGCCGCGCACGCACACGAGGGCATCCTCGCGGAACGTGCAGTCGCGCATCGCGACGGGCGTCGACAGCTGATGCGCGGTCTTGGCGCGCACGTCCCACGACACGCCGCCGGCCTCGGCGTGCACGCGCCCGCGATCGCTCACCGCGAGCGCCGCGTCGCCGGCGACGCCGAGGTCGAGGGGCGCGTCGACGGAGGCCACTCCCGTCGCGACGTTCATCGCACGCACGTGCGCGTCGGCGGTCCACGCGAGCCACGCGCCGCTCGGCGACAGCGCGGGCAGCGCGATCGTGCACTCGCCGCACGCCGGTGCGCACGTGCGGTGCACGACGCGGCGCTGCGCGAGCGAGACGTCGACGGCGCACGCGCGCGCCTCGGCGATCTCGACGAAGCGCAGCGTGTCGCGGCCGAGCGCGACCGACGGAGTGCGCGGCACGAGGCGCGCGGTCTCGGGGATGGGCGCGGGGATGGGCCCGGCGATCGGCACCACGCGCAGGCCGGCGGCGGAGCGGACGATCAGCGTCGCACCGTCGGGCGCGACCTGCGGGTCCGACGCGCCGGCGATGCGTTCGGTGTGCACCTCGCCGCTGCGTGCGATCGTGATCGCGGCACCGTCGGTGTAAACGACGTGCGCCGCGCCCGCGGCGGCGAGGTTCGTGCCGCCGCGCGACGGGAGCTCGGCGAGCAGCGCGCCGGCCGCGGCGAGCTCCTCGGCGAGCATGCGGTTGCCGTGCACCGCGCGGTCGAGGCGCGCCGCGAAGTCGGGGTCGCGGCCGTCGGGCCACATCGGCCGCGGCAGCGCGGCGATCGACATCAACTCGAGGCGCGCCGTCACCTCGCGCGCGGCCACGTCGACGAGGCGCAGCTCGGGCGCGCGCGCGCCGGGCTCGATCACGCCGAGCAGGGCCCGCCGGCCGTCGCGCGACAGCGCGAGCAGGCGCAGGCGATCGCGCGCCTCGACGCGCGGATCGGGATCCGGATCGAGCTCCGGGGGTGTCGCGTCGAACTTCACCGGCGGCTCGACGCCGGGCTCGACGTCGTGCGCGGCCTCCCGCGGCGCCTCGATCGCGCTCACGCTGGCCGGCGGCGGCGACGAGCATGCGGCGCTCACCAGGACCGCAGCGAGAGCCGAGCGACGCACCAAGGACGGCAACGCGCGGGCCCGACGCTTTGTTCGCCCCGATGACGCTCCCGGCGCCCCGCGGCTCGAGTCGCGACGATCCCGCGTGCTACCGTTGCGCCGATGTTGCGCCGTGCCGCGTTGCTCGCGTGTCTCGCGGCGCCGGGCGTGGTGCACGCCGACACCGACGATCAGGGCGAGCTGTTCGGCGTCGGCAAGAAGAAGCCCAGGCCTGCGAAGCCAGCGAAGCCCGACAGCAAGACCGACAAGACCGACAAGGCCGGCACGGCGGACGACCAGGACGACCTGTTCGGCCTCAACCGCAAGACGGAGGCGCCGCCGAGCTGCGACGACGGGCGTGCGTTCGGCTGCGCGATGGCCACGGATCCGCTCGACCCGGTCACGCCGTACGCGCTGCGCACGTGGCTGTCGGCCAAGTACCTACAGACGCTGCCGATCGGCGACGCGCGTTCCGATCAGGTCGCGACGTTCGCCACCGGCGCGTTCGTCGACGACACCGGCGTCGCGTTCGCGGGCGCGACCGGCCTCGAGAACCGGTGGTCGATCGAGGGAGCGCCGGTCGAGAGTGCGCGCACCGGCAACGTCGAGCTGCGCGTGCCGGTCACGTTCATCGACCAGCTCCTCGTCATCGCCGGCGGCTTCTCCGCGCGCGACCGCGTGAGCACCGGCGGCGCGATCGACGTGCAGCTGATCAGGGGCGGCGACGAGCACGTCCTCGAGACGCGCGCGTGGCTCGGCTGGACCGCGGCGCCGCGCGGCCTCCCGCCGATCCCCTCGACGTACCAGGTCCGCCGCCTGCGCACCGCCGTCGGGCCCCAGCTCGACGCGTCGGTCGTCGGCTCGGGGCCGGTGCGCGAGCTCGCCGGCGGCAAGACCTGGTACGCGGCCGGCATCGCACCGTCGCTGCAGCTCTCCGAGTTCACGTGGAAGGCGGCGCGGCTCGTCGACGCCGACAACAACGGCATCCCCGACGGGCTCCCCGGCGTCGTCATCCTCGATCCGATCGTGACGACGGACATGACGACGCTCTCGTACTTCATCCCGGCGATGGCGCGCGCCGGCTGGGACCGCGGCCCGCACCACGTCGACGTGACGGTGCTCGCCAACTTCTCGCACGCGACCGCGGCGTTCGCGAACGCGACGCAGCAGGCCGCCGGCCTCGACCGCGCGCAGCGCTCGGGCGTCGCGATCGCGACGTGGCGCGGGACGTGGAAGGACACGCACGCGCGCGTGCAGGCCGCGTGGCACCACGCCGAGCTGCGCGAGGACGCGCACGACGACCGGGCTGCGCGCCTCCCGAAGCTGCAGTCGGCGTACGTCCCGCTCGAGCTCGCCGAGGAGCCGTTCCTCGCGGACCAGTGCCGCGACGGCGGCCCGAACGATCCGACACCGCGGGTCGACAACTGCCCCGTGCCGTTCGGCTTCTTCGGCAGCGGCGGCGCCGGCCGGCTCGTCGACAACGTCAGCGATCACCCGACGGTGACCGGCGAGCTCGCGCACCGCGTCGGCGATCACGTCCTGCGCGCCGGCGCCACGCTCGAGGACACGCGGCTCGTCGTGACGTCGCGCTTCACGGGCGGGTTCGAGGTGCGCAGCCTGTTCCCCGGGCACACCGACACGCGGCGCTTCTTCACGACGTGCGACCCCGATCCGACGCTGCCGTGCGCGTACGCCGATCAGTCGAAGCTGACGTTCCGCACGCGCTACACGGCCGCGTACCTCGAGGACACGTTCGAGCCCGTCGAGGGCCTGCGCGTCGACGGCGGCCTGCGCTGGGAGCTCATGTGGGTCGGGCCGCGGCTGCACTTCTCGGATCAGCTCGCGCCGCGCTTCGGCGTCGCGTGGGACCCGCTCGGCAAGGGCCGCTCGCGCGTGTTCGCGAGCCTCGGGCGCTCGTACGCGATGCTGCCGGCGGGGCTCGGCTCGTCGGTGATCGCGCGCGACCGCATCGTCGCGGACGTCGACGCCGGCGCGTTCGGGCGCTCGCGCAACCTCGATGTCGGCGCCGTGTACTCGATCGCTCGCGACGTGAAGCCCATCGCGCAGGACGAGGCGACGCTCGGCGTCGAGGTCGGGCTCGCGCGCCTCGTCCACGCCATCGCGTGGGTGCAGGGCCGCACGCTGCGGCGCGGGCTCGAGACGGTGCTCGTCAACGAGGAGACCGGCCAGTTCGTGTTCCAGAACCCCGGCGTCGACGGTCGCGAGCCGGTGGCGTCGCGCGACTCCTTCACGTTCGCGTTCGAGCTCGCCGTCACGGCGAGCAAGACGACGACGTTCCGCGCCGGCCTCGCGTGGAACCGCACCGTCGGCACGTGGCCGGGCCCGTTCGATCCGCGCCAGGGCACGACGCTGTACGCCGGCACCGACTACGACGGCGATCCGTCGAACATGGACGGCATCCTCCCGTCGGACGCCGGCGGCCGCGGCTACTTCGAGCTCGTGCGCAAGGGCAAGCTCGCCGGCATCGACGTCGGCGCCTCGACGCGCCTCACCGTCGCGAGCGGTCTGCCGCGCGACGTCCTCCTCAACGCCGGCCAGGGCATCGCGTTCCTCCTCCCGCGCGGCTCCGCGGGCCGCGAGGAGGTGCGCTCGCAGGCCGACGTCCGCCTGTCGGCGCGCGTGCGCAGCTTCGACCTCACGCTCGACGTGTTCGACCTGTTCAACCGCCGCGAGGTGATCCGGACCAACCGCATCTACGCGGGCGAGTCCGTCCGCCCGATCCTCGGCGGCGAGCTCTCCGACCTCGTGTGGCTGAAGAACGAGACCGGCACGCTCCCCGACCGCCGCCCGGCGTTCGGCACGCCGGTGGCCTTCGCGCCGCCGCTGTCGATCCTGCTCGGCGTGCGGCGCGCGTTCTAGCTCCCGAGCGTCGCCTCGACGGCGCCGTCGATCGCCGCGCGCGCGAGGGTCGCGAACACCTCGGTCGCCGTGGTCTGCAGCTCGGCGACGGCGGGCAGCGTGAGGTTCACGGTCAGCGTCGTCCCCTGCATCACGAAGCAGCGCAGCCAGCCGCCGGCGAGCGTCGTCACGTCGTGCTCCTCGTCGATCTTCGCCCGCGCCCGCGAGAGCGCAGCCTCGAGCGTCTCGCGGCGGTCGAAGCGATACGTGCCTGCGTAACGGATGATCGCGTGCTGCATGCCCCCACGAGTACCGCCGCCGCGTGACGCTCCGCGCCGCCGTGCGTGTCGCGTCGGTGAACAGCCCCCGTAGATTCCAGCGGTTGCCGCCGTGCACGGACCGCGCGCCTACATCTTGTTAAGCGTCTGAATGTGAAGGCGCCCCGAGGAGGTGACGCGAGGTCGCGTGGTATCGTGGCCCGCCGCCGGAGGGCCGGGCACGGCCCCTCGCGCGCTGAGGAAACATGGCCGATCTGTCTCAGTTCACCGAAGCCGCCGCCGCCGTCAAACACTCGCCGCACGCGGTGAGTGCCTGGGAAGAGGTCGAGGCGCTGGCTTCGGATCTCGAGAAGCCCGACGAGGTCGTGCAGCTCTACAACGACGCGCTCGGCGAGAACATCGAGCCCCAGGTGGCCGAGATGATCGGCGAGCGCGCCGGGAGCTTCTGCGACGAGTGGTTCGGCGACGATCCCGCCGTCCTCGAGAAGATCCTCGTGCGCGTCACGGCGCTCGCGCCGGCGTCGGACTCGGCGCTCCAGCGCCTCAGCGTGCTGTACACCGTCGCCGAGCGCTGGAGCGACGCGCTCGCGCTGTACGACCGCGCGATCTCGTCGACGAAGGACAAGCACCGCAAGGTGCGCCTCCTCCGCGAGGGCGCGCAGCTCGCGAAGGACGTCGCGAACCAGCCCGACAAGGCGATCCGCTACTACCAGGCGCTGCTCCCGCTCACTCCCGACGACGGTCAGGTCGGCCAGTCCCTCGAGCGCCTGCTCGAGCGCCACGAGCGCTGGCCGGATCTGATCGCGCTGTGGGAGGGCCGCCTCGAGAGCCAGAGCAAGCGCGACCGCGAGAAGACGCGCGCGCGCATCGCGACCGTGTGGCTCGACAACCTGACGGATCCGAGCCGCGCGCTCACCGCCGCGAAGCCGCTGCTCGCCGAGGCCGACAACGACAAGGAGCCGTGCGCGCTCCTCGAGCGCATCCTCGAGGCGCCGACCGCGGCGCGCGGCGTGCGCGAGTCGACGCTCGATCTCCTGCGCAACCACTACGATCACGCGAACCGCCCGCGCGAGGTCATCCGCGTCCTCGAGCGCGTGATCGAGCTCGACCCGGCGAACAGCGGCCCGCTCCACGAGGAGGCCGGCAACCGGCTCGCCGAGCTCGACGACCTCGCGCCGGCGATGGACCACTACGCGGCGCTCCTCGCGATGAACCCGGCGTCGCAGGCCGTCGAGGAGAAGCTGCGCCAGCTCGGCGAGCGCGGCGGGCTCCACGACCGGCTCGCGCTCGGCCTCGCCGACGCCGCGCGCAAGGCGACCGACCCCACGCGCCGCGTCGAGCTCCTCGGCGAGGCCGCGCGCACGCGGCTCGACAAGCTCGACGACGTCGAGGCGGCGATCAAGCTGCTCGTCGAGGCGTCGGGCATCAACGGCGCGTCCGAGCACGAGCAGCTCGGCGTCGCGCGCCGCCTCGCCGCGCTGTACGCGCAGACCAACCGGCCGCGCGAGCGGCTCGGCGTCCTCGAGCGGCAGGCGCACCTCGAGGCGAACGACGCCGCCCGCAGCGCGATCCTCTCCGAGGCCGCGAAGCTCGCCGAGACGCTCGGCGACACCGACCGCGCGCTGTCGCTGTGGGAGCGCCGCATCGACTCGGACCCGAACGACCTGTCGGGCCTCGACGCGCGCATCGGCATCCTCGAGAGCCAGGAGCGCTGGGACGACCTCGTCGCCGCGCTCGAGAGCCGCGCCGGCAAGGTCACCGCGCCGAACCAGAAGCGCGCCGACCTCGTGCGCGTCGCGCTCGTGCATCACCAGCAGCGCGGCGACCTCAACGCCGCGATCGATGCGTGGCGCCGCGTCGTCGCCGACAACCGGGACGACGAGGAGGGCATCTCGGCGCTCGCCGACCTGTTCGCCGAGACGAGCCGGTGGGCCGAGATGGCCGACCTGCTCGAGTCGTCGTCGGGGCGCGCGACGTCGCGCACCGTCGCGCGGCTCGTCCGCCTGGGCGATGCGCTGTGCAAGCACCTCGACTCGCCCGTGCGCGCGCTCGCCGCGTACCGCAACGCGATCGCGATCGAGCCGGCCAGCAAGGAGGCGCGCTCCGGCCTGACCGCGCTCCTCGAGATCCCGCCGACCCGCGCCGCGTCGTCGGACGCGCTCGCGCAGGCGTTCCGCAGCAACGGTGACCTCGGCGGCGTGCTCGACCTGCTCCCGGCGCGCCTCGCCGAGGCGAAGGACGATCGCACGCGCCTCGCCCTCTATCGCGAGGCCGCGCAGCTCCGCCTCGAGCAGAAGCACGACGCGCAGGGCGCGCTCGGCGACCTCGCGAAGGCGTTCCCGCTCGCGCCGCGCGATCAGCTGATCGAGAACCAGATCGTGTCGCTCGCGAAGGCGACCGGCGACTACGCGACGGCCGCGGCCGCGTACCAGCAGGCGATCGACGCGCTCGGCACCGACCAGCGCGAGGCCGCGCGCGTGCGCCTCGCGTACGCCGACCTCGTCGGCGATCACCTCGGCGATCAGCCGCGCGCCGCCGACGCGTACGGCCAGGTCGCCGCCGTCGAGCCGGGTAACCGGCGCGCCGTCCTCGCGTTCGCGGGGCTCGCCCCGCACCTCGAGCGCTGGGACGAAGCGGCGGTCGCCGTCGTCCGCCACTGCGGCATGCGCGAGGCGTTCGACGACGAGCTGCTGTCGATCCTCGAGCTCGGCGCGCAGAAGGGCGCCGCGCACGAGGCGCTGGCCAACGCGCTGCAGGCCGCGCTCGACAAGCACAAGCTGCCCGCCACCGTCGGCGCGCAGTTCCACTACCGGCTCTCGAAGATCCACCGCGATCACCGCAGCGACCGCGCCGGAGGGATCAAGTCGCTGCGCCGCGCGCTCGAGCTCGGAGGCGAGCGCGCCGCGTGGCTGACCGAGCTCGTCGCCCTCGAGCGCGACGCCGGCACCAGCCCGACGCTGCTCGAGGCGCTGCGCCGCCTCGCCGACGCCGACGGCCGCGACCTCGACTCGCTCGTCGGCGCCGCCGACGTCGCGTCCAAGCTCGGCGAGCGCGAGCAGGCGCTCGCGATCCTGTCGGCCGTCCTCGGCCGCGCTACCGCGGCGTGGCGCGGCACGGCGGCGATCCGCTCGGCCCGCTCCGTCGACGCCGTCGCGAAGTGGGCGATCGACGCGCTCGTCGATCTGTACCGCACCGGCGGCCGCGCGCGCGGCGCCGTCGACACGCTGATCGAGGCGGCGCGCCTGCCGTTCGATCAGAACACGCGGCGCGAGATGCGCCTGCGCGCGGCCCAGCTCGCCACCGTCGAGCTCGGCGACAACGCCGCGGCGATCGACATGTACCGCTCCGTGCTCGCGCAGGCGCCGAGCGACCTCGAGGTCATCGAGCGCCTCGCGCACCTGCTCGGCCTCGAGGACCGCGTCCCCGAGCTGCTCACGCTGCGCCAGATCCAGCTCGGGCTCGAGAACGACCTCGACAAGAAGCTCGTGCTGCGCCTCGAGCTCGCGCGCCTGGTCGGCATCGTCGAGGAGCGCGGCGGCCGGCTCGACGCGCTGAAGGCGAACCTCGAGGATCGCCCCGGCCACGAGGCGTCGATCGACGCCGTCGCCGACCTGCTCGCGAACAAGGGCCAGCACCGCGCGCTCGCCGACCTGCTCGAGCAGCAGGCGCAGCGCCTCGAGACCGCCGGCGACACCGGGCGCGCCGCGAAGCTGTGGGCGCGCTACGCCGGCGTCGCCGAGGCCGACACGAAGGAGATCGAGCGCGCGATCAGCGGCCACCGCCGCGTCGTCGCGCTCGCCCCGACGAGCGACTCGCTGCGCGCGCTCGCGCGCCTCAACCTCGAGCGCAGCCAGCCCGGTCAGGCCGTGCCGTGGCTCGAGAGCCTCCTCGGCACGGTGACGCCCGCCGAGCGGTTGATCGTCGTCAGCCAGCTCGCGAAGGCGCACCTGTCGGCGAACCAGCCCGAGCGCGCGATCGCCGCGATCGAGGTCAACCTCGACGACGCCGCGTCCAGCCAGGGCCCCGCGCTCGAGCTGCGCACGCTGCTCGCCGACCTCTACCGCAAGGCCGAGCAGTGGGAGCCGCTCGCGCGCCACCTGACGCGCAGCCTGCCGCTGCTCAAGGACGACAAGCTGTCGCGCGAGTTCGCGCGCGAGGCGTCGACGATCTACCTGACCAAGCTCGACTCGCCCGCGAAGGCGATCCCGGCGCTCGAGACCGCGCTGCAGCTCGATCCGACGGACAAGGAGCTGCGCTCGGCGCTCGCGACCGGCCAGCGCGTCGCGGGCAAGCTGCCCGAGGCGCGCGCCGCGCTGCAGGAGCTGATCAACGACTTCGGCCGCCGCCGCTCGCCGGAGCGCGCCGGGCTGCACGTCGAGCTCGCGCGCGTGTCGCAGGCCGAGGGCAAGCTCGACGAGGCGATGGCGGAGATGGAGGCGGCGTCGAAGATGGACGTCTCCAACGCGGCGATCCAGAAGGAGCTCGCCGAGATGGCGCGCACCGCCGGCCAGCTCGACAAGGCCGAGCGCACGTACCGCGCCCTCTTGCTCGTCGTGCGGCGCCAGCCGCCCGGCGACGACGAGGCCAAGGTCGGCGCGTCCGAGGTGCTGTTCGAGCTGCACAAGCTCGCGGCGTCGCGGAGCGAGAAGGATCAGGCGAAGGACCTGCTCGACTCGGCGATCGACACCGCCGTGACGTCGGACGCCGAGGTCCGCCGCCTGCGCCGGTCGCTGATCGCGCACGACGAGGGCGAGCTGCTGCTGAAGGTCCTCGAGAAGCGGCTCGCGACGAACCCCGAGGCGCACAGCCAGGCGCGCCTGTTGTCGGACATGGCCGAGACGCTCGACACGCAACTGCACCGCGGCCCCGAGGCGCTCGACGCGCTGATCCGCGCGATCGGCGCGATGCCGTCGCGCACCGACCTGCACGAGCGGGCGCGCGAGCTCGCGAAGCGGACGAAGCAGACGAAGCGCTTCGTCGACGCCGTCGAGTCCGTCGTCGACCGGCTGCGCCGCAAGGACGATCCGCCGCTGATCGCGAACCTCCTCATGCGCGCCGGCGAGGCGCTCGAGCACGACGCCGGCGACCTGAAGAGCGCGGCGAGCCTGTACCGCCGCGTCGAGATCCTCGGCGAGCGGCTCGCGGAGGCGTTCTACGCGCAGGCGCGCGTCGCCGCGGCCCTCGGCGACAACGCCGAGCAGGCGCGCACGCTCGACAAGATGTTCGAGCTCGCCGGCACCGACGCCGAGCCGACGCCGGCGCAGGTCGACGCGCTGTACCGGCTCGCCGAGATCTTCCTCGGCAGCGAGGCGCGGCGCCGCCAGGGCTTCGACCTCCTCGAGCGCGCGTTCGCCGCCGAGCCGCGCTGGAGCCAGGCCGGCCGCCTGCTCAAGATCGCCGCCGACGCCACGCCCGGCGACGACAAGATCATGGCGATGTACGAGCGCGTCGCGCGCAACGGCGGCGACGGCGAGCAGCTGCTCGACTTCCTCGAGCGGCGCGCCGCGCTGCCCGGTGCGACGACGCAGCAGATCCGCGAGGCCGTCGACGTCGCCGTCGCGCAGGCGCAGGACCAGCGCGCCGAGGCGCTGCTCGTGCGCGCCGTCGCCGCCGCGCGCGAGACCGCCGACGGCATCGGCTCCGCGCCGTGGGCCGTGCTCTCGCTCGCCGAGCGCCGCCTCGCCGCGGGCGACCTCAACCAGGCCAAGGACCTGACGTACGAGATCGCGCCGATCGCCGACCCGGAGCAGATCGACGGGCTCGCGATGCGCATCGCGACGCGCGCCCTCGCCCACCGCCGCGTCGACCTCGCCGCCGACGTGTACGAGTTCCTGCGCGAGCGCAAGCCCGACGACCGCGCCGTGTGGCAGCCGCTGCTCACGATCTATCGCGAGCTCGGCGACGGCGACCGCCTCGGGAGCGTGATCAGCTCGACGCTGCCGAACCTCGTCACGGCGGGCGAGCGCAACGCGCTGCGCCTCGAGCACGTGCGCTTCTTGATCGACAACCTGAAGCGCCACCACGACGCGCTCGACGTGCTGCGCGACGCGCTCGCCGACGACGCCGACAACCTCGAGGCCGCCGAGCTCTACGAGTCGACGCTGCGCCAGCTCGGCGACGACGACGGCATCGCGGAGTTCCTGTGGTCGCGCTTCGAGGACGCACAGCGGCGCGGACACCGCGACTCGACGGTCGACGTGGCCCTGCGCCTCGGCGACCTCCTCGAGAAGTCGAGCTCGCCCGACGCGATCCGCGTGTACCGCGCGGCGCTGATCGTCGCGTCCGACGACCGCGAGATCCTGCGCCGCGTCGTCGCGCAGCTCGGCGATCACGACAACCCGCGCGAGGGTGCGGTGCTGATGGAGCGCCTGCTCGCCGTCGAGACGCCGGACCGCGCGCCCGCGCTGGCCGGCCGCCTCGCGACGATGTGGGAGGCCGCCGGCGACATCAAGGGCGTGCAGCGCACGCTCGAGCTCGCGCACGGCTCGGCGCCCGAGGACACGGCGATCCACGATCGCCTCGAGAAGTGGTACCGCGACCACGAGCTGTGGGCCGAGCTCGCCGAGCTCATGACCCGCGACGCCGAGCGCCTGCCCGACGCGCCCGCCGTCGAGCGGCTGCGCGAGGCCGCGTCGACGTACTCCGGCTTCCTCGGCCAGCCGCTCAAGGCGGCGGAGGTCCTGCGCAAGGCGCGCCAGCGCGCACCGCACGTGCCGGAGCTCGTCACGGATCACGCGGCCGCGCTCGCGGCGGCCGGCGAGCTCGACGCCGCGCAGCGCGCGATCGGCGAGGCCCTCGCCTCGGCGAAGGACCGCGCCACCGACAGCGGACGGACGGCGCTGCTGCTCCTGCGCGCGAACTTCCGCCAGCAGCTCGGCGACGACGCCTCGGCGGTCGCGGACCTGACGGAGGCGTACGAGCTCGAGGGTGCGGGCGCCAACGGCAGCGGCGTCCCCGGCGTCCACGGCGTGACCGAGACGCTGATCAACGGGCTCGAGCGCCTGCGCGGCCGCGCGGAGCGCGACGGCGACCTGCCGACGGAGCGCACGGCGACGCTGCGCCTGGCCCAGCTGCTCAACACCCACGGCGAGATCGAGCGCGGCCGCTCGTTCCTGGTCGCGTGGATCGAGCGCGATCCGCGCGACTCCGAGCCGCTGTACCAGCTGTGCGACCTCGACGAGTCGATCCAGCACTGGGACGGCGTCGCGGCGGGCGCCACGCGCCTGGCGTACATCACCGAGGGCGACGCGCAGGTGCAGGCCGGCCTGCGCGCGGCGTCGGCGTCGACGCAGGCGGGCCGCCCCGCCGACGCGCTGCCGGTGCTCGAGCTCGTGCACCAGCACCAGCCCGGCGTCGAGATCATCCGCAACAAGCTGCGCGAGGTCTACGAGGCCGCGGGCGAGTTCCGCCTGCTCGCGGGCGTGCTCGTCGCCGACGCCGACCACGGCAGCGATCCGGCCGCGCGCTACGCGAACTACCGCCGCGCCGCCGAGCTGCTGCTGTACCACCTCGAAGACGCGGCCGCGGCGCAGGTCCCGGCCGCGCGCGCCCTGGAGCTCATGCCCGACGACCACGCCGCGCTCATGCTCAACGTCGACGTGCTCATCTCCTCCGGCGCCCTCGAGGACGCCGGCCGCACGCTCGAGGCCGCGATCGCCGCGCAGAAGAAGCGCACCCCCGAGCTCGCCGTGCTCCAGCAGCGCATGGGCCGGGTCGCGTCGATGCTCGGCGACAAGGACGGCCAGCTCAACTGGCTGAAGAAGGCGTTCGACGTCGACCGCAAGAACGCCGAGGTCGCCGCCGAGCTCGCCCAGCTCGCGACCGAGATCGGCGACTACGAGCTCGCCCTGAAGCCGCTGCGCGCGATCACGCTGATGGACAACCCGTCACCCGTCACGCGCCCGATGGCCCTCCTCTGGGAAGCGAAGATCGAGCACGCCCGCGGCAACCGCGCGAAGGCCGAGCTGTGGGCCAAGAAGGCCCTCCGCGAGGACCCCGCGTTCGCCGACGCCCAGCAATTCCTCGACGAGCTCGGCGGCGCGTAGCTCACTTGCCGAGCAGCTGGTACGCGGAGTCGGGCGCGGTGCTGCCGTGGACGACGACGCGCGCGATGCGGCGGTAGCCGCCGGCGAGGTCGACGGTGATGGGGTCGGCGGAGGTGAGGGTGCGGGCGAGCGCGAACCGCTGGGTCGAGCCGTCGGCGAGCTCGATGACGAGCTGCTCGATGCGCGAGCTGCCGGTGTTGTTGAACAGGCGCAGCTGGTGGAACTCGCCGGCGTCGGCGCCGATCGCGATGACGAGACGGCCGCGATCGATGCGCGTCGGCTTGGTCAGCGCGACCCACCGCTCCGGTCGCCAGCGCGAGCCCGCCTGGCCGCGCGCCGACAGATACGGCTTCGCGCCGGTGTACGTGCTCGCATCGGGCCCGAGCGCCGTCGTCTTGGGATCGTAGCGGTGCAGCCGCTCCGTGTTGTCGGCAGCCACCCGGTGCGCGTCCCCGACGGCGAGGCACACCGACACGGCGAGGGTCACGATCACGGCGATTGCGCGGGTCATGGAAGGACGACGAGCAGCGCTCGTGCCACGCATAACCCGCTGATCTTACGTCGAGATGGCTGCGGGTCCTGCCGGGACACTGCGAGACCTGCACGTCGCCCGCCCGCCCAGAGACGCCGGCAACCCGAAGTTGCCGGCGTCGCTGGTCCTACCCCGAAAACAACACCCCGCCGCCGCCCCGCCGCCCGACCCCACCGTCCCCCGCAGAGCTGTAGAGCAACGCGTGTGCCCGCCTCCGCGGGGGCCAAGTAGCTGCGGGCGCACGCGTGCGCGCCGCTCCAGCAGCGCTGCCCATGTGCACTGCCCATGAGCGAACGTGTGCAGCGCAACTGTGCGACGTTTCGGCCGGCAGATGCCGCCCTCGGAACACACCGAGCGCCAGGATGACTCGGCGCTCGCGAGCCAGCGGCGCGGGAAGCCGCTCGCGCACCTGCGCCTCGTGTTTCCGGAGCTCGGCGTCGTCGCGATCGGCGAGGGCACGACGCTCGGGCGCACGACCTCCGCCGCCGGCGCCGCCGAGATCACGTTCGACGACCCGCGGATGTCGCGGCGCCACGCCCAGATCACGCGCGAGGCGCTCGGGTGGCGGCTCGTCGACCTCGGCAGCCGCAACGGCGGCTACGTCGACGGCGTCCCGCTCACGCCGCACGGCGCGGTCACGCTCGCCGACGGCGCCGTGATCCGCCTCGGGGACTCGATCCTCGTGTTCCGCGGCGGGCCGCCGCCGCCCGACGACGACGAGCCCGAAATGTTCCCCGGCGTGTCGCCGATCGCGACCGAGGTCCGCGCGCGCGTGCGCCAGCTCGCCGCCGCGACGGGCCACGTCCTCGTCCTCGGCGAGACCGGCACGGGCAAGGAGCGCGTGTCGCGCACGATCGGCGGCACCGGCACGTTCGTCCCGCAGAACTGCGCCGAGCTCACGCGCGAGCTGATGCGATCGGACCTGTTCGGGCACCTGCGCGGCGCGTTCAGCGGCGCCATCGCGAGCAAGGCCGGGCTCGTCGAGGTCGCCTCCGAGGGCGTGCTGTTCCTCGACGAGATCGGCGAGCTGCCGTACGAGCTGCAGGGCGACTTCCTGCGCTTCCTCGAGGACGGCAGCTACCGCCCCGTCGGGCTCACGGCGGAGGTGCGCCACAGCGACGCGCGCATCGTCGCGGCGACGAACGTCGACCTCGAGGCGGCGTGCCAGCGCGGCGCGTTCCGGCGCGACCTGCTCGCCCGCCTGCGCGCGTCGAATGCGCCGCTCGAGCTGCCGCCGCTGCGCGAGCGCCGCGAGGACATCCTCCTGTGGGCCGACCGCTTCCTCGCCGAGGCGGGCGCCGCCGGGCGCGCGTGGGAGCCGGGCACCGCCGAGTGCCTCGTCTTGTACGGCTGGCCCCTGAACCTGCGCGACCTGCGCGGCATCGTACGGGCGATGGTCGCCGCGAGCCCCGCCGGTCCGCTCGGATCGCAGCTCTTGCCGGAGCACATCCGCGCGCACCGCAAGTCGCTGCGCTCGCCGGGTGTGCAGGAGGCGCAGCCGCCCTCACCTGCGGACCCGCGCGCCGAGCCGACGCGCGAGCAGATCATCGACACTTTGGTCCGTACCTCCGGGCGCATGCGCGCCGTCGCGGCACAGCTCGGCATCGAACGGCGCAAGCTCTACCGGCTGTGCGATCAGCACGGCATCGATTTTGGATCGTTCCGTCCCGCATCCGTACCGTCAGAGGAGGAGGAGTAGAGGTCATGCCACGTACCTGCGATGCGCTCACCATCCGCCAGCACCGCGAGCTCGCGGTCACCCGATATACCGAGACCGACCGCTTCTGCGAGGTCGCGAACGTCCTCGTCCTCACCAGCCCGAACCCCGGCAAGCTGGTGTTCCGCGCGCTCAACGTGCGGAACGAGATGACGGACTACGTCGTGCCGTGGGACGACGAGCTCGTCTACGCGCCGTGCCCGAGCACGCTGCCGTCGTCGGCGACACCGTCGCAGATCGGGCCGCTGCCCGCGACCGGGGCCACGGGCAGCCTGTGGGTCGACAAGACCTGGGCCGCCGGCACGGACATCAAGTCCAGCATCCCGAAGTGGCCGCTGTCGTTCGCGGCCGGCGACGTGCTCGAGAGCGTCGGCTCGTTCTACAAGCCCGTGAAGGTGTGGGTCGCGCGCGTGATCGTCGAGGGCACCGAGCTCGAGACCGGCAACGCGTACACGGGCGCGGTCGACCTCGCCGACGCGTTCTACGCGCGGCCCGGCCAGACGCTCACGTGCGAGGGCGGCGTCGCGCCGCTCGACCTCACCGCCGACGGGTGCGGGGCCGGGTTCAACGTGCAGTTCGGCGGGGGCGCGCGCCTCGAGAGCGCGATCGGCGTCATCCAGGCGAGCGCGCGGCACACGAACGCGGACGTCGCCGCGGCGCTGCGCACGGTCGCCGCATACCTCGACGGTCCGCACGTGTCGCCGGCGGAGCTCGAGGCGCTGACGCGGCTGATCCCATCGCTCGCGGGCGAGCTGCCTCAGCGCTCGAGCGCGTAGTACTCGACCCCGCGCGCGCCGCGCCGCACGCGCAAGATCCGGCCGAGCGCGACCAGCTCTCCGTCGTGCTCGCCGTCGGGCAGCTGCACCTTCACGTACGCCTCCGGCGCCGCGAGCACGTTGCCGCGGTGCCACCGCCGCCACATCGCCACCGCCGGCGGCGCCGTCCAGCGCGCGTTCGCCGGCTGCGTCTCCGCGGCGGCGACGCGGAGCTCGACGAGCTCGCCGCCGTTCGCGTGCGTCGTCGCGGGCGCGCTCGGCTCGACGACGCGCAGGCCGTCGCACGCGACCACGCGCACCGAGCTCGCGAGGACACCGTCGTCGTCGAAGTCGGCGTCGGTGACGGAGTCGACGGTCGCGCACACCGTGCGCGGCGCCTGGTGCGGGCGCAGCCACATGCGCGCGAGGTCGAACACGAGCGTGACGCCGTCGGCGACGGTCGGGAACCGGTCGTCGCTCGACGCGCCGACCATGCAGCCGATCAACCGCACGGTCGCGCCCTCGGGGACCACGTCGCGCAGGTTGCGGTACGTATCCGGGGAGCTGTCGAGGATGTAGCTCAGGTGCCCGGTGCCCATCGTCCGGGTCCACGTCGCGCCGAGCCAGAGCTCGCCGACGCGCGCGTGCCCGACGATCTGGATCAGCTCGACGCCGGCGCCGTGCTTGCGGAGCAGGTCCGCGAGCGCGGACACGCTGCCGGCGCGCATGAACAGGTGGCGCGCGGGGTCGCGGCGCCGCCGCAGCTTCTCGACGGTGGCCTTCGTCTCGGCGTCGAAGTCATCGTGCGGATCGACGGCGTCGCCGCCGTAGTCGCCGGTGCGATCGCCGTCGGGATGTCGCGCCACCACGGTCAGGATCTTCATCGCCTCCTCCTCTCACGTCACTGCCCGTTCCACGAGACGAGCCCGGGCGGGCCGTCCGCCACACAGCGTACCCCGAGCGAATAGGCGAACTGGCGCGCCTCGTGCTGATTGCGATACACGGTCGTGCCGTGCTCCAGCACGATGGGTGACTCCGCGCCGCCGCCGCGGCTGTGGCGCGCCGAGCTGCCCTCGACGCCCGCCTGATACGAGATGATCTCCGCGACGTTGCCGACGAGCTGGCGCACGCCGTACGGGCTATCGCCGCAGCCGAGCGCGTCGACCGGCGCCGTCCATTCGTATCCATCGGCCTCTCCGAGGAGGTTCGCGCAGCGTGGCCTCGGCTCGCCGCCCCACGGATACAGGCGGCGCGGCGCCGGGTTCACCTCGCCGCCGACGACGAGCCCGCCGCGCGCGGCCTTCACCCATTCGTGATCGCTCGGCAGGCGCTTGCCGTAGTAGCGGCACAGCGCCTCGGCGGCGAACGCGTCGAGTCCGGCGAGCGGACGGTCGGGATCGCCGGCGTGCTCGAGCGGTCCGGCGGGCGGATAGATCGGCACCGGGTAGTTCGTGATCGCGGCGATCTCGGCGTACGGGGCGAAGCGCGCGTTCGAGACCTCCGTGCGATCGATCGCGAACTCGTGGAGGTCGATCTCCCGCTCGCGCTCGAGGAACTCCCCGGCGAGCGTCGTCGGCGGATCGCCGGGGCCGCCGTAGATGAACGTGCCCGCCGGGATCGCGATCATGTCGTCGCGCGTCGCGCGGCACGTCGGCACGGGGATCTCGAGGCGCGTCACCGCGCCCGCGCGCTCGGAGTAGCCGGGCAGCGACTGGATCCGCACCCACGACGGTGCGCACGACGGTTCGCCGGCGCGCGCCCGGCCGTCGATGCGCAGGTACGCGGCGCCGCCGCGCACGTCGACGCGCGCGACGAGCTCGGGGCCGCTCACGACGAGCGGCTCGGCGCGCACGTCGGCGATCGGCGCACCCGGCTCGTGGCCCTCGGGCTGGCGATCGTGCAGGCGCCACGACAGCGCCGGCAGCTGCTCGACGGCGACGGGCGTGCGCACGCCGTTCACCCAGTCGAACGGGCGCAGCGCGATCTCGACGCGGCCGAGGTTGACGTTCGCGTGCTGGGCGTCGACCTTCTGCTGCCGGAACACGAGCGCGAGGTACGCCGACCCGGTCGTCACGAGCGCGGCGAGCGCGGCGAAGAAGATCCAGCGCAGGCGTGCACGCCGGCGCGCCCGGTCCTCGCGCGCGGCGCTGGCGCGCAGGAACTCCTCGAGGTGGGCCGGGACGACGAGCTGGAGCTGCGCGCGGCGGTGGTGGAACGCGGCGAGCTCGGCGGCGCGCCACAGGTCGTCGTCGCGGCGGTTGCGGCGGACCCACAGCGCGCTCGCCTCCTCGAGCTCGTCGAGGACGCGGCGCTCGTCGCGCGTCTCGTCGATCCAGCGCGCGAGCTGGCCCCACGTCGCGAGCAGCGACTCGTGCGCGAGCTCGACGACGTTGTCCTCGCCGCGCTGCACGAGCAGGCGCGCCGCGATCAGGCGATCGAGGACGCGCGCACCGTCGGGGACACGCGCGAGGAGCTGCGCGCGCTCGACCTGGCGGCGCGTCGTGCCGACGACGAGTGCCAGCAGCAGCGGCCGCGCGGCGCGCAGCTCCGCCGGCGACAGCTCCGCGAGGACACCGTCCGCGTGTCGCCCGAGCGCACCGACCGCGCCGCCGAGCCGCTCGTACGCCTCGCGCGTGATCAGCTTGCGCTCCTGGTCGCGGGCGTCCCACAGCGCGCGACACGCGAACTGCAGCACCGGGAGCGCGGCCGTCGTCTCGCCGATCTCGCGGAGCATCTCGTCGACGATCGCGCCGTCCTCGAACGCGTAGCCGGTGCGCGCCAGCGGCGCGACGATCGCCGCGCGCAGCTCGGCCGGCCCGAGCCGCCTGAGCACGAACAGCGCGCTCAGCCCGTTGAGACGGCCGATGAAGTCCTCGCGCACGGTCAGGCACCCGATGCTCACCTGGGCGAGCGGGTCCTCCGTCGCGGCGACGAGCGCGCGCACGAATGCCGCCGCGTCCTCGTCGGACGCGCCGTGCGTGAACAGCTCCTCGAGCTGGTCGACGACGAGGAAGATCCGCCCGCCGCGCACGCCGGCGAGCGTGCTCAGGCGGGCCGCCAGCAGCGTCGGCGTGCGGCGCAGATCCTCGGCGAGGCTGCGCTGCTCGGCGGCCGACTGCGCCGACCCCGCGTCGAGGAGCGTGCGCGCGAGGGCGCCGAACGGATCGGCGCCCGGGCGCAGCGAGAGGATCGTCCACTGCCCGCGCGCGCGGAGGCGCGGGATCACGCCCGCGTAGATGAACGAGCTCTTGCCCGCGCCCGACGGCCCGACGACCGGCAGCAGCCTCGTCTCGCGCAGCCGCTCGACGAACGCGTCGACCTCGCCGTCGCGGCCGAAGAAGTAGCGCGCGTGCGCCTCGCCGAACGTCCCGAGCCCGCGGTACGGCCCCTCGTCCGACGACAGCGCCGCTCTCCCCTCGAGCATCTCGTCGAGCGCCGCCTGCCAGTCCGCCGCGCTCGGCCGCAGCGCCACGTCCACCTCGAGCGAGCGCTCGATGATGCGCGCGAGCCCATCCGGCAGGTCGCCGCCCTCGAGCCGCGTCGTCCCCGCCGCCGCGAGCTCGCGCCGCTCCGCGACGTCCTCGCCGAACGGGTGCTTCCCCACCAGCAACCGCACCGCGATCACCGCGAGCGCCCACACATCCGTGCCCGCCGTCGCCGCGTGCCCGCCCCACTGCTCCGGCGCCATCCACTCCGGCGTCCCCGCGATGATCCCCGGCGCCGCCACGCGGCTCGCGAGGCCGAAGTCGACGACGCGCAGCCGCCCGTCGCGCCCGAGCATCACGTTCCCCGGCTTGAGGTCGCAGTGCACGACGCCGTTCGCGTGCACGTACTCGAGCGCGATCGCGATCGTGCGCAGCGTGCGCAGCGACTCGTCCAGGCTCAGCCGCTCGCGCTCGCACCGCTGCTGCAGCGTCTCCCCGTCGATGTACTCCAGCGCGAGGTACGGCGCCCGGTCCACGCCGACGTCGTACAGATGCACGATGTTCGGATGGTTCAGCGCCGCGATCGCCTGCGCCTCCTCGAGGAACCGCGAGCTCACCGTCTCGCGCCGCACCACCTTCACCGCCACCGCCCGCCCCAGCATCCGGTCCCGCGCCAGATACACCCTCCCCATCCCCCCGGCCCCCAGCAGCTCGCGCAGCTCGTACCTCCCGATGACGTCGCCGAGCGCCGGCTCGAGCGCGCCCTCGCGCCCGCCCGCCCCCTCCCCGGGCTCGAACGTCGTATCGCTACCCTGCGGCAGCGTTTCCACGACCAACATCATGCGCGCTCTTCGACGCAAGCAACACGCCGGGCTGCCGCATATTGAGGCAACACCGTCACGAGTCGGGTCGGCGTGTTCCGTTCACGAGCCGGTCGAAGCGGTCCCGAGAACCATGCGCAAGAGCTTGACGGCGACGCGTACGTCGACGGTCACGCCGATGAACGCGGCGCGTTTCCAGACCTTCTTCGTCGGGATCTCTGCGGAGGTTCCTGCGAATGCGTCGCCGATGCCGATCTCATCGAGCCGATTCACGTGGCTGAAGATGAACCCACCCGTGACCAGCAAGGCCGACTGGAGGTCAAAGGTGATCCCGACGAGTGCGTTGTTGAGCGGATCATCGGCGACGAAGCCCAACGAGGGATTGAAGTACTCCCACACGCGATTCCCGATAGGCTTGCGAATATCTCGCTCGAGCCCGTGCCACAGAAACGGCGTGTACAGGAACGCGTACGACAGCCTGCGATCGCCACCTTCGGTCTGCACGACGACATTCGTGCCGGCGCGCTGGGCGACGACGAACTCCGGAGCCAGTAGCTTGGTCCAGACAGCACCGAACGAGAACATGCCGTGATAGACAGGATCGACGACGAACTGAAACCCGCCGAGGATCTGCGGCGCGTCTCCGAGCCACGCGGCGATCTCGACCTCGCCCGTCCCTGCGGCAAAGTCGGCGAGCGTGAAGCTCCGCGACATGCAACCCACAACGGGAGCGCCGTCCTTCTGCGCTTGGGGGCGAAGCTTTATGTCCGTGCCCTCGCCGAGCAGGTTGAGTCCGACGACACGGGTGCCTGACTTGCGCACTACACTGAGGAGTGGGACGAGCCGGGCGTCCCCGACGACGGTTACGGTGAGAGTCTCGGTCTCGGCGAAGTACTTAGGCGGCTGCGTCAGCATCGTGCCGAGCGGCGTCACCACGACCTCGCGCGAACCGACGGAGCCAGAAGGTTTGCACGACCGGCTGAGCATGGTGCGCAGGGTCGTCTCCTCGGTCGCGGGCGCCGTGAGCTTCAGGGTGAAGACGCGCTGCGCGAGGTGGCTGATGAAGATCGTGGACGCCTTGTCGACCGTCGCGACCAGTTCTGTAGCCGTCGTCCTGGACGCGTCTATCGGAGCACCTTCGATCCTCATGTCGGTGCACAGCACGGGATTGATGCACGTGACGCGCAACGTGCGCACCGTGCCGTCAAAGTCCATCGACGACGTGAAGTCCTGCGGCTCGGCCTTGATGCCGCCGGTGGCGTCCTGGGACACCTTGAGCGTCCATTCGGCTGCGCGAGCCGCGTCGACGAGCAAAACGATCGTTCCAAGGACCAAGAATAGCGACCTCACATCACCCTCCTCTTCGAATCATGGAATGCTGCAGTGCAACTGCCCCAGCACGAGTCCGGCGGGGCAGAACAGCCGGTGGTCTTCGGGCATCCCGTCGCCGAAGCCGACGAGAAAGCCGAGCACAAGTCCCGCGCCGTCGACGATCGATGCCCCCGAATCACCCAGATCCGTCGGAATCCGCACGACGATCACCTGGTTCAGCTCGAGGTCAGGAAAGTCATGGCTCGGGTCGATGATTCGTCCGTCGAGACGTCCGCTCGTTGCACCGACCAGGGTGACGCTATGGTTGACGTCCTCATCGACCGTCCAGCGCCAGCCCTTGACGTCACCGAACGTAGGAAGTCGCATGTCGATGGAGAAGCCCGGCGGCAGGAGGATGCGCGCCGCGTCGACACCGGACTGGGTCCCGAGATCGAGGTGCAGGCCGGCGGCGCCGGCATCGTCGAACCTACTCGGGATCGAGCAAACGATTGGACTATCGTTCGCGGTCACGTCGCGTGCGCCCGTCACGTGCATCGCGGTGATCGCCACGCGCCGTCCGTCGTCCGTCGTCGCAAACGTTCCAATCGTCCCCCGCGAACGTGGGCTCACCTGTCCGATGCTGTCGCCGGGTGCGGCCTGTGCGACGAGGTGCTCACCGAACGCGACGACATCGACGCCGATTTTCCGCTTGCCGTGCCGCAGGGTGCGCAGCACGCGCGACGGCGCGACTTGCCCCAGCGGCCGCTTCCTCCGTACGTACACTCGGATGACAGGCTCTCCATCCAGCGCCCCACCACGCCAGCGTTGCCCGAGCCCCACCCCAACGACATCAGGGTGCGTCAGCAACCTCTTGCGCACGGCCGCGAGGATTCCTGCGCCGGGATGACGCGACGTCGGGCGCTTTTCGCGAACAGAGGCACGGGCAAACGCCATCCGCGCCGCGCGCAGCTCGCGATAGGCCGCATCGAGTCTTCGCGCTTCCTGCCCACTCGACCTCTGCATCAGCTTGGTCGCTCCAGCAACGGCCATGCCCTAGCTCACGACCTGGCGAACAGCCACGCGCCAGCGAGTGGCACGATGATCACCGCGAGCCCCGAGATCCATTGCACGGCAACGAGTTCGCCCGGTCCATCGGGACAACCGATCGTCGTCGCGAAGGTCATGAACGTCAGGGTACGCAACACGAACTGCGGCGCCGGCGCGCGGATACCTGTCGCTCGACCGTCGAGGAACAACACGAGGGGCACGAGGCATACGCTCAGAGCGAACAGCGGCAGGCGGAAGTACACCCAGGCGACCTGGGGCCCTAGCGTGACCGCCGCTGCGTAGAACGCGAGGACCTCGGTGGGCACGAGTTTGAGGATGCGATCGAGGTCGGTCTCGTCGAGCGATTCGGAGCCAGGGGACCGAGGATGCCTCAGAATAGCGAGCGGCACGGAGAGGCCGCGTGCACCGTGCAGACCAGCACCGATCTCCTAAAGTGCCTGGTCGTTCTTGGCGGTGTCGTGCAAACCCGACAGTCGATCGATCGATCGTCGTCGATACAGGACACACCTAAGCGATTCGCCAATGAACTATTGCAGAACGCCCTGCCACCGTGACAAGACGGGGGGATGGGTGTGTCTGGCGATGCCGTGATGGAGAGGGACTTCTTGCGCAGGCTCCTCGCGCTCACCGCCGCCGAGGAACCGGAACCGCTGCTCGACGAGGCCCTGCGCCTCGCGATCGAGGTCACGCGTGCCGAGATGGTGTATCTTGAGATCGGTGGACGTGGAGATGTCGGGACGGAGGCACTGTACTGGCGGGCGCACGGATGTACACTCGACGAGATCGCATCGATCCGGACGTCGATCTCGCGTGGCATCATCGCGCGGGCCTTGAGTGAGGGTCGAACCGTAGCGACGCCTTCGGCGCTCGCCGACCCTGACTTTCGTGATCAACCTAGCGTCTTGCGCAATGCGATCCGCTCGGTGGTGTGCGCGCCGATCGGTCAGCCGCCTATCGGGGTCGTGTATCTCCAGCAGGCGAGCGATGCCGCGCCGTTCGACGAGCGAGACCGCGAAACGATCGAGATGTTCGCGCGCCAGCTCGGCATCGTCGCCGACCGGCTTCTCGTGCGAACCGCGGTTCGCGAGACCGACGCCACATGCGAGATCCGCCAGCACTTTCGCAGCGATGGGATCGTGGGACGTTCGCCAGCGCTTGCAAGCACGCTGCTGGAAGCCGCGCGCGTCGCGCCCCTTGGAATCTCGGTGCTGCTCACAGGCGCGCCCGGGACAGGCAAGACCGCGCTCGCAAGGGCGATCCACGCCAACAGTCCCCGCGCGACCGGCGTCTATCTGGACGTCAATTGCGCAGCGCTTCCGGAAAACCTGATCGAGAGCGAGCTCTTCGGCGCAGAAGCCGGCTCGTTCACGGGTGCGACCCGCAAGATCGTGGGCAAGGTAGCGACCGCGCGAGGAGGGACCTTGTTCCTGGACGAGATCGCTGAACTCCCCCTCAGCGCTCAGGCCAAGTTGCTCCAATTGCTTCAGGATCGACGGTACTATCCTCTCGGGTCGAGCACCGCCGTCTCTGCGGACGTGCGCATCATCAGCGCCACGAACGCGGATTTGAAGGCACGCGTCGCCGCGAAGACGTTTCGCGAAGATCTCTACTACCGGCTCGCCGTCCTGCCGATCGAGATGCCTTCGCTAGACGCCCGCCGCGATGACATTCCGGATCTGGCATCGCGTTTCTGCATGGAAGCGTGCGAGCGCAACGGGATCAAGCCCCTCCAGCTGACGCGACGGGCACTCGTCGCATGTCGAGAGGCGGCGTGGCCGGGGAACGTCCGCGAGCTCGCGAACGCGATCGAGGCCGCGGTCGCGCGGGCAGCCTACGAGAAGGCGACGCATGTCGACGAACAGCACGTGTTTCCTCGCCGGCCGCGTATCGAAGGTGTCGAGACCTATCGAGAAGCCACGCAGCGGTTTCAGCGGTCTCTCCTCGAGGACGCGCTCGCACGGAACAGCTGGAACATCACCAAGACTGCCGTCGAGCTCGACCTCAGTCGGGCATATCTGCACGACCTGATCGCGTCCTTCGAGCTTCATCGCCCGTGAATGGCACTTGCGCTGCATGTGCGAGCGCTGTCGCACACTGGAGAGTGGTATGCCAAACAGTACCGTTTTTGAGATTCACCCGTGCTACTTCGATGTTGTCGCCGACACCAACAAGAGGAGCGGCGACGGCTACTTCGTGCTGAAGGAGTGGGGAGACGCGGCCTTTGGTGGACCGATCGATCTTGCTTGGAATCCCAAGAACATCGGACTGACTGCTGACATCAAGTGGACGACGATCCACGCCGATGTCCACATGAGCGTGGATGAACGCGGTGAGACCACCATCGGGCCCGGCTTCCCGAACAAGTGCGCAAACGTCGGAGCGGTGGGACTCACCGAGGTCTGTCTGAAGGCGCTGAGGAAGCGACCGACGTTACCCCCGGACGGCTTCAGCAAGGCAAAGTGCTACGAATTCAAGTCGGTTCAGTACTGGGACAAGGACGACAAGGTTCCGACGGGACGCCGATTTCGGGGATTCCATGCTGAACGGGTTGGTACCGCCCAGGTCAAGATCTGGCCTCCAGGTACGTCTGGTGACGGCACGGATCCCACCCCCACAGACATCGATTGGGAAAAATGCGACTCAATAAAGAACGGCTTCAGCAAGATCGAAGAGGCCAGTCCACCAGGAACGCCCGGAGCGTTGTTCATCGATGTCGATTACGCCTACGGGAAACTCGGGTTGCGTGGCCCCAAGCTGCCACTCGGATGGGAGACCTTCAAGATCGCGCTCGCGCAGAAGTCACCGAGCCCGGCGTATCTGCAGGAGTTGAGCAAGAAAGTCCACTGGCATCTCACGAAGTTCGACTTCAAGGTGTCACCCGAGCTCACGGGCCTTCCCTTCTCTCCGGAGGGGCGCATCACGCACGGCACCTTCGACCTCGTCGGCCATTCGATCGGACCCGAGTACCTGCTCGAGCTCTCCGACGGCTCCGTCCTCGATGAGAAAGCGGTAGTCACCAGACTTTCTGGCTTCTTCACGTCTCCCGAGTTCAAGTCGCTCGGGATCGCGCACATTCGCCTGCTTGGATGCTCCACGGCGGCGTCGGATGCCGGAAAGCGCGTTCTCAAGGCCCTGCACGACTTGACGGGTTGCAACGTATCGGGAACCAGGGAACCGGTCACCAATGCGGACTTCACGGTCGACGGGTTCATCTCCACACACCTGCTCGTAGTCCACACCGCATTTCGTTCACTGGCCCCGAAGTCGACGCAACCCATCGGGGCGCACTACATCACCACGGATGCCCGTTACAACGCCAAGTGGTTCGACAAACTCGTTAAACCGGCAGGCGTACTTGCTCGACCGATCCTGGCGATTCCCGACCTCGAGGTACGTGGTCTCGATCAGGCACCCAGGTATCAAGTGCACCTCTCGCACAAACTCGCCTTTTCGTTTCCCAACCCTGCGACCGGGTATTGCCTGCGATACGACCTCTCGGGCAACAAGACGATCTTCGAGGTACTCGACGCCTAGCGACTCCTCGTCGCGCAGCGAAATCCGATAAAGGGTGCGTGCAAGATCGGGTTTCGAGAATTCTCGATCGCGAGCGTATCGACCAGCCGCTCAGGATTCGTGTTCGCCCAGTTGCCCCCGCGAACGACATGGGTGCGCAGCCGAGGCGGCACCGTAGGATCCGCACCGCGCTCGATGTCCGAGGTCCACTCCTCGACGTTGCCCGCGAGGTCCATGACGCCCTCGACGCTGCGGTCGAGCGATCGAACGGCCACGGGCTCTGCCGTCGAGCGCGCATGGAACTGCAGCGCCGCGGGGATCGGCGACAGTTCCTCTCCCCAGGGCAGGTTCCTCTCGGGGAGCGGGTTCGAGGGGAGATCTGGCCCTCGCAGCGCCCGTTGCCACTGCTTACTGGACGGAAGGGTGTTACCCAGGAACCGGCAGTACGCACGCGCCTCGGACCAGCTCACATCCACACGCGGATAAGAGCCACGACTCGCCTTCTCCAGTGCCTGTGCGTAGGATGCGCCCCAAATCTGGTGCGCGTCCTTCATCTCCGTGAAGACCGCAAAGGCAGCGTTAGTGACCTCGGTGCGATCGATCCTGAATTCCGACAGGACGACACGCGTGCGGGGGACCAGATCCTCCTCGGACATCGTCGACTGCGGCACTCCTCGTCCGCCGAAGATGAACGGACCGGCGTCGATCGAGATCATGCCCGCTCGGCTGGCGCTGCACGTGGGGACGCGGATGCGATAGCTACGCAGCGGCTTGTCATTACGACGCCCATGACCGGGCAAGAAGCGGAGCGGGATGATCGATGGTTCGCAGACTTCGCCTCCGACGCCACGTCCCGTGATTTCCAGGAAGGCGTCTCCACCGCGGGCTTCGACCGTGTGACGTCGAATGCCATCCTCCTCGATTCCGATGTCGCGCTGAAAGCGCTCGGGCGGTAGCTCCTCGCCGGGCTCGTCGGGATCATCGTCGCGTGGCGCGAGGAGGCGCCACCGCAAGTGGGGAAGCCTCTCGATGGGCACGTTCCTGGCGAGGAGCCGATTCGCGTCCCATTCGAACGGAGCGAGTTCGAGCACGAAGCGCCCCAGGTCGCGATCTCGGAGCGTCGCTTCCGCGGCGCGTAGTGAAGCCTCCTCGCGCCGCGCGTTCCGCTCGATGAGCCAGCGGTATACGAGGATGAAGGCGAGCGCGGCGACTGCGATCGTGCCCCCGATGACGACGCCGCGGCGATAGCGTGCCACCTGTCTCGAGCGCTCGACAAGCCCAGTCGGGGTCCACACGACACCGAGTCGCCGCGTCCACTCGCGCTCCAGCTCTGGCACGAGGTCGGGAAACCGCTCAACCTCGTGAAGCTCGTCGCGTGTCAGCAGCGACGGAGCATGGTCGCGACACCGTCGCAGGTGGAAACGCAGCAACTCGGCAGCGCGCTGGCGGTCGAGGTCCTGAACCTCGAGCCATCTCCTCACGCGTGGCACGAGCGTGTCATGGATCAGCTCGTAGGTGGGCTCGCCGTCGGGGCCGATCCTCCGTACGACGAGCCCTGCGTCATGAAGACGCTGCAGGACCTTCCTGATCTCGACCTCGGGAGATCCTACCGATACGCTGAAGAGCTCAACCTCCGACCGAAAAGCGCGAGCACCGGCTGCGGTCATGAGACTCCCGAACAGCGCGCGCGCGATCTTGCGATCGGATCTCGAGAGCTCGACCAAGCGCCTATCCAGATACTCGCCGGCGATGGCGGCGAACCCGCCGAGGTTGCGATAGTGCTCGAGCGTGAGCACGTTCTGCTTCGGCCCGAGCGCTGCAAAGAGTGCCGCACCCACCAGCTGCAGGTGGGGGGGATACACGGTGTCGTCATCTTCCTCGTCTCCGAGCGCGTGCTCGTCCAGCAGGTCCCGGACGAGTGCATCGAGGAGATCCGGATCGATGGAGATGTCGTGCTCCGTCAGGGCATGAACGATCGCGGCGCGCGCCCCTATCACTCCGAGTGCGTGCAACCGGACCTGAGCTGCATGCTGTAGTGTGGGTGCAAGTTCGAGGAGTCGAGCGAGCAGGTCCTCTCGGACGCTCACGATCACCGATGCGCCGGCGCACTGCAGAGCCGCGTCGAGGAGCCCCGAATCGCGCAGGAGCTCTGCCTGATCGAAGATCACCACGACTTGCTCGCCGTCGAGATTCGAAACGATCGCGCGCGTCGCAGACGTGCAGTCGACATACAACACGTGCGCGCCCCTCGCCTCGAGATACGGCGCGACGCCTGCGCGAAGTAGCGACGTCTTCCCGATACCCGTGGGAGCCATCAACAAGAGCGCGCGCTTTGCGTCGAGCTGACGCACGACCCGGAGGACATCCTGTTCGCGTCCCTGCAGCCTGAATCGATCCGACTCCGTCAGCGGCGCGAGATGTCGAAACGGTGGAGGTGGCGGAGCTCCGAGGGGATCCGCTTGTTTGCCACCTACGAGCATCCGCGTGAAATCACCGACCGATACGCGCTCCTCGACGAGAGGTTCGAGCGCTCGCTCGAGCGCGAGCCGGAGCGTCGGATCATCGATGATGTCCAGCGAGGGGGCGAGCTCGTCGGGGGATCGACGCCTCCACCTGCAGAGAAGCCATACCAGGACGAGCGCGGCGGAGAACACGTCGGAACGCGGTTCGACTTTCCAATCGCGAAGCTGCTCCGGCGCCATGAACGGCGGTGTCCCGCCAACGGCTTCCGCCAGTGTCAAGCCGCGCGAGCGAGAGAGCCCGAAGTCGATGAGCACCACGCGCTGTCCTCCCTCCGCTTCATCGACGACGATCACGTTCGAGGGTTTGACGTCGGCGTGAATCCGTCCTGTGGCGTGAACGGCGGCGAGCCCGGCGAGTAGCTGGGAGATGATCGAAACGGCACGCACGGGAGCGAGTGGTCCCGCCTGACCGAGTTCCTCTAGGGTCTTTCCCTCGAGCAGCTCCATGATGAAGAACAGCCGTCCATCGGACGTGAGCTCGGCATCGTGGATCTCGACGACATTGCGATGCTTGATCTTGGAGATCGCGTGGATCTCGTCCCAGAAGAGTTGCGTGATGTCATCGTTGGCGGCGAAGGCGGCGTGCAACACCTTCACCGCAACGGGACGCTCGAGCTCGACCTGCATCGCCCGGTAGACGACGCCGAAGCTGCCGCGCGCGATGACGTGCTCGAGGCGCAGACCTGGTCGCAGCGTGTGCCCTGAAAGATCTAACTCCGGCGCGAGCGACGCGCTCATCCCCACTTGCCCAGGGTATCGCCTTTAGCGACGAGACACACTCGCTCGGGCTTACCGGCCCGTGAAGGTCGGGGGGCGGCGCGCGAGGAGGGCGGCGATGCCCTCGCGGGCGTCGTCGGTGGTGAGGGTCTCGGCCTGGGCGTACGCCTCGGCGGCGGCGGCCTCGCGGATGTGGAGCTCGAGGCCGCGGCGGATGGCGGCCTTGGTGGCGCGGATGGCGAGCGGGGCGTTGGAGGCGATGGTGGTGGCGAGCTCGGTGGCGGTGGGGAGGACGGAGGGGGCGGGGACGGCGCGGTTGAGGACGCCGAGGTCGGCGGCGCGGCGGCCGTCGACGAGCTCGCCGGTGAGGAGGAGCTCGGAGGCGCGGGCCGGGCCGATGAGGCGCGGGAGCAGGTAGCTGATCGCCATGCCGGGCGCGAGGCCGAGGCGGACGAAGTTGGCGCCGTACTTCGCGTCCTCGGCGCCGATGCGGAGGTCGCACACGAGCGCGAGGCCGAAGCCGCCGCCGACGGCGTGGCCGTTGAGCGCGCCGACGATCGGGACGGGGATGTCGAGGAGCGAGAGGAACGGCGCGTACATCGCGTAGGAGCGCTCGTGCGGCGCGGCGTCGGGAGAGGCGCGCTGGAGCGTCGACTTGAAGTCGGCGCCTGCGGAGAACGAGGTGCCGGTGCCGGTCACGATCAGGCAGCGCGCTCCGGTGTCGGCGCGCGCCGCGGCGCTGGCGGCGAGGAACGCGTCGAGCAGCTCCGGGGTCATGGAGTTGCGGTTGTCGGGGCGATCGAGCGTGAGGATGCCGATCGCCGTGCCTGCGTCACGGTGGTAGCGAACCGCTGAGGTCATCGCGCGGAACGTACCCGAACCTGCGGGGCTCGCAGCGCGACTGCGGAGGTTGCAGCGCGCCGCGCGGGCGGCCGCGCGATGTCGAGCAGTTGCGCGTGGCCCGCGCGATGCAGCGAGGGGAATCGAGCCCTGGTTCGGGGCTCGAGAGAGGAACTTTCCGATGAAACTATCTTCGTTGATCGCGTCGCTCATCCTTTCCGGTTCGTCGATCGCTGCCGCCGCTCCGTCGGTGCAGTACAAGCCGGCCCCGCCGCCGATCGCGAGCCACCACCAGTACAGCAAGACGCTGCTCGGCAGCGCGCGCCTCACCGGCCGGTCGACCACCGTCGACGTGTCGAACAACGCGCGCTTCCAGAAGCTCGAGCTCGTCTCCCGCTCCGGCTCGATGCGCGTGCAGCGCGTCCTCATCACGTTCGCGAACGGCCAGACGCAGACCGCGCTGATCAACCGGGCCCTCTCCGCCGGCAAGCCGATCACGATCGACCTCGAGGGCCGCCGCGGCAAGCGCATCGACAAGGTCACCGTCGTGGGCCGCTCCGGCGACCGCGCCGCGTTCTCGGTGCTCGCGGTCTAGTCCGCCGAGCCCAATCCCTCCATCCACATCCACATCCACGCCCCGCCCCGTGAGCTGCGCGCATCGGCTCGCGGGCGGGCTCGTTTTTTTTTGCTCAGCCCGCGGGCTTCACGTACGGCGCGACGGTCAAGCTGCCGCCCTTCACCGGGATGCGCTTGACCTCCTCGCTCTTCTCGGAGGTCGCTTCCCCGTCGACACCCGTCTCGAGGGTGATGACGAGCTCGGCGCCGCGCAGGTCGACGCGGTAGTGGTTGAACGCCGGCGTGCCGCCGCAGGTGAAGCCGACGGAGGTCGGCGCCGGCGAGGGCATCGTGTCGCAGGTGCGCGGCGTGCCCTGCGCATCGTCGGCGGCGGCGTTGAGCTTGCCGAGGACGTGCGGCGTGCCGCCGACGACGAGCGTGACCTCGACGTGCTCACCGTCGGCCTGCTTCGCCTGCCAGGTGAGCGCGATGACACCATCGGCGCCGCCGCCCGGGGGCGTCGTACCCTTGGAGCCACCGCCACAGGCCGCCGCGCCGGCGACGACCGCGAACATCGCTGCGAGCTTCGTCATCGCGCGGAGCCTACTACGGCACGGGCGGCGCGGGCGCCGGAGGGGGCGGCGTCGGAAGGGCACCGACGGGCGCGCACGGGAACAGCGCCGCCGGCGACGGGCCGCGCGCGGCAAACGGGATCGCTCCCCACGGCGAGTCCACGTACAGCGTCCACCAGCCGCCGCCCGCGTCCTCGAGCTGCACGTCGCGATCGCCGACGACGTAGCCGATCGCGTCGCCGTTCGGCCGCGAGAACAGGCACGTGCCGCTCGCGACCTTGTCGTTCGGCGTCGACATCACCGGCGGCACGTCGGGGTCCTTCGTGCGGTGCACGCGGCTCGGCGGGTCGCGCAGCGACAGGTAGCCGCGCACGTCGACCTCGCCGTCGGCGTACGCCATCTCGTTCCAGCCCTCGGCGGCGGTCGGCCCGACGACGTCGACGAGGTAGCCGTTCGCGACGACGGCGAGCGTCGCGCTCGCCCAGCGCGGCTCGCTGCGGAACGTCGACCCCGGCGTGACGAGCTGCTGCCTGCGCCCCGCCGGGATGCGGCCGTGGCCGCGGCGGCGCGGCGCCGCATCGGCGAGCGCCTCGTCGGGGATCCAGCCCTCGACCTCGAGCGCGCCGATGTAGCGCACGTGCGTCGCGCCGTCCTTGTGCGCCACCCGCCGCACGCGCGCGCCCGGCCGCAGCGCCACGCGGATGTCGCCCATCGGCAACGCGCCCGGCCCCGTCGACACGCGCTGCTCGCGCGTCACGACGGCGAGCAACCAGCCGCGCTCGATCCAGCCGGAGAAGCGCGCGTGATCGAGCCGGATCGCGACGCGTACCTGCTTGCCCGCCTCGTCGAGGATGCTCACCTCCATCGACCGGTTGCCGCCGGGCGAGGCGATCGGCGTGCCGCCGAGCTCGAGGAGGAGCTTGCCCGGCACCATCCACGACACGTCGCCGCCGTCGGGCACCGGCGCGAGCCCCGCGATCGGATCGACGGGCGCGCGCTCGCGAACCTTGTCCGTCGGCTTCGGCTGCGGCTTCGGCTTCGGCTTCGACGAAGACGCCGTCGTCGACGACGCGACCGGCTGCGGTGGCGCCGCACCGCATGCTGCGACCACGACCACGGCGACGGCGCGACGCATCGACACGAGCCTAGCGAACGCGCGGCGCACCCGCGTTAGTTCCGCGTGCATAGCTCGAGGCGCGGGCGCTGCGGATCGTCGGCGAGGTCGTGCACGTAGAAGTGGCCGGTGCCCCAGTCGGTGCTGATCAGCACCATGCGCCAGCCCGGCGACGCCGTGCGCAGCTGGCCGATCCGCACCGACGGCGCGAGCTGCACGCCGACGACGTCTCCGCCGACCGCGTCGAACAGGCACGCGCCGGCGGCGACGTCGACCTGATCGCGGTGGGTCGAGCCGAAGCCGTGGCCGCGCCCCGTGCCGATCGAGCCGGTGCGCCGCGGATCGGCGATCGTCGTCGACGACGGCACGAACCCGCGCACGCGCAGCTGCGGCCACCGCAGCTCGACCTCGTGGTGCGCACCGTGCCCGCCGAGGAGGACGGCGGAGGTCGCGCTCCGCACGTGCGCGAGCGGCCGTGCGTCGCCGTCGGGCGCGACGCGGATCGTGGTCCCCGTGGCGATCGACACGCGCGGGCGCGGATCGGCCGGCTCGTTCCACACCTTCGGGTGGTGCACGTCGAGGTTCACCGGCGGCGCGCCCGCCGGCGCGACCCACACCTGCCCGACGAGCCTCGCCGGCAGCTCGCCGAACACCGCGAGTGCGTCGCTCTCGAGCTCGACGCGCACGTTGCCGCCGCCCGCGGCGCCGCTCGTGATCGTCGCGCCCGGCTCGAGCCACACGCCGGCCTCGCCCGCGCCGTTGCCGAGCTCGGTCGTCGCGAGCACGGTCTTGCGCACGTCGCGGCGATCGATCCACACCGCGAAGCGGACCTGTTCCTCCTCCGCCACGACGCGGATCCGCGTGCGCGTCTCGCCGATCACCGGCACCACCTCGCCGATCTCGGCCGGGCTGCTCGCATCGATGCCGACGTCCGCATCGCGCGCGAGCGAGGCCGCCCCGTAGCGGCGCAGCCGGGCGCGGTGGCGGATGCGCGCGAGGACGTCCGCGTCGCCGAGCTCGGCGGGCACGACCTCGTAGCGCGCCTTCACCTCGACGACGGGAGCGATGGGAGCGGCGGCGGGAGTCGGCACCGTCTCGACCGGCGCTCCGGTGAGGCACCCGACCAGCCCGGGGAGCACGACGAGCCGGCGCTTCATGGGCTTCCACGATAACCGGCGCGGGGCTTATCCACCTGGCCGCGTAAGCGGCTACGCAGCAGGCCGTCCAGGTGACGGTGACGTCACGTGATTATGGCGACTTACGACGCGCCGCGTCTCGCCCGGTCCTTGCAGTCAGCCTGCGACGTGGAAATCGGCGTCATCACGAACCCGAACAGCCGTAAGAACAAGAATCGCCCCGACCGGGCGGCTCGGCTGCAGCGGATCGTGGGCGACATCGGCGAGGTCCACCAGACCGTCTCGCTCGAGTCGATCAAGCCGGTCCTGCGCGAGTTCCTCCGCAAGCGCGCCCGCTACTGGGTCGCCGACGGCGGCGACGGCGCGCTGCACTGGATGCTGCGCATGGGCATGGAGGTCCTCCAGGAGGACGAGTTCGTCGGGCAGTCGGTGACGCTGCCGATGACGCTCCCGACCAAGGGCGGCACGATCGACTTCGTCGCGAACAACGTCGGCATCGAGGGCGACGCCGAGGGCATCCTCGCGACGCTGCGCCGCAACGTCGAGCGCAACTCGCACATCGAGGAGACCGAGGTCGACTCGATGGTGATCGACGGCGTGCAGGCGATCGACGGCGTCGACACGCCGTTCCGCACGTACGGCTTCGCGTCGGCGGCCGGCGGCATCGGCCAGCGCTTCTACGCGAAGTACTACGCCGACCCGGACCCGAACCCGCGCACGATCATGAAGGTCGTCGCGAACACCGTCGCGTCGGCGCCGATCGCGCTGTCGCCGCTGTCCAAGCTGCCGCTCGGGTCGTGGACCAGCTACGCGAAGGAGATGTTCGAGCCGACGCCGTGCCGCGTCTCGATCGACGGCATGCGCCTCCCCGGCGACAAGTTCACCGGCGTCCACATCGCGTCGATGTCGATCAACCTCGGCAACGTGCTCCGCTTCTTCGGCAAGGCCGATCAGCCCGGCCTGATGAACGCGCTCGTCGGGACGCCGAGCCCGTGGGGCATCATTCGCAACCTCCCGCGCATGGCGAGGGGCGGCGAGATGAAGGGCCGCGACATCCTCGATCGGCCGTGCCGCGAGATGGTGATGGAGGCGTGCAGCGACGAGCTGCTCGCGCCGATCATCGACGGCGAGTTCTACCGCAACGTCAAGAAGGTCACGTTCCGAGTAGGTCCGCGCGTGCGCATCCCGAAGGTCGTCGCGCCGAAGGCCGCCTAGCGGTTACTTGCAGGCGATCGTCGCGGGACCCGCGCCGCTCGACGTGCACTTCTTCTTGCCGGGGCAGCGCGCCGCCGCGCACGCCTGCGCCTCGGTCTTGAAGCACTGGCGCCCGACGACGAAGAAGCAGTCGGTGCGGTCGCCCTTGTAGCGCCAGCCGCCCCACTTGCGGCTGTTCTGACTCGTGCCCTCCTCCTGGGCCTCGAGCGCCTGCTTCTCCTTGGCCGTCTGCGGCTCGTTCGCCGACGAGCTACTTCCGCCGCACGCTGCGCACGCGGCTGCGGCGATCAACGCGACGGGGACCAGAATCGTTCGCAGCGCCATGCGCAGGGGATCATGCCATAGTCCGAACCGTGGCCGAAGACGACCGTGCGGTGCTCGACCGACTCGCTGCGCTCGAGGCGGAGGTCAAGGCCGACGAGGACCAGAAGCGTGCGCGCAAGGAAGCCGCGCTCGCGAAGGTCCGCGAGCAACGCGCCGCGCAACAGGCCGAGCGAGACGCGCTGAGGTCGCGCCAGGCCGCGCTCGTCGTCCGCAAGAAGGACCGCGACGACGACGACGATGTGCGCGGCGATCAGCTCGGCGGCGCGCTCGAGCTCGCGCGCAAGGCGCACGGGGTCAAGCAGGAGCTGCAGCGTAAGGGCGAGAAGTCGTGGGTCAAGTCGGGCGCGCTCTCGCTGTTCTTCGGCCCCCTCGGCTGGCTCTACGCCGGCTCGCTGCGCGAGGCGGTCCCGGCCGGGCTCGCGTACCTCGCGGCCGCGTTCATCCTCGCGAAGCTCCCCTCGATCCTGCTCATGCCCGCCCTCCTGATCGCGCTCCCGCTCAGCGCGATCGCCGGCGTCGTCTACGCCCTGCAGTACAACCGCCACGGCACCAGGCAGCGGCTGTTCAACAAGGACGGCGACGACGACGACGACAAGAAGCCCCCGCCCAAGCAGCTGAAGGGCAAGTGACGCGCGCGGCTAGGGCCTGGCGAGCCAGGCGTCGATCTCGCGGGCGACCGCGGTGAACTGCGCGCCCGCGGCGCGGTAGCCGTCGCGGGCCTTGGCGGCGAGCTCCTTCGCGCGCGGCGTGGTGCCGAGGGCACGGGCGAGCGCGAAGCGAGACTCGGCGAGGGCGGCGGCGTCGCCGGGGTCCTTCTCGCGGAGGGCGACCGCCTTCTCGAGGAGCGGGATGGCGTCGGCGGGCTTGCCGCGCGCGAGCGCGAGCTGGCCGACGCCGTTCCAGATGTGGGCGAGGTTCGGGTGGTCCTCGCCGAACGTGGCGAGGAAGACGCCGCGCGCGAGCTCGTACTCGGGCCCGGCCGCGTCGAGCTCGCCGCGCACGCGCAGCGCCTCGGCGTAGTTGAGGTGCGAGACCGCGGTCATGAAGTTCTTGTCGCCGTACGACTTCGTGTAGATCGCGATCGCGCGGCGGTAGTTCGGGAACACGGCGTCCCACGCGCCGAGCGCCTTCGACGCGACCGCGATGTTCACGAGGCTCTGCGCGACGTCCGGATGATCCGGCCCCAGCGCCTTCTCGCGGATCGCGAGGGCGCGCTTGCCGACCTCGAGCTCGCGCACGTAATCGCCGGTCTGGTGGTAGAAGGCGCCGACGTCGTTGAGCGCGTTCGCGAAGTCGGCGTGCTCCGCGCCGTACCTGCGCTCGAAGATCCGCAGCGCGCGGTCGTACGCGGCGTACGCCTCCTGCACGCGCCCCAGCCTCTGCAGCGCGATGCCGAGCCCCTCGACGCTGGTCGCGACCGTGACGTCGTCGGCGCCGTAGGCGGCCTCGCGCAGCACGAGCGCCTCGCGGTACAGGCGCTCGGCGGTGACGTACTCCGCGCGCAGGAACGCGACGACCGCCTGGTTGTGCAGGATCCCGGCGACCTTCGGGTGCCGCGGCCCGAGCTCGCGCAGCGCCAGCGTGTGCGCGCGCTCGAGCAGCTGCGAGCCCGTCGCGAGATCGCCGAGGTCCGTGACGACGTTGCCGAGGTCGACGAGCACGTCGAGCTCCGCGTTCGCCCGGCCCGTCGTGCGCGCGAGCTCGAGCGCCGTCTCGTACGCGGCGCGCGCGTCCTCGAGCCGCCCGGCCTTCAGCGCGACGTTCGCGCGCCCGCGCAGGAGGCGCAGCCGCGCGTCGTTGCGCGGCCCCAGCCGGGCGAGCGTGCCCTCGGCGAGGTCGACCCAGCTGTCGGCGAGCGTGTAGTCCGTCAGCAGCTTCGCCTCGACGTCGACGAGCGACGTGTACACCGTCACGAGCCGATCGAGGTCGTTGCCCGCCGACGCCGCGGCCGCCGCCGACATCAGCATCGCGCGCGCCGGCTTGCCGCTGCCGAGCTCGCCGAGCACGCCCGCGAGCCGGTCGCGCGCGCGCGCGAGCAGCGGCTGGTACCCGAGCTTCGCCGCGCGATCGACGAGCTTCTTCGCCGCCGGCTCGCGCGTCTTCGCCCGGTCGAGCGACATCCCCGTCATGAGCTCGCGATCGAGCTCGTCGAGCCCGCGCTCGATCTCCGCGCGCTCGCTCGCGTGCGCCGGGTCCGGCGGCGCGACGCCGGCGAGCACGACATCGGCGCACGCGTCGAGGTCCGGCAGCGCGATCGACCGCGAGCTCTCGACGAGCGCCGGGTCGGCCTCGAGGAACACGCCGACCATGTTCGCGAGCTGATCGCGGCGCTGCGCGAGGCACGCCGTGCGCGCGTCGAGCACGGCCTCGCTCTGCACGCCGACGACGCGCGTCGCGCGGCAGCTGTCGAGCGCCTGCGTGCGCCAGCGCGCCGCCCACGCATCGATCGCACGCCCGACGCTGGCCGCCGCACCCGCCGCGTACGGCACGCGCGTCTCCTCGAACGCCGCCGCGAGCCGCGCGCGCACGCCGTCGGACCACACGCCGGCGAGCGGCGCATCCGTATCGACGCACGGCTCGGGCGGCGACCCCGCCGCGCGCTGCCCGATCACGAACACGCCCGCGAGCGCGACCGTCGCCGCCGCCGCCGAACCCGCGATCGCCGCGCGCCGCTTCGACGTCACCCGGCGCAGCTCCGCGAGCGCCGCCTCGAGATCCGGCCAGCGATCCGCCGCCTCCGGCGCGAGCCCGCGCGCGAGCACGCGGTAGATCCCGCGCGGCACCGCACCGCGCGGCGGGATCTTCGGCACGTCGACGCGCATCGCCGCGGCGCGCAGCGCGAGGTTGCCCTTGGGCCACGGCTGCTCGCCGTGCAGCGCCTCCCACAGCGCGAGGCACCACGAGAATTGATCCGAGCGCGCGTCGACGGCGCCGCCCTCGATCTGCTCCGGGGCCATGTAGCTCGGCGTGCCCATCACCGCGCCCGCCGCCGTGAGCTGGCTCGCGAGCCGCCCGCCCGACGAGGACGTCGACATCGACGAGGACGTCGACGACGCCGCCGCGGCCGCCGCTTCCTTCGCATCCGGCGGCGGCACCGCCGACGCGAGGCGCGCGAGCCCGAAGTCCGTCACGCGGATGCGGCCGTCGCCGACGAGCACGTTCTCCGGCTTGAAGTCGCGGTGCACGAGCCCCGCGGCGTGCGCGGCCGCGAGCCCGCGCGCCGCGCTCTCGTAGGCATTGAGGACGTCGCGCCACGACCGGCCGCGCTGCCAGTCGCCGAGCGTCCCGCCCGGCACGAGCTCCATCGCGATGTACATCGCGCCGCCGTGCTCCCCGACGTCGTGCACGGTGATCACGTTCGGGTGGTTGAGGCGCGCGAGCGCCTGCGCCTCGCGCTGCATGCGCGCGCGGCCCTCGGTCGCCTCCTCCTCCTGCGACGGGCCGTGCAGCAGCTTCACGGCGATCTTGCGATCGAGCTCCGGATCATATGCAGCGTAGACGAGGCCCATGCCGCCCCGGCCGAGCACGTCGACGACGACGAAGCGCCCGATGCGCTCGCCGCTCGCGAGCTTGTCGCTGGACGCCCCGCCGTTCGACGACGACGGCGACGATGGCGACGGGATCGTGTCCGCGAGGTGCGCCGTGCCCATCGGCCGCGTGGGCTCGTCCGCACGGTCGGCGGCGGGATCGAGCCGTCGCGTCGGCTCCGCGTCGCTCATCTCGACCAGCATCTCACGGAGACCCCACGCTGGGGGTCCCACGGGTCCCCACCTCGCGCCCGTCCTCACTTGCACCCCACGGACCGACGGTGGATCGGCGCGGATCCCGTCGCTACGCTGGACCGTGATGCAAGCCTTGCGGAACGCCCTCGTCGTTGGTCTGGTCGCTGCCTCGTCGGTGGCTGGCGCGGAGGTCGCGGCCCAGGCGCCGCGCCCACGCGTCGCGATCGTCCCCGGCATCGCCGTCGGGCTCGACGCCGCGAAGGTCGACGCCCTCAGCCAGGACATGGCCGAGGCGCTGTCGGCCGAGCTGCTCGTCGACGCCGTCGGCGGCCTCGAGATCCGGCGCCGGCTGCCCGCCGAGGGCGTGCCGCCGGATTGCCTCGCGAAGCCCACATGTACGGAGGATGTCGCCAAACGCCTCGACGCCACCCAGCTGCTGTTCGTCGTCATGGTCGACGCCGGCTCGGGCGGTGCGGTCCAGGTCGACACGACGTGGGTCGAGCCGGCGACGGGCCGCAGCGCCGCACGCCCTGCGATCGACATCACGGGCACGGCCGAGGCCCGCGCGCGCTTCGCCGCCGCCGCCCGCTCGCTCCTGCCCGACGCGCCGGTGAAGCCGGTCGCGCGGCCCGGCGGCGGCGTCCACGGCAAGATGACGCCGGCGGTGCCGCGCCACCTGACGACGCCGACGATCGTCGCCGGCACGGCCGCGCTCGTCGGGCTCGGCGCCGGCGTCGCGCTCGGCCTCAGGTCCCGCTCGTCGTACCGGGACTGCGAGGCGCGCACCACCGGCGCCGGCTGCTCGCAGTCGGAGAAGGACTCGATCCGCAGGACGTCGCTCTTCGCCGACGTGGGCTTCGTCGTCGCGGTCGGCGGCGCGGTGACCGCGGCGATCCTGTTCGCGACCTCCGGCAAGGAGTCGCACCTCGTCGTCGAGCCGGCGGCCGCGGGTGGCGGCCTGTCGCTCGGCTACACCGGGAGGTTCTGATGTCGAATCCGCTCGTGCCCGCGGCCGCACCCGGCGAGGACGATCGCGACTGCGACCACCTCCTCGGCGAGGTGCTCGCGAACCGCTACCGCATCGAGACGCGCCTCGGCGAGGGCGCGATGGGGACGGTGTTCAAGGCGACGCACATCAAGGTCGGCCGCCCGTTCGCCGTGAAGGTGCTGCACCGCCGCCTGCTGATGGACGCGAAGGTCGCGCAGCGCTTCGAGCGCGAGGCCGAGCTCGCCGGGCGGCTGCGCCACCCGAACGTGATCGGCGTCGTCGACGTCGGCGAGACCGCCGACGGCCTGCGCTACATGGTGATGGACTTCGCCGAGGGCGAGGACCTCGCGGGCCTCCTCGCCGACGCACCGTACCGCCCCGAGCGCGTCATCCACCTCACGCGCGCGATGCTCGAGGGCCTGTACCACGCGCACGAGGCGGGCCTCATCCACCGCGACTTCAAGCCCGAGAACGTGATCATCGAGCGCGACGATCACGACGTCGAGGTGCCGCGCATCGTCGACTTCGGCATCGCGATCCTGCGCGACGCCGGCGACTCCGTGTCGGCGAACGGCCGGCTCACGACGAACGGCCTCGTCCTCGGCACGCCGCACTACATGGCGCCCGAGCAGGCGATCGCGGATCCGATCGACCACCGCATCGACCTGTTCGCGATGGGCATCGTCGTCTACGAGATGCTGTGCGGCAAGCTGCCGTTCGACGGCACCGGCGCCGAGGTCGCGCGCGCGAACCTGCTCCTCGATCCGCCGCCGATCGCGCAGCGCGTGCCCTACCTCGAGGTCGATCCGCTCCTCGAGGCGTTCGCGCGGCGCCTGATGGCGAAGAAGCGCACCGACCGCCCGCCGACGGCGAAGGCCGCGCGCGAGCTGCTCGACCTGATCGAGCGCGATCGCACGGCCGCCGCCGCGCTGCTCGGCGTCTCGATCAGCGGCAGCGAGCGCGCCCCCGCGATCACGCAGGACGTCGCTCCGCCCCGCGCGCCGCAGCCGTCCAAGGAGATCCGCGCGGAGCCCGACCCCGACGCGCGCCGGGCCTCCGCGCTCGAGGCGCCGCCGCTCGTCGCCGCCCCCGCGCCGGCGAAGCGCGCCGCGACCACCGATCCCACGAAGCCCCTGCCCTTCGACGAGGATCCACAGCCCCGCCCCGCGCGCCGCCTGTGGCTCGTCGGCGCGACCGCCGGGCTCGCCGTGATCGCCATCGGCACCGCGCTGCTCCTCAACCGCGGCTCCGGCGACACGGCCGCGAAGCAGCACCGCGTCGCCGTCGAGCAACCTCCGCCGCCACAGCCCGAGCCGAAGCCGCCCGAGCCGCAGCCCGAGCCCGTGAAGCAGCTCGCGCCCGAGCCCGAGCCGAAGCCGCCCGAGCCCGATCCCGAGCCGGTGAAGCAGCCGGAGGATCCCGCCGGCCCGGCGAAGCAGGTGAAGCAGCCGCCGCCCGTGAAGAAACAGCCGCCGCCTCCGAAGCAGGTCGAGCCGGTGCAGCCACCCGAGCCGGTGAAGACGCCGCCCGTCGAGGCCGGCGTCACCACGGCCGAGGTCACGCAGCTGTTCGCCCAGGTCCAGGCGCGCATCGGCGAGCTGCGCAAGAAGGGCGCGACCGAGGCCGCCGACGACGTCCAGAAGAAGCAGCGCCGCGTCCGCCTCGATACGGCGATCCTGACACCCGCCACGCGCACCGAGGCCGCCGCGGCGTTGCGCGCGATCCTCGCCGAGTCCGCGAACAAGTAGCTCGTCGATCGATCGCTACGCCGCGCGCCGCGACCGCATCAGCGAGAGCGCGGAGAACCACAGCGCGACGAGGTAGACGTCTCGGCCGCTTCGCGCGCGATGGCGGACATCATGTGCGACGGCGCCGACGACGTCCCCCGCGACGCTCGCGCCGAACGATTCGCCCTACGGCGTGTACAGGTACACGATGTCGACGCAGTTCTGGGCCTCGGGCTTGCGGGCCACGAGGTCGGCGCCGATGGTGAAGAGGCACACGTGGTTGATGCCGCGGAACAGCGGCTCGGTCAGCGTGAACGTCTTCTGCCCGGTCGACGACGTCGTCTGCTGGATCTGGTTGCTCGCGTTCGTGCGGTCCTCGTTCTCGAAGAACAGCGTGAAGGCCATGAGCGGCTCGGCGGTGAAGGCGAGCATGGGCTTCTCGGTGCGCACGATGAGCGGGGTGTTCGCGGCGAACATCGGGCCGCGGAAGTGCGCGCCGTCGAGCGTCCCCTCGGGGGCATCGATGCGCACGCGGCCGGGCGCGCCCGCGCCGGTGCCGTTGCCGCCGGCGGCGCCGCCGGCGGCGTCGGCGGTCGCGGTCATCGCGCCGAACGAGCGCAGGAGGATCGTGCCGCCCGAGCCGCCGCCGCCGTGACCGCCGGTCTCGCCGTTGAGGGTCGCGCCGGCGCCGCCGGCGCCGCCCCGGGCCGCGACGGTGACGTCCATCGTGCCGCCGGCGGTGAGCTCGATCGTGCCGCCGCCGCCGCCGCCGTCGCCGCCGTTCGGGCCGCCGACGACGAGCACGACCTTGCCGTCGCCGCCCGCCCCGCCCGAGCCGCGGTTGAGCGCGAGGTCCTTGAGGCCCGCGTCGCCCGAGACGCCGCCGCCGGCGCCGGGGCCGTTGCCGCCGGCCGTGCGGAAGCCGCCGCCGCCGCCCGACGGCGAGCCCTTGCTGGGGCCGGCGCCCGCGGTGCCGGGCGTCGCCATGAGGGCGCTGCCGTTGCCGTGGACGCCGCCGATGCCACCGGTGGGCCCCGGCGTACGCCCCGCGGCGGAGACGCTGGTCGTGCCGCCGATCGTGATCGAGCCGCGCGCGCGCACGATGATCGGCGCGGCCTGGTTCGCCGCCGCTGCGAGCCCGCCCGTGGTGATGTTGACGGTCGAGAACTCGTGCACGCCCGCCGCGAGCTGGCGCGGCTCGGGGTCTTCGTCGTCGAGCTCGTCGAGCCCCTGGAGCGACAGGATCGGCTCGTCGTTGGGGCCGCCCGCGAGCGTGCGCACGACCTCGCCCTCGCCGCCGGGCTGGCGCACGGTCACGTCGAGGCGCACGGAGTCGTTCGCGCCGAGCGCCGGATCGACCTCGACGACGACCGGCACGGCGATCATGTTCCCGTCGGCCGACACGTCGACCTTGTCGTTGTCGACGAGGATCTTCGCGACCCCGAGCCCGCCGTGCGGCCCGATCTCGACCTTGGCCCCCGGGACGATCTGCCGGCCCTCGATGACGACGACCACCGCGCGCCCGCCGCCGGTCCCGGTCCCCTCGACGAGCACCGCCGGCGTCACCCGGGTCAGCTCGAGTGCGCTCGGATCCGCATCGAGGATGATCTGCGCATCCGGCGCATCCGGCGGCAGCTTGCCGTCCGTCGCGGGCTCCGGGAGGTTGTTCGGGTTGTAGATGAGCGAGCACCCGGACCCGCCGCACAACGCTACAGCCAGCAGGGTCAGTCGAAGGTTCATGCGACGATGGTAGGGCGCGAGAACGTTCAGGTAAGCGACCCTCACGGTGTCCTCTTCCTTACGAACTTTCCGCACACGTGCGTGAGGGTGAAGTCAGGCGGAGTCGGGTCCGCACCGCTTGCGTAGAAGGCTCTAACCGGGCGATCGTCTTCCTGATGGCCGCGTGTTTGCTGTGTTCGTCGCCGAGGTCGATCGGGGTGCTGTGCACGGCGCACGGCGTCGCGATCGCCTCGCCCGGCATCACGAGCGAGCAGATCTTCTCGCGTCATCAATCGGGTACCGCATCGCTCGTCGATGCGTGGGGCGTCGCGCACGCGCTGTCGGAGTCCGCGAAGATCGGCCGCGATCCGCGGGTCGAGATGGCGGTCCTCCACGCCTCCGTGTCGTCGGAGCACGCCACGATCGAGAAGCGCGACGGGACCTGGCGCATCATCGACCACCAGAGCCGCAACGGGACCGAGGTCGACGGGACGCGCGTGTCGGATCACCCGCTCTCCGGCGGGAACACGATCCGGCTCGGCGACGTGAAGCTCTACTTCTGGCCCGACTCGCTCCCGAAGATCGAGCCGCCGCGCGGCTCCGGCCGCACCGCGCCGACCCGCCGCGACGAGCTCGTGTTCAGCGCGAAGGTCACGACGCCGAAGGGCCACCTCCTCGACCTGCGCCAGCGCGTCGACGGCGGCGTCCTGCGCATCAACGAGGCGTCGATCGAGCTCGCCGCGATGGAGTTCGGCCTCCTGCAGCTCCTCGTCGAGCGGCGCCGCGCCGTCAGCGACACCGAGCTCGCCTACGTCGCGTGGCACGAGATCGCCGACGCGCTGTCGTTCCGCTCCGTGCAGGCCGACAGCGAGAACGTGCGCGAGCTCGTCCACCGCGTGCGCCGCAAGCTCGCGAGCGTCTCCGCCGACGACCTGATCGAGAGCAAGCGCGGCGTCGGCTACCGCCTCGCCGGCGAACCCGGCTGATAAGCTCCGGCCGATGGCCGAAGAACAGGCGGACCGAAAGCGCCGGGGCTTTGCCTCCGGGCCCACGGCGCGGCGTCGACGACAGGTGTGGTGGGCCCGGCGCCTCCGCCGGATCGGCCTCGCGTGGCAGAACGCGCTCGAGATCGCGCGCGCCGGGCGGCTGACCGCACCCTACGGCGCGCCGTTCGAGGTCCTCCACGAGGAGCGCGTGTACCGGCTCCGCCGCTACCAGCAGCTCGCCGAGCCCGGCGTTCCGCCCGTCGGTGCGCCGCTCCTGCTCGTGCCGCCGCTGATGGTGGCGTCCGAGGTCTACGACATCTCGCCCGACGTCAGCGCCGTCGCGTACCTGCAGCGCGCGGGCGTCGACGTGTGGCTCACCGACTTCGGCGCGCCCGAGCGCGAGGAGGGCGGGATGGAGCGCACCCTCGACGATCACGTGCGCGCCGTCGCCGAGGCCGTCGACCGCGTGCGCGCCGCGACCGGCCGCGACGTGCACCTCGCCGGGTACTCGCAGGGCGGCATGTTCTGCTACCAGGCCGCCGCGTTCCGGCGCAGCGCCGGGCTCGCGTCGGTGATCACGATGGGCTCGCCCGTCGACCTGCACCGCACGGTCAAGCTCGGCGAGGACACGACCGAGCGCCTCGTCGCCGGCCTGCGCGCCGCGCTCGCGTGGCCGCTCGGCCGCATCGAGGGCCTGCCCGGCTTCTTCACGTCGACGGGGTTCAAGCTCCTGTCCGCGCGCAAGGAGGCGACGCAGCTCCTCGACTTCGTGCGCAACCTCCACGACCGCAAGGCGCTCGAGAAGCGCGAGGCGAAGCGCCTGTTCCTCGGCGGCCAGGGCTTCGTCGCGTGGCCCGGGCCGGCGTTCCGCAAGTTCGTCGACGAGCTCATCGTCGGCAACCGCATGCAGTCGGGCGGCTTCGTCATCGACGGCCACTCCGTCACGCTCGCCGACATCGCGTGCCCGATCCTGTACTTCGTCGGCAGCCGCGACGAGATGGGCCGCCCCGCCGCCGTGCGCGGCATCCGGCGCGCCACGCCGCGCGTCGACACGATGTACGAGATCCCGCTGAAGGCCGGGCACTTCGGCCTCGTCGTCGGCTCGACGGCGCTCACGATCACGTGGCCGAGCGTCGTCGCGTGGATGCGCTGGCGCGAGGGCGCCGGGCCCGTGCCGGCGGCCGCGTTCGACGTGCGCGCCGACGACGTCTCGGACCCGTTCAAGCGCCCGCGCGCCGCCCCGGCGGCCGAGGCCGACGACGACGACGGCGACGGCGACGAGCCGGAGGACACACTCGAGCTCGCGCGCGAGCTCGTCGAGAAGACGGCGAAGGCGCTCGTCGATCGCGTGGGCGAGCTGTCGGAGGACCTCGGCAGCTACCTCGACAACGCGCGCTGGCAGCTCCCGCGCCTCGCACGCCTGCGCGGCATCACCGACGACACGCTCGTGTCGTGCGGCCGCTCGCTGTCCGATCAGGCCGAGCGCATCGGCGACCGCACGTTCTTCCTGTGGCGCGGGCGCGCGTTCACGTACGCCGAGGCGAACCGGCGCGTCGACGCCGTCGTGCGCGGCCTGATCGCGTGCGGCGTGCGGCCCGGCGACAAGGTCGGCGTGATGATGGTGTCGCGCCCGAGCCACCTCACGATCGTGACGGCGCTCAACCGCCTCGGCGCCGTCAGCGTGCTGCTCTCGCCCGACACGCCCGACGGCGTGATCGCCTCCGCGCTCGCGCTCGGCGACGCCGACCGGCTGATCGTCGACCCCGACTCGGCCGCGCGCTGCAAGGCATCGCTCGAGGCCGCGCACCGCAGCGACGTGAAGCTGTTCGTCCTCGGCGGCGTCGGCGAGGTGCCGTTCGCGCCCGGCGCGCCGCGCGTGGTGCCGCCCGGCGTCGTCGACATGGAGAAGATCGATCCGGAGACCGTCACGCCGCCGTCCTGGTACAAGCCGGATCCGGGGCGCGCGAGCGACCTCGCGATGGTGTTCGTGTCGTCGGGCCGCCACGAGGCCGCGCGCGCGATGCGCATCACGAACCGGCGCTGGGCGTTCTCCGCGCTCGGCGCCGCGGCCGCCGCGACGCTGACGACGCGCGACACGGTGTACTGCTGCCTCCCGCTGCACCACCCGTCGGGCACGCTCGTCGCGACGGGCAGCGCGCTCGCCGGCGGCGCCCGCCTCGCGCTCGCGAGCCGCTTCGAGGCCGCGACGTTCTGGGACGAGGTCCGCCGCTACGGCGCGAGCGTCGTCTACTACGCCGGCGACATGTGCCGGTACCTCGTCGACGCGCCGCCCGCGCTCGGCGAGAGCAACAACCCGGTGCGGCTGTTCGCGGGCAGCGGCATGCGCCGCGACGTGTGGCGCCGGCTCGTCGAGCGCTTCGGCCCCGTCGGCGTGCTCGAGATGTACGCCTCGACGGAGGCGAACACCGTGCTCGCGAACGCGAGCGGCAAGAAGCTCGGCTCCGTCGGGCGCCCCCTGCCCGGCTCGCCCGACGTCGCGATCGCCGCGTGGGACTTCGCCGCCGACGACTTCCTGCGCGACGGCTCGGGCCGCCTCGTGCACGCGCGCCTCGACGAGCCGGGCATGCTCGTCGCCCGCCTGTCGTCGCGCGCCGGCTCCGACGTCGCGCAGATCGATCCGCGGCGCCTCCTGCGCGATGCGTTCGAGCCCGGCGATCTGTGGTTCGTCACCGGTGACCTGTTCGAGGCCGACGTCGAGGGCGACTACCGGTTCTTCGATCGCCACGGCCAGGTCCTGCGCGCGCGCGTCGGCGACGTCGTCCGCCCCGTGTCGTCGACGCGCATCGAGGATGCGATCTACGAGGCGCCGAACATCGGGCGCTGCATCGCGACGGTCACCGGCGATCACGCGCCGGTCGCCGCGATCCAGCTCGCGCGCCCCGGGCAGCTCGATCTCGCCGCGCTGTCGGCGGCGGTCGCCGCGCTGCCCGAGTACGCCCGCCCGCAGCGCATCCGCATCGTCGAGGAGATCCCGCTCACCGACGGGTTCCGCGCGATCAAGCGCGCCGGGCGCGAGCTCGAAGCGTACGCGTGGGATGCCCGCGCGCAGCGCTACGTGCCGGCGCCCGCCGCGGCCGCGGCGACGCTCGCCGCGGCGCCCTGACCTACGTCGTCGTCGGGCGCGAGCTCACGCCGTTGCGCCCTCGCGGTGCACCGCCCTCGTGGTCGAGGTCCGACTCGACGAGCGCCGCGCGCGACAGCTCGCCCTCGTCGAAGCCGTCGAACGACACCACGCGCGCCGGATCGAGCTGCGACAGCCGGTACAGGTCGGTGTAGGCCTCGAAGATCTCCGGGCGGCGGCGCAGGTCCTGGTACGCGCGGCCGACCGCCTTCAGGTTCTCGGCCTTGGCCTGCGCCTCGAGCTCGGCGACGTGCTGCTCGGTGCGCGCGAGGCGCAGCGCCGCCTCGGTGCGGCCGCGCTCCTCGTACTCACCCTTGGCCACCTCGAGCCGCGCCGCGACGGCCTCGAACATCTGGCGCGCGACCTCGGGCCGCAGCTCGACGTTGAGGATGCGCACGTCGCGGATCTCGATGCCGTACGCCGCCATCGTCGCGCGCACGTGCGTCGTGAGCCCGGTGGAGAGCTCGGGCGAGTTGCGGAGGAAGCGCTCGCGGTCGCGGCCCGCCAGCGCGGCGCCGGCCTCGTGGATCACCGTGCTCTCGAGCGCCTCTTCCCAGTCGTGCACGGTGAAGAGGGCGCGATCGCCGTCGGCGATCCGGAACATCACGCGCAGGTCGACCTTGACCATCGTGCCCTGGCTGTCGTTGGTCTCGACGGCGCGCACGAGGCGCTCGTCCCACTGGCGCGACACGGTGATCCAGCGGTCGTAGGGCGCGAGGCGCGAGCCGGCGACGCCGGTCTCGTGCGTGCGGTTGTTCAGGCGCCCGAAGCGCAGCTGCAGCGTCTCGTGCGACTCGGGGTTGACCACCACGAGCTGCTTCCACAGGAAGATCCCGACGAGCACGGCGGCCGGGGCGATGGCGAGACCGATGAAGAAGGAAGTGTCGAACATGGCTAGCTCCGTGCCGTCGGCTGGTGGTTGAGGTAGACGCGGTGCGATCCGCCGAGGACCTCGATGCGGCGGCGGGCGACGTAGTCGCGCAGCACGCCCTGGTCCGCGAGGGTCGCGAGCTCGGTGCCGATCGTGCGGATCTCGGACTCGCTCGCGTGGGCGCGCGCGTTCGCGATCGTGACGGCGTGCTCGGCGGAGAGCATGCGCTGCTGGCACTGCAGCTCGGTGCGCGACACGAGCGCGTTCGCCTCCGACTCGGCGGTGATCACCGCGTTGAGCGCGTCGACGAGCTCCTCGGGCGGGTCGATCTGGAGGATGTCGACGGCGCTCGCGCGCACGCCGAACTCCTCGAGCGCGTTCGCCTGCAGCGCATCGAGGATGCACTGCTGCAGCTCGGGCATGCGCAGGCGCAGGCCGGTGTACGCGGACAGCTCGCTGGCCCGCGGCTCGAACCGCGCGAGCTGCTCGCGCACGGTGACGCGGAACAGGCCGGCGAGGTGCTCGCGTGCGTCCTTCGCCTCGGCGAGGAACGTGCCGATGCGCTCGGGCGCGACGCGGTAGCGCAGGCGCGCGTTGACGCGGATGCGCGTGCCGTCGGCGGCGAGCGCCTCGATCGCGTTGTGCTTGTCGTCGAGCGACAGGCTGCGCTCGGCGAGCGAGACGGTGACCACGCGCGCCCACGGGCGGCGCATGCGCAGACCGGGGACGTGGAGGCGGACGGTGTCGCCGTCGCGCATGAAGCGCCCGAACACCTCGAGCACGGCGACGTTGCCGTTGTCGACGCGAAAGCTCGAGCGCAAGAAGACGAGGGCGGCGACGAGCGCGCAGCCACTGAGGATTCCGATGATCATGGGAGGCTCCGGTTCAAAACGGTTTGATGTGGAAGGACTGCGATCGCCCCGCGGACGGCAGCGCGTTTGGGTCGTCGGTCTCGACGTGGCGCGAGTACGCGACCACGAGCCCGCGGTTGACCTCGACGACGTCCTCGTTGAAGTGGGCGTGCGCGCCCTCGGCATCGGGCAACTCCCGCACCTTCTCGGGCGTGTCGACGATCCAGCCGTTCGGCACGCGCTTCCCGGGTGGGATCTCGACGCCGACGACGACCGCGCCGAGGCCGATGAAGCAGCCCTCGCCGACGATCGCGTCGTGGACGATCGCCTTGAAGCCGATGAACGAGCGCGAGCCGATCATCGACGGGCCATGCACGAGCGCCTGGTGCGCCAAGGAGACGTCGCGCCCGATCCAGACGGCCCAGCGCCGCCCGTCGACGAGCACCCACTTGTCCTTGAGCGCGTGGATGACGACGCCGTCCTGCACGTTCGAGCGATCGCCGATGTAGAACGGTGCGCCCTCATCGGCGCGCACCGACGTATCGGCCGCGACGTTGACCTCGCGACCGAGCTCGACCCAGCCGATCACCGACGCCGTCGGGTGGACGTACGCCGTCGGGTGGATGCGCGGCTTGGTGCGCACGTGGCGCGACCACGTCGCCGCGTCGCGCAGCATCGTCTCGACCTCGCCGGCGGGAGCGCCGGCGGCGGACACCACCGCGCGGATCGTCGGCGTCGGCCGCAGGATCGGCGCGTCCTTGCGGCCGCGCTTGCGGGTGGCGAGCCGGTGGTCGATGTACATCGCGGCGCAACCGATGGCGAGGCCGCTCATCAGGTAGCCGAGCAGCGTGCCGATCGCGGCCGCGAGGAACGCGATCGCGTGCAGCTTGTGGTCGCGCAGCGCGGCGACGAGCACCTTGACCTTGATCAGGCGCCACGCGATCACGACGAGCAGGCCGGCGAGCGCGGCGACCGGGATCATCGCCAGCGACGAGCCGAAGAAGTACGCGACGACGGCGAGGATCACGCCGTGCGCGATCGCCGCGATGCGCGTGCGCCCGCCCGACTGGAGGTTCACCGACGAGCGCACGATCACGCCGGTCACCGGCATGCCGCCGAAGAGGCCGCTCGCGAGGTTGCCGATGCCCTGACCGAACAGCTCGGTGTTCGCCGAGTAACCGGACTTGCCTCCGGACAGGTCGTCGACGGCCTTCGCCGAGATCAGCGACTCCGCCGCCGACAGCAGCGCGAGCGGCATCGCGACCACGATGAGGCCGATCCAGCTCGCGCCCTCGCCGAGGATCGGGAGCGCGATCGCGAGCCCGCCGATGTCGACCTCGCCGACCTTCGCGATGGTCCAGTCGAGCTCGTACGCGATGAACGCGGCGATGATGATGCCGAGCAGGGAGGACGGGAAGCTCTTCAGCTGTGCGAGTGCGACCGTGATCCAGATGACGAGGAGGCCGCACACGACCGAGAGCCACTCGACCTCGCGCAGCCAGTGCATCGCCCAGAAGTCCGACAGCATGTGCCACAGGGCCATGTCCGAGCCGAGCAGCAGCGGCACCTGCTGGTCGAGGAGCTTGAGTCCGACGCCGGTCGTGAAGCCGGCGAGGACGATCTTGGGGAGTAGATCGGCGAAGCGGCCGTAGCCGAGCCAGCCGATCACGATCGACACGACGCCGCAGATCAGCGCGGCGGCGGCGGCGGCGGCGATGCCGAACTCGGCGACGACGCCGAACAGCATCACGTTGAGGGCGGCGGCCGGGCCGCTGACCTGGTAGTTCGAGCCGCCGAAGGCCGCGGCGAACACGCCGCCGATGGCGCCGGCGATGAGGCCCGCGCTCGGCGGCAAGCCGGCGGCGATCGCGAGCGCGACGTTGAGCGGGATCGCCACCGTCGCGACGGTGAGCCCCGCGAGCAGATCCTGTGGGGTGATGCCCTGGGCGGCGATCTCCGACCAGCGCGCGCGCAGGGTGGCGCCGATCTCGCGGGCGCCGGGTTCACGGATACGAACACGGCCGCGCGACCGGTTCGTCTTCAGCTGAGCGAGACGGTCCCGGGCGTGGGCCGACTCGCGGTTGACGGAACGAAGCATGCGTTTTCCTCCGAGTGCAGACAGATCACGGGCACGCCGCACCGGCGCGCGAACGCACGCCTGGCGGCTACGACGACACGGGCACGCGGAGGCGGCCTATATCAGTCGTCGCTCGTTGAACTGCCGTGGCGGGAGGAACTTCTGGCTCGCCGTGACGCGCAGCGCGGGCTCGGCGTGAAACGTCGTGGTGTGGGGCCGGACCTCGTGCCACCCCAGGTCGTGCGGGCGCACCGGGGTCTCGAGCCGGAACGCCCGCTTCTCCGACGGTCGCTGCTGAGCGGTCTCGTCACGCTCGGCGAGCTCCTCGGCCATGCTGCCGCCGTTCACCGGCGTGCCGATGAGCAGCAGGGCGAGGAGGAGGTTGAACAGCGACGTGGGCATGGGGGCGGGCCAGGTCGGGCAACCGGCACCAGTATCGCCCTATTCCCGGATCGATCACGAAAAGTGATTCGGTGCGTCACCGATCGGGAGTGGTCCTGACGATTCTTCGGGGCCGGGCTCTTGACCTTTTTGCACACGACCGTGGGCAGCCGCAACGGCGACGCGACGAGCGTTCATGGGTTTGCGCCGTGAAGCCGACTTCAGTTGTCGCGACCCTCGCGGGCACATGCGCTGCAACGCGCGCGGCCCATGAAGCTGCTCGCCTCGCTGCTCCCGCTCACCCTCCTGGCCCTCGCGGGGTGCGCCCTCGATGACGACGCGGCCGACGACGACGGCGACGGCGATGGCGACGGCGAGGAGAGCAGCCTCGAGGCCCGCGTGCTCACGAAGGGCGTCAACGGCGACTTCTGCATCGCGAGCCCCTACAACTGCCGGTTCCGCGAGGGCAGCTCGCGCGTCACCACCGCCGGCGGCGACGAGGCGTGGGGCGTCGAGCCCGGCGCGTCGGTGCGCGACGGCAACGGTGCCGCGCTCGTGAAGCAGACCGGCACGCGCATGACGTTCAACTTCGGCCAGACGCGCCTGCTCGCCGGCAAGGCGCACGCGCTCGCGCTGACGACGTCGAACGGCAGCGCGGGCTGGTACCCGATCGAGCGCATCAAGGGCGAGACCTCGTTCCGCGCGCGCAACGGCAACGTCGACGCGGCGGACCCCGGTCGGGGCGCGATGGCCTGCTACGAGATCCGCGACGCGCACGACCCGAACCTCGAGCTCAAGAAGGTCGTCCGCGACAGCACGGCGACCCACGAGCGCGCCGGCGACTACCTGCCGCTCGTCCGCGCGAACGGCGTTCGCTCGGCGAACCTGGTGTTCAGCGTCCCCGGCTTCGGCCTCGGCGGCGCCACGTCGGATCACTTCCCGGCCGGCACGAAGTTCCGCCGTGTCGCCGTCCCGACGAGCTCGGGCAAGCCGTCGATCACGATCCCGCTGTGGGTGAAGGACGGTGCGGGTCGCTATCGCAAGCACGCCGGCGACCTGCGCTTCTTCTACGGCTACATCCGCTCGTCGTCGGACGGGGTGAAGCGGTTCGGCTGGATGGCCGAGGACGCGCTGGCCGTCTCGAGCGGCTGCTGACTCCCGGATCTGATAGGTTAGGTGCGGTGACCGGCCGCACGCACAAGCTGTTACTCGTCGACGACAGCGAGCTCAGCCTCGATGTCATCGGCCGCGTCCTGCGCGACGCGGGCTACGAGGTCCGCACCGCGCTCGGCGTCGATCAGCTCGGCACCGCGCTCGGCGGCTGGCGGCCGGATCTCATCCTCACCGACGTCGACATGCCGGGCATGTCGGGCGTCGAGCTGTGCCGCCGGCTCAAGGCGACCTACGAGACGGCGCACGTCCCGGTCGTGCTGTTCTCGGCGAAGTCGCACGACGAGCTCGAGGGCCTCGCGCGCGACTGCGAGGCCGAGGGCTTCCTGTGCAAGAGCGGCCTCGATCGCCTGCCCGACGACGTCGCGGCCGTGATCGATTCGGTGCTGTTCTAGCGCGGTTCTAGCGCTCCCACGTCACGCGGAACACGCACGCCGCGTCACCGCGCGCCTCGCACTGCGCGTGATCGATCACCGGCGTCGCCGCGCCGGAGAGCACGAGCACCTGCTCGATCATCCCCGACGTCCACTCGCACAGCGGTGCGGCGCGCAGCGTGTCGACGAGCCGCACGACGACCTCGTTCGCGAGGACGGGCATGCTCGAGATCTGGCCCCAGCTGTGGTAGCGCGTCCACACGCTGCGGATCGCCGACAGCGTGCGCTCGGGGACGAGCGTCGCCGACGTCGTCGGGAAGAACTTGCGGAACGACGCGCGCACGGCGGCGCGGGCGATGTCGCGCGCGAGCTGCGCCTGCGTGCGCCCGACGTGCGCCTCCGCGGTCGCGAGCAGGCGGCGCAGCTGCGACGTCGGCGCCCAGCCGAGCGGCTCGGCGTCGGCGAGCAGGCGCGCGAGCTCGGGATCGTCGTTGCCGAGCGCGTCGCGCAGGCGGGCCGCCTCGCGCACGCCGATCGCGCGCGTCACCGAGCGGAACACGACGCCGCGCGTGCGGGCATCCTCGTCGAGGGTCGCGTGGCGCTTGCGCCGATCCGGCTCGCTCGGCGCCGCGGCGGCGCGCGTCGCGACGATCGGGGCCAGCGCCTCGCCGAGTGCGCGCGCGAAGTCGCCCGCCGACGCCGGGCGCAGGCCGGGCTCGCTGCTGAGCGCGGCCGCGAACAGGTCGTCGACGACGGCGAGCTCGGCGCGCAGCGACGACGGCGCCGCGAGCTCGCCCGCGATCTGCCGGCTGACCAGCTCGATGACCGTGCCGGTGCCCCACGGCAGCGTCTGGGTCAAGAGCGTGTACGCGGTGGCCGCGAGGCCGTAGACGTCCGACGGCGCGCCGACCTCGCCGTCGCCGACGACCTCGGGCGCCATGTAGCCCGGCGTGCCCGACGCCTCGTGGCCCTCGCCGAGCCGCGCCGCGATGCCGACGTCGACGAGCACGCTCTTCGCGCGGAACGGATCGCGGATCACGTTCGCCGGCTTGACGTCGCGGTGGATGATGCCGCGGTCGTGGAGCGCGTCGAGCGCACCCGCGACCTGCGCGATCGCGCTGACGAGCTCGTCGAGCGGCATCATCGTGTGCTCGGCGGCGTGGCGATCGAACGCCTGCTCGAGCGACTCGCCCTCGACGAGCTCCATCACGAGGTACGCGTGCGTGTTGCGCTGGCCGAAGCTGTACACCTGCACGAGGTTCGGGTGCTGGATGCGCGCGAGCGTCGCCGCCTCGCTGCGCAGCCGCTCGAGCAGCTCCTGGTCCGCGCCGAGGTCGGGGCGCAGCATCTTGATCGCGACGGGCCGCTCGAGCGCGAGGTCCTCGGCGCGGTACACGACGCCCATGCCGCCGCGGCTGATCTCGTTGAGCAGGCGGTACTCGCCGCCGACCATCATGCCGATGTCGTCGGACACGACCTCGAACTGCTGCGACACGCGGCCGGTCACGACGCGCCGGTGCGAGGCGTCGACGCGCAGGAACGGGAGGCGATCGCCGTGCGCCTGCTCGGCCGCGCTCGCCGCGCGCGCCAGCGCCGCCTCGGGCTCCTCCTCCTCCTCGATCGTCGTGACGCCGATCGCCGCGCGCACCTCGATCACGTCGCCGTTCGGGAGCTCGATCGAGCGCACCGCGAGCGCCTCGTGGATGCGATCGACGATGCGATCCGTGTTGCCGATCGGCGTGCGCGGCAGCGCGATCGCGAGCGCGTCCTTCGACCAGCGCCCGATCATGTCCTCCTGGCGCAGCAGCATGCGCAGCGCGTCGGCGATGCGCAGCAGCACGCGCTCGCCGGTCGCGTTGCCGTAGCGCGCGTTGATCGCCCCGAGCTCGGCGACGTCGAGCACCGCGACCGTGAGCGGCATGCGCGCGCGCCGGCCCGCCGCCGCGTGCATCTGGATCAGCTGCACGACGGCCGCGCGGTTCCAGATCGCGAGCTGCGGATCGAAGCCCGGCGCCGCGTGCGTGCGCGCCAGCTCCTCGGTCGCGCGCTGGTGGACGGTGCGCCAGGCGACCTCGGAGGCGAACCGCGCCGCCACGCCCTCGAGCGCGTCGCGGAAGTCGCGGCCGAACACGCGCGCGCGCGCCGCGACGACGCCGACGAAGCCGCGCCCGAACGCGCTCTCGAGCGGCACCGCGAGGTAGGCCTCGCAGCCCTCGCCGCCGTCGCGCGCCGGGGCGAGCAGCGTCGTGCCGGCGTCGATCGACGCGCGGCAGCGCTCGCTGATCGGGCTCCACTCGAGCTGCGAGATCGTGCGCGACCCCGACACCGTGGTCGTCGCCTCGTCGCGCAGCCCGACGACGACGTGGTCGACGCCGAGGCCGGTCGCGAGCTGGTCCGCGGCGTCCGCGAGCGCGCGCTCGATCGATCCGTGCAGCAGCGACGCGGCGAGCAGCCGATCGACCGCGATCGGCGCGTGTTCCTCCTGCGTCGCGCCCGCGATCCACGCGAGCGCCTCGCCGAGCGCCGGCTCGAGCACCGCCACGCCGACGCCGAACGGCAGCGCGCCGCGCTCCCCGGCGCGCACCACGACCACGCTCGTCGCCCCGGCGGGCAGCGCGCCGACGTGCGCGCGGTCGGTCACGGCGACGAGCGGCCGGCGCCCGTCGATCGTGCGGGCGATCGCCGGATCGCCGGGCGCGAGCACCGGCCGCCCGGTCGCGGCGACGTGCGCGCGCAACCCGGGATCCGGCGACGCCACCACGAACGTGATCCGGGTGTCACCCGACGCTTCCACCACCCACTACGTACGCGATCGCGGCGCGGACTTCGAACACCGCACCGGTGAATCGACCGGCGCGCGATGTGATCCGTTGTAGGTCAATCCTCGACGAACGCGCGCAGCGTGACGGAGATGCGGCGGCCGCTCACTGCAGCATGATGCGGCACCTCGTGGGTGAACGCCTTGTTCGTGTCGTAGGGCATCGCGAACACGGCGCCGTCGAACGTCGCCACGTCGACAAAGCCCGCGCCGCGCCACGGGCGCAGGCGGAACGTGCGCGCGGCGCCGAACGACACCGTGATGATCGGCGCGCCCTCGACCATGTCGCGCGTGCTGTCGCGGTGCTTGCCGATGTAGTGCCCGTCGGCGGCGTCGTACCAGTTGAGGAGCAGCCCGTTGAGGCGCGCGTCGAGCGTCTCGCGACACCACGCGTGCAGCGGCGCGAGCAGCGGCGGGATCGAGAGAGCGCGGTTGACGCGCCCGGTGTACGCGTAGTCCTCGCCGTACGCCTGCTGCCAGCGCGGCGTCTTCACGAGGCGCCCGTGCATCTTGATCTCGTGGAAGTCGTCGGGGTGAAGCGCCCACAGCTCGTCGAACTGCGCGCGCGACGGCACCAGCTCGGGCGGCAGGCGCCCGGTGTAGAACGCGAAGCCGCCCGCGAGCTCGGTGCGGATCAGCGGCTCCATACGGCGATGGCGAGCGACCTCACGGCGCGGCCGGCGGCGTGACGAGCGCGAACGCGCCGCCCTGCGGATCGAGGAGCTGCACGATGCGCTGGCCGCCGGGGACCTCCATCGGGCCGTTGAGCACGGTCGCGCCGCGGGACTTCGCGCGCTCGAACGCGGCGTCGAAGTCGCTCATCGTGATGTAGCACATCCACGACGGCGGCAGCGGACCCCCGCCGGGCGCCGTCATGCCGGGCGGCATCGTCATCATGCCGCCGAGCTGCTTGCCGTTGCGGCCCCACAGCAGGTACTTGCCCATCGGGCCCATGTCGAACTCGCCGAGGCGCTCCCAGCCGGCGACGCGGTGGTAGAAGGCGAACGCGGCCTCGTGGTCGGTCGTGTACAGCTCGTGCCACGAGAACTCGCCCGACTTCGAGACGTCGTGCGACGGCATGTCCCGGCTCGGCGTGAACACCGAGATCACCGCGCCCTGCGCGTCGGCGATCACGGCGAAGCGACCGACCGCCGGCACGTCCTCGGCGACGTAGATCTTGCCGCCGAGCTCCTTCACGAGCGCGACGGTCTGGTCGACGTCCGCGACCTCGACGTTCGCCTGCCAGTGCGTCGGAGCGCCCATCGCGCGCGCCTCCTCCGGCAGCTGCGTCACGCCGCCGACGGGCCCCTGCGAGCCGACGAACATCGTGTAGTCGCCGTGCTCGAACGGCTGCGTCGTCCACCCGGTGACGTGCGTGTAGAACTCGATCGACCCCTTCGGGTCCGTCGACAGGAGCTCGTACCAGACAAAGCGGCCGGTGTTCGTCATGCGCGCAGCATCGGCGCAATCGCGGCCGGCGCCAAGCTCGCCCGCGCTCGACTTCACGACGGCATCAGCGCTGGTTCGGGCCGCGCTCGGGGAGCCCGAAGCCGAAGGTCGCGCCGGCGTCGGGGCGCCCGCCGGCCCACACGTGGCCGCCGTGCCGCGTGACGATGCGGTGGACGAGCGCGAGCCCGACGCCGGTGCCCTCGAACTCGGCGTGGTGGTGGAGGCGCTCGAACACGCCGAACAGGCGGTCCGCGTCGCCGGGATCGAAGCCGGCGCCGTGGTCGGTCACGGTGTAGTGCAGCTCGCCGCCCTCGCGCAGCCCGACGACCTCGACGATCGCGACGCCGCGCTTGCTCGAGTACTTGACCGCGTTGTCGAGGAGGTTGATCCAGACCTGGCGCAACAGGTCGGCGTTGCCGAGCGCCCGCGGGACCTCGCCGAGGCGGAGCTCGATCGGCACCGCCGGGCGCGCGATGCGGATGCCGGCGACCTCGGCCTCGATGATCTCGCGCATGTCGACCTCGGTGACCGGCTGGATCGCGCGGTGGCCGAGGCGCGACAGGCGGAGCAGGCCCTCGACGAGCTGGCTCATGTGCTGCGCGTTCTTGCGCACGACCGCGAGCATGCGGCGCGCGTCGGGGTCGAGCTGCGCACCGTGATCCTCCTCGAGCAGGTTCGAGAAGCCCTCGATCGAGCGCAGCGGCGAGCGCAGGTCATGCGAGACCGAGTAGGCGAACGCCTCGAGCTCGCGGTTCGCCGTCTCGAGCGCCTGCGTGCGCTCGGCGACGCGGCGCTCGAGCCCGTCGAGGATGCGGCTGTTGTCGATCGCGAGCGCGGCGCGCTCGGCGAGGTCCTGCACGAGGCTGAGGTCCTCGTGCGTGTACGGCGGCCGCTCGGGGCTCGTGCGGAACAGCGACAGGTAGCCGAGGTTGATGCCGCGGGCGCGCAGCCGCGCGACGATCATCCCGGTGATCCCGATCCGCTCGAAGATCGGCACGAACCGCGGCGCGATCCGCTGCTTCAGGCGCGCGAGGTCGAGCGCGGGCTCGAAGTACGGCTCGCCGGTCGCGAGCACCTGCCCCGAGATCCCCTCGCCGACGCGCAGCGGCGTCGCGTCGTGGAAGTCGCGCAGGTACGCGTCGATCTCCGGATCGGGGTGGTAGGTCGCGACGGGTACGAGGTCGTCGCCCTCGATCAGCCGGATGTTGACCGCCTCGCCGACGAGCTCCGAGAACCGCCGGGCCACGACGCCGAGCAGGCGATCGAGCCCGGTGCTCGCCTCGGCGAACAGCTGGCCCGACTCGGCCAGCGCCTGCAGCCGGCGCGCGTGGCGCTCCACGTCCATCACGACGGGAAAAAGCGTAGCAGCTTTGGCGCCGCGGCGGCTCGTCCACCGTCGGAGGCCCGCCGGGCGAGCGCGCTAGCTTGCGCGCGAGAGATGGCTCACGACCACGTCGAACCGCCCCGCAGCCTGCGCGGGCTCGTGTTCGCGGCGACCGTCATCGTCGCGGTCCTCGCGGTCCTGGCGGCCGGCGCGCTGATCACCGCCACGAACCTCCTGCAGCGCACCGCGAAGCGATCCGCGGCGTCCGTCGAGAGCGTGCGCTTCTTCGAGGAGGCCGAGATCCACCTGCTCCTCCTGGCTCGCACCGACGACCCCGTCGTCAAGCGCAACCTCGAGGGCGACCTCATCACCTCGCTCGAGGCGGCGGGCGTGCACGTCACGAGTGCGGCCGAGGCCCGCGCGCTGCGCGACGCGCACGCCAGCCTCGAGAAGTACCGGGCCGTCACGTCGGACCCGGCGACCTCGCACGCCGCGGTCGAGCAGGCGGAGTCGCGCGCGTTCGCCGCGCTCGACGCGCTCGTGGACATCAACGTCGAGCAGACGCGGCGGGACAACGCGAGCGCGGCCGTCCTCACGAACGTCGCGAACGTCGTCGGCGTCGGCATCGCGATCGCGATCATCGGGCTCGCGACGTTCCTGCTCCTGTGGAGCCGGCATCACCTGCTCCGCCCGCTGTTCGCGCTCGCCGACACGATGCGGCGCTTCGCCGGCGGCGATCGCGGCGTGCGCGCGCTCGACCACGGTCCGCTCGAGCTGCGCGAGATGAGCAGCCGGTTCAACGCGATGGCGGAGTCGATCGCGACGCAGCGCGAGGCGCAGAGCGCGTTCCTCGGCGGCATCGCGCACGACCTGCGGACGCCGCTGTCGGCGCTGCGCACCGCCGTCGACGTCCTCGAGATGGACGAGCACCCGCCGCGCTCGCGCCAGGTCCTCGGCGTCCTCACGCGCCAGATCGAGCGGCTCGAGCGGATGACCGGCGACTTCCTCGACATCTCGAAGATCGAGGCCGGCAAGCTCGAGCTTCACCTCGCGCCGCACGACCTGCGCGCGATCGGCCGCGGCGTCGTCGAGCTGTTCGCGGGCGAGCGTCGGCGCGTCGAGCTCGACGTGCCCGGCGAGCCGGTGCGCGTCGTGTGCGACGACGTCCGCATCAACCAGGTCCTCACCAACCTCGTCTCCAACGCCCTCAAGTTCTCGCCGCCCACCGAGGCCGTCCGCATCGCGATCCGGGCGCGCGAAGGCGGCGCGGTCGTCGAGGTTGCCGACCGCGGCACCGGCATCGCGCGCGAGGACCTCGACCGGATCTTCGAGCCGTTCCGCCGCACCGCGGCCACCCACGGCGTCCCCGGCACGGGCCTCGGCCTCGTCAACGTCAAGCGGCTCGTCGAGGCGCACGGCGGCCGCATCGAGATCGACAGCGCCCCCGCGCGCGGCAGCGTGTTCCGCGTGATCCTCCCCGCCTGAGCCGCGCGGGCTGCGCTAGCGTCGGCGCATGGTGAGATACGGCCTGCTCCTCGCTGCGCTCGCGGGATGTCACGGGGAGGCGGCCAGGCCCGCGGCGGCGCCGAAGGGCCCACCGGCGGTGACGCTGTGCAAGACCACGGAGGCCGAGCTGCGCGCGCAGCTCGGCGAGCCGACCCGCGACGGCCTCCTGCACGACGCGCGCGTGCTGAGCTGGATCCTCGGCGAGCGCGGCGGCGTCGTGCGCTACCTGGCGGTCCTCCTCGACGCGAACCACGTCGTCGTCGACCGCATCTGGAACGTGCCCACCGAGATCCCGTGGACGCCGATGGATCAGTGCAAGCCGTAGCCGGCGGTCAGTCCTCGTCGTGTTCGTGCTTGTGTTCGTGCTCGTGCCGGGGAGGGCCGCGGGGAGGGCCGTCGGCGGGGAGGGCGTCGAGCTGCTCGCGCAGGTGCTGGGTCTCGGGAGACTCGCCCCACTTGCGCTCGAAGTCGCCGAGCTTCTTGCGGGCCTCGCTGAAGTGACGCCGCTCGAGATGATCGCGGACCTTGTTCCAGTCCTTCGCCGCGCGGCGATCGCGGAGCGGCGGCGGGGTCACGGTGATGCGATCGGGAGGGGGTGGTGGTCTGGGAGCGGTTGCTGGGGGCGGATCCGGTTCGCGGGGCGCGGTGGGGGTGACGGCATTCGTCGCGGGTGCGTCGCCCGACCGGGTCGAGAGCGCGGCGGCGAGGAGGATCACGAGCGCGATCGCGGCGCCGGCGATGACCCAGCGGCGGCGCGAGGGTGCTCCGGCCGCTGAGGGCGACGAGAGCGTCGAGGGTGCCGCGTGCGTCGCGGCGTAGCCGGGGTCGGTGCCCGCGCCGAGCATGCTCGGGGAATGGACCGCCGGCGCCGGCGTCGGCGTGGGCACGTAGATCTGGCCCGACGGCGTCGGCGCGAGCGCGAGCGCGTCGGCGAGGTCCGCGGCGGACGGGCGCTCGGCGGGCTCGATCGAGAGCGCGCGGTCGATCGCGGCGGCGAGCGCGGGGGCGAGGTGCGGGGCGAGCGTCGCGAGCGGTGGCACGGGCGCGAGCAGGCCGCCCGTCGTCGCATCGGCGCGCGGCCAGCGCTGCGCGGCGGCCTCGTACAGGCTCGCGGCGAGGCCGAACACGTCGCCGCACGCGTCGCATTGCCCGCGCAGGAGCGCCTCCGGCGGTGCGTACGCGGGCGAGCCCACGAACTGCCCGGTGAACGTGAGCGACGAGTCCGGGACGTGCGCGACGCCGAAATCGGCGAGCTTCCACACGCCGTCGCCGGCGGCGAGGATGTTGGCCGGCTTGACGTCGCGGTGCACGACGCCCGCCGCGTGGGCCGCGGCGAGCGCACGCGCGATCTGGATGCCGAGCGCGCGGAGCTCGCGCTCGGATAACGCACCGGCGCGCACGCGCTCGCGCAGCGACGGGCCGGTGACGCGCTCCATGACGAGGTACGGCGGATCCGCCGACAGGTCGAGGTCGAACACCTGCACGACGCTCGGGTGCGAGAGCCGTGCGATCGCCCGCGCCTCGAGGCGGAAGCGCTCGTCGAGCATGCGCGCGGCGAGGCCGGAGCTCCCGGCGCGCAGGGTCTTCACCGCGACCTCGCGGCCGAGCGAGTCGTCGACCGCCGCGAACACCTCGCCCATCGCGCCGGACCCGAGCGTCCCGGTCACGCGGTAGCGCCCGAAGCGCTCGACGGGCTTCGCGCTCTCACGCACCACCTCGTTGCGGGGCGTCACCGCGGCGCGGCTCCGTCGAGGTGCACCGCCGTGGGCACGGAGGACGGGAACGTGTTCTCCATCATCGACCGCTCGTGCGCAGCTTCGAGAGTACCCACGCGGCGTGGTGCATCGCAACGGGAGGTCGCAAGAGGTGGACCACGCGCGGCAACCGCACAAGTTCGCGAGCACCGCCGCCGCCGCCGCCCGGCGCGGAGCCGATCGGCTCCGCGCTGTGCAAGGCCCGAACACGGAGATGTAGGTCTCGGCGTCGCCGCGACCGGATCACCGGCACTTCGGCGGCGGCCCGCGAGTTGCTGCATCGCCGACCATGCATCGGATCCTCCTCGCGACCTTCGCCCTCGCGCTCCTGGGCGTGCCAGCGCTCGCGGCACCCGCGCCGAAGCAGATCGCGTATGTGGGCATCCACCCGCTCCCCGACAACGTGTTCTGCGAGATCGAGGGCGCGCACGTCCACGTACAGGCTCCCGAGCACGCCGACCTCCTGTACGTGCAGGTCGACGGCCGCTTCCGCTTCGTCGGTGACCCCGCACCGTTCGGTTACCAGGGGCCGAAGTTCGCGTACCACGGGCACCACCCGCTCGTCGTCGGCGACACCGTCCACGAGTCGTACTGCTACCTCGACGGGCCGCACTATCACCACATCGCGCCGCCGGCGAAGACGTTCGTGCGCCACGGCGACGCGTACTGGTACGTCGGGACGTGGCCGAAGCGCTACCACGCCGAGGCGCCGAAGCGGACGAAGATCAACGTCGTCTACGCGCCGCTCCTCCACGTGCGGCCGGTCATCGCGGTCGCGCCGCCGCCCGCGTTCCACCAGCCCGTCATCGAGGTCGTCGTCGCGGTGCCGGCGCCGCGCGTGCAGGTGGTGCCGTGGATCGTCGTCGAGGACGATCACCATCACCACAAGCACCACAAGCACAAGAAGCATCACCACCACCACAAGCACCACCACCACTGATCACACGCCCGCGGGCAGGTGATCGATCGACAGGAGCGCGCGCTCGACCGCCGCGATCATCGCCGCCGCATCCGCGAAGCGATCCTCGGGCCGCTTCGCGAGCGCACCGCGCACGAGCGCCTCGACCTCCGGCGTGCACCACGGCCGGCCGGGCGCGGCACTCGCCAGCGTCGGGATCGGCGCCGCGGCGTGCATGCGCACGACGGTCGCCGGATCCGGGCTGCGGAACGGGACGCGCCCGGTGAGCAGCTCGAACGCGACGACGCCGAGCGCGTACAGGTCCGTGCGCCCGTCGAGCGGGCGCGCGTGGCCCTGCTCCGGCGAGAGGTACGCCGGCGTGCCGAACACCAGGCCGGTGCGCGTGAGCCGGTCGGCGCCCGCGACCTCCGCCGCTTCGCCGACGAGCTTCGCGACGCCGAAGTCGAGCAGCTTCGCGTGATCGCGCTCGCGCCCCGGCTCGCCCACGCGCGCGACCATGACGTTCGCCGGCTTCACGTCGCGATGGATGACACCGGCCGCATGCGCGTGGCCGAGCCCCTCGAGGACCTGCCGCACGATCACGAGCGCGCGCCGCACGTGCACCGCGCCGCGATCGGCGAGCGCCGCGAGCGAGCTGCCGCGCACGAGCTCCATCACCAGGTGCGACACCTCACCCTCCTCGACGACGCCGAGCACCTCGACGATGTGCGGGTGCGCGAGCAGCCGCGCGAGCCGCGCCTCGCGCCGGAACCGCTCGACGGCCTCGGCCGCCTCCGGCACGTCGGCGCGCAGCATCTTCAGCGCCACGGCGCGCCCCGTCGGCAGGTGCGTCGCCTCGAACACGGCGGCCATCCCGCCGCGCGCGATCAGCTGATGGATCTCGTGGTCCCCGACGCGCTGGCGCGGGATGCTCGCGAGCTGGAGGGAGACCGTCTGGTCGCTCACCGCCGCAGGTACCATCGAGGCAGATGAGAGATCATCGAGCAACGACCATCCTACAGATGGGCGGACGCGCCGTCGCGCTCCAGATCGGCGGCTTCGCGTTCGAGGTCGCCGGCACCGGGCAGGTCCACCGCTGCGACAGGCGCAGCGTCCTCCTCGGCTCGCACAGCTCGGCCGATGTCGTCATCGCGGCGCCGCACGTCTCGCGCCTGCACGCGCGCGTCGACGTGGAGGACGACGCCTACGTGCTGCGCGACCTCGGCTCGCGCAACGGCACGCGCATCGGCGGCGCGCGCATCCGCGCGGCCGAGCTCGCCGACGGCACGACGTTCGAGCTCGGCGCGACGCAGCTCCGCTTCCGGCTCGGCGACGGGGCGTTCGAGATCCCGCTCGCCGATGCGGACGCGTTCGAGGGGCTCGTCGGGCGCTCGGTCGCGATGCGCGAGGTGTTCGCGACGTGCGAGCTCGCCGCGCGCAGCGACGCGCCGGTGCTCGTCGAGGGCGAGACCGGCACCGGCAAGGATCTGGTCGCGCACGCGATCCACGCGCGCTCGCAGCGCCGCGCCGGGCCGCTGGTCGTCTTCGATTGCGCGGCCGTACCGCCGCAGCTGTTCGAGAGCGAGCTGTTCGGCCACGAGAAGGGCGCGTTCACCGGCGCGGTGACGGCGCGCGTCGGGCTCCTCGAGCGCGCGCACGGAGGCACGCTGTTTCTCGACGAGCTCGGCGAGCTCGCACCGGAGCTCCAGCCCAAGCTGCTGCGCTGCCTCGAGAGCGGCGAGCTGCGGCGCGTCGGCGGCGATCGCACCATCGCCGTCGACGTGCGCCTCGTCGCGGCGACGCACTGCGACCTGCCGCGCATGATCGCGGACAACCGCTTTCGCGCGGACCTGTACTACCGCCTCGCGGTGGTCCGCCTGCGCGTGCCGCCGCTGCGCGAGCGTCGCGAGGACATCCCGCTGCTCGCGGCGCACTTCGCGCGCGAGGCGTCGCCGTCCGCGATCCCCGACGACACGCTCGAGGCGCTCTTCGGCGAGCTCACCGCGCGCGACTGGCCGGGCAACGTGCGCGAGCTGCGCAACCTCGTCGAGCGCGCCGTCGTCCTCGCCGAGCCGGAGCTGCTGCGCGCGCCGGAGCCGGAGCGCGCGGCGGGCGAGATGCAGCGCTCCCTCGACCTCGCCGCCCACAAGCGGCACTCGCTGCGTGCCGTCCGCGCCGAGCTCGAGCGCACCTACCTCGCCGACCTGTTGCGCACGACGAACCACCAGCTCGACGAGGCCGCGCGCATCGCGCAGGTGCATCGCAAGTCGCTCGAGCGCCTGCTGCGGCGGTACAAGCTGCGCGGCGGCGCGTGACCGCTCACAGCACGAGCTCGTGCGCGCGGAACCGCTCGTAGACGACGGGGTCGAGCGGGAAGTCCCAGCTGCCGGCGCGGTGGGTGAGGCGGCCGCCGAAGCCGGCCTTGAAGCGGCGCACGCCGGCGAGCGGATGCACGTGATGCGTCGGGGCGATGCCGTAGAGGTCGTAGGTGGCGCAGCCGCGCGCGCGGGCGAGCTGGATGGCGCCCCACTGGATGCCGTACGGCGCCATGCGCTCGCGGTGGTGGTCGGAGGAGGCGCCGAACAGGTACGTCGCGCGGTCGCGGCACAGCGACAGGATCGCGGCGGCGATGACCTCGCGGCGGTAGGACGCGAGGAGGAGCACGAGCGCCAGCTCGTCGAGCGTCGTGCGCGGCGTGGAGAACATGGCCGCGAAGTGCGGCAGGCCGTGGGCGACAAAGCCGTTGCGCCGGGCGGTGGCGCGGTAGAGCGCGTAGAACTCGGGCAGGCGGTCGGCGCCGGCGATCTCGACGTGGATGTCGTGCCGCGCCGCGAGCCGGATGTTGTAGCGCGTCTTCGGCTTCATCGCGGCGAGGAGCCGGTCGTCGTCGCCGGTGAGGTCGAGGATGATCGTGTCCGCCGCGAGCGCGTCGCTCGGCGCCTTGCGCAGCGCGCGCGACCGGGTGCCCCAGTTCATGCGCATCTCCGCGACCCACGGCTCGGGGTGGTGGAGGCCGTCGGGCGCCTGCCACCGCGGATCGCCGGCGTACGCCGACTCCCACGGCAGGTCGAAGCGGAGGAACGCCACCGACGGCGGGAGGTACGGGCGCAGCGACTCGGACAGGGCCTCGAGGAACGGCCCGCGATGCTCGGCGTCGGGGCCCCACTCGGGGCCGTACGGCACGTGCGCCATCGCGATGCCGTCCGCGATCGGGCGCGTGATCGCGAGGAGATCGCCATTCGCGCCGCGAGAGCGGTAGTCGGCCGCGAGCGGCAAGAGGCCGAGTCGCCGCTTGACCGCACTCCACCACGCGGACTGGAACAGGATTCCGGTCGGCAGCAGATCGCGAGTCGGCTTCGTGGACACAGAGACGAACATGGAAGACCTCGATTCCAGAGCGAGACGTGGAAAGGAGGCCGAGCGGCACCAGGTCACCCGGCCTCGCGATGGCCGGGCGCGGCGCGCGCCCTACGTACGGAGCGCGCTGCCGTCGACCGGCGCGAGGATGCGCACGGGCGCGACCTCGGTCAGGAACAGCATGCGACGCATGGTGCCCAGCGTAGCGCTGTGCGGTCGAAGGTGCCAGTGCGACTCCACTCGTCGAAGTCCCTATCTCCGCGTGCCGATCTCGTCGAGGGACGTGATGCCCTCCTTCAGCGCATAGCGGACGAGCTCGGCGACGTTGTCCAGGCCGAGCTTCTTCAGCATGTTCCGGCGGTGGGTCTCGACGGTCTTGATGCTGATGTGGAGCTGGCGCGAGATCGCCCGGGCCGACTTTCCCTCGGCGAGGAGCTGCAGGACCTCGCGCTCGCGCTGCGAAAGCTCGGGGCCGGTGCTCGCGGCGACCGGCGGGCGGCGCGTGACACCCTCGACGACGACGCCGGCGATCGAGGGTGCGAGGTACACCTGCCCCGACGCCACGACCCGGAGCGCACGGGCGACCTCCTCGAACGGGGCCTCCTTCGCGAGGTAGCCCGTCGCGCCGGCCTCGAGCATCCCCAGCACGTAGCGCTTGTCGATGTGCATCGACAGCGCGAGCACGCGGGTGCCCGGGCTCTCCTGCCGGATCTGGCGCGTGGCCTCGAGGCCGTTGAGCTCGGGCATCACCACGTCCATGAGGACGACGTCGGGGCAGAGCTCGCGCGTCTGCACGAGGGCGTCGCGCCCGTTGCGCGCCTCGCCCACGACCTCGAAGTCGGCCTGCTGGCTGGCGAGGCTGCGCAGCCCCTCGGAGAACAGCGTGTGGTTGTCGGCGATCAGGATCCGGATCGTCACGAGGGCCTCCTCGCGAGCGGCGCCACGATGCTCGCGCGCGTGCCCCGGTCGCGCACCGACGCCAGCTCGAGCCGGCCGCCGCTGTGGGCGAGGCGTTCGCGGATGCTGAACAGCCCGAACGCCGGGGACGCGCCCGGCTGCACCGCGTCCTCCGTCGCGAATCCGCGCCCGTCGTCCTCGATCTCGACGCGCAACCACTCCCCCGTCACCCGGACGCGCACGACCGCCGACCGCGCCCGCGCGTGCCGCACCACGTTGTTGAGCAGCTCGTTCGCGGAGCGGAACACGAGCGCCGTGAGGTCCTCCTCGAGCTGCGGGATGGCCTCGGCCAGCACGTCGACGGCGAGGCCGTGCTGCGAGCGCATCGTGTCGGCGAGCCACTCGATCGCGGGCACGAGGCCGAGCTCGTGCAAGATCGGATTGCTGATCTCGAAGATCAGGACTCGTGTCTTGCGGAGTACGTCCGCCGACAGCTCGCACACCTGATCGATGACGCGGTTGTGCGCGTCGTCGCACGCGCGCCCGCGCAGGTTCTCGAGGCGCATCTTGATCAGCGCGAGGTCCTGCCCGATCCGATCGTGGAGGTGGGTCGCGATCTCGCGGCGCTGCCGCTCCTCGGTCGTCGCGAGCTGCGAGGCCAGCGAGCGCAGCTGATCGCGGTGCGCGCCGACGGCGGACTCGGCCTCCTTCAGCTCGATCACGTCCGTCACGCGCTCGGCGATCGCCCGCAGGAGCCGCGTCTCCTCGGCGAGGAACGGCGGCTCGGCCTCCGGGTGGGGGCACTCGCGGTAGGCGAGCTCGATCGACCCGATCGGCTCCGGTCCGCCGCCGATCGCCTGCACCATCGTCCACGGCGTCGCGCGGAAGTCGCGCGCGGCCCACTGCCGGTCCTTCCACCGCAGGCGCACGAACGCGAGGTCCGGATAGCGCCAGCCCTGCGGGATCTCGTGCACGACGCGCTCGAGGATCTCGGGGAGCGGGGCGTTGCGGTCGGCGAGCACGCGCGAGACGGAGATCAGGCAGCCGAGCTCCTTCGCGCGCTCGGCGAGGTCGATCACCTGCTTGCTCCGGCGAGCATGCTGTTGTCTCCGTCGGTGCGCCATGAGCTGAGCCGGACCAACGTTAGCATCACCGCTCGGGGTGGGGCTCACACGCTCACCGATCCGCGGGTGATGCGGGCGTGGAGCGCGGTCACCGTCTCGAGCGCGTCGCCGAGGAGCAGGTACGTTCGCTCGGACCGGTAGAGCGGGTTGGCGACGCCCGAGTACCCCGGGTTCTCGTCGAGGTTGCACACGGCGACGGCGCGCGCCTGGTGCGCCATGAGGATCGGCATCCCCGACAGCGGCGTGCCCTCGACCTCGAGCGCGGCCGGGTTCACGACGTCGCACGCGCCGACCACCAGCACGAGGTCCGTCTCCGGAAGCTCGCGGTTGGCGTCGTCGAGCTCGATGAGTTTCTCGTAGTCGACCTCCGCCTCGGCGAGGAGCACGTTCATGTGGCCGGGCATCCGCCCCGCCACCGGGTGGATCGCGAAGCGAACCTCCTTGCCGAGCGTCTCGAGGAACCTCGCGAGGCGCACGACCTCGCCCTGCGCCTGCGCGAGCGCCATCCCGTAGCCGGGCACCACGAGGAAGCGGCGCGCGTCGAGCGCCACCCGCGCGACGGCGTCCAGCCGATCCTCGAGCGTCGTCGGGTCGGGCTCGGCGCTCGCGACCGGCGCCTCGGCGACCTGCTCCGGATCGGTGCGCACGACCTGCGCCCCGAGGAGGATGTTCGCGAGGCTGCGGTTCATCGCGCGGCACATCATGATCGTGAGGATCGCGCCCGACGACGCGACGGTCGCGCCGGCCACGATCAGCAGGCGGCTCTCGATCGTGACGCCGCAGAAGGCGCCGGCGAGACCCGCCGTCGCGTTCAGGAGCGAGATGAGCACCGGCATGTCGGCCCCGCCGATGCGGCTCGCGAACAGCGCGCCGAACGCCGCGGCGATCGCCACGATCCCGACCACGGGGAGGATGGGGTCGGCGCCGAAGCGATAGCGATCGGCGAGCAGGACGACGAGGAGCAGCAGGGTGATGAGCGTCGCGTTGTGCCAGCGACTCGCCGTCGGGCGCTGATCGATGTAGTTGCCGAGCTTCGCGGCGGCGAGGAGGCTCGCGCTGAACGTGGCGGCGCCGAGGACGAGGCCGAACAGGCCGCTCACCATCGTCGCGGTCGCGGGGACGCCGCCCCGCGTGAGCTCGATCGCGGAGACGAGGACGGCGGCGACGCCGCCCATGCCGTGCTGGAACGCGATGACGGCCGGGATGTTCGTCATGCTCGCGCGCACCGCCATCGCGAGGCCGGCGAGCGCCCCGGTGGCCAGCGCGACCGCGACGACCGCCGGCGCGGTGACGCCGGTGCGGGCGAGGACGAGCACGATCGATGCGAGCAGCGCGAGCCCGGCCGCGTGGTTGCCGAAGCGCGCGCCGCGCGGCGTGCGGAACCGGCTGATCCCGGCGACGAGGAGCGCCGCCACGGCGAGGTCCGCGCAGAGCTCGGTCGCATTCACGACGGCATCTCGCGCGACCCGCGCCGGAACATCCGCAGCATCCGGTCCGTGATCGCGTAGCCGCCGACGAGGTTGAACGACGCCGCGGCCAGCGCGAGCGCGCCGATGACCTTCACCGACGGCTGCACCTCCTCGGCGAACACGAGCAGCGCGCCGAGGATCGTCACCGCGGACAGCGCATTCGTCATCGACATGAGCGGCGTATGGAGCAGCGGCGGGACGCGCGAGATCAGGAGATATCCGACGGCGAACGACGCTCCGAACACCAGGAGCATGATGAGGAGACTCGACATCACCCGGCCTCGCGCATCGCGTCCAGGGCGGGCTTGTAGTGGATCTTGCGGTCCCGCGTCACGAGCGTGTTCGCGACCACCTCGTCGGAGAGATCGACGACACCGCCGTGCTTGAGCAGGTTCTCGACATACCGATACAGGTTCTCGGCGTACAGCCACGTCGCGTGTTCGGGCATGCGACCGGGGATGTTCTGGATGCCACTGACGGTCACGTTGTAGAGGACGATGTACGCGCCGGCCTGCGTGACCTCGCAGTTGCCGCCCTGGTCGATCGACACGTCCACGATCACCGACCCGGGCCGCATCGAGCGCACCATGTCGTGGGTGACCAGCATCGGCGCCACCGCACCGGGCACGAGGGCACTGCAGATAACGACGTCGACCCTGGAGATCAGCGGTGCCAGCGCCTCGCGCTCCCGCGCGAGCCACGACGGTGGCAGCTCGAGCGCGTAGCCGCCCTTCCCGACCGCCAGCGTCTCGGGGATCGCGAAGCCCGCGTCCTTCGCGCCCAGGCTCGCCGCGTCCTTGCGCGCGGCCGCGCGGATGTCCCACGCGTGGATCACGGCGCCGAGGCGCTTGGCCGTGGCGAGCGCCTGGAGCCCGACGACGCCCGCGCCGATGACGAGGACCTCGGCCGGCTTCGTCGTCCCGATCGCCGTGCCGATCATCGGCATGAAGCGCGGCAGGTGGCGCGCGGCATCCAGCACCGCGCGGTACCCCGTGCACGTGCTCATCGACGTCAGCGCGTCCATCGCCTGCGCGCGCGTGATGCGCGGGATGCCGTCCATCGTGAACGACGTGATCCCGCGGTCGCGCAGCTTGCGCACCATGTCGTGGCTCTCGGGCGAGGCCGGGTGCAGGAACGTCACGAGCATGGCGCCGGTCGACATCATGTCGACCTCGTGCTTGCCGGCGGTGGCGTTCAGCATCGGTTGCTTGACCTTCAGGATCAGGTCCGCCGCCGCCAGCATCTCCTCGACGTTGCGCGTGACCAGCGCGCCGGCCTCGCGGTACGCGTCGTCCGTCACGAAGATGCCGGCGCCGGCGCCTGCTTCGACGTACACCTCGTGCCCGAGCTTCCGGTACTTCTTGACGGTGTCGGGCGTGGCGGCGACGCGACGTTCGCCGGCCATGATCTCCTTCGGCACTGCAATACGCATCTGGAATCCCTCTCTCGATGCGCATGCTGCGCGGCGCCGCGTGGAGCCGCCATCGGACGATGACTGATCCTCCGCCACCCGCGGCGGAAAGCGCGATCAGCCGCAGGTGGAGGGGCACCGCGCCAAAGGCGCGATCCTCAGCGCGACAGGTCGTAGCCGATCATCGAGCGCAACCACACGCGCCCGTACGGATCGCCCGGCGCCATGTGGTGGCTCATCTCGGTCACGCGCCCGTACAGCCCGAGCGTCCACCACACGCGGCCGACCGCGAGCATCATCGTCGGGCCCACGTAGACCTGGGGGCGCAGCCCGAACGTCGGCGAGGCGGGGGCCGGTCGCTGGAACTCGCCGCGCATCCAGCCCTCGAGGCCGAGGTGGAGCGACGGCTTGATCTCGTAGCTGACGCCCACCGACGGGGCGAGCACGACCTCGCGCTCGCCGGAGAAGTACCACTCGTACTCGGCCGTGAGGTTCGCGGCGACGCGCACCGGATCCATGCGGCGCTCGAGGATGAGCTTGCCCTCGGCCTCGATCTCGAACAGGTTCTCGCTGAGCTCGAGGTAGCCCGCCGCATTGCCCACGATCGGGAGGGTGTCGGGCTTGTCGTGGAGCCGGTAGCGCAGGCGCTGCTTGAGGCCGTTGCCGGCGCCGGGGAAGCGGGCCGCGCCGGCGAGCGCGACGCCGGGATCGGGGACGACCGTGATGTAGAGCCCGAGCTCGAGGCGATCGGTGAGGCCGATCTCGAGCTCGGTCTGCAGCGCGAACGCGAGGTACGTCTCCTCGCGCGTCGAGCTCGCCGAGATCGCGCGCAGCGGCACGAGGTCGACGAACTGCTCGAGCTCGGCGGACCCGCTCGCGAGCGTGTCCGTCGTGTACGTGAACGGCAGCGTCCGCGGGTTCGCGCGGGCGACCATGGGCGAGACGAGGATGGCGGCGATGACGACGAGGCGGCGCATCAGAAGCTCGCGAGCGAGAGCGTCGGGGAGCACGTGAAGTCGTTGCCCGCGCAGCGATCGGCGTGGCACGCGTTGCACGCGTTCGGATCGCCGCCGTAGCTCTCGCCGTTCGGCGGCCCGATGCCGCGCCAGACGATCGCCAGGTCGGGCTGCTCGATCAGCTCGAACCACTCCCAGTCGCGCGCCCCGCCGGTGTTGTAGGTCCCGCCGCGCTTGACGCGCGCGAAGATGTTCTGCGTGCCCGTCTCGCGCGCCTCGATGACGATCGTCCCGACGGGGAACGCGGCCGCGCCGCTCTGCGGCACCGGATCGATGTACAGCGTGCGCGCACCGAGCGCGTCGGGCGAGACCGTCCCGTCGTCGGCGGGCCCGTCGCTGTGAAACGAGGTCCAGCCGCGGAACCCGCGGAACGCGGGCGTGAACGCGATGAACGTGTCGCCCGTCGGTCCGGGCTCGTCGGGGCCCGCACACGCCGCGAGGATCAGCGCGACCGCAGCTGCGCGGCTCATCCCTCGACGAACTCCGGGAACCCGAGCAGGGCGGCGATCTCGTTCATCTCGAACACCACCGAGCCGTCGACGTTCGGATCGACCTCCTCGTGCACGCGCTGCCACATCACGCCGAACGGCGTCGCGAGGTCGGCGGCCGTCGGGTCGTCGGAGCTCCACGTCGCCGGCACCGGCGGCAGCGCATCGCCGGCGTGCCCGCGGTAGAGCTGCGCGAGCGCGTCCAGGCGCGCGATGATCTGGCCGTCGGCCTCGCCGCCGTCGCGCTCCGCGACCCAGTCGCGGAACAGCTCGTACACGGCGCGCGTGCCGTCGAGGTTGTTGCGCAGGTCGAACAGCGTCACGTCGGCGTAGCGCGACTCCTCCTCGCCGGTCGCCGCCTTGTTGACCTTCTCGGCCTGCTCGTTCATCAGGCCGACGAGGCCCTGGTAGGCGGCGCCGATGTCGATCGCGGCGGGCTGCCACTGCGCGGCGAGCGCATCGGCGTCCGCGACGAGCCGCTGCACGAGCTGCGTCTTGAACGCCATCGCCTCGGCCTCGGTCGAGGGGTACGCGGCGGCCTTGTAGCCGGGCAGCGCGGACTCGAAGTCGATCACCTCGCCGCGGATCTCGGCGGAGAACACGATTCGCTCGATCGAGTGCATCCCCGTCGCGCCCTCGCCGTCGAACAGGTTCGCGTCGCCGGCGGGCCCGATCTCGGCGAGGTAGTCGTCGTAGCGCGCGTCCATCGACGCATCGAAGTTCGGGAAGATCGGCGCGATCGCACCCTCGACGTGCTCGTACGCGACGCGCGTCTTGCGCCACGCCGTCTTCATCGCCGCGATCGCGGCCGCATCGGCCGCCGCATCCCACGCGTGGGTCGGCGCCGCGGCCTGCAGCTCGCGCGCCGCAGCGGCGAGCGTGGCGAGCTCGGTCGCGATCGACACGTGCATCGCGGCCGTGACCTCGGCCCGGAACTCGGAGTCAGACTTGCCACCACAGGCGAACAGGGTGGTAGCGGCGAACAGAGCGGTGCACTTCACGGGACCTCCTAGAGTGCTTCGACGAACGCGACCAGTGCGGCGCGGTCGTCGGGTGAGAGCGCGCGGAACGCGTCCGCGGCGGTGCGCCCCTGCCCGTCGTGGGCGAGGATCGCCTCCGCGACGGACTTCGCGCGGCCATCGTGCAGGAACGACGTGTAGAAACGCAGACCGATCAGCGGCGCCGTCTTCCACTCGCGACCGCCGGCATCGCCGTCGCTCACGCCGTCGGCGAGCGACTCGCCCATGTCGTGGAGTAGCAAGTCCGTATAGACCTCCGCATCGACATTGGCAATCTGTGTGATCGGGTAATCCGCACGCGTGTGCAGCGCCGGGACGTGGCAGACGGCGCACCGCGCACGCTCGAACAGCGCGCGCCCCTTGCCGGTGAGCCCGACGCGCCTGGGGATCGCGATGTGCCGCAGGTAGAACGCGACGATGTCGACGTGCTCCATCGTGAGGTCGATGCCCTCGCGCTGGTCGTCGGTGAGGCCGTCGGGGTTGCGGAGCTCCGTCGGCCGCATCGGCGTCGTCAGGCCCATGTCGCCCTGGAACGCGTCGGCCGTGAAGTCGTCGAGCGTGGCGACGCGCGCCTTCATGCCGAAGCGACCGATGATCCCGGTCTGCCCCTGCGCGAAGTCGGAGAAGCTCTTGTCGGGGTTCGGGACCGACGCGAACGTGACGCGGTGGATGCGCCCGTGGATCGCATCGCCGCGCCGGGCCTGCTCCGCCTCGACGCGCTCGATCTCCTCGTCGGCGATCGCCTCGAGGTACCCGCGCCCGATCACCGGCGGACCGAGGCGGATCGTGACGCGCACCTGCACCCCGTCGGGCGGCGCGAGCGGTGTCGTCGCACCCGCGGCGAGCCCCTGCCGGATCGTCGAGCCGAACGCGAGCTCCGACTGATCCGTCTTCGGCGTGACGCCGTCGTCCTCGACCGCGACCATCTTCTGCACGAGCCCCGGACCGCGCCCCGCCTCCGCGTGACACGCGCTGCACGAGCTGCGGATGTACAGCGGCCCGAGCCCGTCGACCGCGCGGAACGGCAACCCGAACTTCGCATCGCCCCGGTTGAACCTCTCGATGTCCGCGCGCGAGAGGCCATCGATCGGGACATCGACCGCGTTCACGATCGTCGACGGTGGATCCTCCTCGGTCTCCGCGCACGCCGCGAGCGCCGCAGCGAGCCACGCGAGCGGGAGGAGCTTCGTCACGCCGACAATGAAAACGATTTTCAGTTCCTGGTCAATGCCATGCTCTCCGGCATTCTGCCTGCACGGTAGTAGCTACTCCGATGCTGGCCGGTAACACGATGAAGCTCTGTGTGTTACGCGCCGGCATTGCGCCGGATCGGGAGATGACGAGGCGCCGAAGAACGCCCTCTCGCGACGTCCGACGGCGTGTCGATCGTCACGCGCGGAGTCCTCGGCGAGGTCACGCGACGGATCGATCCATCGCGAGATCACGGCAGGACGGCGCGAACATGCGCGCGATCGATCCGTCGCGAAACCACGTCAGGACGGCGCGAACACGCGCGCGATCGCGATTCAGCACGACATCCTGTCGCCTTTCGTGATCCCGCACCCGGCCGGCGCGCCGCCGGCAGCGCAAGCGCGCGGAACCGCTGCCTGGTCTGCCGCGTGCACATCGCCGGGGCGCGCATGTTGCGCGACGACGACTCCTTCGATCGGCACCTGCCCGGTGGCATCCAGGTCATGGCTTCCGTTCACTTCACTCCGCTCGCGGTGGCTCGCCACGCCGCGCGCTTGCTCGCGCCCGCGCCGGGTGCACGCGTCCTCGACGTCGGCTCGGGAGTCGGCAAGTTCTGTCTCGCCGCCGCCGCCGAGGTCCCGGGGAGTCGCTTCATCGGCGTGGAGTGTCGCGGCCACCTCGTGCGCGTCGCGAATCACCTCGCGGGCGACCTCGCGCTCGCCAACGTCGAGTTCATCCACGCGGATGCGCTCGACCTCGACTGGTCCGGCTACGACGCCTTCTACTTCTTCAACCCGTTCGGCGAGCAGCTGTTCGACGAGGTCTTCGTGCTCGACCGGACGATCGCGCTGCATCCCCGCAACTTCGTCGCGTACATCACGCGCGTGCGGTCGCGCCTCGCGGGTGCGCGCATCGGGACCCGCGTCGTGACCTACCACGGGCTCGGCGCACCTCCGCCGTTCGGGTTCGAGCTCGCGCGCTCGGACCGCATCGGGACCGACGTCGTCGAGCTGTGGGTGAAGACGCGCGCGTACGACCAGATGGGGTGCTGGTGATGCGGCTCGACGCGCGCGCCGCCGCCGCCCTCCTGCGGATCTCCGAGACGCAGCTCTACCGCTGGGTCGACGAGGGGGACATCCCGCACGCGATGGTCCACCACGTCCCCGTGTTCCACCGCGTGGAGCTGCTCGCGTGGGCGCTCGAGAACGAGCTGCCGGTCGCGGCGGATCTCGACGAGGACGGCCCCGCGCCGCTCGCGGACGCGCTCGAGCGCGGCGGCGGGTACGCGATCGACCAGCTCGACCAGCTGCCCTCGCGGCTCGGCCTTCCGGCCGCGGATCGCGAGCTCGCGCGCGCCGTGTTCCGCGCGCGCCGCGCCGAGATGTTCGTGACCAACCACGACGGCATCGCGATCCCGCGCGCGCACAGCACGCTGATCGCGCCCACCACCGCCGCGGTGCCGCTCGCGTGGTGCAACCGCGGCGCGATCGCGCTGGATCGCGAGCCCGTGCGCGCGATCTTCGTCATCGTCGCCCCGACGATCCGCGAGCACCTCCGCCTCCTCGGGCACCTGTCGTCGGCGATCCGCGATGCGGGTGTGCGCGCCGCGATCGCCGCCGCCGCGTTCGCGCAGGTCGTCGCCGAGTGCCGCCGCGTCGCCGCCGAGGTGCGCGCGTGATCTGGTGCCTCGCCGCCCTCGGTGTCCTGTTCGCGTCCGCGATCGCGGCGCTGATCCTGCGCACCCACCTGTACGCCACGCTCGGCGCGCTCCTCGCCGCGCTGCTCGCGCTGCCGGCGGCGTTCGCCGTGCTCGCGGGCGCACACTTCGCCGACGTCGTCGTGCCGTGGGGACAGCCCCTCGGCGAGATCCGCCTCGGCCTCGATCCGCTCTCCGCCTTCTTCGCGATCCCGCTGCTCGCCCTCGGCGCGACCTGCGCCGCCTACGGCGCGGCGTACCTCCGGAGTCGCTGCGTGCCGGCGGCGCTGTTCAACGTGCTCGCCGGCGCGATGCTGCTCGTGCTGCTCGCGCGCGACGGCATCGTGTTCCTCGTCGCGTGGGAGCTGATGACGCTCGCGAGCTACGGCCTCGTCACGTTCGATCACGCACAGCCCGAGGTGCGGCGCGCCGGGTGGGTGTACCTCGTCGCCTCGCACCTCGGCGTCGCCTGCATCCTGTCGGCCTTCCTCCTCCTCGGCGACAGCACGCTGTCGTTCGCCGACTTCGCGCGCCACGGCACGCCCGTCGCGGCGACGCTCGCGGTGATCGGCTTCGGCGTCAAGGCGGGCGTCGTCCCGCTCCACGTCTGGCTCCCCGAGGCGCACGCGGCGGCGCCGTCGCACGTCTCGGCGCTGATGTCGGCCGTGCTGATCAAGCTCGGCATCTACGGCCTCCTGCGCACGATCTCGTTCGTCCCCGCGTTCCCGTGGGGACCCGTGCTGCTCGCCCTCGGCAGCGCCGGCGCGCTCGTCGGGATCGCGCTCGCGTTCTACCAGCGCGACATCAAGCGCGCGCTCGCGTACTCGACCGTCGAGAACGCCGGGATCGTGCTGATCGGCCTCGGCCTCGGCATGTGGGGAGCCGCCCACGGCCGCCCGGCGATCGCCGCGCTCGGCCTCGCCGGCGGCCTGCTCCACGTGTGGAACCACGCCGTCGTGAAGTGCCTCTTGTTCCTCGCCGCCGGCGGCCTCGTGCACGGCGCCGGGACGCGCGACCTCGAGCAGATGGGCGGCCTCGGCGCGCGGATGCCGCGCCTCGCGCGGATGCTCGTCCTCGGCGGCGTCGCGATCGCCGCGCTGCCGCCGCTCGGTGCGTTCGCGAGCGAGTGGCTGATCTACGTCGGGCTCCTCCACGGCAACACGCAGCCGCTGCTGTTCGTCGTCGCGGCGCTCGCCACCGCCGGCGCGATGGCCGCGCTGTGCTTCGTGCGCGTCATCGGCATCGCGCTCCTCGGCCACCCGCGCAGCCGCGCCGCCGCGGACGCGCACGAGCCCGGCCGCGGGCTCGTCGGGCCGGCCGTGGTGCTCGCCGCCCTCGCGATCGCGATGCCGTTCGCCGCGCCGCTCGCCGTCCGCGCGATCGCGCCCGTCGCCGCGCAGCTCGGCGCGGACCTCGACGTCGCCGCCGTCGACGAGGCGCTCGCCCCCGCGCTGATCCTGAGCGGCGCCGTGTGGCTCGGCGGGATCCTCGCGTTCCTCGCGATCCGGCGCGTCGTGCGGCGCCGCCGCGCCGCCGAGACGTGGGGCTGCGGGTACACCGCGCCGTCCCCGCGCATGCAGTACACCGCCGCGTCGTTCGCCGAGGGGCTGCATCGCCTCCTGCCCCGCGCGCTGCGCGCGAAGGTCGAGGCCGCGCCGCCGGCGGAGCTGTTCCCGTCGCCGGCGCGGCTCGCCGTCGATCGCCGCGATCCGTTCACGCGCGCCGCGTACGAGCCGCTGCTCGACCGCCTGGCGCGCAGGTTCTCGCAGCTGCGCTGGGTGCAGCAGGGCCTGCTCCACATCTACATCCTGTACGTCGTGATCGCGGTCGTGCTCGGCCTCGTGATCGTCACGCTCCGCGACGGGTGGGCATCGTGATCGCCGCGCTCCTCAAGGTCGCGATCATCCTCGCCGCGCCGCCCCTGCTCCTCGGCGTGATCGCCAGGGTGAAGGCGCGGATCGCCGGGCGCGTCGGCCCGCCGCTCCTGCAGCCGTACTTCGACATCGCGAAGCTCCTCCGCAAGGACTCGGTGATCAGCCCGACGACCTCGTGGCTGTTCGTCGCCGGTCCCGCGATCGCCCTCGTCGCGGCGCTGATCGCGGCGGCGCTCGTCCCGGTCGGCGACGGCGGCGCACTGTGGGCGTTCGACGGCGACTTCATCGCGCTCGCCTACGTGCTCGGGCTCGCGCGCTTCTTCACCGTCGCCGCCGCCCTCGACACCGGCTCGTCGTTCGAGGGCATGGGCGCCGCGCGCGAGGCGACGTTCGCGTGCCTCGCCGAGCCGGCGTTCGTCCTCGGACTCCTCGCCGTCGCGCACGCGACCGGCTCGGTCTCGCTGTCGGCGTTCCTCGGCCCATCCCTCGCGAGCGTGTGGACGGGCGCCGGTGCCTCCTCCGTCCTCGTCGCCGGCGGCCTCCTCGTCGTGCTGCTCGCCGAGAACAGCCGCATCCCCGTCGACGATCCGACGACGCACCTCGAGCTCACGATGGTCCACGAGGTCATGGTCCTCGACCACGGCGGCCCGCTGCTCGGCGTCGTCCTCTACGGCGCCGCGATCAAGCTGTTCGTGTTCGCGACGCTGCTCGTCAAGCTCGCCGTCCCGATCCACGGCGGCGCGCTCGCGTGGCTCGCGTACCTCGGCGGGCTCGCGGTCGCGGCGATCGCGATCGGCGTCATCGAGTCGGTGACGGCGCGCCTCCGGATGTCCCACGTCCCCGCGTTCCTGCTCGCCGCGACGCTCCTGTGCGGGCTCGCCGTGGTGCTGCAGGCCAGGTGAACATGTCGCACCTCTTCGATCCGCTGCTCGTCTCCGTCCTCCTGCTCAACCTGTTCGTGCTGGGCGCGAGCCGCCTGCGCTCGGTGATCGGCGCGTCGGCGCTGCAGGGCGTCGCGCTCGGCCTGCTCACGGTGGCGGCGCACGACCACATCACGTTCACCGTCACGCTCGTCGCGCTGATCGCGATCGGCCTGAAGGGCGTGCTGATCCCGAAGCTCTTGTACAAGGCGATGCGCGACGTGGCGATCGTGCGCGACGTCGAGCCGCTGATCGGCCTCATCCCGTCGCTCGCGATCGGCGCCGTCGGGACGGGCGCGTCCGTGATCTTCGCGCGGACGCTCCCCGTCGCCGACAGCTACCACGCGTCGCTCGCGCTCGTCCTGCCGAGCTCGTTCGCGACCGTCTTGACCGGGTGCCTCGTCCTCGTGACGCGGCGCAAGGCGATCACGCAGGTCGTCGGCTACCTGATCCTCGAGAACGGCATCTTCATCATGGGGCTCGGCCTCATCGAGGCGACGACGTTCCTCGTCGAGATCGGCGTCCTCCTCGATCTGTTCGTCGCGATCTTCGTGATGGGCATCATCATCAACCACGTCCGCCGCGAGTTCGAGACCACCGACGCGGCCGAGCTCAGCTCGCTGAAGGAGTGAGCGTGCTGTTCTTCCTCGTCGCGTTCCCGCTCGTCGTCGCCGGCGCCACCATGCTGGTCCCGTCGGCGCGCGTCCGCGCGTGGATGGTCCCGGCGACGGCGCTGATCCACGCGGCGGCGACGGCGTGGGTGGTGATCGACGTCCCCGCGCCGATGTTCGAGAGCTGGCTCCAGCTCGGCCCGCTCGGGCGCGTGATCCTCGGCCTCCTCAGCGCGCACTACCTCGTGTGCTCGCTGTACGTGCCGACCTACCTCGCGGCGCGCGCCGAGCGGCCCAACCGCGTGTTCTGCGCGTGCATGATCGCGCTGCTCGGGACGATGTCGCTCGTCCCGATCTCGCACCACCTCGGGCTCATGTGGGTGGGCATCGAGACGTCGACGCTCGCGACCGCGCCGCTCATCTACTTCAACAAGACGCCGCGCTCGCTCGAGGCGGTGTGGAAGTACCTCCTCATCGGCTCCGTCGGCGTCGCGTTCGCGCTGTTCGGCTCGTTCTTCCTCGCGTCCGCGGCGGTGCACAACGGCGTCGACACGTCGCTCCTGTTCGAGGACCTCGTGCGCGACGCGCCGCGGCTGTCGAAGCCGTGGCTGCACTCGGCGTTCGTGGTGCTGCTCGTCGGGTACGGCACGAAGATCGGGCTCGCGCCGATGCACACGTGGAAGCCCGACGTGTACGGCGAGGCGCCGAGCGTCGTCGGGGCACTGCTCTCCGGCGGCATGACGACGTGCGCGTTCTGCGCCCTCCTGCGCTTCCTCCAGATCAGCAACGCGGCCGGCGAAGGCGAAGGCGACGTCGCGCGCGACCTGCTCCTCGTGTTCGGCCTCCTGTCGATGGCCGTCGCCGCCGCGTTCATGATCCTGCAGCGCGACTACAAGCGGATGCTCGCGTACTCGAGCGTCGAGCACATGGGCATCATCGCGATCGGCCTGGGCCTCGGTGGCGTCGGCACGTACGGCGCGCTCCTCCACCTCATCAACAACAGCTTCGGCAAGGCGGTGATGTTCCTCGCCGCCGGCAACATCCACCGCGCGTGCGGCAGCCGCCTGGTCACCGACACGATCGGCGCGATCCGCCGCGTGCCCGCGTCGGGCGCGCTGTTCCTGCTCGGCCTCTTCGCCGTGACCGGCTCGCCGCCGTTCGGCATGTTCCTGTCCGAGCTCGCGATCCTGCGCGCGGCGTTCGACGGCTCGTACGTGGTCGCGGCGCTGGTCCTCGTGCTGCTCGCGACCGCGTTCGTCGGGATGAGCTCGGTCGTCATCAAGGTCGTGCACGGCGGCCCGGCCGGTGAGGTGGCGCGCGAGCGCGAGCCGTTCCTGTCGATCGCGCCGCCGCTCGCCGCGCTCGCGGTCCTGCTCGCGCTCGGCATCTATCTGCCGGACTGGCTGCACGGCTCCCTCGAGCTCGCGACGGGCTTCCTCGAGAAGGGCGCGCTGTGAGGGCCGAGGCGATCGCGCTGCCCGGCACCGCCGCCGTCCTCGCGATGAGCAACGGCGAGGCGCGCCCGCTCGCGCACGTCCCGCGGCACGACGTCGCGAGCTTTCGCCGCCTCGTCGCGCATGCGCCGGCGACCGGGCGCCGCGTGTCCGCGCTGTTCGCGTGCGCGATCGACGAGCGACCGTCGCTGCTCGCGGTGCTCGCCGACGACGGCGGCGGCGCACTCGAGCTCGCGCGCACCACCGTCGACGGTGCGGCGTATCCCGCGATCACGCCCGACAACCCGGAGGTGCACCTGTTCGAGCGCGAGATCGCCGAGCAGACCAGCCTCGTCCCCGAGGGCCATCCGTGGATGAAGCCGGTGCGCTTCCCGCCCGGCCGCGGCGAGATCGGCGTCGCGCCGTTCTACCGGATCGAGGGCGGCGAGGTGCACGAGGTCGCCGTCGGCCCCGTGCACGCCGGCGTGATCGAGCCCGGCCACTTCCGCTTCCAGTGCTACGGCGAGACGATCCTGCACCTCGAGATCTCGCTCGGCTACCAGCACCGCGGCATCGAGCGCGCCTTCCTCGGCGGGCCGCACAAGCGCAGCGCTGTCCTCGCCGAGACGCTCGCGGGCGACACGACGATCGGCCACGCGTCCGCGTACTGCCAGACCGTCGAGGCGCTCGCCGGCGCCGTCGTCCCGCCGCGCGCGCTCGCGTTGCGCGCGTGCGCCCTCGAGCTCGAGCGCGTCGCGAACCACGTCGGCGATCTCGGCGCGCTGTCGGGCGACATCGGCTTCTTGCCGGCGGCCGCGTTCCATGGGCGCCTGCGCGGCGACTACCTCAACCTCACGGCGGAGCTGTGCGGCAGCCGGTTCGGGCGCGGCCTGGTCCGCCCCGGCGGCGTGCGGTTCGACGTCGCGCGCGAGGTCGCGGGCCGCATCGTCGAGCGGCTCGCGGCCGCGCTGCGCGACACCGAGGACACCGCGCACCTCATGTGGGACACGGCGTCGGTGCAGGCGCGCTTCGAGGAGACGGGGCACGTCCCCACCGACGTCGCACGGCAGCTCGGCCTCGTCGGCGTCGCGGCGCGCGCGTCGAACCTCCACCGCGACGTGCGCTCGACGCACCCGCACGGCTACTACCGCTTCGTGCACGTGCCCGCGTCGACGCTGCCGCAGGGCGACGTGTTCGCCCGCGCCTACCTCCGCTTCCTCGAGGTCCGGCGCTCCGTCGAGCTCTTGCGCCGCGAGCTGCCGATCTTGCCGGAGGGGCCGATCCGCGGCGAGGTGCCCGAGCTCCGGCCCGAGCACGTCGCCGTGTCGCTCGTCGAGGGCTGGCGCGGCGAGATCTGCCACGTCGCGCTCACCGACGCGCGCGGCCGGTTCGCGACCTACAAGGTCGTCGACCCGTCGTTCCACAACTGGACCGGCCTCGCGTACGCGTGTCGCGGGCAGCAGGTCTCCGATTTTCCGCTCTGCAACAAGAGCTTCAACCTCTCGTACTGCGGCCACGACCTGTGAGGTGACATCCATGATCGATCTGCTCCGCGCTCGCTTTCGCCAAGGTCACCGCACGAGCCGGTTTCCCGACGTCGCGCCGGCCTTCCCCGAGCGGTTCCGCGGGCGCCCGGTCCTCGACGCCGCGCGCTGCGACGACGGCTGCCGGGCGCCGACGCCTGCCCGACCGGGGCGATCACCGCGGGCGCGGGCGCGCTGGCGCTCGACCTCGGGCGGTGCCTGTTCTGCACCGAGTGCACGGACGCGTGCCCGACGGGCGCAGTCGCGCTCGGCCGCGAGTACCGCCTCGGGGAGCGTGCGCGCGAGGCGCTCGTCGTCCGCTCTCCGGACGGTTCGCACCGCCGGCGCGAGCTCGCGCTCGGCGGCGAGCTGCGCCGGTTGCTCGGGCGCTCGCTCAAGCTGCGGCAGGTCAGCGCCGGCGGCTGCAACGGCTGCGAGGCCGACGTGAACGTGCTCGGCACGGTCGTGTTCGACCTCGGCCGGTTCGGGATCCAGTTCGTCGCATCTCCACGCCACGCCGACGGCATCCTCGTCACCGGTCCCGTCACCGCCAACATGCGCGAGGCGCTGCGCCGCACGTACGACGCGATCCCCGAGCCGCGCATCGCGATCGCCGTCGGCGCGTGCGCGATCAGCGGCGGCCCCTACGCCGGATGCGCCGAGACGCACGACGGCGCCGGCTCGACGGTGCCGATCGATCTGTTCGTGCCGGGGTGCCCGCCGCACCCGTTCACGATCCTCGAGGCGCTGATCGGCCTCCTCGGGCGGAAGGCGCCACCACCGTGACCGTCGCCGTGATCTCGCGCGACCGCGAGATGCGCGGCGTGCTGGCGCGCTACCTCGCGAGCGCCGGCTTCGACGTGCACGAATGCGACGAGCTCGCACGCCCGGCCTCGTTCACGGCGCTCGTGCTGCTCGGCGACGCGATCGATCGCGTCCGCGCGTGGATGGAGCTCGCGAGTGCGCCGCGCGTCGTGGTCGTCACGTCGCGCCCGTCGGCGCTGAGGGACCTCCGCGCGGCCCACGAGGATCGCCTGAGCGTGCTCGCCGCACCCGCCTTCGGCTGGGAGGTCGTGGATGCGCTGCGCGGCCATCCGAAGGACGATCCGGCGGCGTAGACTCGCGCCCATGCCACGGCGATCCCCCGCGCGCGCGACGGTCGTGCTCGAGCCGGCGATGGCCTCGCCGGTGATGCGCGCGTTCGACCGCATCCTGCGCGCCGTCGCGGCGAAGGAGGTCACCGTCACCCTCGTCGGCGAGAGCGGCTCCGGCAAGGAGGTGATGGCGCGCCGCCTCCACGACCTGTCGCCGCGCCGCGCGGGGCCGTTCATCCCGATCAACTGCGCCGCGATCCCCGAGGCCCTGTTCGAGAGCGAGCTGTTCGGCCACGAGCGCGGCGCGTACACCGGCGCGACCGAGCGCGGGCGCGGCAAGATCGAGGCCGCGACCGGCGGCACGTTGTTCCTCGACGAGGTCGCCGAGATGCCGTTCTCGCTGCAGCCGAAGCTCCTCCGCTTCCTCGAGACCCACCGCTTCATGCGCGTCGGCGGCACCACGAAGCTCGAGGTCGACACGCGCGTCGTCCTCGCCACCCTGCGCCCGCTCGAGGACGAAGTCCGCGCCGGCCGCTTCCGTGCGGACCTCTACTACCGCATCCAGGGCATCGTCCTCACCGTCCCGCCGCTGCGCGACCGCCGCCGCGACATCCCCGTCCTCCTCGACACCTTCCTCGCCCAGCTCGCCGCCGTCCACGACTGCACACCCCCGCGGCTGTCGCGGAGTGCGCGCGCCGCCCTCGTCGCCTACGACTGGCCCGGCAACGTCCGCCAGCTGCGCAACGTCATCGAGCTCGTCACCATCCTCCGCTCCGGCCAGCAGGTCGGCGTCCACGACCTCCCCACCGAGGTCATCATGAGGACCTCCGCCCCGATCCCCCACGAGCTCGCCGTCGACACCTCCTCCTCCCTCGACGAGATCATCGACCGGGTGATCGACCACGTGATCGCCGAGGAGCGCGGCAACCTCACGCGCGCCGCCCAGCGCCTCGAGATCAGCATCCGCACCCTCCAGCGCCGGCGGCGCACCTAGCCCGGATCACATTCACCAACACGTCGGCTGCGACCGTCGCGCTCCGGGCGGCTCGAGGCGCGTACGGCCGGTTCTCACTCGGTCCGTACGGCAAGTACGACCTCTCGCTCCGCTTCCGGGCGTGCTCAGGCTGCCTCGGATCGCTTGGTCTCGCTCGACGTCTTGGTGAATGATCCGGGCTAGCCTCGCTGACGTACCGACACGCAGCGCGGTCGGGCGGCGTGCTGGATGCAGCGTCCCTCAGATCATGCGAACCGCGAGCGGCGCATGATGACGGCCGGCGCCGTGCTGGTGGTCGTGATGGTGGGCGCGACGTGGCGGCCGCGCGGCATCTCGATCGCGTGGTTCGCGCTGGGCGGGGCGCTGATCTGCGGAGCGCTCGGACTGGTGTCCTTCGCCGACCTCGAACAGATCGCGACACGTACGTGGGATGCGGCGCTGGCGCTGATCGGATTGGTGCTGATCTCGGCGGTGCTCGACGCGAACGGTGCGTTTCGTGCGGCGGCGCATCGCGTGGCGCGTGCGGGGGGCGGCAGCGGCCTGCGGCTGTTCTGGGGGACGTGCGGGCTCGCGTTCGCGACGACGTCGGTGCTCGCGAACGACGGCGCCATCCTCCTCGTGACGCCGATCGTCGCAGACCTCATGCGCCGGCTCGCCTGCCCGCCTCGCACGGCGATCGCCTTTCTGTTCGCGACGGGCTTCGTGTGCGACGCGCTGTCGACGCTCTTGCCCACGTCGAACCTCACGAACATCCTCTTGGTCGACACGCTCGGTGTCGGGACGTTCGCGTTCGTCGGCCGCATGGCGCTGCCGACGCTCGCCATGTTCGGCGTCGCCGTCGTCGTGCTCACGATCCAGTTCGGCGCGGCGATCCCGCGCACCTACGCCGTCGACGCGCTCGGTGATCCGCCGCCGTTCGCCCGCGCGTCCGCCCGGGCGACGATGGCGGCCCTCGTCGCGCTGGTCCTCGGCTACATCATCGCGGCGCTGGTGCGGTTCCCGCTCGGCGTCGTGATCGTCGCGGTCGCGATCGCGCTCGCCGCCGCCGAACATCACCACGGCACGTTCGGGCTGCGTCGCGCGGCACGCCACATCCCCTTCGGCATCGTCACGTTCGCGGCGTCGCTGTTCGTGATCGTGACCGCATTCTTCAACACCGGTGGAGATGCACTCGTCGCGCGGGCACTCGCTCCCACACCCACGCACGAGCTCGCGAACCTCCTCGCCGCCGGCGTGTTCGTCGGCGCGGCCGCCGCCATCGCCAACAACCTTCCCGTGTTCCTGATCTCACTCCTGGCGCTGGAACGCCTCGGCGAGGTGCACGCGCTTCCCTTCGCGGCGCTCGTCGGCGCCAACGTCGGCGCCAAGCTGACGCCGGTCGGGACGCTGGCGACGCTGCTGTGGCTCGGGCTCCTGCGGCAGTACGGCATCCGCATGTCGTGGTGGCGCTACGTCGCCCTCGCGATCGTGCCCGTCGCGCTCACCTTGCTCGCCGGTCTCGTCATGCTTGCGTGATCGTCGTCGGGAAGGCCGCATCCGGCGCGGGCCGTCATCCGCAGGATGACCGCGCGGGCACCTGACTTGCGTACTCCCGGCTCGTGAACGCAGGCTCCAGGATCGTCGCTCCGCCGCCGCGTGGAGGCGGTCCGTGAGTGCGATCGCGGATTCCGAGGAGATCTCGCTCTCGTCGGGCATCCTCGTGGCCGCGCTCGGCAGCACGCTCGGCGGCGTGGTCGGCGGCGCGCTCGTCATCGGCATCACGTTGGTGCTCAAGAGCGGTATGGAGCTCGTCGCCGCACAGCCGACGTGGGCGATCATCGCCGTGCCGCTCGTCGGGATCGCGCTCGCGGTCTTGGTCCTCGAGGGGCTCGGCCGGGCGGCGCCGGTGCCGCCGCGGGGATGGCGGGCCTGGGTGACGTTTCGCCCCGACGCCGTTCGCGCCGACATCACCGACGACGTGCAGCACACGGCCGGTCAGGAGGAGCTGTTTCCGTGGCGCCTCGCACCGATCCGTCTGGTCGCGGTGCTCGCCACCGTCGGGCTCGGCGCGCCGATGGGGACCGAGGCGCCGGCGGTGTACTTCGGCGAGGCGGCCGGCGCGTGGGTCGGCGATCACGGCCGCCGCTGGTCCAGGCTCTTGCGTCCCGCGGCGCTGGGTGGCGGCGCGGCCGGCGTCGGCGCGCTGATGGGGATCCCGCTCGTCGGTGCCGCGTACATCCTCGAGCTCGGTCTGCGACAGAAGGCGCCGCTCGCCGTCGAGCGGATCGTCGCGGCGGTCATCGGCGGGATCATCGGGTGGGGGCTCGACGTGATCTTCGACCTGAGCCTCATCCGCCTCGTCGTGCCGAAGGAGCCGCCGCTCGGCGCCGTCGACGGCGCGCTGACGGCGGTGTGCATCGGTGTGGTCGCCGGTGTCGTGAGCGGGCTCGCCGGCGCCGCGATCCATCGCGCCAAGAAGTGGAAGGCGCCGCCCGTCGTGCGACTCGTCCTCGGCGGGCTCGCCACCTGCGCGGCCGCGCTCGCGGTGGTGTTCGTCGCATCGCCGGCGGCGGCCTCCGGTCCGGGCGGCGGCGCGATCACATGGGCGGAGCGCGACACCGCGCTGGCGTCGACGGTGCTCGTGGTCGCGGTGTTGCGCGCCGCGATGACGACGAGCGCCGCGGCGGCCGGTGGATGCGGTGGCATCTTCGTCCCTCTGCTCGCGATCGGCGATCTCGCCGGGCGTGCCGTCGCGCCGGCGCTCGGCATCGGCCACGACCTCGCCGGCGCCGCCGGTGCCGCGGCCGGAATCTCCGCCGGGTATCGCCTGCCGTTCACGGCGGTGGCGATGGTCCTCGGCTACGGCGGCCCGCGGCTCGCGACGCTGGCCTGCCTGGCCACCGTCGCCATCGCATTCTTCGTCGGAGAGACCGTGGATGTGCTGCTCGCGAAGATCGCACGTGCTCGTCGAGCTCCGCCCGGCGACGCGGCGCCGGCGTGAGCACGAGCCTGCGAGTCGTTCGGGAGCTCGCCGGGGTACGCGCCTTGCAACCTGGCTGCGGCGAGATGCAGCTCCGGCGCCCGCACGCCCTGCGCGAGCACGCGACCGCGCCGATCGCGATCGCGTACGTGGCGACGGCTTGCACCCTGGGGCTCAGAGGGGAAACGCTCGGGGCGCGCCTCCTCGGCGGGCTGGCGTCGCCGCTCGCTTCGGATCGCGCCGAGGCGATCCTCTCGGCCATCGCCTCCGGGATGATGGCGCTCACCGCGATCCTGTTCTCGCTCGTGTTCGTCGCGGTCCAGATGACCGGCTCGTTCTTCGGGCTGCGGCTGATGCGCCTCCTCGGCCGCTCGCACTTCCTCGGACACGCGCTCGGCGTGTTCACGGGGAGCTTCGTGTATGCGCTGCTCGCGATCCGCACCATCGATCTCGGCGGGCAGTCGGGCATCAACGTCGCGGTGGTGCTCGTGGCGTTCCTGTGGCTGCTCGGGAGCATCGCCGTGCTGCTGCTCCTGATCCTGCGCCTGCGCAGCCTGGACATCGGCGTGCTGCTGTCGACGCTGTACGCACAGACGAGGCGCGCCGCGCTCCATGTGTACGTCGCGGCGCCCGGTGCGCCCGAGCTCGGCCACGCGACGACCGCGGATCGCTCGGCGTGGACGATCCTCCGGCACGACGGCCATCCCCGTTATTTGATCGGGTTCGACGTCGATCGCCTGGTCCGCTGCGCCGTCGCCGCCGACTGCATGATCCACCTCCCGCTCGCGATCGGCGACCCTGTCGCGACCGGAGCCGCCGTCGCGATCATCTCGCCCACCGCGCGACCGCTCGACGAGCCGGCGCTCCGGGACGCGCTCTGGCTCGGGGCCGAGCGCAGGATCGACAACGACCCCGCCTACGGCATCCGCCTGCTGGTCGACGTGGCGATCCGCGCGCTCTCACCCGCGATCAACGATCCGACGACGGCGATCATGGTCCTCGATCAGCTCGACGGCCTGCTGCGCGTGCTCGCGGAACGCCGCCTCGAGGATCATCGAGTGCTCGACGGGAGCGGCGCCGTGCGGCTCGTGTTCGAGGGCTGCGGCTGGGAGGACTTCGTCGCGCTCGCGCTGACGGAGATCGACGAGTACGGACGCGAATCGCGCCAGGTCCAGCGCCGCATCGCATCGCTCCTCGACGACCTCGAAGCGGTGCTGCCCGCGGCGCGGCGCGCGGCGATCACCCGGTTCGCGACCTGGCACCGGACCGCCGACCCCAACTGGGCCGCCTCGTCGGCGCCCGACCGCCAGGGGCTCGGGCATGCGGCCCCGCTTCGTTGACGGCGAAACTTTTTCGCGCCGAACGCGCAAAACGGAGCGGGTCGCCCCCACTCACGGGTATGCGCCTCGTCTCGATCGCCGTCCTCGTGACCACGTCCTGCACCGCCGGTACGTACTTCGGAGGGATGAGCTCCGGTGGAGCATCTGCGAGCCCTCCGACCGGCGGCGGTGCCGGCTCGCCCGCAAGCCCGCAGACCTACGACAGGTTCGCCGTCCAGGGCATGAAGCTCGGTGTCCCGCTCGAGAAGCAGGCCGGCTACACGTGCGGGCCGCCGCGCGGCACCGACGGCTTCAGCACGCAGAACCACAGCTGCGTGAAGTTCGTCGACGCGCGGTGCAGCGAGCGCCCGACGAAGATCCACCACATCCGCTCGAGCGGCGACGTGCCGCGCGGGCTGACCTGCTTCATGGACGAGTTCACCGGCGCGACCTACCTCGATCGCAAGCTCCTGCTCCCGCCGCTGTTCGCGGTGCGGCTCGTCGGCACCGACACGAACGACCCGAAGGTGTTCCAGATCCACTTCACCTTCGCCGCCGACGATCTGACCGAGACCTCCCGGCTCGGCAAGGCGTTGATCGCGAAGTACGGACCGCCGACGAGCCGCGCCGAGCCGGTCAGGATGGTCTGGCAGGCCGGCGACGTCGAGCTCCGCGCGGAGTGCCGCACCATCGGCGGCGACAACGCCGCGATCGGGGACTACTGCACGCTCTCCGTCGAGGATCGCGCCCTCGATCACCGCGAGCGCGAACGTGCGGCCGGCGACGCCGCCGCGGCACGCGAGGCCGCCGGCCCGCCGCCGCCGTCCCTGTGAACCGCGCCCGGTAACCTGTCGCGGCACACGCGCACGCCGAGCGACGAGCCCGGCGAGCGCAGCCATGCAGACGGCATCACCCTCCTTTCACCGTCCGCGGCCTCACCCCGGTCCACCGCTTGAATGCTCTCGAGAACGCGCTCGGCTCCGAGAACCCGACGAGGTACGCGGTCTCGTTCACCGAGACCTTCCTCCCACGCAGGTAGTACACGGCCATCCGGTGGCGAAGCGCGTCGACGACCGCCTCGTACGTCACGCCTTCCTCCTTGAGCTGCCGGTACAGCGACGCGCGGCTGACCCCGAGGCTCGCCGCGATCGGCTCCATGCCCACGTCGCCCCTGTGGAGGATCGGCAGCAAGACCGACTCCACGCGCCCGCGCGCCGTCTTCGCGCTCGCCAGCTCCTCGAGCAGCTTGTCGGCGTGTCGGGTCAACACACCGAACGCATAGCGACTGGGGTTGTGGAGCTCGATCGTCAGCCACGACGGATCGATGCTGATCGCGTTCCAGTCACCGCCGAACGTGACCGGGACCTTCCACAGCTCTGCATACTCGGCGGCGTGCGCGGGCGCCGGATGCGTCACGTGGACGGCCTTCGCGAACGCGGCCTCGGGGAAGTGGCGCGCGGTCTCCGCGATGAAGCGCGACCACGTCGACTCCGTGAGCTCGGGAAAGTCATTCGGCGACGTGCGCCTGTCCACGAGCCACAGCTCGCCGCCACGCGTGACGATCTCGAAGCGTTCGGCGGCGACGGAGACATCCACTTCCACCTCCATCACGAGTCGCCCGTATCGATTGAGCTCCCTCAGGGCGTCGCCCATCGTGGCCGCCGCGTAGCAGATCAACCCGACGACGGAGAGCTCCCGCAGGTCGCACGCGGCGCCGAGGTGCAGCGCGAGCGCCGGAGCGCCGCACAGCTCCTTGCCGACCGCCATCAAGGCGACGTACGCGCTGAGGGCGATCCTGTGGTCCGGGTCCTCGAGGTCCTCCTCGCGGATCCCCGTTCCCTCGAGGAGCGCGCGCGGGTCGGCCCCTCGCGCGACGGCGAACCGGATCAGCTGGGCCGCGTACCCCGCCGAGACGGTCCCCGACATCGCGTGATTCCCGAGGTCATGTTTCTTGATCTCCGCGGTCATGGTCGGCCCGAGCGTCGCTCGCTAGAACGAGCCTGCCGCTTTCTCGAGGAGCAGGATGACCGCGACCGCTCTTCTTCGCAACGCACGCGAACCATCGAACGCGCCATCCGCGTCCGCCGCGGCGAAGGCGCTCCGCGCCGCGGGCGCACTCTGGTTCGCAGCCGCCGTGATCGGACAATGGGCGTTCGCCGTGTACGTCGCGTCGTTCTATGGCGGCGCTGCGATCTCGCGACGGTTCGAGCGGTGGAACGAGGTCCTCGTCGGCGGGTACGTCCCCGGCGGCGTGATCGGCAACGTGGCGCTGGGCGCGCATCTCCTCCTCGCGCTGGTCATCACGATCGGTGGCCCCCTGCAGCTCGTGCCGCAGCTGCGCGTGCGCGCACCTGGCGCGCACCGCTGGAACGGGCGCGTGTACGTCGCGACCGCGCTGCTGATCACGCTCTCGGGGCTGTACGCCGTGTGGACGCGAGGCACCGCAGGCGGCGCTTCGATGCGTGTGGGGATCAGCCTCAACGGTGTGCTGATCCTCGTCTGCGCCTCGCTCGCGTGGCGCCGCGCACGCGCCGGCGCGATCGCGAGCCATCGTCGCTGGGCGCTCCGTACGTTCATGCTGGTGAGCGGCGTCTGGTTCTTTCGGATCGGGCTGATGCTCTGGATCCTCGTGCACGGAGGACCGGTCGGCGTGGGCGACGACTTCGACGGACCGTTCGTCCGCGCCTGGGCGTTCGGCTGCTATCTCTTTCCCCTGCTCCTCCTGCAGGGGTTCCTGTGGGCGGAGGCGCGTCCGGTCGCGCGCGACAAGTACCTGGTGGCGGCGTTGCTCGCGTGCGTCGCGCTGGCGACGGCAGTGGGGATCGCCGGCGCGCTCCTCGGGATGTGGCTGCCGCGCATGTGATCGCGACGTGGCCGACGACGACGCTGGACGACCACGTCGTGGCTACAATGCCGCGGTGGAAGACCTCCTCACACGATGGCGAGCGACGCGGTCACCCGCGCTCGCCGATGCGATCGAGGCGCAGACCGGAGCGAAGGACCTCGTCGCGTGGGAGCGCATCGGCAAGCTCGCCGGTTCGCGCGCGAAGACCGCGATCCTGAGGCTCGCGAAGACCGACGACCCGCGCCTCGCGACGCTCTACGTGACGTGGCTCGCGCAGGGCAACTGGCCCGCACCGACGGCGAAGGTCGTGTGGACGCGCATCTTCGAGCAGCTCGTCGCGCTACGCGACGCGCGCACGATCGCGCCGATGAAGGAGATCGCGAAGGCGCTGCCGCCCTTCGTCGGCGCGGCCCATCGCGCATGGATCACGTCGCAGATCGACGACGTCGTGACGAAGCTCGCCGCGACCAGGCCCGCGAAGGACTCCGCGGACGTCAAGGCGCTGCTCGCCCGCGTTCCGCGCGTCGAGAAAGCCGTCGCGGCGCCGGATCCGAAGCAGGCCGTCGAGGCCGTGTGGGCAGATCCGACCGACGACGATCTGAAGCAGGTCGTCGCCGACGCCTTGATGCAAGCCGAGGATCCGTGGGGTGACTTCATCTCGATCCAGCTGCGCGGCGCGAAGACCACGCCCCAGGAGCGGACGCGCGCGAAGCAGCTCGAGAAGAAGCACGGCGCCGAGTGGCTCGGAGCGATCGGCCGCTTGACGCTCGCGTCGTCGTGGCGGTTCGAGAAAGGCTTCCCGGTCGCGATCGGGAACGACCGCCGCGGCGTCAAGCGCCGCGAGCACCAGGCCGCCCTGCTCGCTCCACAATGGGCCACCATCCACACACTGCGCATCAGCATCCTGCACACACCGCACTGGTGGATCACCGCGTGGGTGCAGAGCCCGGCGTCGCGCAACGCGCGCGTCTTCGAGGTCGGGAGCATGAAGTCCAAGCGCGGCTCGCTGCGCATCGAGCGCGAGCCCGGCCAACCGTGGCGGCTCGTCGACGCGGTCCGCGGCTACGCGTCCTCGCTTCCGATCTGGAAGGCGTTCCTCGCCGGCCTGTCACCGGCGGAGCGCAAGCGCGTCACGGTCGCACCGACGGTCGCGAAACGCGACGCGCTGGTCGCCGCACTCTGATCCTGTCCGCGCGCGTTCGCTACAATGCACGGAGCGTGCGATCGAACGAGCTCACGAGGATCTTGCGACACCTCGAGGACCAGTCGGCCAACCTGGTTCACCTGCGCGCCGGGCAAGCTCCCATCTTCTGGAGGGCGAACGAGCCCCTCGAGGACCACGGCGGCTTCGAGGTCCTTCGTCGCGACGACATCAAGCGGCTGATCTGCGTGCCGCTGACCGACGACCAGATCCGGGCCTATCGCGAACGGAGCTTCGTCTCGGTCCCACTGAGGATCAAGGACCTCGGAGCCTTTCACCTCGAGGCCTACGTGCACCAGGGCAGCGAGGAGCTCATCATCTCCAGCACCGAGCGGCCCGATCCGGACCTGCTGTTTCGTCGCCACCATGATCTGCTGTCGGAGGCGAAGCATTCGCCGGCCGACGGTGACGTCTACTGGAACCTGGGTGTCGCCTTCATCGAAGACGGCGAATACCACCTCGCCTGGCATGCCTTCGAGAAGGCCCTCCTGCTGACTCCGAACGATCCGACGATCCACGTCCAGCTCGGCAAGCTCCTCGGCCACGACCTGCGCCGCGTCGACGACGCGATCGCCGCGTTCGAGCAGTCGATCTCCTCTCCCGAGGCCGCCCCCGAAGCCCACGTCGAGCTCGCCATCATGCTCCGCTCATCGCGCCGCCTCGACGACGCCGAGGCCGCCGTGCGCCGCGGCCTCGAGACGCATCCCGACGATGCTCGCCTCCTCGAGGCGCTGGGCGTGATCTTGATCGAGCTCGACCGCAAGGCCGAAGCCGTCCCGGTGCTCGAGAAGAGCCTGCACCTCCACGGTCCGGATCCCGAGATCCGGGCCCTGCTCGCGGAAGCACACTCGCGTTGAGCCCCGCGGCCACGGGGCCGGGCCGCGCGCAGTTCCGCGGCGGGCAACAGACGGTCGCCCTGCGAGGACATGTCCGAGAACGGGCTAGGGCTCGAGAGCTTCATCCATCGATGTACGAAGGAGGCCGACGAAACGGTTCGTGAGCTTGCCCGTGAACACGACCGTCCACGCCGTGTAGCGCAGTCGGTGCGAATGATCGCCGCGGCGACGCGTCGAGCCGGGCCGTGCCCCGCGACCTGGCCGTGGCGATCGTCGGGCTTCGGGGCTATCTTCACCACGTTCACAGGACAGAAAGACTCGGAAGCGTTTTCGCTCGAGGCGCAGCGAATCCGACGGACTCGGACGCGGGCTCTGCATCGCCGACGAGATCGTACGAGGACACGGCGGAACGATCGTGGTGACCTCGACCCTTGGAGGCCGACCGGCACCACGTTCACGGTGCTGCTGCTGCCGCTCGTGAACCGTCGCGAATCGTGACAGGTGCCGCGCATGGCGACGCTTCCGAGCGCAGCGCTCCGTGACCACCGGCGTCGAAGCTGCGCCCTCTCGGCATTCGTCGTGCAGCTGCTCTGGCTGTGACGTGCCACCCATCCAGCCACATGCGATGAAATGCGAGCAAGGGGCGCCGATCCATTGCGTTGGCCGATCGGGTGCACGTGCCGCGCGCGGGCTCGATGTTCTGAATTTCGTGCTCGCGGATGTCCAGGCGGGCCTGGGCCCGTTCGTCGCGATCTACCTCGCCGCGTACGGATGGAACGAGGAGCGCGTCGGCATGGCGCTGACGGCCGGCGGGATCGCCGGTCTCGTCGCTCAGACCCCGGCCGGCGCACTCGTCGACGCACTACGCGCGAAGCGTGCGTTGATCGCGATCTGCGTCGGCTTCGTCGCGATCGGCGCCACGCTGATTGCCTTGTTCCCGTCGTTCGGGCCGGTCACGGCCGCACAGGTGCTGATCGGCGTCGCGTCGAGCGCGTTCATTCCGGCGATCTGCGCGATCACGCTGGGGCTCGTCGGACATCGTGCGTTCGACGCGCGCCAGGGGAGAAACCAGGCATTCAACTCCGCGGGAAACGTCGTGGCGGCGCTCGCGATGGGGCTGCTCGGCTACCTGATCTCGAACCGCAGCGTGCTCATGTTTGTCGTCGCACTCGCGATTCCGACGGTGCTCGCGCTCCTCGTGATTCCTGCGAACGAGATCGACCACGATCTGGCGCGGGGTGGAGCGCGAGATCGCACCGACACCGCGAGTCGGCGTGTCGATGGGCTATTTCGCAACCGCACGTTGGTCGTGTTCCTTGCCTGCGCGGTGATGTTTCACTTCGCCAATGCCGCGATGCTGCCGCTGCTCGGCGAGCTACTCGCAAAGGGACACGGCCGGACTTCGATGCTGTTCATGTCGGCTTGTGTCGTGACCACGCAAGTCGTCATCGCCGTCATCGCAACGTGGTCGGGTCGGCGAGCGCGATCGTGGGGGCGCAAGCCGGTCCTGCTCATCGGGTTCGGGGTGCTGCCGATCCGGGGTGTGCTCTACACGCTGACCTCGAAGACGACGCTCCTGGTCGCCATTCAGGTACTCGACGGCATCGGCGCCGGCATCTTCGGCGTGGTCTCGGTTCTGGTGATCGCTGATCTGACCCGGGGCACCGGCCGATTCAATCTGACGCTCGGCGCGATCACCACGGCCGTCGGGATCGGGGCAGCGCTCAGTCAGGTCATCGCCGGCGGCATCGTCCACCATGCGGGCGCGAACGCGGGCTTCCTGTTCCTCGCGGTCATCGCGGCGGCGGCCTTCGCCCTCCTGCTCGTCTTCATGCCCGAGACGCGCGACCTGGAGCCGGCTCGCCCATGACCGCCGGCGTTCGGACCGCATACGTAACACGCACTTCAACAGAGCATGTCGATAAACACTCTCCTCGGGGACGTGCGAGGATGCGCCATGCGTTACGTGATGAAGCAGCGGTTGTGGTCGCTCGGGGACAACTTCACGATCATCGACGAGCAGGGACAAGAGGTCGCTTCGATCCGGACGCGGTCGTTCACGATCGGCCACAAGCTGACGGTCCACGACGCCGCCGGCGACGAGCTCGCGCGCATCGAGCAGAGGCAGCTCGCCTGGGCCCCACCTACGAGATCCTGCGCGGCGACGAGCTGGTCGCGGTCGTCAAGAAGAAGCTGTTCATTTTCCTGCGCACGACGTTCACGATGGACGTCCCCGGCCCCGATGACCTCGTCGCCGAAGGTAACTTCACCGATCACGAGTATCGTTTTCTGCGCGGGACACACGAGGCCGCGCACGTGTCGAAGACATGGTTCACGCTGGGCGATGTCTACGGCATCGAGGTCGAGTCCGGCGAGGATGCAGTGCTCGTGATCGAGAGTGCGGTCGTGACCGAGCTCGTCGTGTTCGACGCGTGATACAAATGATCATGCGAATCCCGATCGGGGTGCTCGTGATCCTCGTGGCGTGCAAAGGTGAGAGCGACAGGACGCCGGCATCCACGCAATCCACGCAATCCACATCCACACCGTCGGCGAACGCGAAGTGCACCGACGGAACCGCCGCCGACTGCAGGGAATCCGGGATGGACTGGACCGGCGCGCAGTGCTGCGCGAAGGCCGCGGTGACCTGCGTCGCAGGTACGCGCGCCGATTGCAAGCAGCACGGCAGCAGCTGGACCGGGAAGCAGTGCTGTCTCACCGGTGAACATGTCTGTACCGATGGCGCCGCCGCCGATTGCACGGGCGAGCTGGCGTGGACCGGCGCCCTGTGCTGTCACAAGGCACCGGCGAAGTGCGTCGAGGGCTCTCGGGCGGACTGCCTCGCAAGCAACGGCGCCTGGTCCGGCAAGAGCTGTTGCGTCACGGGCGCGCCTACGTGCACGGCCGGGACCCGGAGCGATTGCGGTCAGGCAGGCGCGGTGTGGACCGGCGCGCTGTGCTGCGTGAAGTAGTGCATCTCTCGATTCGTCCAGCGGTCAGATCTTCGATCGGAATGCGGACGCGATTCGGACAGCTTCCGAAGGGCGCGTGCGACGTGTCATCCTCCTCGAGGAGCCGAGATTCTCATTGACCGCGTAGGCACGATTCGATCGAACGCCGACGATCGTGGTCGCGTCACCCGCGGCGGCCCGCTCGAGGACCCCTCGCCGCGCGCAGTT
>JAHBVW010000049.1 GCA_019637375.1 Deltaproteobacteria bacterium | reverse complement strand
AGCCGCTGCGCGATCGCGCGCATCCCCGCCGAGGATCCGGCCACGGCGAACGACGCGCCGCCGGCGCGGACCTCGGCGTACGCGGCGTACGGATCGAACGCGCGCGGCGCGATCCCGACGAGCCGCACGTCCACGGGCCCGCCGATCAGCGCCGCGAGCCTCGTCGCCTCGCGCACGGGCCGCGCGCGGAACCAGCGCGCCACCGCAGAGACGATCGCGGCCTCGCGCCGCGTACAGCGCGCGAGGCGCTCGTACGGGAACGGCTGAAAGTTGGGAACGCTCTCCCGCACTGGTACGCTTTTATCCTACATCGCTACGGGAGCCGTGAAGCTGTGCAAGAGCGCCGACTTGGATTCCGGATTCCCTTCGAGGGCATGGTCACATCTTACGTACGCGATCGTCCGATCCGGGCGCTCGCGTCGAACCTGTCCGACAGCGGGATCAGCATGTCCGCGATCTCGATGCTGGCGCCGCCGCCCGGCCTCGTGGTCGGGATCGAGCTCGATCTCCCCGAGATCGACGAGTCGATCTGGGCGTCGGGCCAGATCTGCTACCGGACCGACGACCACATGGCGTCGGGGCTCGGCGTGCGGTTCCTCGCGATGGCGCGCAGCCAGGCGCGCACGATCCGCGATTTTTGTATCGAGATGCGCCGCAAGAACCTCGGTGGCCTGCTCGCGCGCATCCGCGCGGCCTAGCTCGCGGAAACGCCGACAAACGAAACGGGCGCGCGCAGGATCAGCGGCTATGATCGACGGTGATGAGGCGCCTCCGCTCCCTGCTTGCCGTTGCGCTCGCCGCCGCCCCGCTCTCGCTCGTCGCCGACGTCGTCTCGATCCGGTCCGCCGCCGCGGCGCCCGATGACGACTGGAACCCGCAGGGCCGTGACCCGTTCGACCTGAGCGTCGTCGGGCAGCACAAGGGCTTCCTCGCACGCGACCCGCACGACGCCCGCGCGTTCGCGGACCTCGTGCGCATGTACCGCAGCTACCGCACCCTCGAGCTGCTCAAGCAGGAGTACGCCAAGGTCCTCGAGAAGACCCCCGACAACTGGGCGGCGCTCGTCGTGCTCGGCAAGCTGCACAACCTGACGGGCGATCAGGTGAAGGCGCTCGAGCAGTTCCAGAAGGCCGTCGCCGCGAAGGATGCCGACGCGCAGACCTGGATCACGATCGGCGAGATCCTGAAGGTCACCGACAAGAAGAAGGAAGCGCGCGCCGCGTACGACAAGGCGCTCGCGAACACGACGAACAAGGAGCTCAAGAAGAAGTCGCTGCGCTCGCTCGCCGACCTGGCGCTCGCCGCCGGCGAGAACGACGCCGCCGACAAGTACTTCAAGCAGTTCCTCGACCTCGATCCGAACAACGCGCAGCTGTGGATCGAGCGCGGCGACGCGATGCTCACCGCGAACAAGCGCGACGTCGCGCTCGAGAGCTACGCGAAGGCCGAGACGCTGCTCGGCACCGACCCGCAGCGCCGCGTCGAGGTCATCGCGCGCCGCGGCCAGGCGCTCGAGGGCATGAGCAAGGACGACGAGGCCGTCGCCGAGTATCGCCGCGCGATCAAGTCGGCGCCCAAGGGCTACTACCTCGAGGTCGAGCTCACCGGTCGCATCGTCGACATCTACCGCCGCAAGCAGGCGCTGCCGGTGCTGCTCGCGCAGTACGAGAAGGAGTGGCCGGACGGCAGCCGCCGCCACTTCGAGTGGTCGACGCTCGGCAAGCTGTACGAGGAGACGGGCGCGCAGGACAAGGCGATCACGTCGCTGCGCCGGGCCGTCGCCGCGTCGCCGTTCGAGCTCGACACGCAGCGCCGCCTGATCCAGCTGCTCGAGAACTCGGGCAAGGACGAGGAGGCGCTCAAGCAGTACGAGGAGGTCGTGCGCGTCGCGCCCGGCGAGGCGCGCTTCCAGCTCGACCTCGCGGAGCGCTACTGGCGCCGCGGCGGCGAGAAGAAGGCGCTCGACGTGCTGTCGCGCCTGCAGGGCCGGTTCCCGAACGACCCGGGCGTGCTCTCGGCGATCGCGGACATGTACGGGCGCTGGGGCAAGGAGGAGCTCGCCATCGCGCAGTACGAGAAGCTGACCAAGCTCGAGCCCGACGACACGAGCCACCTGGTCACGCTCGGCGAGCAGTACTGGGCCAAGGGCGACCGGCCGCGCGCGATGGCGACGTGGAAGGCGATCATCAAGTCCGGCAAGGCGAGCGGCTACGCCAAGCTCGCCGAGATGATGCACGACCACGGCATCAAGACCGACGCGCTCGCGAACTACGCGAAGGCGATCGAGAAGGAGCCCAAGAACCCCGAGTGGTACAAGGGCCGCGCCGCCGTCTGGGAGGCCGACAAGAGGTACGAGGAGGCGCTCAAGGACTGGGACATGGTCCTCTCGCTCCTCGGCACCAAGGCGAGCGATCGCCTCGCGCGGCGCGAGGCGCGCAAGAAGTACGTCTCGGTGATCACGCGCTGGCCGCAGCGCGAGCCGGCGAAGAAGAAGGAGTGGATCGACGGCTTCAAGAACGGCGAGGGCAACGTCGAGCTCGGCTACTTCCTCGCCGAGTACTACGCGCGCCCCGGCAAGGGCGACAAGGAGCAGCCGCAGCGCACGCTCGAGATCCTCCACAAGAAGGCTCCCGACGACAACGACATCCTCAACGACCTCGTGAAGGTGTACCGGTCGCAGCGCAAGTTCGACCAGGCCGTCGCGCTCCTCCTCGAGCTCGCCAAGGCGCAGCCGAACCTCGAGGCCACGGTGTTCCGCCAGATCGCCGAGATCAAGACGGACGCTCGCCAGGACAAGGAGGCGATGGAGTGGCAGCAGAAGGTGCTGGCCAAGAACCCGCGCGACCCGGGCGCCTACGCCGACATGGGCGCGCGGCTCGTCGAGATGCAGAAGTTCAGCGAGGCGATCGAGCAGTACGAGAAGGCGCTGACGCTGCAGGCGAACAACACGAAGGTGCAGTTCGCGCTGTCGCAGCTGTACGTGCAGAGCGGGCAGCCGATGAAGGCGGCCGAGCTGCTGCGCGCGATCCTGCGCACGGCGCAGCAGCCGCCCGACGTCGCGCGCGCCGGCCGCGCCGCGATCGACCTCGAGGAGATGACCGACACGCTCGGCGAGCTCGAGAAGGTGGTGTCGCCGCTGTCGTTCGTGATGTCGCACCGGCCCGAGTTCCGCCACGTCGTCGTCGACCTGTACCTGCGCTACGTGCCGCGGCTCGTGCACCGCGAGCGGCACGGCAACGAGGAGGTGCGCAAGGCGGCGCACGCCGAGCTCATCCGCATCGGCGGGCACGGCCTGCAGCCGCTGCTCGAGGCGCTGCGCGACGACAAGGACCCGAACCAGCAGCGCGTCGCGGTGACGGTGCTCGGCCACCTCGGCAACAAGGGCGCCGCCGGGCCGCTCGTCCACATGGCGCGGCAGGAGCCGTCCAAGGACGGCCCCCGGCACATCGGCACGCTGCAGGAGTCGGTCGACCGCGAGGTCCGCGTCGAGGCGCTCGTCGCCGCCGGCCGCCTCGGCGAGGCGAAGGTCATCGACGACGTGCTGCCGCTGATGGTGCACCCCGAGGTCGCGATGCGCGAGGCGGCGACGTTCACGCTCGGCCGCTCCGGCGACCGCCGCGCGATCCCGCACCTCCTGACGGCACTCGCGGATCGCCGCCCGAGCGTGCAGGCCCTCGCCTGCCTCGGGCTCGCGCAGATCGACGACCCGCGCACGGTGCCGGCGCTGGTCAGCACGCTCGCGGATCCGCGCCGGGAAGATGCGACGCGCGCCGCCGCCGCGTACGGCCTCGGCCTGCGCCGCGCGGCCTCGGCGATGCCGACGCTGATCGCGGCGCTGACCGACAACCGCGGCGAGGCGCAGCGCCTGGCGGCGTGGGCGCTCGGGCAGATCGGCGACGCGAAGACGCTCGGGCCGCTGATGCGCGCGTACTTCGCGCGCGCGGGCCGCTCGTCGGACGAGATGGTGTGGGCGATCGGCCGCGTCAGCGGTGCGGGCCTCGCGCCGGCGCCGATGGGCGCGCTCGGCGAGTACCCGCTCGGCCGCGGCAAGTACGACCCGGTCGCGGCGGTCGGGCTCCTGCCCGGCGCGCTGCCGCCGGCGTCGGCGCCGACCAAGCTCGTCGTCGAGCACCCGGACGACATCGGCAAGGGCCTCGTCGACGCGCTCGGCGAGCACCGCGACGTCGTCGTGTCCGTGCTCGCGGACCTCGACAACGCCCCGGCGCAGATCTCGCTCGGCGCGCTGTCGCCGCCGAGCGCCGAGCCCAAGGTCGTCGCCGCGCTGGCGAAGATCGGCGATGCGATCGCGCCGGCGATCACGGCGCAGCTCGCGAGCGAGGACCCCAAGGTCCGCGCGCTCGCCGTCTCCGTGTTCGCCAAGCTCGACGGGCCCAAGCGCAACGCCGAGGCGGCGGTCGCGAAAGCGCTCGGCGACGCGACCGACCTCGTGCGCGCCTCGGCGATGAACGCGATCGTGGTGCTGCACCAGCGCCGCGGCGGCGCGCCGTCGGAGCTGCTCGCGGCGCTGAGCAAGACGCTCGGCAGCCCCTCGTGGGCCGACCGCCGCGCGGCGGCCCTCGCGATGGGGCGCCTCGGTCCGGCGGCGGACCACGCCGCGCTGATCAAGGCGGCCGGGGATTCGCTGAGCTTCGTGCGCGAGGCGGTCGCGACCGCGCTCGCCGGCGCGACGCAGCCCGGCACCCTCGACGCGGTGCTGAAGCTGTCGACCGACGACGTCCCCCAGGTCCGCATCGCGGCCGCCCGGGCGCTGTACGGCGCGAGCGACGAGCGGGCGAAGAAGCGGATCGCCGAGCTGGAGAAGGACGCTCACCCGGAGGTCCGCGCCGCGGCCAAGGGGGTGCCCCCGAAGTCGGACGCGCCGGCCGACGCGCCGAAGCCGGCTCGCTGATTCCCGCGACAGGAGGCCGCGCTGATCTGCTAGGCTCCTGAACTTTGACGGCCTTCTTCCCCGAGGGGTAGACTTACCGCTCGATGGATGTGGGCCTCGTCTGCGACGCGTGCGCCGCGTTGACCCCGATCGGGGTGCCGCAATGTACGCGATGCGGAGCGGCCGTCGCACTCGATCCGCGCCCGCCCCGCCCGAAGACGCGGCCCGACAACGACGGCTCGTCGTGCGGCAAGTGCGGGCTGTCGATCAACGGCAGCACGAAGTTCTGCCCGAACTGCGGTGCGCGCATCCAGACACCGGCGTTCTTCGAGGGCATCGAGACCAAGGTCGGGCCGCGCATCTCGGGCGGTCAGCCCGCGCAGCCCGACCGCAGTGAGAAGGGCGAGAAGAGCGAGAAGAAGCCGGGGCGCAGCACGCTGTTCTTCGGCGGTGCGATGCAGGCCGCGCGCGCCAAGCTCACGCTCATCCGCGGCGACGGCGAGGACGGCGTCTCGTTCACGCTCGCCGGCCAGGAGCACCTCGCCGGGCGCGGCGACTGCCCGATCTCGTTCCCCGACGACACGTTCCTGTCGCCGACGCACGCGAACTTCATCTACGCGAACAACCAGCTGCTCGTGCGCGACGAGGCGTCGCTCAACGGCGTGTACGTCCGCATCAACGGCCAGGCCGAGCTCCCCGAGGGCGCGACCGTGCTCATCGGCGAGCAGGTGCTGACGATCCTGCCGGCGCAGCAGCCGGAGGACGCGCCCGACGTCGACGGGACGTACTACTCGGCGAGCATCCTTCGCCCCGCCAGCCTCGAAGTCCGGCAGAATCTCCGCGGTGGGCAGATCGGCTGGGTGTTCCGTCCCAACGGAGACGTCGTGACGCTCGGGCGCGAGGGCAACGACATCAACTTTCCCGACGACCCGTTCATCTCGGGTCACCACGCGGAGCTCAGGCTGGCGAGCGGCGTGCTATCGGTTACCGATCTGGGCTCGCGCAACGGCACCTTCATCCGCGTCAGCGGCGAGCGGGTGCTGAAGCACGGCGACTACGTCTTCTTGGGCCAGCAGCTACTTCGGGTCGAAATCGTCTGAGGCCACCCGTCCGGGAGTCACCATGACCGTCTGCAATCGTTGCGGGAAAGAAAACCAGGACCACTACAAGTTCTGCCTCGGGTGCGGGGCCGAGCTGACGGTGGCGCCGCCGATGGGCAAGCCCGCCGACGTCGGGATGATGAAGACGATGATGGCCGACCCGGCGCCGAACCTCGGCGGCCCGATGGGTCCCGGCCCGATGGGTCCCGGTCCGATGGGGCCCGGCCCGATGGGCCCCGGCCCCGGCGGCCCGATGGGTCCCGGCCCCGGCCCGATGGGCGGGCCTCCGCGCGGACCGTCGTCGGCGATGCCGGCGCCCGGCCCGATGGGCGGCGCGCCGATGGGAGGCCCGATGGGCGGACCGATGGGCGCCCCGATGGGTGGCCCGATGGGCGCTCCGCCGCGCGGCAACACGAGCGGGATGCAGGGCATGCCGCCGCCGGGCCCGCTCGGCGGCCCGCAGATGCCGCCGCCGATGGGACCGCCGCCCGGCGTCCCCGGCTTCTCGCCCGGCTTCGCGCCCCCCGGCCCTGCCCCGGCGCCCGCCGGCGGCATGCGCCGGTGCGCGTCGTGCGGTAGCGACGTCCCGCCGAGCTTCCGCTTCTGCGGCACGTGCGGCTTCCGCATGGACGAGCAGTCGGCCCCGATGCCGATGCCGATGCCGCCCGGCCCGAGCAACCAGATGGGCATGCCGCCGCCGCAGATGCAGCGCGCGCGGCTGTCGATGACGCTGATCCGCCCCGACGGCAGCGAGGGCGGCACGCACGACCTCCGCCCCGGCGAGAACAAGCTCGGCCGGAGCTTCGGCGCCGTGTTCGAGAACGACGGCTACCTGTCGCCCGTGCACGCGCTCCTCGACATCCGCGGGCAGAACGCGATGCTGCGCGACCTCGACAGCCTCAACGGCGTGTTCGTGAAGATGACGCAGGAGGAGGAGCTGACGAGCGGCCAGATCCTCCGCATCGGCCAGGAGCTGCTGCGCTTCGAGGTGATCGCGGCGCCCGAGCCGACCGCCGACGGCACCGAGCTCATGGGCAGCCCGAACCCCGGCTTCTGGGGCAAGCTCACCGTGATCATCGGCCGCGACATCACCGGCGCGGCGTTCCCGCTCCTCGGCGAGAGCATCACGCTCGGCCGCGAGCGCGGCGAGATCAACTTCCCCGACGACGGCTACGTCTCGGGCCTGCACGCGCGCGTCACGCTGCGCGACAGCCGCGTCTTCCTCGCCGACCTCGGCAGCTCGAACGGCACGTTCATCAAGGTCAACGGCGAGCGCCAGGTCGGCCACGAGTCGTTCGTGCTGCTCGGCCAGCAGCTGTTCCGCCTGAACCTCGCGTAGCGCGCGCCCCGACGAGAGGCGACGAGAGGCGGCGAGAGGCGACGAGAGGGCCGCCCTACTTCTTCGGGGGCGGCGTCTTCTTCTTGCCGCCGGTGTCGAGGTCGTCGATGCGCGGCTGCTCGCGCTTCTCGACGAACGTGAAGCCGTTCTTGATCTTGATCTCGCCGCCCGGCTCGAAGTGGACGAGGACGTCGACCTTCTCGTTCGGCTTGCCGCCGGGCGCCTGCACGACGAGCTCGCCGTCGTTGATGAAGCGGATGAAGTTGCCCGCCTTGCCGCCGAAGTAGACACGCACGTTGCGCGGACCGTCGGCGGTGAAGCGGTTGCCCTTGATGACGACGTACGTACCGCCGTCGATGTCGCCCTTCTCCGGATCGAGCCCGGTCACCTTCAGCTTCGGATCCTCCGCACAGGCGCCGAGGGCACCCAGTGCCAGAGACATTCCGACGGCGGCGAAGAGCTGACGCGACATGGCTCGAAACTACCGAAAACGGCCGCCCGACGCCAATGCAGCCGCTCACACGCCGCGACCTACGGCGGAGCGGCTCGGCGAAACCCCTACGTCACATCAGGTCGCGGCGTGCCAGGGCGCGGCGCATCTTGGCCAGCGCCTGCTCCTGGAGCTGGCGGATGCGCTCGCGCGACAGGTTGTACTTGTCGCCGATCTCCTTGAGGGTCAGCTCCTGCTCCGTGCCCAGGCCGAAGCGCTGGCGCAGGATGTCCGCCTCGATCGGGCGCAGCTCGTGGAGCAGGTCGCGCACCTCGGTCGTGAGCGCCTCCCACTCGAGGTCGCCCGTCGGGGACACGTCCTCGCGCTCCGGGTCCTCGAGGACCTCGCCCAGCACGCGGCCCTCGTCGTCGCCGACCGGCTTGTCGATCGAGATCGACTGCTCGAGGAGCCAGCTGCGCATCTTCTCGATCTTCTCGAGCGGCATCTGCGTCGCCGTGGCGAGCTCCTCGCTCGTCGGCTGCCGCCCGAGCTGACCGGTGAGCTGGCGGCGCGCCTTCGTCAGGCGGTGCTGCGCGTCGATCATGTGGACCGGCAGGCGCACCTCGCGGCCCTTGTCGGCGAGCGCGCGGCTGATCGCGTGGCGGATCCACCAGCTCGCGTACGTCGAGAAGCGGAAGCCGCGGCGGTAGTCGTAGCGCTCGACGGCCTTCATGAGGCCGATGTTGCCCTCCTGGATGAGGTCGGCGAGCGCCATGCGGCCGTGGTTGAAGCGCCGGGCGATCGACACGACCAGGCGCAGGTTCGCCTTCACGAAGTCGTTGCGCGCCTCGGCGGCGGCGCGGTTCGTCGACGCCACGCGGCGCATCCACTCCGCCCGCGCGCGCTCGCGGCCGAGCGTGCCGACGTGCGCGCCGCGCGCCCCGATGCCGGCGCTGATGCGGTCGATCGTGCCCAGCGCGGCGTCGATGAACAGGTGATCGACGTCGGAGCCGCGCAGCTTGCGGGCCGCGCGCGCGACGAGCTTGCTCCACGTCTTCGCGTCCGGGGCCTCGGCGGCCTTGCGCAGCGCCTTCACCTCGGCCGGGAACGCGGCGCCCTCACCGCCCGTCGACACCAGCACCGGCTCGACGGCCGCGAGCACGTGCTCGACGGCGGGCGCGTGCGCGAGCACCGCTTCCCACAGCATGATCTCGAGCGCCTCGATCTCGCGCGCCGACGTGAACTCCTCCTCGGGGCGCAGCACGTCGAGCGCGGCCATGTCGCGGAAGTACATCGACAGGTACGTGCCGCCGTCACCGCGCTTCTTGTCGGCGCTCTCCGACGACGCCGCCGCGGTCTCGGACTCGCCGGCCTCCTCCTCGGCCTCGTCCGCGTCGTGCTCCAGGTCGAGCTCGGCGTCCTCCTTCGCGGCGGGGAGGTCGGCCTTGCCATCCTTGCGGCGGCGCGGCGCCTTCGCCGTGACCCGCGCGACGCGCCCCTGGCGCGTGCGATCCGACTTTGCAATCCGCTCGGGCGAGCTGTCGCTGGTGCGGGGCTTCGTGACGATGGCTGCCATCTGGTCCCTTTCGCGCGGCGGCGCGCGCTCTGACATGAGACGCATTACGACGCAAAATGTTTTGGCTCTTCACCCAGCCTTCACGTCGGTGATGCACCGGTTCCTTCACCTCCAACCGGCAGACGTGAAGACTCCTTACACCTGGTCGTTATTCCAGGCTTTCCGGTGACCTGACGCAGGGCATCCACGCAGCTTGCGCCGCGCGCGGCAAGAGCCGGCCCAACGCCTCGATCAGGTGGCGGGAGCTTCTTTGCGCTCGGCTAGGACAATGATGTGACGCGATTGGTTGCCGAAAAAGCGACCCCGCGTGTGGTAACCGCCCGACACCTCGAGCACTCGAAAGCCTGCAGCGTGCATGAGCTTGCCGACCTCATGCAGGGAGTACGCCCGCACGGAGATCTCTTGCTCAAGCTGCCGGCCGTCGTCGAACACGACCGAGCGATTCACCTGGATCCGCGAGCTGAAGTAGTTGAGCTCGACTTCTTCCAGCACCACACAACCGTCGCCTTCCCACCACACCCGCGTCGGAAGATCCGCGATCACGTAGTCGCGGTTGAGGATCTCGATGAGCACCTTGCCACCCGGCTTCAGCGCGCGGGCGATGTTCGCGACCGTCTTCTTGTTCGTCTCGTCGTCGAAGTAGCCGAACGTCGAGAACAGGCAGTACGCGCCGTCGAACTGCGCCTCGAAGTCGAGCTCGCGCATGTCGCCGCGCACGAAGTTGATCTGCAGGCCGCGGCGGTGGGCCTCCTCGCCGCCGCGCACGAGCAGCGGCGTCGACAGGTCGAGGCCGACGACGTGGAAGCCGCGCGCCGCGAGCTCCATCGCGTGGCGGCCGTAGCCGCAGCCGATGTCGAGCACCTGCGCACCGGCGGTCAGGCCCATCGCATCGATCGCGAACTCGGCCTCGGCCTGCGTCGCCTGCGGCGTCAGGAACGGCAGCGTGCGCAGGTAGTCCTCGTCGAACAGGTCCGAGAACCAGGGCTTGCCGCGCGACTTGTCGGCGGCCGGCTCCTTGCCGGGCTCCTTGCTCGGCTTCGCCGGCGGGCGCGACGCCAGCTTCGGCGGCGGCGACGGCGGGGCCTTGGGCTTGTCGTGCGGCACCGGCGGCGGCTGCGCGTGCGCGCCCGGGTTCGTCGGCGCGGCCTGCGGCGCGACCGGCGGCGGGATCGACGGCGGCCGGCGGCGCGCCTGGGGCTCGCCGTTCGCGGGCGCGGCCACCGGCGGGACCGCGATCACCGCCTCCGACGTGCGCGGTGCGGGCTGCGGCGCCGACGGGCCGTCGGGCAGCGCCTCGAGGACGACGTCGACCGGCTTGTCCGCGTCGGCCTCCTCGATGCTGACCTCGATCTCGCCGGACGTCTCGGCGCCGCGCTCGAGCTCCTGGATGTCGAGCTCGGGCAGCGACCCCTCGCGCTTGCGCTCGCCGCGCGCCTCGAGCGGGCGGGCCGCCGCGGCCTCGCCGGGTCCGATCGGCTCGACGTCGAGCGCGGTCAGCGGCTGCGTGCGGTTGCTCTGGTCCACCGCCGGGACCTTGAACATCGGCTGCGTCGTCGGCGTCACGGCCGGGCCCTGCCCCGACGACTCCGGCACCTTGAACGACAGCGGCGGCGGCGGTGGGGTCGGCGTGTGCGCGCGCGTCGGCGGCGGCGTCGACGACGACGGGACGGGGCGGGCCGGCTGCGTCGCGGCGCGCACGGCCTCGCGGACCTCCTCGAGGTCGTCCTCGCTGAGCGCGACGGTCTTCAGGCGCTCGCGGCGCACCTTCTCGACGGGCTTCTCCACGGGCTTCTCGACGGGCTTCTCGAGCTTCGGCTCGCCGAACAGCCCGCCGTCGTCGACGGCGGAGGCCTCGTCGATCACACGCGGCACGCCGGTCGCGCTCGTCGTCGCATCGCCCTCGACGGCGATCTCGATCTCGACCTCGCTGCGCGTCTCGAAGTCCTCGCCGTCGGACGGCGGGCGCAGCTCGATGATCGGCTCGACGATGGGCTCGACGATGGGCTCGACGATCGCATCGCTGATCGCGTCGCTGATCGGGTCGACGATCGGCTCGACCCGATCGTCGTTGATCGGCGCGCGCGCCCCCGAGTCGTCGGGCATCAGGTCGTCGACGTCGAGCGGCGTGCTCTCGCCCTCGCCGTTCTGCGTCGTGTCGGCGCGCCTCGCCTCGACGGCCACGCCCGGCAGCGTGGTCGGGGGAGTCCAGGGCGGCGTCATGATGCCCACGCTCGACGTCCCGTCGGCGTTGAGGCCGAGCGCCTCGAGATCGACCGCGCTCATCTCGCGCGTCTTCATCTCGAAGTCGCCGACCTCGACGGGCGCGCTCGGCGGATCGATCACCGTCGGCATCGCCTCGGGCGACGACGGCTCGCCGTAGGCCGCGCGCTCGGCGCGCCGGCCCGGCACCTGGATCGGCTGGCTGTCGCCGCGGAGATCCTGCTTCTCGACGCGCGGGATCGGCTCCGACGCATCCGACGAGAAGCTGTACGCGATCGACATCGCGAGCGACGGATCCTCGGGGACCGGCGCGACCACCGGCGGGTTCGTGCGGCGCGGGACGTTGTCCGACGGCACGCGCAGGCCACCGCCGCGGCGGCGCCGCCGGCGGCGCTCGGCCGTCGTCATGCCGACGTCCATGTCGGACGCGGAGTCGTCGTCGCGCTTGCTCACGCGCCGTTCCTCCCCCGGTGCTGGGTCTGCGCGAGGCGTTCGCCGAACCGCACGGGCTGGCCGACGTCGCCCGCCGGCCCGTCGAGCAGCTCGACCGCGCCCGGCTCGAACACGACGATCGTCGTCGAGCCGAGGTGGAACGCGCCGAGCTCGTCCCCGCGCGCGACCTCGATTCCCTGGAGCTCGACGCGGCGGCGCTCGCCCCGGCCGCGCAGCGTCGCCGAGTCGAAGCCGTGCACGAGGCTGATGTTGCCGACGCCGGACGCGCCGACCATGACGACCGCGACGCGCCCGACCCGCGGCGAATTCAGGTGGATCACGACGCGCTCGTTGCGCGCGAGGAGCGCGTCACGGCGGGCGGCAACGCGCGGATTGACCGGCCACAGCGCTCCCGGCAGGTAGTCGTACCCGACCAGCGTGCCGGCGACCGGCGCGTGCACGCGGTGGTAGTCCCGCGGCGACAGGTACACGGTGACGTACGCGCCGCCCGACAGCGCGCCCGCGAGCGCGTCGTCGGCGAGCAGCTCCTCGAGGCGGTAGTCGCGGCCCTTGGCCTGGATCAGCGTGCCGCCGGTCGCGTAGCCGCGCGCCGCGATCACGCCGTCGCACGGCGCGATCACGGTGTCGGGCGCCGGATCGATCGTGCGCGCGCCGCTGCGCAACCGCCGCGCGAAGAAGTCGCCGAGCGACGGATACGCCTCGAGCTCGAGCTCGACCTCGTCGAGGTTCGCGCCGACCGCGCGCGCAAACGCGCGGTACGCCAGCGGCCGCAGCGGTGACGGAAGCGGCTTGCGCGCGCTCCATCCCACCACCGCGGAGTACGCGGCACCCACGCCGCCTCTGCGGCGCTGGAGGCGCGGATCCGCAGTGGTCCCTGGCTTGCTGAAATCCACGCGCGTGTGCTCGTCGTCCGGCCGACAAGGTACCGTGGACATGGAGCCCCACGACACCCCTAACAGAGGCGATTAGCTTGATTCTGCCAGGGGCGCCGCCGAGTTACAAGCGGGCGGCTAGCAGTCGTAGTAGAGCTGGAACTCGGCCGGCACCGGGCGCAGCCGGACGTGATCCGCCTCGGCCTCGCGCTTGTAGGCGATCCAGGCGTCGATGAGATCGTTCGAGAACACATCTCCCTTCATCAGGAACGCCCGGTCCTTGTGGAGGGCATCCAGCGACGCGTCGAGCGATCCCGGCACGGTCGGGACCTCGGCCAGCTCCTCGGGGGACAGCGAGTAGATGTCCTTGTCGAGGGGGTCGCCCGGGTGGATGCGGTTCTCGATGCCGTCGAGGCCGGCCATCATCATCGCCGCGAACGCCAGGTACGGGTTGCACGACGGGTCCGGCGAGCGCAGCTCGAGGCGCTTGGCCTTGGGCGAGCTCGAGTACATCGGGATGCGGATCGACGCCGAGCGGTTGCGCGCCGAGTACGCGAGGTTCACCGGCGCCTCGTAGCCCGGGACCAGGCGGCGGTAGCTGTTCGTCGTCGGGTTGGCGAACGCACAGATCGCGCCGGCGTGCTTGAGCAGGCCGCCGATGTAGTAGAGCGCCATGTCGCTCATGCCCGCGTAGCCGTCGCCGGCGAACAGGGGCTTGCCCGCCTTCCACAGCGACTGGTGCGTGTGCATGCCGGAGCCGTTGTCACCGAACAGCGGCTTGGGCATGAACGTCGCCGTCTTGCCGTGCTGGCGGGCGACGTTCTTGACGATGTGCTTGTACCAGAGCACCTGGTCCGCCATCTTGACCAGCGTGTCGTACTTCATGTCGATCTCGGCCTGACCGGCCGAGGCGACCTCGTGGTGGTGCGTCTCGATCACGATGCCCACCGACTGCATCGTCATCACCATCTGCGTGCGCAGATCGCTGAGCTGATCCGTCGGGCCGGCGACGCAGTAGCCGCCCTTCGTCGGCGGCTTGAAGCCCTTGTTGCCGCCGTTCTCGATGCGGCGGTTGTTCCAGCCGGCCTCGTCGGAGTCGATGTTGAAGAACGAGTTGTTCGGGTTCTCCGAGTACTCGATCGAGTCGAAGATGAAGAACTCGGCCTCGGGGCCGAAGTACGCGGTGTCGGCGACGCCCGTCGACTTCAGGTACGCGATCGCGCGCTTCGCGAGGCTGCGCGGATCGCGCGAGTACGACTCGTGCGTGATCGGATCGATCACGTCGCACAGGATCGACAGCGTCGGCGTCTTCAGGAACGGGTCCATGACGGCCGTCGTCGGATCCGGCTTCATCAGCATGTCGGACGAGTTGATCGCGCGCCACCCGGCGATCGACGAGCCGTCGAAGCCGAAGCCCTCCTCGATGCCCTCGTTGAGGCGCTCGATCGGGTACGTGAGGTGTTTCCATTGACCGAGGAAGTCGACGAACTTCGCGTCGATCATCTTGGCCCCGTACTTCTTGACGTATTCGTTCAGCTCGTTCGGCGTCACTTGGTTTGTCTCCTCTCAGATGGCGTCTTCACCGGTCTCGCCGGTGCGAATGCGAATGACCTCGTCGACGGGCGTGATGAAGATCTTCCCGTCGCCGATCTTTCCCGTGCGCGCCGCCTCGGTGATCACGTTGACCACCTGCTGCACGCTGTCGTTCGGGACGATGATCTCGACCTTGACCTTCGGGACGAAGTCCACGACGTAGGCGGAGCCTCGGTAGACTTCCTTCTTCCCGCCGGTCCGCCCGAACCCCTTCACCTCGGTGACCGTCATGCCGTGCACACCGATCTCGGCGAGGCGTTCCTTCACCTCGTCGAGCTTGAACGGCTTGATGATCGCCTCGACCTTCTTCATGCGAAGGATCGTTAGCCCACGTTTTGTTTCGTGTGGGTTTCGCGCCGGGAAAAAGCAGCCCGCCCGGGAGCGAGCGGATCAGCGCATCTTCTGGCGGAACGCCTGGATGCGCTGCAGCGTCTCGGCGAGGTTGGCCTCGCGCGGCATGTTGTACTGGACGTAGACGAGCAGGTCGCCCCACTCGCGCTCGAGGCGGTCGCCGTTGCTGGTCTTGAACCCGTTGTACTCGCGCGTGGTCCGGATCCACTCGTTCGTGACCTGGTCCTTGGTCACGCCGCTCGCGGGCGGGTCCTTCTTGACCTCGGGCGGCTGCTTCGGTGGGTCCTTCTTGACCTCGACCTTGGTCGCGACGGGCGGATTCGCGCGGGGCGGCGCCTGCACCGGTGGGCGCTTCGCCTCGACCTTCACGGGCGGCGGTACCGCGGTCCGGGTCGGCGGATCGATCGGCTCGACGACGATCTCCGGGTTCTTCTTCTTGGTCGGGGGAGCCGGCGGCGGTGGATCCTCGCGCCGGACCGAGGCGCCCGCGCTCGTCGCGAGCTGGGGGTCGTCGGCCTTCTTCGCATCGCTCGAGCCCCGCATCGCGAACGCGACGACGACGATCAGCACGAGCGCACCGCCGGCGGCGGCGAGCGGCCAGATCATGCGGCGGCGCCGCGGCGCCACCTCCTCGAGCTCCTTGACCGCGGTGCCGGTGCCGTCGGCGAGCGACGCGAGCGAGGCGAGGTCGTCGGCGGACATGCTCGCCGTCGGCGGCGCGACGGTGTCGAGCGCGGGCGACGGCGGCGCGATGGCCTGCTGGGGCGCGGTCATCTTGCGCGACGCGCGCGGCGGCGGCGGCGCGGGCGGCGGCAGCGGCAGCAGCGCCATCGCGAACGACACCGTCGAGATCGTCTGCGTGTGGAACTGCTCCTGGAAGTCGGCCAGGTGCGCGCTCGCGATGCGGTCGTTGAGCTCGCGCTGCGCCGTCATCTCGTCGTGGAACAGCCCGCGCATGTACGCGCCGAGCTGGTCCGTCGAGATCGTCGGGTTCACCGCGACGAGCGCCTGCTGGATCGCGTCGCGGAACTCGGCGGCGGTCTGGTAGCGCTCCTCGACCTTGGGGCGCAGCGCCGTCACGACGAGCTCGTCGTAGCGGGCGAGCTCGGGATCGTGCTGCGACGGCAGCGGGTGATCGCCCCGCGCGACCTTCTTCGCGAGCGCGCGGTAGTCGGGCTCGGGGCCGGCCTCGTACAGGCGCTGCCCGGTGAGCAGCTCGTAGAGGACGACGCCGGCGGCGTAGATGTCCGTGCGGTGATCGACGATGCCGCCGCGGATCAGCTGCTCCGGCGCCATGTAGCCGAACTTGCCGAAGCCCATCTTCGGGTCGGTGGCGGTGCCGCGGATCGCGCTCTTCGCGATGCCGAAGTCGATCACCTTCGTCTCGCCCTCGAACGACACGAGCACGTTCGGCGGCGAGATGTCGCAGTGCACGAGGTTGAGCGAGCTCCCGTCGGGCCCGGTGCGGCGGTGCGCGTACGCGAGGCCGTTCGCGAGCTCGCGGCCGATGAACAGCGCGAGGTCGACGGGGAGGCGCGTCTTCTTGTGGCCGAGCAGCGCGAGCGTGCGGCGCAGGTCGCGCCCCTCGACGTACTCGAGCGCGAGGAAGTACTCGTCGCCGACGCGCCCGACCTCGAACACCTGCGCGACGTTGACGTGCTGGAGCTTGATCGCGACCTGCGCCTCGTCGACGAAGCGCGAGATGAACTGCTCGTCGGCGGCGAGGTGCGGGAGGACCTTCTTGATGACGGCGAGCTTCTCGAACCCGGCGAGGCCGTGCTTGGCCAAGAAGATCTCGCCCATGCCGCCGCGCGACAGGCGCTGCACGAGCAGGTAGCGACCGAAGACCTGAGGAAGGCTCGGGTCCTGGCGGCCGAAGGGACCGCTCTGCTGAGCCTTATCGATCATCGGGTTATGAGCCACCAACGCAGAGGAATCCTAGCCGCGGGGTGGCATTGGTACAACGATCGCGCGAGTTCCCCAAGCGATCTGTTGCGCCGGGTCGATGTCCTTCCAAATCGCGTGGTTGTGCCGCCAGGTGCGATTCTGCTAGCGTGGGCCACGCCATGCAGATCGTCGGGAAGGGCACCGTGGCAGCGCTGTTCGTGCTCGGCGCCTGCGCGGAGGCACCGAGCGGCAACCTCAACCTCGTGCTGACGCTGCCGGGCGAAGGCGACCTGCGGCCCGAAGGCATGACGATGGTGGCCGTGGCGGTCCGGACGGCGGACGGCTCCGAGAGTGTCACCACGACGCCCCTCGACGGCACGCGGTTCTCGGCGGGTGAGGTCAAGGACGGCCTCCCGATCTTCCTGTCCGTCCAGCTGCGCGACATCCAGAACACGCTCGTCGGGTTCGGCAGCCTCGACGAGCCGTTCACGCCGACGGTCAGCGAGCAGGAGGTGACGATCGCGGTGCGCAAGCCGATCGTGTACGTCGCCACCGGCGGCGCGCCACACACGATCGACACCACGCGCGACGCGCTCGATCCCAAGTACCAGGGCTCGATGTCGTCGCTCACGGACGCGAACCTGATCGTGCCGATCGACGGCACCGAGGTCGCGGTGATGTCGTCGACGGGCCTGACGCGCGTCGCGACGGCGGATCACCTGCCGGTCGGGCCGTCGGTGAACTTCGGCTTCGGCACGGTGCTCGACGCCGCCGCGGTGCCCGGGCAGCGCAAGCTCGCCGTCGCGACGACGATGGGCCTCGTGGTGTTCGACATCGAGTCGGGCCTGGGCACGATGCGCCCGCTCAGCCCGGGGCCGTCGCGCGTCGCGATCGGCGGCGGGATCGACACCGGCTTCACGGTGTACCTGCTGCAGAACCGCGTCGCCGCGCCGACGGGCACGGGCGCGTGCACGGGCTCGTCGCAGGTCGTCGCGTTCTCGCTCGAGAACCCCACCGAGCAGGCGGCGATGGTGGCGATGGGCGCGCCGATCAGCGACATCGCGGCGGCGGGGCCGGCCGTGTTCGGCTCGAACCCGTGCGCGGGCCAGGTGCGCCGCCTCGACGCCGGCACGCCGGCCGTCATGATGGGGCTCACCGGCGCCTCGGTGCTCGCCGTCGAGGGCGGGCGCCTGTGGGGCGCCGGCTCGCTCACCGGCCCGGGCGGCGCGCAGATCCTGCTCGGCTCGATCAACCTCGACGGCAGCGGCGTGCAGCAGGTGCGGCTGCCGCCGAAGGCCGAGGTCGCGACGTACGACTTCGACGACAAGAAAGAGCTGTCGATCAACATGCACGCGGACACGAACGTCGCGCTCGACCTCGCCGTGCTGCCGAGCTCGCAGCAGGTCGCGCTGATCACGCGCATGGACGCGCACCGCGCGCCGCGCGGCGACGGCCTCAGCGTCGTGATCCCCGAGATGGACATGGTCGTGCACGACCTCATCATCGCCGACACGTCGAACGGCTCGGTCGTGCAGCGCATCCGCAGCAAGTGCACGCTCAACGACCACTTCCCGAACAACGCCGAGTTCCCGCGCTGGAGCTGCATCGCGATCACGGCGCCCGCGGCCCCGACGGGTGGCGAGATGACGCCGCTCGCGGTCGGCGCGCTCTACGGTGGCCGCTAGATGCGCGCGGTCGCGCTCGCCGCGCTCGTCGCGCTCGTCGCCCTCTCCTCCTCCTCCGCGCACGCGGACCCGGATCCGCGGCGCAAGGTCGCCGTGATCGAGTATCGCTCGGGGTCGGCGGCGCTGCAGGGCATCGCGAAGCGGGTCGCCGCCGCGATCGGCAAGGCGACGTCGCTCGAGCTGCTCGGCCCGGACCAGATGCGCGCCGTCTACGGCGACAGCATCGACCAGGCGATCGTGAAGTGCTCCGGCGAGGCCGAGTGCGTCGCGAAGATCGGCGCGAAGGTCGGCGCCGCGAGCGTGATCCTCGTCGGCATCAGCGAGCTCGGCGACGCGATCCTGACGATGCAGCTGATCGACGTGAAGACGCACGCGGTCGGCAACCGCATCGCCGACTCGCTGCCCGTCGACAGCGTGCCGACGGACGCGAACGTCGACGCGTACCTGCAGCGCCTGCTGCCGCCGACGGACTTCGTGCGCTTCGGCGTGATCGACATCGTCGCGAACCTGGCGGGCGCGTCGGTCACCGTCGGCGGCAAGTCGCGCGGCGTGACGCCGATCGAGTCGCTCAAGCTGCCGGCGCCGGCGACCTACGACATCCGCATCGAGAAGCAGGGCTACGTCCCGTACACGACGAAGGTGAAGCTGCCGCCCGACGGCACGATGAAGGTCGAGGCCGAGCTGTCGCGGCGCGGCGCCGGCGCGGCGTGGTACCAGCACTGGTACGTGCTCGCCGGCGCGGGCCTGCTCGTCGCGGGCGCGGCCGGGACGACGATCTACTTCGCGACGCAGGCGCCGACGAACGACCGCATCAGCGTGACCGGGGAGGTCCGGTGATCCGGCGCGCGCTCCTGCCGATCGCCCTCGCGTCGTGCGCGACCGAGCATGGCTCGCGCCCGATGGATCTCGATCCCGACGAGCTCGACTTCGGCGGGTGCGAGGTGGCCGACGTCCCGGACTGCGAGGCGATCAACGCGTGCAGCGCGGCCGGCTTCGAGCCGCTCGATCGCGCGGTCTGGCTCGAGACGCCGTGCCGCGGGGAGATCCACCTGCTGAACAACTTCATCGCCGGGCCGCAGATCTCGTTCGGGCTCCAGGGGGCGACCACGTACGACATCGTCGAGAACGACGGCCTCGACTGCCCGACCGACGACGACGGCGGCGGCCGCCCGGTGCCGATCCCACCGCTGCTGCGCGCGCAGGCGCGGTTCGACGGCGTCGTCGGCCGCGGCCGGTTGCAGATCTCGAGCGGCGGGACGCGCGGCGCGCCGTTCACCCGGGGCTTCGCCGACGTCCGGTTCGACGACGGGCGCCGCGTGGCCGTGAAGTTCGTCGCGATGTCCTGCGTCCCGATCGGCGTCACGCCAGCGCCAGCACCATGACGAGCGCGTCGGTGCCGTCGTCCTGGTAGTAGCGCGCGCGCACGTGCACCGTGCGGAAGCCCGCCGCCTGGTACAGCGCGATCGCGGGTGCGTTCGTGCAGCGGACCTCGAGCGTCGCGCTCGCGCACCCGGCGCCGCGGCCGGTCGCGAGCATGTGGTCGAGGAGCTGCGCGCCGACCCCGAGGCGCCGCTGATCCGGGTGCGTCGCGATCGCGTGCACGTGGAGCTCGTCGACGACGAGCCAGTAGTTGGCGAAGCCGACGACCCGGGATCCCCGGCGGGCGACGTCGAGGCGCGCGTGCGCGCGGGCGAGCTCGGCCTCGAACGTCGCGCGCGGCCACGGCGCCGGGAACGAGTGGCGCTCGATCTCGTCGATCGCGTCGAGGTCGGCGGGCGTCGCGGGATCGATGACGAGCATCAGCCGAACATCAGCGAGCGTCAGACCGGCGCGACGCGCTTGGTGACGACGCCGACGAGCGTGCGCCACAGCGGATCGACGCCCTCCCCCGACAGCGTCGACACCGCGAACGGATCGCGGCGCAGGTCGAGCGCGCGCCGCACCTTCTGCACCTCGACCATGCGCTTGTTCTTCGCGAGCTTGTCGGCCTTGGTCAGCGCGACGACGACCGGGATCTCGCGCTCGTCGAGCCACGGCACGAAGTCGAGCTCCTCGTCCTGCGCGCCGCGGCGGACGTCGACGAGGAGCAGCACGCCGGCGAGCGAGGTGCGGTTGGCGAGGTACGTCTCGATCAGCGGGCGCCAGCTCTCGCGCATCGCCTGGCTGACCTCCGCGTAGCCGTAGCCCGGGAGATCGACGACGAAGAACGGCGGCTGCGCCGCGATCTCGAACCAGTTGATGAGGCGCGTGCGGCCGGGCGTGCGCGACGTGCGCGCGAGGCCGTCCTGCCCGACGAGCGCGTTGATGAGGCTCGACTTGCCGACGTTGGAGCGACCGACGACGGCGAGCTCGGGCAGCGTCGGCGGCGGGAACTGCGACGGCTCGGCGGCGGAGATGACGAAGCGGGCGGGAGTCTTCACGGGGCCTTCGCGAGGGTGTGGACGGGAGCCGCCGGATCGAACGGCGTCTTCTTCGTGCTGCGGAGGTGGCACGCGGCGCACAGCTTCGCGCGCGCGGCGGGGGTCGCGAGGTCGGTGAGGCCGAGCGCGCGGGCGACGACGGGGCTGCGCATGACGTCGTCCTCGGCGTACGCGGCGCCGGCGCCGTGGCAGGCCTCGCAGCCGACCTCGACGGCGACGGGCGGCCCGGCGGGCGCCTCGCCGGTGGCGTGGCACGCGAGGCACTTCGGGTCCGGCTTCTTGCCGAAGCGGCTCGCCGTCCGCGCGTGCGGCGTCGCCTGCCACGCCGCGAAGTGCGCCGGGTGGCACGTGCCGCACGCGGCGCTGCCGGTCCAGTCGCGCCGCGACGCGTACGCGGCCGCGCTCCCGGCGGCGAGCGCGAGCGAGACGGCGACGAGGGTCCTCATGACGTCGCCAGGCTACCGCGCCCGTGGTACCAGAGCCACCGTATGACGGTGCACGTCGTCGGGCTGACCGGTGGGATCGCGTCGGGGAAGAGCACGGTCGCGCGCATGCTCGCCGAGCGGGGCGCGGCCGTCGTCGACGCCGACGTGCTGGCGCGGCAGATCGTCGAGCCGGGGCAGCCGGCGCTCGCCGACCTCATCGCGCGCTTCGGCTCGGGGATCCTCACGCCCGACGGGCGCCTCGACCGCAAGCGGCTCGGCGCGATCGCGTTCGCGGAGCCGTCGGCGCGCGCCGACCTCGATCGCATCACGCACCCGCGCATCGCGGCGGCCGGCGCGGCCGCGATCGCGACGTGGGCCGACCGCGGCGCCGGCGTCGTGTTCTACGAGGCGGCGCTGATCGTCGAGAAGCGGCTGCACGACGCGATGGCCGGGCTCGTCGTCGTCGCCGCCTCGCCGGAGGTGCAGCTGCGCCGCGTGATGCAGCGCGACGGGCTCGACGCGGCCGCCGCCGGCGCACGCATCGCCTCGCAGGCGCCGCTCGCCGACAAGGTCGCCGCCGCGACGTGGGTGATCTGGAACGACGCCGACGAGGTCGCGCTCGGCGCCGAGGTCGACCGCGTCGTCGCCGCGATCGAGGCCAAGCTCGGGCCGGTGCGCGTGCCGCCGCAGGCCGGGCGCGGCACCGCGTCGCGGGCGGCGTCCGCGCGCGACGGCACGCTCGTGACCGGGTTCCCCGCGTTCACGGCGCGGCGGATGATCGGCAAGCTCCTCGCCGAGGAGTCCGACACGCGCCTGTACGTGCTCGCGCGCGACAAGTTCGCCGACGACGCGCGCCGGCTGCTCGCGTCGACGCCCGGCGGCGACCGCGCCGAGGTCCTCGTCGGCGACGTCTGCGACATGCACCTCGGGCTGTCGAGCGGCGAGTACCACGCGCTGTCGCGCGAGCTGACCTGGATCCACCACCTCGCCGGCATCTACTTCATGGGCGTCGACGACGACACCGCGCGCCGCGTGAACGTCGCCGGCACGCGCACCGTCCTCGACCTCGCGCGCGACGCCGTGCGCCTCGAGCGCATGGTGCACTGGTCGACGGCGATGGTGTCGGGCGACCGCCGCGGCACGTTCTACGAGGAGGACCTCGAGGCCGGGCAGAAGTTCCACAACACGTACGAGCGCACGAAGTTCGAGGCCGAGCGGCTCGTGCGCGCGGCGATGCGGCGGATGCCGATCACCGTGGTGCGGCCGAGCATCATCGTCGGCGACAGCCGGACCGGCGAGATCGACAAGCTCGACGGGCCCTACTACCTGATGGTGCTGATCGCGACGAACGCGTCGGGGCTGCGGCTGCCGCTGCTCGGGCGCGGCGATGCGCCGCTGCACCTCGTGCCGATCGACTACGTGATCGACGCGGCGTGGACGATCGGGCGGCGCGAGGACTCGGCCGGCAAGACGTTCCACCTCGTCGACCCGGCGCCGCTGACGGCGCGCCAGGTGTTCGACGGCGTCGCCGAGCACGCGCACACGGAGAAGCCGCGCGGCCACATCCCGCGGCCGCTCGCGCGCGCGGTGCTGCGCACGCCGGGGCTGTCGCGCCTGGGGCGCGGGCCGCTCGCGTTCGTCGACATCCTCGACCACGTCGTGCACTACGACCAGACGAACACGGCGCGCGCGCTCGCCGGCACGCCGGTGCGCTGCCCCGCCCTGCCCGACTACCTGCCGGCGCTCGTGCGCCACGTCCTCGACGTCACGCGCACGCAGCAGGCCGAGTCGGCCGCCGACCGGCGCGTCGTCGCCGAGCGCCACGAGGAGCTCGCGGACCCGCTCGAGTGACTACAGGACGTCGACCACGAACAGGTCGTGGGTGCCGTCGCGGTCGGAGGCGAAGAACAGCTGGCAGCCGTCGGGCGACAGCGTGGGGTCGCCGTCGGCGCTGTTCGTGTTGGCGCCGGCGAGCTCGATCGGGTCGCCGAACGGGTCCGACGTGGTCGCGCGCGTCGCGTACCACAGGTTCACGCCCTGCTTCGTCGCGGCGCGCGTCGACGAGAAGATGATGACCTTCTCGTCGGGCGTGAACGCCGGATCCGCGTTGCCGGCGGGCGTCGAGATGATGTCGGTGAGCGTGGCGCCGAACGGGTCGTTGACCGTCTGGCGCGACGCCATGACGATGCGCTGCGGGCTGCCGAACGCGTAGTACAGGCGCAGCCCGTCGGCGGACAGCGTCGGATCGAACTGCGAGGTGTTGTCGTTGAGCGCGCTCGTGAGCAGGCGGTCGAACGCGCCGAACTGCGCGTTCTTGTCGGGGCGCTTCGCCATGTACAGGTCGAAGCTGCCGCCCTGCGACCCGGGGCGGTTGCTCGAGACGACGGCGATCAGCTGGTTGCCGGTCATCGAGGTCTTGCCGTCGTCGCCGCTCGAGCTGATGTCGGCGCGGCGCTGCGGGTTCGCGAACGCGCCGTTCGGTGCAGCGCGCGTCGCGACGTAGACGTCGCTGCCCTGCGAGCCGGCGCGGTCGCTGAAGAAGAACAGCTCCAGGCCGTCGGCGGTGACGAACGGGTCGCGGTCGGTCGAGCTCGACGAGATCGCGGCGAGCTTGGTCGCCTGCCCGAGCGCGACGGTGCCGGCCGCCCACTTCTCGAGGCAGGTCGGCCCCGGCGGCGCGTCGAGGTCGGGCGCGTCCGGGGTCGTGACGTCGGGTGCGTCGAGGCCGGGGCCGTCCCGGTCGCCGGGCGGTGCATCGCGCGAGACGCCGTCGGACTTGGAGAAGCTACACCCACCCAGCGCGACCACAACGACGACGACGACGAGCACCAAACGCCGCATCTCGGATCAGCGTATCAGTCACTCGGTGCCGTCGTCATCTGCCTTGTCCTGCGAGGGAGCGGGTTGCCGCAGGCCGGCGCGCTCCAGGAGCTTGTACAGGAACTTGCGCTCGAGGCCGGCGTCGCGCGCGGCCTGGGACAGGTTGCCGCCGGCGCGCTGGACGAGATCGGTCAGGTACTCGCGCTCGAAGCGCGCGACCAGCGCGTCCTTGGCCTCGTGGAACGGGCGATCGGCCTTGATCGGGCCGAGGTCGTCGGGCGCGGCGACGGTCGGGCGGAGCACGAACGGGATCGACTGGAAGTCGTCGTCGGGGCCGGCGAGCGCGACGGCGCGCGTGATCACGTTGCGCAGCTCGCGCACGTTGCCCGGCCAGTGGTAGCGCTGCAGCTTCTCGAGGGCCGGGCCGCCGACGCCGCTCGCGAGCTGGGGCGCGCCGGCGCGCTCGAGGAACATCCGGATCAGCTGCGGCAGGTCGCCGGTGCGCTGGCGCAGCGGCGGGACGTGCACCTCGACGACGGCGAGGCGGTAGTACAGGTCGCCGCGGAAGCCGCCGCGCGCGACCTCGCCGAACACGTCGCGGTGGGTCGCCGCGACGATGCGCACGTCGTAGCGCTCGGACTTGCGGCCGCCGAGCGGCACGACCTCGCCCGCCTCGAGCATGCGCAGGAGCTTGGGCTGCAGCGCGACCGGGAGGTCGCCGATCTCGTCGAGGAACAGCGTACCGCCGTGCGCCGCGGCGAACGCGCCCTGGCGGTCGCCGGCCGCGCCGGTGAACGCGCCCTTCGTGTGGCCGAACAGGTCGCTCTCGATGAGCGTCTCCGTCGAGGCGCCGCAGTCGAACACGACGAACGGGCCGTCCTTGCGCGGCGACGCGTCGTGGATGCCGCGCGCCATCAGCTCCTTGCCGGTGCCGCTCTCGCCGAGGAACAGGATCGGCGCGGTCGACCTCGCGGCGCGCTCGAGGAGCCCGAACACCTGGCGCATCACGTGGGACGCGCCGTAGAGCGCGCCGAAGCGATCCGCCGACGACGGCGGGATGTCGACGGCCTCGTCGGCGGGCATCAGCTGCACGAGCGTCTTGCCGATGCGGATCGCGACGCCGGGCGGCGCCACGACCTTGTGGATCGCGACGCCGTCGATGATCGTCCCGTTGCGCGAGCCGAGGTCGGTGATCGCGAAGCCCTGCGCGTGCGGCGTGACCGAGCAGTGGCGGCGCGACACGAACGTGTCCGCGAGGACCACGTCGCACGTGCGCTCCGTCCCGATCACCACGCCGACGGGCGGCAGGTCGACGGCGAGCCCGCGGTCGGGCCCGTCGACGACGCGCAGCTGCGCGGCGCGCACGGGGGCGCGCGCGGCGACGGCGTTGGTGACGCGGGTGACCTGCATCAGTCCTTGCGGTCGCCTCCCGACCGGCGGTCGAGCTCCGAGCGGATGCGCAGGCGGAGGGCGTTGAGGCGGATGAAGCCCTGCGCGTCGCGCTGATCGTAGACCGTGTCCTCCTCGAACGTGACGATGTCGGGGCGGTACAGGCTGCGCGGGCTCTTGCGGCCGAGCGTCGTGATCGAGCCCTTGTACAGGCGGAGGCGCGCCGTGCCGGTGATCGCCTGCGCGATGTCGTCGATCATGCGCTGCAGCGCCTCGCGCTCGGGCGCGAACCAGAAGCCGTTGTAGACGAGCGCCGCGTAGCGCGGCATCAGGTCGTGGCGCAGGCGGAGCAGCTCGCGGTCGAGCGTGAGCGACTCGACGGCGGCGCGCGCCGCGTGGATCAGCGAGCCGCCCGGCGTCTCGTACACGCCGCGCGACTTCATGCCGACGTAGCGGTTCTCGACGAGGTCGACGCGCCCGATGCCGTGCTCGCCGCCGATCTGGTTGAGCCGCGCGAGCATCTCGACGGGGCCGAGCCGCTGGCCGTCGACGGCGACGACGTTGCCCTGCTCGAGCTCGAGCTCGATCGTGCGCGGCTCGTCGGGCGCCTGGCGCGGATCGCGCGTGAGCTGGAACATCGCCGGATCGGGCTCCTTCCACGGGTCCTCGAGGACGCCGCCCTCGTAGCTCGTGTGGAGCAGGTTGCGGTCGACGGAGTACGGCTTGTCGGCCGTCGCCTCGATCGGGATGTCGTGCTGCTTCGTGTAGTCGATGAGCTCCTTGCGGCCCTTGAACTCCCACTCGCGCCACGGCGCGATGATCTTGATGCCCGGCCGGAAGTGGTACGCGGCGAGCTCGAAGCGGACCTGGTCGTTGCCCTTGCCGGTCGCGCCATGGCCGATGGCGTCGGCGCCCTCGGCATCCGCGGCGTCCATCAGGCCCTTGCCGATGCACGGGCGCGCGAGCGACGTGCCGAGCAGGTAGATCTGCTCGTACAGCGCGCCGGCGCGCAGCGCGGGCCACACGTAGTCACGCACGAACTCGAGCCGCAGGTCGGCGACGACCGCCTTGGAGGCGCCGACGGCGAGCGCCTTCTGGCGCGCGCCCTCGAGGTCCTCGGCCTGACCGACGTCGGCGCAATAGCAGACGACCTCGCACTTGTACCTCTCGGCGATCCAGCGCACGGCGACCGAGGTATCGAGGCCACCGGAGTACGCGAGCACGACCTTTCGAACCATGCGTACTTCTACCTCAAGATGCCCCGCAGGAAGAGCTGGCAGAGGTAGCGGTACGCCTCGAGGCGCGGCATGCCCGAGACGTCGAGGATCTCGTCGAGCGAGAGGGTCCCGTCGACGCGCGACAGGAGGAACGCCGCGCGCGGGCTGATCGGGGCCCGCGCGAGCTCGTGCAGCGGGCGCGCGAGCATCGGCGTGCGCTCGAGGTCGCCGAGGAAGCTCTGGAACACCAGCTGCATCGTGTCGCGGTTGCGATGGATCAGCTTCTGGGCGAGCGCGCTCGAAGGGTCCTCCCCGAGCGCGAGCTCGATCGCGGCGACGGCGCGGTCGAGCTCGGTCTTGCTCCACTCGACGGCGCGCTCGAACAGGGCCGTGATGCGGCGCCGCGTCCGGTCCTCGCGCGCCTCGTTCGCGGGCGCGCCGTCGTCGATGTCGTCGAGGATCTTCGCGCTGCGCGCATCGATCGGGTCGAACGGGCCGGCCTCGGCGCGCGGGGGTTCGGCGGCGGGCGAGGCCATCGCCTTCGCCGCGTTGTGCTGGCGGATCTGCCGCGCATCCGACTCGAGCGTCGGCTCGTCCTCGGTGTTGGGGCGCGGCTGCGTGCGCAGCCCGAGGTCGCGCGTCGGCGCCGTGATCATCGGATCGATCGCGCGCGGGAGCTGCGGCAGCTTGCCCGTGCCCGCGTCGCTCGTCGCCTCGAGGAAGCGCGCCCCCGGCGTCCCCGCCGGCGCGCGCTCCGGCAGCTTCGGCGGCGCCGGCTCCGGCGGCGCGGCCTCCTGCTCCGGACGCCCCGCCGGTGCGAGCTCGCCCGTCGGCGGCGCCGGCGTGCGCGTCGGCGCCGGCAGGTCGCGCGTCGTCGTGAGCGGCCGCGGCGGCGCATCGCCACCCTCCCCCGCAGCCGCGACCGCCGCCTGCAGCCCCGTCGAGCGCACCGGCGATACCGTCTGCGAGCCCGTCTGCCGCACCGGCGGCGTCACCGCGTGCGAGCCCGTCTGCCGCACCGGCGGCGCCGTCGGTGACGGCGGCGTCACCGCGTGCGAGCCCGTCTGGCGCACCGGCGGCACCACGGCCGTCGGCGGCACGCCTTCGTGCGATTCGGTCTGCCGCGCCGCAGGTAGGGCAATCTCCTCGTTGCCGGGCGCCGCCTGCGAGCCGCGCAGCGGGCTCTCGGTGCGCGGCAGCTGGATCGCGGCCTGGGAGCCGCCGGTGGGGGGGCGGAGGCCCGCGAGGCTCGGGGCCGGCGTGGGGCTCGGGAGGCAGTCGAGGAGCTCGGCCGCGCTCGGATCGAGCTTCGGCGGCGCGGGCGGCGCCGGCTCGCCGGCATCGTCGTCGACATCGTCGTCGTACGTCAGCTCGATCTCGGCGCTCGGCGGCGGCGGGGCGTACCGGGGGTCCTCCCACGCCGCGTCGCCGTCGGCGGAGGCCTCCTCGCGATCGAAGGCGTCGAGGCTCGGGGTGCGCAGCGTCCGCTTGAGCTCGGGCGACGACGACCGGTCTGCGGGGGGCGGCAGCGGGAGGTCCTGCGCCGTCAGCGACGACGGCTTGGTCGGCTGCACGAAGCCGAGGTCGCGCTTGCGGATGTCGGTGACCTGCGAGCCGAACCCGGCCGACACGCTGTCGAACCCCGGCGTGATGGAGTCGACGCCCATGCTGTCGAAGCCGGGCGTCGGCGTCATCTCGAGCGGGAACTCGACCGCGCCCGGCCGCGACGGCTCGCGCGTCCGCGGCGCCGGCAGCGACGGCGACGGCGACGACGACAACAACGACGGCGACGGCGACGACGACGACGACGGCGACGACAACAACGGCGACGACGACTGCGACGACGACGACGGCGACGGCGACGGCGACCGCGACGACGGCGACTGCGGCGACGACGACGGCACCGCGTACGCGCCGCTCTTCCGCGCGCCGCCCGCGTACTCGCTCGTCTGATCCTCGAAGCTGACCTCGCCCTGCGACGCCGCGCGCGCCGGAGGCTCGCCGTTCGCGTGCGGCACGCGCTCGATCGTGGCCGCACCCTCGAGCGCCTCGGCCGACAGCGCCTCGCGCCGCGACGGCTCGCGCGGCTCGTGCTCGATGTACCAGCCCGGCTCGTCGGGATCCGCGTAGGCGAGCTCCGCCGGCCCGCCGTCGCCACCGCCGCCACCGTCGGGGCGCACGATCTCGACCTGGTAGTCGGAGTCCTCCACCGCGATCCCGAACGGCGCGAACGCGCCGTCGTCCTCGGCCTCGGTCGTCAGGAGCGCGTAGTTCATCCTGACGTAGTCGACGTAGCTGTTCGCCTGCGGGTTCTCCGGATCGATGCCGAGCGCCTCCTCCCACACGAGGAGCGCGCCGCTGAGGTCACCCTGCCCGTAGAGCGTCAGGCCCTCCTCGATGAGCCGATCGATCTCCGGTAGCGCGCGGGGCATGATCAGGTCGTCCACGCGTCAGCCGCGCGTCTTGGACACCACGCCTCGGAACATGTTGAGGGTCCGGTTGAGCGCCTCGGTCGCCTCGGTCAGCGTCGTCAGGTCCTTCGCCGCGATCGCCGTGCGCGTGCGATCCACGACGGCGCGCGCCTTCTTCACGGCGTCCTGGCCGAAGTCCGAGCCCGCGATGATGTCGGTGACCTGCGGGAACAGCGCCTCGATCTCCTCGAGCGCCTTCTCGGCGGCGTGGCGCGCCTTGTCGAACTCCTGGCCGGAGCGGACCTCGACCATGTAGTCCTTGTTCGCCTCGACCATCTTCTTGATCTCGTCCTCGGTCAGGCCCGAGGTCGCGGTCACGGTGATCGACTGCTCGAGGCCGGTCTCGAGGTCGCGCGCCTTCACCGACACGATGCCGTCGGCGGAGATGTGGAACATGACCTCGACCTCGACCTCCCCGCGCGGCGCGCGCCGCAGCCCCGTCAGCACGAACTCGCCGAGCAGCTCGTTCTCCTCGGCGCGATCGCTCTCGCCCTGGAGCACGAGGATCTTCACCGACGTCTGGTTGTCCTTCACCGTCGTGAAGACGTGCTGCTCCGACGTCGGGACCGTGGTGTTCTGCTCGATCAGCTTGTGGAAGTAGCCACCGACGATCATGATCCCCAGCGAGTGGGGCGTGACGTCGAGGAGCAGGATGTCGCTCTTCTCGTCGGTGAGCGCGGCGCCCTGGATCGACGCGCCGAGCGCGACGACCTCATCCGGGTGCACGCCCTTGCAGGGCTCGAGGCCGAAGAACTCGGCGACCGCGCTCTGCACGCGCGGCATGCGCGTCATGCCGCCGACGAGGATCACGTCCTCGATCTGCGACTTCTGGATCTCGGCCTCCTCGAGCGTGCGCGCGCAGATCTCGACGGTGCGATCGATGAGGTCGCTCGTCAGCTCCTCGAGCTTGTCGCGCGTCAGCATCGTCTGCAGGTGCAGCGCCTCGTTGCGGCCCGTCGAGATGATGAACGGCAGGTTGATCTCGGTCTCCTTGACCGACGACAGCTCGCACTTCGCCTTCTCGGCGACGTCCTTGAGCCGCTGCAGCGCCATCTTGTCCTTGCGGAGGTCGATGCCGTGCTGCTTCTCGAAGCCGAACACGAGCCAGTCGATGATCCGGCGATCGAAGTCCTCGCCGCCGAGGAACGTGTCGCCCGCGGTCGAGATGACCTCGAACACGCCGTTGCCGATCTCGAGGATCGAGATGTCGAACGTGCCGCCGCCGAGATCGTAGACGGCGACCTTCCGCTCGATGTTCCGCCCGAAGCCGTAGGCCAAGGCGGCCGCCGTCGGCTCGTTGATGATGCGGATGACGTCGAGGCCGGCGATGCGCCCGGCGTCCTTCGTGGCCTGCCGCTGCCCGTCGTTGAAGTACGCCGGGACGGTGACGACCGCCTTCGGGACCTCCTCGCCGAGGTACTCCTCGGAGATGAGCTTCATCTCCTGCAGGATGTACGCGGACACCTCGGGCACGCTGAACACCTGATCGCGCAGCATGATGCGCACGTCGTCGTGCGGGCCCTCGACGATGCGGTACGGCATGATCTCGAGCGAGCTCCGCACCGCGGCGGAGCCCCACTTGCGGCCGATCAGGCGCTTGGCCGCGTACACCGTGTTCTCGGCGTTCGTGATCGCCTGGCGCTTGGCGATGTGGCCCACGAGTCGCTTGCCGTTCTCGGCGATCGCGACCATCGACGGCGTGGTCTTGTACCCGCCGCGGTTCGGAATCACGGAGGGCGTACCGTCTTCGACGATGGCCACGCACGAGTTCGTGGTGCCGAGGTCGATTCCGATCACCTTGTCACTAGCCATCGCGGGTTATGTTCCCCTGGTTTCCGCGTAGATCGCCAGTGATTGGCCAGGTTTTGGCAGTTCCAGTCAGTCCTACGGGGCGGCCAGCAGACGCCTGACCTCGGCGAGATCGTGACGCAGCTCGGCGGCGAGCGCATCGTTCTCGGTCTTGAGGGCCATGGCCATCACGAGGACGTCCTCGGCGTCCGACAGCTTCCCGGCGGCGCGGAAGGCCGTGGCGAGCAGGCGGGCCGCCGAGGGGTCGGTCGGGGCCTGCATCTGCGCCTTCTTCGCATACTCGAGCGCGGTGCGCGGCTGCCCGGCGATCAGGGCGCAGTTCGCGGCGCGCCGCAGGTAGCGGAGCTGGGGATCGACGCGGATCGCGGCGGCGAACAGCTTCATCGCCCCGAGGGCGTCGCCGCCGATCTCGACGTTGCAGGCGCGGTCGAACAGCTCGGCGGCGTAGTCCTGCTGCGTCTGCGGCTGGTCGTCGTCCTGGGCGGCCGGGCTCGACGCCCGCGCGCGCTCGCCGCCGGTCAGCCGGGCGTACGCGCGGGCGCACGCCTCGAACACGAGCGCCATGCGGTCGCCGAACGTGCCGAGCTTGCGCCCGTAGTAGCGGTCCGGGTGGATCTCCTTGGACAGCTGGAAGTACGCGCGCTTGAGGTCGCGCACGTCGGTCTGCGCCGGGACGCCGAGGAGCGCGTACGCATCCGCGCGGGACTCGACCAGGCGCGCGATCGCGAGGATCAGGCGGCGCTCGGCGTCGCCGAGGTCGTTGTGCTCGGCGAGCGCGGCGAGCTCCTCGGGGCTCGGCTTCACGAGCCGCAGGTCGTGCTGCGCGATCATCGGCGCCGCGGCGACCGGCCCCGTCGTCGGCGGATCCGAGCTCTGCGCGGGCGCCGCCCGGCGCGGGGCGTCGGCGACCGCGGGGAAGCTCGCCGACGGGCGCTTGACCGGCCCGGTGCCCGAGCCCGTCATCGGCTTCATCGGCGTCGGCGCGCGCGAGATCGCGATCGGGGACGACGTCTTCGCGGGCGCCGCCGCCGCCGGGGCCGCGGCCTCGCCCGGCAGGAGGAGCGCGCCGATCGAGCGCAGGCGCGTCACGATCGCGATGCAGCGGTCGACGGGGAGGCCGCTGTTGAGCAGGATCTCGCGGAGCGGCTGCGTGCCGTCGATGCGCGACAGCACGAAGTACTCCTCCGGGCCGACGGCCGCCTTGAGCGGATCGAACCCGGGGCTGACGCGCAGCCGCTGCTGGGTCGACCCGATCCCGGCGATCTCGGCCGGCACGTTGCTCACTCGAAAAACCCTATCACGCGGCGCGCGGTTGCATGACCCACTCGAGCACCGCCTTCGCCACGTGCAGCCGGTTCGCCGCCTGGACCCACGCCAGGGAGCGCGGCCCGTCGAGGACGTCCCCCGTGATCTCCTCGCCCCGGTGCGCCGGGAGGCAGTGGAGGACGATGCCGTCGGGCGCAGCGTGCGCGAGCAGGGCCGCGTCGACGCAGTAGCCCGCGAACGCGGCGCGCCGGCGGGCGGCCTCGGCCTCCTGCCCCATCGATGCCCACACGTCCGTCGAGATGACGTGGGCGCCGGCGGCGGCCTCGCGGGGCTCGGTGGTGAGGGTGATCGACCCGCGGCCGAGCGCGCGCTGCGCCGTCCGTGCGGTCTGCAGGATCCCCGCATCGGGCAGGTAGCCGTCCGGACAGGCCAGGCGCAGGTCGAGGCCGAACATGCCGGCGGCCTCGATCCACGAGTTGGCCATGTTGTTGCCGTCGCCGATCCACGCGTAGGTGCGCCCGGCGAGGTCGCCGAAGTGCCGGCGGACGGTGTAGAGGTCGGTCGCGACCTGACACGGATGGTGCTGGTCGGAGAGCCCGTTGATCACCGGGACCGCGGCGTGGCGCGCGAAGTCGGCGACGCGCGCCTGCGCGAACGTGCGCACGACGATCGCGTGGCAGTACGACGCGAGGACGCGCGCGGTGTCGGCGACGGGCTCGCCGCGACCCAGCTGCGAGCCGTCGGAGGACAGGTACGACGACGCGCCGCCGAGCTCGGTCGCCGCGACCTCGAACGACACGCGCGTGCGCGTCGACGCCTTCTCGAACACGAGCGCGAGCGTCTTGCGATCGAACGGGCGGACGCGGTCGGCGTGCGCATGATCGCGGTCGCGCTCGAGCTCCCACGTGCGGTCCCACAGCGCCGGCCACGCCTCGGCCGGCACGTCGGCGAGCGTCAGGAAGTCGCGCTTGGCCGTCACTTCTTCGCTCCCGCGCCGGAGGCGAGCACGCCCTTCAGGATCCCGACGGCCTCGTCGAGGTGCGCGCGCTCGACGACGTACGGCGGCGCGAAGCGCACGACGTTGGCGCCGGCGACCGAGAGGAGCAGGCCCTTCTGGCGGCACGCAGCGACGACGTCGGTCGGCGCGCCGGCGACGGCGATGCCGCGCAGGAGGCCGCGGCCGCGCGCCTCGAGGACGTGGCCCGGGAACACGTCGACGAGCTGCTCGAGCTGGCCGCCGAGGTACTGGCCCGCCTGCGCGACGCGCTCGATCAGGCCCTCGCGCTCGAGGATGTCGAACACGGCGTTCGCCGCGGCGCACGCGAGCGCGTTGCCGCCGAACGTGGACGCGTGCGGCACCGCCCCGCCCGGCAGCGCGGCGAGGCCGGCCGCCGCCTTCTCGCTGCACGCGACGGCGCCGATCGGGACGCCGCCGCCGAGGCCCTTCGCGAGCGTCATCACGTCGGGCGCGACGTCGTCGTGCTGGTAGCCGAACCACGCGCCGGTGCGCCCGATGCCGGTCTGCACCTCGTCGAAGATGAGCAGCGTGCCGGTCGCGTCGCACAGCGCGCGCAGCCCCGCGAGGTAGCCCGGCGGCGCGACCACGATGCCGCCCTCGGCCTGGATGGGCTCGACGATGATCGCGCACGCGGTCGGTTTTCCGTCCGGGCCCGCCAGCGCGCGCTCGGCCGCGGCGAGGTCGCCGTAGGTGATGAACTCGACCGGCCCGATGCCGGGGCCGAAGCCCTCGCGGTACTTCGGCTGCCCGGTGATGCCGACGGTGGCGAACGTGCGGCCATGGAAGCTGCCGTGCGTCGAGATGAACGTGACCCGGTGCGGCGCCTCGGCGACGACGGCCTGGTAGCGGCGCGCGAGCTTCATCGCGCCCTCGTTCGCCTCACCGCCGGAGTTGCAGAAGAACACGCGGCTCGCGAACGAGCGCTCGACGATCGCCTTCGCGGCGAGGATCTGCTGGTCGTTGAAGTACAGGTTCGAGACGTGGACCAGGCGCGCGAGCTGCTCCGCGACGCGCGCGGTGAACGTCGGGTGCGCGTGCCCCAGGCCGCACACCGCGATGCCCGCGGTCATGTCCAGGTAGCGCGCGCCGGCCAGGTCCCAGACCTCGCAGCCGCGGCCGCGCTCGAGGACGATCGGCTGCTGGCGGTAGTTCTTGACGAGGACCTTGTCGGCGATCGCGAGGAGCTCGGCTTGGGTCGGCACGGGGGAGATGTACCATTCCCGTCCGGAGCGCGTGCTCCCGGCGGATCACTCGACGCAGCCGGCGATGTCGGGGTCGTTCGCAAAGGCGCCGCGGCGATACGCCGGGTCGAGATCGTTCACGCGGTCGGCGATCGTGAGGACGGCGTTGCAGCTGCCCCGGCGCGCGGCGGTGCGCGCCGACTCGGTGAGCTGCACCAGCTCCGACCCGGCGGGCACGGGCTCGTGCGCGATCGCGCGATCCGAGACCGGCGCCACCGGGGCCGACTCGCGGCCCTCGGAGGCCGCCGACACGCCGAGGATCACGAGGCCCACCGCCGCGAGCACGAGGCCGCCGCCGAACTGCTCCGTCGCGCGGAACGCGCAGCCCAGGCCCTCGCCCAGCGGCGCGCCGCTGTCGCACGACGACGTCGCCGTCCCCGCGACGAGGGCGCCGGCGCCGGCGGTGAGCAGGCCGGTGATGATGCCGGCGCGCTTCTGCCCCGGCGTGAGCGTGCAGGCGGGCAGCGCGAGGGCGGCGACGAGGGCGACGGGCAAGATCCGCATGTGGTCCGACCACCATCACGGCGCGTGCCACGCGCAACTGCGCGACAGGACGCGCGCGTCACGCGTCAGGTTCCCACCACGCGACAGGTTCCCGACCGCTACAGGATGTAGCGCGCCAGATCCTCGTCCGCGACGAGCGCCCCCAGGCGCTCCCGGACGTACGCCGGCGTGATCGGGATCGTCTGCTTGCCGATGTCGGGAGCGTTGTAGAGCAGGTCGTCGAGCAGGCGCTCGAGCACCGTGTGCAGGCGGCGCGCGCCGATGTCGTGCGTGCGCTTGTTGACGTCGGCGGCGATGCGCGCGAGCTCGACGATCGCGTCGTCGGCCCACTCGATGGTCACGCCCTCGGTCGCGAGCAGCGCCGCGTACTGGCGCGTCAGCGCGTTCTGCGGCTCCGTCAGGATGCGCACGAAGTCCTCGGCCACGAGCGGCGCGAGCTCGACGCGGATCGGGAACCGGCCCTGCATCTCCGGGATGAGGTCGCTCGGCTTGCTCATGTGGAACGCGCCGGCGGCGATGAACAGCACGTGGTCCGTCTTGATCGGGCCGTACTTCGTGGTCACCGTCGAGCCCTCGACGATCGGCAGCAGGTCGCGCTGCACGCCCTCGCGCGACACGTCGGCGCCGTGGCGGTCGCGGCTCGTCGCGATCTTGTCGATCTCGTCGATGAACACGATGCCGGCGTTCTCCGCGCGGTGCACCGCCTCGCGCGTCGCGGCGTCGTGGTCGATCAGCTTGTCGACCTCCTGCTCGGTCAGCGCGCGCCACGCCTGCGGGACCTTCAGCTTCTGGCGGCGCGTCTTCTTGCCGAGCGCGCCGAACATGTCGCGCAGGCCCGACAGCGCGCTCTCGTCGATGCCGGGCTGGCCGCCGAGCACCGAGATCAGCGGGTTCGCGTCGTCGGCGAGCTCGACCTCGACGTCGCGGTCGTCGAGGCGGCCGTCGCGCAGCATCGCGCGCAGCTTCTCGCGCGTCGCGTCGCCGGTCGCCGGCGAGGTCGGCTCGCCGGGGCGGTCGGTGAACGAGCGCCCCGACCGCGGCAGGAGCAGGTCGAGCAGGCGCTCCTCGGCGGCGTCCTTCGCGCGCGGCCGGACCTTCTGCGCCTCCTCGTCGCGCACGAGCTTCACGGCGACCTCGGCGAGGTCGCGCACGATCGAGTCGACGTCGCGCCCGACGTAGCCGACCTCGGTGAACTTCGACGCCTCGACCTTCAGGAACGGCGCCTTCGCGAGGCGCGCGAGGCGGCGCGCGATCTCCGTCTTCCCGACGCCCGTCGGGCCGATCATGATGATGTTCTTCGGCGCGATCTCGTCGCGCAGGTCGCCCTCGACCTGCTGGCGGCGCCAGCGGTTGCGCAGCGCCACGGCGACGGCGCGCTTGGCCTCGCGCTGCCCGACGACGTAGCGGTCGAGCTCCTCGACGATGCGCGCCGGTGTCAGCGCGAGGCCGTTGTGCGGGTCGGTCACGACAGCTCCTCGATCGTGAGGTGAGAGTTCGTGTAGATGCAGATGTCGGCGGCGATCTTCATCGCGGCCTCGGCGATCGCGCGCGGCGAGAGCTCGGTCTGCGAGATCAGGGCGCGGGCCGCCGCGAGCGCGTACGGGCCGCCGGAGCCGATCGCGACGGTGCCGTCGTCGGGCTCGATCACGTCGCCGGAGCCCGACAGGAGGAACGTCGCCTCGGCGTCGGCCACGACGAGCATCGCCTCGAGCCGGCGCAGCGCGCGGTCGGTGCGCCACTCCTTCGCGAGGTCGACGGCGGCGCGGCGCAGCGGGGCGCGCTGCTCGCGCAGCTTCTCGTCCAGGCGCTCGAACAGCGCGATGCCGTCGGCCGCCGACCCGGCGAACCCGCCGATCGCCCGGCCCTCGCCGAACCGGCGCACCTTGCGCGCCCCGCCCTTCACGACGGTGTTGCCCAGCGTGACCTGTCCGTCGCCTGCGACGACGACCGTGCCGCCGCGCCTCACCGACAGGATCGTGGTGCCGTGGATCTCCTGCTTCACGCTGGATCGTCTAGCACGTCGACATGCGCCCGCGGATGGGCGTCGTCGTAGACCTTCGTCAGATGGTCGAGCGAGACCTTCGTGTAGATCTGGGTCGACGACAGGCTGGCGTGTCCGAGGAGGTCCTGGATCGTGCGCAGGTCCACCCCCTCGTCCAGGAGGTGGGTCGCGAAGGAGTGGCGCAGCGCGTGCGGGGTGGCCGCGGCGTGGACGCCGCCGGCGATCGTCCAGCGCTTGACCAGGCGCTGCACCGAGCGCGGCGTCAGGCGCTGCCCGGCGGCGTTGACGAACAGCGCGGCGCCCGACGCCCCGAGCGACGCGCGCGCGGGGAGGTACGCCGCGAGCGCGCGGTCGGCGGCGCCGCCGATCGGCACCTGGCGCGACTTGCCGCCCTTGCCGCGCCGCACGAGCAGGATCGCGACGCCCTGGTGCCGGTCGCGATCGATGTCGGTGACGTCGAGGCCGCACAGCTCGCTCACGCGCAGCCCCGTGCCGTAGAGCAGCTCGAGCAGCGCGACGTCGCGCACGCGGAGCAGGCCGTGGCGCGCCTCCTCCGCCGGCGACAGCTTGCGCGCGGTCACGCGTCCCGTCGCGGCCGGCGCCTCGACGAGCCGGAACGCGTCGTCGACGTCGAGCGCGCGCGGCAGGCCCTGCCGCTTCTTCGGCCCGCGCACGCCCGCGCCCGGGTTCGCCGTGAGGACGCCGCGCTTGACGAGGAAGCGGCCGAACGCGCGCACGCTCGACAGCTTGCGCGCGAGCGTCGACGGGCCGTTGTCGCCGAACAGCGCCGCGAGCTGGCTGCGCACGTCGACGGCCGACAGGCGCGCGAGCGGCGGCTCGGCCCCCCGCTTCTCGGTGATGTGGGCGCGCAGCGCGGCGACGTCGCGCAGGTAGACCTCGACGGTCTTCGGCGACATCGCGCGCTCGACCTCGAGGTAGCGCTGAAAGCCGGCGAGCGCGCCGTCCCAGGTGTGGAGGTCCACCGTGGGAGTCTTTCGCGCGGCGCGCGGCGTGTCCAGTTTCCGTGGCGGTCAGCGGTACGGCAGGCGCTCGCGGGCGAGCCGATCGCGGGCCTCGGCGGGCCAGTACGGCTCCCAGGCGGCGCGCTCGGCCACGCGCACCCACTGCTCGCGCGCGGCGAGCCAGTCGCCGACGCCGTCGAGGGCGTCGCCGAGCGCGAGCGCGTGCCACGGCCGCATCGGGTCGTCGTCGCGCCTGCGGAACGGCGCGTAGCGCTTCACGGCGACGGCGTGGTTGCCGGCGCGCACGTGCGCGTACGCCTCCGTGATCGCCGCGGCGTCGAGCAGCGCCTCGGGATCGTCCTCGTCGAGATCGCGGTGCAGGTCGACGACCGCGGCGAGGAGCGGCGCGATCGCCGCCGAGCCGGCGGGCGCGCGCACGAGCGCGACCTGGTGCTGCGCGATCAGCCAGCCGCGGTTCGCGAGCTCGGCCGGCGTCGCCGGGCGGATCGCCGCGGCGCGCTCGAGGTCGCCCGCGAGGAGCGCCGCCATCGCCGCGCGGCCGGCGTCGCGCGCCGTCAGGTTCGCCGCCCCGAGCGCAGAGAGTGCCTCGGTGACCGCGATCAGCGCGCGCGCGTGCGGGACGCCGTCGATCGCGACGAGGCGGTCGGCGAACGCGCGCAGCCCCGCCGCGTCGTCGCCGGCGAGCGCGCACGCCGCGCGGGCGAGTGCCTCGGCGGGGGTCGCGCCGGCGGGCAGCTTCGTCGCGAGCTGCGCGAGGATCGCGGGCCAGCCGCGCGGGTCGAGCTCCGCGCCGGCGAGCGCGATGCAGCGATCGCAGATCGAGACGTCCGGACCGGCGACGAGCTGGTGCACGTGCTCGCGCGCGAGCGCGCAGAAGCTACAGGTGCGCGTGTGGCGTTCGGGGTCCTTGCGGCGCTGCAGCCAGCTCACAGCGCGCCCGCGGGCGGCGTGAGCGTGACCTCCTCGACGGAGATCCCCGGGCGCGCGACGATCGAGAGCAGGAAGCCGGCGACATCCTCGGGGCGCATCATCTTCGCGCGGTCGAAGCCCGGGCGCTCGTCCCAGATCGGCGTGTCCGTCGCGCCGGGGAGCAGCGCCGTCACGCGGATGTCGTACGGGCGCGCCTCCTCGGCGAGAACGCGGATGAGGCCGAGCTGGCCGGCCTTCGCCGCCGTGTAGCCGGCGCAGTCGGTGAACGCGCGGTGCGCGACGTGCGAGCAGATCGCGACGATGTGGCCCCTGCGCCGCGGCATCATGCGGCGCAGCGCCTCGCGCGCGCACAGGAACGTGCCGGTGACGTGCACGTCGAGCATCTCGCGGATCTGGGCGACCGATGCGTTCGCGACCGGCGCGAACGTCCCCGTCCCGGCCGAGCACACGACGATGTCGACCTCCGCCATCTCGGCGAAGCGCGCCTGCACCTCGGCCTCGTCGGTGACGTCGAGATGCGCGTGCGCGACCACCCCGAGCTGCGGCCGCGCCGCCGGGCCGGGCGGGAGCCTGCGCCCCGTGGCGAGCACCGCGGCGCCCTCGGCGGCCAGCGCCGCCGCGCACGCGGCCCCGATGCCGCTCGATCCGCCGGTGACGATCGCGAACTTCCCGAGGAGCCGGTTCACGCGCCAGGCATAGCTCAGATCAGCGCTTCTTCGAAACCACCACGGCGCGCGGGATGACCGTCCCGCGCTGCGCGGCGCGGTACTCGAGATGCTCCTCCGGCGTCATCAGGCGGCCGCCCTCCTGCCACCACGTGCGCACGCAGCGGTCGCAGCGCCACTCCGTCGAGCCGCCCACCAGGCGCGAGCCGTCGGCGTGCGTGTCCGTGTAGCGGACCTCCTCGACCAGCGCGAGCTGGGCGCGGCACCCGGGACAGCGCTTGCGCATCGCCCATCGAGCTTGTCACGCGACGGCGCGCACGCCGATCGCCGCCAGCCACGCGGCGAGGTCGGCGCGGGCGCGCTCCGCCATCCGCGGCTTCTTGTTGTCCTTGCGCGTGCCGGGGAGCGGCGGGAGGAGCCCGTAGTTGACGTTCGTCGGCCCGTACTTGTACTTCGGCTCGCGCGGCGCCGTGACGTGGTGGTACAGGCCGCCGAGCATCGTCGTCGGGGGCGGCGGCGCCGCCGCGCGCCCCGCGAGCTCGGCCGCGAGCAGCCACGCCACGACGAGCCCCATCGCGCACGACTCGATGTAGCCCTCGACGCCGGTGAGCAGGCCCGCGAACCGGATCTCCGGGCGGTCGCGCAGCTCGAAGCGGGCGCCGAGCCGCGCCGGCGCGTCGATGTACGTGTTGCGGTGGATCGACCCGAAGCGCAGGAGCTCGGCGCGCGCGAGCGCCGGGATCATCGCGAAGATCCGCTGCTGCTCCGGATACGCGAGCCGCGTCTGGAACCCGACGAGGTTGTACGCCGTGAGGTAGCGGTTCTCCGGGCGCAGCTGCACGACCGCCCACGGGCGGCGCCCGGTGCGCGGATCCACGAGCCCGATCGGCCGCATCGGCCCGAAGCGCAGGGTCTGCGGCCCGCGCTCGGCCATCACCTCGATCGGCATGCAGCTCTCGAAGTAGCGCGGCTCCTCGAACTCGTGCGGCAGCACCTTGCGCCCCGCGTTCACGGCCGCGACGAACGCCTCGTACTGCGCCTTGTCGAGCGGGCAGTTCACGTAGTCGCCGACGCCGACGTCGCCGGCAGGTGTGCACGAACGCCCGGAGGACGGGTCGTCCGTGCACGCCTCGCCGGGATCATCGTCCGGAGGTCGCCGCTTCGCGGCTCGGGCCGCCGCGCTGTCGTCGGTCTCGGCGGCGGCGACGTCGCCGTCGCGGCCCCAGCGCGAGGCGCGGAACGCGTGGTCCCAGTCGATCGAGTCCGCGGCGACGATCGGCGCGATCGCGTCGTAGAAGTACATGCGGTCGCCGCCGAGCTCCTGCCGGATGACGTCGGCGAGCGCGCCCTCGGTGAGCGGGCCTGTCGCGACGATCACCGGCCCCGCGGGCAGGTCGTCGAGCCGGCGCCGCTCGATGCGGATGCGCGGGTGCAGCGCGAGCCGCTGCGTGATCGCGCGCGAGAACCCGAACCGCTCGACGGCGAGCGCCTGCCCCGCCGGCACCCGGTGCGCGTCGGCGCACGCGATCACCATCGACCCGCACGCGCGCAGCTCCTGCTTCAGCAGCCCCGCCGGCGCGACCGGGTCATCGCTCCGCAACGAGTTGCTGCACACCAGCTCGCCGAGCAGGGGCGACTGGTGCGCCGGCGACATCGCGCACGGCTTCATCTCCACGAGGCTGACGTCGACGCCCGCCTCCGCCAGCTGCCACGCCGCCTCGCTCCCCGCCATGCCTCCGCCGACGACGGTCACCCGCATCGCATCACGGCTCCCTCGGCGGCCGCAACGTCGCCACCGGCAGCGGCGCCGCGCGCCGGGCTTCGTGCTGCTCGGGTGACACGAGCGCCGTCCCCAGCGCCTGCCACCACGTCGCCGCGCACGGCGCGCAGCGGTACGCGTTGCCGGAGCCGCCGGTGCGCGGGCCGTCGGCGCGAACGCCGCTCCACCGCAGCCCGTTGACGTGCGTCACCTTCTGTCCGCACGTCGGACACTTCGGCCTCAAGCGGCGTTGCTCTCCTCGGACTCGTCCGAGGCGCCCTGCTTCCAGTCGCACTCCATGCAGCGCTTCGTGATGCCGAGCTTGGTCTCCTTCTGCACCACGAACTTGGCGTTGCAGACGGGGCACGGCTCGTTGACCGGCTTGTCCCAGGCGACGAAGTCGCAGCCCTTCTTCGCCCAGTTCGAGCAGCCGTAGAACGGCTTGCCGCGGCGCGAGCGCTTCTCGGCGACGTAGCCGCCGCAGCCGGGGCGCGGGCACTTGATGCCGAGCAGCGGGATGGCCTTGGTCTCGGTGCACTCGGGGTAGCGGGTGCACGCGAGGAAGCTGCCGAACCGGCCGCGCTTGACCTGCATCGGTGCGCTGCACTTCTCGCACTTCTCGTCGCTCGGCGGCGGCGGCGGGATGCGATCCCACGTGCCGTCGACGTTCTGCACGACCTCGCACGTGTTGCGGCACGACACCGGCAGCGGCTGGCCGTCGGGCCCGAGCTCGGGCGCCGGCTCGGGCGCCGTGATCGCGTTGCCGTTCGCCGCGGCCTCGGCCTCGGCGGCGAGCTGCTTCTTCGACTTCTTCTTCTTCTTCGGGGGCGGCTGGTAGCCGACGCACGCCCCGAACCAGCCGTTGCGGCCGCGCTTGATCACCATCGGCTTGCCGCACTTCTCGCAGATCCAGTCGGTCGCGATCTCCTCGCGCTTGACGTCGCGCATCTCGGTCTTGGCCTTCTCCAGCTCCTCCTTGAAGGGCAGGTAGAAGGTGCCGAGCAGCTTGCGCCAGTCCTCGTTGCCCTCCTCGACCTTGTCGAGGTCGGACTCCATCTTCGCCGTGAAGTCCGACGACACGATCTCGGGGAACGACACCACGAGCAGGCTGTTGACCAGGACGCCGAGCTCCGTCGGCGTGAACCGGCCGCCGTCCTTCTCGACGTAGCCGCGGTCGACGATCGTCGACATGATCGACGCGTACGTCGACGGGCGGCCGATGCCGCGCTCCTCGAGCTCCTTCACGAGCGACGCCTCGGTGTACTTCGGCGGCGGCTGCGTGAAGTGCTGCTCGGGCAGGACCGCGACGAGCGTGATCGCGTCGCCGATCTCGACGGGCGGCAGCAGGCGGTCCTTCGACTCGGCCTCCTCGGCCTTCGCGTCGTCGGTCTCCTGCACCTCGTACGCCTTCGTGTAGCCGGCGAACTTCAGGATCTGGCCGGTCGCGCGCAGCTGCGCCGCGCCGCGATCGATGTCGATCGTCGTCGCGTCGTACACGGCGGGCACCATCTGCGACGCCACGAAGCGGTTCCAGATCAGGCGGTACAGCCGCGACAGCTCGAGCCCCTCGGGGTGCTCCGCGAGCGCCTGCTCGACGCGCTCGGGCGTCCACTCCATCAGCGTCGGGCGGATCGCCTCGTGGGCGTCCTGCGCGCGCTCCTTGTTGCCGTACGTGTTCGGCGCCTCGGGCAGGTACTCCGCGCCGTACGACTCCTTGATGTACTCGCGCACCGCCGTGATCGCGTCGTCGGAGATGCGCGTGGAGTCGGTACGCATGTACGTGATGAGGCCGGTCGGGCCCTCGGCGCCGAGCTCGACGCCCTCGTACAGGCGCTGCGCGAGCGCCATCGTGCGCTTCGCCGAGTAGCGCAGCTTGCGCGACGCGTCCTGCTGCAGGCGGCTCGTGATGAACGGCGCCTGCGGCTTCTTGCGCCGCTCCTTCTTCTCGACGGAGGCGACCACCGCCGGGCCGGCCTGGAGCTCGGCCGCGATCGCGTTCGCCTCGTCGGCGGTCTTGGGCTCGGCCTTCTCGCCGTGCCAGCGCCAGATGCGCGCCGCGAACTCGGGCGGCTGCTCGGCGCGGCACGTGGTGTCGACCGACCAGTACTCCTCGGGCCGGAACGCCTTGATCTCCTCCTGGCGCTCGCACACCAGGCGCACGGCGACCGACTGCACGCGGCCCGCCGACAGGCCGCGCTGCACCTTGTTCCACAGGATCGGGCTGATCTCGTAGCCGACCAGGCGGTCGAGGATGCGGCGCGCCTGCTGCGCGTCCGTCTTGTTCATGTCGATGTCGCGCGGCGCGGCGATCGCCGCGGCGACGCCCTTCTTCGTGATCTCGTTGATGAGGACGCGCCGGTAGTTCGGGTTGACGTCCTTGATCTCCTCGGAGATGTGCCACGCGATCGCCTCGCCCTCGCGATCGGGGTCGGACGCGAGGTAGACGGTCTCGTTCTCGCGCGCGGCCTTGCGGATCTCGGCGACGACCTTCTTCTTGCCCTCGATGACCTCGTAGATGGGCTCGAAGCCGTTGTCGAAGTCGACGCCGATCTTCGACTTCGGCAGGTCGCGCACGTGGCCGACCGACGCCTTCACGACGTAGTTCGAGCCCAGGTACTTGCCGATCGTGCGCGCCTTGGCCGGCGACTCGACCACGACGAGCGCGGAGCCCGGCTTCACCTTCTTCGGCTTGCGCGGCTTCTTCTCGCCGTCGCCGCCCTCGTCGGTGTCGGCGCCCTCGTCCTCGCCCTCGCCCTCGCCCTCGCCCTCATCGAGCTCCTCGTCCTCGAGGTCCTCGTCGAGCTCGTCGTCATCGGCCGCGGCCTTCGCCTTCTTCGCGATGCCGCTCTTCGAGTGCTTCGCGGCCTTGGGCGCGGCCGCCTTCACGGCGGACTTCGCCTTCTTGTTCGCCGCCTTCTTCGCGGGCGGCGCCTTCTTCGCGGACGCGGGGCTCGCGGCGCGCACCGGCGCCTTCTCCTTCTCGGTGCCCTCGCCGTCCTCGTCGCCCTTCTTGCGCGACGCGGGTGGAGTCTTCTTGGCCTGCGGCTTTGCCTTGGGCTTCGCCTTGCTCTTGGTGGACTTGGTCACGAGAACCTCTCGAGCATGGGGAGCGCGCGGAGCACGGCGCGCACGGTGAGACCGGTCGCGCGGACGATCTGATCGACGCCGCGCGCGCCCGCGGCGATCGCGGCGCGCACCTGCTCGGCGGTCGCGTCGAGCGCGGGGCGCGCCGGGCGGCGCGGGGAGCCGGCGAGCGCGAGCTCGACGTCGCCGGCGCCCTCGACGAGCGCGGCGCCCGTCGCGAGCAGGCGATCGCAGCCGCGGCTGCCGGGGTAGGCCGCGACGAGGCGGCCGAACCTGCGGCCCGCGTTCGCCGTCGACAGCGAGCCCGAGCGGACGTCGGCCTCGACGACGATCACCGCATCCGCGAGCGCCGCGATCAGGGGATTGCGCTGCGGGAACATCGCACGGCGCGGCGGGACGCCGTCGGGCGCAAGGCCTGCGAGGCCGCCGCCGCGGGCGACGACGTCGCGGAACAGCGACGCGTGGCGCGCCGGGTACGCGATGTCGAGGCCGTTGCCGAGCACCACCGTCGTCGTGCCGCCGCCGGCGAGCGCCCCGCGGTGGGCGGCGCCGTCGATCCCGAGCGCGCCGCCCGACACGATGTGGAAGCCGCGCACCGCGAGCTCGCGGGCGAGGTCGGTCGCCCGCGTCATCGCCGGACCGCTCGCCGCGCGCGCCCCGACGATCGCGACCGCGGGACCATCGCTGGGAGCGGCGCCGCGGACGTAGACGGGCCTGGCCCATCCGATCGCCTCCAGGCGTCTCGGGAGTTGTCCCGTTGCGAGTTGCACGGTGGTCACAGGGGGAATGCAATTAGCTACCCCGCGCCGGAACGTCAAGTGCGTGAGAGACGCATCGAACGATTCCGAACACTTGGCCGAGCACGCGACCGGCGCCCACCTTATATACAGTGCGTGCGCGAGCCGTCCCGGCGGGCAGGAACGCCCACCACGCGAGCCCCGCGCTACTTCGCTTTCTGCATCATCACGTAGTCGCCGACGCTCGCCTCCTGGACGGAGACGGTCACGAGGCCGATCGAGATGGTCTCGCCGACCTCGACGACGACGATCTCGCCGAGCGCGCGCGCCGGGAAGCGGCGGTCGTCCTGGCCGACCTGCCCGCTCATCGTGCCGGGGACGCCGTCGCCGCGCCGCACGACGAACATGCGGTTGCCGACCTTCAGGCCCGTGCCCTTGCCGGCGCCGAGGAACACGACCTCGCCCTCGCCGATCAGCTGATCCTTCGCCAGCATCGCGACGATCGGCGCCTGCAGGTCCACGTCGGCCGGCACGGGCGGCACGTTCTTGAACTTCGTGACGAGCGGGCCGACCTTCGCGCCGCGCTCGATCTCCTGGAGGGCGTCGACGATCACGCCGCGCGCGCGCTTGTCGGACTTCACGCTCACGACCTCGAGCGTGCCGAGCAGGCGCACGTACGAGCCGACGTCCTTGCCGCCGAGCTTCACGCCGCGGTTCGGCACGTAGATCGAGTAGCGCTTGCCCACGACGGGCGGCTTGTTCTCCGGGTACGTCAGGTAGACCTGATCGCCGTTGCCGAGCAGCAGCTTCTCGTCGACGGCGCCGTCGATCGTGATCGACTTGTCGAGGTCGGACTTCTCGACGAACGCGGTCGTGCGCACGGACGTCTCGGTGCGGCGCTGCGGCGGCGCGATGATGTCGCGCGACTGGTTCGGCTCCGCCGTCGTCGTGAACACGCCGCGCGGGAGGAGCCGCACGAGGTCACCGGGATAGATCCAGTGCGGGTTCGTGATCTGCGGGTTGAACGACCAGATCTTCGGCCACTGCCAGGGGTCGTTGAAGTAGAAGTAACAGATGTCCCACAGCGTGTCGCCGCTGCGCACGACGTGGAGCTCGGGCACCGGACCGAAGTGCACGGTGTCGGGGCCGCCGTTGTTGCCGTCGCTCGGGATGTAGTAGCCGCCCGGGCCGCTCGGCGCGCCCTCGGAGACCACCTTGCCGTCGGGGCCGACGACGATGACGCCCGGGTTCCGGCCCGCGGGCGCGGGCGTGGGCTGCGGGCCCTGCGTGCCCGCCGCGCCGGGGCTGAGCGTCGTCGGCGCGTCGGGGATCGTCGGCACCTGCGCGCTCGCGAGCTCCGCGCCGGCCAGGGTGAACACCGCGGCGAGACGCATGCGGGTGCTCATGGCAGCTCCAGTCGCTTCGCGGCGAGCGCCGCGGGCTCCGATTTCGGGTAGAGGTTCACGACCTGCTCCAGGACGGCTCGCGCCTTCTCCTTCTGGCCGAGCGACTGGTAGCAGTATCCCACCTTCAGGAGCGCGTCGGGGACCTTGTTTCCTCGAGGGAAGGTCTCGATCACGTTCCGGAACTCGGTGAGCGACGTCTGGAACTCCTTGCGGGCGTAGAACGCCTCGCCGATCCAGTACTGCGCGTTGTCCGCGTAGTCGTGGCGCGGGTGCGCGCGGATGAACGCGCGCAGCGCCGTGACGCCCTCCTCGTACTTGCCGCTCTTCACGAGCTCGACGGCGGCCTGGTACGTGCTCGCCGCCTCGCCGGAGCGCTCCGACGGCTCGCTCGCGCTGCGCTTGGCCGCCGGCGACGTGCGCGCGGCGCGGACCGTGGTCGCCGGCCCGTTCGTGCCGGGGAGCGGCGCGATCTTCGGCTGCAGGTCGAGGCGATCGCTCGTCGACGGCACCGGCGCGTGCGCGTCGAGCGGCGGCGCACCTCCCGACGAGCTGCTGCTCGGCGGCGGGCCGCCGACGCGGCGCACGGGCGGCGGCCGCGGCGGATCGTCGTCGAGCGTGGCGACCTTGCCGGCGGCGGCGTCGCCCTCGTACACGATCTCGGTGCCGTCGTCGGCGACCGCGACGACGCGCTGCCCCGGCGTGGCGCTCGTCGCATTCGCCGCGCCCTGCGGGGCGGCGACCTCGACGGGCAGGCTCGGGATGCCGGCGTCGAACGACTTGCCGGCCATCCCCGCCCGGACCTCGTCGAGCTGGTGCTGGAGGTCGCGCATCCGGCGGTCCTGCTGGCGGCGCTCCTGCCGCATCTCGGACACCGACTGCGTGAGGCGGCGGTTCTCGTCGCGCAGCGCGCTCATCGGCGATGCGCACCCGACCGTCGCAACGAACAGTCCCAGAGCGAGTGTGATGCTTCGGTTCACGGCCCGGCGATCGTAGGGTGCCCGGGCGGCGGGGGCAAAAAAACGCCGCCGCGGCTACGTGCCGGCCCCGCCGACCATCGCCCAGCCCAGGACGATGCCGAGCGCGAGGATGACGAGCGCGGCGGCGAGGAGCCCGAGACGCGAGAGGCCCGTGGTACGCGAGAGGGCCGAGGTACGCGAGAGGCCCGAGGTACGCGAGAGGCCCGAGGTACGCGAGAGTCCCGAGGTGCCGGAGGAGGCCGCCGCGGCGGCGCTCGCGCTGCCCGAGGTGCCCGAGGTGCCCGAGGTGTCGGGCCGGTCGGCGCGGGGGCGCGCGCGCGGGCGAGCGACGGTGTGGGTCGAGCCCCGGGCGAGCGCGTGCGGGCGAGTGTCGGCCGGAGCGTGCTCCGGCGCGGTCGCCGCGAGCCCGAGCTCGGACTCGGCGTCGCGCGACAGCGTGCCCCGCCCGAGCGGCGCGGAGGCGCCGGCGCGGACGCGCGCGCGCGTGGGGGCGTGCAGGACGGCGTGGTCGTCGTGCTTGTGGGTGTGGCCGTGCGCGTGCGCGTGTGCCTGCCCGTGGGCGTGGGCGTGGGCGTGAGCGTGCGCCGTGGGCACCTCGCTGCGCGCGCGCCTGGGGCGGGCGGCCGCGCGCGGCGCCGGCGGAGGGAGCGGCTGCGGCACGGCGAGCCGCTCGTGCAGGTCCGTCGTCGCCTCGCGCACGTCGAGCCTGCGCTCGGCCGCGGCGCGATCGCGCTCGAGGCGCGCGATCATGACGAGCACGTCGAGCGCCTCCCCTGCCGTCTGGAAGCGATCGCGCAGCTTGCGCGCCATCAGCTTGCGCGCGAACGACTCGAGCAGCGGATCCGGTGCGCTGCCGGGCGCGCGCTCGCAGATCGCCGGCGGGTCCTGCGTCGCGTTCGCGATCACGATCTCCATGCTCGTGCCCTCGAACGGGTGCCGGCCCGAGAGCATCTCGTAGACCATCACACCGAGCGCGAACAGGTCGGTGCGCGGATCCGGGTCGAGCGCGTACGCCTGCTCGGGCGCCATGTACGGCGGCGTCCCGAGCACCACGCCGGCCGCCGTGAGGCGCTGGATGTCGGGCCCTCCGGCCGCGCTCGGCGACGCCTCGGCGCCCTCGCGCAGGACGGCGATGCCGAAGTCGACGATGCGCGGCACCTCGGCGCCGTGGTCGTCCTTCTCGACGATCACGTTCTCCGGCTTGAGGTCGCGGTGCACGAGGCCGGCGGCGTGCGCGTGCTCGAGCCCGCGCAGCAGCTGCTCGACCAGCGTCACGATGCGCTCGCGCTCGAGCGGCGCGCGCGCCACGATCGTCGCGAGCGACTGCCCGCGCGCGAGCTCCTGCACCATCAGCCGCTGCCCGAACCGCGTCTCGCCGACGTCGATCACGCCGACCACGTTGCGGTGCTGGAGGCGCGCGGCGATCGCGGCCTCGCGCTCGAAGCGCTTCACCATCACGGCATCGCGCACCAGGTGGTCGTGGAGGACCTTGATCGCCACCTCGCGCCCGACGCGGACGTGGCGCGCGCGATACACCATCCCCATCGCACCCCGCCCGATCTCGGCCTCGATGAGGTAGCGCTCCTCGACCAGCTCGCCGACGAGATCGTCCGAACCGTGGCTTGTCCTCACGCCCGCATCGAGTTGCCAGGGTCGTGCCGCGACCAACTCCGCGATCGCACATCGGTCCGACCGCCATGATTTCACCAGGACCTGTCAGTCCTTGCGGCGCGTCGCTGACGACGCACCCGCGTAGCCTGCGCGCAGGTCACATCGAGGCACCCACGCTCGCTGTGTCGCTCACCGCGCGTTCGCTCCATGCTCCAGGCAGCTCGGCGCCAAGGCGCCATGACGTCGAGACGCCGAGGCAGCGCCGAGGGAGGTTGGATCCCGCGCGCGCGGCGCGATCGCTCACGCGCTCACGACGGGGCGAGAAACCTTGGCTCTCGCGTGGCGCCTCGCGGCTTGGCGCCGATCTCCCGAACGCTAGCAGCCGCTGAGGCCGGCGCTCGCGCACAGCTGCGCCTGCGTGAGCGCGCGGTTGTAGACGCGGACGGCGTCGATGGAGCCGACGAAGCGCTGCGTGAGGGCGCCGCTGGTGAGGTCGAGGAGCGCGCCGATCGCGCCGACGCCGTCGGAGGTGTCGAGCGGGGCGCCGTCGGTGTTGCCGCACGTGACCTGCGGGGTCGCGCTGCCGTTGCGGAACGAGTACGCGCACAGCATCGGCGCGCTGTACGTGCACGCGGCGAACGCCCACTCGTTGAGGGCGGTGCCGCCGCCGGGGCGCACCCACAGGGTCTGCGCGTCCTTCACGAAGCACACGACGTTGCCGCCGGCGTCGATCGCCATGCCCGCGTTGCGGCGGCCGATGTCGATGACGCCGAAGCGCTGCCCGCTCGACGGCGTCGCCGTGCGGCGCACCCACGCGCCGAGCGAGACCGCCTGGACGTCGAAGTCCGGCGTGTCGCCGAGGACGATCGACGAGGTCGTCGCGAGCGTCGCCGCGTGCGAGCTCCCGGGCACGTCGCGCATCCCGGGGGTCACGCCCGACAGCGTCGCGTGGTGCGCGCCCGCCGAGCCGTCGAGCGCCGTCTCGGCGAGCGAGACGTCCTCGAACTCGAGGCACAGCTTCAGCGCGGCATCCGACGTCGTGCACGTGACCTGCTGCGGCGGGGCATCCGGCGGCTCCGGCGCGTCCGCCGTCGTCTGCAGCGGCGCGTCCTCCAGATCGACCCGCGCATCGGCGCCCTCGTCCGGGCGGATCCCATCGGTGCGCGAGAACGAGCAGGCGGTCACCGACAGCCACGACAGATACAGACCGGCGACGCCGGTACGCGCGATCCCCATCATCCTTCCCTGCTTCAGCAACCGGCGCGCCGCGCTAACCCACCAGAACGACACTCACCGGCGACCGGCACGACCGGCAGCTTCGCCTGCCGTAGCCGGCGCGCACTGGGGCCAGCTGTCTCCGGGATCGCGTCCCTGTGCAAGATCGGTCCAACCTCTCGGCTACTTCGTCGCCGCCAGGATCTCGCCGGCGCCCTGCGCCAGGAGGTCCTCCGCCAGGCGCACGCCCAGGAGCTGCGCCTCGTCGGTGCCCGCGCAGGTCCCGCCGAGCTCGGCCCTGAGGATGCGCGAGCCGTCCGGCATCCCGCACATGCCGACGATGCGGATCCCCGCCTCCGGCCGCGCGGGGTCGCGGTCCACCGCGTGCGCCGCGAGCGGCGTCTGGCAGCTGCCGCCCATGCGCAGGAGGAACGCGCGCTCCGCCGCGATCCGCCGCGCCTCCGGGGCGTCGTGGATCGCGCGCCGCACGAGCTCGATCACGAACGCGTCGCCGGCGCGCGCCTCGAACCCGAGCACGCCCTGCGCGACCGCCGGGATGCTGAGGTCGATCGGCAGGAGCTGCGTGATCCGGTCCGCGAGCCCGAGCCGGGTCAGCCCCGCGGCCGCGAGCACGATCGCATCGAACTGCTTCTCGTCGAGCTTGCGGATCCGCGTCGGCACGTTGCCGCGCAGCATCTCGATCTTCAGATCCGGGCGGCGCGCGAGCAGCTGGCACTGCCGCCGCATGCTCGACGTCCCGACGACGGCGCCCCGCGGCAGCGTGTCGACCGTGACGGGCTCGCGCGCGCACAGCGCGTCCCACGGGACCTCGCGGCTCGACACCGCGATCAGCTCGAGCCCGGGCGCGAGCTCGGCGGGCACGTCCTTCATCGAGTGCACCGCGAGGTCGGCCGCGCGATCGAGCAGCGCCTGCTCGATCTCCTTCACGAACAGCCCCTTGCCGCCGACCTTCGCGAGCGGCACGTCGAGGATCTTGTCGCCCGACGTCGTGATCACGTTGAATTCGACGGCCAGCTCGGGCGCGACCGCCGCGATGCGCGCCTTGGTGTGCTCGGCCTGCCACAGCGCGAGCGCGCTCCCGCGCGTCGCGATCGTCAGCTTCTCCATCAGGATCTCTCGCTCGGTTCACTCGGTGAGGTTGTGGGGACGTCGGGGATCGCCTGCGGCGGCGCGGCGCGGTCGTCGAGCGCGATCGCCTCGAGCTGCGCCGTGTCGAGCGCGCCGATCGGGATCGCGTCGCTCGAGGCGCGCACCGGCTCGAGCGCGAACAGCGCGCACAGGACGTCGGCGCGCAGCGCGGCCTCGTCGGCGGCCGCCGCGCGCAGCGCCGTCGTCGGCTGGTGCAGCAGCTTGTTGACGACGAGCTGCATCACGCGCTGGATCGACTCGCGCTGCACCGCCGACAGCGGCTCGCGCCGCGCGAGCTGATCGAGCGTCTTCGTCAGCTCCGTTTCGGCGACCTGGTGGAAGCGATCGCGCAGCGCGCGGATCGCCGGCACGACGCTCTGCGTGCGCAGCCACTGCTCGAACTGCCCCGCCTCGTGCTCGACGATGCGGACCGCCTGCTCCGCCGACTTCGCGCGCTCGGCGAGGTTCGCCGCGACCACCTTCTCGAGGTCGTCGATGTCGTACAGGTACACGCCGTCGAGGTCGCCGATCTTCGGCTCGGCGTCGCGCGGCACGGCGATGTCGATCACGACGAGCGGCCGCCAGCGCCGCGCCTTCGTCACCTTCTTGAACAGCGCCTTCGTCAGGATCGGCTCGCGCGCGCCCGTCGAGCTGATCACGACGTCCGCCTCCGTCAAGAGCTGCTCGAGCTGCGCCCATGGCTTCGCGATGCCGTCGATCTCGTCGGCGAGCGCCTCGGCCTTCTCCGGCGAGCGGTTCGTGACGACGATGTGCTGCGCGCCCGACGCGTACAGGTGCCGCGCCGCGAGCCGCGACATCTTGCCGGCGCCGACGACGAGCACGCTCTTGCCCGACAGGTCGCCGAACACGCGGTGCGCGAGGTCGACGGCGACCGTCGATACGTTCGCCGCGCCGCGCGCGATCGCCGTCTCGCTGCGCACGCGCTTGGCGACGCCGAACGCGCGCTCCATGCACCGCCCGAGCAGCGGCCCGGACGTCCCGCTCGCGCCGGCGACGGCGTACGCGTCCTTCAGCTGCCCGAGGATCTGCGCCTCGCCGAGGACGAGCGAGTCGAGCGCGCTCGCGACGCGGAACACGTGCCGCACGGCCGCGTTGCCGCGGTGGTCGTAGAGCGCGTCGGCGACGTCGCGCACGTCGAGGCCGCGCTGCCGCGCGAGGAACGTGCGCACCGGCCCCGTCGGATCCGCGCCGGCGTGCCCGACGCCGTAGACCTCGACGCGGTTGCACGTCGACACGAGCAGCGCCTCGGCGACGGGGGCGGTCGTCGTCAGCGCGCGCAGCGTGTCGGGCAGCTCGTCCTCGCGGAAGGCGAGCTTCTCGCGCACCGCGACCGGGGCCGTGCGCCAGCTGATCCCCACCACGAACAGATCGGTCACGCGACCATCCGGCGGATGAGATAGATCGCGAGCACCGCGATCGCCGCGGCGAACCCGGCGAGCGTGAGCTTCGCGGCGCGCGCCCCCCGCCAGCCGTAGACCTGGCGCGCGAGGAGCAGCCCCGCGAACGCGAGCCACGTCACCGCCGCGAGCGGATACTCCGGGCGGTCGAGCGACTCGCCGAGGCGCGACACCCACACGGCGCCGAGGACGAGCGCCACCGTGAAGATCGGAAATCCGACGAGCACGAGGCGATGGCTGAGCCGATCGAGCCCCTCGAGCGGTGCGCCGCTCGCCTTGGTGAACGCGATCGAGTCGAACTTCTTCTTCTTCAGCGCGCGGTTCTCGACCAGGTAGATCGCCGACAGCGCGCTCGCGAGCGCGAACACGCCGACGCCGATCGTCGCGAGCGAGATGTGGATGCGCCCGAGCGTGTCGAGCCCGTCGGGCGCGGCTCCCGCGGGCGTCAGGCGCGCGGCGAGCAGCATGACGAGCGCGACGGGCATGATCACGACGCCGCCGAGCGTGAGCTGGTAGCGCGTGCTGGCGAGCAGGTAGCCGCCCGTCAGGATGAACGACAGGAAGCCGATCGCCTCGCGCACCGACTGCGCCGGGTGCACGTTCAGCGTGCCGCGCCAGCCGATGTCGGTGCCGTGCGCGACGAACGCGAACACGACGAGCCCGAGCGCGATCCGCTTCCAGCTCGTCTTGCCCGCGAGCACCATGAACAGCGCCGCCGACGCCGCCGCGTACGCGGCGACCGCCACCCAGAACGCGGGCGACGGCGCGACGGAGAGCAGGCGATCACCGGTCATGGGAGGTGCGGCGGGGACATCACGGCGGGAGCGGCTCCCCGATGAAGCCATCGATGATGTCGTAGGCGGTGTCGTTGTAGATCACCGAGCTCTCGAACTGATCGGCGCCCATCTCGTCGAGCGCCTCCTTGGACTTCACGCGTCCGATCAGGTCGTTCGGGTCGTGATCCTGACCGGTCGCGCGAACGAAGTGCACGGCGGGCCGCATCACGAACGCACGGTTGAGCTCGGTCAGGGTCATGCGGTCGCCTTCGAGCGTGGCTCGTCCCTCGGCGGTCCAGCTGTCGAGGCGCTCCACGGAGATGAACAGACGCGACATCAGGCTGGAAAACAGTGTACCGGCGCCGAGAAAAGCCGGCTAGTCGGCGAGGTTGCCAGCGCCGGGCGACAAGGTTACATAGGGGGACCCGGAGGTACCCGCAGATGGCCAGCGCGAACGTCAAGGAGCTCACCGACAGCAACTTCGAGGCGGAGGTGCTCAACTCCGAAGTCCCGACGCTCGTCGACTTCTGGGCCGTCTGGTGCGGCCCCTGCAAGGCGATCGCCCCCACGGTCGACGCGATCGCGGATGCCTACGCCGGCCGCCTGAAGGTGGCGAAGATGGACGTCGACCACCACCAGATCGTCCCCCAGCAGTACGGCGTGCGGTCGATCCCGACGCTGCTCATCTTCAAGGGCGGCAAGGTCGTGGGTCAGCTCGTGGGCGCGGCGCCGCGCAACAAGCTCGAGGCCGAGATCAACAAGCACCTGTAGCCACGACACCGGAGCCAGTGGCTGGATTGGTGGCGGGATTGGTGCGGCATCACGACGGACCGCCGGGCGCGGTCGTGCGTATGCTCCAGGCATGAACCGTTTCGCGATCGCGTTCGTGCTCTCGATGCTCGCGGGCTGCCAGTCGCAGAAGGCGACGAACGGCGACAGCACCGCCAGCGGGGGCGGTAGGCCCGGCGCGCTCGGCAAGGAGCGCTCGGACTGCCGGCCCGACAAGACGTGCGATCCGGGCCTCTTGTGTTTGTCGAACCTGTGCGTGCGCCCGCCCCCGGCGGACTGCGCCGCCGTCGGCGAGCAGCTCGCGTCGCTCGACCTCGGCAACTACGCGCCCGTCGAGGAGCGCCAGCCCGTCGTCGCGAAGTACCAGGCGCAGTGCGAGAAGGTGTACGTCACCAAGGAGCAGGGCCAGTGCCTCGACAAGGTCAGGGACCGGTGGATGGCCGGCCAGTGCGCGCCCGACCTGTTCCCGGACCTCGCCGCCCACAAGGACGGTGAGTGCGGCCAGCTGACGGACAAGATGACGTCCGCGATGCTCCGCGTGCAGGGGCGCTACTTCGAGGCGAACCCGCAGATGAAGAAGAACCTCGACGCGTCGATGAAGGCCTACCTCCAGTCGTGCACCGAGGACCAGTGGCCCGACGCGCTGAAGAAGTGCGTGCTCGGCGCCGACCTCGGCTCCCACGCCTACCCGCAGGGCATGCCGCCCGCGTGCAACGGGCAGATGGTCCCCGAGCTCCTGCAGAAGCTCCAGCAGCGGATCTCGCTCGCCGTGCAGGAAGCCCAGCGCGGCTGAGCGCGCGCTCAGCTCGCCGGGAAGTCGATGAAGCTCGCCGGCACGTGCTCGACGAGCCAAACCCGGTTCTCGGACACGTAGAACGTGTGACCCGCGGCGACCATCTCGGCCGCGCGCACCGTCAGGATCACCGGCGCCCCGCGCCGCTTGCCGACGACGTTCGCCGTCGCCACGTCGCGCGACAGGTGCACGTGATGCCGCTTGCCGCGCACGAGCCCCTCGGCGCGGATCCCGGCGAGCGCCGCCGCGACCGTGCCGTGGAACAGCAGCTCCGGCGGCTCCGCCGGCGCCAGCTGCAGATCCACGCTCACCGAGTGCCCCTGGTTCGCCCGGATCCGCGCCCCATCCGGCGACAGCGCGAACCGCTGCTTGTCCGACGCCGCCACCACCTCCTCCAGCTCGGCGCGCGTGAGGTGCCGGCCGCGGCGCGCGCACGCCGCCAGCAGCTCGTCGACGTCGACCCACCCGGCCTCATCGAGCGTGATGCCGATCAGCTGCGGCTGATGCCGCAGGACCAGCGACAGGAACTTCGAGATACGTACCGACGGCATGACGCCACCCATAGTGTCGTCTATACACCATACGGTCACCGCGCGCAAGCCCCATCAGCTACCTCGGCGCCGACTGTCCGAGCTTCGGACGAATTTGCACACGAAGCACAGACATGAAGTCCGACCTATTTCCGAGGCGGCCGCTCGCTACCAGTCGCACTGGGCGAACTGCTTCTTCGCGGCGGCGGTCGCGTCGGAGCAGGTCTTGGGGAGCTGGTCCTTCATCGAGGCGTCCTTCGCGTTGTCCTTCCACACGTCGCCGAACATCTTCGCGCCGCGCTTGAGGCTCTCGCCCATCTGGCCGCCGACCTTCGCGGCGCAGGCCTCGGTCTTCTGGATGTAGGCGTCGCACTCGGGGATGCCGATGCCGTCGCCGCCGGACTTGCCGTCGCCCTTTCCGCAGGCAACGAGGGCGAGGACGAGGGGGATGGAGAGGAATAGCTTGTTCATCGCGTGGCTCCTTTGTGCCGGAGCCTTCGTGCAGCGCGTGCGCCAGCGCGAGGCGATGGAGTCGCGGGGAGTTAGGGGCGCCCGCAGCAAGCCGGGGCGCGTCACACGCCGTCACGTGTCGACACGGCTGATCCCGTGCTTCTCCATCAGGCGGTAGAGCTGCGTGCGGTGGAGGCCGAGGGCGCGGGCGGCGACGCTGATGACCTGGTTGGCGCGGGCGAGCGCGGCCTCGATCGTGGCCCTGTCGAATTCGGGGGCGGGCTTGTTGGGGCGCTCGAGCATCGTCTCGGGCTGGGCGCCGCCGATCGGTTGGCCGGCGTCGTCGCCGAGGTCCTCGGGGCGCACGACGTCGCGGCCGGAGGTGCGCGCCCGGCCGGCGGCCTCGCGCAGCGCCGCGGCGAGCTCGCGCACGTTGCCCGGCCACGGGCGCAGGAGGCAGGCCTCGAGGAGCTTGGGGTGCGCCGCGAGCTGCTGGGCCGCGACCTCGCGCTGCACGAGGCGGGCGAGGTCGATCTTGCGCTCGCGCAGCGGCGGCAGGCGCACGGTCACGCGCGCGAGGCGGTAGTAGAGGTCGTCGCGGAAGCGGCCGTCGGCGACGGCGCCGCGCAGCTCGCGGTGGCTCGCCGCGACGATGCCGACGTCGACCTTCACGGGCGAGCTCGCGCCGACGGGCACGATCTCGCGGCCCTCGAGCGCGCGCAGGAGCTTCGCCTGCACGGCGGGATCGAGGTCGGCGATCTCGTCGAGGAACAGCGTGCCGCCGTCGGCCTGCTGGAAGTAGCCGAACGCGTCGATCGCGCCGGAGAACGCGCCCTTCTTCGCGCCGAACAGCAGGCGCTCGGCGACGCCCTCGGGGATCGCGGCGCAGTTCACGGGCACGAACGGCCCGGCCTTGCGCGGGCCCGCGGCGTGGAAGCGGCGCGCCGCGAGCTCCTTGCCGCTGCCCGACTCGCCGTGCACGAGCAGCGCATCCGCGCCGGCGCCGCGGTCGATGTCCTCGAACGCACGCGCGAGCTCCGGGCCGACGACGTGCGCGTCGGGGGCGACGGCCGCCCGGCCGCCGCGGTGGCCGCGAATGTCCTCGAGAAGGACAAAGATCGTGTAGCCGAGGCGCACGACGACGTCGCCGCGCCGGCGCAGCTCGCCGGTCACGCGCTCGCCGTTCGCGAACGTGCCGTTGCGGCTGTCGCGGTCGACGACGACCCAGCCGTCGCGCTCGCGCCGCACGGTCGCGTGGTCGCGGCTCATGCGGTCGTCGGCGATGTCGATCGTCGTGCCGCCGGCGCTCGTCGTGCGGCCGAGGTCGGCCGGCCCGCCGCCGAGGGCGAGGACGTGGGCCATCGGCGTACGGTCGCTCGCGACGATCGCGATGCCCGGCTCGGGTGCGTCGCGGGGGCCGGCAACGGAGACGTCGTCGATCGTGGTCTGCACCTGCGCACACGGTAGCGCACATCGGGGCCGCCGCGGCGCTACCCCAGCAGAGGCCCATCCTCGCCACGGGCCGGCGACATCCGGCCGAGTCACCTGCCGATGCGCCTCGCCGTCGCGTGCTTGCTGCTCGCCCCCGCCGTCGCCGCCGCCGAGCCCATCGGCGGCTTCGACGTCACGTCGACCTCGGCGGGCCTCGACCTCGCGCGCCAGATCGTGCCCGCGACGGCGGCGACCCGCCGCGCGCAGAGCCGCACGATCTTCCTCAACCGCAACGGCGCGATGCTCAAGCCCGGCGTCAACGACAGCCGCAAGAACACGTCGTCGGTCGTGGCGCAGCCGTCGATGGTCCCCGCGTGGACGACGTCGGACGCGAAGTGGGCCGCGACCGTCGCGTGCCTGCGCGAGATCTGGGCGCCGTTCGACGTCACGCTCACCGAGACCGATCCGGGCCCCGCGACGCCGCACGTCGAGGCGCTGTTCGGCGGCTCGCCGGCGAACATCGGCATGTCCGCGAACGTCTCGGGCGTGTCGCCGTTCGCGCTCGACTGCGGGATCATCGAGAACTCGATCGTGTTCGCGTTCACCGACAAGCTCCCCGACAACCCGCGCATCGTGTGCGAGGTGATGTCGCAGGAGATCGGGCACAGCTACGGCCTCGACCACGAGCTGCTCGCCTCGGATCCGATGACGTACCTGTCGTACGGCGGCGAGCGCTCGTTCCGCGACCAGACCGCGTCGTGCGGCGAGAGCCAGCCGCGCGCGTGCGGCATCGGCGGCAACACGTGCCGCCCGGACCAGAACTCCGCCGCGCTCCTGCGCGAGCGCCTCGGCCGGCCCGGCGATCCGGACACCGAGGCGCCGCACCTCCGCATCGCCTCGCCGGTCGAAGGCGAGCTCGTCGAGCCCGGCTTCGCGATCCGCGCGAACGCCGCCGACGACGTCGCGATCGCGAGCGTCGCCTTCGCGATCGACGGCGAGGCCGCCGGTGTCCTCGGCACAGCCCCCTACGACCTCGCGACCGACGCCGACCTCGCCCCCGGCGAGCACACGATCACCGTCGAGGCCTCCGACGAGGCCGGCAACCTCACCGTCGCCGAGGTCACCATCCGCGTGCGCGACACCGGCAACACCGCCAACCGCTTCGACCTCGCGCTCGGCTGCTCCTCCACCCGCAGCACCGGCCTCCTCACCGCCCTCCTTGCCCTCGCCGCGATCACCCGCCGCCGCCGCTAGTCTCGTCGTGCGCCGGCGCCCTCGGCGTCGTGGCGCTACCGGCTGTCTGGCTTGCGCTTCACGAGCCGCAGCTGGCCGAAGGGATCGAGGGGGAGCTGGTCCTCGCTGATGCGGAGGATGCGCGCGCCGTGGAGCGGCTCGTGGTCGCGGCCGAGGACGACGACGTCGTAGGTGCCGCGCGGCGGGGCGTGGAGGGTGACCTTGCCGGCGCCGTCGCACCGGCCCGAGGACACGACGAGCTCGTCGACGAGGCGGCCGTGGCCGTTCGCGACCTGTTGCCAGCGCAGGAGGTCGATGTCGCTCGGGGTGACGTCCTGGCGCACGACGATCACCATCGCGCCGGCGACGGGGGCCTCCGTGTCGGCGTCGACGACGTGGGTCGTGAGCGTCGGGTCGCTCGGCGCCACGACACGCGGCGCGGCGACGTGGTGCGCCGGCGCGGCGGGCTGCGCGCTCCAGCAACCGCTCGCGAGCACGACGGTGACGCCGGCGAGGCGCAGCATCAGTACCCGTGCTTGCGGAGGGAGACGTTCGCGACGAGGCCCATCGCCATGAAGAATACGATGAGCGAGCTGCCGCCGTACGAGATGAACGGAAGCGTGACGCCGACGACGGGTGCGATACCCAGCACCATCGCGATGTTGACGAGCACGTGCCAGAACGTCATCCCGGCCACACCGACGCAGATCACGGCGCCGACGCGGTCGCGCGCCGACAGCCCGACGTTCAGGATCCACACGATCAAGAAGCCGAAGATCGCGAGCAGGAAGAACGATCCGACGAAGCCCCACTCCTCGGACCAGATCGCGAACGGGAAGTCGGTCCAGTACTCGGGGACGAACTCCTTCTGCGTGCTCTCGCCCATCCCCTTGCCCCACACGCGCCCCGATCCGACGGCGAACACCGACTGCCAGGTCTGCCACCCGTTGCCCTGCGGGTTCGGATCGAGGAATCCGAGGATGCGGTCCTTCTGGTAGCCCTCCATCTTCTCCCACAGGATCGGGATCGCGAGGAGGCCGGCGAGCGTGACGTGGACCATCGGCCACACCGACGGCATCGCGAGGAACCCGACGGTGAGGATGATGAGCGACAGGAGCGTCGCCGTGCCGAGGTCCGGCTGGATCGCGATGAGCCCGACGGGGATCGCGAGCGCGACGCCCCACGCGACGAGCACCTCGGGCGTGTAGCGCGTCGGCTCGCCGTCCTGGAACATGCGCGCGAGCGCGAGGATCACGATCAGCTTCGCGAGCTCCGACGGCTGGCCGCTGCCCATGTTGAGCCAGCGGTAGCTGCCCTTCCCGTGCGCGCCCTCGCCGAGGAGGCGCACCACGATCAACAGCACGATCGCGGCGACGAGGCCGAGGATCGCGAGCCGCACGAGCGCGCGGTAGTCGATCACCGTCACCACGACGAACGCGATCGTGCCGACGATCATCCAGCGCATCTGCGTGTCGCAGCGCGCGTGGTGGCGCGTGCCGACGGTCGACGAGTGCAGGTTGAGCAGGCCGATCGCGCACAGCGCGACCACCGTGATGATCAGCGGCCAGTCGACGGCCGCGCGGAAGCGCCGCCAGCGGCTGACGCCGATCGTCGAGCGCGGGAGGGCGAGGCCGGTACCGCGCATCAGTCGTCTCCGTCGATGGGTTCGAGGTCGTCGTCGGGCGCGGGCTTCTTCGGCTCCACCACCGGCTTCTTCGCCTCCACCGCCGGCTTCTTCGCCTCCGGCTTCTTGCCCGCGGCGGGCGCCGGCGCGACGGGCCGCGCGGCCTCGGGCTTCTTGCCCTCGGGCGCGGCGACCGGGTGGATCTTCGTGAAGTAGCCCTCGAGGATCTCCTTCGCGATCGGCCACGCGACGCGGCCGCCCGAGCCGCCGTGCTCGATGAACACGAGGATCACGATCTCCGGATCGCCGGCGGGCGCGTAGCCGGCGAACCACGCGTGCGAGCGCGTCGGGTGCCAGTCCTCGATGTTGCGCTCGTTGGGCTCCTTCTTCCGCTTCGTGCGGATCTCGGCGGTGCCCGTCTTGCCCATCACCGGCACGCGCGCGACGTAGCCGTGGTCGAACGCCGTGCCGCCGGCCTCGTTCGTGACCTTCCACATGCCGCGGCGCCAGATGTCGAGCGCGTCGGCGGGGACCTTGATGTCGCGCGCGATCTTCGGCTCGGGGCTCGTGATCTCGCTGCCGTCGCTCGCCTCGATGCGCTCGACGACCTGCGGGACCCACAGCGTGCCGCCGTTCGCGATCGCGCCGTACGCCATCGCCATCTGCAGCGGCGACACCTCGACGTCGCCCTGCCCCGTCGCCGCGTTCGTCGCGTAGCCGATCTTGTACTTGACGTGCTGCTCCTGCTCGTACCAGGCCTTCGTCGGGATGCGCCCGCCCGCGTCGCCGTTGAGCCCGAGGTTCGTCGGCACACCGAAGCCGTACAGGCGCGCGGTCTCGGCGATGCGGTCGAGGCCGATGCGCTCGGCGAGCTTCCAGAAGTAGACGTTGCACGACTTCTGGATCGCGCCGATCAGGTCGACCTTGCCGTGCGTCGCGTTGCACTTGAACGTCGTGCCCGACAGCTCGTACGCGCCGGTGCACAGGATGCCCTCGTCCTCGGTGGCGTGGTGGTCCTCGAGCGCGGCGAGCGCGGTGACGAACTTGAACACCGAGCCCGGCGGGTACGTCGCGCGCAGCGCCTTGTCGACGAACGGCTTGCGCGGATCGCGCCTCAGCAGCTCGTACTCCTGCTTCGTCAGGTGGCCCGTCATCACGTTCGGATCGAACGAGGGGCGCGACACGACCGCGCGCAGCTTGCCGGTGCGCGGCTCGACGATGACGACCGCCGCCGCGGGCACGTGCGCGACCGCCTTCTCCGCCATCCGCTGCAGCTCCGCGTCGATCGTGAGGATGACGTTCGCCCCCGGGACGGCGCCGATCACGCGCTCGCCCTGGATCAGCGTCGCCGCGGTCTTCTCGTCGAGGCGCTGGCCGCGCGCGTCGACGGCGTAGCGCTCGATGCCCTTCTTGCCGCGCAGGTAGTTCTCCCACGCGAGCTCGAGGCCGTAGCGCCCGACGAGCTCGTTCGGGTCGTAGCCCTTGTTGAGGAACCGGTCGGCCTCGTCGGCCGTCATCTGCGTCATGTAGCCGATGAGGTGCGCCGCGAGGGCGCCCTGCGGGTAGTAGCGGTACGGCTCGTGGCGGACCTCGACGCCGGGGAGGCGGCCGAGCGCCTGCTCGACGCGCGCGGCGCGATCGCGGCCCTGGTCCTCGAGGACGACGATCGGCATCCGCGCGTCGCGCTTCCTGCCGACCGCGACGCGATCGAGGACGCGCTGCAGCTCGTCGTCGGACAGGCCGAGCAGGCGCGCGAGCTCGGCGCCGACGGCGGGCGTGAAGTGGCGCGGCGTGACGTAGAAGCTGAAGGCCGGGCGGTTGTCGGCGAGCGGCACGTTGTTGCGGTCGAGGAGCTTGCCGCGCACCGACGTCAGGTAGCGCTCCTTGACGACGTTCGACACGGTGCGGACGAAGTAGCCCTCGCCGCGCATCACCTGGAGCTGCCACAGGCGCGCCGCCAGCACGAGCAGCCCGACGATGCCGACGAGCGCGACCCACTTGAGCCGGCGGTGCAGCTCGCCGAGCGCGGGCCCGCCGTTCGTGCCTCCGGACCTCAGCAGCATCGCGCCCTCACGGTGCGAGCCCCTCGAGCGCCGCGTCGCGCTCGCGCTGGGTGCGGGCGAACATCGCGTCGATGCGGCGGAACACGCGCCACACGAGCGGGCCGATGATCGCGGTCGCGATCGTGACGAGCGCGATGTGCTGCAGCTCGACGCCGATCGTCGACGTCGGCACGCCGTACAGGCCGCGCACGATCAGCGACACGATGCCGGCGGCGATCGCGACGAACGCGGAGAACGCCATCGTCACCGTCGTGCCGCGCACGAGGATGCGCTGCTGCACCGTGCGCGCGACGAGGCTGGTCGCGCCGAGGACGAGCGCCCCCAGGCCCGGCGGCGTGCCGGAGATGAGGTCGACGAGGTAGCCGAGCACGACGGAGCCGCCGACGGCGGGCGCGACGTCGCGGCGCGCCGTGAGCCCGAGGTACGCGGCGGTGAGCGCGCCGAGATCGGGCACCGCGTCGCGCAGGAGCGACGTCGGCACGAGGCGCCAGATCGCCGCGACGATCACGCACAGCACGTAGGCCGCGAGGACGATCGAGGCGGTCCTCATCGCGAGCGCCTCCTCGGCTCGGTCCTCACCTTGCCGCGGCTCACAGGGCACGCTCCATGAACGCGGGCTCGCTGCGCTTCTTCGTCTTCGCGTCGGGATCCGCGGGCGGCGGCAGCACGAGCAACACGGTGACGGCGCGCAGGCGCGACACGTCGGCGGTCGGCTCGACCTCGAGGTTCTGGAACATGCCGTCGTCGCCGTCGAGGCGCGACACCTTGCCGATGACGAGGCCCGGCGGGAAGATCGAGCCGACGCCGGAGGTCACGATCTCGTCGCCGACCTGCGCGCGCAGCTCCGGCTTCGCCGCGAGCTCGAGCGACTTGAGGACGCACGCGTAGGAGTCCGGCTTGCCGAGCCCGACGAGCGTGCCGCGCGCGCCGGTGCGCTTGAGGACGACGTCGACCTTCGAGCGCGTGTCGGAGATCAAGACGACGTCGGCGTAGCCGCCGTAGACCTTGTCGATGCGCCCGACGGGGCCGGTGCCGGCGATCACCGCGAGGTCCTGCTGGACCTCCTTGTCGCCGCGGTCGATGCGCAGGCGCATGACGCGGAACTGCGGCGACAGCGGCGCGCCGATCACGCGCGCGCCGAGCGTGTCCGTCGGCGTGCGCTTCTTGACGAGCGCGAGCTCCTCGAGCGCGGCGACGTCGTCGGCGGCGCGCACGAGCTCGGCGACCTGCTTGCGCAGCGTGTCGTTCTCCTCGCGCAGCTCGCGGTTCTCGGACTCGACGTCGACGAGCGCGACGTAGCGCGCCCACATGCCGCCGATGCCCTCGACGATCCACGACACGCCGGCCTCGAGCGGCGCGGTGATGCGCACGACCGCCTGGTCGAATGCCGACGGCGTGCCGCGCGACAGGCTCGAGCGCAGGACGAGCGCGGGCACCAGGATGAGGATGCCCACGAGCACCCAGTCCACGAGGCGGCGGCGCAGCGTCACCTTCGGGACCTCGCTCTCGGGTCCTCCGCCTCGGCGGGCTTCTCCGGACCCGGCTCGGTCATCGCAGTTACCGGAGCGCGATCTCGCGGAGGAGCGACAGCTCGTCGAGGACCTTGCCGGTGCCGAGCACGACGGCGAGCTGCGGGTTCTCGCACACCATCACGGGGAGGCCGGTCTCCTCGCGGAGGAGCACGTCGAGGTTCTTCAGCTGCGCGCCGCCGCCGGACAGGACGACGCCCTTGTCGACGATGTCGGCCGAAAGCTCGGGCGGCGTGCGCTCGAGGACGCTGCGCACGGCGTCGACGATCGCGTTGACCGGCTCCTGCAGCGCCTCGCGGATCTCGTCGGAGTTGACGAGCAGCGTCTTCGGCACGCCGGCGACGAGGTCGCGGCCCTTGACCTCGACGGTGAGCGGCTCCTCGAGCGGGTACGCGGAGCCGATCTCCTTCTTGATGATCTCGGCGGTGCGCTCGCCGATGAGCAGGTTGTACTTGCGCTTGATGTACTGGACGATCGCCTCGTCCATCTTGTCGCCGCCGACGCGGATCGACTTCGACAGCACGACGCCCGCGAGCGCGATCACGGCGACCTCGGTGGTGCCGCCGCCGATGTCGACGATCATGTTGCCCGTGGGCTCGGTGATGGGCAGGCCGCCGCCGATCGCCGCGGCCATCGGCTCCTCGATCAGGTAGACCTCACGCGCCGCGGCGGCGAGCGCGGAGCCGCGCACCGCGCGCTTCTCGACCTCGGTGATCCCCGACGGCACGCTCACGATCACGCGCGGCCGCACGAGCGTGCGGCGCTGGTGCGCCTTCTGGATGAAGTAGCGCAGCATCGCCTCGGTGACCTCGAAGTCGGCGATCACGCCGTCCTTCATCGGGCGGATCGCCACGATGTTACCGGGCGTGCGGCCGAGCATCTCCTTGGCCTCCTTGCCGACGGCGAGGACCTTCTTGGGTCCCTGCGATGCCGCCTGCACGGCGACCACGCTCGGCTCGTTCGCGACGATGCCGCGGCCCTTCACGAACGTCAGCGTCGTGGCCGTTCCGAGGTCGATGGCCAGGTCGTTGGAAAACATTCCGTAGACCCAATCGAAGAGCATGGTGATCCGTTCGAGAAACGCGGCGCGTCGAGGGCGTCGCGGGTGGTGGTAGAGAGCTGGCTTGTCGTCGGCAAAGGCCGAAGGCGACACCCTTGAACCGTGCGGAGTTATCACGTGGCGTTTCCCACGTGCAAGCCAGTTTTACCTGCACCCGAATCAGCTTCAGCGACGCCGTGATCGAGGTGTTCGGCCGCCTATACGAGGCCCCTCGTGGTAGCTAGGATGCCGCGCCCGTTCTACACACACGGGCACCCCCTCCCATGCTTGACAACATGCGCCGGCAAGGCGCGTCCATCTTCATCTATCTGATCTTCGGACTCCTGGTCGCGATCTTCGTCATCAACATCAACCCGGGCCAAAAGGGTGGTGGGGGATGCGGATCGCGAAGCAACCTCGTCGTCGACGTGGCAGGTGCGCGGGCGAACAACACCGCGTTCCAGATCGCGTATGCGAGCCACCTCAACGTGGGGCAGCAGAAGTCGAAGGAGCAGATCGCGATCGACAGCCTCATCCGGCGCGAGATCCTCGCAAGCGCCGCCGCCGACCGCGGCATCCGGGTGACGCCCGAGCAGGTGCAGGAGGAGGTCAAGAAGGGGATCCACTTCACCCACCTGCCGCCGTACCGCCAGCCGCTCCACCAGTGGCCGGTGTCGCCGAGCGGTCGCTTCCAGATGGGGGAGAACATCTTCAGCAAGCACCCCAAGGACGAGGCCGGCAAGGACTGCGAGCCGCTGAGCGAGACCAACCTCGAGTCGCTGCTCGCCCGCAAGTGCCTGTGGTGGGACCAGCGCAAGTTCGCCAGCTGGGTGAACTCGCTCAACGTGTCGAAGCCGAGCTACCTCGACGAGCAGGCGCGCTCGATGCAGGCGACGCTCATGGCCGACCTCCTCGCCGACAGCGTGCGCGTGTCGCGCGACGAGGCGCACGCCGAGTGGCTGTTCGAGAAGAACACGGCGACGTACGACGTCGTGACGTTCTCGCCGGACACCTACAAGGGCCTCATCCTGCTGACGGAGCAGAACGTCAACAAGTACATCGAGCTCCACAAGGACGAGGTCGAGAAGAAGTACAAGGACGAGGCGCCGACCTACAAGGCGACCAAGCCGTCGGTGCGCATCCGCCAGCTCTACGTCTACGCGCCGCCCGACCCGGTCGTCGAGGAGCCGGCGCCGCCGGCGCCCGCGCCGGGTGCCGGCAGCGGCTCGGGCTCCGCGGAGGCGCCCGCACCCGCGGCGGGCTCGGGCTCGGGCGCGGGCTCGGGCTCGGCGACGCCGCCCCCGCCCCCGCCCGCGCCGAAGAAGTGGGTGAAGGGTGAAGAGGTGAAGGCGAAGGTGCTCGCCGCGAAGCAGGCGATCGAGGCCGGCAGGAAGAAGTGGGCCGAGGTCGTGAAGGAGATGTCGACGGACGAGGCGCCCAAGTACAACGCCGGCGACAAGGGCTGGAAGCCGCGCGAGAACACCTCGCTCGGCAGCGCGGAGCTCAACAACGCGGTGAAGGACCTCAAGGTCGGCCAGCTCAGCGAGCCCGTGCTCGTCGAGGGCAAGGGCGTGTACATGTTCCTCGTCGAGGACGAGCGCCAGGGCGACCTGACGTTCGACCAGGTGAAGTACGAGCTCGCCGTGCCGCTCGCGACGGCCGCGTGGAGCAAGGAGAAGGCGAAGCGCGAGGCGCTCGCCGCGCTCGCGAAGGCGACCGAGGGCGGCGGCAAGGCGCTCGACACGCTGTTCGAGCTCGAGCTGAAGAAGCTCGACATGGAGTTCCTGCAGGACCCGACGGTGCCGGCCGAGGAGAAGCAGGAGTACCTTCGCCGCGTCCAGCGCCGCGGCGCGCTCGATCACCCGATCGTCATCGAGGGCAAGGACGTGCCCGCCGCGTCGAAGGCGGACGCCGACGGCTCGTCGTCGGGTTCGGCTTCGGGCTCGGGCTCGGGCTCGGCGGCTGCGGGATCGGCGACGGCGCCGGCGACGACGCCGGCCAAGCCCGCGATCCCGGAGATCGTCCCGACGACGGATCCGCTGCCGGAGTTCGAGCGCTTCGCGCCCAAGGACGTCCGCTACGAGAACGAGGGGCGCCGGCCGTCGATGCCGGGCGTCGGCAAGCTGACGGCGCTGCTGTTCGACGAGCTCCGCGAGGGTCAGGTCGCGAAGCGTGTGTACGAGCAGAACGACGTGTACGTCGTGATCCAGCTCGTCAAGAAGGGCCAGCCCGTCGAGGGCGAGTTCGAGAAGGACGCCGAGCGCTACATCGAGGAGCTGCGCGTCGCGCGCTCGCGCACGGTCATCGACGACTTCCTCTACAACCAGTGCACGACGCTGGTGCGCGAGAAGAAGATCACCACGTACCGCGGCGACGAGCACGACGACAACGGCAACGTCACGCGGAAGTTCTCCCCCTGCTTCACGTTCGCGGGCCCGCACGGCCTGGCGGGCGCGGCCGCTGGCGGGGCCCCGATCCCGCACCCGGAGGAGTAGGCCCGACCGCGCCGCGGAGAACGCCCGCGGCGCCTCGTGTCAGGCGTCCCGAAATTCGGTAGTTTCAAGGTCGTGCCCGAGGGGTCCCAGGCCGGCCGGCGGCTCCCATTCACGTTCCAGGCGATCGGCGCACTCGGCCGGCTCGCGCTGAGCGAGCTCCCGGTCGGCCCGCTGGTCGTGGACCGCCTCGAGCTCGAGGTGTCCGAGCTCGGCACCGATCCGGGCTCGCTGCCGGCGGAGCGGTTCCAGCGCCGGCGCACGCGGCTGCGCTCGCTCGCGGTGCGGCTGACGATGCAGGCGCTCGACGAGCGCGCCGCCGCGGTGAAGAAGCAGCTCGCCGGCCTCGGCATCACGCAGCTCGCCGCGAGGCCGGCCGACGGCTACGTCTCGATCCGCGCGCGCGCGACCGACGGCCTCGCCGCCGCCGACCTCAGCTTCCGCATCCAGCTCGTGTCGTCGGGCTCGCACCTGCGGGCGCTCGCGAGCACCGTGCGCGTGCACGGCCACCTCCCGACGCCGGGGCCGGTGATCGCCGACCGCATCATGGCGTGCCTGCTCGGCGCGACGGAGGTGCGCGGGGTCGTCGAGCGGCCGCACGCGCGCGGGCTGTGCGACGTCGAGGCGGACCTCGTCGGCGCGCTGCTGTGGCACCTGATGCCGCCGAGCGGGTGGCGGCTCCCCGCCGTCGCCGACATCGAGCTCGTGGCGATCCGCGCGACGCGCGGGCTCGTCGAGATCGCGTACGGCCCGGCGGGCACGCGCGGCGGCGACCTCGGCGTGCGCCCGGCGACGCTCGCGCTCGCGGCCGCGCACGACCTGATGCACTCGGTCGATCAGCAGCTGCGCGAGGGGCACCTCGAGGACGCGATGCGCGGGTACCGCGCGCTGCTCGCGGCGGGAGGGCCCGATCAGCCGCTGCTCCTCGAGCGCATCCTCGCGCTCGCCGGCGCGCGCCCGGCGTGGTTCTTCGACGGGCTCGAGCTCGCGCGCCAGGCGCTCGGCCGGTGGCCGCACTTCCCGGCGGCGCACGCCGCGCTCGCGTCGATCACGCTCGCGCAGGGCGACGCGCGCGAGGCGGCGAGCCACCTGATGCAGCTCGCGCAGATCGCGAGCGCCGAGGGCGACGACGATCAGGCCGCGCTCGCCGCGCTCGCCGGGGCGCGCCTCCTGCGCGTGCTCGAGCCGCGCTCGGCGACGCAGCTCTACCAGCTCGCGCTCGAGCACGACCCGAGCAGCGCGGAGGCCGCGGACTCGCTCGCGGACCGGCTCGCCGACGAGCAGCGCTGGCCCGAGCTCGTGCGGCTCGTGCGCGCGCGCGCCGTCACCGCCGAGCCGGCGCGCGCGGTGCAGCTGCGCCTGCGCCTCGCCGACGTGTTCGTGCACCAGCTCGGCGACGCCGACGGCGCGCAGCAGGAGCTGATCGCGGCGAAGGCGCTCGCCCCCGACGACCCCGCCGTCCACGAGATGACGGCGACGATCCTGTCGTCGAGCGACCCGGGCGCCGCCGTCGACGCGTGGCGCGAGGTCGCGCGCCTCGCCGAGGCGCGCGGCGACCACCGCACGTGCGGGCGCGCGTGGGCGATCCTCGGCGGCCTGATCGCCGAGGGCGCGACGAACAGCACCGCCGGCGTGTCGGCCGCGAGTGCCTGGCGGCGCGCGCTCGAGCTCGATCCGCTGCAGACCGACGCGATCGTCGGGCTCGCCGGCATCGCCGCCGCGCGCGGCGATCACGCGGGCGCCGCCGAGCTGTACGAGCGCCTGCGCGGCCTCGGGCTCGCGCAGCACGTCGCGGCCCGCCACGAGCTCGCGCTCGCGCGATCGCTGGTCGCCCTGGAGCGCATCGACGACGCGCGCGCGAGCCTGCGCCGCGCGACGCTCGCCGGCGGCGAGACGGCCGCCGAGGCGCACGCGCTGCTCGCCGAGATCGCGGAGGCCACGCTCGATCGCGAGCACGCCGCGGCCGAGCTCGACACGGCGATCGCCTCGCTCGTCGACCTCGCCGGCGGCGTCGAGGTCGGCGCCGACGACGACGCGCGCCGCGACGACGACGTGCGCAACGACGAGCGGCTGATGAAGCGCGCCGCCGAGCTCGCGATCACGCGCGCCGGCCTGCTCGACCGCACGGGTCAGGCGGCCGCCGCGACGGCCGACTACCAGCGCGCCCACGAGCTCGCGCAGGAGCACGCACCCGAGCTCGCCCGCGACGCCGCGCGCACGATGCTGGCGCGCTCCGTCGACGCGCGCACCGAGCGGCGCTGGATCGACGCCGTGCTCGCGACGCGGCCGCCCCCGACGGAGCGCGCGGCGCTGCTCGTCCGGCGCGCGGACGTTCGGCGGCGCGAGAAGTCGCCCGACCTGGCGGCGGCGCTCGCGGACCTGCACGAGGCACTGCGCCTCACCGACGAGAGCGCGTCGTCGCCCGGGATCGAGCTCGGCGCCGGAGATGCCGCGTCGTCGATCGTGGCCACGCGCCGGCGCGCGTACCAGCTCGAGGCGCAGCTGCTCGCGGAGAGCGGCGACCAGCGGGCGCGCGCGCAGGCCCTCGCCTCGCTCGCGCGGATCGCCGAGCGCACCACGGATCGCGTCGAGGTCGAGACGGCGGCGGCCGCCGCGTGGCTCGCCGCCGACGAGCCGGCGGCCGCGCTGCCGCACGGCGCGCGCGCGCACGCCACGCTCGAGGAGGGCGTCGACATCCCGGCCGCGCTGCGGCGCGAGGTGCTGGTGACGCTCGGCGAGGCCGCGTGGCGGCAGCGCGCGTGGCCCGACGTGATCCGCGCGTACCGCGGGCTCCTCGACGACCCGGGCGCGGACGGCGCGCGCCTGGGCACGTTCCGCTACCGGCTCGCGGTCGCCGCGGACCGCACCTCGGAGCCGACGCTCGCGCTCGAGACGCTGCGCCCGCTCGTCGTGGACCTCGACGCCGCGCGCGCGGTGTCGACGGACCTGCGCGGCCAGGCGCTGCGCCTGTACGCCGACCTCGCGGAGCGCGCGGGCGACCTCGCAGGCGCGGCGGTGGCGCTCGAGACGTTCGCGTCGCTGTCCATCGACAGCTCGACGACGGCGCGCGCCGATGCGATGTACCGCGCGGGCGAGCTGTTCCGCCGCGCCGAGCGCGCCGACGACGCGATCCGGTGCCTCGAGGCGGCGCTGCGCATCTCCGACACGCACCTGCCGGCGCTCGACGCGCTCGAGACGGCGTGGCGCGAGCGCGGCGACCTCGAGCGCGTGTCGGTCATCCTCGGCCGCAAGGTCGCGGCGACGGGGCGCCACCCGGCGCGGCAGAAGCCGCTGCTGTCGCGGCTCGGCGACCTCCAGGCGCAGCTGCAGCGGCCCGACGTCGCGCTCGCGACGCACCAGCGCGCGCTCGAGATCGATCCGGCGTGGCGCCCGTCGCTGCGCTACGTGTCGCTGCGCCTGCGCGACGCCGGCCAGGTCGTCGCCGCCGCGGGCGGGCTCGCCCAGCTCGCCGGCGATCTGTCGGGCGACACCGGCGTGGACCTCGCGATCGTCGCGCGGGAGCGCCAGATCGCGGCGGGCGCGCTCGCCGAGCTGGTGCTCGCGGTGGATCCGCCGCAGCTCGACGCGATCCGCGACGTCGCGCGCCCGGCGCTCGAGCGGTCCGCGCTCGACGGCACCGGCGCCGCCCCCGAGGTCGCCTCGGCGCTCGCGCGCCTGCGCGGCGAGGCGTTGCCGGCCGCCGCGGCGGCGGCGGGCGATCGCGAGGAGGACACGGCGAGCGGCAAGGCTCCGGGGCAGGCGCAGGGCGCGCTGTCGCTGCGCGATGCGGCGCGGCGCGCGCGCGCGGCCGGGAAGGTGAGCGACGCGCTCGCGACGCTCGAGGCCGCGAACCACGTCGGGCCGGGTGACCCGGAGGTGCTGCGCGAGCTCGTCGACCTCGCGACGGAGACCGGCGATCACGACGCCGCCGCGCGCCACCTCGCGAGCCTCGCCGAGGTGCTGACCGGCGCGCGCCGCGGCGAGGCGCTGCGCGAGCTCGTCGAGCTCGCGACGAAGACCGGCGATCACGACGCCGTCGCGCGCCACCTCGCGAGCCTCGCCGAGGTGCTGACCGGCGCGCGCCGCGGCGAGGTCCTGCTGGAGCTCGCCGACCTCCTGTACGACCGCGTCGACGACCCGATGCGGGCGCGCGAGGCGATGCGCGGCGCCGCCGAGGCATTCACCGGCGCGCGACGCGAGGCGACGCTGCGCATGCTCGCGACCGAGGCGGCGACGAACCTCGCGTGGGACGTCGCCGCCGAAGCGCTCGGCGCGGTGCCGGTGCCGCGGTGGACGACCGCGGACGTCGTGAGCCTGGCGTCGGCGCTGCAGCGCGCCGGCCGCGACGCCGAGGCGATCTCCGCCGTCGAGCGCGCGGCGGCCGCGAACCGCTTCGACGACGGCGGCGTGCTGCTCGCGCGCCTCGAGCACGAGGCCGACCGCAAGTCCCAGCTCGCGCGCGCCCTCGAGCAGCGCGCACGCGCGACGCGCACCCTCGACGCCGAGGCGCTGCGCGCCGAGGCCAGGGAGCTGCGCGAAGCGATCGGCGAGTTCGAGGAGCTCGAGCGCCACTGGACCCCACCCCCACCCGCCCCCGAGTCCCTGCCCTCCATCACCGTCGACACCACCGACGCCCCACTGCCTTCTCCGCCCGCTCCAACTCCGACTTCACCGCCACCTTCACTGCCCTCTCCGTCGTCTCCCGCTTCTCCGTCGTCGCCCGCTCCGACTTCTCCGACCTCTCCGACCTCTCCGACCTCTCCGACCTCTCCGACCTCTCCGACCTCTCCGACCTCTCCGACCTCTCCGGCGCGCGTCCTCGCCTACTCGACGGGCGTGATCGCGCGCGACTTCGACGACTACCGCGACGACGACGACGAGGCCGCGCCCCCGACGCCGTCAAACAGCACGGAGGTGGCCCACATCGTCGGCGACGCGGCGGGCGTCCACACCGCGTACGCGCCGGCGGCGGCAAGGAGCGACGACGAGGAGGAGGGGTTCCGCGACGACTGGCGCCGCGAGGTCGAGGCGCCGGCCGCCGATGCAGCGCGCGACGCGCTCGCGATCGTCGGCGCCGCGATGCGCGCCGAGGCGGCCGTGCCTCCCGAGGCCCGCGTCGCCGACGCCGCGCGCGATGCCTCGCAGCTGACGGCGGAGCCGGGCGACGACGGGGACGACCTCGCGATCCCGCAGGCCGCCGATGCCGCCGATGCCGCCGATGATGGCGACGACGACGACCTCGCGATCGCGCAGAGCTCGCGCACGACCACGCAGCGCGGCACCGGCGAGCAGATGAAGCACCCGGCCGTGACGCCGCCCGAGGGCGTGCCTCCCACGCCGGCCGCCTCGTCTCCGGCGATCGCCCGCATCAAGCTCGTCTCGGTCTCCGCCCGCCGCCCCGCCGCGACGCCGCTCCCCGAGGACAGCCCGCCGTCGATCCCCGTGCCGATCGCCGACGCGGCGAGCGGGCCCACGGCCGCGATCGCCGAGCCGGCGAGCGGCCGCACGCGAATCGCCGACGCGGCGAGCGGGCCCACGGTCACGGCCGCCGAGCCGGCGAGCGGCCGCACGCGAATCGCCGACGCGGCGAGCGGGCCCACGGCTGCGATCGCCGAGCCGGCGAGCG
>JAHBVW010000048.1 GCA_019637375.1 Deltaproteobacteria bacterium | reverse complement strand
GTATCGTCCGGCTTCGACGCCCGCATCGGCGCCGACGCCGCCATCTTCACGCCGCCCGCCGTCCCGACGCCGAAGTGCCCCGCGTGCGGGTTGCACGGGTCCTGCTCCCAGTACTCGACGAGCCGCGGCGCCCCCATCCGCTCCACGTTCGCGAACACGTCCTTCGGGAGCGTCTTGACGTCGGCCTCCTTCAGCACCGTCGGCACCGGGATCACCATCGCGAACGCCTCGACGGGCCCCTTGTAGTTGTTCTGCATCGACAGCACCGTCCGCGTCCCCTTGCGCATCAGCACCACCTGCGTCGCGTCGGCCATCAACTGCCCCTCCCCCGGCGACACGTAGAACCCACAGAACGCCTCCGCGGCGCTCGGCGCGAGAGACAAGACGGCTGCCACGGCGAGGATCGTTCTCCGCATCCCTCGATGACAGCACCGCGGGAGCCGCCGCGCAAACGGCGACGGCCTGGCCCGGCGTGCTCCGGGGCGAAATGCCCGATCCCCGCTCAGGAGGCCCGCGCTTGCACAACCGGCCCCGACCGTGCAGCGCGGAGAGAGAGGGACTCGCGATACTCGCGGGCCTCGGCGAGCTTCGTGAACGCGATCGTCAAGCCACGCTGGGCCGCGAACTCCTCCAGCTCGGACAGGTTCACGTGGAAGAACTCACGGCGCATGTTCACAAGATTCACACTCCGGTCACGAAAGTACTGATGAAATGCGCATTCCAGCGCCGGCGCGTCTTCCGCGTAGACCATCGCATGAACATCGAAAGGAAACGGCACCGAGGCATCGCCGAGCTCCTTGACCCGATCCATCGGGTCGAGCCGCCTCGTCATCCCGATCTTGAACATGCTGTCGCCGAACGAGCCGATATTCGAGATGATGTACACGTATCCGGACTTGGTTAGCTCCGCCATCGACTTTGCCCTGACCGACCGAGCCTGAGCCTCCGCGAGCTGGGCCTGTAGCCCGAGGATCTTCTCGTTCATGCGAGCGTGCTCCTCACCGCGAGCCTTGGAGAGCTCGACCTTGGCCTTCTCGAGCGCGCGCTGGTACCGAAGCTCCTCGGCCTCGGCCTCCGTCTGCGCTCGTTCTGCTTCGCGCTGGGCTCGCTCCTCGTCCTTCATCTGCTCGCGAATGCGCCGCTGCTCCTCGGCGATCTCGCGCTTTCTCTCCTCGAGCTCGTGCTCGAGGCGAAGCTCGGCCAGCTTCAGGTCGCGGTACGCTGGGGAGATCGCAACGGTCATCACATCGCCAAGCTGATTGATTGCCTCGAATGCCTTGCAGATTCGCTCCACCATCTTCGTGGCGTTGTTCCACGACACCTTCGCGATCGCCGCATCGGACTCTCCGTTGAAGGCGCGCAACAGCAGCTTGCTGTACTGCTTCTGCATGCGGACGCCTTCCTTCTCACTCCCACCGACGGTCCAGGTGACGCGGAAGGCCGCGGCGGTCCCCGCCCGGATCATCTCCTTCTGCTTCTCCACCACGCGGTCGAGCTCGCGCTTGAACTGCTCCGGCGTATCGAACCGATACTGAGGCTTGTAGAGACCGAAGGAGATGTCCTCGAGCCCTCCCTCGACGGCACGGAGCTCGTTCGACAGCCGCTCGAGCTCTCGCGCCGCCTTCGCCGTCTCCTGCGTGATCTGTGCGTAGCGCGCGCGCTCGCCGGCGGCCTGTTGTCGCACCGACGCGGCCTCCGACTCCGCCACCGCACGCTGCCTCGCCGCCTCGTCGCGTGCGCGCGCGAGCTCCTCCTGCGCCACCACATGAAGTCGGCGCGCCTCGGCCTCCACGACCGTCGCTCGCGCAGCGGCGTCGCGTTTCTCGTTCGCGATCTCGGCCGCCGCAGCGTGCCGAAGCCGCGCGACCTCATCATCCACGTTCACGATCGCGCTGTATCTCCGACGCTGTTTCGCCGCGCGCATCGCGACGATGACCAGCGCGACCAGTGTCCCGACCAGCAACGTTGCCACGACGCCAAGTGCTGCTCCCATGAGCCCTCCGTTCCGATCACGGTAGGATCAACGCGCGCTGCCTTTGGGGTAGATCGCGGTTAGCCGCTCCGCCGCAGAATGCGGCAGGAAGGACGTTCCGTCATCCGATCGCTGTTGGTTAAGTTACGACCGTGTTCAGTTGGCAGGGCGAGAACGTCGACGCCTGGGTCCGGAAGTGAACCGGGAGCGACACCATGACCACCCGGGAGTCCCACCACCTCGACCGAAAGTCCCTGCGCCTCGTCACGACGAAGGCCGACTTCGGAGAGCTCGCGCAGGACTGCGTCTGCTTCGCCAACGCGGCAGGCGGCACGCTCCTCATCGGCATCGAGGACGACGCCGACGCCCCGCCCGCCGATCAGCGCGTCGAGCCCGCGCTCCTCGACCGCATCCGCAAGCGCGTCGGCGAGCTGACCGTGAACGTGCAGGTGGTGCCGGAGGTGAAGCGCCACGACAACGGCGGCGAGTACATCGCGCTCACCATCCCGCGCGCGACCGGCATCGCGTCGACGAGCGACGGTCGCTACTTCCTTCGCGTCGGCGACACGTGCCGGCCGATCGTCGGCGACGACGTGATGCGCCTCGCGAACGAGCGACCGGCCACGCCGTGGGAGGAGATGACCTCGCTGGGCGTACCGAGGACGAGCGCCGACGCGGCGAAGGTCGAGAGCCTGTGCGAGCGGCTCCGCGCTTCGGACCGGGTGAAGCCCTCGGTGAAGGAGAAGACGGACGACGAGATGCTCACGCACTACGGGCTCGCCAGGGGCGACGTGCTGACGAACCTCGGCGTCCTCCTCGTCGGCGACCGACACGCTCGCGCGAGCCTCGGCAGCGCGCCCATCGTGCAGGCCATCAAGTACGACGAGCGCGAGGTGAAGGTCTCGAAGTGGAGCTGGGACGACCGCACTCGCCCATCGAGCTGGTCGACGCGATCTGGAACGAGGTGACCGACTTCCGCGAGAGCTACGAGCTGCCCGACGGCATGCTGCGCACCAAGCTGCCAGCCTACGATGAGCTCGTCGTCCGCGAGCTGCTCGTCAACGCGTTCGTGCACCGGCCCTACACGCAGCGGGGCGACGTCTACCTGAACCTGCACCCGGATCGCCTCGAGGTCGTGAACCCGGGGCGGCTGCCCGTCGGCGTCACGCCGCAGAACATCCTCCACGAGAGCCGCCGCCGGAACGACGGGCTCGCGCACATCTTCCACGACCTCAAGCTGATGGAGCGGGAGGGCAGTGGCATCGACCTGCTCTTCGAGCGCCTGCTCGCGACCGGGCGCAAGGTGCCGACCATCACCGAGGGGACCGACTCGGTCCACGTCACGGTGCCCCGCCGCGTGGGGCAGCCCGGCGTCGTCAAGCTGCTCGTCGAGGCCGACAAGCGCTACCAGCTCACGCAGCGTGAGCGGATCACGTTCGCTCTCGTCGCGCAGACCGAGAGCGTCTCGGCCGCCGAGCTTGCCGAGGAGCTGGAGCTGCCCGACACGAGCGCGCTGCGCCCCTGGCTCGGGCGCCTCCTCGCATGGGGGCTCGTCGAGCAGTCGGGGCGGACGAACGCCACGCGCTACTTCGTGCCGCCTGCGCTGCTGCGAGAAGCGGGGCTCGACGCGCTGACGACGCTCACGCGGTGCAGCCACACCGCCTCCGTGCGCTCATCGTCGAAGATCTGGAGCGCTTCCCGAGCTCGTCGAAGTCCGACATCCGGCGGCGTGTGGGCCCGGAGATCCCCGAGCGAACCTTCCGGCGCGCGCTCGAAGAGCTCGTCGGAGCGGGCGAGGTCGTGACGGAGGGCGAGAAACGCTGGCGCAGGTACCGGCTCAAGGACTCTATGGGCCACGGAGGGGACGATGGTCGTTAGAGTCCCGTTTGAGATCGCGAAGACCTTGAAAACACGATGCTTTCTATTGGCCAGCGCCAGCAGGCTGGCCAATAGACCTGGCCCATAGACCCGGCCGACATGCCGAGCACCGCGTTCGCGACGGCACCGCAGACCCGGTCGCAACATCGTGAACGACAAACGCGCGATGGACAGGTGTCCAGCGAAGCGCCGCCACCTTCAGGAAGGCGACGAGGGGGGTAACAACAGGGGCCGCCCTTGCTCCGCCGCGCCGGGCGGTGTTTCATGAACGGTCGTGGAAGCTGTTCGGTCCAGGGGCCCGTCGAGCGACAAGCGCGACGACGGCTCGGCGCGCATCACGGCGATGATCGATCTGCTCGTGACGGTGAGCTACATCGATGGGGTGTTCGCGGATCGGGAGCGGGCGTTCCTGCAGCGGTACGTGGACTCGGTGATCGTGGTGATCGAGCAGTCGGCGGTGGGGACGCCGGAGGAGCGGGCGCGGCTCAGCCGGGCGTGGAGGGCGCACTTCGAGGAGCGGCTGCGCGTGCTCGAGGGGGAGATCGCGGTGCTCGCGCAGGAGGTGTTGGCGGCGGCGGCGGCGGGAGGGGACACGTACGTGGCGAGCCGGCTGCGCGTGCGCGCGGTGTCGCTGTTCCGCGACCTGCCGCCGCCGGAGCAGGCGAACGCGCTCGAGCTGGTGACGGGGCTCATCCACGCCGACGGCGTGATCGCGCCGAACGAGCGCAGCGTGCACGGCGAGCTGCATGGCCTGTTGACGGCGCAGCCCGCGCGGCCGCCGGTCGCGAGCCCGACCGAGAAGACGCTGCCGCCGACGGGGACGAGGAAGGTGGCCGCGTTCACGGTGACGCCATACGTGCGCAAGGAGCTCGTCGCCGTGTCGCACCCGCTGCTCGATCCGATCGAGCAGACGCTGTCGCCGCACCCCGCCGAGCGCAAGGCGCAGATCGAGTGGGACTACAACCTGCTGCACAAGGCGATGCAGCAGTGGCAGCGCGCCCGCGCCGCCGGGCAGCACCGGCTGAACGGCATCACCGACATCGATCAGCTCCCGATCGGGGCGCGCTTTCTCGACCGCTACATCCACGTGCAGCGCCCGACCGGGCCCATCGAGCTCGTCGTGCTCGGCGACCTGCACGGCTGCTACAGCTGCCTGAAGGCGGCGCTCCTGCAGTCGAACTTCATCCAGCGCGCGTGGGCGCACCAGTGGGATCCGGTGCGCAACCCCGACGTCAAGCTCGTGCTGCTCGGCGACTACATCGATCGCGGCCGCTTCAGCTTCGACGGCGTGCTGCGCGCCGCGCTGCACCTGTTCGTGGCGCTCCCCGACCACGTGATCCTCTTGCGCGGCAACCACGAGTGGCTGCGCTGGATCGACAACCGCATCACGAGCGGCGTGTATCCGGCGGAGGCACTCGCGTCGCTCGCCCCGCACGTCCCGCTCGAGATGCTCGAGGCGTACCGCCTGCTGTTCGAGCACATGCCGACGTCGTTCCTGTGCGAGCGCACGCTGTTCGTGCACGCCGGCATCCCGCGCGACGACACGTTCGCCGAGCGCTACCGCGACCTCGGCAGCCTCAACGACGACGACATGCGCTTCCAGATGATGTGGAGCGACCCGGTCGCGACCGACCACATCCCCGTCGAGCTCCAGCGCATGGACCCGCGCTTCTCGTTCGGCCGCAAGCAGTTCGTCGCGTTCATGGAGCGCACCGGCCTCCACACGCTCGTGCGCGGCCACGAGAAGATCGACCGCGGCTTCGACGCGTTCTACAGCCTCGGCGAGCACACGCTCGTCAACCTGTTCTCGTCGGGCGGCGCCGACAACGACGACCTCCCGTTCGACTCGTCGTACCGCCGCGTGACGCCGATGGCGCTCTCGGTCCAGGCCGGCCCGGGCCACGTGATCGCGACGCCGTGGCAGCTCCACTACCGCGCGTTCAACTACGCCCCGCACAACGGGCTGTACCGCCGGCAGCCGGTGCTCGAGTACCGCTACGGTTAGGCGCCCGCGACGGCGAGCAGGCGCTTGTTCGTCGGGCCGTACTCGCGCAGCATCGCGTCGGCCCACAGGCGCTCGATGTGGCCGATGCGCTCCTCGAGGCGCGACGAGTGCACGCCCGGCGGGAGGCCCTCCGCGTGGAGGCCGCGCATCGTGCGCTCGACGACGGCGATGTCCTGGTCGGCGGTGCGCTCGAACGCGAGCTTGCGGAGCTCGCGCAGGTTCGCGAACTCGGGGTGGTCGTAGGAGCGCACGAACAGGCGCAGGCGATCGTGCGCGACGGGATCGACGCGGATGTACGTGAGGTCCGACGGCGACAGCACCGGGATCAGGTTCGGGAAGATGCAGCCGAAGCGGATCTTCGCCTCGCCGGGGTCGCGCTCGGGCGGGACGTAGGCCGGGTTGATGCGCGCGACGGTGTACGCGCCGTGCGCCTCGAGCGTCGTCTCGCCGCTGTCGGGGGCGAGCAGGTCGGTGAGGAGGTCGTGCACGAACTGGATGTGGTAGCCGTCGTTCGCGTTCTCGACGAACAGCTTCCAGTTCGCCTCGAGCTCGTACGCGAGCTCGTAGCCGAGGGCCCACGACGCGGCGCCGGCGAGCTCGAGCGCGGCGGGCAGCTGGCCGACCCACGCCGCGAGCTCGGGCGCGGCGGGATCGAGGCACGCGAACACGAGCGGCCCGACGGTGCCGACGCGCACGGGGACGAGGCCCATCGCGGCGATGTCGCCGTCGAACTCCTCGCGGTACGGCACGCCGACGAGCGCGCCGTCGTGGCCGTACGACCACGCGTGGTACGGGCACTTGATCTGCTTGTCGCACGTGCCCTTGCCGTCGAGGAGCTGCGCGCCGCGGTGGCGACACGCGTTGAGGAACGCGCGCAGCTCGCCGGTCTTGCGATCGCGCAGCACCAGCACCGGCGTGCGCCCGATCTTCGCGGCGACGTAGCTGCCCGGCGACGGCAGGTCGACGAGGTCGGCGACGTGCACCCAGCTGCGCGCGAAGATCGCGCGCTGCTCGGCGTCGAACACCGCCGGCGACGTGAACGCGCGCGGCGGCAGGTTGCGGCCGGGTGCGGGGACTGCGAGCTCGACGCCATCAATCGCGGGACGCATGCGAGACCTCCGGGGGATGTCCGTGGGGGAGCTGCTTCGCCGCGCGGATCAGCTCGCGCAGGCGCGCCTCGACGTCGGCGGCGAACGGGCCGCGCGCGACGCCGATCAACAGGTGACAGATGCCCGACAGGGCGGCGAGCCGGAACGTGGCCAGGTCGAGCTCGCCGACGCTCCACGACAGGAACACCGCCATGTGGTGCGCGAACATGTGGCGCGCGACGAGGTCGGGCTCGGCCCACTCCGCGAGCTGGCCCGCGGCCTTCGCGGCGGCGAGGTTGCCCGCCATGATCGCGATGAAGCCCTCCTCGGCGCGGCGGCGCATCACGCTCGACTCCGGCGACGTCAGCGCCATGCGCAGCACCGCGCGGAAGAACTCCGGCGCCTCGGCGATCGCCTGCATGCCGGCCTCGAAGCCGAGCTCGCCGCGGGCCATGAAGGACAGCGACCGCTCGAGCGGCGGCATGCGCGCCGCGATCCGCGCGGCCTGCGCCTCGAGCTCGGCGATCAGGATCTGGTCCTTGCCGCCGAACAGGTTGTACAGCGTCGGCACCGAGACGCGCGCCGCACTCGCGAGCTCGCGCATCGTCAGGCCGTCGTAGCCGTGCTTGGCGACCAGCTCGCGCGCGGTCGCCAGGATCCGCGTCCTGCGCTCGGCCTTGTGCTCGTCGAACAGGCTCATGTTGAACGCGTTCTAAGATTTGCACACGTTCAATACTTCGGCAAGATCTCCCTACAAACCATCGAAACTCATCGCTATCTCGGGCAGTGGTACTTCGCCATCAGGCTCGGCGCGCCACCCAGATCCGACATGCGGTAGATGACGTGACCCGTGCCCTCGGTGCGTGCCGCGATCGTCTCCGGAAAGCCGGGACCGAGCGCGCCGTACTCGACCTTCACGGCGTTGCCGGGCGTGCGCCAGCGGTCGACGCGGTAGACGGCGGCGAGGTCGAACGCGTTCGAGCCGACGAACAGCGCGCCGTCGTCGGCGAACGCGCAGTCGGCCATCGCGCCCGGGTGCGTGATCTCGATGCGCGGCACGGTGAGGTCGAACGTCAGCCGGCCGTCGCGCTCGACGAGGCAGTACAGGTGGCCGTCGCCCTTCGCCGCGGCGAAACCGACGCACGGGCTCCCGGCGGCGTGCGCCTCGGGCGCGAGGCACAGGCCCTCGTAGTTGCGCCCGCAGTTCGTCCTCTTCTGCGGGCACACCATGCCGTCGCCCTTCGGGGGTTTATTCCCCTTGCCCTCGTCGAGATCGACGGGGCCGAGCGGGTACGGTCCGTCGACGAGGTTCCACGCGCCGGCGGCGCGCTCCCACACACGGATCCACCCGGGCGACGTGACCGCGTACAGCTTGCCGCCGCGCACTGCGACGCCCTCGAGGTCATCGCCCTTGCCGCCGAGCGGGAGCTTGCCGCTCTCGCGCACCGCGCCCGTCTCGGGATCGAGCACGACGTACGCGCCGTCGTTGCCGCTGTCGCTGATCACGACGAGCGACAGCTTGCCCTCGAGCGTCATCCACGCGGCGCCCGACGCCTCGGGCACCGGCGCCGTCTCGGCGAACGGCAGCTGCTTGCACTCCGCGCGCGCGGCGGTGGTCTCCGCCGGAGCCGCGGCGCTGCCGGAGGCCGCCTTCGTCGCCTCGACGGCGCGGTCCTTCGCCGACGGTTCCTTGCGGCCGCAGGCGGCGAGCACGACGACGATGCCGACGATCCCGACGATGCCGACGCGCACGGTGCGCTGGTTGTACCACCGACGCCGGCTCAACACGCGCGCACAAGTTTCCCGTAGGCGCGTCGCCGCCGAGGAGCTATAGCTCGCGCTCCGTGAGCGAACGCCGCTACCTCGTCAAGGAGATGTTCGGGCCCACCCTGCAGGGTGAAGGTGCGCACGCCGGCCGCGCGGTCGTGTTCCTGCGCTTCGCCGCGTGCAACCTCGACTGCACCGGCTGCGATACCGACTTCTCGCCCGAGGGCGCGCGGCGCTACACCGCCGACGAGATCGTCGCCCGCCTGCGCGAGCTCGACACGAACCACACGTATCGCGTCGTCGTCACCGGCGGCGAGCCGACGCTCCAGTGGGACGCCGACCTCGCGCGCGCCGTGCGCGGCGCCGGCTTCCGCGTGCACATGGAGTCGAACGGCACGCGCGTCCCCGCCGGCCCCGTCGACTGGCTCACGATCTCGCCCAAGCCGCAGCACCACCCCGCCGGCCTCGCGCTCGCCGACAACCTCCCCGCCGACGAGGTCAAGGTCGTCGTCGACGACACCGTCGACGAGGCAGTGCTCGATCGCTACGCGGCGCGCTGGCGCTGCGAGCACTACTTCCTGCAGCCCTGGATGGACGCGCGGTACGACCACAACCTCCAGCGCACGATCGCGATGATCCAGGCGCGCCCGCGCTGGCGGCTGTCGCTGCAGCTGCACAAGATCATCAACGTCCCGTGAGCTCGCGCAGCACCTCGCCGGCGGCGCGCTCGCCGGCCTCGATCGCGCCCTCCATGTAGCCGGGCCACGCGACCGCGCTCTCGGTGCCCGCGATGTGGACTGTGCCGTGCGCGGGGCGCCAGCTCGGGCTCGTCGCGAGGTAGACGCAACCCTCGGCGCTCCAGTCCGCCTCGGCGTAGTCGATCGGATGCGCGGCCGGCTCGCCGAGGAACCGCGCGAGCTCGGCGAGCACGTGCGCGCGCCGCTCCGCAGGATCGCGCGAGCCCCACGCGCGCGCGGCGGCACCGACGACGAACGCGAGCAGGATCGCGCCGTCGCCCGGCGGCGATGCATCGACCACGGCGCGCACGAGGCCGCTCGGCGCGTAGACTTCGCCGGAGAGGCCGGCGTCGCGCCAGAACGCGCGGTCGTACGCGGCGAAGCACTTCACGACCGCACCGGTGCGCGCACCGTCGAGGAACCGCCGCGCCTCCGGCGCCAGGTCGGCGGCGATCGCGCGCGCGGCCCGCGGCGGCACGGCGAGCACCACGTGGCGCGCCGCGAGCTCGGCGACCGCGCGCACCTGCACGCCGAGCTGCACGTCGAGCCCCTCCGCGAGGCGCAGCGCGAGCGCCTGCGCGCCGCCGGCGAAGCGGTGCTCGCGCCCGCCGCCCGGCAGCTCCGGCCCCACGGGCGCGAACCGCCCGGTGACGGCCAGGCGCTCGAGGTACGCGCGCACCGTCAGCTCCGCGGGCTCGGCGGCGAACACGAGCTCGGCGTGCATCGCGATCCGCGCGCGCGCCGCCGGATGGGGGATCGTGCGCGCGAGCCACGCGTCGAGCGGGCCGTCGTCGTCGGGCGGATCGCGCATCAGCGCCGTGATCCGGCGCGTCGCGCGCCACGTCGCCCACGCCGCGCCGAGCTGTGCGAGCCGGCCGGCGGCGCCGGGCTCGTCGATGACGGCGATCCCTGCGCGGCGCTGCGGGAACGACGCCACGCCGAGCTCCTCGGCGAGCGCGCGCAGCCGCGGCTGGCCGACGGACATCCACTGCCCGCCGCGATCGATCGCCGCGCCGGCGAGCGTGCCCGTGTGCAGCCGCCCGCCGACGCGCTCGCGCGCCTCGAGCACCGCCACGCGCGCGCCGCCCTCGACGAGCCGCCGCGCGCACACGAGGCCCGACAGCCCCGCGCCGACGACGATCGCGTCGAGCCGCGCCGTCAGGGTGCCTCGAACCTCGTGCGGTGCTCGGCGACGCCGAGGATGTCCTCGGTCGCGAACGCGAAGTCGAAGTACTCGTTCTTGCGCCAGCCCTCCATCAGCTCGCGGTAGTGCGGCGACGCGCGGTCGAACACCTGGCCGCCGGGGAGCTGCATGCGCGTGCGCGGCCGCCCCGGGCCGTCGAACTGCGTGATGTGGCGCATCGACGGGCCGTGGTCGTAGGTGAAGTCGGTGTCGCGCGTCCCCGGGTGGCACGCGTCGACGACGTAGTTGTCGCCGGGGCGCGGGAAGCCGTTGCGGAGCTTCGGATCCGGCTCGTCGGGCGCCGGCAGCTCGAGCGTCGGAGCCGGCGTGAGCGGCGCGAGCGTCAGCGTGTGGAGCGCGCCCCAGCGCCACGCCGCCGGGTCGGCGCCCATGCGGCCGACGAGCTGATCCATCGCCTGGTCGAGCGCGACGAGCACCTGCAGCGTGCAGCTCTCGACGACGTTCGCCGTGCGCAGGTCGTCGCACAGGATCGACTCGCCGGTCTCCGGCGCGATCTGCGAGGCGAGCTGCTCGGGGCGCGCGAGCACGAGCACGGCGGCGCGATCGACATCGGAGCCGCGGCCCATCGCCGCTTCCTCGTCGGAGAACGCGACGGCCATGAAGCGCACCGCCCAGAAGTTGAAGACCGTGGTCGCGGCGCTGTCGGCGAGCTCGGCCGCGGTCGGCGCGCCCTCGACGGCGGCCGGCGTCGCGAGCGTCCACGCGGCGAGCCGCGCCGCGGCGTCGGCGAGGCGCGTGCGCTTCGCGGGCGACAGCCCGGCGGCGAACGCCGATAGGCCCGGGTGCGTGCCCGGCGTCGCGAGCTCCGCCGCGAGCTTCGCCGTCGCGGCGACGATCGCGGGGCGCAGCAGCTCGCCGAAGTTCGAGTGCGTGTCGGCCTGGATCGACGCGAGGTCGTCGGCGGTGACCTTGCCGTCCCTCGCCGCGAGCTCCTGCAGGCGGCGCGTGATGCGCCCCTCGCGCAGGCCCGGGTCGTAGCTCCAGCCGGCGTACAGCGGCCGCCCGTCGACGACGGGGCCGTTCAGCGGGTCGCCGTCGAACGTCTCGCCGACGGGATCCTGGTTCGCCGACGCGAGGAAGCCCCGCGCCGGATCGATCGCGTGCGGCACGTAGCGCGCGTCCATGAAGCCCTCCCACTCGCAGCTGCCGTCGCCGGGCACGACGAAGAACGGCGCCAGCCCCGTCGGGTTGGTGACGGCGTGGTACGCGTAGCAGCCCGGCGTGCGCAGCGGGATCTGGTTCGTCGACGTCCAGCCGATCGAGCCGGCGTCGTCGACGATCACCCAGTTCTGCCCGCCGAACGTGAAGTCGTCGAGCGCGTCGAACGCCTCGGCGCGCGACGTCGCGTGGGCGAGCCGGTACAGCGCGCGCACCGCCAGCGACGGCCCGTAGCCGGTGTACTTCGACGAGATCGCCTGCGCTCCGGTGCGCGGGACGATCGTGTGGTTCTCGACGATCGGCAGGATCGGCCCGTGGTGCGGGACGACCTCGTACGTCACGTCGCGCGTGTCGATGATCGTGCCGAGCGCGCCGATCTTGATCGACTCCGTCACCGTCTCGAGGCGCACGTCCTGCCCGCCGAAGCGCACGCAGTTGCCGCCGCCCGACGAGCACGGCGCGATCGTCTCGAGGTAGAAGTCGTTCGCGTCGTGGGAGACGACGGTCGCACCCCACGCGACGTGCGCGTTGTGCCCGAGGATGATGCCCGGGATGCCGGGGAAGCTGACGCCGCTGACGTCGAGCTTGCCCGGCACCGTGATGTGCAGGAGGTGCCACACCGGCGGGTTGATGAGCTGCAGGTGCGGATCGTTCGCGAGGATCGCGCCGGCCCCGGTGAGCGCCGGGCCGACGACCCAGTTGTTCGAGCCGTTCTTCGGGTTCTTGATCTTGCGGAACAGGTCGGTGTCCGGGTTCAGCGCGCGCTGCCCGTCGGCGAGGAGCTGCGCCGGCACGTGCGGCCGCGGCACGCCGCGCTTGGCCCGCGTGCCGGAGTCGGTCCCGACGTTCGGGAAGCCGTCGATCGTCGACGACGGATCCATCGGGAGGATCGAGCGCAGGTCGGCACCGGCGCCGGCGCGGCGCAGGCGATCCGGCTGCGCCGACTGGTCGAACGTCGCGCGCGCCGTGTCGAAGTAGCTGTGCAGCGACAGCTCGCTCTCGTCGTACTGCAGCGACCACTGCTGCAGGTAGCCGATCGCGAGCGAGTCCACCGGCGACCACGCCTCGAAGCGCGCCGGGTCGAAGAACGCCGTCACGTCGGGATCGATCGCGTAGCGCCCGGCGACGAGCTCGGCCACGTACTGGTTCACGCCGTCGGCGTAGCGCGCGAGGCTCGCGACCACGGCCTGATCGATCGGATCCGACGACGCCGACAGCTGCGCGAGCGACAGCTCCGCGTAGTCGCGGAAGCGGTGCATGCGCATCGTGAGGTCGTTGTCGATCTGCGACGCCTGGAGCGCGCCGAACAGTTCGCCGACGCGCCCCTCGGCGAAGTGGCGCAGGAGGTCCATCTCGGAGATGCGATCGCCCGCCTGGATGTAGCCGTTCGCGAACGCGGCGTCGGCCTCGGTCGCCGCGTAGATGTGAGGCACGCCGAACGAGTCGCGCACGACGTCGACCGGCGCCGACAGCCCGGGCGCCGTGACCTTCGTCCCGACGGGGATGCCGTCGTACGGCCCGGGCGCGTCGTCGTCGCCGCACGCGGCGAGGGTTGCGCCGAGGAGGAGCAGCGAGGTCGCGAGCTTCATGCCCGAGCCATAACACGGGCGCTCCGGCGGCCGGGGGACGATCGCGGGCGGCGGCTACGACAGCCAGGTGCGCACGGTGCGTCCCCAGCCGAGCATCCACAGGAGCGCGGCCATGCGCCACGGGTGCGTGATGCGGATCGGGCGCTTCACGAGCGCACGCTCGACGACGCGCGCCGCCTTGTCGGCGGTGATCATGAACGGCTTCACCGTCGACTTCGCCATCGCCGTGTCGACGAAGCCGAACCGCACGTTCGTGACGGCGACGCCGCGGCCCTTGCACGCGTACGCGAGCCCCTCGAGGTACGACGACATGCCGGCCTTCGACGCGGCGTAGCTCGGGGCGTCGTCGCTGACGACGCGATCGGCCTGGCTCGACAGCCCGATGAAGTGGCCCTTGCCGCGCGACAGCATGCGCGGGATCGCGACCTCGGCTGCGGCGACCATCCCGACGAGGTTCGTCGCGAACACGTCGCGGTCGTGCGCGAGCTCGGGCAGCTCGAGGAGCTCGCCGATGCCGGTGCAGTACACGCACGCGTCGACGTCGACGAACGCGTCGGCGAGCTTGTCGGTGAAGTCCGGCGCGCGGACGTCGGCGAGGACGTGCCGGTAGCGCTCGCCGAGCCCGGTCGGGCCGGCGCGGCGCGCCATCCCGACGACCTGCCATCCGGCGCCCGCGAGCCGCCGCGCGAGGGCCTCGCCGATGCCGCTCGAGGCGCCGATCACGATCGCGGTGGCCATCGCGCTGCACACTATGCATGATCCACGGTCATGCGGCTCGCGATCGCAGCGCTCGCGCTCCTCGGAGCATGCACGACCCCGGATCCGTCGGATCCGCGCCGGGAGGACGGCGATCCCGGCGACGGCACGTTCGTGCCCACCGGCGTGCCGCCTGCATCGCCGCACCTCGCGCTCGGCGCTCCCGTCGACGGAACTCCCGACGACGACACGCTCATCGCGCACGAGGAGTTCCAGCTCGGATACAGCCGCTTCCTCAACGCGCCGAGCTGGGTGAGCTGGCGGACGCGCCGCGGCGACTACGGCCCGGTCGATCGCTTCAGCGGCGACTTCTCCGCCGACGATCGCCTGCCCACCGACTACTACCACCCGGTCCACGACGACCTGACGAACTCCGGCTTCGACCGCGGCCACATGGTCCGCTCCGAGGAGCGCACGCGCACGGCCGACTCCAACCGCGCCACGTTCGTGATGTCCAACGTCCTCGCGCAGCGCGCCGACCTCAACCGCGGGCCCTGGTACGACTTCGAGCGCTACGTGCAGCGCGAGGTCGGCGAGGGCCGCGACGCGTACATGCTCGCCGGGCCGATCTGGTCGGCGGCGTGCGCCACCCACGCGCCGCGGGTGCCCGGGGACGGCTGCCGCGACCACGGGCGCAGCGAGGATCCGCAGCGCCGCATCGCGATCCCCGAGGCGACGTGGAAGATCGTGGTGTTCGTGCGCGCCGGTGTCGCGCTGGATGCACCGTCGAGCGACGCGTACGTGATCGCCGTGCGCATGCCGAACATCGAGGGCATCCGCCGCGACGACTGGTACGAGTACCGCGTCAAGGTCTCGGCCCTCGAGGCCGAGACGGGCTACGACTTCGTCACGCTCGAGTGAGCGACCGGGGACGGGGCACGTTCGGCGTGGCGCCGACGGGGGCGCGATCGGGGCCACGCCCGAACGTGGATACGCGACGGTGCTACGATCCGTAGGTGCAATGCCCGTACTGCAACGGCGAGTCGACCGTGACGGAGACACGGCCGACCGCCGACGCCGAGGGCGGGCACGCGATGCGCCGCCGCCGGCACTGCACCGTGTGCAAGCGCCGCTTCACGACGTACGAACGACTCGGAGCGCCCGCGCTGAAGGTGACGAAGCGCGACGGCACGTCCGAGCCGTTCGACGGTGACAAGCTCCTGCGCGCACTGAAGCGCGTGTGCGCGCACCGGCCGGGCCTGCGCGACGACGACCTGCGGCGGCTCGCGCGCGACATCGAGGCCACGCTCGTCGACGACGTGCTCGGCGCGGGGCGCAAGTCCGTCGCGTGGAGCGACATCGCGCGGCTCGTGCTGCGCCGGCTCGCGAACGTCGACCCGGTCGCCGCGCAGCGGCTCGCCGTCAACTACACCGACGAGTCCGGCGACGTGCGCTTCGAGGCCGGCGCACCGGCGGCGACGACGCAGCTCGGCCTGCCGCTGCCGCCCGCCGAGGGCGATCCGGAGACGTGACGCGAAAAAAGTCGGCGAGGCGGGTGCGGCCGGGGCCCAATCCGACCGCACCCACGATCGAGTCACCACGTCTCGATCGTTCTCGCCGAAGACAAACCTGCTAGAGCATCGTCGCGAGCGACGCGGCGATGGAGGCGAGCGCGATGATGATCGCCGCGCTCGCCGGGAACCCGGCGGGCGGTGCCACGGCCGCGACCGGCCACGTGCCGGTGCCGCGGGCGAGCCGCTCGGGCCGCACGAGGATCTTGCTCGTGCTCGGGCGGCGGTCGGTGATCCGTCCGCGGAGCAGGAGGCGATCGGTCACCGTCGCCAGTTGCTCGGCGTTGATGGCCTCGATCGCGTCGATGTCGTGCATGCATCCATCTGGTACACGCTGCGTGCCACACCCTCGCTCGTGTCGTTCCGCCGACTTCCCCGCGTGCCTCGCTCCGTCGACGATCCTCGCGATAGACACTCTGCATCCTGAGGGTTCGATCGGTGTTCGATCGGTGTTCGATCGCGGCTCGCCGGGGCCGAAACGCAAACCGGGCGCGATCGTTTCGATCGCGCCCGGTTTGCGTCTGGCCGACGCGTGGTCGGCCGGAGCCCTCGTCAGGTGGTGATGGCCATCTTACCAGCGACGGACGCGGGTGGAGATGTTGACGACCGAGCTCGGCGCGGCGGGCGCGCCGGCGGCGACGACGGTCGGGCCGTTGTTGCGGTTCATCGCCATCATCATGACCATCGGCAGGAGCACGTTGTTCTGGCTGTTGTTGTTCGCCGACGCCGCGTCCTTGATCGACGTGCCGATCTGCGTGAGCTGCTGGGTGAGCGCATCATTCGTGCGACGAGCAGCGCCACCGGAGACGAGAGCGAGGTCCTGGATTTCGAGGGTCTTCATCTTGGGCATCCTTGTTGTGGGTGACCGACACCAGTGCAGCGCGCGGGCCAGGTCGCGCGATCAATCGGATCAACGAGATCGGGCGCGGCGCACGCGCGATCCAGTAACCCGGGCGCGACGAAGCGAGTCCTCGTGATCGCACTTCACACACCGCCTCCTGCGCCCCGAGCGCCGCGCCGAAACGACGAACGGCCCGACGAGGAGTGCCTCGTCGAGCCGTCGCCGAAAATGCCGAGGCCCGAGCATCGCGCCTCGGGCCTCGGGTCGTGGGTGGGTTCTCCTGGAAGCGGCGGCTCAGCCACCGCCGCGCTTCGCCATCATCTGCTGCATCATCTGCATCATCTGCGCGCTGCTCTGCTGCTTCTGGGCGTCCATGCTCTGCGTGATCGCGGCGACCGCCTTCGCGAGCTCCTGGATCCCCTGGATCATCGTCGGGTCCATGCCCTTTTGCGGGATGATGCGACCGCCGCTCACGCCGTCGAGCGTCGCGAGGTCGATCGTCTGGAACGGTGAGGCACGTCGTCGGGACATGAGGATCTCCTGAGCTCGGCGCTCGGTTACCAGCGGCGCTTCACGTCGGTCGTGATGTTGATGACCGGCGGCTGGGGCGCGGGCGCGGCCACGGGGGCCGCACCGCCGCCGCCTCCACCACCCATCATCATCATCATCATCATCATCATCATCGGGTCCATCCCCTGGTTCTTCGACGACGCCAGGTTCTTGATGGAGTCCGTGATGCTCGTCAGCATCGTCGTCAGCTGGTCGTTCGCGCCGCCGGAGCGGGCCGTCACGCGCGACGCACCACCGCTCACCGTGTCGAGCTGGGCGGCATCGATCGAGGCGAACGGGCTGGGGGAAGACTTCTTCGACTTCGTCGACATGGGCAGGGTCCTTGTGGTGAGGAGGTGTGGTGAGCGAGCAGCGAGCGAGAAGGCTGGGCGCCTTGGGTGATCGGAGTCAGAGCACGCGATGTGCCACCCCCGGCGCCACGTCCTTTGGCGGATCTCGACGACGATCAGGTCCGGATCCACTCCCAGATCGCATCCCGTCGTAGACGCCCCGGGGCCACCGCCGAAAAGGCCCGAAAATGCAAAGGGCCGGCGCATAGGCCGGCCCTTCCGACGGAAGCAGTGTGACTAGAACTGGATCCCGACGTTGACGTGGAGCGCGACGTTCGCGTCGACGCCCTCGCGCACGCCCTCGTCGTCGGTGATGAAGCCGCCGCCCGAGAAGCTGGTCGTGAACCGCGTGTAGTCGAGGACGCCGCGGACGTACATGTCCTTCGGCAGCGGGATCACGAAGCTCGTGTCGAGCGAGAAGCCCGACGCCTCGCCCGGGCCGTAGAACTGGGTGGAGCTGAGGTCACCGGTGCCGGTGACGTAGTGGTAGCGGCCGCCGAAGCCGATCGTCGCGCGCTGGCCGATCGACAGGTCGACGTGCACGCCGGCGTGCACCGCCGTGTACGCCGTATCCGGCACCTCGTAGTTCTCCGGCGGATCCTCGATGACGAAGTTGTTCTGGCTGTAACCGACCTCGGTGTCGATGTGCACGATGCCGAGCGGCTGGCGCCAGTGGATCGCCCCCATGAAGCCGTTCTGGTTCGTCGTGTAGTCGCCCGTCGTGTCGTCGGTGTCGATGCCGACGATCGAGCCGACCGACTTGTAGACCGACATCGAGAACCCGAGGCCCGACAGCTGGCCGTCCTGCTTCGACAGCGGCCACGGGTACACCTCGCCCGACAGCGACAGCCCCTTGCCGGCGACGCCCTGGAACTGCGAGATGTTCTCGATGTTGTCGGCGTCGAACGACAGGCTGCGCGACGACACGAAGCCACCGCCGCCGAAGCGGAACCGCGGCGTCGGGCGCGGCACGTGCGGCTTCTTCAGCCCGAGCACCTCGTCGGGGTCCTTCGAGCAGTCGCCGAAGATGTCATAGCAGCCCTCCTTGCGCGCCGCGACGGCGACGTCCTTCGGCGCGGCCTCCTTCGCCTCCTTCGCCTCCTTCGCGTCCTTCGTCTCCTTGGGAGCCGCGACCTCGTCGGTGTTGTCGTCGTCGGGATCCACCGCGGGCTTCTTCTTCGACTTCTTCTTCGACCGCGGCGCCGGCTCGTCGTCGTCGTCGGTCGCCGTCTCCGTCTCCTTCGGGGGCTTCTTCGCGCCCGCGGCGGGCTTGCCGCCGAGGCCGACCTTCGGCAGCGCGTCGGCGCCGGTGTCGATCTGGCCCTCGATCCACTGGAAGCGATCCTCGAGGCCCTGCTGGAGCTCGCGCGCGGCGCTCGCCGACATCCCGCTCTCCTTGACCTTCACGCTCAGCTGATCGAGCTGCACGCCGCTCTGCGCGTCGCGCACGATGATCGTGAGCATCTTGTGGCGGCCCTCTTCCTGGACCCAGCCCTCGATGACCGCGTCGACGCCGGAGGCGCGCGCGGCCTTCGCCCACGACGCCGGGCCGGCGCTCGTGCGCGATGCGGCGGACTGCGCCTCCTTCCACTTCTTCTTCGCGACGAGGTCGTAGTCCGCGAGCGCCTCGCGGAGCGCGGCGTTGCTGGCGTCGACGAGGGCGCGCGGGCCGTCGATGTCCGTGATCACGACGCGGCGGGGCTTCGCCTCGGCGGTCGAGACGGCGGCGAGGAGGGTGGTGGCGGCGAGAGCGAGACGGGTGGTGAGCATGGCTGCTTCTCCGAGGGGGGCTTGAGAAGACGGTGAAACGAGGTGGTGGTGGTGATCGAGGCGGTCAGCGACCGCACCAGCTGGTGCAGTTGTTGCCGACCTTGTTGTTCTGGACGGTGATCGAGCCCTGCGTGGTGACGCACACGGCGACCTCGCGCGCGCGGCAGAACGACAGGCTCGCGTTGTCGGTGATCGTCAGGGCGCCGATGCCGCGCAGCCGCGCGATCTGGCCGAGCTCGGTGAGCGCCGCGTTGTTCGTGACGGTCACCATGCCGAGCACGTACTGCATGCTCGTCGTGAAGCCGCCGATCGACGTGAGGGCGTCGTTGTCGTCGACGATGAAGTTGCCCTCGATCGTCGCGAGCGAGCTCATCGCACCGAGCGACGTGAGCGCCCGGTTGCCGCGCACGAGCAGGTCGCCCTTGATCGTGGTGGCGGCCATGCCCCACAGCGACGCGAGCTTCGCGTTGTTGACGACCTCGACGCGCCCGACGGTCTCGAGCCTCATCAGCTCGAACGACGTCAGCGCCGCGTTGTCGGTGACGCGGATCGCGCCGTCGATGCGGCGCAGGCCGCGCAGCGATGCGGTCTGGAGCTGCGGGTTCGCCGTCAGCGTGAGGTCGCCGTCGATGCGCGCGACGAGCGACATGTCGCCGAGGTCGGCGAGCACGTCGTTGTCGTCGATCGTGATCTCCATCGTCAGGTTGTCGGCGCGCTCGACCTCGAGCTTGTCGAGGCTGCGCAGCTTCGTGTTGCCGACGACCGTGACCGGGCCGAACACCTTGAGCGCCTTCGGCACGTCGAGCGCCGTCAGGTTCGTGCCGATGAGCTCGAGCTCGTTCACGCCCTTCAGGTCGCCGAGCTTCGCGAGGCTCGTGATGTCGCGGCCCTGGATCGTGAGCTTGCCGAACAGGTCCCAGCAGCCCTTCGGCAGCGTGTCGAAGTCCGACGCCGAGCGGATCGTGACGCCGCTCGTCAGCTCCTTGCAGTTGCGACCGTCGTCGTCGTCGCCGCCGCGGTTGGTGCCGCGCTCGGAGCCGCCCCCGCCGACGTTGCCGAGGCAGGCGGCGAGCAGGGTCGCCGTGCCGAGGAGTCCGACGAGAGGCGCGAGGCGGTGGGGGCTGGTGAGCGTCATGGTGGTTGCCTTGGTCTGGAGCAGGTGTCGTGCCGGGGACTCGGTTCAGTCGTTTTCACGAGTTGACATGTCACCTCCGGGTTGCGCGCGTCCGCGCTGTCAACCCGGGGATGCAAGCCCTAGCGGTCGGGGCGAGCGCGGACGCGGACCTCGTACTGCTCGAGGAGCTGGCCCGACAGCGCCTGCAGCTCGGCGACGGCGACGTGGTACTCCATGATCGCCTTGCCGCGGCGGAGCTTGGCCTGGATCAGGTCGTTCTGCCGGTTGACGACGGAGTAGTTCGTCGCGCCCGGCGTGTTGGCGGCCCAGTTCGCGCGCTCGGCGCGGATGTTCTCCTCGGCCACCTCGATCGCCTTGTCGGCGAGCCCGACGCGGGCGCGCGCCGACGTGACGGCCTTCACGGCGCGCGCGACGTCGGTGTCGAGGAGGCGCTCCTGCTCGAGACGATCGATCTCGACCTTCGCGCGGCGCGCCTGCGCGGCGGTCGACGCGCCCCTCGCCGCGCCGCTGCCGACGTCGATCGACATCGTCAGCCCGACGGAGACCTGGTAGCCGTCGGCGCCGCCGGCGTTGTCCATCGCCTGGCCGACGTTCGTGCCGCTGCCGACGATGCCGGCCGACGCGGTGAAGTCGAGCGACGGGAGCTTGTTGTTCTCCGCGACCTTGACGTCGAGCAGCGCCGCGCGGCGCTGCAGCGCGATCGCCGCGAGGTTGCGGTTCTGCTTGTGCGCGCGCTCGCGCGTCTCCTCGATGTCCCACTCGTCCTTGCCGATCTCGAACGCGACGGACGGCCGCATCACGACCTCGCGGCGCTCGAGGCCGAGGCCCGACTTGTTGCGCAGCTCGAGCGAGCGGCGCTCGTACTCGGTCTTCGCGGCGAGCAGCTGCTCGCTGCGCGACATGATCTCGTAGGTCACGGCGTTGAGCTCGTTCATCGCCTTCGTGCGCGCGCGGATCTCCTCGCGCGTCACCTGGTCCTGCTTGCGCGCGAGCGCGAGCGACTCCGAGCGGATGTCGACCTCGTACGCCGCGAACGCGAGCTCCCAGTACTGGACGACGATCTCCCTGATCAGCTTCTCGGCGGCCATCTGCGTGCGCACCGTCGCCTCGGCGTGCGCGAGGTCCGCCTTCTGGTGCGGGATCGTCGCGACGCTCGGACCGCCGCGCAGCAGCGGCTGCGTGAACTTCGCCACCGCGTACGCCTGGTTGATCGGGAACGGCTCGTCGAGGAGCTGGACCTCGTCGACGCCCTGCTGGGCCGCGTTGACCGGGTCGCGCTTGACCTGGGCGAGCAGGTCGCCCGGGATCGCGATCTCGCGGATGTTCTGCTTCACCCCGAGCTCGAACGTGATGTTGCCGCCCGTCGGCAGGTTGCGCCCGAGGCCGACCGACGTCGTGAGCTCCTGGTTCGCGACCTCGCTGAACGGCGCGACCTCGACGTCCTCGCTCGTCGCCGTGTTCGCGTAGTTCGCTTTCCCCGTGAGGACCCAGCGCATGTCCCGGCGCGAGGCCTTCGCCTGGCCCTTCGCCTCGAGCTTCGCGACCTTCGCGCGCGCGAGGTCCGGCGCCTGGCGGATCGCCGAGTCGATCAGATCGTCGAGCTCGACCGCGACCGCCGACCTCGCCTCGGGACCGTCGCCGTCGTCGTCGTCGGTGACGGCGACGCGCTTCTTCGACGACGCCGCCGCCTTCTTCTCGGCCTTCTCCGCCTTCTCCGCCTTCTCCGCCTTCTCCGCCCTCTCCGCCTTCTCCGCCTTGTCGCGGCCCGCGAGCTTCTTCTTCGACGTGACCTTCGGCGACTCGACCTCGTCGTCGCCCTCGTCTTCCTGCGTGACCTGCGCGCGCTTCTTCTTGCTGCGATCCGCCTGAACGTCGGGTGCATTCGCGATCAGGGTGCCGAGCAGCGCGACGATGAGCGGGCGGGTCATCATGCGAGGTGGCTAGAGCACCCGCCATGCCCATCGCTAAGTGGTCCGTCTACCAGCGGATCCATCGCGTGCGCCCCGCGGGACTCGACTACCTCGGGTTACGGACCTCGTTCCCCACCCCCGGATCGCGAGCGTGCCGCCGCCGTGTTCTCGCGAGTTGTCGCGTGGTCCCCACCTTGCACTTTCGGACCTCATCCATGCGTTACGGGCACGATCAACCCGAGGCACCGACCCACCTCCGGGCGCATCAGATCCAGCTGCCGCCCGAGTGGCTGCGCGATGACGACGGCGGCGATCCGCCGACGAGCGCCGCGCGCTCCCCGCACGTCCGCGAGGAGCGATCCGTCGCCCGCGTCGTGACCGAGCGAAGCGTGGTCCGCGCGCCGGTGCTACCGGCGATCCCGCCGGCGAGCGCTGCGCGCCGCCAGCCGCTGCCGCGCCAGAAGAGCACGACGTCGTCGGTCGCGCGCGAGCTGCCCGCGGCCGATCCGAAGTCGAAGTCTTCTTCTCGTGCTTCTTCTCGTGCTTCTTCTCCGGCGCTACCGCGCGAGTCGAAGTCGGTCTCGTCGTCGTCGTCCTCCTCTTCCTCCTCCTCCTCCTCCTCCTCGAAATCGCGGTCCAAGACGCCGACGCCGGCGCCGCAGCCGCGTCCGTCGGCGCCGGAGCAGGACCCGGCCGCCGCGCTCGCCGCGATGGGCGCGATCGATCCGATGGCGATGCCGGTGCCGCCCGAGCTCGGCGCGCCGATCTACGGCTGGGTGCGGCGCCTCGCGCTGCAGGCGGATCTCGCCGGTGCCGACCGCGTGCTGCGCGATGCGCTGCTCGACCTCACGTCGTCGCTGAGCGTCGCGATCGTCTACCCGGGCCAGGACGGCCTGTGGTCGCTCGGTCCCGACGACGAGATCCCGCGCGAGAACGCGCCCGTCATCGCCGTCGCGCAGGCGCGGCGCGCGATCATCTCGTCGCACACGGCGCTCGTGCCGATCCTGACGAGCACCGAGACCGTCGGCGTCGTCCTCCTCACGCGCAACCCGCGCAACCCCGGCTACCACCCGATGGAGCAGGTCGCGATGGTCGCGCTCGCGCGCGAGGCCGCCGCGATCCTCCACCACCTCGCCGTCGCACACCTGCAGAAGCAGCAGGAGATCCAGGCCGACAAGGGTTCGCTCTACCGCGGCGAGGCGCTCGAGGCACACCGCTCGCGCGGCAACGAGGGCGTGGTCATCGCGCTCACGCCGGGCTGGGTGAAGACGACGTACTGGCTCCTGTGCGCGACGCTGCTCCTCGGGGTCACGCTCGCGATCCTCGTGCGCGTGCCGACGTACTCGTCGGGATCCGGCGTCGTGTGGTTCGAGGGCGTGTCCGTCGTCGCGACGACGCCGGGCAACATCGATCAGGTGCTGATCAAGCCGGGCCAGGAGGTCCGCAAGGGCGACGTCATCATCCGCCAGCGCGCCGAGGCCGAGCAGGCCGAGCTCGTCGCGGCGCAGACCGAGATCGCGTCGCTCCAGCAGTGGTACCTGTTCGATCCCAACGATCCGACGGTGAAGAACCAGCTCGCGACGCTGTCGGCGCGCATCGACAAGGCGCGGGCCGCGCTCGAGATGAAGATCATCCGCGCGCGCAAGGACGGCGTGATCTCCGACGTGCGCGCGAAGCCCGGCATGGTCGTGCAGCCGAGCGAGATCCTGGCGACGATCGTCAACCCCGGTCAGGAGCCCGAGTTCGTCGCGATCCTCCCCGGCTCCGACCGCCCGCGCCTGCGGCCCGGCCAGACGCTGCACATCAGCCTCGACGGCTTCAAGAAGGCGCGCGAGGAGGCGACGATCACGAGCGTCGGCAACGACATCGTCGGCAGCGCCGAGGTCGGCAAGTACATCGGCAACACGCTCGCCGATGCGCTGCGCCTGCCGCAGGGCGCGTCGTGGGTCATCGTGCGCGCGAAGCTGACGAACAAGACGTTCGAGGCCGACCGCCGCACCTACCAGTTCCACCACGGCATGCCGTCGTCGACGGCCGAGGTGAAGGTCCAGAACAAGCCGTTCCTGTCGACCATCGTGCCGGCGCTCGAGAAGTACCTGCCCGAGTGAAGCTCGGGTGAACGCGCGAGACGGCCGCCTGATTCCGGGCGGCCGTTCTCATTTTCGGGTCGTTCTCGGCCTGCATCCTTGGGTATACGAAGCGGGCATCGTCACCCTCGAGATGCGGAGGTGTCTCCGCCGATCTACACGAGATCCTTGGGGCATTCGCGATGTGGGGGCGTGGCACACCGGCTGCTTTGGTAGCCAGTATGGCCAAGTCGCAGGAGGATGTGAGGGAGCAGTTCCCGGCGCTCAAGCGACTGGGTTTCCTCACCGGCGCGAAGGTGGTCCCCTACGTCCAGCAGCTCGAGTGGACCGACTGCGGCGCCGCCTCGCTCTGCATGGTGATGGCGTATCACGGGCGCGAGGCGAAGCTCGCCACGGTCCGCGAGGCGATGGGCATCGGGCGCGACGGCGTGTCGGCCAAGGCGATCCTCGACTGCGCCGAGCGCTACGGCATGACCGGCCGCGGGATCAAGGTCGCGATCGAGCAGGTCCACCTGCTCAAGCCCGCCACGATCCTGCACTGGGAGTTCAACCACTTCGTCGTGTTCGACAAGGTGGTGAAGGGCGGCGTGCGCATCAACGACCCGGCGACGGGGCCGCGCGAGGTGCCGCTCGCCGAGTTCAGCAAGTGCTTCACCGGCGTCGCGATCGAGCTGCTGCCGACGGACCGGTTCACGAAGACGAAGGCCGAGAAGGGCCGGCTCAAGCGCTACGTGCGCGAGCTGATGTCGGAGCGCGGCCTGTTCACGCGCATCATCATCGTGTCGCTCGCGCTGCGCCTGGTCGCGCTCGCGTCGCCGCTCATCACCGGCATGATCCTCGACAAGGTCGTGCCGCGCTCGGACTACGACCTGCTCTACGTCGTGCTCGGCGCGCTCGCCGGCATGACGGTGTTCAACCTGATCTCCGAGATCGTGCGCGCGCACCTGTTGCTGCACCTGCGCATCGCGCTCGACACGAGGATGACGCTCGGCTTCCTCGATCACATGGTGTCGCTGCCGTTCCAGTTCTTCCAGCGGCGCTCGACGGGCGACCTGATGATGCGCGTCGAGTCGAACGGCACGGTGCGCGAGATCGTGACGAGCAAGTCGATGTCCGCGGTGATCGACGGCCTGTTCGTGCTGCTCTACGCCGTCGTCATCTTCTACGTGTCGCCGATGCTCGGGTTCATCACGCTCGTGATGGTCGCGCTCGAGGCGCTCGTGTTCGTGTGCGCGCGCCCGACGTTCCAGCGCCAGCTCGCCGCCGACCTCGACAAGCAGGCCAAGGCGCACAGCTACATGATCCAGATGCTCGGCGGCATCGAGACGCTGAAGTGCGCCGGTGCCGAGCGTCTCGGCGTCGAGAAGTGGTCGAACCTGTACACCGACGAGCTCAACGTGAAGATGCGGCGCGCGCGCGCGAACGCGTACGTCGACGGCATCCGCGGCGCGATCACGTCGGCGGGCCCGATGCTGATCCTCACGATCGGCGCGACCGCGGTCATGCGCGGGGACATGACGCTCGGCACGATGATCGCGATGAACTCGCTCGCGACGAGCCTGTTCGGTCCGCTGTCGACGCTCGTGCACTCGGCGCTCGAGCTGCAGCTCGTGAAGGGCCACATGGATCGCATCGACGACGTGCTGCAGACCGCCGTCGAGCAGGACCGCGATGCCGCGCAGCAGCCGCCGCGCCTGCGCGGTGGGATCACGGTGAAGAACGTGTCGTTCAAGTACGGCGAGCAGGCGCCGCTCGTCGTGCAGAACGTGTCGCTCGACATCGCACCCGGCATGAGCGTCGCGCTCGTCGGGCCGAGCGGCTCGGGCAAGTCGACGATGCTCAACCTCATCGCCGGCCTGTACAAGCCGATCAACGGCGAGATCCAGTACGACGGCCGCAACCTGCGCGAGATGGACCTGCGCTCGGTGCGCCAGCAGGTCGGCATCGTGCCGCAGCACCCGTTCATCTTCGGCGGCACGCTGCGCGAGAACGTCGCGCTCACGGCGCCGGGCGCCACGCTCGATCGCATCTCGGCCGCGTGCAAGGTGTCGAGCCTCCACGACGACATCGCGGAGATGCCGATGGGCTACGACACCGTCGTGTCCGACGGCGGCGGCTCGCTGTCGGGCGGCCAGCGCCAGCGCGTCGCGATCGCGCGCGCCGTTCTGCGCAACCCGAGCCTGATGCTCCTCGACGAGGCGACGTCCGCGCTCGACAACTCGACCGAGAAGCGCGTGATCCAGAACCTCGAGCGGCAGCGCTGCACGCGCGTCACCGTCGCGCACCGCCTGTCGACCGTTCGCAACGCCGACCTGATCGTCGTGATGGACAAGGGCCAGATCGTCGAGCAGGGCAACCACGACACGCTCCTCGCCCGGGGCGGGCTCTACACCAAGCTCGTCCAGGCCTCCCAGAACCACCCGCTGGAGATCAACCCCGATGTCGTCGCTCCGAAGTCTGTCCCTGCAGCTGCCCACGCTGCTGCTGCTGGCTCCGATCGCTCTCACCGCAGCGTGCGCAGCAGCCGAGCCACCGCAGGCCGAGCCTGATCCGACCGTGCCCACCGCCGGCCCCGCGAGGCAGGAGCCCGACGAGGAGCCGGAGTTCGTCGGCGTCGTGACCGCGCGGCGCTCGGAGGTCATCCCGGCGTCGTTCACCGGGCGGATCACGAAGGTCCACGTGCGCGCCTCCGAGCGCGTCAGCAAGGGCCGGCCGATCGCCACGCTCGACGACAAGGAGATCAAGTCGCAGATCGACGGCCACCGCGCCGAGGAGCGCTCGGCCTACGCGCAGGCCGGCGTCGGCGGCGCGCAGGCGGCGTACGCGGCGCAGCGCATGAAGGCGCAGCAGCGGCTCGTCGATCGCCAGGCCGCCGCACCGATGACCGTCGACCAGGCGCGGTCGGAGTTCGCCGTCGGCGCCGCGAGCTCGGGCGCCGCGGCGGCGCAGGGCGGCGTGGCGAAGGCGCGCCGCGAGGTGCTCGAGCGCAAGCTCGCCAACGCCGAGATGAAGTCGCCGATCGACGGCGTCGTCATGCAGGTGAAGGCGATCGACGGCCAGGTCATCCAGGAGGGCAACCCGGTCGCGCGCGTGTTCGACACGAGCGACCTGATGATCCGGTTCGCGCTGCCGAAGCACCTGCGCGAGAAGGTGACGGTGGGCGACCGCGTGCGCCTCACGATCGAGAATGCCGATGCGCCGCTGTGGGCGACCGTCGAGCACGTGTCGGCGGAGGAACCGCAGATCAACTTCGTGATCGTCGAGGCCGACATCGACGACTCGAAGCTGCGACCGGACGAGGTCCGCGTCGCGAGCGTCGGCAAGGTGCGGCTCGAGAAGAAGCGCGTCGTCGCCACCGCCAACACGAAGGGGAAGAAGTCGTGATCCATCGCAACACCACCGCCAACGGAGGGACGAACATGAGCGTGGTACGCTCCGCCTCGAGGGAATTCAAAGACGTGGCCGATACTTCCCATCTCGAAACTCCCACCTGGGTCACTTCGTTTCAGGGGCTGCCACGCACCGTCAACGTGCGGCGCTGCCGCCTCGAGGTCGTGGCCGGGCCCGACGTCGGCAAGGTCATCGAGCTGGCGACGCCGACGATCATGATCGGCCGCACCGGCGCCGACCTCAACCTCACCGACCCCAAGGTCTCGGGCCTCCACGCCGAGCTCCGGCTGCAGGCGGACGGTTATCGCCTGCGCGACCTCGGCTCGACGAACGGCACCCACGTGCGCGGCGTGCGCGTCGTCGACGGGTTCATCGCGCCGGGCGCGACGATCCAGGTCGGCAAGAGCGCGATCGTGTTCGATCCCCTCGACGACTCCGTGTCCGTCCCGCTGTGGCACGAGTCGCGCCTGCACGGCCTGATCGGCGGCTCGGCGCCGATGCGCCACCTGTTCGACATGCTCAACCGGTTCGCGCAGTCCGACGCGACCGTGCTCATCCAGGGCGAGACCGGCGCCGGCAAGGAAGGCGTCGCCGACGCGATCCACCAGTGCTCGCCGCGCCGCGACGGACCGTTCGTGGTACTCGACTGCTCGGCGATCCCCGAGCAGCTGTTCGAGGACCAGATCTTCGGCCACGAGCAGGGCGCGTTCACGGGCGCCGGCCGCGCCACGATGGGCGTGTTCGAGGCCGCGCACGGCGGCACGCTGTTCCTCGACGAGATCGGCGAGCTGCCGCTCGACGTGCAGAGCAAGCTCCTGCGCGCCGTCGAGACGCGCAAGGTGCGCCGCATCGGCTCGACGAAGGTCATCGCCTCCGACGTGCGCATCATCGCCGCCACGAACCGTGACCTCGCGACCGAGGTCAACCGCGGCACGTTCCGCTCCGACCTGTTTTACCGCCTGAGCGTCGCGAAGCTGAGCGTGCCGTCGCTGCGCGAGCGCCGCGAGGACATCCCGCTCCTCGTCGAGCACTTCCTGCGGCAGCTCGTCGCCACCCACGGCGGCGGCGACCCGCGGCTGCCGGAGGACTTCATGGCGCGCGCGCAGCGCCACTCGTGGCCCGGCAACGTGCGCGAGCTGCGCAACGCCGTCGAGCGCGCGTGCCTCCTCCCGAACCACCCGACCCTGGGCTTCGAGGCGCCGCCGAAGAAGGAAGGCAGCTTCGGCGACGTCGACATCGACGTCCCGTTCAAGATCGCAAAGCAGAAGCTCGTCGACGAGTTCGATCGCCGCTACCTCGAGCAGCTCCTCGAGGCGCACGACAACAACATCTCCGCCGCGGCGCGCGCCGCGGGGATCGAGCGCATGTCGATCTACAAGATGATCCGCCGCCTCGGCCTCGACAAGGATGCCGAGTCCAAGGCGACGGCGACCGACGAGGACGACGAGGACAACACCGACCACAAGTAGCCCGCGCGGGGTGGTTGCGGAGCGTGCGGGAGCTGGGGAGGGGCGGCGTGCGGCGGTGTGACCAAGTCGGCGGGCGCGATGCCCACCTCTCTCTGCGGCTACCGCAGGGACGCCGGATCAGCTGGACATCCGGCTCGACGCGCGCGTCGCCGGCCTCGCGGCGGGGCTCGGCGTGCGCTACACGCGCTACGCCGACGATCTCGTCCTGTCCGGAGAGCGGACACTCGTGCGTGCGGCGCCCTCGGTCGTCGCGCACGTCAGGAGGCCTGGGAATCCGACCAGCCAGCCCGAACTCCGAGTGGAAGGGCAGCAGAGGTGAGTGATATACGTTGATGGGGTGATGAAGGACGTTGCAATGATGGATAGTACCGAGCTTCGCGCTGCGCTCGTCTCAGCATTTCCGCCGGCGCCAATCACGCACACAACGATTCACACTCCCGACGCGCGGTGGGGCGGCTACGGGGAGCGCGACGACCTCATGGTCCTGGAGGGAAAAGCATGGTCGGAGCTCGGTTCCGACGTCCTCCGACGACATCGTGCGTTACTAACCTACGCTGGCGGACCACTCTACCGTGCGATCTTGCCAGCATACCTCCTTCTCATTGCAGAACACGAGAACGACACACCGCTGGCTCTTCACCTTGCCGGGGAGCTCACGCGCACAGAAAACGCGACCGACCAGGAGATCTTTGACGAGCGCGTCCGTCCGATGACGGACGAGCAACGCGCTGTTGTTCGCCGTGCGATCGTTTTCCTTGCACGACGCTCGGCGATACGCGAGGTCATGGCCGCGGCGTTTCGAAGCTGGTGAGGCGAGGAGAGAACAACTCACGAACGGCCGCGGCTATCGAAGCTGGTGAGCCGAGGATATGGCAACTCACGAGCGGAGCAGACCTATGTCACTTGCAAGGAAAATTGGGTATAGCGTATGGGCGGCTGCGGTGATCGCGGTCCTCGCTCGATCCCATGGGTCGTCGGCGAACAACTTCAAGGAGGCGGCCGCGGAGCAAGGATGCCGGAGCCTCATCACGAAACAAGAACGAGAGTCCTGCGAGGCCGTGCAGGGTGAAAAGAACAGGATATGCAACCGGCCTACTGAGTGCGAGCCGAGGAAGCAAGAGGAGGACATCAAGGAGCTCAAGGACAAGATCGATCGCCTCCCCAAGATGCCCGAGGCCGATAAAGAGAACTTCAAGCGAGGGATCCGCGACCTGCACAAGGAGATCAAGAGACGCAACGAAGCTTCGAAGGATGGAAAGACGATCGCGGAAGGCTGTGTGAATGCGCGCGATTCAGTTCAGAAGTGGTTCGAAGATGTTGCGATTCCGCTCACCGAGCGGATGAAGAACGCCGCATTGACCGTGCGCAAGGAGAAGCTCGAGAGGCTCGCCAAGGCCACAGAGACACGCAGGAAGACCAAGGAACGGCTCGATACGGCGCCCAGCGACGACAGCGCCCGCCGAGAACACGAGCAAGCAGTTAAAGAATACAGCGAAGCCGTACGCGAAGTTGAAGAATTCAACAAGCTTTACGGACCTGACATCGAGTATTACGCGGACCGACTCATCCGTCACTACCAGTATGAGAAAACGAACCATGACACCCCGTCCAGACAGGCCGACGCCCGACTCGAGAACTGCAAAAAGGTAATGGACATGAGCTTCCCAGATCCTCCGTGAGCAGACGAGCGCACGGACGCGCACGGAAAGAACGAGCGAAATCCGGAACCCGATCGCGACGGCCAGAGTGCGGCCACACCGAGACGATTCGTGGTCGCGGTCGCGGTAGGGACTCGGGCAGCTCCCGCACAGATCCGAGCGGGCGCTGCCAGCGCACTCGGCTCCTACCTCGGGTGCTTGGCGTGAAAGCGGTCCCGGGATCCGGTGCTGGGATCCTCGCCGCTGGTAGCCAACGATCCGCGAGGCGTGTCATCCGCTGCCTGTTCAGGCGATCCCGCTGGCTCCGATCGCCGCGCCCTCGCCGCCCCGTCGGCACGCGCCTGTTCTTCGCCGGCGAGGCCACCTCGCTCGACGATCCGGCCACCGTCCGTGGCGCCTACGCCTCCGGTCGACGCGAAGCTGCCCGTATCCTTGCGCTGTGAACAGCGAGCGCGCGGACCTGGTGATCGTCGGCGCCGGCGCGGCCGGTACCCACGTGCTCGCCGCGCTCGCCCAGCGCAAGCGCCTCGACCTGAGATCGATCGCCGTCGTCGAGGCCGGTGACGATCCCGGACCCGGCCTTGCCTACGGCGACGGCGCGCACCCGTTGCACACGTTCGGCCGCGTGCCCACGCGCCGCCGCGAGCGCGGCGACGAGCTGCGCGTCCAGCTCGCGCGCTCGCTCCACACCCTGCGCGAGCGCGGCATCGCCGTCGCCCTCCACGAGCGTTGCCCGGCTCGCGCGCTGCATCGTGACGGTGACGGTGACGGCGACGGCTGGGTCCTCGACACGCGCCGCGCGCCGATCGCCGCGGGCGCCTGCGTGCTCGCCGTCGGGCACTGGCACGTCCACGCGCTCGCGCATCTCCGCCGCGCCGTCGACTGGCGCTGGGACATCCGCCGCCTCGCCGCGATCACCGACGACGAGGACGCGCTCGTCCTCGGGGCGAGCCAGTCCGCGATCGACCTCGCGATCGCGCTCGCCCACCGCGGCTCCTACCGCGGCACGATCACGCTCGCCTCGCGCACCGGCCTCCTCCCCCGCGTCTGGGGCTACGTCGGCGACGCCTCCATGCCGCGCCACCTCGACCGGCTCCGCTCCGCCGCCGCGACGAATGTCCGTCTCGAGGACATCCTCACGGCCGTCCGCGCCGACCTCGACGACGCCGGCGGCTCCTGGAGCGACTTCCACACCCCCGGCGACGGCCTCGCCGTCCTCCGCGCCGACGTCGCCGCCGCCCGCGCCTCGAAGGCCGCGCGCCGCGAGATCCCCTGGCAGGCCGTCCTCTTCCCCACCGTCCCCGCCGTCTTCGACCTGTTCCCGCGCCTCCCCGCCGAGGATCGGCTCGCGATCGCACCCCACACCTACGCGGCCCTCCGCCACCTCGAGGCCATCCACATCGCGAACGCCCAGCGCATCCTCGACCTCGCCGACGCCGGCCGCCTCCGCTGCGTCGCCCTCGGCCCGGCCCCGCCCGCACCCCACGAGGACGCGCACCACGTCCACCTCGGAGCCGACCTCCGCGCCCACCGCATCCTCGACGCCCGCGGCCACGACCCTCACATCGCCCACGCCTCCGACGCTCCGTTCCTCCACCAGCTGCTCGCCGACGGCCACGTCGTCCCCGCCCGCATCCCCTACGCCACCCGCCCCGACGACAACCACCACCTCGACACCGGCGGCATCTGGCTCGACCCCACCACCTTCACCACCCTCGGCGGCTCCGGCGTCCCCACCCCGAACCTCCACGCCCTCGGCCCGCTCGCGATCGGCCAGCTCCCCGTCTACCTCGGCCTGTGGGCCCTCCGCCGCCAGGCCGCCGCGATCGCGCGCGCCTTCCGCACCTAGACTTCGATCCAGCTCCACGACGCGCGATCCCAGCGGTGCGTCGATCCGTCCGAGGTGAGCACCGGGTCGAGGAAGGCGCGAACGTTCGCGAGCAGTTCGGGGAGTGTCGTCCACGGCAGCTCCTCCTCGGTGGCCAGTCGCGTGTACCGGTCGGCCCATTCGCGCGGTGGATCTGGAACGGACGTCGGAACGCCGTGTGTCGCACGCGCGGCAAACGTGTCGTGGATGGCGGCGCGGAGCTCCTGTCGATCTAGACGTGCTCGTGCGGTTCCAAGAAGCGCGAGGTCGGGCAGATCTTTCATGCGGCTGTTGGGTCGGCCGCGCGGCATCGTGTACGCGTGGAGCTTCTCGGCGATGTGCGTTTCGACCCGGTACACGCGCACGGTCGGCGGCGGGATTCCTGCGAACCCGAGCCAGTCCTCGGTCACGATGTTGTCCGCTCGTCCTCCGATCGGGTCTCCCAGCGCGACGTCGATCCCGAAGAAGCGGCGACCGTACTCCTTGCCGGCGAGCTGGCAGGTCGCGCGGAAACGAAAGCCGTCGTACCTCATGCCTTCGTTGGTGATGTCAGCGTTGTCGGGATCGGGCTCGACTTCGAACACCATGAAGTCGCCGAGATCGAGTCGAGCCGCTTCCTGGAGCTTCGCAAGCACGAGGTCTCGTTCACCCTGCGTTCCACGAAGTCCGAGGTCGATGTCCTTCGTCGTTCTCGCCTTCGCGAGGCGGAGCTCGAGAACCACCCCTCCCTTCAGCGTCGCCGTGTCCCCCAGGACCGCAACGATGCGAGCCAGGAAACGTGAGAATACGACCAGCTGACGTGCTCGTACGAGGGACGTTGGGAACCGCTCGCGTAGACGATGCTCGAGCGCGGCCTTGAGCGCAGCCGGAGTTGCGTAGGTCACGAGCGAAGTCCCTCGAACGAGCGAAGGGCGCGATCCACCTCGACGATGTCACCACGTGCGACCAGTCCCCGTCTCAGCGCTTGCTCGGCCGCCTGCCTCAGGAACTCCGGCTGGAGCCCCGCCATCGCACAGTCGATGAGTGTTCGCCTCGGCGTCGTGGCAGGCACGTTGGCGATCCACGATCGGTCGGTGATGGGAACGTCCGCGTAGTGAAGGGTAACGTGCTCGCGGGGTCTGCGGCGGCGTTTGGAGAGCGCCGGTAGCGACAGATGAATGTGTGTGGGCATCAGGTCCGAGAGCTCGTGCAGTGCCAACGCGGTCTCGTGCGAAAACACGCCCTCGCGCTCTGACCAAAGCCATTCGATGATGAGCTCGTCGCGGTCACCGGGTGGAAAGTGAACGAGCCGATAGATGCCACGTCGAGAACGCAGCAAGCGCCTTGCCTTCACGTGGTGGTTCAGCAGCTGCGATGAGTAGCCAAGTACCTTCGCTTGCTTCGTCGTGAAGTACCCGTCTTGCGTGGCTGCGAGGTCGTAGAGCTCGTCCCACCGCGGCGGCTTTGAGAGCGGATCCATGCACTTTACTTCGGTAAGGTAGCATCTTCTGGCGTCAGAAACTAAAGTTTGGCTTTAGTTTCTGGTAGGTCTTGTGCTCCGTTCATGTAATTTCAGGCATATGAATGAGTCGTATGTTATAATGTTGTTAGACGATGCGGAAGACCCTCACGGCCATCGGGAGTTCGTTCGGCGTCATCATCGACAAGCCGATCCTCGAAGTGCTTGGCATCGGCAAGAACACCATCCTCGACCTGTCGGTCGAGGCCGATGCCCTCGTGATCCGTTCCCAACCCCAACGGGCGGCCACCTCGCGGGAGGAGTTCGAGGACTGGGCTCGCTCCTTGCTCGTGCGCGTGCTCCAGGCATCCGAAGAATCGTCGGCTGACGACCTGGCCGACGAGCTCGGCCGGTTCGAGCAAGCACTGCCGCTGTTCGTCCCGACGAAGACCGCGCGGCGCCCGGCGCGGACGACCGCTCACGACCTCCAAGCCTGGATGCGCAAGGTCGTCGAACAGCTCACCGCGCAGAGACCTCCAACGCCGAAGCCCATCTTCACGCGAGAAGTTGCACGCGCCCTTCTCGACGAGCTTGCCGACGCTCGAGGAACGTTTCGAGAGATCACGGCTGCGCAGCCGTTCGCCCAGGCGTCGCCCGACATCGTTGCGGGCGTGCTCTGGTTCCTGCTCGCACGCGGGTACATCGAGCTCCACCCCGAGAGTCACACCGTCCGTCCGGTGCTCGAGCGAATGCGTCAACAGGGTCGAGTTCCGGACAGCCTTCCCGACTCGCTCGCCGACAGCTTCAAGAACGGCGTGACGCTCCTCCGCCTCACGCCACTCGGAGGAGAGTACTTGCACGAGCTACGCACGAGCGTGTGAACGAAGCCGGACGAGATCCGAGATCAAGCGAGATCAGCTCGCCTGTGCCTCGGGCTCGGGCGACGGCGAGAGGGCGCGCTGGCGCGGCGTGGCGGGGACGTGGCGCGGGCCGAGGAGTGGGGGGCCAAGGACGATGGCCATCGGGGTCTCGTCGCGCGCGATCTGGGCCCACGCGGTGGCCCACTTGGACCAGGGGACGGGCTCGCGGCCGAAGAGGGCGTGGCGGCCGACGATCGTGGGGGGCTCGCCGTCGAAGTGCGCGCCGCGCACGACGGGCGCGAGGTGCTTGGACTCGAGGTCGTAGACGGCCTCGGTCTCGTAGCCGTGGCCGGGCCACACGAGGAGGCCCTCGTCGGCGATGTCGTAGGGCGGCGAGCTCGGGCGCTCGCCCTTCAGGGCGTGCTCCATCTGCTCGCGCACGATGTCGACGCCGCACTGCTTGTAGAAGCCGGCGAGCGCGGTCTCGAAGATCCGGCGCTGCGCGTCGTCCATGTGGTCGAGCCAGCCGGCGTGCGGGATGTTCGCGACCATCCAGCCCGACTGGAACTCGAAGCGCACGGCGAGCGAATCGGGGCCCACCGACGGACAGACGAGCTCGATCTGCACGCGGTTCGAGCCGAGCGTGATGTGGCCGCACGCGACGTCGGTGGCCTTGAACGCCTCGGCCTCGTTGAGGAGCGCGACGAGCTCGCGCTCGACGAAGTTGTGGATCGCCTCCTCGCAGTGGTGGAGCCCCTCGCGCTGCCGCGCGACGCCCTTCTCGTCGCCGCGCCACGCGGCCCGGCGCAGCTTCGTGTACAGCTTCGGGATCGTGCCCGAGTGGAAGCCGGGCTTCAGGAAGCCGAGCATCGTCTCGCCGTGGCTGCCGATCACCACCTGCTTCAGGTGGGCCGCGCGCGTCGCGCGATACAGCTTCCAGTTCGCCTTGAACTCCCACACGAGGAAGCCCGCGATGCCGGGGATCACGAGCAGCGTGAACGCCGCGAAGCTCGTGCCCATCGTCGGCCCGAGCAGCGACACCGCCGGCTCCTTGATCGACGTGAAGATCACGTCGAGCAGCGGGATCATGATCTTGTGCGTGACGGTGACGACCGGGAAGTGCTTGATCGGGTTGACCGTCGGCTCGATCAAGAGGTTGACGTAGATGCGCAGGATGTACGTGATGAAGAACCAGAAGAAGCCGAGCGTGCCCTTCACGACGGCCGAGAACTTCGACTGGCCCTCCTTGAAGCGCAGCCACTCGTCGACGCGGTAGATCGCGCGGTCGATGACCTCGAGGAGGCGCGCGAACACGGCGAGGATCCACTTGATGAGCTGCGGCACGACGCGGCTCGTGAAGTGCCGGCCGTAGCGCACGGCCCAGTCGGTCATGCGCTCCTCGACGATGCGCCCGATGCGCGAGTTGAGGAACAGCTCGAGCACGACGAAGATCACGCCCGACACGATCCAGCGCAGCACCCCGTCGAGGACGAGCCACGCGATGAACGCCGGCACGCCGGGCTTGATCACCCAGCGCGTGACGCGGCTGTGGATCGCGCGCTGCACGAGCGGGTTGCGCAGGATCGCGCCGGGGATGTCCCAGAACACGAAGCGCAGCCCGCGCAGGAGCTGCTTCGCGACGACGAGCACCCCGCGCCGGAAGAACGCGAGGTGCATGAGGAGGAACAGGAACACCGACATCCCCCCGATCGTCACGGGGGTCGCGATCGGCGGGTGGTAGTGCGTCTCCTCGAGGCCGCGGAGGACCGTCGCGCCGTGCAGGTGCGTGTGCTGGACCCGCATCACCGCCGGGCCGACGATGTGCGAGATGCCCTCCATGATCACGTAGCCGCCGAGCAGCGGCAGGATCGCGTACAGCGTGAGGAAGCGGCCGACGCGCGTCCCGAAGAACAGCGACGACAGCTTCTGCAAGAAGCGCATGTAGCTCTCGCCGCGCCGGTACACGCCGTCGCACGTCTGCGAGAGGATCTTGTCGGCCTCGAGGAGCTGATCGCCGTGCCGCAGCTGGCGCAGCTCGAGGTCCGTCATCTTCAGGTCGTTCGCCGAGAGCGCGTCGCGCAGGTTGCCGATCGACAGGCGGCCGACGTTGACCGCGTGATCGAGCAGCTCGTCGACGAGCTTCTTCTGCGCCACGCGCTCGGGCAGGTTGTGCGGCGACAGCCCGACCTCGTTGAGCGCGGACTCGAACTTCGGGCGCAGCACGACGCGCACGTTGTCGTCGGCGCACTTCGTCATCGCATGGACGGCGCGCTCGAGCGCGGACCGCTCGTCCGTCGAGGACACCGCGACGGTCGACGCCTTCTGCACCGCCGCGCGCACGTGCTTCGCGACGCGGACCTCGCGCGTCGCCGGCAGCGCGCGCACCACCGGCGCCTTGCCGAACGACATCGCCCACGCGACCGCGTCGACGACCTTGACCTCGCGCTCGGCGACGATGCACGCCGTCTGCAGGTCGTGCAGCAGGCGCGCGCCCGCCGAGAAGCGCAGCACGAACTGGCTCGCGGCGCCCTTCGCGACGGGCAGGAGCGCCGCGGCCCAGCCCTTCGTGTCGGGGAACGCCGACGGATCCGCGCCGCGCGGCGACGTCGCCTTCGCGAGCCGCGCCACGAGCGCGTCGAGGTCGCGCATCGCCTGCGCATCGTCGCCGGCGCGCGCCGACAGGATCGCCGCGCGCGACAGGTTGCCCTTCACGCGCGCACGCGATGCGGCCTCGCGCGCCGACGGATCGACGACGACCGCGCGCCGCGGCGCGACGAACTGATCCACCTCGCCCGCGTCGTCGTGGATCGGCTTCTCCGGCGCGCGCCCGGGCCGCGACGCGGCAAGGATCGCATCGGGATCGAGGTCGAGGCGGATCGTCGCACCGACCTGATCGTTGTCGAGCAGCGCGGGGAACGTGCGCTCGAGCGCGAGCGGCGAGAAGTACAGGAGCTCGAGGTAGAGCGCGACGAACTCGACGTAAGTCCCGACCTCGTCGACGGGCGGCAGCAGGAGCTCCTCCTGCTTGAGCACCGAGCGGATCTCGTCGAACTCGGTCTGGCCGATACGGTTGACGCGCTCGCGGATCACGCCCGCGCTGATCTCGCGGCGCTGGAGCTTCTCGTCGAACACCTGGTGGACGCGGCCGTGGAAGATCGCGCGCCACGCCGCGGACAGCGCATCGGCGTCGCCGCCCTCGAGCTGCACGCGCGGCCCGCGGATCGCGACGACGCGCGCCGGCAGCTTCGCGAGGTCGACTGCGAGCTCATCGCGCTCCACGAGCCGCTCCAGGTCGGCCCGCGGCAGCGTGTAGCAGTGCTCGTGGGGCACCTGCAGGCCGATGCCGGGGATCTTCCGATGCCCCTTGATGATGCGGCGCAGGACGCGCTCCTCGACGAGGACCGCGCCGAGGCGAGCCAAGTCCTCGTCAAGCGCTTCGTATCCCATCGCCAGCCTTCAGTATGCCCTACTCGGCCTTGCGAGGGGACGGTCCGGCCTCGCGCACGATGCGATGGACCGGGTACAGCTTGCCGACCTCGAGCTCGCCGTCGAGAAATTGCCAGCGCGTGAAGCCGTCGTCGGAGTGGGGCTCGAGCAGGTACACGGCGAGCGTCCCGGCGCGCTGTGCGGTCGAGACGAGCAGCGTGCCCACGGGCGCATCGAATGCACCGCGCTCGGGAGCGACCGTGGCGACCGTCTCGAAGCGCGTCGGCGGCGGCTTGGCCGACAGCGGGACCTCGGCCTCGCCGAGCCTGGGCACGAGCGCCGCGACGTCGGGCGAGAACGTGCGCTCGAGCTTCTCGATGCGGTAGCTGTCGACGACGAACGTGCGGCGCTCCGACAGCACCTCGAACGCGATGCCGTGACCGCGGAGCCGGTCCGCGAGCGACGCCGGCGCGAGGTAGCCGGCCGGCGTCGACACCGCCGTCACCGGCACGAACGTGCGGTGGTGCGGGCAGCGGTAGTCGACGCGCGCGGTGCCCGGGTAGCGGCGCGCGCGGATCGACTCCACGTCCCACGCGGCGATGTGGGCCTCGTCGCCGTCGAGCGCGTACGCCGGGTAGTCGAACGCGAGGGCGCCCTCGCCGTCGCGCCGCGCGACACCGTACGCGATGCCGACGCGCTCGCGCGGATCCGGCGACGCGCCGCGCTCGATGATGCGGTCGCGCTCCGCATCGCACGCGGCGATGATGCGCTCGGCCTGCTTCGCGGCGCCGCGCAGGAGCTCGAACAGCCACGCGCGGATGACGTGGCAGCGCCGGCGGTAGTCGATGTAGCTGTACGTCTCGAGCAGCACGTCCATGCGGCCGAGCAGCCCGCGGTAGTGGCTGCCGAAGCGCGGGAGCGCCGGGTACGTGTGCCAGCCCGACGTCGGGTCATCCTCGACGACGTAGTTGCCGTACCAGTAGCTCGAGAAGCCATGGTGCTTGCGCACGCGGCGCGCGACCCGGTCGAGGAAGCGCTGGTTGTAGCGGCGCAGCTCGGCGAACAGCTCCGGGTTCGAGTGCGACGTGTCGTACGTGAGGTCGTACGTCGTGAGGCTGCCATCCGTCGTGTGGCAGTCGATGAACATGTGCGGCCACCACAGCTGGTGGTAGGCCGCGAGGTTGCGCGTCTCGGGCGCCTCCTGCTTCATGTTGTCGCGATTGAGGTTCCAGCCCTCGCCAGTGTAGCGCGTGCCGACGCCGCCCGGCGGGTTGACCTGCCCCTCGAGGTTCGCGAGGTCGAGCGCGCGGTTCTTCGGGCTGATGCGGTCGTTGCCGTCGGGGTTGAAGTTCGGGATCACGACCAGGCACACGCGCTCGAGGATGCGCTTGCCGACCTTGCCGAGCTGACCGCGCACGAGGTCGCGCGCGAGCGCGAGGATCATCTCCTTGCCCTCGACCTCGCCGGCGTGGATGTTCGCCTCGACCATCACGACGACCTTGCCCTGCTCCTCGGCGCGCTCCGGCGTGAAGCACTTGTCGCCGGAGATCACCATCGTGATCATGTCCTGGCCCTCGCCGCTCTTGCCGATCGAGCCGAGCTGCACGAGCTTGGACTCCTCGGCGAGCGCCTTGCAGAACGCGATCACGTCGCTGTGGCGCGACGTCTCGTGGAAGTCGGTCTCTTCGGCTTTCGTCAGCAGGGGGGCGACGGGCATCGCGATGAGCTATATCAAACCCGGCGCCGCCCGTTGGGCAGATAGCCATCGATCGCGCGCAGTTGCGGGTCATCCGGATGCTCGATCACGGTGATCTCGTTGCCGATGCGGGCGCGTGCCTGCTCGCTGTCCTCGACGAGGTGACACGTGACGAGCTCGCCGCCCTCGAGCTCGATGCGCACCACCAGCTGCGCGCCGTCGGGCTGCATGACGCCGCTCGAGACGACCTCGCGCACGCGACCGATCCGGCGCACGCCGCGCGTCGCGAGCTCGGCGACGGCGGCGGCCTGCCGGCGCAGCGCGGACTCGATCCGGAACGCGCTCATCGCCATCGTGCCGCCGACGACGAACAGCATGCCGCCGACGACGATCGCGGGTACCGAGATCTCGGAGCCCGTGTTGCCGGCGAACGTGACCACGAGCCCGAGCACGGCGAGCACGACGCCGATCGCGAGGAGGATGCGCACGGCGAGACCTTACTACGGCCGGATCGATCGCTACGGCTTCTCCGGAGTCCGGGACTGCCAGTGCTGCGTCGTCGAGCTCGTGATCTTGCCGGCGGGGTCGAACACGAGGTGGAGCGTATCGGTCCATTCCTCGCCGTGCGGCAGGAACCCGCGGCGCGCGACGTGCTGCGCGCGCTCGAGCGTCCCGTCGGCGCGGAACGCGAGCTTCGCCCCGGCGGGGAACGCGTGGCCGTGGAGCTTCGCCGGCGCCGCGAGCTCGGCCTCGGCGAGCGCGCCGCCCGAATGCACGGTCAGCTCGAAGCGGATCGACAGGCCGCGCACCGTGATCGGATCGCTCGTGTGGGCACCGGAGAGCTTGCCGCTCGCGTCGAAGTACACCGTCGCGCCGGGCGCGAGCGGGATGCCGTCGAGCTTCGCGGCCTCGTCGAGCGTGAGCAGCTCGAGCGCGCCGTTGTCGTGGAACCGGATGCCCTCGCCGACGCGCGCCTTCGGCGAGCCCGCGCGCGGCGCCGCGAGCTTGCAGTAGACGAGCGCGCCCTTGTCCGTCAGCGCGATCAGGTCCGGCCCGCACGCGACCTTCGTGCCGTCGCCGGTCGCGCGCTCGACCTTCGCGCGCGTGTGCGTCTGGTAGACGCGCCCGTTCGGGTGGAACAGCGTGTACGCGCCCGCGGCGACGGGGATCCCGTCGACGTCGGCGGTCGCAGCGGTCGTGCAGAACGCCACGCGCGCGGCCGCGTCGGTGCCGAGGTCCCGCCCCTTCTTGCACACCACACCGTGGTGGGGCTCGTCCTTCGCGAGCGTGCGCCGCGCGATCGGCCCGGGCAGACACGGCGTCAGCTCGCAGAACGCGCCGGGTTGCGCGCCCGCGGTGCTCGTCAGGATCAGCAACACCGCCGCCGTCGTGCGCATTGCGCAACGCTAGCGCGGCGCTCCGCCGTTCGCTACGGCGCCGCGGGATCGCCGGGCGCCGCCGGAGGTGCGCCTTCACCGCGGCGACGCCAGCCGCCGCTGCGCATGCTGTTGGCGGCCGCCTTCTCGAGCTCGTCGAGCGAGAGCGAGCCGTCCTTGTTCGTGTCGGCGGCGTCGAAGTCGATGCGGCGGAAGCGCGAGTTGGCGAGCTCCTCCCGCGTGAGCTTGCCGTCACCGTTGGTGTCGAGGCGCGTCATCCGCTCTTCCATGCGGAGCTTGCGGGCGGCGGCGCGCTCCTCGTCGGAGACCTTGCCGTCCTGGTCGGTGTCCATCTCGGCCATGCGCTCCTTCTGGCGCGCCTCCCAGCGCGCGGGATCGCGCGGACCCTGGCCGCGGCGGCCCTCGGTGGGCGGCGCCTCGGGCGACGCGACCTCGGCGCGCGGGCGCACCTGCGGCAGGTCGATCTTGCCGGTGCGGTTCTTCGAGGCGCCGTTGCTGCTGGTCGAGTCCCCGGAGGCGGACTCGCCCGCGGCGGACGACGAGGTGGACGGTTGACTCGCGTCGTTCGACTTGCAGCCGGCGGCGGCGAGGCACAGGGCGAGGGCAAAACCTAGGTTCCTCATGCTCCTCGAAGATGCAGCAAACGGTGGACCACGGCCATGTCCGCGAAACGGCCGCAATCTTCCGCAACAATGCTGCAGAAGTGGCAGCGGCTGCGGTTACTGCAGCTGGATCAGCGCAACTCCCGGGAACCGCACGTCGGCCCCCATCGTGACCTCGCGCTCGGCGCGCGCACTCTTCACCTTCACCTTCATGACGCTGTCCATGAACAGCACGAACATGCCCTTGTCGCTCGTCGACGTCGCGCCGCTCAGCACGGTGAGCGTGTTGCCCGCGCCCGGCTCGACGTAGAACACTTCGCTGTGCTTGGGGTCCGTCTCGACGACGACGCCCGACGCCGGCGTGCGCGCGGCGCCCGCGCCGGTCCACACCGACCCGACGACGAAGCTCCGGTAGCGACTCACCGATGCGATCGAGTTGAACACCGGCGTCATGTCCGCGACGCCGACCTCGATCTCCGAGCCGGTCGCGCACACGCGCGGCACCGTCGGGCCGACCTCGACGCACGACACGCTCCACGTGGTGTTGTTGCCGACGTCGGCGGCCATGCACGAGACGACGTCGCCGACGTTGTACAGGCCCGGGCCCGAGCCGACGCCGCCGGCCCACGGCGTCGAGTCGAAGAAGCTCGACCACAGCATCGTGCCGTCGAACAGCGTCGGCGCGAGCTGGCCGAACGAGATGCTGGCCGCGCCGTCGGGGAACACGGCCTGCGCGCAGTCCTTCGTCGCCGTCAGCTTGAAGATGTCGATCGCGCGCGCGGTGTGCGTCTTGCTCTCGCAGCTCGCGATCGGGATGATCGGCAGGTTGATCGAGCCGTCGCCGCGGTAGCGCGCGCTCGCGGTGAACATGATCTCCGCCGAGCGCAGGTCCGCCGGCAGGCCGATCGGGCAGCCGCCCGTCATCGCCTCGAGCTGCACGCCGCCCAGGCCCGAGCGCGGGATCTCGATGTCGAACAGCCCGGTGATCGCCCGCTTGATGTCGGCGGCCGTCGCGAGGGAGCTCGGCAGCTCGCGGCACGAGTACCGGAAGTCGTTCTTGTCGCTCGCGTAGTTCGTGCCGAACACGCGCATGCTGACGGCGTCGGCGCACGCCGTGTTGAGGTTGCCGGGGCGCTCGCCGCTGAGGACGACCTCGACCGCGGGGTCGGCGCACGCCGAGGCGGCGACGAGGCATGCGGACACGAGCTTGTAGTCGAGCGACATGCGCCTCTCCCTACAGGCGAACCGACGTCGGTTCGCGCGTCAGGACATGGTAGCCGAGCGCACCGCCGCCGGCGAGGGCGGCGACACCGACCCACACGTACCACCGCTCGTACCACTGGCGCGGGCGCAGCTTGTCGATGATGAGCGTCTGGTTCGGCTCGAGCATCGGCTCGCGCAGCGCGGTCATCACCTTGCTCTGGATCTCGGTCATCGACGAGTTGATGTCGATCTCGAACGGCCGCGACACGCGCTTCGAGCCGATGTCGTACACGCGCAGCGTGACCCGCTCGTCGCTGCCGTCCTCGACGAACACGTAGAGCTTCGCGCCGCCGAGCACCTTGCTGAGGCCGCGCGTCTTCTTCAGCCGGTCCTCGCCCGACGGCGCCGAGATCGACTTGTTGACCGCCTTCGCGGCGCGATCCGTCGGGCTCTCCTTCTCGAGCGTGATCGGCAGGCGCGCGACCTTGTTCGCCTCGATCTCGATGAAGTCGGCGTACGTGGTCCGCCCTTCGGCCGACACGACGACGAGGTGGCGGCCCGCCGGCAGCGGGATCTTGTCGGTCACCCCCTGCGGCTTGCCGCCGTCGATCTGCACCGTCGCGTTGTCGGGATCGGCGTCGACCTTGAGGCGGCCGCTCTGGTCGTCCTCCTTCTTCGCCTTCTTGATGAGGCGGTTGATGCTCGGCGCGGCGAGCTTCTTGTCGAGCATCCACGCCGGATCGAAGCGCAGCGCGACGCGGAACCACTGCACGGCCTCGTCGGGCTTGTCGGTCGCGGCCGCGATCAGGCCGCGCCACTGGCTGAGCTCGGTGAGCGCGGGGAGCGCGTCGCCGGCGGCGATGCTGTCGAGGATGCGCGTCTCGTTCGCCTCGACGAGCCTGAGCGCCTTGTCGAACTCCTGGTTGACGTAGGCGACGCGCAGCGCGTCCATGTCCTGGACCTGCAGGTTGCGCCCGTCGAGCATCCCGTCGACGGGGCCCGGCACGTCGAGCAGCATGCCCTTCGCGTCGAACACGCGCTTGATCTTGGCGACCGGCGCCTGCGCGCCGACCTTGGACGCGGCGTTGACGAGCACGACCTGGTCGGTGTCGTCGTTCTTGCCGGAGTCGGCGGCGGCGATCTGTGGGGTGACGATGAGGGCGATGAGGAGGACGGAGATGGTCGTTGGGCGACGACGGATCATTCGTCCTCCTCGTCCCACGTGATCCGGATGACCTCGGTCAGGTTCGCCTTCACGTTGACGACCCGCGTCTGGGAGCGCGGCACGGAGCACTCGGGTCCACACTTGATCTGGATGGTGTGCCGGCCGACGGGGAGCGTCAACTTGCCCGCGGCCGTCTCGACGCGCTGGCCGCCGGAGCTCGCCCAGCCCCACGGGTACGTGGTGATGCGGACGTAGCCGACTTCCTTCGACGACGGCGCCGGCGCGGCCGGGGGCGTCGGGGTCGCGGCCGGACGCGTCGACGGACGCGGCGGCGGTGCGACCGGCTTGACCTCGGGCTTGACCTCGGGCTGCTTGACCTCCGGCTGCTTGATCTCGGGCTGCTTGACCTCCGACTGCTTGACCTCCGGCTGCTTGTCCGGCGCGACCTCGGGCTGCTTCTCGGCGATCACCGGAGGCGGCGCCGCGCGGTGGGTGTCCTCGGGCTCGCGCTCGTCGGGCGGCGCCAGCTCGGGCTGCGCTTCCTTGACCGCCACCTTCGTCGGCGACGGCACGCTCACCGCCGGTGCGGCCGGTGCGGCCGCGGCGTCCTCGCGCTTGCCGTTGCTCTTGATCGCGACCGCCGCGACGACGCCGATCAGCGCGGCCGCCGCGAGGATGCCGATCGTCCAGGTGCGTCCGCTGCGCGCGTCGACGTCCGGCGACGGGGCCGCGGCGGTCCCGGTCATCGTGTGCCCGCCGACGACGTGCGACAGGTCCTGGTCGTTTGCGCGGTCGGCGCCGAAGCGGAACGGCGGGATCGGCGTGCCGTCGGCGCGGAACGCCGCGGGGATCTCCATGAGCGCCGCGGCCCGCATGATCTCCGCGGCCAACGCGTGCTGATCCGGCGCCGCGGGGGCGGACTGCGACTGCGACTGCGAGTACGACTGCGACGGCTGCTCGGCGGCGAACGACTGCGACGGCTCGGGCGGCGGCGTGCCCTCGGCGTCGGCCCGCAGGTGGCCGCCCATGCCGGGCATCGACGAGCGGCGGGCCGGCGTGAGCTCGCGCAGGAGCGAGCGCGTCATGATCGTCACCGGGCGATCGGTGACCATCGTGCGCGGCTGGTGCTGCGCCGCGGCGCCGGGCGTGCACTCGCGGATCGCCTGCGCGAGGTCCGAGGCGCCCTCGCGCCACTGGTTCGCGAAGCGCTCCTCGACGATCGCGTCGATCAGCTGCTGCATCCGCGCGTAGCGGTCGCGCGGGTCGTGGGCGAGCGCGCGCATCACGAGCCGATCGATGCCGGCGGGGATCGACGGCTTGACGACGCGCGGCGGGATCACGCGCATCGGCTCGCTGTCGCGCTCCTCGTGCGTGACCGTGCGGCCGAACGGGTGCGCGCCGCAGATCAGCTCGTACAGCACGACGCCGAGCGCGAACACGTCGCTGCGCGGCGTCAGCGGCTCGCCGCGCGCCTGCTCGGGCGCCATGTACGCCCACTTGCCCTCGACGACGCCGTAGCCGCCGCCCTCGCGGCGCGCGATCCCGAAGTCGGCGACGCGGACCTCGCCCGACGTCGTCAGGAGGAGGTTCGACGGGCTGATGTCGGCGTGGATGATGGCGCCGCCGGGGCGCGCGTGCGCGAACTCGAGGCCGGCGGCCGCGGCCTGCACGATGTACGTCGCCGTGCCGAGCGACAGCCCGCGCGACCCGCGCGACTTGAGCAGCTGGCGGAGGCTCGGGCCGTCGACGAACTCCATCACGAGGAAGACGTCGTCGCCGTCGCGCGCGAGGTCGAGGACGCTCACGATGTTGCCGTGCTGCATGCCGACGAGCAGCTTCGCCTCGTCGATCAGCCGGGCGACGAACACCTGGTCGCTCGCCAGCTCGGGCAGGAGGCGCTTGATGGCGACCGGCTTCTGAAACCCGTGATCGCCCAGCGAGTGGCCCGAGAACACCTCGGCCATACCACCCCGTCCGAGGAGGTCGCCCAGGACGTAGCGTCCTGCCGACCGTCTCGCGACGGACGAATCCGAGGAGGGGCGCACCCCTCCCAAGCCTGTGGTCCCGGCCACGAGCCACAGTAGTGCAAGCGATGTACCGCGGCCAACCGATCGTACAAGCTGGCGTTTGGTGGCTGGGACAGTGGCCACCCACATGTGGGGATCGGGGGGCACCCTCACCAGCTTGGGGACGGTGTTCCCCGCCGGTTGTCCCCGGCTAAGTGATCGGATCCCGTCTGGAATAGGCGGCGAGATTCGGCGCTTCGGTGCGCGAAGTGCGCACGGGAATGGGCATACGCTCGCGCCGCAGCGCATGGAGACACCCTCGATCGACAGTCAGCGGGTCTTCGCCCCGGGGATGCTGCGCGAGCGCGTGGCGATCATCACCGGCGGCGCCACCGGCATCGGGATGGCGACCGCGCTCGAGATGATCCGCTGCGGCGCGGCGATCGCGATCTGCGGCCGCAACGCCGACAAGCTCGCGGCGGCGCGCACGGAGCTCGCGGCGGCGATCGAGGCGCGCGGCGACGACCCCGCGAAGCAGCTGCACGTGCAGCCGTGCGACATCCGCGAGCCGGCGCAGGTCGAGGCGTTCGTGCGCGCGACGATCGAGACGCTCGGGCGCGTCGACATCCTCATCAACAACGCCGGCGGTCAGTTCCCGTCGCCGGCGCAGCACATCTCGCCGAACGGCTTCCTCGCCGTCGTGAAGAACAACCTCGTCGGTACGTTCCACCTCTGCCGCGAGGTCGCGAACCAGTGGATGATCCCGCACAAGGGCGGGCGCATCGTGAACGTGATCGCGAACATCTACCGCGGCTTCCCGGGGATGGTGCACACGGGCGCGGCGCGCGCCGGCGTCGAGAACATGACGATGACGCTCGCCGTCGAGTGGGCGCAGTTCGGGATCCTCGTCAACTCCGTCGCGCCCGGCATCATCCGCTCGTCGGGGACGGCGCAGTATCCGCCGCAGCTCCTCGAGCGCGGCATCGCCGAGACGCCCCTCAAGCGCGCGGGCACGTGTGAGGAAGTCGCGGCGTCGATCGTGTTCCTCGCGTCGCCGGCGGCGCAGTTCATCACCGGCACGACGCTGCGCCTCGACGGCGGCGCGGCGCTGTGGGGCCACACGTGGGAGATCGCGTAGCGTTCCCGATTTGGATCGCGCGCGGGAATGCGTGATCCGCGCACGAGGTTAGGCGCGCGCAAGAGAGAGAGGCCTGATGAGGCAACGCGCGTTGTGGATCGTGCTGGCGATCGCCGTCGTCGGCGGCGGTGTGTTCTGGTGGAAGCGCAGTCGATCGAGCGAGGAGGATCCTGCGACGGCGAGCGCGGGTGCGACGCCGCAGGGCGCGGGCGCGACCGTCGCGGCGGCGGGCAGTCCCAAGAAGCCCGCGCCCGGCACGCAGGCGCCGGCGAGCCTCGAGGTGACCGTCACCGACGGCGCGAGCCCGATCGCGAACGCGGCGGTGCGCATCGCTCCCGACGAGGGTGAGGTGATCCTCGTGCGCACCGGCGCCGACGGCGTCGCGCGCGCCGAGCGGCTCGAGCCCGGCGAGTGCGAGGTCAGCGCGTCGGCGCCGGATCGCCTGCCCGCGGGCGTGCGCGAGCAGAAGCTCGTCGCCGGGCAGCAGACGAAGGTCGCGCTCGTGCTGCGCGCCGGCGGGCGCACGCTGTCGGGCACCGTCACCGACGTCAGCGGCGGCGCCGTCGCCGGTGCGCGCATCGACGCCGCCGCGCTCGACGCGCAGATCCGCCCGGGCGCCGCGGTCGCGTCGACGACGACCGGCGCCGACGGCAAGTACGCGATGACCGTCGCCGAGGGCCACCTGCTCGTCGCCGCGCGCAGCGCCGACTACGCGCCGCAGACGCGCTACGTCGAGGTCGGAGCGAGCGGCGCGACCGCCGACTTCGCGCTCGTCCCCGGCGGCGTGATCGAGGGCATCGTGCGCGACGACAGGACGAAGCAGCCGGTGCCCGGCGCGATCGTGTCGGCGCGGCGCGACGCCGGCCAGATGATGCTCGCCGAGGGCGGCGGCCGCATGGCGACGGCCGGCCCCGACGGCAAGTTCCGCCTGACCGGCCTGCGCCCCGGCGCGTACGACCTCGACGCGCGCGAGGACCGCCGCCACACGAAGTCGCCGACGATCGTCGGCCTCGGCGTCGCCGAGAACGTGACGGACGTCGAGATCCTGATCGGCGTCGGGCCGGTGGTGCGCGGCAAGGTCGTCGACGAGAAGGACGCGCCCGTCGCGGGTGCGCGCCTGATGGCGTTCGGCGACGGCGGCGGCGGCAGCACCGACGCGAAGTCCGACGCGAACGGCGCGTTCGAGCTGACGGGCCTGCCGCCGGGCAAGTACGAGCTCAACGCGCACGGCGACACGCACGTGCACGCGCGGCCCGGCGCCGCGATCGAGCTCAAGGACGCCGACATCGACGGCGTGATCGTGCGCGTGCAGACGGGCGTGCGCCTGAAGGGCCACGTCGAGCCGCGCCAGGTCGCGGAGGTCACGTTCGATCCCGAGCGACTCGAGGGCATGATGCAGATGGGCCTGATCGCGCTCGTCGCGCCGGCGGTGACGGACGGCAGCGGCGAGTTCACGATCGGCCCGCTGATGCCGATGAAGGGCACGGTGTCGGCGCGCAGCAACGACAGCGGCGAGCGCGGCGAGGCCGCGGTCGACGTGCGCCCCGGCATGCCGGAGGTCGTCGTGAAGCTCGCGCCCGGCGGCTCGATCGCGGGGCGCGTCGTCGACGGCGAGGGCAAGCCGGTCGCCGGCGTCACCGTCGCGGCGAACCCCGCCGGCGGCAACGAGCGCACGATGATCGTGAACGGGCGCATCACGAGCGGCGTGCAGGGCCTCACCGGCGCGAGCGGCGCGTTCGAGCTGCGCGGCGTCGCCCCCGGCACGTACCGGCTCGCGGCGCTCGATCGCGGCAGGCCGATGCGCCTGCGCAACAAGCCGCCGGTGGTGAAGCTCGGCCCGGCCGAGAAGAAGACGGGCGTCGAGCTCGGCGTCGATCGCCCGAACGGCACGATCAAGGGCGTCGTCACCGACGCGGGCGGCGCGCCGATCGCCGACGCGTGGGTGTCGGTGCACCAGGAGCTGCACGACATGGTCGAGGGGATGCGCGGCGCGGACGGCGCCGGCCCCGACGGCGAGGGCAGCCGCACGATGATGGTCGTCGCGACCTCCTCCGACGACGGGCCGGGCGGTGCGCTCGACGGCGGCGACTTCCCGCCGGCGCTCACCGACGCGCTGGGCCGCTTCGCGATCGGCGGCCTGCCGCACACGAAGTTCGAGGTCATCGCCGAGGCCAGGGCCGGCAAGCTGCGCGGGCGCGCGAACGACGTCACCCCCGATGCGACGGTGAACATCAAGGCGCTCGGCGTGACGTCCCTGTCGGGCACCGTCGTCGGGCCCAAGGGCAAGCCGGCGCTGTTCAGCGTCGAGGTCGACGGCCCGACGCACGCGCAGCGCAACTTCACCGACGGCGAGTTCGCGCTCGGCCGCGTCGATCCCGGCAAGTACCACGTGACCGTGAAGTCCGCCGACGGCAACGGCGAGGCCGACGTCACCGTCGATCCGGATCGGGCGGCGACGGTCGAGATCGTGCTGACCGCGAACGCGTACGTCGTCGGCACGCTCGTCGACGGCGCGGGCGTGCCCGTCGCGAACCTGGGCCTGACGGTCGTCGACGACGCGCCCGACGGCATGGTCCGCATCAGCATCAGCGGCCCGCCGCCGATGAGCGGCCCCGACGGGAAGTTCCGCGTCGAGCACAAGGCCGGCAAGGTCGCCCTCGCCGTGCTCAACCCCGGTGGGCCGCCGACGATCAAGCGCGGCCTCGTGCTCGAGGCGGGCAAGACGCTCGATGTAGGCCCGGTCCGCGTCGATGTCGCACCACCGCCGCCGCCGCCCAGGTAGCCCGCGGTGCTAGGCTGGTCGAGATGGGACGGGACCGACTCCGCCTGCTGCTCCTCGGCGGCGGATCGCTGTTGCTCCTGGCGCTCGGCGCGCTCGTCCTCGACTGGTTCGAGCTCCGCGCGCCCGGCGTGAAGCTGTTCATCGACCTGCGCGCGCTGCGGCTGTGCGAGGACGGTGGCGCGTGCGTGACCGTCGCGATGACGAAGAAGAACGGCATCGGCGGCACGTACCCGACGCTCGCGAGCATCGCGTTCTGGAGCGCGCTCGCGTACGGCGGCCTCGTCGCGTTCCAGGCCGGCACGCGCATCCTCACCGGCGCGGCGCCGGAGGTGCTCACGCGCATCGGCTACCTGCTCGGCGTGCTCGTGTTCCTCGCCGGCGGCTCCGCCGCGTACCTGTTCGGACCCGAGCCGGCGAGCAACGCGCTCCTCGGCGTGAGCATCGCGCGCACCTTCGGGCCGCTCGCGTTCCTCGCCGGCACCGTCGCCGGCCTGTTCGCGCTGTACCTCGCGGTCGGCCACGGCACCGACGACCTCGCCGAGCCGCTGCCGCCCGCGCGCGTGGCGTACACGCCGATGCCGGTGCGCGCTCCGACGGCGCCGGTGCGCGCTCCGACCGTGCCACCGGCGCCGGTGCCGGAGCGCACGACCGGCCCGACGATGCCGCGCGGCGCCACCTCGGTCCCGATCCCGGTCGGCTGCGCCGGCGTCCTCGCGTACGCGACGCTCACCGTCGAGCTGACCGGCGGCGGCCTCGACGCACGCCGCGAGGACCGCACCTCCGTGCTCGTCCTGTGGCGCGACGTCGTCGGCGTCGTCGCCCGCCGCATGCCCGCCGACTACGCGTCCGCGACGTTCGTCGACGTCGTATCGACGGCCGGCTCCACCGTCCGCATCCTGCCGTGGACGCGCGTCACCGGCGTCGCCGCCACCACCGACGACGACGCCCGCGCCCGCTCCATCGTCGAGCTCGTCACGCACAAGTGCCCCGCCGCCCGCGTCGACCCCGCCACGCGCGCCTTCCTCGACGGCCGCCCCGCCGCCCAGCTCCCCGACCTCACCACCCTCGCCGCCCACGACGCCCGCCTCGCCTGACGTGACGTTGGAATCGCGCCACTTTCTGGCGCGATTTCAGGAATCGCGCCACGAAACCCGTAGGTGGTTATGTTTATTGGATAAACATTGGCGCGATTTGCTTGGAATCGCGCCAGAATAGGGTGGTGGCTCGCCGGATCGATCCGAACGTGACCGAGGAGGTCATCCGCACGATCGAGGCTCATCCCGGTGGGCTGACGATCGAGCAGCTCGAAGCGGCGTTCGACGTTCCTCGCCGCACCCTGCAGCGACGACTCGCCAAGCTCGTGTCGATGGGGCGTCTTCGTGCCATCGGCCGCGCGCGTCAGCGCCGCTATGCCGCGGTCGTTGCCGAAGTACGGCCCGAGGAACTGACAGCGTCGTTGGCCGGACAAGAGGTCCGGGGCCTGGTCCGGCGCCCTTTGATCCAACGAACACCCGTCGGATACGTCACGGCCTTTCTCGACGGCTATCGCCCCAACCGCGACTTCTACCTCGATGCGGCGACACGCGGGCGCCTGCACGAGCTCGGGCGCGCGCCCGGCGGTGAGCGGCCGGCCGGGACGTATGCACGCCAGATCCTCAGCCGGCTCCTCGTCGACCTGTCCTGGGCTTCGAGTCGTCTCGAAGGCAACACGTACACGCGACTCGACACGCAGAACCTGATCGAGCTCGGCCGGCGGGCGCCCGGAAAGGACCAGCGCGAAGCGCAGATGATCCTCAACCACAAGGCCGCGATCGAGATGCTGGTCGAAGACGTCGAGGAGGTTCGGTTCAACCGCTACACGGTCTGCAATCTCCACGCGCTGCTCGCCGACAATCTGCTGGCCGATCCGTCGGCCGCAGGTCGACTCCGCAAGATCGAGGTCGGGATCTCCGGAACGGTCTACCAGCCGCTCGCGATCCCGCAGCAGCTGGAGGAGCTGTTCGATCAGCTGCTCGCAAAGGCGTCAGCGATCGAGGATCCCTTCGAGCAGGCATTCTGGGTGATGGTTCACCTGCGGTACCTGCAGCCGTTCGAGGACGTGAACAAGCGGGTGTCACGTCTGGCGGCGAACATTCCGTTCATCAAGCACAACCTCGCGCCGCTCTCGTTCGTCGACGTCCCCGAGCGCGACTACATCGACGGTCTGCTCGGTGTCTACGAGCTCCAGCGCGTCGAGCTGCTCCGCGACGTGTTCAGCTGGGCGTACGAGCGATCGTGCCAGCGCTACACGGTCGTCCGCGATGCGCTGCCCCAGCCCGATCCTCTGCGGCTGCGCAACCGCGAGCAGCTCACCGAGGTCGTCGGCGCGATCGTCCGTGATGATGCGCCGATCGACGACGCACGGATCCGCGAGCTCGCGACGCCGATCGTCGCACCCCAAGATCTGGACGAGTTCGTCGCGATGGCGATCAGCGAGCTCGCCGGGCTGCACGAGGGCAACGTCGCCCGCTACCGTCTGCGCCTGAGCGAGCTCCGGCGCTGGAGTGATGCCGCACGGAAGAAGCCTCCGGCATCCTGAGCGCCGACGCCGGCCGGGTGGCTACTTCTTCGGCGCAGGCGCCGCGGCGACGCCGTTCGACGCAGCCGGGTCGAACTCGGCCTTCGACACGGGCAAGCCGCGCAGGACGAGTGTCAGCACGACTCCCGGGTTCACGTACGGCTTCGGCAAGAACAGGAAGTAGTTCTTGAGCTCGTCCGTCTCCTCGGGCGCCGCACCGTGCTTCTCGGTGCCAGGGCTCCCGGTGCACATGCGCATGCGCTGGCCGGGCTGGAGCACGAAGCCGGGATCGATGATCCCGAGCAACGACTTCTTCGCGGAGCCGCGCCGGCCGACGGTCACACCGCAGCCGCGCGTGCTGAACGGTGCCTTGCCATCGTTCTCGAGCACGACCCACTCGGTGTTCAGGGCCTCGCTCGAATCTGCCGCCTTGATCTCGACGAACCGGATGGCCATGGGCGGCGCAGCATACTCCTCCCGTCGACGTCTGACGTTGCAATCGGGCGGAAAGCATCGATAATCGCGGCGATGGCGAAAGAGGTGATCCGCGTGGTGGCCGCCGTTATCGAGGATAACGGCCGCTACCTCATCACCCAGCGCAACAGCAACGCCACCCTCCCGCTCCTATGGGAGTTCCCCGGAGGCCGCGTCGAGCCCGACGAGAGCGAGACGGCGGCGCTCCAGCGCGAGGTCGAGGGCCGCATCGGCGTCACCGTCGAGGTCGGCGCCAAGCTCGGCGAGCACCTCCACGACTACACGAGCTACCAGGTGCACTTGACGATGTACAAGTGCACGCTCCCCGCCGAGGCGCGCCCGTACCCCGCGACGGTCGCCGACCTGCGCTGGGTCACGTCGCGCGAGTTCCTCGACTACGACTTCCCGCCCGCCGACGAGAAGACGATGTCGAAGCTGCTCGGCCTCGTCCGCAACTAGCGGCTCAGCGAAGGATCGCGGCGATGATCAGGGTGAGCAGCAGCGCACCGCCGATCGCGCCGATGAAGAGCGCCGCGAGCTTCCACCCGGGGAGCGCCTTCGCGGGGGTGGCGGCCGCGGCCGCCCAGTCGACGTTGCCCTGATACTGGTTGCCGACGGGCGACGCCATGTCGGCGGCGCGCGCGGAGTCCGCGGTGCTCGGGTAGACCGTCGCGCCCTGGCGCATCTGCTGGCTCATCTCCTTGTTCACGACCGGGTAGCCGAACGGCCCGTTCTGGACCTGCGGCGGCGGCGGAGGGAGCGGCTGCATCGGCTGCATCCCCGGCGGCAGCGGGCCCGGCGGCCCCGGCGGTGTCGGGCGCGCGACCGGCCCGTTCGGGCCGTTCAGCCCGAGTGCCTGCGTCGGCATGTTCGGCGCCAGCTGCGCCGGCATCGCCTGCGGCGTGCCGAGCGGTGCCACGGGCGCCTGCGGATGGGCGTGCGCGTGCATCGCCGCGATCGCGCTCGGGGCTTGCCCGTTCGGCCCGTTGGGCTGCACCGTCGGTGCGCGCGACGACGGCGTGGCCGGGCGCGGCGGCGGCGTCGGGCGCCCGTTCCCGCCGAGCAGGGGCGGCGACATGTCCATGCTCGTGCGCGCGTGCGGATCGACGCCCGCGCCGTGCCCCGGGTTCACGTGCTCCGCGCCGATCTCGGTGCGCGCGTGATCCGGCGCCGGATCGTTGTCCTCCTCGGCGATCATCGTCGCGAGGTTCGCGAGGTCGGGGAACTTGCCCGACTGCTGCGGCTGCTGTGGCTGCGGCGTCGGCAGCGCCAGCGGCCCCGACGGCGGCATGCGCGTCGGCTGCGAGCCCGGCGCCGGGCGGATGACCTGCGGGGGCGGCGTGTTGTTCGTCGCGAGCACCGTCGGCACGAGCGCCGGCAGCGGCGTCTGCGGCCGCGTGCTCGCCGGCGGCGGCGACGGCGCGGCGCTCGGCGGGAGCAGGTCGTCGAGCTCGAGCGGGTTCGCCTCGATGCGCGTGCGCTCGTTCGGCAGGTCGTCGTCGCTGTCGACGGGCGCCGCCAGGTCGTCGATGACGTCCGACAGGCCGTCGACGCTCGGGCGCTCGACCTCGAGCAGGTCGTCGCCGTTGATCGTCAGCGACTTCTCGTCGCCGTGGCTCGCGCCCTTCGCCAGGTCCTGCGGGCCGATGTCGACGGTCTCGTTGCGGCGCTTGTCCTCCTCGTCGGACCACTGGTTCGAGGCGTCGATCGCGACCTCGCCCCGCCCCGAGATCAGCTCGCGCATGCGCGCGCCGTGCTCCTCGATCTCCTGCGCGAAGTTGCCGTCGAAGAAGCGCGCCACGTCACCCGGGCCCGAGCCCTTGCCGCGGTGGTGCAGGTACCCGAGGATCGCGTCGCCGAACGCCTCCGCCGTCGGGTAGCGCCCTTCCTTGTCCTTCGCGACGGCGCGCATCACGATGGGATCGAGCGCCGGATCGATCTCGACGTTGTGGCGCGACGGCGGCTCGACGGCGCACTCGATCACGGCCTGGTACGTCTCGTACGGCGACGGCTTCTTGAACAGGCGGCGCCCGGTGAGCAGCTCGTGCGCGATCACGCCGAGCGCGAAGACATCCGTGCGGCGATCGACGTTGTTCGCCACGCACTGCTCGGGCGACATGTACGCGAACTTGCCCTTGATCGTGCCGGACCGCGTGCGGGTCTCGCGCATCTCGGCCTTCGCGATGCCGAAGTCGACGACCTTCACGACACCCTCGAAGCTGACGACCAGGTTCTGCGGCGAGATATCGCGGTGGACGATGTTGAGCGCCTTGCCGTTCGTCATGCGCTCGTGCGCGTAGTGCAGGCCCGCGCACGACTGCGCGATGATGTTGAGGACGAGCGGCACCGGGATGCGCCCGCCCGGCAGACGCTCGCCGGCGCGCCGCACCACCATCGCCAGCGACAGGCCGGCGAGGAACTCCATCACCATGTAGTAGCGGTTCTCGTACTCGCCCAGCTCCATCGTCTGGACGATGTTCGAGTGATCGAGGTGCGCGGCGAGACGCGCCTCGTCGAGGAACATCTTCACGAACTCCGCGTCGTCGGCGAGGTGGTCGTGCAGACACTTCACGACGACGTACTTCTCGAACCCCGCCGCTCCCGCGATCCGTGCGAGGTAGATCTCCGCGGTCCCGCCGAGGGCGAGCAGCGCGAGGATCTCGAACTTTCCGAGGCGCTTCCCCAGGAGGGAACCGGCCCCGGCCGGGATTCCGGACATCGGCGAAATAGTACCCGGTTCTCTACGCCCGCGCCGGTTTCCAATCCCTGAGATTACGGAGCCTTACAGCTCCATGATCTCCTTCTCTTTGTTCTTCGCGATGTCGTCGACGGTCGCGATGTACTTGTCGGTCAGGTCCTGGATCTTCTTCTCGCCCTGCTTGCGCTCGTCCTCGGAGATCTGCTTGTCCTTCTCCGCGTCCTTGATCATGTCCATCGCGTCGCGACGGGCGGCGCGCACGGCGACGCGCGCCTCCTCGGTCTGCTTGCCGACGGTCTTCGCGAGGTCGCGGCGGCGCTCCTGCGTGAGCGGCGGGATCGGCAGGCGCACGAGCTCGGCGTCGGCGACCGGGTTGATGCCGAGGTCCGACGCGCGGATCGCCTTGTCGATCACCGGGATCATCGACTTCTCCCACGGCTTGACCGTGATGAGGCGCGCGTCGACGACGGCGACGGTCGCGACCTGGTTCACCGGCGTCGGCGTGCCGTAGTAGTCGACGCGGATGCCGTCGAGCATCGAGGTGTTCGCGCGCCCGGTGCGGATCTTCACGAGCTCGCGCTTGAAGGCCTCGACGGCCTTCTTCATGCCCTCTTCGGCGTCACTGGTGATGTCGTTGATCATGTCGGTCCCTCGTTCTCCTGATCGATCGATCGATTACTTGGCGAAGCGCGTCTGCTGCGCGTCCGGAACCACCGTCGAACCGACGGGCTCGCCGCACACCACGCGCTCGATGTTGCCACGCGCGCGCATGTCGAACACGACGATCTTCATGTCGTTGTCGCGGCACAGCGCGAACGCCGTCGAGTCCATCACCTCGAGGTCCTGCGCGAGCGCGTCCTTGAACGTCACGGTCTCGTAGCGGCGCGCGTCGGGGTGCTTGCGCGGATCGCGGTCGTAGATGCCGTCGACCTTCGTCGCCTTCAGCACGACCTCGGCGTTGATCTCCATCGCGCGCAGCGCGGCGGCGGTGTCCGTCGTGAAGAACGGGTTGCCGGTGCCGGCGCCGAAGATCACGACGCGCCCCTTCTCGAGGTGGCGGATCGCGCGGCGGCGGATGTACGGCTCGGCGAGCTGCGACATCGGGATCGCCGACTGCACGCGCGTCGTGACGCCGCGGCGCTCGATCGCCTCCTGCAGCGAGACGGCGTTCATCACCGTCGCGAGCATGCCGACGTAGTCGGCGGTCGCGCGGTCCATCCCCCTCGCGGACTCGCCGCGGAAGATGTTGCCGGCGCCGACGACGACCGCGACCTCGACGCCGAGCGCCGCGGTGTCAGCGATCTCGGTCGCGACGAGGTTGATGACCTCCGGGTTGATCCCGAACGTCATGTTCCCCATCAACGCCTCGCCGGAGATCTTGAGCAGGACACGCTTGTAAGCCGGCTTCGGCATCGCCCGCGACCTTAGCACCAGGTGAGAGGCGTATGCTGCGCCCGTGGCGTGCTCGCACCTCGCGGCGATGTCGGCCGGGCTCGAGACGGCGTTCACGGTCGACGCCTCGCGCGTGACGTTCGGGAGGGGCTGCCTCGCGGAGGTCGGCGTGCGCGCCCGCGCACTGGGCGTCCGGCGCGCGGCGGTGTTCACGGATGGCACGATCCGCGCGCTCCCATGGTTCGACGAGGTGCTCGCGTCGCTGCGCAATGCCAACGTCGACGCGGCGGTGTTCGACGCCGTCGCGATCGAGCCCACCGACGGCTCGTTCGAGGAGGCGCGGCGGTTTGCCGCGGACGCGCGCCCCGACGGCTACGTGTCGCTCGGCGGCGGATCCGTCATCGACACGTGCAAGGCGGCGAACCTGTACGCGACGCACCCGGCGCCGCTCGGGACGTACGTCAACGCTCCCGCCGGCGACGGCGCGCCGGTGCCCGGGCCGCTCGCGCCGCACGTCGCGTGCCCGACGACGTCGGGGACGGGCAGCGAGGTCACCGGCATCGCGATCTTCGACTGGGCTGCCCTGCACGTGAAGACGGGCATCGCGTCGCCGTGGCTGCGGCCGACGGAGGCCGTCGTCGACCCGCGCGTGACGCGCACGCTGCCGGCGGCGGTCGTCGCGGCGAGCGGGATGGACGTGCTGTGCCACGCGCTCGAGTCGTACACCGCGCGGCCGTACGCGCGGCGCGCGGCCCCGTCGCCGGCGACGGCCCGCCCGGCGAGCCAGGGCGCGAACCCGTGGAGCGACATCGGGTGCCGCGAGGCGCTCGCGCTGTGCGGCCGCTACCTCGCGCGCGCCGTCGCCGATGCCGCCGACGACGAGGCGCGCGAGCAGATGATGTGGGCCGCCACGCTCGCCGGCATCGCGTTCGGCAACGCCGGCGTCCACGCCCCGCACGCGATGGCCTACGCGATCGCCGGCCGTGTCGGGCACGACCCGACGACGGGTCGTCCTACCGACGCCACCGCCTCCATCGTACGGAAGGCGTCGCTTCGCTCCGCCGGCGGTGGCGTCCGCGACTTCCGCGTGCCCGGCTACCCCGACGCACCGCTCGTGCCGCACGGCATGGCCGTCGCCGTGGCCGCACCGTCGGTGTTCCGCGCGACCGGCGCCGCGGCTCCCGAGCGGCACCGCGAGGCCGCCCGGCTCCTCGGAGGAGGTGAAGACCTCGCGGCCGAGGTCATCCGCCTGATGCGGGAGATCGCGATCCCGAACGGGACCGGCGGGGTCGGCTACACGCGCGCCGACATCCCCGCGCTCGTCGACGGCACGCTCGGGCAGCAGCGCCTGCTCGCGAACGCGCCGCTGCCGATGACCGCGCCCGTCCTCGGCGAGCTGTTCGAGGGCGCCGTCTCCTACTGGTCCTGACCATGCCCGCCGCCGCACGCCCGACGCTCGCCGACTACCCGTTCGTCACGCCGATCACGACCCGGTGGTCGGACAACGACATCTACGGGCACGTCAACAACGTCGTCTACTACAGCTACTTCGACAGCGCGGCGAACCTGTACCTGATCCGCGAGGGCGGGCTCGACCCGGCGGCGTCGCCGGTGATCGGCCTCGTCGTCGAGAGCAAGTGCGAGTATCACGCACCGCTCGCCTACCCGACGCCGCTGCGCGCCGGGGTGCGCGTCGACCGGCTCGGCACGCGCGCCGTGACCTACGGGATCGCGATCTTCGACGACACCGACGACCGCGCCGCCGCCCACGGGCACTTCGTGCACGTCTTCGTCGACCGCGTCACGCGCACCAGCGTCCCGATCCCCGAGCGCCTGAGGACGGCGCTCGCGCGGATCGCGGCCGCTGCGACGACATGACGCTCGCCCTCGTCGCGAGCGGCGCTACACTGATCGTCATGAGGCGGCGCTGTAGATCTGTCTCGGCGGCCGACACGATCGGACCGGTCACGCTGACGATCGCCTTCGTCTGCGCGACGTTCGCGTTCGTCACGTCGGGCGACGGCCCCGGTCTCGACTGGGGCGCTTACCTGAGCGAGCTGTTCGAGGCCGTGTGCGCCGCCGCCGCGGGCATCGCGCTGCTCGTCCTGTGGGGCGGCGAGCGCGCCGCCCTCCGGGTCGACGCGACCGCCGACAGTGCGCCCGCCGGGCTCGAGGTCGCCCGCGAGATCGCGCATCAGGCCCGCGCCGGCGCGATCCTGCTCGCGCTCGCGAGCCTCGGCGCAGGCGCTGCGCTCGTCGCCGTCGGCGTCTCGCCGTGGTCGCTCGGCCTGCCGCTCGTCGCACTCTCCCACGCCGTCGCCGTCGGGCTGCGCGCGCACCGCATCCTCGGCGCGCGCGACTTCGGCGCGCTCACCGCGACCACCGACCGCCGCCGCATCTTCCTGTCGCGCGGCGACCACCTCGCGAGCTGGCTCCACACCACGCCCGCGCAGCTCGCGCGCGCCCGCGACCGCACGCTGCCGGCGGCCGTCGCGTACGTCCACGCGCGCTAACGTTAGCTCAGCGCTTGAACAGGCGCGCGAGGGCGTCGAGGAACGAGCCGCGCTCGTCCTTCTCGTCGACGACGCCGTCGTTGTTGCGGTCCTGCGGGTCGGTCGCGAACTGCTTGGCCTCGGCGAGGAGCGCGGCGAGCTCCTTCGCATCGAACCACACGCCGTGCTCGGCGCAGCGGTCGAGCGCGATCGTGCCGAGGGCGACCGGCGCCAGCGGCTGCTTGCACACGGCGCACGCGCGGCCGCCCTCACCGGGCTTCGCCTCGCGCGGCTGCCAGGGCAGGAACACGCGCGTCGACGCACGCTCCTGCAGGATCCCGACGAGCGCGTCCTCGCCGATCCACGCGCCGTCGCACGCCTTGCAGCGCTCGGTGTAGCCGGCGCTCGTCAGCGCGCCGCCGCACCCGGGACAGAGGAGCTGGGCATCCGCCATGTCAGTACGACTTCGCCCACACGACGCGCTGCTTGCTCGGCTCGCCGGTGAAGGGGCACGTGCCCGGGTCCAGGTCCGACGGGTCGCGCACCGCCGTGCGCGGGATGCAGCGCACCGTCACCTTGAGGTCGTCCTTGATCTTCGCCTCGAGCTTCGGATCCCCGTTGAAGTGCGCGAGCACGAATCCACCATGGATCGCCGTGGGAGAATTGGGCTTGTCCGCCTTCGGCTCGGTGAAGTACGCGTAGAACTCGTCCTTCGAGTCGATCGTGCGCGTGTGCTCCTGCCGGAACGCGAGCGCGCGCTGGAACAGGTTGTCGTGGATCGACTGCAGCATCGCGCCGATGCCCTCGACGAACGCCGCGCGCTGCGGGAACGCCTGATCCTTCGGCAGCTGCACGTCGCGGCGGCCGATCGCGACGGTGCCCTGATCGAGGTCGCGCGCGCCGACCTCGACGCGCACCGGCACGCCCTTCTTCACCCAGTGCCACTTCTTCTCGCCGCCGCGCATGTCGCGGTCGTCGATGATGACGCGCACGCGCCCGCCCGCGAACGTCTGCTGCTCGAGCTGTGCCTTCAGCTCCCGGCACGACGCGATCACGCGCTCGCGGTCCTCCGGCTTCGGCGTCACCGGCAGGATCGCCACGTGCTGCGGCGAGAGCTTGGGCGGCATCACCATGCCGTCGTCGTCGGCGTGGGTCATGATCATCGCGCCGATCAGGCGCGTCGACACGCCCCACGACGTCGTCCACGCGTGCACGAGCTGGTTGTTCTCGTCGAGGAACTTGATGTTCGAGCCCTTGGCGAAGTTCTGCCCGAGGAAGTGCGAGGTGCCGGCCTGCAGCGCCTTGCGGTCCTGCATCATCGCCTCGATGCACCACGTCTGGACGGCGCCCGGGAAGCGCTCGCCCGCCGTCTTCTCGCCCTGGATCACCGGGATGGCCATCCAGCTCTCGGCGAACTCGGCGTAGACGCCGAGCATCTTCATCGTCTCCTCGATCGCCTCGGCCTGCGTCGCGTGCGCCGTGTGGCCCTCCTGCCACAGGAACTCGGCGGTGCGCAGGAACAGGCGCGTGCGCATCTCCCAGCGCACGACGTTCGCCCACTGGTTGATGAGCAGCGGCAGGTCGCGATAGCTCTTCACCCACTTCGCGAAGCTCTCGCCGATGATCGTCTCCGACGTCGGGCGCACGACGAGCGGCTCCTCGAGCGGCCCCGCCGGCACGAGCTTCGTGACGCCCTTGTCGTCCTTCCGCGCCTCGAGGCGGTGGTGCGTGACGACCGCGCACTCCTTCGCGAAGCCCTCGACGTGCGACGCCTCCTTCTCCATGAGGCTGACCGGGATGAACAGGGGGAAGTACGCGTTCTCGTGCCCCGTCGCCTTGAACATGTCGTCGAGGCCGCGCTGCACGTTCTCCCACAGGCGATAGCCCCACGGCTTGATCACCATGCAGCCCCGGACCTCGCTGTTCTCGGCGAGGTCTGCGGCGTCGATCACCTGCTGGTACCACTCCGGGTAGTTCTCGGCGCGCGTCGGCGTGATCGCCGTCTTCGGTTTCGCGTTGCTCACGGTCGTGAGGTGTACCGCACGCCGATCGCTATGGGCACTGGTCCGGATACGAAGTCGCCACGCCGGCGCGCTCGCTGTCCTGGTTATCGAACCACCACGTCCCGTCGGGCAGGAGCTCCACCTTGGCCACGGTGTCGGGGCTCGCCTTGTGCAGCTTCGCGAGGCCCCACACCGCCGCGGGCGTGCACTTCGGGTACGGCCGCAGCTGGGCCTTGCAGTGCTCGTCGGCGGAGGTCGCCAGCGTGCGGACCTCGATCTGCGTCGCCGTCAGCGTGACCCAGACGTAGCACGCGACGTCGACGCTCTTGTTGCGCGGCAGGCCGGCGGGCCGCGCCGAGTGCGACGGCGAGCGGAACCGGTAGATCGCCTCGCCGTCGGGCAGCGTCAGGTCGCTGTGGCCGTCGGGGAAGACGTTGTTGAGGTCGAAGCTGACGAGCCCGACGTCGGGCCACACCGACTTCGCGAGCGCGTACGCCTTCGGCAGGTACGCGAGCCCGTGGAAGCTCTTCGGTGCGAAGTCGACCGGGCGCGTGAAGTGCGTCGGCGTCGCGACGACCGGCTGGCCCGCGAGGCCCGCCGCCGAGCCGACGTTCGGCCCCTGCGTGACGCCCGGGCCGTTCACCACCGACGGGTTGCCGCCGGACGCGCGCTTCTCCGGCGGTGCGGGCGGCGGCGCGGCTTCCTCGACGTTCTTCGCCGGGACCTCGACGACGACCGTCGGCTCGACGGGCGCGGGTTCCGGATCAGGCGCAGGTTCCGAGGGTGGCGCCGGGTCGGCGACGGCGATCGATTCACCGGAGCCGCGCCGCGCCGCGAGGACGATCGCCGTCACGGCGCCGCCGATCGCGACGGCGGCGAGGCCCGCGACGAGTGCGGTGCGCTTCTTCGGCTTCGGCTCGGTGCGCAGCTGCGGGATCGCACCGGCGGTCGTCGGCGCCTTCGCGAGCGGGCGGGCGATCGCCGTCGCGTCGAAGCCCAGCGGATCGTCGGGGACCGTGCGCGCGTTCTGCCGATCGGGTTGCCGATCCTCGGGCGGCCGCGACGGGGGCGGCCGGCGCAGCTTGCCGGACGCCAGCGACGACCGCGCACCGCCGGGGATCGGCGCGCCGCGCACCGACAGCGCCCGCCACTGCTCCTCGGGCAGATCGACCGAGGCGTGGTTGAGCGCGGAGGCCATCGCCTGCGCCGTCTGGAACCGGTGCTCGGGCTGCTTCGCGAGCGCCGTCAGGATCACCTGCTCGATCGACGCCGGCAGCTCGCGGCGCAGCTTCGACGGCGGCGGCGGTGCCGTCTCGAGGTGCTCGCGCATGAGGTCGAACAGCGTCTCGCTCTGGAACGGCACGCGCCCGGTGACGGCCTCGAACAGCACGACGCCGGCCGCGTACACGTCGGTGCGCGGATCGATGCGGCCGCCGCCGCTGATCTGCTCGGGCGCCATGTACGACGGCGTACCGAGCAGCGCGCCGGTGCGCGTGCGCGGCGACAGGTGCGAGAGGCCGGGCGCGAGCTTCGCGATGCCGAAGTCGAGCACCTTCGCGTGGCCCTCGGCGGTGACGAGCACGTTGTCGGGCTTGAGGTCGCGGTGCACGATGCCGATCGCGTGCGCGGCGGCGAGCGCGGACAGCACCTCGCCCATCACCTGAACCACCCCGCCCAGAGGGGCATGATCATCCGACGGCTCGGGTCCTCCGCCGCCGGCTCCTCCGGACCCTCGCCGGGCACGGATCAGCTCGGCGAGGGTCTTGCCCTCGACGAACTCCATCACGATGAACGGCCGGCCGTCCTCGAGGCGCGACAGGTCGATCACGCTCACGATGTTCTCGTGGCGGATCATGTTGACGGCGCGCGCCTCGGAGAAGAACCGCTCGAGCAGCTCGGGGTTGCGCGCGCACTGGTCGGACAGGACCTTGATCGCGACGCGGCTGCCGATCATCGGCTGCACGGCGCGGTAGACGCGGCCCATGCCGCCCTCGCCGATCACCGACGCGACGCGGTAGCGGCCGATGTCCGTCCCGAGCAGCGGGTCGTCGCTGGCCACGAGCGGCTTGCCCTCCGCGGCGCAGTAGCCGGGGCGGTCGTAGCGCTGGCCGCACTCCGCGCACACGAACATCCGGAACCGACCGTAGCATGCCCCCCGTCACCCGGACGCCGACGAAGATCCCGCGGCGATCGATCGTTGCATCTGCGAGCCGCCGCGACTCCGTCGAGGGCGAGGTCGCCGCGAGGATCGGATTGCGCGGTCCACGCGGCGTGCGCTAAGAACGTGCGCCGTGCCGACCAAGCCGCCGCGTGGAGGGAAGCCAACGTCGCCCGACGACGGGCAGACGCGCGGCGACCGGTCCAAGCGCCTGCTCGACCTGGTGATGATCCTGCTCGGCGCGCGCACGCCGGTGACGTACCGGGAGATCCGCGAGCAGTTCCCGGCGTACCAGACGCTCAACGCCGAGGCGGGGTTGCGCGCGTTCGAGCGCGACAAGGCCGACCTGCTCGAGCTCGGCGTGCCGATCCGGTACATCACGCCCGACGAGGACGACTCGCTCGAGGACGGTGGCTACGTCATCGACATCAAGCGGTTCAAGATGCCGGAGGTCCGGCTCACGCCCGACGAGATCTCCGCGCTCGTCCTCGCGGCGTCGGTCGCGCACGCGATGCCGGGCGGCGCGTACCCGAAGATCGTCGACCTGGCGCTGAAGAAGCTCGCGTTCGACCTGCCGGACATGCCGGACACCCCGACGCAGTTCCCGCGCCCCGCGCCGGTGGTCGTGCACTTCCCCGAGCCGCGCGCGCCCGTGCGCGGCGAGGCCAAGCAGGAGCTCGCCGAGATCTACGCGACGCTCGAGGCGGCGACGCGGCAGCGCAAGCGCGTGTCGCTGACGTACCAGACCGCGGCGACGGGCATGACGTCGCGCCGCCAGCTCGATCCGTACGCGCTCGTGTACCGCGAGGGCTCGTGGCTCGCCGTCGGCTGGTGCCACCTGCGCAAGGAGATCCGGTCGTTCCGCGTCGACCGCATCCTCGAGATCGAGCAGGCGCCCAAGCCCAAGTCGCCCGACTTCGAGCGGCCGCCCGACTTCGACGTGAAGGCGTACGTGCAGCGCTCGCCGTGGACGTTCGCGACGGATCCTCCGGAGGAGGTCCAGCTCGCGCTGACGGCGGAGGCGGCGGAGGCCGGCAACGAGGACTTCGGCCCGCACGCGGTCAAGCGCGTCGTCTCCGGCCCCGACGGCGAGCGCACGCTCGTCACCTTCGACTGCAGCAACTTCGCGTTCGCCACGACGCGCACCCTCGCCGCCAAGGGCGCCATCCGCCTCCTGCGCGGCGAGCGCCTGCGCGCCCACATCGCGGCCGAGCTCGACGCGATCTCGGCGCACTACGACGGAGGCCCCGTCGATGCGTGAGCTCACCCCGTCCCGCAGGCGAGCGCAGTCCAGCAGGCGAACGCACCCGGCGCCGTCCAGTGTGTGCTTCGCCGCGGCTCGCACCGGAGGCCGTGGCGATGCGTGACGTCGGCCAGCGCCTGCGGCGCCTCCTGTACATCGTGCCGTACGTCGCGAAGCATCGCGAGGGCGTCGACGTCGACCAGCTCGCGAGGATGCTCGACATCGGGCGCGAGGAGCTGCTCGCGGACCTCGAGCTGCTCTCGCAGGTCGGCCCGCCCGACGGGGATCCGGGGGAGTACCTGCTCGTCTCCGTCGACGAGGGGCGCGTGTTCGTCGACCTCGCGCACCGCCTCACGCGCCCGCTGCGGCTGACGGCCGCCGAGGGCTGCTCGCTGCTGCTCGGGATCCGCGCGCTGCGCGAGAGCGGCATCGCGCCGTTCGACGCGGCGATGCAGTCGGCCGAGGCGAAGCTGCTGACGGCGCTCGGGCGCGACGCCGGCGAGGCGCAGAACCTGGCGACGAGCACCGTCGTCGCGGCGACGGATGCCGCCGTCGCCACGCACCTGCGCGCGCTCGTCACCGCGGCGCGGCGCCGCGAGCGCGTCGAGATCGAGTACGCCGCCGTGTCGCGCGCCGAGGCGCAGCGCCGCCGCGTCGACCCCTACGGCATCGTCCACCACGCCGGCGAGTGGTACGTCGTCGGGCACTGCCACAAGCGCGGCGACGTGCGCACGTTCCGCATCGACCGCATCGCCGCGCTGACCACGACCGGCGAGAACTTCGAGACGCCCGTCGGCTTCGACCTCAACGCCTACCGGCGCGAGCGCCTGTACGTCCCGTCGGCGGACTCCACGACCGTGCGCGTCCACCTCGACCCGCTCGCCGTCACCCGCATCGGCGCGAACTGGCCCGTCGGCGAGGTCACCATGTTCGACGACGGCTCCGCCGAGCTCCTCGTCGACTGCGACGGCTTCGAGTGGGTCACGAGCTGGGTGCTCGGCCTCGGCCGCCACGCCTGGATCGCCGGCCCCGACACCGCCCGCGCCGCGATGCGCGAGCGCGTCGCGCGCCTCCGCGCCGAGCTCGTCGGTTAGGACGCGCGCTACGTGTAGACGACCTGGCCGGTCTGGTCGCCGTGGAGGAGATCGGCGTAGCGCTGGGCGTTGTCGCGCGCCGAGAGGGCGCCGTTGCTGGGGAGGCCCATCGCGACCGCGGTCTCGTGGATGAGGGGCGGGCTCACGGTGACGAGCCGGATGCGGCGCGGCAGGTCCTTGCTGGCGGCGCGCGCGAAGCTCTCGAGGGCGCCGTTGACCATCGCGGCGGCGGGGACGCCGGCGGGCGGGCGCTGGCTGAAGATGCCGGCGGTGAGCAGGAACGCGCCCTCGTCGCGCACGTGGGCGACGCCGAAGCGCACGAGGTTGACCTGCCCCATCAGCTTGTTCGCGATCGACGCGGCGAAGTCGGCGTCGGTCAGCGTCTCGAGCGCGCCCATCTTCGCGCTGCCGCCGCAGCTGACGACGGCGTCGACCCAGCCGACCTTCGCGAACAGCGCGCGGATCGACGCCGGGTCGGCGATGTCGACGGCGTGATCCCCGCGGCGCGACGCGCGGACGACGTCGTCACCGCGCTCCGCGAGGACGTCCGCGACCGCCTTGCCGATCGTCCCTGTGGCTCCAACAACGAGCACGCGCATGGAGCCGCAGCTTAGCGCAGCGGGAGGAATTCCACGCCGAGGAACGGCACGATCGGCAGGCCCGGGATATCGATGTCGCCGGGGCGGTTGCGCACGTCGTCGTAACCGAAGTCGCGGCCCTCGACGTTGTAGCGGTTCGTCGCATTCTGCACGTCGATGTAGAACACGATGTCGCCCCAGCACCGGTGCCAGCGCCGGTCGGCGCGCAGGTCGAGCGACACGAACGCCGGCAGCCGCCCCGCCCACGGATCCACCACGAAGCCGCCGTTCTCGAGGCGCGTCGGGCTGTACGGGTTCCCCGCCACGACCTGCAGGCGCGCACCGACCCGCCACTTCGTGAACGCATAGCTCGCGGCGAGCTGCAGGTTGTGGCGCTGGTCGAGCTCGAACGGCCGCCAGCCCGCGCCGAGGCGCGGGTCGTCGATGCGCTCGGACAGCGCGAACGTGTACGACAGCAGCGTGAACAGCGGGCCGGCGTTGCGCTTGAGCGACAGCTCGAGGCCGAAGCTCTTCGCGCGCCCGAGGTTCTCGCGATAGATCGCGAAGCCGAGCTGCTTCTCGAGGAGCAGCTGGAACGTCGGCCCGAGGCCGCCCAGGTTCGGCTCGGGCAGGTCCGAGCCCGGGCGCGGGCTGCGCACGGCCACGCCCTGCCGCGTGCCGTAGTGGTAGAAGCCGGTCAGCGAGGCGGCGATCCCCTGCGGCAGCTCGGCGTCGAGGCCGAGCGAGAACTGGTCGATGTACGAGCTGTCGAGCGACGGGTTGCCGTCGCGCGGATCGACGTCGCCCGGCGTCGGCGGCTGGTGGTAGCGGCCGATCGCCTGGCGCAGCACGAGGCGCTCGGCGAGCCGCTGGTGGATGTTGAGGCGCGGATCGACGACGAGCTCGCCGGTGAGGCCGTACGCCTCCGCGCGCACGCCCGGCTTGATCGCGAAGCGATCGCCGTCGACGCGCAGGCGCAGCTCGCTCCACAGCGCGAAGTCACTCCACGCGACGGTGCTGTCGCCGGTGCGCGACCCGTCGGAGCCGTTCCCGCTGAAGTTGACCTGCGTGTGCGAGAGGTACCCGCTCGACACCTCGGCGCCGGCGCGGACGTGGCCCCACGCCGCGTCGCGCACGACCTCGGCGCGCACGCCGCCCGGGTACTCGGGGCGCGAGAAGCTCTGCGCGCGCCCGCCCTCCTCGGACGCGAAGCGCAGCGTGTTGACGCCGACCCACGGCACGACGCGCAGCGTGATCGGACCCCACTGCCGGAGGTACGGCGCGGCGGCGCGCACGAACATCGACGTCACCGAGATCTCGTCGCTCGCGACGCGGTCGATCGAGCCGAAGATCATCGGCGTGATGCGGCCGCCCTTGCGCGGATCGCCCCACGACGTGCGGATCTGGTAGTCCCAGTAGCTCGGCAGCGGGATGTTGTCGTCGACGAACGGCGCGGCGATGCGGTCGAGGTACGAGCGGCGGAGGCCGACGAGGATGCCGCCGCCGCCGGGGAGCGGGCCCTCGGCCTGCGCGGACGAGTCGAACAGGCCGATCGACCCGCCGGCGCGCCAGCGGTCCGTGCGCGGCTCGCGCGTCGCGAGCGTGACGAGGCCGCCCTGCGCGCGGCCGAACGAGGCGTCGAAGCCGCCGGCGGTGAGCGTCAGGTTCGCGAGCATCCCGCTCGGGTAGAACGAGGTGATGCCACCGAAGTGGAACGCGATCGGCACCTCGATCCCGTCGAGGTAGATCGCGCTGTCGCGCGGCGACATCCCGCGCAGCACGAGGCCGCCGAACGCGTACGGGATGCGCGCGACGCCGGGCAGGACCTGCGCGGCGCGCAGGATGTCGTTGCCGGCGCCGGGGATCGTGCGGATCTCGTCGACGGACAGCCCGTACGAGATGGGCCTCGTCTGCTCGGGCGCGCGGTCGCGCACCTCGATGACCTCGGAGCCGGTGACGCGCGCGAGCCCGATGCGCAGCGTGGCGCCGGCGGTGATCGCCACGACGCGCGTCGCGTAACCGGGCGCGGCGACGGTGAGCTCGCGGTCGCCGGTGTCGACGACGATCGTGAAGAAGCCGTCGAGGTCGCTGACGGCGATCGCGCCGTGGTCCGTGAGGACGGTGGCGCCGGCGATCGGATCGATCGCGCCCTCGCGCGTGACGATGCCGCGGAGCTCGCGCGGGGCCGCGGCGGCGCTGCCCGCCGTCGCGATCACCACCCACACGACCAGCGTCCGGATCACGGCGCTCCGACTGCGGGCGGACCTGCGAGGTTCGCTACTGCTGCTGGATGGTGACCTTGACCATCTTCACCGGCGTGCGCGGGCGGTCCGACGACGTCGGCGTGGTCTCGATCTTCTTCACCACGTCCATGCCCGACGTGATCTTGCCGAACACCGGGTGCTTCGACGGCTCCGGCGTGAACCAGTCGAGGTACTTGTTGTGGACGGTGTTGATGAAGAACTGCGCGCCGCCCGAGTTGGGGCGGCCCGTGTTCGCCATCGACAGCGTGCCCGGCTCGTTCGAGATCTTGAACTGCGCCGGGTGCTCGTCCTGGATGTTGCCGAGCGGCGAGTTGCCGGTCCCGCAGCGCGGGCTGTTCGGATCCTTCGAGAACTCGCACCCGAACTGGATCATGAAGTCCTTGATCACGCGGTGAAAGTGCAACCCGTTGTAGAAGCCCATCTCGACGAGCTTGATGAAGTTGCCCGCGGTGATCGGCATCTTGTCCTGGTAGATCTCGGCGGTGAATGTCCCGAGCGAGGTCTCGAACGTCGCGGTCGGATTCGGCATGGCGAGAGGCTTACCACAACGCTGTCTCAGCCATCGATCGCGAGCGCGATCATCGCCACGAGGTTCTGTGCCTCCGGGTTCTCGATGTTCGCGCAGATGAACTCGTGCAGCGGGAGCTGCGCCTTCTCGAGGCGCTTCAGCGGCTCGCCGCGCGCCGCGTTGTCGAGGTCCTCGTACGTGAGGGAGCGGATGCGTCCGCCGGCGCGCTGGAAGCACTGTGCAACCAGCGCACAGTGGAAGATCACGTTGACGATCTGCTCGGCGCCGCCGAGCTCGCGCTCGTGCGCGCTGATGAACTGCGACACCGGCGTCTGGCTCTGCACGAACCCACCGACCATGACCGCGGAGTAGTTCGGGTCCCCCATCTTCTGGGAGGCTTCGGTGACCACCGCGGCGACCTGTTCCTTGGTCAGCTTCATGTTTCCTTCACGGGCGTGATGGGTGGACGCGTGGGCGCGAACCGGCACAGCGCCTCCGCCGCGAGCGCCGCGACGTCGGCCGCGAGGTTCGTGCAGAACGCCTTGCGCGCGGGGCCGGCGAAGTCGCCGTGGGGGCGGACCAGGTGGTCGCAGATGATGTCGGGCGCGTCGGTTGTGGAGGCGGTGAAGAGGCGCGCCGGCCACGCGGCCTGGTACCAGGTCACGGCGGCGCGCAGGGCGGGCGTGACCGTGCCCGTGGGGTCGGGGTCGCCGAGGAGCTCGCCCAGCACCTGCTCGCCCGCGCGGATCGCACCGCATGCGCCTTTTCCCGTGATGCCGCCGCGCCGCAGCGCCTGGTACGCCGGGGTCGGCAGGTCGAACGTCTCGGCGAGGGCGATGCCGCAGCTGCGGTGCGGCGTGCGGGTGCCCTCGTACAGCACGAACGCCTTGGCGCGTGCGGCTTTGACATAGGCGGCCTCGTCGGCGGTGAGCTCGCGCTCGCTGGACTCGGCCATGGCACGATGCTACTGCGGAGGAGGTCGCCCGTCGAGAATCGTGCAGCCACTCGTGACCCACAGCTTGCCGACGCAGATCAAGCGAGGCCTGGCGGTCTCCCTGGTGCTGCACGTCGTCGTGCTCGCGATCGGCTGGGTCGCGACGAAGCCCGACAAGGGGCGCGGGCCGATCGACATCGAGATCGCGCCGGCGCCGCCGAAGGCGGAGCTCCTGCCGCCGGAGCGGCCGAGCCGGTTCGAGCACGAGGACCCGGCGCCGTCGAAGGAGGCGCTCGCGGCGACGGAGGTGAAGGCGCCCGAGCCGGTGGTGAGCGGCGATGGCCTCGTCGACGCCGGCGTGCCGGACGCGCCGCCGCCGGATGCCGCCGTCCCGGATGCGGCGCCGGTGGTCGCGGTGATCGCGCCGGATGCGGCGCCGGTGATCGCCGCGACGGATGCAGCGCCGGTGGCGGTGGAGACCGGCGGTGGTGGCGGCGACGGCTCCGGATCCGGTGGCGGGTCGGGACCGGGCGGCGGATCCGATGGCGACGCGCCGCCGGTGATCGCCGCGACGGTGCCGACGTCGATCGGCATGACGGCGAACCTGATCGACTACTTCCCGCCCGGGCAGGGCGCGACGGTGCTGATCCGCTTCGATCGCCTGCGCGGCACGGAGTGGACGAAGCAGACCGAGCGGCTGTTCCACCCGATGCCGGACTACCGCGAGCTGTTCGGCAAGCGCGACGCCGACATCGGCGACAAGCTCGAGACGCTCGTGATCGCGTCGACGGATCTCGACGACGTCACGGCGACGACGCTCGTCGGGCGCACGCGCCTCCTGCGCACGGCGCTGCGCGAGTTCCTCGGCAAGGTCGCGCCCGTCGAGTGGTCGGCGTCGCGCGCCGGGCTGCTCGGGCGGCGCACGAAGACGGTGACGCCGGCGGACGCGCGCGTGTTCGTGTCGCCGTTCCGCGGCTGGTTCGTGTTCGCGCGCCCCGAGCACGTCGGCGACCTCGGGCCGTCGGCGGTGACCGACCTCGATGCCGTCGAGGCGTCGGTGAAGCTGCCGCCGTGGCTGTCCGGGATCCGGTCGATCGAGGGCGAGTCCGGCGTCGCGAGCGGGCCGGCGCTCGTCGTGACGATCGCGCTGTCGGGCAAGCGCCAGGACCTCGGCGACGACGACTACGGCCTCGGCGTCGCGAAGTTCCCGACGCCGACGCGCATCTCGGTCGCGGCCGAGCTCGATCCGCAGGGCTGGCTCGTGCGCGGCAACATGAAGTTCGCGAGCGCCGCGGAGGCGACGGAGTTCGTGACGGCCGCGCTCGCCGTGCAGGAGCGCATCAACGACTCCCGGATCCTGCAGGCCGCGCTCGGCAAGAGCGCCGCGAACGTCGTGCGCAACCTGTCGCTCGCGCGCACGGGCGAGCGCGTGTCGTACGGCACGTCGATCTCGATCGCCGACATGCGCGCGATCATGGCGGTCGCCGCCGCACAGCTCGATCGCCACTTCGCCGGGCTGCGCGGCGCCGCGCCTCCGTAAGAATTGCCGGCGCCGGACACGCGTTGCATGCTGCACCCATGACGCGGTTCGGCCTCGTGCTGCTGCTCGCCGCGTGCGGCGGGCCGCGGTCGCGGCTGTACCCGAACGGCACCAACGGCGACGACGGCCACGGCGAGCTCGCGCGCGCCGCGACGCTGTTCATCCACCGCCAGGGCGACGACGGCGACGACCTGTTCACGCGCTCCGCGGGGTCCGGTGGCCGCGGCGCGCGCAGGGAGCGCCGCGATGGCGGCACCGAGCCCGGCGACGACGCGGCCGGCTACGGCGGCTCGACGTACGCGAACTACACCGTGCCGACGTGGCAGTACCCGACGGGCGCGCGCACGCAGCACTACCAGATGCTCCCGAACCTGACCGGCAGCGTCGAGGGCGTCGTCGCGTGGCGCGGCGCCGCGCCGGCGAAGGTGGCGTCGAGGTGCGGCGTCGTCGCAGGGCCGCGCATCGCCGCGGACGGCGGGATCGCCGACGTGCTCGTGTACATCGAGCGCGTCGCCGTCGGGCGGCAGGTCGAGATGGAGAACCGCCCGCCGACGGTGGGCGGCACGCTGCAGCGGCGCGCGTGCGGCTTCACACCGGCGGTGCAGGTCGTGTCGCCGATGCCGGCTGCGCTGTACGTCCACGGCAATGGCGAGCCCGCCCGCGTGCGCGTGTCGCCGCCGGCGGGCGTGCCCCGGGCGCTGGACCTCCAGGAGGGCGGCCGCATCGGCGTGCAGCTCGCGCCGGGCCTGACGAAGATCGACGCCGAGGACGGCCTGTCCGGCGCCGCGTGGGTGCTCGCGCTCGAGACGCCCTACTACGCGCTCACCGACGACCGGGGCCGCTACCGCATCGAGCAGCTCGCGAACGGCACGTACGACCTCACGGTGTGGCACGCGCCGGCCCCGTCGATCACCGGCGGCCTCGTCGGCTACGGCCCGCCCGTCGTCGTGCGCCGCCAGGTCAAGATCGAGAACGGCAAGCCCGCGCGCCTCGACGTCCAGCTCCGCTGACGCCGGCGCCGCCCCCTCATCGAACCTCGCAGGGCACGTGTCGAATCGTTGCCGCGGAGGCGGCGGTGCAGCGGCGTGCGCTATGATGGGAGCGTCGATGGACCGCCCCACCCGTCCATCGCCCACGCCCGCGGGGCTGTGGCACCACGCCGACTTCCTGCGGCTGTGGGCCGCGCAGGCGGTCAGCGCGTTCGGGGCGCGGATCACGCGCACGGCGCTGCCGATCATCGCGGTCGCGACGCTGCACCAGCCGGAGGCGATCGTCAGCCTGCTCGCGGCGCTGCAGCTCGCGCCGGGCGTGGTCGTCGCGCTGTTCGCGGGCGGGTTCATCGATCGCAACCGCAAGCGGCCGATCCTCATCCACGCGGACCTGTTCCGCGCCGCCGTGCTCGGATCGCTCACGGTCGCGTGGGCGTTCGGCGTCCTGTCGATGGTGCACGTGATCATCGTCGGGGCGCTCGTCGGCGCGGCGAGCGCGCTGTTCCAGATCACGGACGTCGCGTACCTGCCGACGCTCGTGCGGCGCGAGCAGCTCGCCGAGGGCAACGCGAAGCTCGAGGCGACCGAGGCCGTCGCGGAGGTGACCGGGCCGGCGAGCGCCGGGGCGCTGATCGCGGCGCTCGGCGCGCCGATCGCCGTCGTCCTCGACGCGCTCAGCTACGTGTGGTCGGCGATGTTCCTCCACCGCATCCGCACGCAGGAGGAGCCGCCGCGCGATGCGGCCGAGTCGGCGTCGGCGTCCGCGGCGATCCGCGGGCACGACCTGCGCGTCGGGCTGCGCGCGATCTTCCGGCACCCGATCGTCCGCCCGATCGTCCTCTCGTACATGGTGTGGTCGATCTCGGGCGGGTTCTTCATGGCGCTGTACACGCTGTTCCTGTTGCGCGAGCTCGGGCTGTCCGAGGCGACGTTCGGGATCATCGTGTCGATGGGCGGGCTCGGCTCGTTCGCGGGTGCGTTCGTGTCGCGCCGCTTCGTGCGCTCGCTCGGCCTCGGCCGCGCGATGATCCTGACGTCGTTCATGTCGCTCGCGTGCGCGATCCTGATCCCGCTCGCGGGCGGGCCGCTCGCCGCGTCGTTCGGGATGACCCTCGCGTTCCTGTGCGCGCACCAGCTGCTCAGCGACGGCTTCTCGATCGCGTTCGTGATCCAGGCGGTGACGCTGCGCCAGACGGTGCTGCCGAAGCACGTCCTCGGACGCGCGAACGCCGCGTTCCACCTGTGCACCTCCGGGATCCTGCCCGTCGCGGCGCTCGTCGCCGGGCTCATCGCCGAGCTCGCCGGGACGCGCGCCGCGGTGTGGGTGGGCGTGCTCGTCGGCCTCGCAGCGCCCGCGTTCCTGTGGCCGCTCAGGAAGTTGCGCGAGCTGCCCGCCGGTCCGACCTGAGCCCGCGTAGACCGAGTCCGCACGCCGGGCGTTGGAGGGGGAATCGCTGCGGTCCTCTCCTCTCCGACGAGGAACGAGGACCGGATCCAGCGCAAGGAGCTTCTCGATGCCGCGCATGCTCGCCGCCTTCACCCTCGCCGCCTCGCTCGCCGCCTCGCTCGCCGGTGCATCTGCCTCCGCGGAGCAGCGCTTCGCCCGACCGCCCGTCGCCGCCTCGCCCTCGGAGCGCCGCATCGTCGTCGATCGCGACACCGTCCGCGCGAAGCTGCTCGACGCGCGCGCCGCGAGCCTCGCGCGCTTCCGCGCGTACCAGGCGAAGGGCGTGTTCCCGAGCAACGTGTACGACCGCAGGATCACGAACGTGTGGCGCGACGACGCGGGCAACTTCTGCGCGGCCGCCACGATGATCCGCCTGTCGGGTCAGACGGCGCTCGCCGACCAGGTCGCCGCGACGAACAACTACACGCGCCTCGCCGACATCACCGACGGCCCGCTCATGGACTGGATGCTGACCTCGGGCCTGACCCAGGGCGAGATCGCCGCGATCCAGGAGCCGATGATGCCGGTGTTCGACGAGCCCGAGCCGGGCGAGCCCGCCGTCGTCAACGCCGGCCTGCGCGCCGCCGAGGACCGGCGCCTGATCGCGAAGTACAAGCTCGTCGACGCGCAGATCGTCCAGAACCAGAAGGCGAGCCTCGAGGTCGCCGTCGACCGCCTGATGGCGAACCCGCGCCTCGCCCACGCCTTCGTCACGCGCTGATCCGCGCGATCGCCTCCGCGGGCGCTTCGGGCCGCGCTCGGCTTCGGCGCCGCCTTCGCCTTCGCCTTCGCCTTCGCCTTCGCCTTC
>JAHBVW010000047.1 GCA_019637375.1 Deltaproteobacteria bacterium | reverse complement strand
GGCGGCGAGCCCCGCGACCAGCGCGACCGCGGCGACCCCACCGACGAGGAGCGGGCTCGCCGCGTGAAGCCCGGCGCGCCGCGCGAGGGCGAGGCGGCGCGGGGTCGGCGGGAGCGGGCGGTCGTCGAGAGCCACTGTCCGACCCCGATGGTAAGGTGCCCGCGCAACGAGGAGTACGATGACGGCCGCGCGCAAGGTACGAAAGGCAGTGATCCCGGCGGCCGGCCTCGGCACGCGGTTCCTCCCCGCGACCAAGGCGGTGCCCAAGGAGATGCTGCCGATCGTCGACGTCCCGACGATCCAGCTCGTGATCGACGAGGCCGTGCGCGCCGGGATCACCGACGTCGTCGTGATCAACGGCCGCCACAAGGGCGCGATCGAGGACCACTTCGATCACGCGTACGAGCTCGAGCACACGCTGCGCGAGCGCGGCAACACGAAGCTCGCCGACGCGATGTCCGCGATCTCGACGATGGTGCGCCTGATCTCGGTGCGCCAGAAGCAGCCCCTCGGCCTCGGCCACGCCGTGCTGTGCGCGCGCGAGGCGATCGGCGACGAGGCGTTCGCGATCCTCCTCGGCGACGACCTCATCGACAACGACAACGACCCCGGCATCGCGCAGCTCGCGCGCGTGTACGAGGCCACGGGCGCCGGCGCGATCGCGATCGTCGAGGTCCCGCCCGGCAAGGAGCACATGTACGGCATCGTCGCCGGGGAGCGCGACGCCACGGGCCACATGCGCATCCGCGAGATGGTCGAGAAGCCGAAGCCGGGCACGTCGCCGAGCCGCTGGGCGATCGTCGGCCGCTACGTCGTGCCGCCGACGATCTGGGGCTACCTCGCCGCGACGAAGCCGGGCGCCGGCGGCGAGATCCAGCTGACCGACGCGCTGCGCGAGGTCTCGCGCTCGCCCGAGGGGCTGTACGGCGTCGTCGTCGAGGGCACGCGCCACGACGCCGGCGACCGGCTGGGGTACCTGCGCGCGAACCTCGCGTACGCGATGAAGACCGACCTCCGGAAGGACGTGATCGAGCTGTGCCGCGAGGTCCTGGCCACCGCCGACAAGCCGTGAGGCGCGGCGCCGCCTGCGCCGGTTGTCCGGCGATGTCCGGATCCCGGACGTCGATGTCCGACGGGCGGACAGGCACGACGCGTGGCGCCGCGCGCGACGAGACGGCGCCGTGTCGATCCGCGGACTTGGCGGCGCGCGATCGGGATCTGCAGCGCACGAGTGCGCGGGCCCGGCGCGTGCAGCTCGTCAGGGCGTCATGGTCGTCGTCGCAGCTGTGGAGCGTGCGCGCGTGAACGGCGCGTTCGCGGAGGTCGTCGTCGCGCTGCCGGTGCAGGGGCGGTACCACTACCGCGTCCCGAAGCACCTGGCCGAGCGCGTGCGCGTCGGCGCGCGCTTCCTGGTGCCGTTCGGCAAGCGCAAGGTGACGGCGGTGATCGTCCGCGCGGACGTGACGCCGCCCGACGCGATCGAGCCGGTCGACCTCGAGGAGGCGCTCGACGACGAGCCGGCGCTGTCGACGGAGCTCCTCGATCTGTGCGCGTGGATCGCCGACTACTACGAGGCGCCGCTCGGCGAGGTCGTGCGCGCGGCGCTGCCGGCGGGGAGCTCGGTGTCCGCGTCGGAGGTCATCGTCCTCAGCGACACGGGGCGCGCGGCGATCGACGGCGACGGCGTCGCGCTGCCCACGAAGGAGCGCGACCTGCTCGCGCGCGTGGCCGCCCGCAAGGTCCGCACCGCCGGCCTCACCAAGGCCGCGCGCGCGACGCTCGAGGCGCTCCTCGAGCGCGGGCTGGTCGAGCGCGGCGAGCGGCGCGCGAACCGCGTGCGGCTCCGGCGCGAGCGCACCGCGCGGCTGATCGTCCCGCTCGAGCAGGCGCGCGAGGCCTCGGCGCGCTCGCCGCGGCGCTGGGCGGTGCTCGATGCGCTCGCGTCCGGCCAGACCGTGCTCGTCGAGCCGCTCGCGGCCCAGCTCCCGCACGCGAAGGAGACGCTGCGCGCGCTCGCGAACGCCGGGCTCGTCGAGCTCGCCGATCGCGAGGCCCCGCTCGAGGCCTTCGCCGCCGGCGAGGACCTCGCACCCTCCACCCCACCCGAGCTCACCACCGAGCAAGCCCACGCCGTCGCCGAGCTCACCGCCGCGCTCCCGGCCCTCCCGGCCCTCCCGGCCCTCCCGGCGCCGGCGGACGCGCCGCCTCCGCCGGCGCCGTTCCTCTTGCACGGCGTGACGGGCAGCGGCAAGACGGAGGTGTACCTGCGCGTGATCGCGGAGGCGCTCGCGCGCGGCAAGACGGCGCTCGTGCTGGTGCCGGAGATCTCGCTGACGCCGCAGCTGGCGGCGCGGTTCCGGGCGCGGTTCGGCGATCAGGTGGCGATCCTGCACTCGGGGCTGCGCGACACGGCGCGGCTCGGCGAGTGGTCGAGGCTGCGCCGCGGCGAGGCGACGATCGCGGTCGGGGCGCGGTCGGCGGTGTTCGCGCCGCTCGACCGGCTCGGCGTGATCGTGGTCGACGAGGAGCACGACGGCTCGTTCAAGCAGGACGAGGGCGTCAAGTACCAGGCGCGCGACGTCGCGCTGGTGCGGGCGCAGCGCGCCGGGGCGCTGTGCGTGCTGGGCTCGGCGACGCCGTCGCTCGAGACCGCCGCGCACGCGGAGCGCGGCAACTACCGCAAGCTCGTGCTGACGGAGCGGCCGACGTCGCGCCCGATGCCGACCGTCGAGGTCGTCGACCTCCGCACGTGGATGCCCGACGGCGAGGCGATGCTGTCGGCGCCGCTGCGCGCGGCGATCGCGGAGACGCTGGCCGCCGGGGACCAGGTGATCCTGTTCCTCAACCGGCGCGGGTTCGCGACGTTCGTGCTGTGCCGTGCGTGCGGGCACTCGTTCCGCTGCCCGCAGTGCTCGGTCTCGCTCACGTATCACCGCCGGCAGGACCGCCTCGTCTGCCACTACTGCGGCCACAAGCGGCCGGTCCCCGAGACGTGCCCGAAGTGCCACGTGAAGGGCTCGATCGAGCGCAAGGGCCTCGGCACCGAGAAGGTCGCGGACACGCTCGCCGCCGAGTTCCCGAGCGCGCGCGTCGCGCGCCTGGATCGCGACGTCGCGTCCGGCGCGGGCGTCGAGCGCATCCTCGCGCGCGTGGCGTCGCGCGAGGTCAACCTGCTCGTCGGGACGCAGATGGTGACCAAGGGCCACGACTTCCCGGGCGTGACGCTCGTCGGCGTCCTGTGCGCGGACACCGGCCTCGACCTGCCGGACTTCCGCGCGTCCGAGCGCACGTTCCAGCTGCTCGCGCAGGTCGCCGGGCGCGCCGGCCGCGGCGAGCGGGCGGGGCGCGTGATCGTCCAGACCTACCGCCCCGACGCGCCGGCCGTCGTCGCGGCCGCGGCCCACGACTACACCCAGTTCTTCCGGTCCGAGCTGGCGGCGCGCGCCGAGATCGGGTACCCGCCGCACGGCCGCCTGATCGCGGTCCGCATCGACGGCAAGGAGGAGCACGACGTCGCCGCCATGGCCGCGCGCGTCGCCCAGGCGGCCGAGGCGATCGCGCGCCGACCCGACCTCGGCGGCGTCGTCGAGGTCCGCGGCCCGGTCCCGGCTCCGCTCGAGCGGCTGCGCGGTCGCAGCCGCTGGCAGGTCTGGCTCCGCAGCGCCGACCGCCACGCCCTCCGGCGCGTCGCCCGTGCCACCGCCGCCATCGAGGTCCCGACCGGCGTCCGCGTCGGCCTCGACGTCGACCCGATCTCGACGATGTGACTCCGCCGGCGCGAATGGTGCAGCGAAAGTTGTATACTTTCGCGCGCATCGCGCCGTGCCCGAGCTATCGCCACCACCCTGCGTCCTCGTCGTCGCCGACCCCGAACGGATCGGGGAGCTGGCGGGCGCGCTGTCGGAGCCGCTGCCGACGGCGGTGGTGAGCCGCGTCGAGGTGGTGACGAGCTCGGGGGGCGACGACACGGTCGATCTGTTCCTCGCGAAGCAACCGCACGTCGTCGTCGTGACGGCGTCGCTCGAGAGCGGCGACGCGCTCTCGCTCGTCGAGGTGCTGCGCACGATGGTGCCGCGCGTGGAGGTGCGGATCGTCGTCATCGGCGATACGGACGGCCCGATCCGCACGGCGCTCGACGCGGCGGAGCTCGCGCCGGACCGGTTCGTGTCGAGGCCGATCGCGCCGCGCACGCTCCGGTTCGCGGTCGCGAGCGCGCTCGAGATGGCGCTGCTCGTGCGCGGGCCGCGCACGCCGAACGCCACGCCGCTCGCGCACGTGCCGCCGCCGGGCCCGGCGGTGGCGACGCGCCTCGAGGACGAGTCGAGCGCCGTGAAGGCGGCGCAGCGCGCCCGCTGGGAGAAGCTCGCCGACTCGCTCGGCGGGCCCGGCGCCGGCGACGACGACAGCGAGGAGATCGACGCGGATCAGATCGTCGAGTCGGACGACCTCGTCGAGGAGGACGGCGTCGAGCCGGCGCCGCTGCCCCCGATCATGATCCGGCCGCGCCGGATGACCGAGCCACCCGACGTCGTCGCCGCGGATCCGGCCGACGAGGAACCGGAGGCGCTCGCCGATCCACCGACCGCGCCGGCGCAGGCGCCCCGGGTGGCGGCGATCGCCGTGGCCCAACGCTCGGGGCCGGTGCCGGCGATCGCGATCGCGCACCGATCGGCGCCGATCGTCGACGAGGAGGACCGGTCGGTGCCGGCGATCGCGGTGGCGCACCGGTCCGCGCCGATCGCCGACGAGGAGGACCGGTCGGCACCGGCGATCGCCGTGGCGCACCGGTCGGCGCCGATCGCCGACGAGGATCGATCCGCGCCGGCGATCGCCGTGGCGCACCGGTCGGCGCCGGTGGAGCGGTCGGCGCCGGCGATCGCCGAGGAGAACCGGTCGCGGGTGGGCGAGGACCGGTCGGCGCCGGTGGAGGACCGGTCGGCGCCGGCGACCGCCGAGGAGAACCGGTCGCGGGTGGCCGAGGACCGGTCGGCGCCGGTGGAGCGGTCGGCGCCGGCGACCGCCGAGGAGAACCGGTCGCGGGTGGCCGAGGACCGGTCGGCGCCGGTGATTGCCGAGGACCGGTGGTCGGCGGGGATCGCCGTGGCGAACCGGTCCGAGGAACGGTCCTCGGCGGTGCTCGCCGAGGAGAGCCGGTCGGCGCAACGGTCGGAGCCCGTGGTCGCCGCGGAGAACCCGTCGGCGAACCGGTCGGAGCCGGTGGAGTATCGGTCGGCGTTGGGGGTCGTCGAGGAGGCCCGGTCGGCGGGGGTGACGGTGAAGGAGCGGACGGTGCCGGTGACGGCGGTGGAGGAGCGGACGGTGCCGGTGACGGCGGTGGAGGAACGGACGGTGCCGGTGGCGGCGGTCGCGCCGGTGGGGGCGTGGCAGCCGGGGACGACGGCGGAGATCGACGAGCAGCCGTGGCCGGCGGCGCCCGCGAGCTCGGCGTCGGGGGCGACGTCGGCGCCGGCGTCGGGGACGACGGGGACGACGACCACACCGTCGGCGGAGGTGTCGCCGCCGCGCGAGCCGACGCTGATCATCCGCGAGGAGGAGCCGCCGCCGGCCGCGTCGCGTACGAAGACGGGCGACGACAAGGTCGTCGTGACCGAGCGCGCCGAGAGCTCGGACTGGTCGGATCCGAGGCCGCTCGCCGAGCTCCTCGATCGCGACTCGCGCCGCGACCTCGGCGCGGCGGCCGGCGCGGTCGTCACGTCCGCGACCACCGCGCCGAAGGCGCCGGTCGATGAACTCGACGACTTCGATGTCGGCGACGACGACGACGATGACCTCGACCTCGGCGACACGCGCGCGCGCCACGCGCCGAAGGACGCGCGCCTCGAGGTGCTCGACGACCTCCCCGACACGGACCTGCCACCGCCGGCGCCGGTCTCGGGCGCCGCCGACGGCCGCGACTTCGCCCGCCAGCTGCGCGCGAAGATGTCGCAGATGGCGCAGCGCCTGTTCGCGGGCGCCGACGCCGCCGCGCCGGCGCCGCAGGACCTCGCGCCGCGCCACGACCACTCGACGGAGATCGACCTGTCGTCGCTCGGCGACGAGCTGCCGCTCGGCGGGGGCGTCACCGAGATCGAGGCGCGCGCCGTGCAGCGCGTGCAGGAGCTGCGCGAGGTCATCACGTCGCCCGGCACGTGGGACTCGCAGGTGCGCGAGCGCGGCCTCCCCGATCACGGGGAGCTCATGCGCGGCGTGTCCGACGCCGCGCACCTGCTCGCGAAGATGTTCGCGAGCGGCGCGACCGGCCGCATTGGCTTTCGCCGCGACGACGTCGAGAAGGTCGTGTTCTTCGACCAGGGCCGCCCGGTGTTCGCGTCGTCGAGCGAGCAGCGCGACCGCATGGGCGAGCTGCTCGTGCGCGAGGGCAAGATCACCGCCGCGCAGTACGAGCGCTGCCAGACCGTCGTCGCCGAGTCGGGGCGCCGGATGGGCGAGATCCTCGTCGACTTCGGCTACCTCAAGCGCCGCGAGCTCTTGCCCGCCGTGCGCCGCCACGTCGAGGACATCGTCTATTCGCTGTTCGGCTGGGACCGGGGCCACTACCACATCACGATCGATCCGCAGCCGAGCGGCGAGCGCATCCGGCTGTCGCGGCACCCGGCCGCGCTGATCCTCGAGGGCATCCGGCGCAAGCTCGATCGCACGAGCCTCGAGCGCATGATCGGCCCGCCGTCGACGGTGATCGAGGTCGGCGACCGCGAGCGGCTCGGCGGGATCATCAACGTGGGAGACCTCGCCGCCGAGGAGCGCGGCGCGCTCGCGGCGATCGACGGCCAGGCGGATCTCGCGCAGGTCGCGCGCGTCGCCGGCGTCGACATCACCGACGTGTTGCCGCTCGCGTGGGGCCTGTGCGTGCTCGGCCTCGCCACGCTGCGCCGCACCGACACGGAGGTCCTCGACGAGAGCACGGCGCTCGTCGGCGAGACCGACCTCGCGATCGATCGCGAGCGCGTGCGGGCGCGCTGGCAGCTCGTCACGGACTCCGACTACTTCGCGCTGCTCGGCGTGCGGCGCGACGCGACGGCGTTCGAGATCCGCCGCGCGTATCAGTCGGCGCGCCGCGACTTCGCCGCCGACTGCTTCCCGCAGGACCTGCGGCGCGAGCTCGCGCAGGAGCTCGACGACATCGCGAATGTCCTCGACGAGGCCTTTCGCGTCCTGCGCGACGATCGCCTGCGCGTGACGTACCTGTCGAACCTCGTGGAGTAGCTCGCGCGCGCGGGGGCAGGTGTGGCAGGGTGCGGGCGTGCGCGTCGCGTTCATGGGATCGCCGGAGTTCGCGGTGCCGTGCCTGCGGGCACTCGCGGAGAAGCACGAGGTCGCGCTCGTCGTGAGCCAGCCCGACAAGCCGGCGGGGCGGGGCGGGCAGCTCGCGAAGCCGGCGGTGAAGGTCGCCGCCGAGGAGCTCGGGCTCGCCGTGATCCAGCCGAGATCGGCGAGGACCGGCGAGCTGCGCGACGCGCTCGTCGCGAGCGGCGCGGAGCTCGCCGTCGTCGTCGCGTACGGCAAGATCCTGCCGCGCGCCGTGCTCGACGCGACCCCGCGCGGCTGCATCAACGTGCACGGCTCGATCCTGCCGAGGTACCGCGGCGCCGCGCCCGTGCAGTGGGCGGTCATCGACGGCGAGCCCGAGACCGGCGTGTCGATCATGCAGCTCGACGAGGGCATGGACACCGGGCCGGTGCTGCTCGATCGCCGCGTGGCGATCGATCCCGACGAGACGTCGGGAGAGCTGCTCGCGCGGCTCGCGCCGATCGGCGCCGCGGCGCTGCTCGAGGCGCTCGACGGGATCGCCGCGGGCACGGCGCACCCGGTCGCGCAGGACCACGCGCGCGCGACGCACGCCGCGATGCTCGACAAGCGCGACGGCGCGATCGCCTTCGATCGCCCGGCCGACGCGGTGGCGGCGCGGATCCGCGGCGTCGATCCGTGGCCGGGCGCGCACGCGCAGCTGCGCGGCCAGATCGTGAAGCTGTTCCGCGCGCGCCCCGTGGAAGGCGCCGGGGTGCCCGGCACCGTGCTCGGCATCGACGACGCCGGCGTGCGCGTCGCCTGCGCCACCGGGGCCGTCGCGATCCGCGAGCTCCAGGCCCCCGGCCGCAAGCGCCTCACCGCCGCGCAGTTCGCCGCCGGCCGCGGCATCGCCGCCGGCGACGTCTTCGCGCTCCCGCCCGAGCCCGCCACGCCCCCTTGAGCAGCTTGTGCTTGCGCGAGGTCAGCGCGCTTCTCCTTCGATCCGGCGTTTTCGGCGTCTCGCTCGCCCTCGATGTCGAGCTTGACCTTGTCGCTCGCCCCGCGATGACCGGCGTGGCACGTAGCGGCTCTTGACCCCCGAGCCGCCGCCCGCCACGCAGCGGCTCTCGACGCGGGTGAGAGGGTCGCGCCATCGAGCGTGGCGGCGCTTTTGATGCGGAGTGGAAGGGTCGTGTCGGCTCGCGCGTCTCGATCGCATGGCCGACCCCAAGCTCGCTGCGGCACCGTCGCCGATGCTCGCGGTCGCGATCGTCGTCGCGGCGATCGCGGTCATGTACGCGCTCGTCGTGTTCGGCGCCCACCCGCCGGCGTACTGACGCCGATCCCGTACGAATCCGAACGACTCGCAGGCGGCGATCGACGTTCCGGTGATAGTTGGGTGGAGATGTCTCCACTGACGGCGCGTGAGGTCGCGCGGCGCGTGCTCGATCGCGTCGAGAGCAAGGCCGCGTGGGCGACGCTCGCCCTCGACGGCGAGCTCGGGCGCAGCGGGCTCGACGAGCGCGACCGCCGGCTCGCCTCGGAGCTCGTGTACGGCGTGCTCCGCAACCGCTCGCGCATCGACCGCGCGCTCGCCGCGCACGCCGACCTCGGGCGCTCGCCGCCGAAGGTGCGCACCGCGCTCCGCGTCGCCGCGTACCAGCTGCTGTTCCTCGACCGCGTGCCTCCGTACGCCGCCGTCGACGACGCCGTCGCCGCCGCGCGCGCCGTCGGCGGCACGAAGCTGGGCGGCTTCGCGAACGCCGTCCTGCGCAAGGTCGCGCGGGACCGCGAGCCCGCGCTCCCACCCGAGGGCACGCGCGCGCGCCTCGAGGCCGAGCACTCGCTCCCGACCTGGATCGCCGACGAGCTCGCCGCCGCGCTCGCGGACACGCCGGCCGAGCTCCCTCGCGTGGCCGCGGCGCTCGGCGAGCCGCCGCCGCTGATCGCGCGCGCGAACCGGCTGCGCACGACACGCGCCGCGCTGATCGAGCACCTCACCGTCGCCGGCATCACGGCGACGCCCGTCGGCGAAGATCCGTCGATGGCGGTCCGGCTCGCGGACCTCGGCGATCCGTCGCGGTCGCCGTCGTTCGTCGCCGGGTCGTGGACGGTGCAGGACGCGGGCGCGCAGCGCGTGGCGCTCGTCGCGGCGCCGCGCCCCGGGATGCGCATCCTCGACGCGTGCTCCGGCGTCGGCGGGAAGGCGACGCACCTCGCCGAGCTGGCCGGCGGCACCGCCGAGATCGACGCCGCGGATCAGTCGAAGACCAAGCTCGCGCTGCTCGCCGAGACCGCGCAGCGCCTCGGCATCGCCGGCATCCGCACGCTCGCGTGCGACCTCCTCGATCCCGCCGCGCCGCTCGCGCCCGCCTACGACCTGATCGTCCTCGACGCACCGTGCTCCGGCCTCGGCGTCCTGCGCCGTCACCCCGACGCGAAGTGGCGCCTCACCCCCGACGCCGTGCCGCGCCTCGCCTCCCTCCAGCGCCAGCTCCTCGACGCGCTCGTCCCGCGCCTCGCCCCGGCCGGCGCGCTCGTCTACGCCGTCTGCACGTTCACCCGCGCCGAGGGCCCCGACCAGGTCGCGCAGCTCGTCGCGCGCACCGGCCTGCGCCTCGTCCACGAGGAGCGCACCTGGCCCCCCGACGCCGACGCGTTCTACGTCGCCCGCCTCGAGCGCTAGACAGCCGCGATCGACGTCGACGCGTCCACGTCGCCTCGAGCGCGCCTACGCAGCCGCGATCGACCTTGTTCGCCATCGCTATCACGCCGCCTTGACGAAGTGACGTCGCCTCGAGCGCTAAACAGCCGCGTTCGACGCCAACACGCTCCACGTCGCTCGCGAGCTCGACGCCGGCGCCGCGCCGCCGCATGCGCGAGGACCTGGCCGCCGTCACGCCGAAGGAGCGAGCGTGCGAGTCGGGCGAGGACCTGGCCGCCGTCACGCCGCGAGCCGGGCGAGGTCAGGTGCGGGCGGCTTCGCCGCGGCGGCGCAGCTCGGCGATCGTGGCGGCGTAGTCCGGGGTGCCGAAGACGCCGCTGCCGCTCACGATGACGTTGGCGCCGGCGGCGCACACGTCGGCGACGTTGTCGACCTTGATCCCGCCGTCGACCTCGATCTCGACATCCAGCCCGCGCTCGTCGATCCGGCGCCGCAGCCAGCGGATCTTGTCGAGGGCGCTCGGGATGAACTTCTGCCCGCCGAAGCCCGGGTTCACGGACATCACGAGCACCTGCGCGAGCTCGGGGAGGACGTAGTCGATGAGCTCGGCGGGCGTCGCCGGGTTGAGCACGACGAACGCCTTCTTCCCGAGGTCCCGGATCTGCTGGATCGTGCGGTGCAGGTGCGGGCACGCCTCGACGTGCACGCCGATCAGATCCGCTCCCGCCGCGGCGTACGCGCCGACCCAGCGCTCCGCATCCTCGATCATCAGGTGCACGTCGAGCGGGAGCTTCGTCGCCCGGCGCACGGCCTCGATCACGACCGGCCCGATCGTCAGGTTCGGCACGAAGTGGCCGTCCATCACGTCGACGTGGACGTAGTCGGCCGTGCCGATCGCCTGGACCTCCTCGGCGAGGCGCCCGAAATCGGCGGACAGGATCGAGGGTGCGATTCGGACCGGAGGGCGGATCGGCGAGCGCGGCGTCGACACGCTCGCAAGCTAGCAGCTCACGGCGCCGGCGGGGGCGGCGTCGCGAGCGCGTTCGTGAGGCAGCTCGACAATTCGGTCGCGACGTCCGCCATCGCCTTCGACTGCTCCGCCGTCGGCGTCGGGTTCGGCTGGGCGATCCGCGCCAGCTCCGTCGTCCAGTCGTTGAGGTCCGTCATGATCGCCTCGCCGCACGCCCGATCGTTGGCGGCGCAACCGCACGCGCGGTCGCGGAACTCGCCGAACTTCTGCGTCACGCACTCAAAGCTCGCCGCGTCGTCGCACGCGCGCGCCGTCGTCACCCGCTTCCACGATCGCTCCGGCACGTGCTGCGGGCTCGCACCGTCGTCGCCCGCGGCCGGCGGCGCCGCCGTCGTGGCCGCCGGCGCGGCATCGCGGAAGCAGCCCGTCGCCGCCACACACAGCCACGCGCACGCGCACGCAACGGCGCGCACGATCAGTACCCGCCGAACAGATCCGTGAGCGGCACGTCGAGCGCCGTCGCCACCTTGAACAGGCTCGACACCGACGCGCTCGACTCGGCGCGCTCGATCTGCGACAGCAGCGAGACCGACAGGTTCGTGCGCCGCGCCATCTGCTTGAGCGTCAACCCGCGCGCCTTGCGCAGGTCGCGGATCTGCCGGCCGATCGCGGCGTGCAGCTCGTCCTCGCGCCGCAGCACGAGGCCCTTCTTCTTCGCGATCCGCGCGATCACCTCGCGGAACTCGGCCGGCGTGAACGGCTTGTGGATGTACGCCGACACGTCGTGCTGGAACGAGCTCGTCGCCGTCTCGAGCGACGGATACCCGGTCAGGATGATGACCGCGATGTCGTCGTCGACCGACCGGATCTGCGCGAGCAGATCCAGCCCGGACACCTTCGGCATCATCAGGTCGAGCACGACGAGGTGGAACACCTCATCGCGGATCCGCTCGACCGCCCGCGAGGGATCGGCGAGCGTGGTGACCTCGAAGCCCTCGGCGACCAGGAAGTCCTGGAGGTACTCCAGGACGTCGGGTTCGTCGTCGACGACGAGCACAGACAGCTTGGCGGCCGTCCTCAGCGCAACGGCGCTGGGGGACGACGTTTGCGGACCCGCTGGCGCGACCACACAGCTTTATAGAACAAAAGAAGCCGCGGAGGCCAGCACTGGCCTCCGCGGCGAGTCGGGGCGACAGGATTTGAACCTGCGACTCCTTGGTCCCGAACCAAGTGCGCTACCAGGCTGCGCTACGCCCCGAGAAGGGAGACAGGTAACTAGCTTGCCGGTCCGAAGCTGTCAATACCTTGCGTACGCCGGCGCGGTCCGCCGGACAGGTCGGTGCAACACCGGCAGCGCCACGTGCAGGCCGACCTCGCCGAACATCCCGAGCCGGTCGACCGCGCCGATCCGCGCGTACGGCGTGACTCCGAGAAACGTCCAGACGCCGACCGAGCCGCCGAGCCGCGGGTGCGCGAGCTCCGCGAGCTCGAGGATCGGCCCCGCCGACACGCCGATCATCCGCCCACCCACGTAGGTCCCCGCGATCGCGTCGAGCCACACGCGGCCGCCGCCGCGCGCCGTCCACAGGCTCGCGCCGAGCGACGCGCCGGCCGCCGCGAGCCGCGCCTGTTCGCGGATCCGCACGAGGCTCGCGTCGATCCCCCACGTCGAGTCCCAGCGGTCATCGACCCACGAGGCCGCGCCGCTCGGCCCGACCCACAAATACACCCCGTCGAGGTCCCAGCCCGGCGTCAGGTTCCCGGGCCCGACGCGCGGCGTGCCGTGGCGCGGGTGCGGGTCGCGCCGCGCGGGATCGCCGACGGGAGCCTCGGCCGCCGCCGTCGTCGTCCGCGCGGCCACGACGGCCAGTGCGGCCACGACGAGCACAGCCCCGAGACCCCATGGGGAACGCAGCCCCCAGATCTCGTGACGGGTTCCAACACCTGGCGTGCGCATCCGTGTAGAATCAAAAAAGTAACGAGCGAAGGGGTCGCTGGGCTCGCGATTTGCTTGGGTGTGTCTCTCGGGCTTCCAGCCCCCCGAGCGTAACCCGCCTCACCTCGCTTCGTGGCTCGCGCATCACGCGCATCGCGGAAACGATGTCGAACCTGGCCATCCAGCGAAGCAACCCGGTCGGACCCACGGGGATGCTACCACCCCAGCTGGAGGGCGACTACGCGCTGATCCGCCAGCTGCCCCTGTTCGAGGGCGTCGCCGACGGCGACCTCATGAACGCGCTCCAGCAGGGCGGGATCGCGGTCCGGAACGTCGAGCGCGACATGTTCGTGCTCGACCCGATCGGCCTCGCGAACGGGCAGGCCGCCCCGGTCGTGTACATCGCGCGCGGCCAGGTCGCGGCGGCCGTGTTCATGGAGAACGAGCTCTCCGACCGCCGCAACGCCCAGCTCGCGCACGAGAACGCGACCAAGGAGGAGCGCGAGGCCGAGTCGCTGATCAAGCCGCCGCCGCTCGCGCGCATCGCGCTCAAGAACGTCGCGCTGTTCATGCAGGGCGACCTGTTCAACTCCGGCGCGCTCGCCGCCGCGCGCGGCCAGCCGATCGCGTTCTACACGACCGCGCCGTCGATCCTCGTCTCGCTCGACCAGCGCTGGATCGCCGAGCTCGCCGTGCGCTTCCCGTCGTTCGAGGGCCGCCTGCGCCGCGCGCTCAGCGTGTCGCGCGAGCGCCTCGCGTGGGTGTCGGGCGTGAAGCAGGAGCTGCTCGACTTCTTCGTCCGCCAGGGCATCTCCGTCTCCGGCGAGATGGTGCGCGTGCGCCAGCTCGGCCTGTGCATCGACTGCAAGCTGTGCGAGGAGGCGTGCGAGGAGCGCTACGGCGCGCGCCGCCTGACGCTGGGTGGCTACCAGCTCGGGATGCTCGACTTCATCTACACGTGCCGCACGTGCACCGATCAGCGGTGCATCGATCCGTGTGCGTACGACTCGATCCGCTTCGACGACGTGAAGAAGGAAGTCGTCATCAACGAGTCCACGTGCACCGGCTGCACCGCGTGCGCGCAGAGCTGCCCGTACGGCGCGATCGACATGATCGAGGTCGAGGCCGAGGCGCCGACGTTCAAGAAGAAGTTCAAGGCGCGCCTCGAGAAGAAGGACGCGCTCAAGTTCGGCCCCGGCACGCCGCGCGTCGCGCGCGCCCGCCGCATCGCGAACAAGTGCGACCACTGCATCGCGTACGGCGATCAGGCGTGCGTGTCGGCGTGCCCGACGGGCTCGCTCATCGAGATCAACGCGTACGACCTGTTCCGCGAGCGCTCGCCGAAGATGGCGCAGCTCACGCGCGCCGGCTTCGACGCCGACCTCCAGAAGAAGGACCGCAAGGAGGTCCTGCCCGTGATGCCGTTCATCGAGGGCGTCGCGATCCGCTCCGGCGGCCTCGCGAAGGTCAAGCGCGGCCGCTACGCGCCGCTCCTCATGTGGATGGTCGGCATCTTCGTGTTCCTCGTCGCGCTCGCCGAGGCGCTCCTGCGCGCGTACGCGCCGACGATGTCGTACCAGTACTCGGTCCTGTCGAAGGAGGCGCGCTTCCTCGACCCCGACGGCGTCCCGCTCGACGAGAACATCTTCCAGAGCTTCGACTTCATCTTCCACCCGGGAGACGAGCTGTCGACGTACTGCGGCCTCCTCGGGACGGCGCTCATGATCATCGCCGCGATCTATCCGATCTTCCGGCGCATCAAGCTGTTCCGCTGGCTCGCGTCGAACACGATGTGGTTCGACTTCCACCTCATGGCCGGCACCGTCGGCCCGATGTTCGTCGGCTTGCACTCGGTGCTGCGCCTCGACAACCCGCTCACCGCGTTCGCGTTCTGGAGCATGGTGATCACCGTGGTGAGCGGCTTCCTCGGCCGCTACCTCTACACGCAGGTGCCCGAGCTCGCGAGCGGCGTCGAGCTCGAGGAGCTCGATCACGAGCGCGCGTTCCAGCGCCACCGCCCGACGCTGACGGTGCCGATGGCGGAGATCGATCGCGAGCTCGCCGTCGAGCGCGACAAGGCGCAGCGCGTGGCGCAGTCGCCGAGCGTGTCGCGCGCGCTGTGGTGGCTGATCTTCCAGGACATCGGCCGCATCCCGCGCACGATGGCGCGCAAGCGCCGGCTCGCCGCGCTCGGCGTCGATCGCCGCACGCGCAAGGACCTCGCGCGACGGGCCGCGCGCATGATCGTCATCGCGCGCCGCCAGGTCGTCGCGCCGAAGGCGCAGCTGCTGCTGCACTCGTGGAAGAAGGTCCACGTGCCGTTCACGATCGCCCTCACCGCGCTCGCGACGTGGCACATCTACACTGCGTGGGATCGTGCAACCTGGTAGATTCAGCCCCATGCGGGCCGTCCGTTTCGCCGTGGCCATCGCTGCGCTCTGCGTCGCCACCGGCATCGCGCACGCAGATGACTTCTTCGCGAGCTCACCCGGCGCGCTGTCGGCGAGCCACGCGTCGATCGACTCGCCCGACAAGTGCAACGACTGCCACGTCAACGGCTCGAAGGCGGTCTCCGATCAGCAGTGCCTGAGCTGCCACGACCACAAGGACCTCGCCGCGCGCATCGCGAAGGGCGTCGGCTTCCACGTGTCACCGATCGTGAAGGGCAAGGAGTGCAAGACCTGCCACTCCGAGCACAAGGGGCGCGGCTTCAACCTCATGGGCTGGGCGTCGGTGCGCGGCGGCGAGACGGGCTTCGATCACGGGCTCACCGGCTGGCCGCTCAACGGCAAGCACGCGTCGACGGACTGCGCGAAGTGCCACAAGGCGTCGAACAAGCAGGGCCTGCGCACGTACATGGGCACCGACAAGCTGTGCGGCTCGTCGGGCTGCCACGCCAAGGATCAGCCGCACAAGTTCGAGCGCCGCGACCTGCTCGCGTGCGAGCGCTGCCACGGCGAGAGCGTGTGGAAGCCGCAGAAGTCGTCGCCGAAGTTCGATCACAACGATCGCAAGGACGCGGCGATGCCGATCCTCGGCTCGCACAAGGACGTCTCGTGCACGAAGTGCCACCCGAAGGCGGTGTTCAACCTGCCGTTCGCCAAGCCGCAGAACTGCGGCAACGCCGGCTGCCACAACAGCCCGCACGGCGGCCACCTGTTCAACACGCGCGACTGCGACTGGTGCCACTCGCCGACGTTCAAGTCGCTCAAGAACTACCAGATCTTCGATCACACCGAGCGCACGCGCTTCGACCTCGGACAGGCCCACAAGAAGATCAAGTGTTACGACTGCCACACGAAGTCCATCGGTGAAGCCAAGCCGACGGGCGCGTGCGAGCAGTGCCACGCGAAGGACAACAAGCACGGCGATCGCTTCAAGCAGTTCGGCTCGCCGCCCGCGTGCGGCGTGTGCCACCCGTCGGGCGGCCCGAAGTTCACGCCGAACGTGTTCAGCCACGGCGGGCGCACGAAGTTCAACCTGCAGAGCAAGCACGCGCAGGTGACGTGCCGCCGCTGCCACCGCGGCAAGGGCCCCGCCGACTTCGAGAAGTTCGCGTTCGACGGCAACACGCAGTGCATGGGCTGCCACGAGCACGCGAAGGTGCACGCCGACGACGATCACCCGGGCGGCAAGTACACGAACAAGCAGTGCCTCGGCTGCCACGTCAACGCCGGCAACACGTCGATCAAGCAGGGCAAGTCGAACCAGATCCTGGCCGAGGTCCACGGCCCGCAGGGCACGTTCCCGCTCATCAAGAAGCACAAGGACGTGCCGTGCGCCGAGTGCCACCGCGGCCGCGACGCGAAGGGCAGGACGTCGTTCGGCGACCTCAAGCCGAACTGCAACGCCGCCGGCCAGTGCCACGAGGACTCGCTGCACGAGGACTCGCTCGGCAAGAAGTGTCTCCTCTGCCACGTCTCGGGTACGTGGGACGCGCTCAACTTCGATCACGACAAGCCGTTCCCGAGCGACGCGAAGGGCAAGGTCGGCGCGTACCCGCTGAAGGGCGAGCACAAGAAGAACAAGTGCGAGGCGTGCCACCCGGATCGCAAGTACGCCGAGACGAACGTCCGGTGCGCGGACGAGGGCTGCCACGCGCAGGACGACGCGCACAAGGGCCGCCTCGGCAACAAGTGCGAGCAGTGCCACCTCGAGACGGGTGACAACCTGTTCAACCACAACACGATGTCGTCGTTCCGCCTCGACGGCAAGCACCTGAACGTGCGCTGCACCGACTGCCACCCGTCGGTGACGTTCAAGCCGCGCCCGAAGACGTGCTTCGGCTGCCACCCCGAGCCGGCGGTGCACAAGGGCCAGTACGGCACCGGCTGCGAGCAGTGCCACACGACGCGCACGTGGGAGGACATCAAGCCGCTGCACGACGTCGGCGACTTCTCGCTGCGCGGCCAGCACAACAACATCGCGTGCGAGCGCTGCCACCGCGACAACCGCCCGCTCGCGGGCAGCGGCAACCTGTGCATCAACTGCCACCGCAACGACGACATCCACTCGAACTCGCTGTCGCCCCGGTGCGGCGACTGCCACACGCAGTGGTCGTTCGCGCCGGCGCGGTTCGATCACTCGCGCGTCGGGTGCAACCTCACGGGCCTGCACCGCACGCTGTCGTGCTTCGGCTGCCACCGCAACGGCAACTTCGCGGGCCTGTCGGGTGAGTGCGGCAGCTGCCACCGCGACGACGCGGCGAAGGCCGGGCTCGCCGGCGGCACCGACCACACGAAGCTCCCCGGCGGCTGCGCCACGTGCCACAACGCGAACACCTGGAAGCCCGCGACCGGCAGCGGACGGGAGTCGGTATGTCGCTAGGTCGGCTGTTCCTGCGATCCTGGGTGGCCGCCGTGGTGCTCGTCGGGACCGCGCGCCCGGCCCTCGCGGACGACGACGACGACGACGACGAGGACTCCGTCGACGCCACCGACAAGAAGCGCACCGAGGAGACCGACGACGGCGACCCCGACAAGCCCAAGGCCAAGCAGGGCGGCGACGGGACGCGCGACGGCCGGCTCAAGCAGGACCTGACGGGCCACGACCTGCCGACGAACCGGAAGAAGAACCAGTTCGAGCGCGACCGGTTCTTCGTCGACAAGGTCGACACGAAGAAGACGCTGAAGAAGACGCTCGTCCAGGGCAGCCTGACGGGGACGCAGTTCCTGTACCGCGAGAGCGGCGGCACGATCGCGCCGGCGGGCGCGGGCGTGCCGTCGAACAGCGAGTTCACGCGCCTGTTCTCGGACCTGCGCCTGCAGACCGACTTCCGCCACATCAGCGGCTCCAAGTGGGACGCGCGCATCGACGTGCGCGGCCGCTTCAACCTCGACCCCGGCACGAGCACGAACAACTTCACGCCGAGCCCGACGTCGGAGGCGCGCACGCAGTCCGGCTTCCTCGGCGCGAACGAGCTCGACCTGCGCGAGCTGTGGCTGATCCGCAGCGGCAAGCGCAGCGACCTGTTCTTCGGGCGGCAGTTCATCCCCGATCTCGCGGGCATCAAGTTCGACGGCCTGCGCGTCGACTACGCGAGCTCGGCGAAGTTCACGATGCTCGCGTTCGGCGGGCTCTACCCGATCCGCGGCTCGCGCTCGCTCACGACGGACTACAAGCAGCTGATGGGCGACCCCGACCCGAACACCGGCCTGCGCGAGCCGGCGGGGCGGTTCACGGCGACGGCCGGCGGCGGCGCGGCGTACCGCACGACGAACATGTACGGCGCGTTCGGCGGCGTCGCGATCGCGCCGCTCTCGGGCGCCGAGCCGCCCCGCGTGTTCGCGACGTCGACGGGCTACTACCGCGCCGGCCCCAAGCTCGACTTCTATCACTTCGGCGTGCTCGACCTGCTCGGCTCGAACACCGGCCTCACGAACCTGTCGGCGGGGCTCAACTTCAAGCCGGACCAGCGCCTGCGCGCGACGGCGAGCGTGAACCGCGTCGACACCGACACGCTCAACGTGCAGGCCCAGGCGTTCCTCCAGAACCCCGAGGTCGACGTCAACCAGGTCCAGAACGAGGCGTTCCTCGCGCGCATCGCGCAGAACCAGGTGCGCGGCAGCCTGTCGGCGGGCCTCGGGCCGCTGCAGCGCTTCGAGATCACGATCGCGCTCGCGCTGCGCTTCCGCGACGAGGTGAAGCTGACGGCGCCGGCGACGGCGGCGCCGCTGACCGTGACGTTGCCGGCGGGCCGCAGCGTCGAGGTGTTCGGCTCGGTCGTCGACCGCCGCTCGTTCAAGGGCGCGCGGCTCGGCGTCGACGGCGCGCGCATCTTCCGCGTCGGCGACGTCGCGTACCAGCGCACGAGCGTGCTGACGCTGCGCGGCTTCGCGGCGCGCGAGCTGAAGAGCGGGAAGGGCGAGTGGGAGGCCGAGGTGCAGTACGCGCAGACCAAGGACGACGACGCCGGCGTGACGTGCGCGGCCGGCACGATCATCAGCTGCTTCGGCGCGTCGAGCGGCTCGGTGATCTCGGTCGGCGGCAACCTGTTCTACCGGTTCAACCGCGACTGGTTCGGGATCGGCGGCGCGTACCTCAACTACCAGACCATCACGCACGTCGAGATGATGACGTCCCAGACGGATCCCGCGATCCTCGGCGTCACCGGCTTCGGCCGCTTCGCGCGCCGCTTCTAGTCGCCACGACTGGGGAGCCGAGCCTCCACGCGGCGCGCGCGCCGGCGCCGGCGTGTCACGCGCGTGGAGCTCGGGTTCGCGGCGTTGGCTCGCCGGCCGCCTCAGGATTCTGCGAGCGCGGTGCGGCATGCGCCGCAGGTTTTCGGTGGCACGCGCGCTGCTGCCTCCGCCACGGATGCGGATCGTCGTCGCGGTCGTGGTGGCGATCGCCGTCGCGATCGGCGGCGCGCGGGCGGCGTTCGCGCAGGGCGGCTTCTACGCGAGCTCGCCGGGCGACCTCACGCCGCCGCACGGGTCGCTCGCCGGCGCCGGGCACTGCGACGACTGCCACGTCACCGGCACCAAGGAGGTCTCCGACCGCAAGTGCCTCGGTTGCCACGACCACGGCAAGCTCGCCGCGCGCATCGCGGCGGGGCAGGGCTTCCACGCGACGTCGCTCGTGACGTCGAAGGCGTGCAAGACGTGTCACCACGAGCACCAGCGCGTGAGCCTCATGGGCTGGCCGTCGGTGGGCGGCGAGGCCGCGTTCGCGCCGCGCGGCGCGCACGACAGGCTCACGGGCTACGCGCTCGAGGGCGCGCACGCCGCACTCGCGTGCGCGCGGTGCCACGCGAAGACGAGCCGCTTCGGCGACCGCCTGTACCTGGGCGTCGAGAAGACGTGCGGCGGGTGCCACGCGAAGGACCAGCCGCACAGGTTCGTGCGCGCGGAGATGCTGCGCTGCGAGCGCTGCCACACCGACGCGAGCTGGCGCGCGCGGCGCGGCAAGCCCGAGTTCGACCACGACGATCGCGCCGACACCGCGATGCCGCTCATCGGCGAGCACCGGAGCGTGGCGTGCGCGAAGTGCCACCCGAAGGCGGTGTTCGACCTGCCGTTTCGCAAGCCGGTGGCGTGCGACAACGCCGGGTGCCACCGCAGCGCGCACGACAAGCACCTGTTCGGCACGAGGCCGTGCGACCTGTGCCACTCGCCGAGCTTCAAGAGCTTCAAGCAAGAGACCGCGCGCGACATGCCGATGTTCCACCACAAGGCCGTGACGAGGTTCGAGCTCGGCAACCACGCGAAGCTCCGGTGCAAGCAGTGCCACACCGACGCGCGCGGCGAGGCGCGGCCCGGCATCCCGTGCGAGCAGTGCCACGCGAAGGACCACCGGCACGGCGAGCGGTTCCGCGCGTTCGGCGGATCACCGCCGGCGTGCGGCACGTGCCACCCCACGACGGGCTGGCGCCCGACCGCGTTCGACCACGGCCGCACGCGGATGGCGCTCGAGGCGAAGCACGCGCAGGTCGCGTGCCGCGCGTGTCACCGCGGGAAGGGCCCGGCGGAGTGGGAGAGCTTCACGGCGGATCCGTCGTGCAAGGGGTGTCACCAGCACCGCACGGTGCATCGCGATGCGAAGCATCCGAACGGGCGGTGGGACAGCGACAGGTGCATGAAGTGCCACGTCCGGCCGGGCGACCGGCGGTGGCGCTCGCAGGCGGAGCTCGAGAAGGAGTTCCACGGGCCGTCGTCGAGCTTCCCGCTCGTGAAGGCCCACGGCGGGAAGGCGTGCACCCTGTGCCACAAGAGCAAGCGCGGCGCGGGCGGCACGTCGTTCGGCGAGGAGTCGCCCGAGTGCGGCGAGCGCTGCCACGAGGACAGCCTGCACCGGGGCACGCTCGGCACGCGGTGCACGCCGTGCCACACGTCGGGCAGCTGGGGCGCCGAGGTGTTCGACCACGAGCAGCCGTTCCCCGACGGCGGCGCGTTCCCGCGCAAGGGCGGCCACCGCGATGCGCCGTGCGAGGCCTGCCACCCGACGAAGCAGTACAAGGACACGCCGCGCACGTGCGCCGCGGACGCCTGTCACGGGCCTGACGACGCGCACAAGGGCCGGCTCGGCAAGGAGTGCCAGCTGTGCCACGTCGAGACCGGCGACATGATCTTCAATCACAACACGCAGTCGGTATTCCGGATCGACGGCAAGCACCTGAAGGTGCGGTGTGCGGACTGCCATCCATCGGTGACGTTCAAGCCGCGCCCGAGGACGTGCTTCGGCTGTCACCCCGAGCCGGCGGTGCACAAGGGCCAGTACGGCACCGGCTGCGAGCAGTGCCACACGACGCGCACGTGGGGCGACGTGAAGCCGCTGCACGACGTCGGCGACTTCTCGCTGCGCGGGCAGCACAACCACCTCGCGTGCGAGCGCTGCCACCGCGACAACCGCCCGCTCGCGGGCAGCGGCAACCTGTGCATCAACTGCCACCGCAACGACGACATCCACGCGAACTCGCTGTCGCCCCGGTGCGGCGAGTGCCACACGCAGTGGTCGTTCGCGCCGGCGCGGTTCGATCACTCGCGCGTCGGATGCAACCTCACGGGCCTGCACCGCACGCTGTCGTGCTTCGGCTGCCACCCGAACGGCAACTTCGCGGGCCTGTCGGGCGAGTGCGGCAGCTGCCACCGCGACGACGCCGCGAAGGCCCGGCTCGCGGGCGGCGTCGACCACACCAAGCTCCCCGGCGGCTGCGCCGCCTGCCACAACGCGAACGTGTGGAAGCCCGCGACCGGCGGCGGCCGCGAGTCCGTCTGCCGCTGATTCGGTTCGAAACGCCCCGTCGGCATCGCGCTCATGCCCGTCCGCTGATGCTCGAGCTCTCGAGCCGCATCGCTTCGAGCCGCTCGTGCGCGGCGTCGGCTTCGCGTTTTAACGCTTCTTCGGCGCGCGGTACGTCGGCGACGACGTGCCCTGGCGGTGGTCGCGGGCGGGCGCGCGCGACGGCGCGTAGGTCGGCGTGGGGGCGCGGTGGTCGCGGACCGCGGGGCGCGACGCCGGCTGCTGGTAACCGGTGCGCGCGGGCTGCTGGTAACCGGTGCGCGCGGGCTGCTGGTAGCCGGTGCGCGCGGGAGGCGTGTAGCCGCCGCCGTGAGACGGTTGCTGGTAACCGGTGCGGGCGGGAGGCGTGTAGCCGCCGCCGTGGGACGGCTGCTGGTAGCCGGTGCGGGCGGGAGGCGTGTAGCCACCGCCGCGCGCCGGCTGCTGGTACCCGCCGTGGGATGGCTGCTGCCAGCCCGAGCCGTAGCCCCGTGCCGGTGGCACGTACGTGTTGTTGTAGCCGCCCTGCTGGTAGCCGCCGCGCGCGGGCTGCTGGTAGCCGCGGTTGGCGTACGTGGGGTTGTGGCGCGGTGTGTAGCCGGCCGGGCGGTAGTTGCGGTAGCGGTCCGGGCGATCGATCGAGCGCACCGCGTACGGCACCGACGCCTCGTACGTCCAGCCGCCGGTGTACGTGCTCGAGCGGTACCAGTTGTTGTTCGTGTACCGCCAGTACGTGTTGTCCGTGTAGAAGATCGGCTCGTCGTAGTCGGCGAACACCTGCACGCTGGGGCTGGCGTCGACGGTGACGAGCTGCGGCGCCTGGATCTGCACGCCGACCGCCGCGGGAGCGACGTCGACCTGCGCGACCGGAGCCGCGACCTGGGCCTCGACGGTGGGCGTGGCGTAGTAGCCGGTGTAGCCGTAGCCGCCGGTGGCGTAGCACGCCGGCACCGTCGCGAGCGCAGCGACGAGGAGCAGCTTCAGAGAGCGTTGGTGCATCCTTCACCTACACCCACTCTTGCCTCGCTATTCCAACGTCAAAAGCGAGGCGCCCGCTGCGAATCGTGGAATAGGCCGACGCTCACGAATCGAAGCGGATCGTGCGGTAGCCGAACAGGCGGACGCGCTTGGCGTAGAGGTCGAGGATGAACAGGCCGACGACGCCGAGCAGCACGAACGGCCACAGGTCCTGCGTGTACTCCATCGGCTTGTCCTTGCTCGTGTCGTAGATCCTCGGCGGATCGGCCTGGTCGAAGCCGCCCGACACCGACGCCGCGTGCCGCAGCGGCTCGGTGTTCGCCGACGTGCGCAGGTACTCGAGCGGGTAGGACAGGGCGACCGAGCCCATCGACTCGGCGACCGTGGTCGTCTCGCCGGCCTTGCCCGCCGCCGGGCGCCGCTTGTGGATCGCCTTCAACAGATAGCTGCCGTAGCGCTGCATGCGGAAGTCGGCGCTGTAGCGCCCGGCCGCCGTCTGCTCCATCGCCATCTCCTGCACGACCTTGTCGTTCGCCGGGTCGATGACCTGCAGCTTCGTCTCGAGCTCGTTGACGAACTTGTCGCCGGCGTCGATCGCGTCGACCGTCACGATCGCGCGCCCGTCGGCGACGCGCGCCGACAGGTCGTAGCTGTCGTACACCTTGCGGCGCATCGACGACCGCACGACCTGCGCCCAGAACTTGGGATAGCTGCCCCACCGGATCCAGTCGGTGCTCCACCGGTTCTTCACGTCGCTCGTCCACGCCACCGACGTGCCGGCGCCGTGCTTCCAGCGCGCGAGGATCGGCTCGCCCGTATCCGAGATCAGGATGACCTCGCCGGTCGGCTTCGGCTTCGTCGTGACGTACCCGTGCAGCGGCGGCGCGTTGTCGACGTTCGTGCCCTCGATCGCCTCGACGCGCTTGGCGACGCGCACGAACACCTTGTCCTCGACGAGCTGGCTCTTCTGCGCCTCCTGCGTCTCCTTCATGAACACGCGCGGCAGCGCGCCCAGGTCCTCGACCATGTGCAGGCGGCCGTCGCCGGCCTCCGCGATCATGTTGAGGAGGTTCCGATCGGCGCCCTGCACGCCGATGCACGACACCGTGATCCGGTTCGAGCGCATCTCGCCGAGCAGCTCCGGGATGCCGTCCGACGGCGCCTCACCGTCGGAGAGCACGATCACGTGCTTCACCTTCGCCTGGATGTGCTGGAGGATCTCGCTCGCCTCCTTGAGGCCCGGGAAGATGTTCGTGCCGCCGCCCGACGTCAGGCGCGAGATCTCGGCGGAGATGCGCATCTTGTTCGCCGCGCGCTGCGGCCGCACGAAGACCTGCGCCTCGCTGTCGAACGCGACGACCGCGATGTAGTCGTTCGGCGACAGGAACTCCGCCGTCGCGCGCGCCGACTCCTTCGCCGCCTCGAGCTTGGGCCCCTGCATCGAGCCCGACCGGTCGATCACGAGGACGAGCGCGATGTCGGGCTGCTCCTTGATCTTCTCGGAGTCGAAGCGCACGGGCAGGATCTGCTCCATGCGCGTGCCCTGGTAGCCGCCCGAGCCGAACGAGTCCTGGCCGCCGGCCATCATCATGCCGCCGCCGGCCGCGACGTACGAGTCGAGCGCCTGCATCTGCGCGGTGCCGACGAGGTGCGCCGGCACGTCCGACACGACGACCATGTCGAACTTCTCCATCTCCTTCGCCGACGACGGCAGGCCCGCCGGGCCGCGCACCGACACGTCCATGTTCTCGTGCTCGAGCGCGTTCTTGAAGTACGTCGCCGACCCCGGCTCGCGCAGCATGCCGCCCTCGACGTAGAGGATGTTCGGGCGGCCCTTCACCGGCGCCGTCATCACGGCCGCGTTGTTGAGCTTCTCGGTGTCCCGGTCGAACTTCGTCAGGCGCAGCGTGTACGTCGTCGCGCCGGCGCGCTTCGCCTCGGACTTGAACTTGATGAGGTTCTTGCCCTCGCGCAGGTCGACGCGCTTCTCGGGATCGAGCGGGTTCATCCACTCGTCCTGCTGCAGCGTCAGCGTCACCTTCTGCGGCTCGGTCGACCACACCTCGGCCGTCACGTCGTACGGCGCGCCGACCTTGAGGTCGTCGGGCACGTGGATGCCGACGACGCGCACCTCGCTCGTCTTGTCCTCTTCGAACGTCCGCCACGACACCCGCACGCCGAGGTCCTTCGCGCGGTACGCCTCGACGGCGACGTCGCCGCCCGTCTGGTTACCGTCGGAGATGACGACGATGCGCGGCAGGTAGCCGTCGGGGAACAGGCCGTACGCGAGCTGCATCGCGGACTGGATGTCGGTGCCCTGGCCGGCGCCGACGTGGCGCTTGATCGCCGACGACAGCGACGCACCCTCGTCCGCGCGCACGACCTGCGGCTTCTCGGCGAACGTGATCAGCTGGAAGTTCGCCTCGTCGCCGGCGGCCTTCTGCAGGTCGTCGACGTACGCCTTCGCCGCGGCGAGCTGCTTCTCCGACACCGACTCCGACACGTCGACGAGCGCGACCGTCGACACGCGCGTCTGCGTCGAGATCCACGTCGGGCGCGCGAGCGCGATCGCCACGCCCGCGACGACGAGCGAGCGCAGCGTCGCCTGCACCACCTGCTGCGTGAGCGACAGGTCGGTCAGCGACACGACGCGCAGGAGGTAGAACATCGGCACGATCGAGACGAGCAGCAGCCACTGCGGCGCGAGCAGGTCCACGGGGCGCTCGCCGACCCAGTCGACGTGGATGCTCGTGCGGTCTCCGATCCACCACGTGATCGCGTACCAGATGCCGATGCCGGCGCCGATCGTGAGCGCGACCCGGAGCAGCGCGATGGGTGACAGGAAGCTGCGTTCTTTCGACATGGCGCCCTTACACCGTGATCCGTCGGTGGTAGGTGATCCATTCGACGAGGATGAGCCCCATCGCGAACAGGATCAGATAGATCCACAGCTGGCGGCTGTGGGTGATGGCGAACTTCTCGGGCGCCTCGAGCTTCTTGCCGTTCTTGCCGCCGAGCGTGAGCTCGGCCGACGGCGCGATGTCGGACTCCGTCGGTGACGCCAGGTTCGCGGCCAGCTCGATCCGCGCGATGACCTTGCCCAGCGCGTCCTTGGCCGCGACCTCGTAGAAGCCGACCCGGTGGCCGTAGAACGTAGCGAGCCCCTCGACGACGGGCGTGCGCGTGATGCCGCCGTCGGGGCCCTTTACCTCGGCCTCGGTCGCGCCGACGGCGCCGTCGAGCGGGATGCGCTCGCGCGTGCCCGTCGGATACGTCGTCAAGAGGTCGCTCTGATCGCCCGCGAACCAGTCGAGCGCGTTGACGAGCAGCATCGGGAACGCCACGCGCAGCGGCAGGTCGGTCGCGCTGTCGCGCCCGCTCGCCGGCAGCGAGAAGCCGAACGCGAGCACCTTGCGCTTGCCGTCGCGCTTGGCCGCCACGAGGCAGTCGCGCACCGCGTACGACAGGCACGACTCGCCGCGCCGGGCCTCGGGCACGAACGCCGAGCTCCGGTCCATGAACACGTCGGCCATCGTCACCCAGCGCATCACCGGGTGGCCCTGATCGATCTCGGTGATGTGCGGCTTGTTGATGTCGTTCTTCGCCATCGCCACCGGGCTGTTCTCCCCCGACGGGTGGAAGAACAGCAGGCTCGCCGGCGGCGGCGGCAGCACCTCGGGCGTGAAGTCGTCGAAGATCACGACGTCCATCCCGTCGGCGAGCGACGGCTTGGCCTTGTACTCCTCGGGCGAGACCTTGGCCGGGTCGACGTTGTCGTAGACGAGCAGGGCGCCCTCGAGGAAGAGGTTGTCCGTCGTCACCATCAGGACCTTCTGCTTCTTGCGCACCGGCAGGAGGGCGTACGCCGTGTCGTCGAGCGCGAACGTGTCGGACCCACCCGGTCCGTCGACGGGCGCCAGCACCGCGCTGAGCTTGTTCTCGGTGCTCCCCGGCAGGTTCGTGTAGATCTGCTTCAGGCGCTGACCCGGCGCGAGGTCGATGCGGAGCGTGTTGACGTTGGTCGTGCCGTTGTAGAGCTTGAGCTCGCGGTGCGCCGCCTCCTGGCCGAAGTTCTGCACCTCGATGTAGACCTCGTACGCCGCCTTGTTCGCGATGTAGCGGCGCACGTTGAACGCGATGATCCCGACGTTCTCGCTCTTCTTGCCGACGGGGATGTAGCGGACGTCGACGCCCGACAGGTCCACCGTCGCGAGGTTCTTCATGTTGAACTGCAGCGTCGGCGACAGGCCGCCGGGCACGTTCGAGCCCTGGCCGATCTTCGGCTGCGGCTTGGCCGATCCACTGCCGCTGCCGCTGCCGCTCTCGACCGGCTTCGGCTTGTCGAACGTCACGAGCTCGAGCGCCTGCTCGGGGAACGCGCCGTCCGAGATCAGCACGATCAGCGGATTGGGCCGGTCGCGCAGCGCATCGGCGGCCGCCGACAGCGCGCGCGTGAGGTCGGCCGGCGTGTCGCTCGCGTTGACGCCGCTCTGCAGCATCTGCTGCGCGCGCCGCGCGTTGTCCTCGGCCGACGTCGCCGGCTGCGCCGACTTCGGCAGCCCGGGGATCTCCGCCGGATCGCGCGTGTCCGTCACGCCGTGCACGATCTTGTGCAGCATCGGCTGGTCGCTCGTGAAGCGCGACAGCGGCGTGGTCTGGTTGTCGACGCGCATGATCATCGCGATGTCGCCGCCGCCCATCGAGTCGATGAGCTTGTCGGCCTCCTCGCGCGCGACCTGCATGCGCGTCTTCTTGCCCTCGTCGTCGCCGTCGGTCGACTTCATCGACGCCGACGCATCGATGAGGATGACGACGCTGCGCGCCTTGCGGTCGACCGCGCCGAGCGTCGGATCGAGCGCCGAGAACAGCACGACGCCGATGATGAGCAGCATCAGCAGCAGCGAGATCAGCCGCTTCAGCTGCTTCCACAGCGAGTTGACGTCCTTCTGCTCGAGGACGCGCTTCCACAGCGCCGAGAACGGCACCTCGAAGCGCCGCCGCCGCATCTTGATGATGTAGGCGGTGACCGCGAGCGCCGCGGCGCCGCCGGCGATGTAATAGAACAGCGCGCCCGAGATCGGTCCGAGGAGGCTCATCGCAGGAACCCTCCCGACCGGAAGATCTTGAGGACGAGCTCGTCGAACGGGATCGACGTGTGCGTCCGGAAGAACGGGATCGCGTACTTCGTGCAGTACGACTCGAGCTCCTTGCAGTACGCCTCGTGCGCCTGCGTGTACTGCTCGAGGAGCGACTTCGAGATCGTGACCTCGCGGATGTCACCCGTCTCGCAGTCCACGAGCGAGAGGTCGCCGTGGAGGTGCGGCTCGGCCTCGCGCTTGTCGTAGACCTGGAGCACGAACGGCTCGAACTTGTTGTAGCGGAGCGTGTTGATGCCCTGCTCGAACCCCTTCGGGTCGTAGAAGTCGCTGAGCACCACGGCGAGCCCGCGGCGCTTGTTCATCGCGACGAAGTCCTTCATACAGTCGGCGAGCTCGGTCTTGCCGCCGATGTCGCAGTCGCGCAGGAACTGGAACACGCGGTGGATGCGGTTCTTGCCGCGCGACGGCGGCAGGCGATCGACGAGCCGGTCGCCGAACGGGATGATCGCGACGCGGTCGAGGTTCGCGAGCCCGACGTACGTGAGCGCCGCGCCGACCTGCATCGCGTAGTGCAGCTTCGGCATCGGGTTGCCGATCGCCATCGAGTCCGAGACGTCGACGAGGATGTAGATGTAGAGGTCCTCTTCCTCCTCGAACAGGCGCAGCAGGAGCTTGTCGAGCCGCCCGTACAGGTTCCAGTCGATGTACCGGAAGTCGTCGCCGCGCGAGTACGTGCGGTGATCGGCGAACTCGATGCCCGAGCCGACCTTCCGCGTGCGCCGCTCGGCGCGCAGGTTTCCCTGCGCGACCTTGCGCGACACCATGTGGAGGTGCTCGAGCGTCTTCAGGAACTTGTCGTCGAAGAGCTCCGAGCGATCCGCCGCGCGGTTCGCCCTTTCGGAGATCGCCGGCTTCGCTGCTGCGCTTGAGCGGGCCACTAGACCTCGCGGGTTGCCTGGAGGATCTCGGCGATGATCGCGTCGGGCTTGACGCCCTCGGCCTCACCTTCGAAGTTGAGGATCAGGCGGTGGCGCAGCGCCGGTGGTGCGACGTGCTTGATGTCGTCGATCGCGACGGCGTAGCGGCCCTCGAGGAGCGCGCGGATCTTCGCCGCGAGGATGACGGCCTGCAGGCCGCGCGGCGAGGCGCCGTAGCGCATGAACTGCTTCGAGCTCTTCGTCGCCTCGGCGTTCTCCGGGTGCGTCGCGAGCACGACGCGCACGGCGTAGTCCTGGATCTGGCGCGCGAGCGGGACGCGGCGCACGAGCTCGCGCATCTCCATGATGCGCTCCTTCTCGATCACCGGCTTGGGCTCGGGGACGTGGTCGGCCGTCGTGCGGTCGATGATCGTGTGGAGCGCGTTCTTGTCGGGGTACTCGACGACGAGCTTGAAGAAGAAGCGGTCGAGCTGCGCCTCGGGGAGCGGGTAGGTGCCCTCCATCTCGAGCGGGTTCTGCGTGGCGAGCACGAAGAACGGCTTCTCGAGCTTGTACGTCTGCTTCGCGACGGTGACCGAGCCCTCGCTCATCGCCTCGAGCAGCGCCGACTGCGTCTTCGGCGTCGCGCGGTTCACCTCGTCGGCGAGCACGATGTTCGCGAAGATCGGTCCCTTCTGGAACTCGAACCGCTTCACGCCGTGCTCTTCGGTGATGACGTTCGTGCCCACGATGTCGGCGGGCATGAGGTCGGGCGTGAACTGCACGCGCGAGAACTGGGCGTTGATCGTCTCGGCGAGCGTGCGCACGAGCATCGTCTTGCCGAGGCCGGGCACGCCCTCGAGCAGCGCGTGACCGCCGCCGAGGAGGCACATCACGACGCCCTCGACGATGTCGTCCTGGCCGACGATCATCTTCCCGATCTCTTCACGCAGCCGGCGCAGGTCGGCGGTGAACGACGCGACCGTCGCTTCGACGTCCCGCGGTGCAGCAGTGGCTGTGGTCATGTCTTGGTCCTGTCCTCTCGATGTCTCGTCTGTCGTGCGGTGCGGATGGCCTACGGGCCGGGCGCCTTCAGCTGCCCACCGGGCACGTCGACCGCGCCGCTCGGGTGGATCTTCGCGAAGTAGCGCTTGACGTAGTACTTGTAGCTCGACGGCAGCTTCTCGTTGTTCATCACCTCTTCGACCATCTTCTGGTAGCGAGCGTAGATGTCCTGGTAGCGCGTCGAGGAGAAGCCCTTCTGCGCGGCCGACAGGATCGTCTCGCGCGTCGAGCCGCCTTCCTTGCCGTGGCTCTTGGCCTCGATGTCGACGTCCTTGGTGTTGCCGCTCTTGTCGGTCGGTGCGCCCTCGAGCGGTCCACCCGTACCGACACCCCACTCCTTGCCGCCGTTGCCGTTGCCGTTGCCCTTCTGCCCGTTCTTCGCCTGGCCGTTGCCATCCTGGCCTTGACCCGGGCGCCACGCCTCACCGTTGCCCTTCTGGCCGCGCGCGCGGCGGGCGAAGTCCGAGTTCTTGCCGTTCTTGCCGAACGGGTCGTTGCCCTGCTTGTTGCCCTTCTGCTTCGCGCGGCGCATCGCCTCACGCAAGTCGTCCATCTGCGAGGAGATCTTCTTCTGCGAGGCCTGCTTGCGCTGGTCCTGGTCGACCTTGCCGGTCTCGCGCGCCGCGTCCTTCAGCTTCTGTGAGGCCTGGCGCTCGCGCTCGTCCTGTTCCTGTCGGCTCTCCTGCTTGTTCGGCTTCTGGAGCTGCTCGGCGGCCTTCTGCACGTCGCGCTGCAGGCGCTTGACGGCCTCGCGCTGCGCCGACTGCTTCTTCTGCTCGTTCTCCTTGTTCAGCTTCTGGAGCTCCTCTTTCTTCTGAGCGAGCCGACGCTCGGCGTCGAGCTTCTCTTTCTCACTCTTGGCCTCGTCCTTCTCTTTCTGAAGGCGGCGGATCTGCTCCTCGAGCTTCTGCTGCGCCTGCTGCTGCTTCTGCTCCTGATCCTTCTGCTGCTTCTCCATCTGCTTCGCGACCTGGTCGAGCTGCTTCTGGAGGTCCTGCTTCTGCTGCTCCGTCAGCGGCTTCTCCTTCTTCATCTCGTCGATGCGCTTCTGGAGGTCCTTCTTCTCCTGCTCGGAGAGGTTCTTGTTCTCCATCTGCTTCTTCAGCTCTTCCATCTGCTTCTCGAGCTGCTTCTTCTGCTCGGCGGTCAGGTCCTTCTTCTCGAGCTCCTTCTTCAGGTCTTCCATCTGCTTCTCGAGCTGCTTCTTCTGCTCGGGGGTGAGGTCCGGGTTCTCGAGCTGCTTCTCGAGCTCCTTCTGGTCCTTCTCCATCTGCTTCTTCAGCTCTTCCATCTTCTTCTCGAGGGCCTTCTTCTGCTCGGGCGTCAGGTCCTTGTCCTCGAGCTGCTTCTTCAGCTCCTCCATCTGCTTCTCGAGCTGGCTCTTCTCGAGCCGGCGCGCGAGCTCCTCGAGCTCCTCCTTGGCCTTGTCGAGGTTGTTCTGCTCGAGCGCCTTGCCGAGCTCCATCGTCACGTCGTTCTTCTGGAGCTGCTTGCCGAGCTCCGCGAGCTGCTTCTTGATCTCGTCGGGGTTGGGCTCGCCGTTGGCGTTCAGGATCTCCTCGGCCTTGTTGAGCATCTCGAGGAGCTGCTCCTTCGTGATCTTGCCCTCCTCGGCGTCCTTCATCATCTGCTCGATCTTGTTCGCGAAGTCCTCGAGGGCGTCGATCTTCTCCTTCTTCGCCAGCTGGCGGAGCTTCGAGATGATCGCCTCGATGTACGCCTTCTCGTCGGGCTCGAACACGACCGCGTTGTGGCGGAAGTTCGTCACGTCCTTCGGATCGTCGACGGTGAAGTTGACCGGGCCCACGATCGTGCCGTCGGGCATCTCGATCGAGATCACCGTGTCGCCGTAGGCCGCGTCCGGCGGGATGACCACGCGGATGCGGGTCTCGTTCCAGTCGAGCACGGTCAGCGCGCGCGGCGACCTGTCCGTCGGACCGAGGAGGACCCGCGCGTTCGTGGGGACGAAGCCATGGTCGGCGGCGCGCGGGCTGGTGTTCGGCGCGGCGGGCGTGGGCGCGCCGAGCGAGACATCGGCGCCCGTCGGTGCGGAGGCGATCGGCGTGCCGATCTTCACGAGGAGGTTGTCGCCGTTGAGCTGGATCTCGGTGCCGGGGATGGCGTGGTCGGGCGTCGCGCCGAAGAAGTGCGGCGTGCGGTCGTTCGTCGGGACCGCGAGGCCGGCGGCGAGCGCGGACACGGCGAGGAAGCCGATCGCGGCGCGCAGGTCGCGCGGGGCGACGAACGGCGTGGCGGCGCGGACGTTCGCGCGCGGCGCCGCCTTCACGCCGTCCTTGATGGCCGCGACCATCATCTCGTGCGTCATCTTCTCCTCGCCGGCAGGGTCATCCGCGGGATCGAGCTTGCCGCCCGCGTGGAGGATGCGGTCGAACGCGATCGCGGTGGAGATGCGGTCGGCGAGGTTCGAGGCGCGGTCGATGCGGCGGGCGACGAGCTCGTCATCGAGCTTGCGGGTCGCCTTCGCGACGGCGCCGATGACGATCAGCGCACCGGCGCCGACGAGGGCCAGGAGGCCCGTGCGCGGCGCGATGAGCTCCGCGCGCATCGCGAACACGGCGGCGAGGGCACCGGCGGCGGCCAGGATGGTCGCCGTGACGGCTCCTTCGAGGGCCCACTGGGTACGGATCCGGCGCCGCGCGCGTCCGAGCAGACGCCGGATGGCCGCGTTCCCCAACCCTTGGCCTCCGGCCGATTCATGAGCTTGCACGGTGGCTCCAGTCCGCCCTTCGGGCGGGAATGCCGTTTCTAAACAACGAGGATAGCACCAACATTTCACGCGCCAGGCGCATCGCAGATCTAATGCCCGGACGTCCCCGACTGCGACACCGCCCCGCGGTCCGCGGTTGCCATCGAGTGAACCTACACGAGCCTACCAGCCTCGGCCGTCACGACGGCGTAAGGGCTCACAGCGTGAACGAGCCGATCGTGAACTTGTTCGAAGTCGTGTCGACGAGCTGGAACGACTCGCGCGCGCGCACCGTCGGGAGCAACTGACGCAGGTTCTGGATGCGTCCCTCCTCGGTGATGACGAAGTAGCGGCGCCCGAGCGGCGCGCGCTGGGGGTCCTTCAGGTAGCGGAGCAACTCGACGTTGTCGACGCGCACGAACGAGGTCTTCATCTCGGGGAGGAGGTCGCGGGCGGTCGCATGGTGTCCCCAGATCTCGCCGCCGGACCAGAAGTTCTCGCCGCGCCAGTACAGCTGCCACGCGAGGAGCCGGTCGGCGTCGACGGCGCGCACCGGCGCACGCGAGCGCCGGCGCTCCGTGGGCGCCATCATCGGCGCGAGCTTGTCGAGCTCGCCGGGCGACGGCGACATGGTGATCGTGTGGTCGCCGATCGCGGTGGTGGTGCCGGTGAGGCGCGCGGCGAACGCGACCGTGCGCTCGTCGGGCTCGCGGAGCTCGAGGTCGATCGCGATGGGCTGGCCGAGCTGGAGCGTGTCGGGGATGAACGTCTCGAACGTCCAGCGGTCGCGTCCGATCCAGTCGTCGCGCAGGTCGGCGGCGTCGAAGTAGATCAGCTTCTGCCCGTAGACCGTGCGCTCGCGGTAGTAGGTGCGCACGGCGTCGCCCATGCCCCAGTGCGTGCCGGCGAGCGGCATGTAGATCTGCAGGGCCCACACGGCGACGGCGAGGCCGGTGACGCCGACCGCGAGGAGCGCGACGAGGGCGGCGCGGCGGACGGCGAGGGCGGCGAGCGCGATCGCACCGGCGACGCCGAGCGCGAGGAAGCCGTCGGAGGGATCGATCTCGTACGGCGCGGCGTGCGGCCACGGGCGGTCGTAGCGGTACGTGAACATCTCGATCCAGCGATCCGGCTCGTGCATGAGGTCGCGGCAGATGAGGAGCGCGATGCCGGCGGCGAGCGCGGCGAACAGCGGGTGCAGGCGGCGGCCGGCGGCGAGGTCCTCGAGGAGGAACGCGACCAGGAGCGCGAGCGGTGGGATCGCCGGGAGGATGTAGTGGTGGAACTTCGTCTGCACGAGGCAGAACACCGCCGTCGCCGCGATCGCCCACGTCACGGCGAGGAAGCGCACGCGGCCGGCGCGCGTCGTGCGGTCCGAGCGCAGGAACGCGGCGGTGAGCGCGGCGGGGAGCAGCGCGGCCCACAGCCACATGCCATGGCCGATCTGCGACGTGTAGTAGGCGAACGTGCCGGGCGAGTTGTCGACGCCCGAGGCCGCGCGGTTGAGGATGTGCGTGTAGAGGTACTCGTCCTTCCACGCGACGCCGCCGCGCAGGAACATCGCGACGTGCCAGGGCAGAGCGACGGCGAGGAGCATGAGGAGGCCGCGCTTGAGCTCGAACGCGCCCTCGTAGAGCGCGCGCCAGCGGGCGTAGAGGAGGACGTGCAGCGCGCCGACGAGCGCGACGACGGCGAGGCCGGGCGGGCCCTTCGCGAGGATGCTGATGCCGAGGAGGAAGTAGCAGCCGAGGAGGTACAGCTGCCGCATCGTCGTGAGCGGCCGGAGGTCGAGGAGGCGCGCGGCGGCGGTCGCGGTGTCGCGCCACGCGCCGCCGTCGGCCCACACGAACGGGAACAGGATGCCGCGGAGCGCGTAGCGATCGAGCGCGTGGCGATCCCACGGCGCGAGGACGTCGTCGAAGACGTGGCGCCACGCGGACTGGCCGCGGCGGCGCGCGGGCATCGGCTCGTCGAGGATCGCGGCGACGATGCCGCCGGGGAGGATGAACGGGAGGCGCAGCGCGGTCCAGCCGTCGCGCGCCTGCGCGCACGCGAGCGCGGCGATGAGGAGCGGCAGCCACAGCGCGGGATCGGGGATCGGGCGGTCGAACGCGCGCTGCTCGTGGTGCGTGAAGTACACGGCGGCGACGGCGATCTGGAGCGCGGCGAACGCGGCGGCGATGCCGAGGACGACGTGGCGCGCGTCGAGGCGGCGGAACCGCGTGATCGGGCGGTCGCCGTCCTCGACGGCGAGCGCGAACAGCGACACCGCGCCGATCGTGCACGCGACGAGCGGCATGTCGGGGATCGCGCTGCGCGCGACGAGGCAGTACATCGGCGCGGACCCGACGACGAGCAGCGCGAGCCACGCGAGCCGCCGGTGGACGAGGCGCGCGAGCATCCACCACAGGATCGTGAGCCCCGCGACGGCGGACAGCACGAACGGCAAGCGGAGCGCGAGCATCGTGCGCGCCGACGCGCACAGCTCGCCGGAGTAGCCGCCGTCGCCGGCGACCCCGGCGGCCCACATCCCCGCCGACATCATCCAGAACATGAGCGCGGGCTTGGACCGGAACCCCTCGTTGTCGCCGATCTTGCCGGTCCCGGTGCCGGGCCAGTCGGTGTGCACGTAGTCGTGCGTCTCGCGCATCGTGCGCGCGACTTCTCCGTAGTGCGTCTCCCACGGATCGACGAGCGTGTAGCCCCAGATCCCCGGCGCGAGCACGACCAGCGACACGAGCGCCGCGAACACGACCTCGTAGGCCAGCGGCCGCCTCACGCGCCCAAGCTAGCACGCCCTCTCGCGCGCCCCTTTCGTGGTTGAATCCGCCGATGGCACGGTTCCCCGCGTTCTCGAGCGCCGGCGCGGCGACGCCGGCGTCGATCTTCGCGCGCCTGCGCGAGCACCTCGCGCGCTTCCAGGCGTCGGGCGGCGGCGACGTGATCCCGCTGCAGATCGGCGACACGTACCTGCCGCCGGCGGCGCGGCTCGACGAGGTGACGTGGACCGAGATGCCGCCGAGCGAGCTGTACGCGTACGGGAGCCCGAACGGCTGGGCGCCGCTCGTCGACGCGATCGCGGCGAAGGCGCAGCGCCGCAACGGCATCGACGCCGGCGCCGGCGGCGTGCAGGTCACGTGCGGCGCCACGCACGCGCTGTCGTGCGCCGTCGCCGCGCTGCTCGATCCCGGCGACGAGCTCATCCTGATGACGCCGTACTGGCCGCTCATCCGCGGGATCGCGCTCGGGCGCAACGTCGTCCCCGTCGAGGTCCCCTACGGCGATGCGGCGGCCCTCGCGCGCGCGATCACGCCGCGCACCGCCGGCATCTACTACGCGACGCCGAACAACCCCGACGGCGCGATGCTCGACGCCGGCGCGCTCGCGGCCGTCGTCGACCTCGCGGTGCAGCGCGACCTGTGGATCTTCGCCGACGAGGTCTACGAGGACTACGTCTACGACGGCGCGCACCTCTCGGCGGCCGCGCTGCCCGGCGGCGCCGCGCGCACCGTCACCGTGTTCTCGTTCGCGAAGAGCTTCGCGCAGGCCGGCCTGCGCGTCGGCTACGCGCTCGGCCCCGAGCCCGTGATCGCCACGATCAAGAAGCTCGTCAACCACAGCGTCTACAACGTCCCCGTCGCCATGCAGCGCGCCGCCCACGCCGCCCTCCTCGCCGACCGCAGCGCCTTCCTCGACGGCGCCCTCGCCCGCTACCGCGCCGCGCGCGACCGCGCCCGCACCCGCCTCGCGGCCCCCACGACCCTCCCACCCGGCGGCGCCTACCTCTGGCTCGACCTCCGCCCCTGGTCCCCCGACGGCGACTGCATGTCCCTCCTCGAGCGCTTCGCCGCCCGCGGCGTCCTCATCGCCCCCGGCAACGCGTTCGGCTCCACCCACGGCGCCTTCGCCCGCCTCTGCTTCACCGGCGTCCCTCCCGACCGGCTCGACGAGGGCATCGACCGCATCAACGCCGTCCTCGCCGGATGATCCGCCACCGCCTCCCACGCATGACCGCGATCGCGATGTCACACCCGGCCGTTTTCGCCTGCGCGCCTCGCGTGCGTCTGTCCGAATCTCGGACAGACGCGCCACCGATGCCGTATCCGCCGGCATCGCACGGATCGCAACGCCCCCGGCGTTCGTTCCACGGACATGAAGTCGGATTTAGGTCTCGCTCCGGGGGGTGGGCGTGATCCCGCGGGCGCTGTGCGAGCAGGCGTACCGGGCGGCCGTGCAGGCGTGCAGCCTCGAGCGGCGTGTGCGCGCGGCGTTCGCGGAGCAGGATGCGACGACGCTCGCGCCGGGCGTGTACATCGATCATCCGGGGGTGTCGGTCGGGCCGCTGCGGGTCGAGCGCGAGAAGGCGAAGCACGTGTTCGCGGTCGCGGTGGGAAAGGGGGCGCTCGCGATGGCGCGCGGGTTCGCGCGGGTGAAGCGCGGGATCGCGGTGGCGCCGGCGGACGACGGCAGGCCGATGCCGCCCGGGTGGCAGGTCGTCGTCGCGGCGCACCCGCACCCCGACGAGCGCAGCGAGCGCGCGGGTGCGGCGGTGCGCGCGCTCGTCGAGGATGCGACGGATCGCGACATCGTGTTCGCGCTGATCTCGGGCGGCGCGTCCGCGCTGATCGAGCAGCCGCGTCTCCCGCTCGACGAGCTCGCCGCGACCGCGCGCGCCGTGATGCACGCGGGTGCGCCGATCGCCGACCTCAACGTCGTGCGCACCGCGCTCTCGGAGCTCAAGGGCGGCGGTCTCGCGCGCGCCTGCGCCGCCCGCATCGTGACGCTCGTCGCCTCCGACGTCGTCGGCGATCCGCTCGACACCATCGGGTCGGGCCCGACGATCGGCCCCTGGCTCGGCCCGCTCGAGTCCACGCGCACCGCGTCGCGCGTGCGCTCGATCGGCGCGATCCCCTCGATCGGCCTGGCCGGCGCGAGCGGCGCGACCCGCGCGGGCGGGACCGGCGCGGTCGGCGGGCCGGGCGTCCCGGTCGACTTCGGCGCGCTGCGCGAGGCGCGGCGCCTCGCGGCCGTCGAGATCCTCGAGCGCCACGAGCTCGCGGTGCCGGCGGTGCTGCGCGCGCCGTTCGCGGCGGACGTCGTCACCCGCAACGACCGCGCGGAGGTGATCGCGCCGCTCGCGTCGTTCGCGAAGGCCGTGGCGGCGCAGCTCGCGCGCATCCGCGTGATCGAGCCGGCGGTCACCGAAGACGTCGCCGTCGTCGCGAGCCGCGTCGCCGCGCTCTCCGGCTGGTGCGTCGCGTACGGCGAGCCGACGCTCGAGGTCCCGGCCGAGCACGGCGAGGGCGGCCGCGCGCAGCACCTGGCGCTGCTCCTCGCGCGCGCGTTCCGCAGCACCGCGCGCAGCGCGTTCGTCGCCGGCAGCGACGGCGTCGACGGCCCGCCGCCGCGCGCGCGTCCGGCCCCGGCGGGCGCCTACGTCGACGGCTCGACGTGGGATGCGATCGTCGCGGCCGGCATCGATCCGGCCGCCGCCCTCGCGCGCTGCGACGCCGGCACCGCGCTCGCCGCCGCCGGCGCGCTGTTCGCGCCGGGCCCGACCGGGATCAACCACGCCGACGTCATCCTCGTCGGGTAAACGCCGGGATCGCCCGGATCCGCCCGGGGGTTCGCGGCGCGTGCAGGTGAGGTATACGGAGTCCGTGGCGTGGACCTCGCTCGCCGTGCTCGACTGGACGACCCAGCGCTTCACCGAAGCCGGGATCGGGTCGGCGCGCCTCGAGGCGCAGCTCCTGCTCGCGCACGCGCTGTCGTGCACGCGCATGGAGCTGTACACCGGCTTCGATCGCCCGCTCGGCGACGCCGAGCTCGCGAGCTACCGCGCGCTCATCAAGCGCCGCCTCGCCGGCGAGTCCGTCGCGTACCTCCTCGGCGAGCAGGAGTTCTGGGGCCTGCTGTTCCACGTCGATGCCTCGGTCCTCGTGCCGCGCCCCGACACGGAGACCGTCATCGAGGTCGTTCGCTCGCTGCGCCCCGACCGCACCGCGCCGTGCCGCATCCTCGACCTGTGCACCGGCTCGGGCGCGATCGCGATCGCGCTCGCCGTCGAGCTCCCGGCCGCGCGCGTCGTCGCCACCGACCTCTCCGCCGCCGCCGTCGCGATCGCCCGCCGCAACGCCGAGCGCAACCGCGTCGCCGATCGCGTCGACGTCCGCGAGGGCGACCTGTTCGCCCCCGTCGCCACCACCGAGCGCTTCGACGTCATCGTCGCGAACCCGCCCTACATCGCCTCCGCCGTCATCCCCACCCTCTCCGCCGAGGTCCGCGGCGAGCCGCGCCTCGCCCTCGACGGCGGCCCCGACGGCCTCGCCTTCTACGACCGCATCTCCACCGCCGCCCCGACCTACCTCGACCCCGGCGGCGCCCTCGTCCTCGAGCACGGCTACGACCAGGCCGAGCCCGTCCGCGAGCGCCTGGTCGCCGCCGGCTTCGACGGCGTCACCCTCGTCCACGACCTCGGCAAGAACCCGCGCGTCACCCACGGCCTCCGCCCGTAGCGGTCCGCACTCGACGGCGGGCGGCTACCCGAGTGGCCACCCAGATCCGACGAGCCGGCGTCGGGGGCGGTTCGTAACCACGGGACCATGACGCCGCCCGCACGCGGATCTCGGCCGCGCTTCGATGACCTGGACCTGGAGCTCGCGAACCGGCGGGGCACGCCGCGCGAGCGACCGTCGCCGCGGGTGTGGGAGCGGTTGCTGCGGTCGGTGGAGCGCGAGCTCGAGCTGGACGTCAACTAGCGGCGGGGGCGGCGGCGGCGGAGGGCGAAGCCGAGGACGAGGGCGGTGAGGGCGGCGCCGCCGCCGGGGGCGACCTCGCCGCCGCAGCAGCCGCCGGCCTTGGAGACGGGCTTGGGGCCGGCGGGGCGGGACTTGCCGAGGGTGCACCCGTCGTCGATGCCGGCGGCGCACGCGCGCTCGAAGTAGACCTTCGCGCGCTCGCGGTCGTCGCCCTTGGTCGACGCCGACAGGACCTTGCCGGCGGCGATGCAGCCGAGCGGGTCGAAGCCGTCGCACGACCGGGTGAGGAGCTCGAGCGCCTTCGCAGGGTCCTTGACGGTCGCCATGCCGTCGGCGTGGTAGGTGCCGAGGATGTACATGTAGTAGGGGTTGTCCTTCGCGAGCTCCTGGGCGCGCGTGAACGCGGTCGTGCGCAGCCGCGCGATCTCCGCGGCGCCGCCCGAGCCCTTCTGCTCGAGCAGGTTCGCGAGGTCGCGGCACGCCTCGGCGACGACGTACGCGTCGTTGAGGCACGCCTGGCGCAGCGCCGTCTCGGCGCGCACGCGGTCGACCTTCACGCCGCCGGTGCCGCTCGCGAGGTAGAAGCCGAGGCCGCCGCAGCCGCTCGCGTCCGTCGGGCGGCACGACTTCTCGTAGTAGGCGAACGCCTTCTTGTGATCCTGCGGCTGCCCCGCGCCGTAGCGGAACACCTCGCCGGAGTTCGCGCAGCCGCTCAGGCTGCCGAGCTCGCACGACTTCATGAAGTACGTCGCCGCCTGCGTGACGTCCCAGCGCACGCCCTGCGCCGTGTAGTACTTGTACCCGACGACGTTGCACCCGTCGGCGAAGCCGCCGTCGCACGCGCGCGTGTACAGCCGCATCGCATCCTCGGCGCGGTTCGCCTTCTCCTCGAGGCGCGCGAGCCCGAAGCACGCGCCCGGGCGGTTCGCGTCGCAGCGCGTGCGGTACAGCGCCGCCGCCTTCTCCGCGTCCTTCGTCACGCCGAACCCGTCGGACAGGAGGTCCGCCTGCCGCAGGCAGCCGTCCTCGGACTTGCGCGCGCACGCCGCCGCGAACAGCTCGTACGCGGCGCGGTGGTCGGCGCTCGACGTCCCCGCGGAGAGGTAGTTGCCCCACGCGAGGCACGCGGGCTCGTACTCCTCGCGCTTGCACGAGACGTCGTACGTCTTCAGCATGTCCTCGCGCTTCGCCCCACCGGGGCCCATCAGCGACGGCAGGTACGGGCAGGTGTCGGCCTCGCCGTACTCGCACGCGCGCGCGAACCCGGCGTAGCCGATCTTCGGATCGACGGTGGTGCCGTCGCCGGCGAGCGCCATCTCGCCCCACGACTTGCACGCGAGCGACGACATCTTCGTCTCGTTGCCCTTGCAGGCCGCGTCGAACCGCGCGAACGCCTTCTCGAGGTCCTTCGCGACGCCGGTGCCGGTGCGCAGCGCCGCGCCCGTCGCCTCGCACGCGCTCGGCCAGTTCATGCCGCAGCCGCGGTCGTAGAACCCGTACGCCTTCTCGTCGGACTTCGTGACGCCGCGCCCCGTCGCCGCCATCCTGCCGGCGAGCCAGCACGCGCCGCCGTTCTTGTGGTCGCAGCCGAGGCTCGCCATCGTCGCCGCGCGCGTCGCATCGCCGCCGTCGTCGACGAGGTACTGCGCGCCGCGCCGGCACGACTCGCCGTAGCCGGCCTGGCACGCGCGCTCGAGCGCCGCCATCGCGCCCTTCACGTCCTTCGGCGTGCCGACGCCGTCGTGCGCGCGCTCGGCGTACTTGCCGCACCAGCCGCTCTCGCCGCTCTCGCACGACTGCTTGTAGTAGCGGGTCGCGAGCGCCTGGTCGGGCGCCGGGATCCCGAACCCGAGGCGGTAGAACTCGGCGAGCGTGCCGCAGTAGCTCGGATCGAGCTCGCAGCCGCGCTTCGCGAGCTCGAGCGCGTGCGGCAGGTCCTTCTTCGCCATGCCGAGGCGCTCGCCGAGCTTCTGGCACGCGGCCGCGTTGTCGTAGGTCAGGCACGCCTTGTCGTACGCCTCGTTCGCGCCGTCGACGTCCTTCGCGCCGAGCGAGCCGTCGTCGAGCGCGTTCGCGAGGTTCATGCACGACGTGCCCGAGCCCGCGCGGCACCCGCTGCGGTACGAGTCGAGCGCGCGCTTGGGGTTCTTCGCCGTGCCCTTGCCGCGCTCGTTGAGCCACCCGACGACGAAGCACGCGTTGCCGTCGCCCGGGCACAGCTTGTCGAGGATGTCGAAGCTGCGCTTGAACATCGGCGCCGCCGCGGCCGCATCCGTCGGCCCGCCGACGCCCGACTCGAGCAGGTCCGCGCCGCGCGCGCACCCGACGCCGCTGCCGAGCTCGCACGCGAACTTGAAGCCGCTCCGCGCGCGCGCGTAGTCACCGGTGCGGTACGCGAGGTCGCCGACGTTGAAGCACCCCTCGAGGTCCTTCAGGTCGCACGCGCGCACGTAGTAGTCCATGCCCTTCTTCTCGTCGCGCGCGACCGGGGCGCGGCCGCGCGAGTACAAGAAGCCGAGCAGCGTGCACGACTCGCCGTGCTTCGCGCTGCACGCTTCCTCGAGGAGGGCGACGCCCTTCTTCGCATCCGGCGCCTTGCCGCGGCCCTCGAGGTGATCGACCGCCTGGTCGTGCTTCTCCTGCGGCGAGGCCGGCTTCGGCGGGGGAGGGCGCTTCACGCACGAGCCCTGCGAGATGCTCCACACCTGACCGGCCGGGCACTTGCGATCGATGGCGTGCGCCTCGCCCACGGCGAGGACGAGGAGCGCGGGGACGACGATGAAGAAGGTCAGCTTCATGGTTCGATTCCGTGGCGGAGTGGAGTGTTCGTGTTCGTGATCACCGGCACGCCGTCGCCGAACGCGCAGCGAAAGCCGACCTCGTCGTCGACGGCCGCCGGTGCGAGGAGCGCGCGCGCGCGGATCGAGGCCTGCCACCCGGCGGTGGGCGCCACCTTGTACGAGGCGCCGCGCGCCACCTTGTTCTTCCCGACGCCGTCGGCGGTCCACTCGACGACGCCGCCCAGCATGTCGCACAGCCCGTCGGCGCTGCAGTCGAGGTGCGGCGTCGGGATCAGCCTCGGCTTGCCGCCCAGGAGCAGCATCGCCTTCTTCGGATCGTTCGGCGTCGTCTTCGCGGCGACCTCCCACTCGGCCTCGGTCGGCAGCCGCTTGCCCCACGCCTTGCACGCGTCGCTCGCCTGCTGCCAGGTCACGCGGCGCGCGGGCGTGAGGCCCGTGTCGCCGGCGACGCCGCCCACCTTCGGGTCGTTGAGCAGCACGCGGACGGCGCCGAGGGTGAGCTCGTCGCGATCGATCCAGAACTCGGGGACGGTCGCCTTCGCCAGCCTGAGCGCGTCGCCGTTGTCGGGCTTCGCCTCGCCGATCTCGTACTCGCCCGCGGCGATCCGGATCATCCCGTCGGTGACCTTCTTCTCCGGCGGCGCATCCGGCGGCGGCACCTCCGCGACCGCGGCATCGACCGGCGTCCTCGGCTCGACGGCCTGCGCCGCATCCGGCGTCACCTTCGCGACCGCCGCATCGGCGGGCGGCTGGGCGGCCGGCTCGCGCGTGCGCGTCGCGAGCACCACCGCAACCGCACCGCCGCCCGCGAGCGCCACGCCGAGCAGCACGAGCGGCACCTTCGAGCGCTTCTTCACCGGCGTCTGCGCGTGCTGCGCCGACGCCGCGACGTCGCTGGTCCCGACGGGGAGCCGCGCCGGCTCGCTCGCCGACCCCGTCGGCCCGGTCTGCACGACGGGTGGCGCGATCGCCGGCTGGCTGCCCACCCCCGGCGCGGTCGCGCCGAACGCGTGCGGCCCGACGACGGGCTGCGTCGGCCCGACGCGCACGATCACCGGCCCGCTGCGGTCCGACGCCGGCGTGAGGTTCTGCGGCGGCGGCGTCGCGCGCCCCGCGACGCCCAACCCCTCCGTGTGGAGGTGACCGACGTCACTCGCCCGCGGGAGATCCGCGCGCGTCGCGTACGCCGGCGGTACCTGCGTCCCCGCCGGGACCAGCCGGGTCTGCTCGAGCATCCGCCGCATCGCCTCGGCATCCTGCGGCCGCTCCGCCGGCGCGCCCAGGCACCGCGCGATCAGCTCGTACACGCCCGGGTTCAGCCCGGGGCGCACGCTCTCGAGCGGGGTGATCTCGGCGCGCAGCACGCGCTGCAGCACCTCCGTCACCGTCGTGCCGCCGAACGCCGGGGCGCCCGCCAGCATCTCGTACAGGATCGCGCCCATCGCGTAGACGTCGCTCCACGGGCCGATCTCGCCGACGCCGGCGGCGACCTGCTCGGTCGCCATGTACGAGGCCGTGCCCATGAGGCTGCCGGTGCGCGTCAGGTCCGAGTCGCGCGTGCGCACGCGCGCGATGCCGAAGTCGAGGAGCTTGGGCACCTCGCCGTCGTCGGTGTCGGCGACGAACACGTTCTCCGGCTTGAGGTCGCGGTGCACGATCCCCGCGCGGTGCGCCGCCGCGAGGCCCTTCAGCGCGCCGTCCATCACCATCTGCACGCGCGCGAGGTCCATGTACTCCGGCGACGGGCGGATCTCGTCGCGCAGCGGGTGGCCGTCCATCAGCTCCATGACGAGGAACAGCGTCCCGTCGGGCGCCGCGCCGAAGTCGAACACCTTCACGACGTGCGCCGTGCGCAGCGCCGCGACGGCCGCCGCCTCGCGCTGGAACCGTTGTCGCGCCGACTCCGCCGACGCGACCGCGGGGTTCATCACCTTGATCGCGACGCGGCCCTTCGTGTCCGGGTTGATGGCGCGGTAGACCGCGCCCATGCCCCCGGTGCCGAGGAGACCCTCGACCCGGTACTTGCCGATGTACGGAGACGGAAGGAGGTGCGTCGTGTCTTTCGGGCACGCCTTCCAGTCCGCGGGATACTCGGATTGGCAGACAGGACAGTACACGTGGCCCATCCTACTCCTGCACGTGTACGATGCGTGCGTGCGAGTCGTGTGGATCGCCTGCGTCGTACTCGCGGGCGCGTTCGTGCACACCGCGTCCGCCGATCCTCGACAGGATCGCGCGCGCGCGGAGCAGATCTGTGCTGCGCGCGAGCCGGGCTGCGACTGGCTCGCGACGCTGTCGAGCCTCGAGCGCGCGACGGTGGTGCGGGCCCTCACGGCGCGCGGCTACGAGCTCGAGGCGCAGCCGTGGGGCAAGACGATCGGCCACGTTCGCGTCTACAACGAGGACGTCTTCGCCGAGGGCACGGCCCTCATCAAGTTCTTCAACAAGTTCCACGTCACCACGAAGGAGAACGCGGTCCGCCAGGAGGTCGTCGTGTCGCCCGGCGAGGTGTGGGACCAGCTGCGCATCGACGAGACGGCGCGCCGTCTGCGCGATCCGCTGTGGACGACGGTCATCGTCGTCCTGCCCGTGAAGAGCGCCGAGCCCGGCAAGGTCGACGCGCTCGTCGTCACGCGCGACATCTGGAGCCTGCGCCTCAACACGAACTACACGTACCAGCTCGGCACGCTCACGAACCTGTCGATCACGCTGTCGGAGAACAACTTCCTCGGGCAGCGCAACGTCGTCGCGCTCGGCCTCAACATGGACCAGGGCGCGATCGCGACGGGCCCCTTGTTCATCAACAAGAACGTGTTCGGCCAGCACTACGTCCTCGCGGCGCGCGTCGACGCGATCTACACGCGCCGCGCCCTGTTCGACGAGCGCGTGCTCAACCGCGAGGGCTCGCGCAGCTCGGTCACGCTCACGAAGGAGCTGTGGCGCCTGTCCGAGAAGTGGGGCGGCAACCTGTCGTTCGCGCACAGCAACTCGATCGCGCGCACGTTCAACGGCCTCGACCTGCGCCAGCTCCGGTGCCCGCTCGACGGCTCGCGGTGCTTCAACCCGCGCGCGACGGATCCGCCGCCGCCCGACGACGAGCCGCTCCTGCCGCGCACGTTCTCGCTGCGCAACTGGTCGGCGTCCGTCGAGGCGACGCGCCGCTGGGGCGCGCAGTGGAAGCAGCAGGTCTCGATCGGCCAGACCGTGTCGAACCGCCGCTCCGCGCCGCTCGCGAGCTTCCCCGGCGACGACGTGCAGCGCGCGAGCTTCATCCGCGACGTGCTGCCGCGCAGCGAGCTCATCTCCGCGCCGTTCGTGCAGTACACGGTGTTCACGCCGCGCTTCCGCATGCTGCGCAACATCAACACGTACGACCTCGCCGAGGACGTGCGCTACGGCCCCGTGCTCGACACCAGCCTGTCGTTCGGCACCAGGCTCCTCGGCGGCGACCGCAACTTCCTGACCGGCGTGCTCAACCTGTCGTACACGATGCCGTGGTGCCGCGACGGCTTCGTGCGCACGGGCGTCGGCATCGGCGGGCGCGCGCAGACGAGCGGCTTCACCGACGACGACACCGACGGGCTGCGCTTCATCGACAACACGGCGTCCGCGACGCTGCGCGCGGTGTCGCCGACCTACGGCTGGGCGCGCGTCGTCGCCGAGGCGAGCTTCTCGACGCGCTGGAACGACACCCAGAACAGCTTCTTCACGCTCGGCGGCGCCGACAACGGCCTGCGCGGCTTCCAGATCAACGAGCTGTTCGGCGCGCGCACCGGCGACCGCCGCATGCTCGCGCAGGTCGAGGTGCGCACGGTGCCGCGGCCGATCTGGGTGCTGCGCGCCGGCGCCGTCGCGTTCTACGAGGTCGGCAGCGTCGCCGACACGCTGCGCGACGTGCGGCTCCACCACGACGTCGGCGTCGGCCTGCGCATGCTGATCCCGCAGACGTCGCGCGAGCTGTTCCGCTTCGACCTCGCCGTGCCGCTCGACTCGACGGGCGCGACGCAGGCCGGGCAGCTGCGCTTCACCGCGGGCTTTGACTCGGCGTTCTGAGCTCAGAGCCGGGTCTGCAGGTAGACGGTGATGACCTCGTCGTAGCGGTCGCCGCCGCCGCGACAGCCGCGGTGCGCCGGCAGGAGCGAGGTGCACGCCGGCGCGGGCGCGAGGTCCGCGACCGAGCACCTGCCGGCGTAGGTGAAGCCGCAGCGCGTGGTGGCGCCGTCTTGCCCGGAGGCGTCGGACATCACGCACGCGCGCAGGTCCTGCGTCGACAGCCCGAGGTCGAGGTCGCGGACGAGCGCGTCGCACGCGAACAGCTTCGGGCCGTCGGGCGCGAACAGGTCGCCGTAGAACGCGCCCTCGACGAGCGCGTAGCCGGCGGGCTCGAGCAGCGCCGGCTGGAGCGCGGGGTTCGCGCCGCGCAGCGACAGCGGGACCGCGGCGCCGAACAGGTTCGTGCGCGCGAGCACGCACGCCGTCACCCAGCGGCGCTCGGCCTGCGTCGGGACGTGGAAGCGCCACGCCGGGGCGAGGCCGAGGCCGCCCTCGAACGTGTAGCGCGTGCCCCGGTCCTGGAGGACGAGCTGCGCGCGCGGCTCGAGGGCGCACGAGATGACGTACGTCAGCACCTCGCGCCCGCCGGGGGTGGCGAGCAGCTCGGGGGCGCTGAGCATGGCGTTCGTGAGGCTGTTCGTACCGAGGCGGTTCGCGACCAGCCGGTTCGGCAGGAGGCTGTTCGTCGCGAGCTTGTTGCTGGAGGTGAGCGGCGCGGAGGTCTCCTCCACGTCCGCGTCGTCCGCCGCGAGGCAGCCTGCGAGCAAGGCACACATGGCGACGGCGGCGGAGCATGCGAGTCTCATCGTCTCCCGACGATCGGCCGCGCCGCAGCCGGCGTGGGAGCCCGGCGGGGTAGCGACGCGGTGACACGGGGTGATGCTGACGAGGAGACGGCGCGCCGGGCCGATGTCCAAGGGCCGGTTTCAAAGCGCCGCTCTGGCCACCGTGGCCGAGTCGCCGTAGGCTTGCCCTGATGCTCGACTGGCTCGGCTCCGTCCAGGTGCGGAAGCGCTCCAGCACGCGTGTCGAGCTGAACCTCACGCGCGCCACGGCGTGGACCGGGTGGGCGCTGACGGCGGGTGGCGTGTGGCTCCTGACCCTGTCGGCCGCGTGGGCGACGCTGGTGGGATTTCTGGTCGTGGGGATCGGCGTCCTCCTCGGCACGCTCCGCCGCCGGCTCGTGTTCGACCGCGAGGACGGCCTCCTCCGGAGCGAGCAGCGCATCCTCGGGATCCGGAGGCGGGCGGCGATCCCGCTGTTCCACCTGCGGGCGGTGGTCGTCGCGGCGCGCCGGGGCGGGATGTACGTGGCGTACGTCGAGCGGCGCGTCGGTGGCACGATCCACCTCGACGAGGCGCGCCGGCCCGCTCCGCTCCTGGCGCTCGCGGAGGCGATCTCCGAGGTGGCCGAGCTGCGCATCGTGTTCGATGCGACGACGCGCGTCGCGGCCCTCGACTGAGGGCGCGCGCCGGGCTACCGTCAGGCCGCTTCCGATGCGCCGTACGAAGTCCTGGATCGCGTTCGGCCTCCTCGCCACGCTTCTCGTCCCCGCGGCCGCATGCTCGAAGGCCGATGAGGCGGCGGTGGAGGAGAGCGCCAAGCCGGTCGAGCCGCGCAGGTACGCCGGCGTCGAGCCCGAGAAGTTCGACTGCAACTCGATCGCCGCCGTGGAGGCGCTCGCGACCGTGCTCGGCGGCGAGACGCGCCAGACCGACGCGATGATGAGCCCGGCGCCCGGGACGCCGAAGCGCTGCGAGTACGACGTCACGCGCAAGGAAGAGCCGAAGGAGCCTCCGAAGACCCCCGGCAAGACCAACGGCAAGGGCAGCGGCTCTGCGAAGCCGGCGGAGCCGGTGACGATCGTCGAGCACTGGAGCTACGACTTCGACTGCCGCCCGACGTACAAGCGCGACGCCGACACGCAGATGGCGCAGTTCGCGCAGCAGAGCGCCGATGCGGTGAAGCACTACCAGGACGTCCTCGACGCGGGTGTCGCGAAGTCGTTCAACGCGACCGACGCCGGCGTCGAGACGCACACCGCGCCGACCGGGGCGTTCGACGTGCAGGTCGGGCAGAAGGGCATCGACGTCCTCGGCCAGGGCCTGCTGTTCGTCGACGACGACGCGCCGTGCCTGGTGCGCGTCCTCGGCCCCGACGCCGCGCGCCGCCTCGAGCTCGCGAAGCTCGTCGCGAAGAACCTGACGTTCGCGAACGCGCCGATGAAGCCGCGCCCGCTGTGAGCTCGCCCCCGCCGTGAGCGGCGCGGGGCCGTCGCACGGCGCGGCCGGTGCGGATGCGGGGCGGTCGGAGCTATCCGCGCACGTGAAGCTCGCGCTGCCGCTGGCGGCGCAGCAGCTCGGCTTCCAGCTGATGGGCATCGTCGACGCGGCGCTCGTCGGGCACCGCGACGAGACGCTGCTCGCCGCCGCCGGCGTCGGCAACAACCTGCTGTTCGCGATCACGTGCGTCGGGATCGGCGTCGTGATGGGGCTCGACAGCGTGATCCCGCGCGCGTTCGGCGCCGGGCGCGAGGAGGAGGGGCGGCGCGCGCTGCACGCGGGGGTGAAGCTCGCCGTGCTCGTCGGGATCGTCGCGACGTTCCTCGTGTTCGCGTCGCCGCTGGTGCTCGGCGTCATCGGCGTGCCCGACGCGGTCGAGCGGAACGCCACGATCTACGTGTGGGTGCGCGGCCTCGGGACGGTGCCGTGGCTCGCGGCGGTCGCGCTGCGCGGGTACCTCGCGGCGCGCGGCGTGACGCGGCCGCTGGTGTACGCCGTGATCGGCGGCAACCTCGTCAACGCGGGGCTCGACCTCGTGCTGATCTTCGGCGTGCCGGCGATCGGGTTCCCGGCGCTCGGCATCGTCGGCGCGGCGCTCGCGACGCTGTGCGTGCAGATCGCGACGCTCGCGATGTACGCGCTCGCGGTGCGCGCCGTCGACGGCGGGCGGCCGCTGCCGCGCAGCTCGCGCGCCGACCTGCGTGCGATCGCGCGCTACGGCGCGCCGGTCGGCGGGCAGCTGTTCGCCGAGGTCGGCATCTTCGGCGTGTCGACGCTGCTCGCGGCGCACCTCGGCACCGTGCCCGGCGCCGGGCACAGCATCGCCCTCAACTTGTCGAGCCTGACGTTCTCCGTCGCCGTCGGCATCGGCGCCTCGACGAGCGTCCGCGTCGGTCACGCGATCGGCGCCGGCGACGTCGCGCTCGCCCGGCGCCGCGGCCTCCTCGGGACGGGCCTCGGCCTCGGCGTGATGGCCTCGTGCGCGCTCGTCTTCCTCGCCGTGCCCGGCACGCTCGCGTCGCTGTTCACGCGCGCACCGGACGTCGTGGCGGCGACGATCCCGTTGCTCCAGATCGCGGCGCTGTTCCAGCTCTCCGACGGCGTCCAGGCGATCGCGGCGGGCGCGCTGCGCGGCGCCGGCGACACGCGCGCGACGCTCGTCGGCAATGTCGTCGGCCACTACGGCGTCGGCCTCGCCATCTCGCTCGCGCTCGCGTTCCCCGCCGGCCTCGGCGCTCCCGGCCTGTGGTGGGGCCTCTCGGCGGGCCTCACCGTCACCGCCGCCTACCTGCTCGTCCGCTTCCTGCGCCTGACGTCGCGCACCGGTCCGTGAAGCGCGCGGCTACGCCTCGCCGCCGCCGCCGCCGTCGGAGGGCGGGGGAGGGGCGCCGCCGCCGTCGCCGGGCGGACGGTTCTGCCACTCGCGCTGGCGACCGCCGCGACCGCGGCGGCGCCGTCGCCGTCGCTTGCGGGTCGGCTCGCCGTCGGAGCCCATCATCGTCTGCGGGCCGTTCGCGGGGGCGAAGAAGCTGACGGGAGCCTCGGGCGGCCCACCGCCGCCGGACGGTCCCATCCCGCCGTGCAGGTCCTGCTGCATCGGCATGCCGTTGCCGGGACGGCGCCGACGACGGCGCCGGCGACGGCGACGCTCGCCGCCGGGCTCGCCGTTCTGCGCATCGGGGCGAGGCCCGCCCCAGTTGCCGCCGCCACCGCCGCCCGCTTGCGGCTGCGCCTGCGGGCCGCCGTTCGGGCGATCGAAGCGGGGGCGGTTGTCGTTGCGCTCCCAGCGGCGCGGGCCGCGGTTGCCGGTGCGACCGCCGCGCTCGCCGCCGCGCCGGCGACCGACGCCGGCGTCGTTCGGGTTCGCGGACGCGACGGGCGCCATCGCGATGCGCATCGGGCCGCGCACGTACTCGATGACCGGGCCGCCGCCACCGCCGCGGCGCGGCTGCGCCTCGGCCATCGGCGCGCCCGTCGACAGCACCGGCGTCGTGAACGCGCTCTTGGGCGGCAGCATCGCGCGCCGCTTCCTGCGCCTGCGCCGGCGCCGGCGCCGCGCCTCGGCCGCGCTCGCCGACGTCGACTCCTCGGGACGCTGCGGCCGCTGCTTCGGCGGCTTGGGCACGCGCTTGCGCGCGAGCACCGTGACCTCCCCGGAGCCCTCGATGCCTTCCTCGGCGAGCTGCGCGGCGGTCTTGTCGATCACCTCGTAGTCGTCGTCGTCATCCTCATCGTCATCGTCGTCGTCGTCGTCGTCGTCGTCATCGTCGTCGTCGTCGAGGTCATCGTCGTCGTCGTCGAGGTCATCGTCGTCGTCGACGAGCTCGGCGTCGTCCTCGTCGTCGTCGTCACCCTCATCGCCCTCGTCCCCGTCGTCGTCCTCGTCGTCCTCGAGATCATCGTCGTCGAGGTCGTCGTCGTCGTAGTCCTCCTCCTCGTACGCCTCGGCCTCGCCGCGCGCCACCGCGCGCGGCTCGGTGCCCGGCTCGCCGACGGCGCCGGCCGCAGGGAGGATGGGCTCGTCCTCGACGGCGGGCCGCGGCGCCTCGGCGTCCGCGGGGCGCCGGCGCACGGGCGCGGGAGCCGGGCGCGGCGCGGGGGACTCGGCCGCGCGCGACGCCTGGGCCTTGCCGTTGCCGCCGCTCTCCGCCGGTGCCGGCGTCGCGATCGGTCCGGATCCCTGCGCGCGCACCGGCTGGGGCGCGCCGGCCTGCGATGATCCGCTCCGGCGCAGCACCGTCGCCGGCTTGGCCGGCGCGGCCGGCGCGGTCGGCGCGGCGGGCGGCGCGTTCGGATCCGGCTGATCGATGCGCACCGTGCGCACGGCGACCTCGCGCTTGGGCGCCTTCTTCTCGGCGCTGTCGTCGTCGAGCAGCCGCGTCAGCGACGCCCCGAGGCGCGACGCCTCCGTCGACGCCGCGAGCGCGGCCTCGCGCGAGCGCAGGCAGTTGTCGCACCGCCCGCAGCGCGGCGGGTCCTCCTCGCCGAGGTACTGCAGGATCTCCTGGTTGCGACAACCGGGGACCTTCACGAACGCGAGCAGCGAGTCGAGGCGCTTGCGGTCGGCGATGCGCCGCATCTCGTACTGCCTCGCGCGGTCCATCAGCAGCTCGTCCTCGAGCGGCGGGTCCGCCACGAAGTACAGGCCGCCGTCCTCCTCGACGATGAACTTCTCGTCCTTGAGCAGCGACAGCACCGTGCGCGTGCGCTGCTGGCCGACGCCCGACGACAGCGCGATGTTCGCGACGTTCGGCGGCGAGTCGTGCACCATGCGCGGGTTCGCGCGCACGACCTTCGTGAACTCGCCGAGCGCGTTGTAGACCTGCAGCACCTGGCGCTTCGTCGGGTACGTGCCCGACAGGAAGTACTCCTGGATCGCGACGTCGTCGGGCGAGAACAGCAGCACGCAGCGCGCGGGCTTGCCGTCGCGGCCGCCGCGGCCGGCCTCCTGCGCGTACGCCTCGAGCGAGCCCGGCACGTGGTAGTGCAGGACGTTGCGGATGTTCGGCTTGTCGACGCCGAGGCCGAACGCGTTCGTCGCCACCATGACGAGCTCGTCGCTCGCCATGAACGTGTTCTGCGACTCGTCGCGCTCGCCCTTGTTCAGGCGGCCGTGGTAGCGCGAGACCGGGATGCCCCAGCGCGTCAGCGCCTCGTACAGCTCCTCGACCTTCTTGACCGTCGCGCAGTACACGATGCCCGGCCGCGGCAGCTTCTTCAGCAGCGTGACGAGCGTCTTCATCTTCTCGTCTTCGTCGCCGAACGTGATCACCTCGTAGTGCAGGTTCGGGCGATCGAACGTCGTCGTGACGATGCGCGCGCGCGGGCGTGCGGTGGTCCCGTCCATCCCGAGCTGGAACAGGATGTCGTCGCGCACGTGCGGCGGTGCGGTCGCCGTCGTCGCGAGCACCGGCGGGCGACCCACGTCCTCGAGCGCCTTGCGCAGCGACAGGTACGCGGGGCGGAAGTCGTGGCCCCACTGCGAGACGCAGTGCGCCTCGTCGACGACGAAGCGCGACACGCCGACGCCGCTCGCCGCCTGCCGCAGGAACGCGCGGAACTCCGGGTCCGCCATGCGCTCGGGCGTCGTCAGGAGGAGCTTGCCGCCGGGCGACTGGATCATCGCGTCGACCTCGCGCCGCTGCTTCACCGTCAGCGTCGAGTCCACGCGCACGGCCGCCACGCCCTTGGCGACCATCTTGTCGATCTGGTCCTTGATCAGCGCGATCAGGGGGCTCACCACGACGGTGACGCCCGGCAGGATCAGCGACGGGAGCTGGTACAGGAGCGACTTGCCGCTGCCCGTCGGCATGACGGCGAGCACGTCCTCTCCCTCGAGCAGGTGCCCGAACGCCTCGGACTGACCCGGCCGGAAGCTCTTGATGCCGAGCGCCTTCTGCCCGACGCCGAGCAGCGCACCGACGTTCTTCGGGAGCCCCTCACCCTCGGGTGGGATCGGCCCCTCGAGGTCGTATGCCGGGCGCGGCGGAGCCGGGGGCGGCTCCTCGGCGGCCTTCTTGCCGCGGCCCTTCTTCGCCGCCGGCTTCGCCTCCGCCTCGACCGCCGCCGCCGCCGCCTTGCTGCCTTTCCGGGGGGCCGGAACCTCCTCTTCCTCGTCCGCCTCCGCCGCCTCGTCCTCCTCCTCCTCCAACTCCTCGTCGTCGAGCTCTTCCGGTTCGGGGGCTCGGGCTCGGGTCGCCTTCTTCGCCTTGGTCTTCGTACCGGCGGCCGACTTCGACCGCGAACCGCCCGCGGTCGCGCGCTTGGGCGACTCGGCCGGTTCCTTCTTCTTCCGTGCTGGACGTCTGGTCGTGGACATCAGCTGACCACGTCTCCTATCTCTAACTCACCACTCGGGAAGATCCGACCTGCCAAGGATGGCCGAGGCCCGATCCGCCGTCTCAGAGCGCTGGATCCGTGGGAGGGATCCGGCGCGTGCTTAATGAAGACCATAGCACGGCCGGGGTCTGCAAGCGGGATCTGGCGCGAATCAGCCGATCTTGGGGCGTGTCACCGAGCCCTGCCGCGCGCTGTGCCGCGAACGAGCGCTGAACCTGCGCGTGATATGTAGGGGCATGGCGAGCGATCGGCCGATCCGGGAAGCGGAGAATCGGTTGGAGAAGTTCAACGCGGATCGCGAGCGCCTCCTCTCCGAAGTCGAGCGCCGCGTCGTCGCGAGGCGCGTCGCCGAGGCCAGGGCCGGTGGGGATGCGTCGCTCGAGTACGTGCTGAACGACGTCGTGTACTGCGAGATCAAGCGCCTCGAGTCGAGCGGCGGCAAGAACGGCGCGACCGACCGCTGGCGCGACCTGTCGCGGCGCCTCCTCGGCATGACCGAGGACGACAAGCGGGAGGAGCTGCGCGGGCTCGTGCGGCACTACGGCAAGGACGTCGTCGGCAACTTCGATCCGCGCGTGTATCGCTTCGCGACCGGCATCGGACCGTCGCTGCTCGGCTTCCTGTTCTCGCCGACGTCGTCGATCAAGGAGGGGCTGAGCTCGCTGCGCAACCTCGACGCGCACATCCACGCCGACGGCGCGATCGACGCCGCGCGCGCGTGCGCGGAGCGCGGCACGATCGTCGTGACGCCGACGCACTCCTCGAACATGGACTCGCCGGCGATCGGCCTCGGCCTCCTCCGCGCGGGCCTCCCGCCGACGACGTACGGCGCCGGCAAGAACCTGTTCTCGAACCCGTTCATCTCGTTCTTCATGCGCAACCTCGGCGCGTACCGCGTCGATCGCCGCCTCAAGTTCGAGCTCTACAAGGACGTGCTGAAGGAGTACTCGACCGTGCTCCTCGAGCACGGCTACCACTCGCTGTTCTTCCCCGGCGGCACGCGCTGCCGGTCGAACATCGTCGAGCGCAACCTCAAGCTCGGCCTCCTCGGCACGACGGTCACCGCGTACAAGAACAACGTGCGCGAGGGCGCGCCGAACAAGCGCGTCTACATCGTGCCGGCGACGATCAACTACCGCCTCGTCCTCGAGGCCGAGACGCTGATCGACGACTACCTCGCCGAGACCGGCAAGAGCCGCTACATCATCACCGACGACGAGTTCAGCCGCCTCGGCCGCATCCTCGAGTTCTTCCGCAAGATCCTCGTGCACGAGGGCTCGGTCGTCGTGCGGTTCGGGCAGCCGCTCGACCCGTTCGGCAACGACGTCACCGACGAGGGCGAGTCCGTCGACCGCGCGGGCCGCACGGTCGACCCGGCGAGCTTCGTGCGCGGCGCGAACGGCGAGGTCACCGACGACGATCAGCGCGACGCCGAGTACACGCGCGCGCTCGGGCGCCGGCTCGCGACCGCGTACCCGCGGCTGACGGTGTTCCACTCGACGAACCTCGTCGCGCGCGCGCTGTTCGACGCGATCGCGCAGGCCGCCGGCACGCGCGACATCTACCGCCTCCTGCGCGCGCCGCATGGGCAGCTCGCCATCGACGAGGCCACCGCGATCGACAACCTCGTGCGCCTGCGCGCCCGCCTCGGCGCGCACCCGGAGTGGGGCAGCGAGCACCCGAACTACCTGTTGCAGTCGGCGGCGGACAAGCTCGCCGACGGCATGCACGGGCTGTCGTCGTATCACACGCACCCGGCGGTCGAGCGCACGGGGAAGAACCTGCAGGTGCGCGACGTGAAGCTGCTCTACTACTACCAGAACCGCACGGCGCACATCCCGGCGGAGGCGTCGTCGTGACGGCGCGCGCGGACACCGTCGGCATCGTCGGCGCGGGGCAGTTCGGCACCGCGCTCGGCTCCGTGCTCGCGCGCGCCGGGCGCCGCGTCGTGCTGTTCTCGCGCGACGCCGCGGTCGTCGGCGCGATCCAGGAGACGCGCTCGTCGCCGCGCCTGTTGGGCGCGCCGCTCGGGCCCGCGCTCGAGGCGACCGCGGATCTGCGGCGGCTCGCGGCGGAGTGCCGCTTCCTCGTGCTCGCGGTGACGTCGACGGACGTCGTCGCCCGCGCGCGCGAGCTGGGCGACGTCCTCGACGGCAGCCACATCGTCGTGCACGCGATCGGCGGGCTCGTGGTGCCGTCCGGCGGCCCGGGAGAGAGCGCGCGGGGCCAGCGCGTGTCCGAGGTGATGGCGCAGGGGCTGCCGACGCTCAAGCTCGGCGTGATCGCCGGGCCCGCGCTGCCGGCGGACCTGTGCGAGAACCACTACTCGTCGATGGTCGTCGCGTCGGCGTTCGACGAGGTCGTGCACGAGGGCCGGCGCCTGCTCAACGCGCCGCCGGGGCTGCGCGTGTACAGCTCGAAGGACCTGATCGGCGTGGAGCTCGCGTCGGCGCTCGCGGGCGCGTACACCGTCGCGCTCGGGCTGTGCGACGGGCTCGGCATGAGCGCCGGGCCGCGCGCGGTGCTCGTCACGCGCGCCGTCGCCGAGGCGTCGCGCTTCGGCGTCGCCGCCGGCGCGGAGGCGCGCACGTTCGCGGGCCTCGCCGGCCTCGGCAACCTGCTCGTGCGCGCGAGCGGCGACCGCTCGGCGGATTACCTGCTCGGGCGGCGGCTCGCCGACGGCGCGGCGGCCGATGCGGCGCGCACCGAGGGGGCGCGCGCGGCGATGACCGCCCTCGAGCTCGCGAAGGCGCTGCGCGTGCGCATGCCGGTGCTGCAGGGTGTCGCCGCGGTGCTCGCCGGCAAGGTCGATCCGCGCGACGCCGTGCAGATGGTCGGCGACACGGTCGCGCTCGAGGAGTAGCCGCGCTCGTGGCGATCCGGCCTCTGGCCGTGCTCGTGGTGGTGGCGCTTGCCGGGTGCCGCGGGCGGCGCGACGCCGCCGACCCCAGCGCGCTCCCGGTCCCGCGGGAGGGCATGTCCGTCGCGATCTACGCGCGCGCCGGCGGCGGGTGGGCCAGCGTCGACGATCGGCGCAGGATCGAGGTCCACGGGGACACGATCCTGCTCGATCGCATCGATCCGTCGGCGCCGCTGCCGTCGCTCGTGATCGAGCCGCTGGCGGACCCGCGCGACCTGTCGATCCGCGCGTGCGTCCGCGAGCGGCTCGAGTCCGAGCCCGAGCCGGTCGAGCACCCGGCTCCGCCGCGCGCGGCGGCCACCGGCATGTCGCCGATCGTCCGCTGCACGGTGCGCGGGCGCCCGGGCACGTACCTCGTTCGTGTGCTCCACGTCGCGCCGATCTCGGCCACGGCGACGGCTGCGTCGGGCATCCTGCGCTACCGCGCGCAGACCGAGGTCACCGTCGCCGGTGGGGACCGCGCCCTGGTCTCGACGCGCTACGCGATCACCACGCCGCCCTGGCGCACGCGCGCCGACGTCGTCCTCTACGACGGCCTGCCGGGCAAGGTGACGCCGCCCGTCGAGCTCGCGCGCGGCGCGATCGACCTCGACGGCGGCGTCGCGATCCTCGCGCTGCCGTCGCGGGAGCTCCCCGCGAAGCTGCGCCGCGTCTACGACGGCGCCGTGCGCACCGACGCCGTCGAGCCCAGGGACGCGCAGTGGCGCCGCGACTCGCACCAGGCCGTGTGGGTGCACCTCGAGGTCGAGGGCCGGATCCCGCCGGGGCCGGTGCACGTGCACCACGAGGCCGAGCCCGAGGGTGGCGGGCCGCTCGTCGTGCGCGACGTCGACGTCGGCGCGCTCGTGCGCCGGCGCCTCGGCGACGTCACGCGGCTGCCGCTCTACATCGACGACACGCTGCGCGGCTTCCGCCGGCACTGGGTCGACCGCGCCGACGGCGCGTCCCTCACGGACCGCTTCCAGCTCGCGGTGTCGAACCTCGGCACCGAGATGCGCGAGGTCTGGATCGAGGAGGAGCTCCGGCCCGCGCGCCACCGCGAGGTCGTGCGCGCCCGCCCGACGAAGCCGGCCGTGTCGCGGGAGGTGACGCGCACCGTCGTCGAGCTCGCGCCGCAAGGTACCGAGCGCGTCGGCTACACGATCCACTACGAGTTCTGAGGCGCGATCCGGATCACATCGGCGTGATCGTCAGCGCGATGTCGTAGCGGTTCACCGAGCCGGTCAGCGCCGGGAACACCTCGAACACGTAGTCGTCCGGCGCGAGCGCCGCGCACACCGGCGAGGCGCCGGGGCACGTGATCTCCTCGAAGTTGCCGAAGCCGGTCGAGCGCGCGAGCACCGTCCCGCCGGTCTTGTCGAGGAGGCGCAGGTCGAGGTCGCCGGTCGGGCGGTTCACGAACGTGATCCGGAACGTCACGCTCGCGGTGTTCGCCGGCACCGTGACCCGGTAGAAGTCGTGGTCGTCGGTGCCGCCCGTCGAGCAGATCGCGGCGGGGCCGACGTCGCCGGGCACGAGCACCGCCGCGGTCTCGGCGCTGTCGTTCGGCTCCTTGTAGTCGCACTCCTCCTGCGAGAACGGAGCATCGATCCCCGCGTCCTTGGGAATCGCGCTCTCGGAGAAGTCGAGCACGAGCGAACAGCCGCCGGCGAGTGTCGCCAGTGCCAGGAGGGTCCCCCGGAGCATCACGAAACACGCTATCCGCCGCGTGCGCATCTGGTCAAGTCATCGGGCGGCGGGTATCTCTCCCGACCTCATGCACCTGCAGGACCTGATCTTCACGCTGCAGAGGTTCTGGGCCGACCACGGCTGCGTCGTCGAGCAGCCGGTCGACGTGGAGGTGGGTGCCGGTACGTTCCACCCGGCCACGTTCCTGCGCGTGCTCGGGCCCGAGCCCTGGAACGCCGCGTTCGCGCAATTCTGTCGCCGCCCGTCGGACGGCCGCTACGGCGAGAACCCGAACCGCGCCGGCGCCTATTACCAGTTCCAGGTCGGGCTCAAGCCGTCGCCGCTGCACGTCCAGGAGCTGTACCTGGACTCGCTGCGCGCGATCGGGCTCGACCCCGGGGTGCACGACATCCGGTTCGTCGAGGACGACTGGGAGTCGCCCACGCTCGGCGCGTGGGGCCTCGGCTGGGAGGTGTGGTGCGACGGCATGGAGGTGACGCAGTACACGTACTTCCAGCAGGCCGGCGGCATCGACCTCATGCCCGTGACCTGCGAGCTGACCTACGGCGTCGAGCGGCTCGCGATGTACCTGCAGAACGTCGACAGCATGTACGACCTCAAGTGGGACAAGCACGTGACGTACGGCCAGCTGCGCAAGCCGTGGGAGTACGAGTACGCGACCTACCACTTCGAGGAGCTGCGCCCCGAGCTCGCGTTCGCGGCGTTCGACACCTACGAGGGTGAGTGCCGCCGCCTGATCGCGCGCACCGCCGGCGGTAAGCCCGCGCCGCTCGTGCTGCCCGCCTACGAGTTCTGCATGAAGGCCTCGCACGCGTTCAACTCGCTCGACGCGCGCGGCGCGATCAGCGTCACGGAGCGCCAGCGCTTCATCGGCCGCGTGCGCGCGATGGCGAAGGCGTGCGCCGAGACCTACGTCGCGGCGCGCGCCCGCCTCGGCTTCCCGCTCCTGCCGCCGCACCTGCAGGCGCAGGCCGTCGCCGCGTACGACGCGGCCGCCGCCGACGGTGTCAACGCCGGTGCGCTCGCCGCCGCGCGCGCCGTCGCCCCGTACGCCGAGGAGATCGCCCATGCCAGCTGACCTGCTGTTCGAGATCGGGTGCGAGGAGATCCCGGCGAAGATGCTCGCGCGCGCGCTCGTCGAGCTGCCGGACCTCGTCGGCAAGCGCCTCGACGACCGGCGCCTCGCGCGCGGCGCCGTGACGGTCCACGGCACGCCGCGCCGCCTCGCCGTGATCGTCGCCGGCCTCGCCGAGCGGCAGCCCGACATCCACGAGGAGGTCGTCGGCCCGCCGGCGAGCGCCGCGTTCGGCCCCGACGGCGCGCCGACGAAGGCGGGCCTCGGCTTCGCCGCGAAGAACGGCGTCGACCCGGCCGCGCTGCAGAAGAAGGAGGTCGCGGGCAAGAAGGGGCTCTACGCCGTGGCGACGAGGAACGTCGTCGGCGAGGACACGCGCACGATCCTCCCGCAGCTGCTCGCCGACGTCGCGGGCGCGATCGCGTGGCCGAAGTCGCAGCGCTGGGGCTGGGGCGAGACGCGCTACGTGCGCCCGGTGCAGTGGCTCGTGGCGCTGTTCGGCGGCGAGGTCGTGCCCGTCGCGTGGGCAGGGCTGCACGCGGGGCGCGCGACGCGCGGTCACCGCTTCCTGTCGCCGGGGCAGATCCAGCTCGCAGCGCCCGCGGGCTACGTCGAGGCGCTCGCCGCGGCGAAGGTCCTCGTCGATCCGGCGGCCCGCGCGGCGCGCGTGCGCGACGAGCTCGCCCGCCTCGAGCGCGAGACCGGCCTGCGCGTCCGCCCCGACGAGGCGCTGCTCGCGGAGGTCATCCACCTCGGCGAGTACCCCGTCGGCGTGTGCGGCTCGTTCGACCCGGCGTACCTCGAGGTCCCCGAGGAGATCATCGTGACCGCGATGCGCACGCACCAGCGCTACTTCGCGATGGAGACGCCCGGCGGCGTGCTCGCGAACCGGTTCGCGACGATGATGGCGACGACGGTCGCCGACCCGGCGGTCGTGCGCGCCGGCAACGAGCGCGTGCTCGCGGCGCGCCTCGCCGATGCGCGCTTCTTCGTCGCCGAGGACCGCAAGGCCTCGTTCGACGCGTGGAACGCGCGCCTCGACAGCGTCGTGTTCCAGGCCAAGCTCGGCGACGGCGCCCGCACGATCGGCCACAAGGTCCGCCGCATCGCGCGCGTCGTCGGCGAGCTCGCCGCGCACGTGCCGGGCGCCGACCCCGCCGTCGTCGCGGCCGCCGCCGCGTCGTGCAAGGCCGACCTCGCGTCGAAGGCCGTCGGCGAGTTCCCCGAGCTCCAGGGCGTGATGGGCCGCCACTACGCGCGCGACTTCGGCCTGGCCGACGCGATCGCCCGCGCGATCGACGAGCACTGGTGGCCCAAGGGGCAGGGCGGGGCGCTGCCGTCGACGGACGCCGGCGCGATCCTCGCGATCGCCGACCGCATGGACACCGCCGCCGGCATGTTCGCCGTCGGGCTCGAGCCGAGCGGCAACGCCGATCCGTTCGGGATCCGGCGCGCCGCGATCGGCATCTGGCTGATCCTCCTCGACCGCGGCTGGAGCGGCCTGTGGCCGATCGCCCTGGACCGCGCGCGCGCCGCGCTCGCCGATCAGGGCGTCGCGTCCGCCGCCGCCGCCGACAAGCTCGAGAAGTTCTTCCGCGATCGCCTGCGCGGCATCTTCGTCGACCAGGGCATCCCCGGCCCCGACGCCGACGCCGTCCTCGCGCAGGACTTCCGCGATCCCGTCGACGCCCTCGCGCGCGCCCGCGCGATCGGCAAGGTCCCGCCCGCGGCGCGCGAGGTGTTCAAGCGCACCGCGAACATCCTCGACGACGCCCGCACCAAGCACAAGCTCGCGATCCGCGACACCGTCGACCCGGCCCTGTTCGCCGCCGACAACACGGTGGAGCAGCGCCTGTTCGACGGCGTCACGGCCGCGCGCGCCCGCGAGGCCGCCGCCCGCGCCGGCCGCGACTACGCCGCCGTGTTCGAGTCGCTCGTGCAGCTCCAGCCCACCATCGCCGCGTTCTTCGACAAGGGCGGCGTCATGGTCATGGACCCGGATCCCGCGCTGCGCGACAACCGCCTCGCGCTCCTCCACTGGTTCCTCGCCCCGTACATGGCGATCGCCGACTTCCGGCTGCTCGTCTCGCCGAGCTGACGTCAGTCGTTGATCACGCGGAGCGTGTTGCTCTTGCCCCAGCCAAAGCCGAGGTTGATCGAGAACGTCGGCGTGTAGCGGGAGCCGGAGCCGGAGCCGAAGTCGAGCTTGCTCGTGTAGAACGGCAGCGTCGCCTCGAGCTGGACGAACGCGCGCAGCGTCGACGAGCGGAACGCCTCGTAGCCGGCGACGAGGTGGCCCTGCATGCCGGCGCCCGCGTACGAGTCGCCCTCCTTGTCGTCGGCGGCGGTGAACCCGTAGCTCACGCCGCCGCCGTAGTACATCGAGCCGTCCTGGAGCGGGTCCTGGTACAGGAGGAACAGGAGGCGCGGGATCGCGAACGTCGCGCCGTCGCTGTTCGGGTCGTCGGTGCCGACGACGAACGACATCGAGATGTCGAGCGCGATGCGGTCGAGCTCGCGCCGGTAGCCGCCGCCGAACACGCCGCCGCGCGACACGCGCCCGGCCACGATGCCGCCGTAGCCGAGCGACGCGTACTTCATGTTGTCGGCGGCCACGCGCCGCGGCGCCGCCTGATCGCGCGTGACGTTCGTGCGATCGGTCGTGCCGCCGCCGGTCTCCATCGCCGCGCCGGTGACGAGCGAGCGCACCATCTGCGAGTACACGTTCGGCAGGTCGTCGAGCGTCGTCGCGCGCCCGGTGCGCGTGCCGCGCGGCCCGGCGATCGTGACGGTGACCGTGTTGCCGAGCTTCACGTTCGTGACCGCGTAGGTCTCGGCGCACGCGGTGCCCGTCGCATCGGCCGGGAGGCGCTCGCGCTCGAACGCCTGCAGCACGAGCGTCCTGACGGCGAGCCGCTCCTGCTCGGTCAGCGTGTCGCGCGCCGGATCGATCGTGACGCACACGCCCGGCACCGCTGCGCCTCCGGGCGGGGGCGGTGCCTCACCGCTGGGCTGCGCGCCCGCCGGTGCGGCGGCGGCGGCGACGACGAGAAGTCCGACGAGGTAGCGCTTCATGCATCTCTCCTGCGGCGATCCCCGGATCGCTCACCCGGGTGCCATCGTACCGAAGCGCGGAACGCGGCGGTGCCCCTCACGCCGCCTTCACATGTGGAGCGCACCACACCGCGCGGCAGATCCACACCGGAGCGGGTTCGCACGGTCGCTCGCCCACTTGTCGCGACGGCACGGCGCGCAACCCTTGAGAGGTCAGATGGGAACGAGTATGAAGCGGTCATGACCGAAACCCCGCGGATCACCGGAGCTTGGCGATGAAGTACGTCCGCCAGTTCGGGGGAGGGACGTCGGAGGGTCGCGCGAAGGACAAGGCGCTGCTCGGCGGCAAGGGCGCGAACCTCGCCGAGATGGCCGCGCTCGGCCTGCCGGTGCCGCCCGGGTTCACGATCACGACGGAGGTCTCGCGCTTCGCGATGGAGTCCGGCGTCGCGGGCTACCCCGCCGAGCTCGACGGTGAGGTCGCGGACGCGCTCGCGCGCGTCGAGGAGCTGACGAAGACGAAGTTCGGCGACGCGACCGCGCCGCTGCTCGTGAGCGTGCGCTCGGGGGCGCCGGCGTCGATGCCCGGCATGATGGACACGATCCTGAACCTCGGGCTCAACGACCGCACCGTCGCGGCGCTCGCGCACCAGACCGGCAACGCGCGGTTCGCGTGGGACTGCTACCGGCGCTTCGTCGCGATGTACGGCGAGGTCGTGATGGGCGTCGTCGCGCCGAGCGAGCACGAGGAGCTGCCGTTCGACCGCATCCTCGAGGACGTCAAGCGCGCGACGCGCGCCCACCGCGACCAGGACCTCACCGAGGCCGCGCTGCGCGAGATCGTCGGCAAGTTCAAGGCCGAGGTCCTCGCGCGCACCGGCACCGCGTTCCCCGACGACGTGCGCACGCAGCTGTGGGGCGCGATCGGCGCCGTGTTCCGGTCGTGGAACAACCCGCGCGCGGACGTCTACCGGCGCATGCACGGCATCCCGGTGTCGATGGGCACCGCCGTCAACGTGCAGGCGATGGTGTTCGGCAACCTCGGCGACGACTGCGCGACCGGCGTCGCGTTCACGCGCAACCCGGCGACGGGCACGCCCGAGCTGTATGGCGAGTTCCTGCTCAACGCGCAGGGCGAGGACGTCGTCGCCGGCATCCGCACGCCGGAGTCGATCGGCGAGCTCGCGAAGAAGCTGCCGGCGGCGCACGCCGAGCTCGTGCGCGTCGCGAAGCTCCTCGAGGATCACTTCCGCGACATGCAGGACCTCGAGTTCACGATCCAGCGCGGCGAGCTGTTCATGCTGCAGACGCGCAGCGGCAAGCGCACGGGCAAGGCGATGGTGAAGGTCGCGGTCGACCTCGTCGGCGAGGGCAAGCTGTCGCCGCGCGAGGCCGTGCTGCGCATCGACCCGGCCAAGCTCGACGAGGTGCTGCACCCGACGATCGATCCCAAGGCGCGGCCCGCGTCGGTCGCGAAGGGGCTGCCCGCGTCGCCGGGCGCCGCGATCGGCCGCGTCGTGTTCACCGCGAGCGCCGCCGAGGAGTGGGCGGGCAAGGGCGAGCGCGTGATCCTGGTGCGCACCGACACATCGCCCGAGGACATCCACGGCATGAAGGCCGCCGTCGGCATCCTGACCGCGCGCGGCGGCATGACGTCGCACTCGGCCGTCGTGGCGCGCGGCATGGGCAAGTGCTGCGTGACCGCGTGCACGTCCCTCCGCGTCGACGCGCCGAGGAAGGCGGCGAGCTTCCTCCTCGGAGGGGGAAAGGAGACGAAGCTGAAGGAGGGCGACACGCTCACCCTCGACGGCTCGACCGGCGAGGTCTTCCTCGGCACGCTGCCGCTCGTCCCGGCGCAGCTCGGGAGCGAGCTCGGCACGCTCATGGAGTGGGTCGACGGCTTCCGCCGGCTGCGCGTGCGCACGAACGCCGACACGCCGATCGACGCGCGCACGGCGCGCAGCTTCGGGGCCGAGGGCATCGGACTGTGCCGCACCGAGCACATGTTCTTCCAGCCCGAGCGCATCCTCGCCGTGCGCGAGATGATCCTCGCCGGCGACGAGGCCGGCCGGCGCGCCGCGCTCGCGAAGATCCTGCCGATGCAGCGCGGCGACTTCGCCGAGCTGTTCCGCGTGATGGACGGGCTGCCGGTGACGATCCGCCTGCTCGACCCGCCGCTGCACGAGTTCCTGCCGCACACGCCCGCCGACGTCGAGGAGGTCGCGCGCGCGCTCGGCAAGCCGGCGCCCGCCGTCGCGGCGAAGGTCGCCGAGCTCACCGAGGCGAACCCGATGCTCGGGCACCGCGGCTGCCGCCTCGCGATCACGTACCCCGAGATCTACGAGATCCAGGCGCAGGCGATCGGCGAGGCCGCGGCCGAGGTCGCGCGCGCCGGCGTCGCCGTGCACCCGGAGATCATGATCCCGCTGGTCATGGCGGCCGAGGAGCTGCGCCGCCTGCGCACGCTCGTCGCCCAGGCGATGGACGCCGCCCTCGGCGACCGCCGCGCCGCGATCCCGTACACGATCGGCACGATGATCGAGCTGCCGCGCGCGTGCGTCGTCGCCGACCGCATCGCCCAGCACGCCGACTTCTTCTCGTTCGGCACGAACGACCTCACGCAGACCACGTTCGGGCTGTCGCGCGACGACGCCGGCCGGTTCCTGCCGGGCTACGTCGACGGCGGCGTCCTGCCGGTCGACCCGTTCGCGGTGCTCGACCCCGACGGGGTGGGCGCGCTGATCGAGCTGGGCGTGCGCGGCGGGCGCAGCACGAAGCCCGACCTCAAGGTCGGGATCTGCGGCGAGCACGGCGGCGAGCCCAGCTCGGTCGAGCTATGCCACCGCATGGGCTTTGACTACGTGTCGTGCTCTCCCTTCCGGGTGCCCATCGCACGTGTGGCGGCCGCGCGCGCCGCGCTCGCAAACCAGTGAAACCACGCAATGTTAGGACTCTCGCGGATCGCGAGGTGATGGGGATCATGCAGGCAACCTTGAGCGACGAGACACGGTCGAAGCTGGCACCCATGAGGACCGCCTTCGTGTTGGCGTGTGTGTCCGGCCTGGCCGGATGCACGGCCTCGGCCGAGGAGGTCCGCCCTCCCACCGACAAGCTCTTCTTCCCGACCGGCGCCGCGATCGCACCGAACGACTCGGTGCTGTTCGTCGCCAACGCGAACTCGGAGCTGCGCTTCGACTCCGGCTCCGTGTCGGTGTTCGACGTCGCGCTGGTCGACCAGGTCGCGAACGACTGGGCGACCACGAAGGCGGCGCCCGGCGGCTGCGTGCAGGACCGGGACCGCACCGAGACGCTGATCTGCCCGTCCTCGGTGTTCCTGTCGTCGACGCGCGACGCCGGCGCCCGCATCGGCAACTTCGCGACCGACATCTCGGTGCAGGACCTCGGCGGCGGCAACCTCCGCCTCATCATCCCGACGCGCGGCGACCCGTCGATCGCGTGGGTCGACTGGAACGGCACGTCGCTCACCTGCAACACCGCGACGGCCGAGGGCTTCGCGATCTGCGACGACGACCACCGCCTGTCGTTCATCGGCGAGGACACCGCGACGCAGGTGGCGCTCCCCGAGGAGCCGTTCGGCGTGTACGCCGACACCAAGGGCGAGTTCGCCATCGTCTCGCACCTGACGACCGGCGCGGTCACCCTGATCGACTCGCCGAAGCAGGGCAGCGCGACGATCGCGGACGTCGTCGTCGGCGTGTTCTTCCCCGACCCGGTCAACGGCCTGCGCGGCGCGACGGGCGTCGCCGGCAACGCGGCGAGCGACATCGTCTACGTCGGCAGCCGCAGCGAGGACCGCATCCAGACGTTCACCGTCGGGCGCCCGGTCAACGGCGCGCGCCCGTACCTGCTCCAGGGCAACTACTTCTTCCTCGACAGCATCGGCGGCACGACCGGCGGCGGCAACGACTCGCGCGGCATGGCGTTCTCCAAGGACGGCTCGCGCCTCTACCTCGTGAACCGCCGCCCGCCGACGCTCCAGGTCTACGACACGTCGCCGAACGAGCAGGGCTTCCCGCGGAACGAGCCGATCGGCGCCGCGGACATCTGCCGGAACGCGTCGACGGTCGCCGTCTCCGGCACCGGCGAGGACGAGCGCATCTACGTCAGCTGCTTCCAGGACGGCACGATCTACGTCGTCGATCCGCGCGGCATCCCGTCCACGGAGGACATCATCACGATCGGCCGCGGCCCCTACCAGGTCGTCGCGGCCAACTCGGGGAAGAAGGTCTACGTGACCAACTTCCTCGAGGACACCCTCGCCGTCATCGATACCGAGCCCGGGTCGCCCACGCGCAACCGGGTCGTCCTTCGCATCGGCATCCCGAGGCCGCTATGAACCGCATCTCGCTTCTCTCCGCGGCGCTCGCCGTGCTCGCGGCGTGTGGAGACACGACCACCACGGCGACGAGCCAGCTCAACCTCGACCGCCCGGTCGACGTCGCGTTCGCCTGCTACGGCGGCATGCGCGTCACGGGCGGCGGCGAGGCCGATCCGGGCCAGACCATCGTCGTCACCGCGATGCCGACGACCGGGTGCGAGATCCGCTCGGCGCCGCGCCCCTCGAACACGCCGACGCCGGTGCCGGAGGGGCAGGAGGACCTGACCAAGTCCGGCGGTGCCCCGGTGCCGAACGCGTTCTGGTACGGGCTCGTGCTGCAGTCCGGCCCGGGCACCGTCGCGCTCGCGCGCTTCGAGACGAAGCCGGCGACGTCGTTCGTCGGCAACGACGTGCAGGTGCTCGACGTCGATCCGCTGACGCCGGGCAACAACAGCATCAGCATCGGCGAGGAGCCGGTCGCGATCGTGACGGACCCCACCGGGTGCACCGCGATCACCGCGAACGCGGGGTCGTGCGACCTGTCGGTGCTCGACATCAACAGCGCCGTCGGCACGCCGCGCGCCGTCGTCAACCGCCTCGAGGTCACGAACGCGGCGGGCACGTCGATCTTCGCGAAGCCGGCGGCGATGGTGGCCCAGCCGCAGTCGTCGACGATCGGCAACGTGTGCACGGTCGACGACAACAACATCGCGAAGCCGAGCGGCCTCATCTACGTCGCGTATCCGAACTGCCACCTCGTCGCCGGCATCGACACGACCACCGGGAAGATCGTCACGGGCATCCAGTTCGACGCGGCCGGCGTGGCGACGATCGTCGACGGCAACGTGACGTGCGCCGACGAGTGCGGCGGCGAGCCCGTCACCGCCGGCACGCGGCCGGTCACGCTCGACCTCGAGCTCGATCCGCGCGCGGCCGTGGCGTCGCGGCGCATGGTGATCGGCGCGGCGAACTCGCCGGCGATCACGATCGTCGAGCTCGACCCCGAGTACAAGCCGGCGTCGGTCTCGCAGATCACGCTCGAGCACGACCCGGCGCGCCCGTTCGGCGTCAACAAGGTGTCGCTGTCGCCGACGATCGGCATGGGCGGCAGCCGCGGCGTCGTCAACGACGACGGCGCCCCGGGCGGTCAGTCGCAGTTCGTGTACGCGATCGCGAGCGACCACACGGTGCGCGTCGCCGACGTGCTGACGCTCAACCAGGAGTGCGACACGCAGGTCGATCCGCGCTTCCTCATCGGCGTGCGCAGCGTGCGCGACCTCGCGTGCATCCCCGTCGGCACGGCGCCGCCGCGCCGCCAGGGCGCGCGCGGTCCCGGCATCAAGCTCCCGGGCGATGCGGTTCCGACGTCGGTCGACATCTTCAAGTCGATCGAGATCGCGAACGACGCCCGCCTCGCCGCGGATCCGAACAAGCTGATCGGCTACTTCGCGATGATCACCGCGTCGAACGGCTTCACGTTCGTGGCGAACGTCGACGACGACGACTTCGACGACCTGTTCAAGACCGCCTCGCCGCTCGAGGTCCCGATGCCCAAGGCGCTCCCGCACCAGCTGCGCGACGGGATCGGCGGGCGCGGGACGCTCGCCACGTTCAGCGAGACCGGCTCGGACGGCAGGGTGGTCACCAAGCCGTCGTGCCTCGTCCAGAACCCCGTCGCCGACAACGGCGCGGTGCTGTTCGGGCCGCGCGCCACGACGGCGCCGGCGCGCCTCGGCACGGCCGGCAACATCGCCGACACCAAGGTCACCGAGCTCCCGAGCTTCCGGCAGCTCCAGTGCGTCGCCGACGACGCGAAGGACGGGCGCGCGATCTCCGAGCTGTCGTTCTCGGCGCCCGAGCTCGAGCGCTTCCGCGTGTTCCCCGACCTCGCGGCGCTCGTCTCCGACGAGGTGTGGTCCGTGACGTACGAGGGCGCGCTGTCGGTGGACACGTCGAAGACGAGCGTCGACGGCCCGCCGATCCGCGAGAGCCAGATGCTCGTCGACGCGGCGGGCGTGCACCTCCTCGACAAGTCGCAACCGTACTGCGACGCCGGGGTCGAGCCGTTCGACGTCGTGCAGATGCGCGGCTGCGACCCGACGGTGGGCAACTCGCAGTGCCCGACGGGGTACGAGTGCTTCGTCCACCCGGAGAGCCAGATCGGCGGCCTCGGCACGTGCATGCTCAAGGACGAGGCCGACCGCCTCGCCGTCGCGTGCAAGGACTTCCTGACGTCGATCCGCCGCTTCACCGTGCAGAGGAGCACGACGAACGAGCTCACGCTGGCGCCGCGCCGCCACGAGCTGCGCACCTCGCCGATCGACGGCTGCGTCGACGACAACCAGTGCAAGCAGCTCGCGGACTACGCGCGCACGCTGGTCAGCGCCGAGCATCCGGCGCTCGACTCGACGACGATGCCGGAGTCGCGCCTGTTCCAGTGCGTCGCCGATTCGACGCGCCCGCCCGTGGCGACCGGCAAGCGCTGCGAGCTGCGCTGCGACACCACCTCCGACTGCCTCGTCGGCACCGTGTGCCAGGGCGCCGGCGCGGCCGGCACGAAGACGGGCTTCTGCATGGAGGGCGTCGCGCCGCCGCAGGCGTGCGTCAACGGCCCGCAGCGCTACGAGGTGCGCTCGAGCTACGCGTTCACCGTCGTCGGCTCGCGCACCGGCTACCAGCACTCCGTCGTCAAGGGCGCGAACAACGCGTGCGTGAAGAACCCCACCGCGCACCACCTGCAGGTCGGGCGCATCCCGCTGAAGGCCCCGGCGTGCGATCCCGACGCGGATCCGCTGACGGGCTTCAACAACACGACGCTCACGTTCGAGCCCAACCCGTGCTCGACGACGGTCATGAACACCGACGTGCAGCCCAACTACGTGGCCGGCACGACCTGCGTGCTCGACACCAACAACCCGAGCTCGCTCGTGCAGCGCGCGGCGCCGGGGATCCGCTTCCGCAACCGCGGCATGACGCTCACGATGGTCGACCCGACGTACCCGGGCGACAGCAAGACCGGCTGCATCCTCGACCGCGGCGGCGGCCTCGTCGGCGTGCCGACGGTGTTCCCGAGCTACCAGCTGCAGTTCCGGCAGAACGCCGGCTTCACGCCGCTCGTCGTCCCGATCTCGCCCGCGTTCCCCGTCAAGGTCGTGCGCGGCCCGACGAACAGCATGTGGGTCATCGACCAGGGCGACTTCATCTCCACGTCGCTCGGCGTGCCGTCGACGCGCGGCAAGGTCTTCCGCGTCGAGCCGCACGCGCTGAACGCCGTCAACGTCGTGCAGTAGCGCCGGCGCGGCTCAGAGGCGCATCACCGACGCGGTCTTGCCGGAGCGCTCGAGCTCGGCCTTCGCGTCGTTGGCGAGCTGCATCGAGCGGTAGCTGCCCATGCGGACGCGGTAGAACGTGCCCTTGCCGGCGATCTGCGTCTCGGTGACGTAGGGCGTGTAGCCGGCGGACTTCATCGTCGCGAGGAACGCCTCGGCCTCGTTCCGGTCCTGGAACGACGACAGCTGGAGCGTGAAGCGCGACGCCGGCTTGTCGGCCTCGGCCGACTTCTCGGACTTCTCGGACTTCTCGGCCTTCTCCGACCTCTCCGACTTCTCCGACTTATCGGTCTGCTTATCGATCTGCTTATCGCCGCCGTCGGCGAGGTCGCTCGGCTTCTCGATCAGCTTCTTCTTGTCGGACTTCTCGGCCTTCTCGGACTTCTCCGACTTCTCGGCCGACTTGTCGGACTTGTCGGACTTGTCGCCGCCCTTCTTGTCGGACTTCTTGTCGGACTTCTTCGCCTTCTTCTCGTCGAGCGGGGGCATCGCCGCCTCGGGGCGCTGCGCGCGCGTCTTCTCGAGGGCCTCGATCTTCCTGTCGACCTCCGTCGGCGCGGCGGTGCCGCTCAGCGCGGACTTGAAGCCGAGCGGCGGGCGCGACGCCTCGAGCTGGTCGAGCGCGGCGAGCGGGTCCGCGGACGCGCTCGTCTGCGCGCGGTCGGTGTGGCCGCGCGCCTCGACGCGCCGGCCGACCATCACGCCGACGACGAACACCAGGCCGACGATCACCGCGCCGCCGAAGAACAGGTAGAAGATCTGCCGACCGTCGAGGCTGACCTCGATCTTGTCCTTGTACTCGGGCTCGCGGGTCATACCGACAGGGTCGGCAACCCACTCGGGCCGGGCAAGATTTTGGCTCAGGTCAGGCGGGGGCGAGCCACGGCGGCGGCTCGTCGGCCACGACCACCAGGTGCGCGTCGCGCGGCCGCGGCACCGGGCGCGCGGCGGCCGCGCCGTGCACGACCAGCGTCGCCCCGTGCAGCTGCGCCTCGACGAGGGCCCGCGCCAGGCGCGCCGGGTCGAGCGCCGTCGCGATCCGGCCGTACCGCTCGATCAGGTCGTCGGCGACGGCGTCGTCGCTGCGCCCGCCGCGCGGCTCGAACGTCGCGCCGGGCCGCGGCGGACCGGGTGGGCCGCCGGCGATGCGCAATGCCCGCGGCGGGGCACCGTCGAGGGCGTCTGGCCACGACGCCGCGCAGCGCGACCCGCCCGCCGCGCCGGCGCACGAGGCCGAGCGCCGCCAGCTCGCCGCGCCCGAGGGCGTCCGCCCAGTCGCCGGCGAGCGCCGCCAGCCGCGCGATCGCCGGCGTCTCGCCGGCCAGGTACAGCGCGTACAGCGCGATCAGCGCGCGCCGCGCCGCGGCCCCGAGCTGGTGGCGGTGGGCGAGCTGCGCGAGCTCGCTGTCGGCGGGCACCTCCGGCAGCTCCACCGCCGCCTCGCGCACCGTGCCGAGCGCGTTCGTCGACGGCGCCGCCTCCGCGCGCAGCGTCGCGGCGAACGCCGCCAGCTGCTCGCGCCACGCCTTCCCCGCCGTCCCGACGGGAGCGGGGCGGCCCGGCGGCGCCGGCGCGTCCGCGGCGCCGCCGGCCGGTGCGGGCGCCGCCGCATCGCCGATCAGCGGCACCCACCACGGGACGCCGCTCGCCGCACCGACGAGCGTGACGTTCTCGCCCGCGACGAGCAGCGCGAGCGGCATCCCCTTCGTCCACGGCGACCCGATCAGGCCGACCTGGTGCGCGAAGCAGTGCAGCCGCACGAGCGCGTCCTGCGTCTGCACCACGAGCAGCGGCGACGACGGATGGCTCACGACGTCCTCGATCGTGCGGTGCACGCGGTGCTTGAACGGGCGCCCGTCCGACAGCCGGTACACGATGACCTCGTCGGTGCCGGTGCGCACCGCCCACAGGTGGCCCTGCGCGGCGCCGACGAGGCGCGGCGGCGGCGGCAGCTGCAGCGCCAGGTTCAGCTGCGGACGCCCCGACACCGCGTCCCACACCTGCAGCTTCTTGTAGAGCGCGAGCAGGAGCTGGTTCTTCTCGAGCCCGACGGCGACCTCGACGGGCGAGCCCGGATCGAGCGGGGCGGCGGCCAGGCCCTTGCCGGTCGCGCGCGCGACCGTGAGCTGCTTGCCGTCGGGCGACACGAGCGCGAGCCGCGAGCCCGTCGACGCGACCAGCTTCGCCGGCGCCGGCAGGTCGAGGCGCGCCACCGTCTCGAGCTGCGGCGGCGCGAACAGCACCAGGCGCGGCGGGTCGTGGAACACGGCGACGAGCGACGACGGCGTGCCGACGAACGTCAGGTCGACGTCGTCGCGCTCGAGCTCGATGCGCGCCACCGGCGTCGTCCCGCCCGTCGCCGCGAACAGCTCCAGCATCCGCCCGGCGCGGATCGCGAGCCACTGCCCGTCGGGGGATGCGAGGATCACCTGCTACTTCTTTCCGAAGCGCCGGACGATCTTCACCAGCCCCTCGAGCACGTCCGGCTCGTCCTTCAGGTCCGGATTGCCCGGCATGTTGCCGCTCTTGCCGACGGCCATGCCGCCGAGCAGGATGATCTTCCGGATCTCGTCGTCGGTGACGCTCTCCTGCCACTTCGGATCGGTGTAGTTGCGCGGCTTGACCGGCAGCTCGCGCGCGCCGGGGCCGTTGCCCGTGCCGTCGAGGCCGTGGCACATCGCGCACTTCTCGCGGAACAGCAGCTCCGCCTGCTGCGGGATCTTGCCGGCCTGGGCCCCCTTGGGGCCGGTCTCCGTCTGCATGTCGGGGGCGCCGGTGCTCGGCGGGGGCGGGCGGTCGTTCTTTCCGCAGCCGGCGCCGAGGGCGAGACCGGTGGCGATCGCGAACAGCAGGACGGTTCGGCGCATCTTCAACGGCTACCGCGCGCGCGCCGCGAGATCAACTCGCTCACTCGTACGGATCGCGCCGGGTCCACGTCGCCTGCACGCCGAGGCCTTCGACCGCGAGCTCGACCTCGTACAGCGACGATTCGCCGTCGCAGTCGAGGTCTCCGACCGCGCGCAGCGTCGCCGAGCGCCCGCTCGGGTCGGGGAGGTACGCGTACGTGTAGCGGTACTCGCCGTCGATCGTGAACCGCAGCGCCTGCCAGCCCGGCGCGGACCACACCGCCGGGTCGGCCTCGCAGGTGCCGCCGATGTCGCAGCACGAGGGGAGCGGCGTCGGCCCGGCGGCCAGCGGCGGCACGCGCCCGGTCGCGGCGACGACGGCCGTCACGCGCTCGACGAGGTACTCGAGCAGCTGATCGGCCTCGCGGGCCTTGGCGCGCGCGGTGCACGAGCGCTTCGCGGCCGGGCACGTCGCGAGCGAGCACAGCCCGACGAGCAGCAGCAGGTAGCGGAACCGGCGCCACATCGCCGCGCCACCCTACCTCATCGCCGGTCGCGATGGGGTGCGACATCTTGTGCTGGGTTGCGCGGGGTCGTGCCGGCGGACCTGCCAGGCAAGATCCGTCGCCGCCCGGCTCGCGCGCGGGGCATGATCGAGGGATGCGGATCGCCGTCGTCGCGCTCGCCGTCGCCGCCTGCCGCCCGCCGCCCGCCGAGCCCGTGAAGCCGCCGCCGGCGGCGCCGCCGCTCTCGGCGGAGCAGCTCGTCGAGCGCATGGCGGAGCCGGGCGTGACGACGCCGCTCGACGAGGTCGCGCGCGCGGCCGCGCTCGCCGCCAGCGTCGACCACGTGATCCCGGCGCGCACGCTGCGCGAGGCGATGGCGCGGCGCCTCGGCTCGGGGACGTGGCCGCACGTGCTGTCGGCGCACGGCTCCGACGAGACCGTCGCGCGGCTCCTCGCGTCGGCGCTCGCCGAGCTCCAGGCGTCGACCGAGATCGCCGACCTCGGGAGCGCGACGGCGAGCGGGCCGGCCGGGCGCGTCGGCATCCTGATCGCGCTGCCGCCGCCGCACCTCCCGCACAACGTCGAGCGCCTCGGCGACGTCGCGCGCATCAAGATCGCCGTCGAGGACGGGCTGCGCGACGGCCTCGAGGTGTTCGCGGTGACGCCGTCGGCGGCGGCGCGGCTCGCCGTCGCCGACGCGGGCGACGAGGGCATCGCGATCGACCTCGACTGCGCGCGCCGCGGGGATGCCGCCGTCGAGCTCCACGCCGGCGGTCGCGTCGTGGCGTCGATCGTCGACGCGTGCGGTGTGCCCGGTGTCGCGGCGCGCGACGACGATGGGACGGACGGCCCCCCGGCGCGCACGCGCATCGAGATCGAGCAGCGCGTGTTCGAGCTCGTCAACCGAGAGCGGCTCGCGCACGGCCTGCGCGCCCTCGCGTGGGACGCCGACGGCCAGCGGTTCGCGCGCGCACACAGCGAGGACATGGCGCGCGGCCGCTACGTCGGGCACGCCGGCCCCGCCGGCGAGACCTACGAGGACCGCATCTCCGCCGCGAAGCTGTGGCGGTCGGCGACGCACGAGAACGTCGGGCACGCGTGGGGCCCGGCGGAGGTGCACACGGCGTTCATGGCGAGCCCGGGGCACCGCCGCAACCTGCTCGCCGCCGACGTCGAGCACGGCAGCGTCGGCATCGTGTTCGATCGCGACGACGCGCCCACCCCCGGCGGCTTCTACATCACCGAGTTCTTCCGCACGATCCGCTGAGCCGGGCGAGCCGTACCGGCTCCTGGTACGGTGAACGACATGGCACAGGTCCCCTGGCGAGCGCGCGCCGAGGTCGCGCTCGGGGGCGTGCAGCTGCGCGCGATGGAGCGCGCCATCGCCCTCGCGGCGGGCGTGCGCGCCGGCGAGCTCGACGGCGTCGCGTATGCGGCGCGCGCCGGCTCCGGCGGCCTGCCGCTCGTCGGCGTGCACGGCTTCGGCGGCGACAAGGAGACGTGGCTGATGATGGCCGCGCTCGTCCCGCGGCGGCGCGGCGCCGTGCTGGTCGACCTGCCGGGCCACGGCCGCAGCGCGGACGTCCCCGAGGGCCGCGCGAGCATCCGCCACCACGCCGAGGCGGTCGTGCGCGTGCTCGACCGCGTCGGCGTCGAGCGCGCCGTGATCTGCGGCAACTCGATGGGCGGCGGCGTCGCGCTGCGCCTCGCCGCGTCGTGGCCGTCGCGCGTGGCCGGCCTCGTCCTCGTCGCCTCCATCGGCCGCGACGTCCACGAGGGCGGGGCGCGCACGTGGATCGACGGCGACAACCCGCTCATCCCGCGCTACGAGGACGTCGATCGCTTCATGGAGCTCGCGCTCGAGCGGCCGCCGCCCGTCGGGCGCGCCGTGATCCGCCACATCATCACGAGGCGCGCGCGCCGCGCCGACGCGCTGCACCGCCTGTTCCGCGGCTTCGTGCTCGCCGGCGGCGAGGCCGGCGTCCCGCGCGACCTCGGCGGCATCACCGCGCCGGCGCTCGTCATCCACGGCGAGCAGGACCGCATCATCGACAAGCGCACCGCCGAGGACCTCGCGGCCGCCCTCCCGCACGCCGAGCTCGTCGTCATGCGCGGCGTCGGCCACGCCCCCCAGCTCGAGGCCCCGCGCCACACCGCCCGCCTCGTCGAGGCATTCGCCGCCCGCCTCGAGCGCTGAGCCGTTGCGACGCGCGCCGTGCCGCACGATCTCACGAGGTCCGCGGGTTTCGTTGGTTGCGATGCCAAACGAAATTTAACCCACGGACTGACGACACCTTGTATTCACCGATCGAGCTTCAGTTCCAGCGTCGACGAGTGGTTCTGAACGCCGACGCCGACCAAGTGTCCTCGGACGGAGGCGTCGTGCTGTTGCGAAAGCTCGACGAGCGGCTCGGCCTGACGGCCGGACTGGCGATAGGCGATGGCGTGGCGCAGGAGCCGGAACGCGTTGGCCACGAAGCGGTGACAGGGGCGCGCTAT
>JAHBVW010000046.1 GCA_019637375.1 Deltaproteobacteria bacterium | reverse complement strand
TGCGTAGTGACGGCAGCGCCGCAACCTCGCCGGGACGCATGCCCGCCAGCAAGCCGAACCCGTACGCGAGCTGTCGGTCGAGCGGATGCGCGCGTCGGAGATCAGAACCTCCGCCTCGTCGCGCGTCGAGGGACTTGTCGGCGAAGTGCTCTGCGATGTGACGAACGGCCGGGTTGCGCTTCGTCGAGCCGTGGCGGTGTTGCGCTGCTTCACGCTCGGGGCGCTCGTGGGCGTCGGTAGCGTGTGCGGTCTGGAACGCGAGGCCCGTCGCGGTCGCCGGCTCGCCGGAACCCCGCGCGGTTCCCGGCGATCCCGATTTCGCGCTGCCGATCTCGCCGACACGATGGGTTGCCTGCCAGCGGGGGCGCTCTGGGCTCCGCGGCCTCATCTCGCATCACGTTGACGGCGTGATCACTCGCGCCAGATCCCGATCACGCGCCACGCCTGCGTGCTCGGGTCGCGCGCGATGTGGACCTCCGTCGAGCGCTCGAAGTGCGGCCGTGTCGTCGCGATCGCGAGGATCGTGTAGCCGTCCGTGTCGGCGGAGAGCGGCACCGGCCAGGCGCACGCGCGGCCGCTCGGCTGCGCCGAGTACGTCCGCGGGTTCGATGGGATGATCCAAGCGGTCGCGCGCGCGGATCGTGTACCGCGTCGTTTCCGCGCGCCCGAGCCCGTAGGTGAGGAGCAGGTCGTCGAAGCATAGGCGCGTACCGTCGGTGCTGAAACCATCGAGCGGGTTCACGTGCGTGAACGCGTAGCCGGCCACACGGCGCTGGCGCATGACGAGCGCGCCGACGAGGAACTCGGTGGACCTGGGATCCGACATCCCGACGGACTCGACGACGGCGCGCAGCTGCGCGGGCGTGTAGCGCATGATGATCTTCGCGCCCCAGTACCAGTCGAACCGGTCGGCGAGGCGCACGGGAAGGTAGTTCGGCCAGGTCGGCTTCCACGCTGCGGGATCGAAGCTCGGGTCGTACATCCCGATGCCGCGCAGCGGCCACTGCAGGCGCTGCTCCCACACACGGTCCGGCCGGAGGCCGAGCCAGACGAGCGAGCCGGTCATCTGGGCGAAGTCGACGCCGTACTCGAGGCCGAGCCGCGGATCGCGATCGATCGCCGCCATCGCGCCGAGGCTCTTGCCGAAGTCGAGCCAGTAGTGCTCGACGTAGTGGCGGCGCGGATCCGCGCGATCTGCGACCCACATGTCGAGCATGTTGTTCTCGGTGACGTCGACGTGGTCGAGCCATGCGAACACGGGGCGTGCTCCGCGCAGATCGCGGCGGAGCTCGTGCGGGATGCGGTCGTTCGGGTCGTCGCGGCGCACACCCTCGTCGGGGTGGCCGCCGAGCGGTGCGCCGTCGAGCATGCGCGAGGCCATCACACGCATCGTGCCGTCGGGGTTGGCTTCGACACCCGCCAGGAACGTCGCGAGGTCCTGGATCGTGAACGGGCGCTCCCTGCCGCCGGGCTCGGCGACGACCGAGGTCTCGGTGAGGATCAGGTCGTCGGGGCGTATTCGGGCAATGTAGTCCTCGGGAACGTTGTATCCGACGCCCCAGAGCAGCCGGTTGACGATCACGTGCGCGCTGGTCTCCATCTCGGGGGACCCGAGGCGGTCGAACTTGACGAGGTACTTCTCGCCGCGTCCGTCCACGACCTGGAAGCCGAACGCATCGCCGATCGACTTGGTCCGCGTGATCCGCCACGGCCGGTGGTCTTGGGGGCTGCCGACGCGTGCAGGACCCGCGACGAGCTCGTGGAGCGGGACCTCGCGCACGCCGATGCGGTTCGTGAACCAGGTCGAGTCGGGCACCTCGTCGAGCGCATTGACGCCGCGCGCCCGCTGCGTGCGAGGCACGTCGAGTGCGCGCGTGATGCGGCGGTGAAACGTACCATCGAAGTGGTACAGGTCGATCTTCACGGTCCGCTTCGCGGGGCGGTGCGGGACATCGCGCCGGTCGTCGACGACCGTCACCGGTCGCTGGTTTGCGAACCGCGGCGCCGGCTTCTCGCCGCGGCATGCGAGCAGGCACGCGAGGATCGGGACGAGCTTCATCGGATACGCTCCAGGCGCGATTGCACGGCGTGTACGGGGTCGAGGTAGAAGTTGACGAAGGCGCCGCCGTCGATCGACGTCGCGAGGCTGATGCGGCCGAGCAGCGCATTGTGGCTGTGCATCTCGAGCGCGATGCCAAAGCCGAACCGCAGCCCGTCGAGCGTGAGGTCGTCGAGACCCGGGTACACGCGCCCGACGTCGCCGAACACACTCGCGTGGAGCGCTCGCGACAGGTCCCACTGGTACTCGGCGGTGGCGACCGCAGCGACGCGATCGCGGAAGCGCTCGAGCAGGTAGCCGCGCAGGTAGACCGCGCCGCCGAGCGAGGGGAGCTCGGTGAACGGAACCTCGTCGCGCTCGCCGGTGACGCCCTCGCCGTGGAAGCGCAGCGACAGCGAGCGCGGCCCGACCGCGAGCGGGATGAAGTACTGCAGGTCGAGGGCGTAGCGCCAGAACTCGGGGCCAACGTCGGTATCCTGCAGACCCGCGTATGCGGCGACCAGCGCACCCGACGTGACCAGCTGCACCGGCTGCCAGCCGTTCGTCGGGCCGCGTGAGTCCCACATGACGCCCACTTCGCCGTAGACGGAGCGATAGTCGGGCAGACCGATCAGTGTGCTCGGGATGAAGGCGACCGTGATCGGCGGACCGACGCCCTCCTCGGTCGGTTCGATCAGGACATCGGCGAACGACACGCCGCCGCGAAGGTGGAGCTTGCCGGCGACGCGCAGATCGGCGCTCACGATCGCGCGCTCGATCCGCCGTCGGTAGAACGATTCGCGTGCGATCGGGCTGGTCAGCGCGTCCAGCGGCGCCCCGCGCTCGATCTCGTGGGGATCGTTGCCGAGGCCGAAGAAGCGGTCTCGCTGCCGCTTCTCGTAGATGCCGTCGAGGCGGAGCGTGAGGCGCTCGCCGAGGCTGCGCCAGCGGACCGACGCGCCGACGAGGTTCTGGAAGGACCCGCCGTAGCCGCCGGTCAGGCGCACCTCCGGACCGTCCTCGAAGTACGCCGCCACCTGTGCGCCGAGGGTGAAGCCATAGCCGCTCTCGTGCCGCACGAACGGCGAGATGACCAGGTAGCCGCCGAACAGGAAGTCCTGCTGAAGGCGCGCGACGAGCTCGTAGCGGCCGTTGAGCCACAGCGTGCCGCGCAGGGGCGCCATCGCGAGCTCCCAGAACGCGCGCGGCACCCACAGCACGGTACGGGCCACCTTGCGGCCGGCCGAGTCCCTCGTGCCCTCGTCGACGCGCCCGCTCTCGTCGCCGGGCCGCGGGGCGGTCGGCGTCTCCGCACGGGCGCCTCGCACGGCGAGCGCGGCAGTCACCGCGACGACGACGATGGGCCTCACGTAGCGATCGCGCATGATGATCCGGAGCACGCCCTCACCGCCGATCGGCTCCTCGGCCTCGCTGCGCGCGGCATCCGGGATGTGGCCGCCGGTCGATCAAGTGCACCAGCGCGACGTAGGCGACGACGATCGCGGCCGCGAGTGGCATCAACGGGAAGCTCTCGATCGCCCCCGCGCTCTCCGGGCCTACGATCTCGACGATTCCGCCGACGTCGACGTTGTCGCCCGGATCCTGGATGCGCAGGCTCACGAGGTTGCGTCCGCTGGTGAAAGGGATGCTCCATTCGCTCCGGAGCTGCGTCTCGCGCTTGACGTTGCACGGGATGATCACGACCGCCGGACCGCTGTCCGCGGCGTCGTTGGAATCGAGCGTCAGGAGCCGCTGGTGCACCTCGAATCCCGACGGTAGTGCAGGTCTGCGGGCTTGAATTGCCCAGGATCGTCAGCAACGCCAGGAGCCACATCGAGGCAAACGCGGGATCAGGCGTACCGGGGCGTACCAGACAAGTTGCCTCCAGCTTCGGCTTCTGCACTCGGTGGAGGAGATGTGTCGAACGCAGACTGCCGCCGAGGCTGAGTGCGGATGTAGAACGCGTTGATGGCGATGCAATGGAAGCGAGCATTGCTCGAGTGCGTGACGTCGACGTTGGAGATTGAGGGGGATGTGTTCTAATCCAACAGGTAACCTGATCTCCGAGAGCTCACGGTCATGAGTCAGCGTGGTCCAGAATACTTCACACCGTTGAGCGGCTCGCGATCGACCTTTAGGAGTGCACGCTGAACGATATGGTAGAGCGACCTCGAGCGCTCGCGTGATCTGGCCCCAGCCTAGGAAGCTCGGCTGGGTTGACCCGAGGTGCCACGACGATCGACCGGATTGGAAACAGAATTCTGCCTCCGACGTGCTGCTCTTCCACGCTGTGCAATCCGCGCGCACAGGGCACGCGAGGCAAGCTTGTCGCGCGGCATGTGGAGGAGCGCGAGATCGGCGATCGTCTCCCAGTAGCGACATCGCTCGGCTAGCCTGGGGGATGTTGGCACGCAATCCATTCGCCGGTCTGAAGGGACTCATCAACCGAGGTGTGCATCTGACTGGTTTTCACGTTGGCCGGTTTCCTCCCCGGAACTCTCTGATGGAGCTGCTGGGTCGCTTGTTCGACTCCTGCGGCATCAACTGTGTCCTCGATGTTGGAGCGCATCACGGTGAGTTCGCGCTGCAGCTCCGCGAGCTGGGGTACCGGGGAAGAATTGTCTCGTTCGAGCCGATTCGCGCCACCTACACGATCCTCGAGGAGAAGGCGCGCAGCGACAAGCAGTGGCAGGTGGTTTGCCTCGCGCTCGGAGCCCAGGACGGTGAGAAGGAGATGAAGCGCTACAAGGGGACGGTGTTCAACTCGTTCTTGTCGTCCAACTCGTTTGCAGCGAATCGCTTCGGAGCGTCCACCGACCTCGAGGGCATCGAGGTCGTCAAGGTGCGCCGGCTCGACAGGATCATCAGCGAGTGCACCGACGGGATCGATGAACCACGTGTGTTCCTCAAGTTGGACACGCAAGGCTGGGACCTCGAGGTGCTCGAGGGGGCGGGCGATGTTCTCGGCGGGATCGATGGGATCCAGACCGAGCTCGCGGTCAAGCACTGCTACGACGGCATGCCATCCTATCTGCACGCACTTGCCCGGCTCGAATCACTCGCTTTCGAGCTCGCCGGCGTTTTCTCCGTAGCGGCCTCCAAGGATGGGCTCAGCTTGATCGAGGTCGACTGCGTTCTCGTCGCCAGCTCAGCTCGGAAAGCGATTGCCGGCTCGAGTGCTCCCGCACGGGAACACGTGTAGCCGCTCAAGCACACCCACGAACCGTCTGGCTCCATGCCTCGGTCTGCCACGGGCGGCGAAGGTCAGCTCCCCAGGCTCGAACGAGCCGGCGACGACTCGGAGCCGCCGGGTTGGCGGCTGGTATCTTGCGGACGTGAAGCGGCGACTACGCAAGAAGAAGCGCGTCGGCGAGTTCAAGGAGCTCGGCTTCGCGCTCGTCGGTGACCTGGGCCCGGACTCTCCGTCGACGACCTCGAAGCGTTCGTCGACCGGCTCCTCGTGGTCGTGGAAGCACGGAAGCTCGGCTTCGGAGGTGGCGCTGGGTGTGATGGCAAGCTCGGGGGCTTTGTCTCGCGTACCGGGCGCGGTAGCGCCACCGAGGACGATCGCGCGGTGCTCGCCGCGTTCCTCACCGGCGATGACGCCATCGTTCGTCACGAGGTGGGCGCGCTGCGCGACGCTTGGCACGGCCCCTGGGACTGATCCGTGGTCCTGCGTGGGCCCCGGCACGCTCAGCCCGTCGGGGATGGCGGCGACCGCGTGGTCGCGCACGACCTTGGACAGGATGAACTCGCCCGTCGTGTTGACGACGTTGACGACGATGAGGAGCGCCGCGATCAGGAGCAGGTAGCGATCGCGCATGATGATCCGGAGCACGCCCTCACCGCCGATCGGCTCCTCGGCCTCGCTGCGCGCGGCATGCGGGATGTGGCGCCGGTCGATCAAGTGCACCAGCGCGACGTAGGCGACGACGAGCGCGGCCGCGAGTGGCATCAACAGGAAGCTCTCGATCGCCCCCGCGATCTCCGGGCCTACGATCGCGCCGAGCGACGCGCCGACCGCGATGATGCCGAACAACCGCTTACCCTGCTCCTCGGTGTAGATGTCGTTCGCGTACGACCGGAACTGCGCGACCAGGAACAAGCTCACGATTCCCTGCCAGACGAAGAACGCGAGCCCGACGGAGGTGCCTGCGCGTCCGAGGAGGAAGAACACGACCAGGCACACGAGGATGAAGCCGCACGTGGCCTCGATCAGCATCAGGCGATGGACGCGGCTCGCGACCCAGCCGTAGGCCGGGATGATCGCGAGCAGCACGACGGCCATCGCGCCGGTCGCGTACGTCTTGACCTCGTCGCCGCCAAGCCCGAATGCATCGCCCGAGAGGATCAGTCCCTCGCGCGCCGTCTTGAGCAGGTAGTGACACGCCAGCAGCAGGAACACGCCGAGCATCATCAACGCGGCGAGCACTCCCTCGCCTGGACGCACGCGCGACAACGGCCGAAGCGCACGGTCGATCATGCGGGAGGAGACGGTCGGCGCGCGCATCCCGCTTACGGGTGTGCAACGCGAGTGCCGCTGTCATGCCGTCGAAGGAGTGGACGGTGAACGTCGACGACGCGCTCCCACCTGGCCGAGCGCGCCTCCAATCGCAACGGCGATCGCCACGACGTCGCTCGCCACCATCGTGTGTCGTCGCGCGAAGCGACTCGACGCGCGATACCTGCGACCGCGCGTTCTCGAATCCCGTGAGGTCGCGCGTTGGCGTGCGCTGTCACCTGGATGACAGCGCGCTCGGTGAGCGACGCACGCTCGAGCGCCGCACGTGCATGCGATCCGAGCTCGACGCTGGATGCGTGCTCGCAATACGCCCGCGGACGTACCGGCCTCGGTCACTCGGCGCTCCCGCGGTGGAGTCGAGCACACCTTGCCACGGGCGGTACCTCGGCGTGAACGCCTGCGCGGATATGGGCTGAAGGCCGAATGGCTGAGCTACTCGACCATCGCCGCATGGAGTGCCGAGCTTGCGGTCGGCAAGTTGGGACATGTTCGCCATGCTGAACGGGCAACCGAACAACCCTTGTCCATGCGAGCCAACTGCGCGTTCCGTCACCGCTGGGTGTCATGCCTGGACACTACGCTGCGAGTGGAGGTCACATGGACACGATCACCGCGTCGCTTCTCACCGCACTCGTCGCCGCTGCCAAGGACAAGGCCGCTGGAGCGTTCGGCAAGTACCTTCAGGAGGCCGTCGAGGAGCGTGCGAAACGTCTCTGGGGTGTGCTCGCCGAGAGCGACGAACAGAAGTTCGCGAAGATGATGGTCGAGAACGTGGTCGCCGAGGCTGCGGACTTCCCACCCGACAAGGCACTACTCGTCGAACCGCTCGGCACGGTTGGCACCGCGGGGATCTGGGGACCGAAGGGGACACTCAAGGTCAACCTACTGTGGGTGAATCGCGCCGACTTCCCGATCCACATCCGGGACCTAAAGCTCACGTGCAGGGCCGACACGCGCGAACCCGAGTGGAGCGTTCAGGTCGGCGACGAGTTCACCCTCGGTCCGCGACGCGACGTCCAGCGCGTGGTCGAGACGGAGCTGCAACCGGCGGCTACGTTGCCGACCTTCACGCGCAACGGGGCGCCTTGCGACATCTCCGTCACCGCCCTCGTCTGCGGGCCATGGGACGAAGGTCGTGCGCAGCGCACGCAAGATCTCGTGCAGATGAGCGTGTGGATGCCGGTCATCGGTCTCGAGCCGTCCGGACTCCTCGTCGAAGACCGCGACATCGAGATCACGCTGGCCGAGTACCTCCAAAGTTTGGTCGACCAAGGGGAGCAACGGGTGCGCATCGCTTACGTTGAGCTCGACCGCACGCTCAATTTTCGCGCAGGCGCGACGAAGAGCATGCTGCAGCGTGTTGCTGGTCAGAAGCGGCACGAGGTCGAGGCCGGTCCGAGCGTTGCCATCGTCAAGCTCCACCATCCGGTCCAGTACCTTCACGGTGGTTATGGCGGAACGGTCGAGGACCCAGACTTCTGAAAAGAAGCGCAGATGTCACGGCGCTCGGCACTCGGTTGCCGTCGGAGATTTCGGCGCGGAATCGCACTTGCGGCGTGCCGAGGTGCGGTCAGAGTCTCGCGAACGTGGTGATGTCGAACGAATCGAGGAGCGATGGCTTGGCGACGTTGTCGACATCGACACTGCTTGCCTCGTCGAGTCATTCAAACCGAGTCGAGGGCGTGTTCGGACGCGCCTGGCTCGATCAGTCGGTTTCGTCAGGGCTTTGTGGGGCCGGCTCCCTCGCGGCAGCTTCGGCGGCGGGCAGCGGTCTGCGTTCGCGGGAGGTCGGCGACGCGCTCGTGCCGGCTGCTGACCGAGGCGACGGCGTTGCGAGGTTGCATCGAAAAGAGGTCCGCGCCGTCGCATGATCACGATGCATCCGCCTTGTGTCTCGGGTCGCCCGCTCGCTAAAATTTGCCTCCAACATCTCGGGGAGGCTGGGTATGGCCAAGTGGATCGCGATTGCGTTGGTTATCGGGCTGTGCGGGGTGCTTTGGGCGGATGCCAAGAGCGACCTCGACAGCGCGAAGCGGGACTATGAATCGGTCAAGTCGAAGTACGACGACCAGAAATCGCGGGTCGAGTCCTACCTCGAGCAGAGCCGCGGCCTGCGTTCGTTCGACAAGGACAAGCTGAATTCGCTGATCGAGATGCTCTGCAAGCAGGACGTGGAACCGAACGATCGCGACGTCGATGACGCCGTGAAGAGTCTCGTCCAGAACGCGGTCGACAGCGTGCAGCGCAACTACAGCGACACTCTCCGTACGGCCATGGATCGAGTCGGAGGGATCGAGCGCATCCTCGAGCAGGCGAAGGCCGTCCGGAACCGTGCGAAGGATCTCAAGTCGCAGGACGCCGTGAAGGATGATGCATCTCGCCTGACCGACGACGCGCAGCGCCTCGCCGACGATACCGACAGGCTGATGGAGAAGGTCCAGTCCGACCTCAAGTCTCTCGACAACGTGAAGCAGGGAACGATGAACGGCGCGAACAACCCGACGATCCGCGCAAAGATGGAATACGGCAAAGAGAAGCACAAAGACCTTCAGAACTCGTACTCGTGCGACGAGCGCGAGGTCGTGGTGTCGTCGGGGCGCCCGGACTGCGTGAAGTTCACGCAGGACGACTGCCAGATCATCGAGTTCAAGCCCGACACCTGGTCGACGGGGCAGGCCGAGTCGCAGGCGCGTCAGTACCTCGACGACGTTCGCCGAAAGTTCAAGGACGACGACCGCGCGAAGAAGTGCAAGCAGGTCGACGGCCTCCCGTTCTTCCGCACGGTCGGTGTCACCTACTCCGCGTGCAGGTCGTGACCCTCGCCCTCGGTGCAGCACTGTACTTCGATCACGAGCTCGCGGCCGACCCGCAGCCGCTCGTGACGCTGTGGACCCGGATCGCGAAGCAGCCGGGTCTGCGCTCGTGGACGCTGCCCGCGACGTCGTCGTCGAAGCCTGTCGATTTCAACCCCGCGCGGCTCGCCGCGCGCATCGCGTCCGGCAAGACGATCGTCGTTGGCGTCGAGACCCGGAACCGCGACGTCACGATCACCGTGGGGACGACGCCATCCGCGCAGCTCGACCGACGGCCGCCGGCGCCCCGCTGGAAGTACGACCTCGCCGTCGGCCTCGGCGCGGACCGGGTCGCGGCGCTCGGGCAGGACAACATCGTCGAAGCGCTCTGCACGTTCGCGAGCGCGACCGCCGCATCCGCGGGCATCGTCGTGTGGTCGGCGTCGATCGACTTCGCTCGCGCGCTCGCGTCGCTGTCGAGCGGGCCCGATCTCCAGCCGGCGCACGTCACGGCGCTCATCGACGCGCAGGTCAGCCGTGGCCGGTGGGGCGATGTGATCCGCGGTCCTGCGTGGGGCACGTTCCTGTCGGCGGCGCACGTCGCGGCGCTCGGCGGGCGCGCGCTGCCCGTCGCGCGGACCATGCCGCTCTCGTCCGGTGGTGCGTTCCTGCAGGCGACCCTGGAGCCGTTCGATGTCGAGGCACCACCGCCGGTGCTGGCGGAGCTCCGGGAAGTGCTTGCGCCGGTGTGTTAGGTCGTCTCGCTCGCGGCGCCGAGCCCGCGGATCGCGGCGCCAACCTCACGACGTTGTCGGCGTCGTCGACGTACGTCGGCGAGCTGGTGGTGCGCGAGCCGGTGGTGCGCGAGCCCGCACGCCTCGGCGGCGCCGGGTGCTGCGTACGCGCGAACGTGGTCCCGCTCGTCGGCGTGACAGAGCGTCGCGGCGATATTGCGTGGCTCGATCGGGCAACTCTCTGGCTATGTTGTTCGTCATCAAGAAGCGCGGAATTCCGGACAGGCCGACCGGCATTACGGCTTGGCGCGGCGTGAGCGCCTGGCGGTCTCGGCATCGCGACGGCGATAGGAGTCACCCTCGATTCCGATGACGTCGGCATGGTGGACGACGCGGACGATGAGGGCAGTGACGCAGGCGGCGTTGGGGAAGATCCCTCCATGCAGCGCTCGCTCTCCTCGGCACAGGCGACGGAGCCGCGCCGTGCGATCGATGACAGCCGTCATCAAGGCGGTGATCTCACCGCGGTCCACCACCGCGATGATGGTCATCCGCTGGGCCGCCTCGAAGGACATCAACAGGGGTTGTCCCGTAAAACAATGAGCCCCGAGGATGGGTCGGAGTGTCAGGGCTCGTGCCGTCGCGTCGACACGTGAACTGGAGCGTCCTGCGGCACCCTCGCTGCGCCGCGCGCAGCGCCAACTGCCCGATCACAGCTTGACTTGACCGACGGAAAGTCGGATCGTGGTCCTAATCAACTGGTTCGAGGTCGTCGTGGGGAAGAAAGAAGACGTGGCGCGGGCGAGGGCACACGCAGAGGCAGCGGCAAAGTCTGTGCTGGTCACGACCGGTGACGTGCAGGCCAAGTATCAGCCGATCAACATCGTGTTCGCTGTGGGTGGCTCGAGCGGCGGGCTGTTTCAGACCGCATCGCCACAGCAGGCGTTCGAAGCAGCCCGGTATCAACTCCAGCTTGCTGCAGTTGCCCTCGGCGGGAATGCGGTGGTCTGTTGCCGCTTCGGGTACGAGTCTCACGCCACGTCAAGCCTCGGTTGCTCGGGCACCGCGTTCACGGTCAATGGGTACGGGACCGTCGTTCGGTTCTCGTGATTCATGCGCTGGCTTGGAATCCTCGGGATCCTCGCATATCGGCTCTTCGTTCGACCGTTCGTGCGAAGGCAATGCCTCTACGTGGATTCTTGCTCGGCCTACGCGATCAGGATGCTGCGCGAGCACGGGCTCGTCTCCGCGACTCCACGCATCCAAACGCGCGTGCGGTCATGCCGGATGCCTGCGGCCGCCTGCTACGTCATCGACGAGAACGGCAAGGCGCGCCTTCTGTCCGCAACCGGCCACGACGGTGAACCGGTTCCACCGCGGGCGCTGGAGATTCTTGCCTTTCGCGCTGAACATCACACGATGGTGGATCACCGGATCGGGGACTGAATGGTGGCTTCCGTCGTTCTTGCGCTTGTTGTTCTTGCGGGGCTTGTGGCTTTCACGAAGTACCGAGCGAAGACCAACCTCCAACTCGCTGCGAGTCGCGAGGACGGCCGGCTCCAACACCTACGCTCTGGCGAATACCCGACCTCGTGCGGTTGGTGCAAGAATACGACGCTTGCGAGAAAGCTGATCACGTTCGAGCGGAGCGAAGCGAGCTGGAGGTCCGCCGACCTGATCTCCAAACTGGCGATCTGCCCGCCGGCTGAAGTCGAGGCACTCGCCGCCATTCTTCAGTCCGACCAGCCCAGGTGGCGAAGGTTCTGCACCGAGAAGTGCACGAAGGAGTTCTTGGTGGCCGAGCACGTGACGACGGTCGAAGCCTTCACCGCCTGCACGTACTGTTCGTCTCGGTCTCCGGTGGCGATGATGCGGTGTCCGAACTGTGGGGCTGCGCGGCAGTGATATCTCGGTCGGCAAGGTAGCAGTTTCTCGATGTCGGCTCGGTTCGCGATCGTAGCCGCGAAAGGTGTTGCACCAAGAATGCGCGCGTCACCCGCGACGAAGCGCGACCGTACACGTGGGCGCTCAGCGCGCCGCGGCCGAGCTCGTTTCGCACCACGGCGCCATGTTTCCCTCCTCGTATCGCAAGCGGAGGGGCGCTCCTGTGCTGTAGCGGGACCAGCTGGCGCTTGCGAGTAATCGCCGCGGCGCCGACCCCACGTTGAAACGTCCCGTTCAGCCTCATCGGCCCTGCTCCTTGCGGAGGCGATCCAGCACCGGCAGGAGGACCGACGGGTCGGGGCGGCGCGTGTAGTCGGGGCTCACCTCGGCGTACGCGATGGCGCGGTTGGTGCCGATGACGTAGCGCGCGGGCATCGGCAGTCTCCACGACGGGTCGTCGTTGACGAGGGGGAGGTTGTTGCCGAAGCCCTTGTAGAGCTCGATGAGGTCGTCCGGCATCTGGAAGCGAATGCCAAAGGCGGCCGCCAGCTCGCTGCGAGGGTCGCTCAGGATCGGGAACCCGAGCCTGTTGTCCCTCTGCGACTTGCGGCTGTTCGACGCCGTCTGAGGCGAGACGGCGACGAGCTGCGCGCCATGGTCCACGATGGCGTTGCGCGCGGCCTCGAGCGCCTGCAACTCGATGTTGCAGTACGGGCACCAGACGCCCCGGTAGAAGGAGAGGACGAGCGGCCCGCGCGCGAGCAGCTCCTCGAGGCGGACGAAGTTGCCGTCCGCGTCCTCGAGCGCGAAGTCCGGCGCGGTGTCGCCGACCTTGAGCGCGCGCTTCGCGAGACCGCTGTCGATCAGCTCCTTCGTCGCGCGCTTCATGATCTCGAGCTGCTCCGGCGTCGGCTTGAACGGGAGCTGTCCGCTCTCGAACCTGGTCCTGAACTCGTCGAGCTTGTTCTGCAAAGTCATGGGATCGATCCTTGTGTGAAGTGGTTTGCGACGATCGGAGGGCGCACTTCGGGCATGGTGGATATGCCAATCGGGAATAGCCCGAGCGCTGCGCGCGCTTGCTATCCGATGTTGGGGCCGCGCCCGCCCTCGAGTTGCTGCACGAGTGAGTAGAGGTTGCCGACGCCCCAATGATCGGTGATGCGCCCGTCACGCACGCGCATCGCGTCGACCGTCTCGAAGTGGACCCGACGACCGGTTGGGGCGATGCCGAGGAACGTGCCTTGGTGCGTGCCGTAGTAGACCTTGTAGGTGGTGACGAGGTCGCCCTCCGCGCTCTGCCAGTGGATCTTCGCGTGGAAGTCCGGGAACGCGGCACGCAGCGCCTTGTAGAGGACGCGCACGCCGTCCTTGTCGGTGGTCACGCCTGGCTGCGGAGTGTGGTCGACGAAATCATCCGCGAACAGCTCGTCGAAGAGGTCCCAGTTGCCGCCGCCCTGGACCTCCTCGGTGTTTCGGCGAACCACGGCCTTCGCGGCTTCAGATGCGGACATCGTCATGGGCACTTCCTCGCTAGCCGACAGCTTGCAGCTCGACGGCGCCACGCGAAGCCCCCGGCGCTGGCATAGCCACTATGCTCGCCGCGAATGCGTGCGCCGCCTGCTACGGCTTGAGGCAGTCGAACGTCGCGAAGATCGCGGCGAAGAACTCGATGAAGGCCCTCACCTTGTTCGTCGGGCGCGCGTTGCCTGCCCAGACGGTATGGACGGGGATACGCAGGGGGACGTGCGAGGAGAGGACCTGCTTGACCTCGCCGGACCGGAGGACATCCTCGAAGAGCCAGCGCGGCGCGTGCGCGATGCCGAGGCCCGCGAGCACGGCGGCCCGCACGCTCTCTGCATCGTTGAAGCGCGGACCTGCGCTTGGCGTGAAGGCCGCTGCGCGCTTCCCGTCTCGGAAATCCCATCGCCGCGCGCCGGCCTTCGCCATGAAGGCGATGCAGTCGTGCTTCTCGAGGTCACCGAGCTTCCTGGGCGGCGCGTGCCGTGCGAAGTACTCGGCGGAGCCGACGGTGGCGACCTCGAAGCTCGCGATGCGACGGGCACGCAGCGAGGAGTCCGAGAGGTGTCCGATGCGGAGGGCGACGTCCACACCCTCCTCGATGAGGTTCACGTACCGATCGGCGACGTCGAGCTCGATGCGCAGATCGGGGTAGCGTTCCATCAGCATCTTCAGGTGAGGGACGAGGTACTGCCGTCCGAACGCGGATGGCGCAGCGACGCGCAGCGGTCCCGTGAGGGAGTCTCTTCCGTCGTGTGCGAGCGCCTCGGCGATGTCGAGCTCCGACAGCACCTTCACCACCGACTCGTAGTAGGCGCGTCCCGTCGTGGTGGTGTTGAGGCCGTGCGACGAGCGGCGCAGGAGCTGGGTCCCGAGGTGCTTCTCGAGCGCGGCGACCTGCTTGCTGGCCGTCGACTGCACGATACCCTCGGCGGCGGCCGCCTTGGAGAAACTGCCCGTCTCCACGACGCGAACAAAGATGCGCATAGCGTCCAGTCGATCCACGTTCTTCACTCCATCTCAGCGCGCGATGAGCGGAAGTCTCTTTCCGCATGCATGCATGCTGCCACGGAATACGACGCGGCGCGGAGGCGCTCCGCGGCTCGCATGGCGCGCGACTTCATCGCATGCCACTCCCGCATGGCACGTTCCGATGCGTCGCACTCGCAGCAGCGGGATCGCGCTCGCCACCGCGCAGCGACTCGTTGCGGAGGGCGGCGACGTCTTCATCACGGGTCGGCGGCCGTCGGAGCTCGACGAGGCTACGAAGCTCATCCGGCGAGAGCTCACCGCCGGCCCCGGCGACGTGACCAACACCTCGGCCAGGCCCGCGCTCGTCGCTCAGAACTGGGTGAGCCCGCCGTCCGCGACGAGGTCGGCGCCGGTCGTGAAGCTGCTGTCGCTCGAGGCGAGGAACAGCAGCGCCTTCGCGATCTCCTCCGGCGTGCCGATGCGGCCCATCGGGACGGCCTTCGCGAACGCGGACCGCATCGCGTCGCCGGCCTCGCGGTTGCCGGTCTGCACCTCGAAGATCGGCGTATCGACGGGACCAGGGCTGACACTGTTGACGCGAATGCCACGCGACTTGAGGTCGTTGGCCCACGTGCGAACGAACGAGCGCTGCGCCGCCTTGCTCGCGCAGTACGTCGTGTACTGCGGCGGTCCGCTGAGGTGGCCCGACGACGACACGAGGACGATGGACGCCCCGTCGTTGAGCAGCGGCAACGCCTTCTGCACGGTGAAGAACGTCCCCTTCGCATTGACGTTGAACGTCTTGTCGTAGTGCTCCGGCGTCACCTCGGCCAACGTCTTCAGCTCCACGAACGCCGCATTCGCGACGATGACGTCGATCTTGCGACGATCGGACTTCACCCTGGCGTAGAGGCTGTCGATGTCGCTGAGGTTCCCGATGTCGCCCTGGACCGTCGCGACGTTCTTCTCGAGGAGCTCGGCCGCCTTGCTGAGCTCCGACTGCCGACGGCCGGTGATGTAGACGAAGGCCCCTTCGTCGACGAAGAGCTTTGCCGCTGCCAGGCCGATGCCACTGCTGCCGCCCGTGACGATGGCGACCTTTCCATCCAGCTTCTTCATGAATTCTCCCTGGCGCTTGGTGCGCCGTTCTGCGTCACGACCATCGTGAGCGCACTCTATATGCGTCTCACTGGGCCTCTGCGAAACGTCGCGGATTGGCATAGCTGGATTGCCAGATCGGAATACAACCGCACAGGTGGAAGGCGTCAGTCGCCGTCGTTGCGCTTGAAATTGTCGACCGCCGGAAAGGCCACCGCGAGCGAGCTCATCGCGCACGCCCTCTCTTCGGTCGTGGCCGCACCGCAACTTCGGCCTCGGTCGGTGGTTCGCCCAGCGCGATTCGCCGCGCGGTCTCGGCAGCGGCGCGGACGATCGGCGCGAGGATGTCGGCGGGGCTCGCGTCGCTCGTCCACCCGGCAGGCGCCCCGAGCTGGCGCAGCACGGCGCCGTGCGTGACCGGCTCGTGAAACATGAAGCGCAGCGCCGGAAGCGCCTCGCGCGGCCGGTCGTACTCCGCCGCGTCGAGCTTGCCGAGCTTGACCGTCGGCACCTCGGGTGCGGCTGCCTCGGCCCGCTTCGCCTTGCGTCCCTTCGTGGGCGCCGACGCGTGCGCTCCCCCACGAGCCGCGCGCAGCGCATCGAGCACCTGCTCCTTGGTCTTGCCACGCAGCTCGAAGAGCAGGAACGGATCGCGGTCGAGCGCCTCGCCGAGGACGTAGTGGGTCGCCGCGACGTGCTTGCATGGGTCGCCCCAGTCGGGGCACGTGCAGCTGGTCCTGAGGTCGGTGCGCTGCTTCGGGAAGAGGCTCACACCCGCCTCGACGAACGCATCGTCGATCGCCTGCGGCATCTGCCCACCCAGCAGCTCGGCCGAGAACTGTGCCTTGCTCGCCATCGCCGCGATGGCCGTCGTCCACGCGGGCTCGGCGAGCTGCGTGAGCGCGATCGTGATCCTGTACGGCGTCGGCCGCGAGCCGATCACGCTGGCGGTGACGGTACCGCCCTTCACGACGAGATCGTGCGTGCGCCCGGCGCGCGCGTAGGTCTTGCCGCGAGCCAGGCGCCTGGCGTCGCCGCGCAGCACGCCCTCGAGCGCCTCGATCCAGCGCCGCCCCCACCACGTGGTGCCGGCCTTCGTCATCCGGATGCCGCGCTCGGGCGGTGGTTTCTTGGGCGCGGGCCTGTACCCGCCGTAGAGGCTCCAGCGACTCATGGGCGCATCTCGGTGCGAGACTTCGCGACCCGCCGGCGTGGGTTCGGAGTCGCGACGGTCCCGACCTCGTCCTCGTCGGAGGCGGTGATCGCTCTCTCCGAGAGCGCGAACAGGTCGCGCAGCTCGCGGCCATCGAGCTCGGTGATCCACTGCTCACCTGCGCCGACGACCTTCGAGGCCAGCTCGCGCTTCTGCTCGAGCAGCCGGTCGATCTTCTCCTCGACCGTGCCCCCACAGAGCAGCTTGTGGACCTGCACCGCGCGTTTCTGCCCGATGCGGTAGGCGCGATCGGTCGCCTGGTCCTCGACGGCCGGGTTCCACCAGCGATCGTAGTGGAACACGTGGCTCGCAGCCGTGAGGTTGAGGCCGGTGCCGCCCGCCTTCACCGACAGCACGAAGACGCGCGGGCCGCGCGGCTCCTCCTGGAAGCGGCGCACCATCTCGTCGCGCGCCTTCTTCGGTGTGCCGCCGTGCAGGAACGCCACGTCGACACCGAGGCTCGCGGTGAAATGCTCGACGAGCTTGTCGCCCATCTCGCGGAACTGGGTGAACACCAGGGCCCTGTCTCCGGAGGCGAGCGCTTCTTCGAGCATCTCGGTCGTGCGCGCGAGCTTGCCCGATCGCCTGGGCAGGGGCCCGCTCTCACCGAGATACTGGGCCGGATGGTTGCAGATCTGCTTGGTGAACGTGAGCAGCGCCAGCACACGACCGCGGCGCTCGATGCCTTCGGCTGCTTCGATCCGCCGCAGCTCCTCGTCGACGACGGCCTTGTAGAGCGTCGCCTGCTCGCGCGTCAACGTGCACACCACCTTCATCTCGTTCTTCGTCGGCAGGTCCTGGATGACGGTCGGGTCGCTCTTGAGCCGGCGCAGGATGAACGGGCCGACGATGCGCTTGAGCCGTCGGGCTGTGTGGTCGTCGCCGTAGCGCTCGATCGGCAGCGCGAAGTCACGGCGGAAGGCTTCGAGCGACCCCAGCAGGCCCGGGTTCGCGAACTCGAGGATCGACCACAGCTCGGCGAGCCGATTCTCGACGGGCGTGCCGGTGAGCGCGAAGCGATGTCCCGCGCGCAGGCCGCGTGCGGCGCGCGCCGTCGCCGAGGCGGCGTTCTTGATGTTCTGTGCCTCGTCGAGCGCCGCGACGGACCAGTCCACGCTCGCGAGCAACTCGGCATCGCGGCGCAATAGACCGTAGGTCGTCACGACCAACGTTCCCGGCTTCCTCGGAAAGTCCTTCGCCGACCGTGCGCGCCCCTCGCCGTGGTGCCGCACGATGTTCAGCGACGGGGCGAAGCGCTCGACCTCGCGCTCCCAGTTGCCGACCACGGAGGTCGGCGCGACGAGCAGCGCGGGCCGTCCATCGCGCGGGCTCGCGTCGAGCCGCCGCAGCAGGAACGCCAGCAGCTGCATCGTCTTGCCGAGGCCCATGTCGTCGGCGAGACAGGCGCCGAGGCCGAGCGAGCCCATCGTGACGAGCCAGTTGAGTCCTCGCTCCTGGTACGGGCGCAACACCGCCTCGAGCGAGCTCGGTGCGGCCAGCTCGCGATTTGCACCGCTCGTCAGCCGCTCGACCAGGTCGGCGACGACGCCGGACGCGGTGACCGTAGCCGAGAGCTCGCCCTGCCGTGTCTCACCCGCGAGCACGGCCTGGATCGCCTCGCGCGCGGTCATCCTCGACGAGCCGCCCGCGAGACGCTGCTGAATGTCGCCGAGCTCGCGCGGATCGATCGCCACCCACGCGCCTCGGAACCGGATGAGCGGCGCCTTCTGCCTGGCGAGCGCGGCCAGCTCCTTCGCGGAGAGCACCTCGTCGCCGATCACCGCCTCCCAGTCGACCCGGAGCAGCTCGTCGAGCCCGAGCCCGGCCGCGCCGGCGACGACGCCCGCTACCTTCTTGCCGTTGCCGCCGACGCGCATCCTGAGCCGCAGCCGGCGCTGGCCCGCGGCGGTCAGCTCGCCGGGAACCAGGACGCCAAAGCCCGCGTCCGCGAGCGTCGCGGCTCCCTCGGAAAGGAACGCCCACGCCAGCGATGGATCCAGCGCGATCGACTCGGGGCGCGCCTCGGCGAGGGAACCCGTCAGCGGCACGTAGAGTCGTGCCGCGCGGCCGAGCGCCTCGAGCAGCGACTCCTGCGGATCGCGGAACGCGCGCCCGAGCTTCTCGAGGCTGCGCCCGTTCGCCTTCCACACGTCGGATGCGGCGACGAGGAGGCTCGGGTCGTCGGGTGATTGCAGGAGGAAGCGCAGCGTGAACGGCTCGCGATCGCCGACCGGCAGCTCCAGCCGAAAGCACGCGCGCAGGCGATCGCGTGCGCCGAGTGCGGGCTCGCTCCAGCGCGTGAGGTCATCGACCACGGAGCGCTCGGCGAATCCGTCGAGCTCGAAGCTCCTCTGCGAGGTACCGAGCGCGGTGCGCCAGCGCTCGTCCCACGAGGCGCCGGTCCTCGACGAGGATCTCGCCTTCGTCGCGGGCAAGCTCGGGCCGCCCCGGGCAGCGCGCACGAGCGTATCGACGACCGCATCGAGATACGCGCGCAGGAGCGCGTCGGGCGCCCACACCGCGTCGTCGCCGGCGGGCACCGCATGTGCGGCGGGTGGCATGCTCCCGGCGATCGCGACGACCTTCGCGGCGTCGTCTCCCGCGGCGAGCGCCGCCGCCCAGCGGGCCTCGATGCGAGCCGCTCGCCGCGTGATCGTGGGGACGACGCGCTCGCGTGCCACGAGGTCGAGCGCGAGCTTCGTCGCGACCACCCAGGTCGCGAAGGAGCCGGGCAGGGCGTCCGTTGCGGCGGCCGGGACCACGGCGAGCTTCGCGATCGTCTCGAACAGCGGCAGCTTCGCGCCGACCACCTGTCGAACGCCATCCGCCGTCGCGAGCGACGTCGACCACGCGTCGCCACCGCGTGCGAGCGTGGGAAGCACGCGCGGCGGCGGCTCGTCGCCCCAAAGGAAGAGCGCCTCCACGTCGGGCAGGAACACGAGGGGCATCGGAGCATCCATACATGCCACGCGAGGCATTGCGCGGAAAAGACGGTCTCCTCCTCGAGTGCGATCGGGCCTCCATGCGGCACATCTTGCAGAACGGCAAGCGCGGTTGTGCGTTGTGAGGCAGATGGTACGTGCGTCCCTCGCTCTGGTCGTCGCTGCATGCTCGACCGGGACCGCCGAAGCGCCGAGCGATCGGCCCGCACCTGCGCGGGTCACCGCCGCCAAAGCCGTCGCGGAGGATGCGCCCGAGCGCGACTCGCCGAGTCCGCGTGAGTCGGTGGACTGGCACCTCCAGGCAGTCTCCAAGGACCGGACGCGCGCGCTGCTGTGGGCGCTGCGTGGTGGCAGGCCCGCTCGACTCCGGATCGTCGAGATCGCGACCAACAAGATCGACGTCGACCTCGAGCTTCCGGCGCTGACGCGGGTCGTGGAAGGCGACGAGCGTGGCATCGCGGCCGCGGAACTCCCCGCCGAGCTTCGCCAGGTCGCGAGCGCGCTCGTGCCGTTTCCGCTCGGCGCCGGCGGCAAGATCGCAGTCGGCCCCGACGGCAAGCGCGTGGCGTTCAACGCCGACCGATGGATCTACGCGACGCCCGATCCCGCGGCACCTCCCGTGCGCGTCGCCGCAGGTCCGGCCGCGTACACACCGTGGTTCACGCCCGACGGCAAGAACCTGATCTTTCGTCGCCACGTCGGCCGGTTTCCGAATGGCAACGGGAGGTACGAGCTCGCCGTGACGTCGTCGGATGGCAAGTCGGCCGTCCAGCGCCTCGCAGGGACGGAGGAGCCGTGGGAGGTGTTTCGCACGCCCGATGCACGCACGGTGCGGGTCTACGGAACGTACGCGCCGTATCTCCGGACGTGCGTTGGCGACATCGAGCTCGCCGCGCCGTTCACGGTGACGCGCAGGGCGTGTCTCGACGGAAACGACAAGATCCTCGAGTGCAAGTGGTCGCCGAGCGGCGGCAAGCTCGCGTGTCGCAGCGGCTTCGAGATCGCGTACTGGCCGGTCTTCTTCCACCGCCTGCGCGTGATGGATGCGGTCACCGGCGCGCTGTCGCTCGACCGCAGCTGGATCGGCCTCGAGCCCGGGCCGTGGCCGATCGCCGTCGCAGACAGCGGCGCCGTCGCCGTGCGGAAGGACCTCACGACGCCGGCACTGGAGCGCATCGACCCGGCGGGACGCTCGAAGCTGTTCGCGACGCCGTCGTACACGGGCGAGTTCGTCGACGACACACACCTGGTGGTCCTCGAAGGCGACCGGTTTCGGGTGATCGACACGCGGTGAGCCGTGGTGCCGCCGAGCAGGTTCACACGCTTGCGCCGGAAGCCGGTGAACCGGCGACCGACGGCGGCCTCGCGGTCCGGCTCCTGGCGTCGTGCTTCGGCGACCACCCGAACTTGCGCGCGTACTCGCGGCTGAACTGGTTGGGGCTCTCGTAGCCGACGTCGTAGGCGGCGGCCGAGACCGTGACCGTCCCCAGGCGCAGCATCCGCCGCGCCTCGAGCAGGCGGAGGTCCTTCTGGTACTGGAGCGGCGACGAGGCCGTCACCGCCTTGAACTGACGATGGAACGCCGACACGCTCATCCCGACGTCGTGCGCGAGGTCGGCGACCACGAGGGACTCGCGGAAGCGGCGACGGATCTGCGTGATGGCGTTCGCGACGGCGCTCGCGGAGCTGTCGTCGCGCAGGAGGCTGCGCAGCATGCCGCCGAACGGTGCGGTGAGCAGCCGATAGTGGACTTCCTTCGCGAGCATCGGGCCGAGCACCTTGGCATCGGTCGGTGATTCGGCGACGGCCACGTAGCGCCCCAGCGCATCGAGGAGCGGCGGCGGCGTGTCGTGGACCTCGAGCGCTCGGGCCTCGGTCGTGCCGAGCGATGATGCGGTGCCGAGCTCGTCGTGGAGGCCGCGCAGCGTGTCGAGGTTCACGTCGAGGAGCAGCGCGAGGTACGGCGCTTCGACGATGCGCGAGACCACCGGCAGGTCGTGGCTGACCAGCAAGCACGCTCCCGCGCCGACGTCGAAGGTGCGCTCGCCGAAGGTGGTCTCCTTGCGGCCGCGCAGGACGACGCACACCACCGGCTCGTACAGGGTCGCTTCGAACTCCGTGCGGACGGCGTACCTGAGGAGCCGCAGCCCGGGCAGCGGTGACACGAAGGTCGGTGTTCGCCGGGTCGGCGCGACCGCGCCGCGCAGCGCCCGATCGCAGCGCTCGAGCAACCCGGCCGGAAAGTCCTCGCCTCGCGCTCGTGCTCGCGCCACCACCGGATTCTGTCGGCCGTGCGAGGAATAGGCAAGTAGTGAGGAGCTTCGGGCAGGCGCCGTCGGACCGCGATGCGTAAGGTCATGGCATCGAGAGGAGGAACCGATGCGCAACGACCGCGAACGCGACCTGGCCGCCGATGTGAAGATCCCGTACCTCGGCTTCGGCACGTACCTCATCCCCGACGGCGAAGCCGCCGCCGTCGTGGAGGAGGCCATCCGCGCCGGCTACCGGCACATCGATACGGCCGAGTTCTATCGCAACGAGACCGGCGTCGGCGCTGGCATCCGGAAGGGGCTCGAGCGCGAGGGTCTCTCGCGGCGCGACATCTTCGTGACGACGAAGCTGTGGCCCGGCAACGCCGCGTGGGGGCAGACGCCGAAGACGACCGAGACGACGATCTCGTCGCTCGACGAGAGCCTCGCGCGGCTCGGGCTCGAATACGTCGACCTGTACCTCATCCACGCGCCGTTCGACCGCGAGCAGCGGCTCGCGCAGTGGCGCGGCCTCGTGGCGCTGAAGGAGCAGAAAAAGGCACGTGCGATCGGCGTGAGCAACTTCCACATTGGACATCTGAAGGAGCTCGAAGCCGCGGGCTTGCCGCAGCCGCAGGCGAACCAGATCGAGCTTCACCCGTGGTCGCAGAAGCCGCAGCTCGTCGGGTACCTCGCCGAGCGCGGGATCGTCCCGATCGCGTACAGCAGCCTGGTGCCGCTGTCGACGTGGCGGAGCGCGCCCGGCCACGACAGCGCGAAGACGGATGCGATGAAGTCCGACGGCCGGCGCGCCGACTCGCCGTTCAAGGCGCTGGCCGCGAAGCACGGTGTGAGCGAGGCGCAGGTGCTGCTGCGCTGGGGCATCCAGAAGGGCTATCCCGTGCTGCCGAAGAGCACGAATGTCGATCGCCTCCGGCAGAACGCCGACCTCTTCTCGTTCCACATCGACGACGGAGACATGGCCGCGCTCGAGCAGCTCGATCGCGGCGACGGTGTGGCCTGGTCGGTGGGCGACCCCACCCGAGCTGCGTAGCAGTTCACGAGGCCGTCACACACGGGCGAGCTCCTCGATGACACCCGCCTGGTCATCTCGAACGCGACCGCTTCCGGGTGATCGATACGTGGTGAGCGTTGTGATCCGATGACGACTCGACCTCCGAACCATTCGTCCCACGGAGGTGCACACGGCTTCCGTTCGGACCGGATCCGGATGCGGCCGCGATGGCGAAGCGGGTACGGGCTCTCGACACCGAATACGATGTCCGCGTGCTTGCCGCCGATCGTGCGATCGCGCGCTGCGCACGCTCACGCTAGAGATGCCGCCGTGGTCGCTCAGCTTGCCGCGGCGGGGTTCGTTCCGCACCACAATGCCATGCTGCCCTCCTCGTACCGCAGGTGGACGTCGACAAGGCCGGCACACTGCAGCGCGCGTGACTGGTCGGCGCGCGCGGGGGCGAGCGCAGGCAACTTCGTCTCCGGCGTGAGGTAGTGATCGGCGTAGAGCAGTACGCCGCCGGGCGCGAGGACCGTGCGGGCGCGCTCGAGCAGCGGGACCAGGTGGCGCTTGTGACGCGTCTCGTGCGCCGCCTGCAACGTGACGATCGCGTCGAAGGTGCCGAGTTCGGCGGGCCAGGCGGGTTCGCGAAAGTCGCGCGTCACGAACGTCACCCGGCGCGCGAGCTCGCCGAGATGCTCGGCGGCGAGCTCCCGCATGGCGGGCGAGAAGTCGAGCGCGAGGTAGTGCTGCACGTCGCAGTGGACGAGGATCTCACGCGCGAGGTGACCCGGCCCGGAGCCGAGCTCGAGGATGCGGAGCCTCGGGCGCGCCGCCAGCGCGGCGCAGAACGCGGCGAAGAAGCGGGGCCGATAGGGGCGCTTGATCCGTGTGTCCGCGATCCAGGCGCGTGCGGTCGCGGGGTCGCGAAAGTCGACCCGGATGGGTACGTCGTCATCGTCGTCGTCGCTTGCCACGTCGCGTCGGTTCTACCGCAAGCCTCGATCCTCGGTGCTATGGCACCGCGACGAGCTTGTCGCCCGACAGCGTGTAGGTCCTGGACCCCTTCAAGCACTCCTCGCTTGCGCGGGGCCCCGACGCCTCCTTCGCGATCACCACGAGATGGCGACTGTCGACATCCCAGGTCGCCTTGCAGGTGGTGGGGCCGGGCATCGGTTCGGTCGCAGCGTTGCTGTAAGAGGTTTGCAGTACGAGCGCGCTCGTGAGGGTGTCACGTCGCACGAGCGAGACCTCGACCCGTCCGATCACCCAGCCACGCCGCATGTACTCTGTCTCTTCCACGATCTCGTCGTTGCCATCGCCGTCGAGGTCGGCGGCCTCGAGCCGCGCCCAGGTCGTGCTTTCGCTGCCGTCGCGCTCGTGAAACGTCGGCTCGCGTTGCACGTCGGCGATCAGTGCTCCGGCGGTGCTGATCACCGAATGGTGCAGGCGTGCGATGTCCTTGATCTCCGACAGGCGTTCGAGTGCCTGCTTCGTGGTCGTGTTCGGGGAGGAAGGGACAGGTGTCAGGTCGGCGGTGGGATCGCCGACCCACGCGACGAAGATCCACCCGGCCCCCGGAAACGAGCCCGGTGCGCACTTCAACACCGTGATCTTGTCGTCGGTCTTGAAGGCCCGCGCGAGCATGACCGCCGCATCGGTGTCGGACGGGCACGATGGTGGTCTACGCGTCTTCGCAACCGTGGGTATGCTCGTGCGGGAGCCGGAACACGAGCACGGCCCGAGCTTGCCGTCGGCATCGCAGATCTGCGCACCGGACTGGCCCGACGGGCAAGCGCACGCGACGCTCGCGCCTTCGATGCAGGTTGCCTTCTTCGAACCGCAGGCGGTCGTCACGAGCACGACCAACGCCACCAACCTCATCATAGGCGACCATGGTCGCGCTTGACGGCAGGCCGATCAACCGTCGTCCTTGATGCGTGGATCACGCCTGCTGTAGAAGCTGCGCCGTCGCGGCTGCGCGATGCTGCGGGTCGCCACTTCGCAACGCGAACAGGGCGTACGTGAGCGGCGCGGCCGCGACGATCTCCGCGCAGCGCTCTGCGAAGTGTGGGATCGGGGTGCCACCGGCGCGGACGTAGGCGGCCACGGTCGCGTCGAAGGCAGTGGGCCCCATCATGTGCTGGTAGGTGAAGTCGACGGCGGGGTCTCCGACTCTGGCTGTGGTCCAGTCGATCACGCCGGTGATGCGTGCGGGACCGTCGATCAGCACGTGGGCCGCGTAGAGCTCGCCGTGGGTGAACGCCGTGCGTTCGGGCCAGAGAGCGTCGTTGTCGAACCAGGACCGCCACCGCGCCTGCAGGGGAGATACAATCGTGAATGCGGCGCGCACCTGCTCGAAGTCGGTACGCCACTGCGCGCGCACCTCCGCTGCGGACATCACGGGAACGCCGGCCCGGCGCGCGGCCTCGACGTCGAGGGACTGGAGCTCTGCGATGAGCCGGCCCAGCGCCGCCGCGAACTCGGGCGACGACGGATCGAAGTGCCAGACCGGACGGCCGCCGGCGTCGAGCGTCAGGCCGGGTTCGCCGGGCAGCCGCCGGTAGGCCACGAGGTCGTCACTGCACACCTGCCAGGCCGGCACCGCCACGGTGAGTCGCGGCGCGACGAACGCGAGGATCTGCCGCTCTTCGGAGAGCTTCGCGGAGACGTCGGGCCGTCGAGGAAGACGCAATACCCAAGCTGCGCCGTCCTGGGCGCGCGCGAAGGCGATCCGGTAGTCGAGGCCGGCCTCGTCGATGCGCATCCCGTCGACGTCCAGGTCGAGACCGTGACGAGCGGCGAGCGCTCCGATCTGCGCCGTGCTCATGTTGGATCCGCGTCGGGGAGATGGGACCTCGCGGAGCTTGCTCCGCAACCGGGCGAGGACCTCGGGAGTGGAGCGCAGCGTGAGGGTGAGTCGATCGGCATAGACCTCGTCGAGCACCTTCACGTGGTCGCGCACCTCGGCGATGCTCGACTGGCGATCGTAGGGCACCTCGAACGTCGCAGTCTCGAGAGACGCATCGAAGAATTCGATGAGCCGCTGCCGGAGCGCCGCGACATCCGCGGGCGAGAGGGCCGAGATCTGAATCGCCTCGGGAAGCTCGTCTGCGAGCGTGCGTCGCATTTCCGCGGAGACCTGATCGATCTTGTTGAGCACCACGAGGTGGGGCAGCGAGGCGGCGCCGATGTCGTCGATCGTACGCCGGGTCACCTCGAGCTGCCGGAGGTGCGCAGCGTCGGCGGCGTCGACGACGAAGAGCAGCAGCGATGCTTCACGTGCCTCGTCGAGCGTCGAGTTGAACGAGGCGATCAGCGCGTGGGGGAGGCGCTCGATGAACCCGACGGTGTCGGTGATCAGGATCGGCGGCGAGGTCGCGGGAGCGAGCGCGCGAACGGTGGTGCCGAGCGTCGCGAAGAGCTTGTCCTCGACGAGCACCTCGGTTCCCGTGAGCGCGCGCATCAGCGAAGACTTGCCTGCGTTGGTGTAGCCGATGAGCGCGACCCGCTGGGCCGAGGCGCGTTGCCGCCTGCGCAGCGCGGCTCCTTCGTGCAGCGCATCGAGCTCGCGCCGGAGCTCGGCCATCCGCGCACGCGCACGCTGCTTTGCGAGCTCGACGTTGCTGTTTCCGCGCGAGGCGCGGCCGCCGCCACCCTCTCGATCGCCGAGCGAGACATCCTCGCGGATGCGCGGCAGCTCGTAGGCAATCCCGGCCAGCTCGACCTCGAGTCGAGCCTCGCGCGTGCGTGCGCGGCCCTCGAAGACCCGGAGGATCACCGCCGTCCGGTCGAGGACCTCCGCGCCCGTGGCCTGCTCGAGGCTGCGCTGCTGGCCGGGTGTCAGCTCGTCATCGACGACGACGACGACCACGCCGCCCGTCAGTTCCGCCAGCTCGCGCAACTTCCCCGCGCCCACATAGCTCGAGGACGGAGACTGCCGTTTCTGGATCACGCGGTGTTGCGCGGCGATCCCGAGTCCGCGCAGCAGGCGATCGAGCTCGCTCAGCGAGCGTTCGATGGCAGCGTCGGAGCGATCGGGAGTCTGGACGGTGACGAGCACCGTGAGGCGCGGGTCATGTGGGCGACGGGAACTGGACATGTGGATCTCCTGCTGGCTGAGCGCGGGAGATCCGAGGCGATGAGCCCGAGGAGGTGGACGCGTCGAAGGCCGATCTGCGTCACCGGAGCAGGCGCGCCACGCCTCGGACCTCGCGCCCGGAAACGTGGAATCGGGCGAAGGACGGGCACGGAGGGCAGCGCCAGCCGCGATCACGCGCGACGAGGCGCGTGGATGCGGAGATCGCTGCCGGCGCTAGCGCAGGCGAACGTAGAACAGGATGTCCACGAGATAGAGATACTGGATCGGCGGGCGCGCTGCAACTCCACCACCGTCTCACCCAAGAGGGACGACCCGGCGTCAGAACCGCAGGATGCGCCAGTCGTCGGGCACGTTGACGCCGTCGCAGTCGTGGGAGGTGAGGCCGAGCTTCTGGTGGAAGACGAGGATGTGGGAGGCGGGGTGGACGGCGGCGAGCGAGAAGCTGGGGGTGGCGCAGCGGGCGGTGTGGCGCCAGCGGTTGCGAACGTCGTCGACCCGGGTGACTTGGCGGCCGGCGGAGTCGGTGATGACGATCGTCGATGGAAGCGAGCGGGGATCCTCGGCGTAAGGGTCGTCGGGTGCGTAGGTCATCGTCACGGTGTGCGGGCCGAGGGTCCACGCGACGATGCGATCGGCGTCTTCGCCCGTCGTCGTCGGCTCGCCGGGTGTGGCGAGTGGGTGCCACGACGTGCGCGCGAGGACGGCGTTGGCGGCCGCGACGAGCTCCTCGATCGCGGCGCGGCTTCGCCCGACGGCGGCGTCGTCGGGCCACCGGTCGCCGCCGACGACGGGCAGCCAGGTGACGGTCTTGCCGGAGGCGACGTCGAGGATCCGCACGCCGGGCGTCGCCGTGTGCCCCCAGCCGTCGCGCTCCTCGACGACGGCGACCTTCGTGCGGTCGACGGAGACCGCCGGCAGGTGGTCGTACTCGAACGGTGGGTAGCCCTCGAGGCGCCTGCCCATGTCGCCGTCGTCCGGACCCGGCGTCGTGATCCGGATCCGCGGGGTCACCGCCGTCGGGTCCGCGGCGGCCTGAGTGTTGGCCGGCGGGGTTTGTGAGCCGGTGTAGCAACCGCCGACGAGGACGGCGGCGACGGCGACGCGAGCGAACATGCGATCATGACGTCTGCTCGGCGGGCGGCATTTCGCGCTTTTGGCTGCGTTCACGACGCGCAGTCTAACAGGCTGTCACGACCTCCGCGCGGCCTGACTCGAAGCGTAGGTGGCGCGCCGCATCGCGTGCACGAGCCCGACCGGGCGCAGCACGCCGCGGAACGGATCGAAGCGGAGCGCCTCCTGATCGACGCGCGCCGGCGCGAGGAGCAGGATCCTCCCGACACGATGCCAGCGCAGGTGGAGCGTCCGGCGCGCCTCGAGCCACCACGCGGCGGCACCGGTGGCGACGGCGCGCGCGAGCTGCGCGGCGCGGGGCGCGGGGTGCGCGTGCGGCGCGCGCTCGACGGGCGAGAGCCGCAGCTCGAAGCGCACGGCCGCGTGCTCGAACGGAGACACCGCCCAGTACCTGGCGTGCACGAAGTCATGTGCATTCGTGGCGAACGGCGACAGCAGCATCGTGAGCGGGCTGCGGATCGTCGCCGTCAGCAGGTCGGTGTCGCCGACCTCGGCGACGTGATCGAGCGGGGCGCCGGGGCCGCGGCGGAAGCGCAGCGCGCACCCGAGGACGTCGAACCTCTCGCGTTCGTGGCGCCACAGCGCACCCGAGAAGCGCGCGAGCACGCGCCCCTCGAGCGCGGTCGCCAGCGGCGCGAACGACGCGTCGTCGGCCGCGACCTCGCAGATCCCCGAGTACGTCCAGCCCTCGGGGTGGAACATCCGCCCGTGGCGCACGCGGCTGACGAACGCCGTCGCCGGCGCGCACGCCCGACCGAGCCAGGCACCGATCCGCTCGCGCGCGCCCATGGGGTTCGTGACTGCAATTGATCGGCCGCCCGACTCATCCAGCGCCTGAGGCCACGCGCGGTTCCAGCCGGCAGAGCCGGCGCCGCTGTACCAGGATCGCGCAGCGCTGACTCAATCGGCGTACAGGATCATGCGCAGGTCCTTGCGGAACACACCACGCATACCCCACGTCTCGCCGAGCTTCTCGACGATGCCGAACTGAGCGGCGAACTTCTGCTCGAACTCGGCGACGCCCTTGCGATAGGCCTCGTCGCGGAACTTGCCGAGGATGCTCGCGTAGAGTCCCTCCTTGCCGCCGTTCTTCTGCACGAGGTCGGCGCACGCGTCCGCCTGGTTCTTGCCCGACGCGGCCATGTACTCGTTGACCTTCGCGCTCGCCGCCGCGCCACCCTGACCGCCGCCCGAGCCGCCGCTGATCGTCGCGACGTACGCCTTCACGTACGCCTTGCCCTCGTCGCGCATCTTCACGCCCATCGCGCTCGCCGCGTGCGAGGCGCGGATGTTCTTCTCCGTCTGCACGAAGCCGGCCCCGATCAGCGCCGCCGCGCCGAGCGGCACGATGATCGCGGCGGCCGAGCCGGCGACGGCCGCGGCGTCGATGACGATCGCCGCCTCGGCCGCGGCGGTCGCGCCGCCCGCCGCACCGGCGCCGCCGGCGGCACCCGCGCCGCCCTGCGCACCCGCCTGTGCGCCCTTCGCCGCGGCCTCCTTCGCGACCTCGGCGCCGATCTTCGACCAGTTCGGGCTCGCGGTCGCGACGGCCTGACCGGTGACGCTGCCCTTGAGCGCGTGACCGGAGAAGTCATACGTGCCCTCGCCGTTGAGGCCGAGCGCACCCTCGAGCGCGAGGATCTTCGCCTTGTCGAGCCCCGCCGGACTCTCCTTCAGGTCCTTCCACTTCACGCTCGCGAACTTGAACGTGAGGTCACCCGCGCCCTTGAGCCACGGCAGCTTCTCCCAGTTCGCGCGCGCCTCGACGCCGACGCTGACGTCGACCTTCTCCGTCGACAGCTCGAAGCTGAGCTTCTCCTTGAGCTTCTCCTCGAACTTCACGCCCATGATGTCGGTCTTGAACTTCTGCTCGGCGAGGCCGAACTCGACCTTCGCACCGGCGACACCGTCCTTCGCGCTGCCCGCGGTCCCCGCATTCACCGGTGCGGACTGGGCCTTGCCGTCCTTGCCGAACGTGGACTCCTCGAGGCTGCCCTTGCCCTTCAGCGCCGTGCTGAGCGTGACGTAGCCGAGGTCCTTCGACGGGCCCTTGATGTCGCCGATGTCGAACGAGTGCTTGGCATTGATCTGCGGAGCCGCGGCGGCGGGGTCGTTGTCGCGATAGATCTTGCGCGCGGCCTGCGCCGGCGCCGACGCGAGCTCGATGGCCTGTCCCGTCACCATCGCGTCGGCGGCGCGATCGGCCTCGTGCTCCGCCGGATCGTTCGGCGACGACACCCCGAGCTTGTGCTGCCGCGTCGGCGTGCTGCCCTGCTGCTGCACCGTGTGCGCGACCTCGTGCGCCAGGAGGTGCTCGCCCGCCTGACTCGACGGATCGTACTGCCCCGCTCCGAAGTGGATGTCATTGCCGACCGTGTATGCGTGTGCGCCGACGGCACTCGCGGCATTCGCGGACTCGGCACCGGTGTGTACGCGCACCGCGGACAGATCCGCGCCGAGCGACGACTCGAACTTGCGCAGGATCGGGCCCGGGAGCGCTGCCCCCTGGCTCGAGGCCGCCGCGGCGACCGCCGACTCGGCATCGACGGCGACGCCGTTGTCGTCCCGGCCCTTGCGCTGGATCAGCCCCGACTCGAGCGGATGCGCGGGCGCCGCGAGCCGATTCGAGTTGCTCGATCGCCCGGGCGCGAGCAGCGTGTCGTCGTCGTCGTTCGCGCCGGAGTGAGCGTGTGCGTGGGAGTGTTGACGTTCGGTCATGGGGAGTTCCAGAGGTGAGTGGATGTCAGTCGATCGCGCCGCTGCTCGACAGCTTTCCGAACTCGGCGAACTCGAGCGCGACGGCACGCTCGAGGTGGTGCTGGTGCAGTGCGGTCTCGTCCTGCGCGGCGAGGAACGCGGCGCGCAGACACGCATTGCGGATGTAGCCGCCCGATAACTGGTACTTGCGCGCGAGTGCATCGAGCGTCAGCGTGCCGTCGATCGGCAGCTCCGGCGGCAGGTGCGCGCGCCACAGCTGCTCGCGCGTCTCCTCGTCGGGGAACGGGAACGATAGCCGGAACGACAGGCGGCGCTTGAACGCCTGGTCGATCGAGCTGCCGCTGTTCGTGGTGAGGATCGCGATGCCCTCGAACGAATCGAGCCGCTGCAGGAGGTAGTTGACCTCGAGGTTCGCGTAGCGATCGTTGCTCGACCGCACCTCCGTGCGCTTCGCGAACAGCGAGTCCGACTCGTCGAACAGCAGCACGACCTGGCCATCCTCGGCGGCGTCGAAGATCGTCGACAGGTTGCGCTCGGTCTCGCCGATCCACTTCGACATCACCTTCGAGAGATCGATCTGGTAGAGGTCGAGGCCGAGCTCGCGCGCGATCACGCCGGCGACGAGCGTCTTGCCGGTGCCGGGCGGGCCCTGGAACAGCGCGGTCAGCCCGCGCGACGTCGCCATGACGCGGCTCATGTTCCACGTGTCGAACACCTTGCGTCCGTGCCGGACACGCGCGACGAGCTCGCGCAGGCTGTCGAGGATGTCCGGCGGCAGCACCACGCTCGACCACGACGCGAGCCGCGTCACCCGCCGCGCGTACTGGCCGAGCCGCGTGTCGCGGGTCTGCCGGATGTATGCCTCGATCGCCGGCGTCGCGTCGCTGCCGGGCACGTCGGCCGCGGCGGCGACGGCGCTGCGGATCACGCCCGGGCCGACGCGGTAGCGCGCCGCGAGCGCATCGACGTCGCGCACGGTGCAGCTGGACTCGGCGAGCACGCGCTGCCACACGGCGCGGCGCTCGGTCTCGGCCAGGACTGGCAGCTCGACAACAACGTGTCCGGGCGGGAACGGCGCCACGTCCTCGCTCGACGCCACCACCGCGATCGGACCGGGGTGCGCGCGCAGCGTCTCGGCGGCGACGTCGCGCCCGGGGTGCTCGTCGAACGTGACGCTCTCGAGGTGCGCGATGCACGGCACGAGCCCGGCGAGGTGCGCGCGCCGCAGCGACAGCGCGAGCTCGCCGACGAAGCTACGCGCATCGCGCGGGAGTGCGCTCGCATCGATCACCGCGAGGTCGCGCCCCGCCACCGCCGCGAGCGTCGCGAGCAGCGTCCGGCGACCGCTGCCGATCCGGCCGCGCATCATGATCCGCGCGACCCCCTGCACGCGCGCGAGCGCCGCACACGCCTCGTCGACCACCGCCCGCGGGATGTCGAGGGCGGCGAGGCCCGAGGTCGCGACTCGCACGGTCGTGGCCATGCCGAGGTCCAGCGGGACGCCGCGCAGCCGGTCGAGCACCACCGGATCGATCGACAGCTCGGCGAACGGCCGGGCGCGCCGGCCGGACATGCGGACGATGCCGAGCCGGACGAGCGGCGCGCGCGCATCGAGCTCCGCCGCGACGTCCGCTCGATCGTGGCGCCCGGCGAGCACCTGCTGGACGAGGAGCTCGTCGATGATCGCGCGTCCGTCGTCGTTCGCGAGGATGCCGTACAGGCGCGCGATCTCTCCGCGCAGCGCCGCGGCCGCGATCACGAGCAGGATGTCGATCGCGCGGTGTCCGAGCTGGAGCTCTGCCAACAGCTGTCCGAGCGGCGTCGCAGCCGCACGCGCCTGCGGATCGGCGGCCCGGCCGCGCTCGTGCTCGCCGAGGAGCTCGCGCGCGGCGGTGACGTGCTGTCCGGCGAAGCCGTTGCTGATGCCGAGGATCGCGCCGACCTCGAGCTCGTACGGATGGCTGCACTCGTTGCCGTAGCCGATGCGCCGCGTGTCCCACGCCTCGGCGATCGCGCCGAACGTCCACAGCGAGACCGACTGCAGCTCGTGCGCGAGCTGGCGCCGCGCCTCGGCGTGATCGATCGCCACCGCCTGGCGCGGCTCGAGCGCCCGCAGCTCGGGGCACAGGAGCTCCGCCGACGACGCGATCCCGATGACGGGCGTGTCCGGCGTCGCCGGGGTCGCGGGAGGTGCCGCCGCGATCGGTGTCTCCGGAGGCGGAGCCTCGGACGGCGCCTCGCCCGAAGCCACCGGCGCGACGAGCCGGGACCGCGCGCGCTCGAGCAGCTCGATGTTCCCGTCGGTGTCGCGCACGGCGAGGCAGGTGCCGGTGGGATCGATCGCGAAGTCGTCGACGTCGCGCTCGAGCTGGATCGAGCCGAGCTCGTGGCCCGACTGCAGATCGACGGTCCACAGCGTGCGCGGCTCGAGCTGGACGACGGCGATCCCGCGCCGGATCGCGAGCCGCGCCGCCGCGCTCGCGATCGCGCACCGCTGCACGACCTGGCCGTTGCCGAGCGAGACCACCATCAGGCGGCGACCGCCGGCGTGCGCGACCTGCAGCACCACCGACTTGCCGTCGAGCATCACCGCGCCGTCGAGCACGCTCGTGTGCGAGGGCAGCTGCGCGACGATCCCCGACGGCAGGATCACGCGCGAGCCGCGCACGATCACGTGGCGGCGACCGGTGATCGGGATGATCGTCGTCGCCTCGGCGAGCTCGGTCCGCGCGAGGTCGCCGCCATCACCGGCGACGAGGGCGGTGCGGCCCCAGATCGCGGCGGCGGGTCCGCACGGCGCCGGCGCAAGGATGGGCTGGGCCGTGAACGGCAGCGCGACGGAGGTGCCGATCGTGCGGCCGGCGTGATCGACGCGGAGCAGGTGGTCGTCGCTCGTCGCGATCCACAGCTGATCGTCGAAGCCCGCGACGCCGCGCACGTCGGTGAGCGCGATCCGGATCGTGCGGTAGGTCGCCAGCTCGACGACCGAGATCGCATCCGGCTCGGTCGCGCTCAGGCGCGTGCCCGAGCGATCGAAGCGCAACCCGCCGCCGATCAGGGGTGAGCTCGGTGCGAGACCCATCGCGGGGTAGAGGGGCGCCCGGTGGGATGTGACGCGGTCGCGATCGTCGTGAAATCCCAGGCGCTCCGGGGCGAGGACAGGCGACCCCAGCGCCGGCGATAGATCCGAACGCGATGGCCGATTCCATCGAACTGCCCCGTGTCATCTCGCGCGAGCGGCGGTTGCAGCACGGGTCGCCGTCGCTACCGCGCGTGATTGCCCGCGTGCGGGCGCTGGGTATGGTGCCGGCATGAAGCTGTCGGTCCTCGATCTGTCACCGGTGGGCGCCGGGGTCGCGCCGAGCCGGGCGATCCGCGACTCCGTGGAGCTCGCCGTGCTCGCAGAGCAGCTCGGCTACGAACGCTACTGGTTCGCCGAGCACCACAACATGCCGAGCATCGCGACGTCGGCGCCGGAGATCCTCATCGCGCACGTCGCCGCGAAGACGTCGCGGATCCGCGTCGGCGCCGGCGGGATCATGATCCCGAACCACGCGCCGCTGCACGTCGTCGAGACGTTCCGCACCCTCGAGGCGCTGTACCCCGACCGCATCGACCTCGGCCTCGGGCGCGCGCCGGGGACGGATCCCGTGGCGGCCGCGGCGCTGCGGCGCAGCGACGCCGAGGTCAACCACCAGCTCGCCGAGCTGCTCGCGTTCGAGGACGCGCAGATGCCCGAGCGGCACCCGTTCGCGCAGATCGCGCCGATGCCGTCGGACGTGAAGATCGGCGCCGTGTGGATGCTCGGCTCGACGCTCGCGGGCGCGCAGATCGCGGCCGCGCTCGGGTTGCCGTACGCGTTCGCCGGGCACTTCGCGATGCGCCACGCGAGCGAGGCGATCGCGCTGTACCGCCATCGCTTCGAGCCGTCGCGGCGCCTCGCCGCGCCGTACGCGATCTGCGCCGTCACCGCGATCTGCGCCGACACCGACGCCGCCGCCGAGGATCTCGCGGCGCCGATCCGGATCGCGGTGGTGAACTCGCGGACCGGCAAGCGCGCGCCCATCCCGACGGTCGAGGAGGCGAAGCAGCGCGCGCTCACCGCCGACGAGCGCGCGATCTGCGACGAGTTCCTCGAGGGCGCCGCGATCGGCGGCCCGCAGCGCGTGCGCGACAAGCTGCAGGCGCTCGCGCGCGAGGTCGGCGCCGACGAGCTGATGCTGTCGACGCTCGTGCCGGACCTCGGCGAGCGCCGCGCCTCCCTCGAGCGGATCGCGCGCGCCGCCGCGGATCAGTGACTGACGCCCTCCTGCTGCTCGAGCTCGCGCGCGAGCCGGACCGCGCCGACGGTGCTGCCGAGCTGCATCGAGTCGACGGCGGTGCTCGGCACGAGGACGATCGTGGAGTTCTGCTTCAGGCCCTCGTACAGCATGTTCATCGCGCGCAGATGCAGCGCGGTCGGATCGTGTGCGTAGGCGCGCGCTGCGTCGCTGAACTTCTCTGCGATCTGTCGCTCGGAGTCACCGAGGATGACGCGGGCCTGGCGCTCGCGCTCGGCTTGCGCCTGCATCGACATCGCATCCTGCAGGCCCGACGGGATGAGCACGTCGCGGACCTCGACGGAGATGACCTGGATGCCCCACGGCTCGGTGCGCGCATCGATGATCGTGCGCAGGTCGCCGGAGATCTTCTCGCGCCCCTCGAGCATGTCGGCGAGCATCGTCTTGCCGATCACGTCGCGCAGCGCCGTCTGTGCGGCCCAGCTGATCGCCGCCTCGTAGTCCGCGACGGCGAGCGCCGCCCGCTCGGGGTCGATGACCTTCCAGAACAGCACGGCATCGACGTCGACGGGCACCGTGTCGCGCGTCAGCGTCTTCTCCGCCCGGAACGTCGAGGCGATCACGCGCGTGTCGATCCAGTAGGGGATGGTGTCGACGATCGGGACGATGCCGAACACGCCGGGGCCGCGCAGCCCGTGGAACTTGCCGAGGCGCAGCACGATCGCGCGGTCCCACGCCGCGGCGACCTGCACGGCGCGCGCGAGGAGTGCGCCCGCGACGAACGCCGCGACGAAGGCCGCGAACGCGGTGTTGACTCCGACGGTGTCGTACAGCGAGTACGCGACCACGATCCCCGCGAACAGGGTCAGCGCGAACAGCAGCAGCGGTACCGAGCTCGTCTTGCGCATGCACGATCACCGTGCATCCGTCGTGCCCGTCCCGGCGCGCGGATCGTGTCGGGCTTCGTCGGATCCGCGTCGTCGAACGTGAGGTGCTCGTCGGGGAGGACGTCGCCTCGGCTGGGCCTCGCGCGCCGAAGCTCCACCTGCGTACGGTAGCATCGCGGCGTGCGGTCGGTCGGAAGCGACGTCCTGTCGGCGCGGGCCCGCGTCGCGCTCGCCGTGCGCTGCGCGACGATCGCGCTCGACCGGCTCGGCGCGCGGAGCGAGCGCGTCGACGAGCTGCTCGAGGTGGCGTGGCGCGGGACGACGACGCCCGAGACGCGCTGGTCGACCTGGAACGGCGAGGCGAACCTGCGCGCGCGGCTCGCCGCGGAGGCGCGCCGGATCCGCGGGCGCGCGGCGGGCATCCTCGTCTTGCTCGCCGACCACCACCGCGGATGGCAGCTGCTCCCATCGGCGCAGCTGCGCCACCTCCACTGGGAGGTCGAGAACCTCGGCGGCGCCGCGCCCGACCTCGCGCCGTTCGTCCGCGTTTCGGACGGTGGGCGCCCGTTCGCACGCTGCGAGCTCGACGGCGTCGCGCCCAGCGACGTCGAGGCCGAGCTGCTCGCCGAGCTCGCGAGCGGGGACGTGCCCGCTCGGCGCCACGCCGCCCACGCGCTCGGCGGGCTCGGGATGCGCGGCGAGCGCACGGTCCTCGCACTCGCCGCGACGCGCGCGGATCCGGACCCGGAGGTCCGCCGCCTCGGCACCCAGGCGCTGATGCGCGCGGCGCGCGACGACCGCCGCACCTCCGAGGCGGTCGCCTCCGCGCTCGGCGATGCCGTCGGTGCGGTGCGCCTGAGCGCGCTCGTCGGGTTGTTCGCGCACCTGGATCGCCTGTGGCCGGAGATCGACGCCGACGTCGCGCGCGCCCCGGTGATGCGGATCCTCGAGCGCGACCGCCGCGAGCTACGCGAGTCCGCGGCCGGCGTGCTCGGCTTCGCACCGTACGATGCGCCCGGCGTCGAGGAGTTGCTCGTCCGCGCGCTGCGCGAGGACCGGGACGTGCGCGTGCGATGCCGCGTCGCACGCAGCCTGCTGCGGCGCGGCTCGACCGCGCCCGCCGTCGTCGCGGCGCTGCGGCACGCGCTCGTCCGCGATCCGCACGAGTACGTGCGCAAGGACGCCGCCGAGGCGCTCGGCGTGTGCGGGCGCGGGGACGCGGACGCCGTCGCGGACCTCCAGCATGCGCTCGACGATCCGGACCGCCGGGCCTCGACCGCGGCGACGGAGGCCCTGCTGGCCCTCGGCGTCGCGCCGCGGACCGACGTCGCGCGGCTCCTCGACGCGATCGAGCCCCACGACGGCCCGGACCGCGGCCCGAGCGCCGAGGCGATCGCGAAGCTCGGCGTCGCCGCGATCCCGGCGCTGATCGAGGCGATCGAGCTCCACCACCGGGAGCTGTATGCGATCCCGCTGCTCGCGCGGCTCGGCCCGGCGGCGGGCGAGGCGCTGCCGCTCCTCGAGGATCTCGCCGGCGAGCCCGACCCGCTCGGCGCCGCGGCGCGCGCGGCGATCGCCGCGATCCGGGGCGCGACGTGAGCGACGATACCGACGACATCGACAACAAGGACGACGAGATCGCCGCGCGTGTCCTCGCCGCACCCGACGACGCCGGCGTCCGGATCGCGTGCGCGGATGCGCTGGTCCGGCGCGGGGATCCGCGCGGCCAGCTCGCGGCGCTGCAGCTCGAGATCGATCGCATCGCGGCCGCCGGCGACTCCAGCCGCCTCCGCGCGCTGCGGACGCGCGAGGCGCGCCTCGTGCGCGAGCACGGCGCCGCGTGGCTGCGCGGGCTCGAGCTCCACCCGCACGAGGTGCGGTTCCGCGGCGGCTTCGTCGAGGAGGTCGCGATCACCGCCGCCGGCCTGCCGCGGCTCGCGACGGCCGCGCGCCGCACACCGCTGCGCGTGCTGCGCGTGAACGGCGTCGACGGCGCATCCGCACGGGCGCTCGCCGACCTCGCCGCGCCGCACCTCCGCGCACTCGACCTCCGCGGCGCGTGCCTCGATCGCGCCGCGCTCGCCGCGCTCGCCGCGCAGCCGCGGCCGCTCCACGCGCTGCGCCTCCGGCTCGCCGCGCTCGACGAGGACGCCGCGGCCCTGCTCGCGGCGATGGCGCCGCGGCTCGCCGAGCTGCACGTGCGGTTCGAGCGTGCGACGCCCGCCGGTGCGCGCGCCGTCGCGCTCGCCTTCCCGCAGCTGACCACGCTCGCGCTGCTGAAGGACCGCCTCCGCGCACCCGTCGCGGGTTCACTCGGGCCCGGCGGCGCGGCGGCCCTCTCGTCCGCACCGCTCGCGCAGCTGGAGCGGCTCGACCTGCGCGGCAACGAGCTGGGCGATGCCGGCGCGCTCGCGCTCGCGCACGCCCACCTGCCGGCGCTGCGCACGCTCGACCTCGCGGCCCGCTACGCGCATCGCTCCGACGTCGCCGCGATCGATCGCGGCGACAACCACATCGGCGCACCCGGCGCGGCGGCGCTCGTCGAGCGGCTCGCGCCGCGCACGCTGCGGCTCGCCGGCAACCCGCTCGGCGATGCGGGTGCGCGCGCGCTGCACGAGCTCGATCGCGTGGACGAGCTCCGCCTGCTCGACCTGCGCGACTGCGGCATCTCGCGCGGCGAGCAGCGCCGCCTCGAGGTCCGCCGCTGGAAGACCCAGCTGCTCCTGTGACGGAGGTATGTTCCGGTCGATGCCGAACCCTGCCGTCGACGATGCCACCGAGCTCGCCGCCCGCGTCCGCCGCGGTGACGTCCACCCGTCCGAGCTCGTCGAGCACGCGATCGCGGCGATCGAGAAGGTCAACCCGACGCTGAACGCCGTCGTGCACCGCATGTACGACCGGGCGCGCGCGGCGGCGAAGGGCGAGCTGCCCGACGGGCCGTTCCGCGGCGTGCCGTTCGTCGTCAAGGACCTCGACGGGTGGCTCGCCGGCGAGCCGTACACGCAGGCGTCGCGGCTGTCGAAGGACTTCGTCCCGACGGAGGACGCCGAGATCATCGCGCGCATGAAGCGCACGGGCGTGGTCATCGTCGGCAAGACGAACGCGTCGGAGTTCGGGATCCTCGGCGTCACCGAGCCCGAGCTGTTCGGCCCGGCGCGCAACCCGTGGAACCCCGAGCACACGCCGTGCGGATCGAGCGGCGGCACGGCGGCGATCGTCGCGGCGCGCGCCGTCCCGATGGGGCACGGCGGCGACGGCGGCGGCTCGATCCGCATCCCGTCGTCGGCGTGCGGGCTGTTCGGCCTGAAGCCGACGCGCGGCCGCAACCCGCTCGGGCCGGACCTCGGCGAGGGGTGGGGCGGCTACGTGCAGCCCGGCGTCCTGACGCGCAGCGTGCGCGACTGCGCCGCGATGCTCGACGCGACGCAGGGCCCCGACGCCGGCGCGCCCTACGCATCGCCGCCGCGCGAGCGCCCCTACGTCGAGGAGGTGCGCCAGCCGCCGCGCAAGCTCCGCATCGCGTTCTCGACGGGTGCGCAGCTCGGGCGCGAGACGCACGCCGACGTGAAGGCCGCCGTGCGCGACGCCGCCGCGCTCCTCGCCGGCCTCGGGCACGAGCTCGAGGAGGTGCCGCTGCCGATCGATCGCGACGCGCTCGTGAGCGCGTACTTCGCGCAGATCGCCGTCGGCGCCGTCGTCTCGATCGAGGCGACGGAGAAGTGGGTCGGCCGCAGGGCGACGCACGCCGACGTCGAGCCGACGACGTGGCTCCTCGCGACGATCGGCCGCAAGCTCTCGGCGCTCGACCTCCAGCACTCGCGCGACGCGTGCCACGCCGCCTCGCGCCGGCTCGGGCGCTTCTTCGAGCGCCACGACCTGTTCCTCGACGGCACGCTCGCGTTCCCGCCGATCAAGGTCGGGCAGCTCGCCCTCGGGCCCCTCGAGAGGGCCGCGCTCGCCGCGCTGCGGGTCGTGTCGCCGCGGCCGATCCTCGACAAGATCCTCGCCGACCTCGGCACCAACGCGCTGTCGTTCACGCCGAACACGCAGGTCGCGAACCAGACCGGCCTGCCCGCCGCGAGCATCCCGCTCGCGTGGAATGCCGACGACCTGCCGATCGGCATCCAGCTCACCGCGCCGTTCGGCGACGAGGCCACGCTGTTCCGCGTCGCCGCGCAGCTCGAGGTCGCGCGCCCGTGGGCCGCGCGCCTGCCGCGCATCTGCGCCTGAGCTACACGCGCTGCCGGACGACGCGCGCGAGGATGTGCTCGAGGTCGCGGATGCTGACGGGCTTCGTCACGTGCCCGTCGAACCCGGCGTCGCGGGCGGCGGCCTTGTCGCTTGCGGATGCGTAGCCGGTGAGGGCGACGAGCGGCACGTTCGCGAGGACGCTGTCGGCGCGCATCGATCGCGCGACGTCGTAGCCGCTCATGCCCGGCAGGCCGATGTCGCACACGACGACGTCGGGCTTGAAGTCCTGCGCCTTCGACAGGCCGGTCGGGCCGTCGTTCGCGACCTCGACCTCGTGGTGGCACAGCTCGAGCGACATGCGCAGCGTGTCGGCCGCGTCGATGTTGTCCTCGATCACGAGGACGCGCGTGATGCCGGTGGGCGCGGCGTGCGCGATCACGCCGCGGGCGTCGGAGGCGCGCGCGGCCGCGAGCATCGGCAGGCGGATCGTGAGCTCGGTGCCCCTGCCGAGCCCTTCGGAGCTGGCGCCGACGGTGCCGCCGTGCATCTCGACGATGCCCTTCACGACGGCGAGCCCGAGGCCGAGGCCGCCGGTGCTGCGGTCGAGCGTCGTCGCGGCCTGCGTGAACGGATCGAACAGCGTCGGCAGGGCCTCGGCGGCGATGCCCGAGCCGTTGTCGCTCACCACCACGAGCGCCTCGTCGCGCGACGGATCGGCGTCGACGGTGACGACGGTCGCGCCGCCGCGCTGCGTGAACTTCGCGGCGTTGCTGAGGAGGTTGCCGAGCACCTGCACGATGCGGACGACGTCGACGTTGATCCAGCACCGGTTCACGCGCGCCACGAGCGACAGCTCGATCCCGACCGCGGCGAAGCACGCCTGGTGATCCGCGACGGTGCGCTCGACGAGCTCGGTCAGCTCGGAGGCGACGAGGTGGAGCTGGATCTTGCCGGTGACGATGCGCGTGACGTCGAGGAGCTCGTCGATCAGGTGGCTCAGGTGCGCGACCTGCCGCTCGATCACCTCGCGAGCCCGGCGGGCCGCGTCGCTCGAGCGCTCGGCGCGGTCGAGGATGAAGCAGCTGTTGCGGATCGGCGACAGCGGGTTGCGCAGCTCGTGCGCCAGCATCGCCATGAACTTGTCCTGGCTCGCGACCCGCGCGGCGAGCGCCTCGACGACGCGCTCGCGCTCGGCCTCCGCCTCCTTCCGTGCGGTGATGTCGGAGATGATGCCGATCGTGTGGTGCGGCTCTCCGTCCTCGTCGCGCACGGCGTGCGCCGCGACCTGCACCCAGATCACCTTGCCGTCCTTGCGGACGTAGCGCTTCTCGGCGGAGTACTCGGGCGCGTCGCCGACGAGCATGCGCGAGAACTTCGCCCAGTCCTCCGCCTTGTCCTCGGGGTGCGTGAGCGTGTGGACCGGCATGCCGAGGAGCTCCTCGCGCGAGTAACCGGTCAGCAGGCAGAACGTATCGTTGACGCGGCGGAAGGTCCCCGAGGCGAGGTCCGCCTCGGCGCGCGCGAACACCGTCGAATCGAACAGCGCCTGCGCCTCGTACTCGCTCTGACGGAGCGCGTGCCTGAGGGTCTCGAGCTCCGTCGCGACCTCCACGGTCTCGGCCTCGGCGGGGCGCGAGGACGTCATGCCCCGCTCCTAGCACGCGCGGCACACGCCGCCTACCTCGGGCCGCCGCACGCCGTGGATCCGGAAATGTCCGAGCCGTGGTTTACTGGAGGGTAACGATGCACGGCAGCCGGGTGAACCGGTGGGGGTGGCTCTCGATCATCGCCGTCGCGACGATCCTGCACACCGTCGTCGTGCGCGGCCTCCTCGCGCACGGCGGCCACGACGCCGTGTCGGCGATCGTCACCGACCTCGAGCTGATGCCGATCAGCCTGTGGGCGATGTGTGCGTGCATCGTCACGGCGCGGCGCTCGGCGGAGCGCCACGTGCGCATCGCGTGGTCGGCCACCGCGGTCGGCATCGGGCTGTGGAGCCTCGCGGCGATCACGTGGTCGTTCCGCGAGATCGTCCTCGGCAGCATCGCGCCCGCGCCGAGCTGGTTCGACGCGCCGTTCTTCGCGCTCGCACCCACGTTCGCGATCGCGCTCGTCGTCTATCACCGCCGCCTGCAGTCGCGCGCGCTGCGGCTCCGCCAGCTCGCCGACATCGGCATCCTCACGGCGACGATCGCGCTCCTCGGCACGCTCGTCCTCGCCGAGCCGCTCGCGGCCAACGCCGGCCACTCCTACGTGTACGTCGCCGTCGGCTATCCCGGCTTCTACCTCGCCGTCATCCTCGTCGGCTTCACGATGCTCGCGAGCCACGAGTGGGGCGCGCACCGCATCGTGCTGTCGCTGCTCGTCGCCGCGCACTTCATGTTCGCGATCGTCGACCTCCTCTACGGCGCGAAGGTGCTCGAGTCGCGCTACCAGACGGAGGTCGAGGACACGCTGTGGCTGGGCGGCTTCCTCGTCGTGATCTGGGCGGCCCGCGAGGAGCGCGCTCTCGCCGGTGCGCCGGCCGCCGCGGGCGCCGCGCGCGGGGGCTCGTCGGCGAACGCCATCGTCGGCGCGATCGTGATCGTGGCCCTCGGCGCGCTCGGTGCCAAGACGCTCGCGGACCTCGAGGGTGCGCGCTGGACGATCGTCGCCGTCGCGACGCTGGTCCTCGCGACGTGCGTCGCGCTGCGCGTGTGGGCGAGCGGCCGCCTCGAGGTCGCGTACGAGACCGCCGTCGCCGAGCGCGAATCCAGCGCGCGCGCCCTCAGCGCCGAGCGCGACCAGTCAGCGCGCCTCCGCGGCGCCGGCTCGCTCGCGCGCGGCACCGCCCACGAGGTCAACAACGTCCTCCAGGCCATCGCCGGCAACTTCACGCTCCTGCGCCGCCGCGCCGCGAAGCGCGAGGACGTCGACCCGTACCTGACGCAGATCGAGGGCGCGCTCGAGCGCCTGCGCGCCGAGGTCGCGGCGCTGCGCAAGCTCGCGCCCGACACCGAGCCGCTCCCCGTGATCGCGCTCCTCCCCGGCGGCGACCCCGACGGTGCGCTCGCGCCGATCCTCGCCGACGCGGGCTACGCACCCGCCACCATTCCATCCGTCGACGACGCGCTGCGCGCGCTCAAGAGCGGCGGCATCCAGGCGTTCGTCGCCTCGCGCGCCGAGGCCGAGGCGCTCGCCGCCGCGCGCACCACGATCCCCGTGATCGTGCGCGACGCGGACGACCTCGTCGAGGTCGTGATGAACGTGATCTCGCGCGTCGGCTGATCACGTGGGTTCTGGTAGCGTCAGCCCCGTGAGAGCGCTCGCGGTCGCATGGTTGCTCGTGGCGTGTGGGTCGTCGTCATCGCCGTCATCGTCGTCATCGTCGTCGTCGGAGTCGACCGCGAGGGACGACCGGCGCGAGGTGAAGGCGAAGTCCGAGGACGGTGATGACAGGAAGCGCGAGGCGAAGGAGGTCATCCTCGCCGTCAACGGGCACGTGATCGCGCTGAAGTCGCAGTCGTCGTTCGGGGAGTACCGCGAGGTCGTCCAGACGTTCACGCAGCAGCCGGAGGTCGTCGCCGCGGCGCCGTTCATCTTCGCGGAGGTCGTCGCCGGCAAGGAGGGGAAGACGGCGCCGGCGCTGGTCAAGGGGTTCGATGCGGCGCGCAACACCCGCATGCTCGACCGCTACGTCGTGCGCGGCACGCTGCACACGATCGCGGCGGACGCGGCGCCGCCGGCGATCGTGCTCGGCGACGCGCTCGCGGACGCGCTCGGCGCGCGCATGGGCGATCGCATCCAGCTGACGCTGCCGATCGAGCCGTCGGACGCCGGCGACGGCGGCGTGCCGCGCTCCGCGACGTTCCTCGTCGGCGGGATCCTGCACACGGGGTTCGAGGAGTACGACCAGCGCCTCGCCCTCACCGGGCTCGCCGCGATGCAGCGGCTCGAGGGCCGCGGCGATCGCGCGATGGGCGTCGAGGGGTTCGTGCGCGACCCGGCGACCTCCGACAAGGTCGCGAAGGCGATCGAGACGGCGCTCGGCGGCGCGCCGTACGCGGTGCAGGACTGGTTCGAGCTCAACCGCGCCTTCTTCGGCACGCGCGACTGACGATCACGTCGCGACGGATCGCGACGGATCGCGACGGATCGCGACGGATCGCGACGGACGATCGCGGCCACGCGTGCATCCGGCACGCGCATGCGGGCGAGCCGGCCGGACGAGCACGGGCCGGGAGATGGAGCTGTGCGGCGGGAGCTACACGGCGAGCGCGCCGTGTGGAGTACGCTCGCCGTGTGGCGGAGATGCTCGACGAAGATGCGGCGGCGCGCCGGGCCGGAGCGGTGCTCGCCGCGCTCGCGGCGCGGGGCATCCACGCGGGCGATCGCGTCGCGGTCGTGGCCCAAAACGGCGGCGCGTTCGTCGCCGCGCGCGATGCCGCGACGGTCGCCGGGCTCGCGCTCGTGCCGATCAACCCGCGGCTCGCGCCCGCCGAGATCGCGTGGATCCTCGCGCACGCACGGCCGCGCGCGGTGCTCGCCGACGGCGCGCACGCGGCCGTGCGCGAGGACGCGATCGACGTCGACGCGCTCGCACCGGCGGCGCCGGTGGCGCTCGACCACGCGGCGGCCGGCGCGACCGTGCTGTACACGTCGGGCACGACGGGGCGCCCGAAGGGCTGCTGGCGCACCGCCGAGCAGGAGCGCGCCCGCCTCGCCGAGCTGCGCGCGAGCTACGCGCTGTCGGCGGGCGACACGCACCTCGTCGTGTGTCCGCTCGCGCACTCGGCGCCGGGCAGCTTCCTGCGCGCCGCGCGGATCGCCGGGGCGCGCACGGCGATCGCGGCGCGCTTCACGCCCGAGGCGTTCGTCGACGACGTGCGCGCGCTCCAGGCGAGCGTGGTGTTCCTCGTGCCGACGCAGGTGCACCGCCTCCTCGCGCTGCCGCCGCCGGGGCTCGGCTCGCTGCGCGCGGTGGTCGTCGCGGGTGCGCCGTTCGCGCCGGCGCACAAGGCCGCGTTCGAGGCGTGGCTCGGCCCGGGCCGCCTCCACGAGTTCTACGGCTCGTCGGAGACGGGCACCGTCGCCGTGATCGGGCCGACCGAGCACGCGGCGCACCTTGGCACCGTCGGGCGCCCGCCGCCCGGCGTCTCGGTGCAGGTGCACGACGGCGAGCTGTTCGTGCGCTCGCCGGCCGTGATGAGCGGCTACCTCTCCGACGACGGCACCGCGCTCGCCCCGCTCGAGGCGCGCGACGGCCACATCTCCGTAGGCGACCTCGGCACGATCGACGCCGACGGCTACCTCACGCTCGTCGATCGCAAGCACGACACGATCATCACGGGCGGCCTCAACGTGTACCCCGCCGAGGTCGAGCGCGCGCTCGTCGCGCTTCCCGGCGTCGCGGGCGCGGTCGTGTTCGGCGTGCCCGACGACGCGTGGGGCCAGCTCGTCGCCGCCGTCGTCGCGACCGATGACGCTGCGCTCGACGGCCGCGCCCTGCGCGCCGCCCTGCGCGATGCGCTCGCCGGCTACAAGCTGCCGCGCGCGATCGCGTTCTGCGCATCCGCCGAGCTCCCGATCGGCTCGTCGGGCAAGGCGCTGCGCCGCGCCGCCCGCGCCGCGTTCGCCGCGCACCTCGCGCGCATCGATTAGCGGAACACGAGCGACTGGTGCGTGGCCACGCCGGCGCGCACACCGTCGGCGACGGCGAACGCGACCGTGCCCATCGGGAGCCCGACGTCGCCGCACGCGAACACGCCGGGGACGGTGGTCTCCTTCATCATGTCGGTCTTGTAGTACGCGCCGAGCGGCCCCTCCTCGAGCTCGCAGCCGAGCTGCGCCGCGAAGCCGTCGCGGATCACCGTCCGCGTCGCGACGAACAGGCCGTCGAAGGCGAACACCTCGCCGCCGGCGACGTGCACCTCGGCATCGCCGGCCACCTGCGTGATCCGGCGCCGCTCGAGGGCGACGCCGCGCGCGGCGAGCTGCGCGAGCTGCTGCGCGTCGGGCTCGAACGCATCCTCGAGGAAGAAGCGCGTCTGGCCGGGCGCGGACCACTCCGCGACGAGCACCGCCTGGTGGATCGACATCGGGTGCGCGGCGATCACGCCGATGCGCCCGCGCCCGAGCTCGTACCCGTGGCAGTACGGGCAGTGGAACACGCTCTTGCCCCAGCGCTCGCGCAGCCCGGGGATCGCCGGCATCTCGTCGGCGACGCCGGTCGCGAGGACGAGGCGCTTCGCGCGGTGCTCGCCGCCGTCGGTGGTGACGCGGAAGTCGCCCTGCGCACCGGCGACGGCGGTCGCGACCTCGCTGCGGATCTCGGTGGTGTCGTACGCCAGCACGTCGGCGCGCCCGCGCTCGCGGATCGCATCCGGCGCCGCGCCGTCGTAGCCGAGGAAGCCGTGCGCCGCGTGCGCGAAGCGGTTGCGCGGCTGCGCGCCGTCGAGGACGAGCACCTGCCGCCGCGCGCGGGCGAGCTGGAGGGCGGCCGCGAGGCCCGCGTAGCTGCCGCCGATGATGATCGCGTCAAACATGATCGTGGATGTCCTTTCGTGCGAGCCCGCGGCGAGCGTCCTCGAGGAGGCTCGCGACGGGGATGGCCTGCAGCCGGCTCGTGATCAGGCTCTCCGCCTCGTCGAGGACCTCGGCGATCGCCCCGTCGGCCGCGCGCTCGATCGGGCACCGCGAATCGTCGTTGCGCGGCCCGATCGTGAACAGCGACGCTCCGCCGACGGCCTCGAGCACGTCGCCGAGCGACACCGCGCCGAGGTCGCGCGCGAGCGTCCACCCACCGCCGTGCCCCTTCTCGCCGCGCAGGATCTTGGCCCCGCGGAGCGCGGACAGGATCCGGCGCAGCACGACGGCGTTCATCCTGAGGCCGTCCGCGAGCTCCTCCGACGTGAGCGGGCGCTCGGCCTCCACCATGTGCAGGAGCACGTGGAGCGCCACCGAGAGCCGGCTGTCTCGTCTCATGACACGTTCAATGTGTCATGAGATCGTACGGTGTCAAGCCCGCGCCGCAGCGGCGGGCCCGCTACTGCGCCAGCGCCTGGATCGCGAGGTCGCGCTCGGCGGCGGACAGCGTGTGGAAGCGCGGCGGCGGCATCTTGCGCGGATCGCCGTCGGGGAGCTGGAGGCGCATGATCGCGAGGTCCTTCTCGCCGCGGTCGAGCGCGTCGAGCGTCTCGACGTTGAAGCGCGCGCGGCTCTGCGTCTGGTCGAGCCGCGAGTTGTGGCAGCGCGCGCACATGTGGACGAGGATGCCGCGGCCGTCGAGGCCGGGCGCGGGGCGGATCGACATCGCGGGGAGCGCGGCGTCGAGGAGCGTGTCGCGGATGTCGGGGAGGAGGTCGCGCGCGAGCGTGCCGTCGACGACCTGGCGGTAGGTGTCGATCATCGAGCCGACCTTCGCCGGATCGGTCGGATCGACGTCGTGGTACGGCGGCGGGATCGCGAGCCCGGCGACGGCGCGGTCGTAGATCTCCTGCCACGCGGCGCTCGTGCCCGTCTGCCGGAGCTCGACGTTGATGAGGCCGCTGTCGTACTCGTTCGGCTGCGGCGAGAAGCCGTTGTCGCGCAGGAACAGCTCGAGCTCGGCCGGCGACTCGAGCTGACCGAACTGCGCGATGCCGCCGTAGCTCGCGGCGTGGGCCACGCGGAAGTCATGCTCGCGCTGGTTGAGGAAGTTCGACGCGAACCAGTGGTTCCACGGCACGCGCAGCTCCTGCATGCGGAGGATCTTCGGCGTCCCGGGCCCGTCGGTCTGATGGCACGACAGGCAGTCGAGCGGCGTGTTCTTGATCGTCTCCTCGTCGTAGATCGTGTAGCGCGTCCAGTCGGACTCGATCGACGGCGTGAGCAGGTCGGCGAAGTTGCAGCCGGCCGCGGTCGCCTCGCACGCGGGGTGGAAGCGCAGCGCGAAGAAGTGCAGCGTGCCGGTGCCCGGATCGCGCGCGATCATCTCGACGAGCGGCTCGCCGCGCGCGAACGCGAGCGCCGTGAAGGCCGGCGCCGGGACGCCCGTCGGCGGCGGGCCGACGAGGATCGCGCGCGGGTTGAGCGGCGTGATCGTGCGGACGCCGACGCCCGTCGACACCCCCGTCATCATCGCGCGCGTGGTCGCGCGGTTCGACGCATCGAGCCCGACGAGCGCCTGCAGCTCGGCGAGCGACGTGATCGCCGGCGGCTCGTCACCCGCGCAGAACGCCGCCGTGATCGCGTCGCCGTGGCCGGTCGCGCACACGCGCTTCCACTGCTCGGTCCCCGTGGGCAGGCCCTCGAAGTCGCCCGTCCCGGGCGGATCCACCTCCGGCGTGGACCCGCAGGCGGCCCAGGTGGTGAGGGCCGCGGTGAGGCATGCAACGAGCTTGGGGGACATCGCGATTCGCCGGGAGCCGACGATCGCATGTACGCCGGGAACGACACCGCGGGCAAGAGAGATCTCAGCGCCGGGGCAGATAGACGTCGACGACGGCTCCCGTGCGGGCGGCACCCGTGGCGTCGCGCCAGCCAAGGACGCCGCGCTCGCCCTCGCAGGCGCCGCGCGCGTTGCAGCGCGGGTCGAGCGTGTGGGCGAGCGGGATCGAGGTGATCACGCTGGACAGCGGGCGGAGCTCGTCGGGGCTGCTGCGGTGATCGCCGTTGCGGTCGCTCCACAGGAGAAGCTCGGCGAACGCCGGGTCGCGCGCGTCGATCACGCCGTCGCCGTTCGCGTCGAGCGCGGCGAGCGCCTCGAAGCCGTTGCGCGCCGTGGCGCCGCCGCCGAGCACCGTCGACGAGCCGAACAGCTCGGCGCCGCTCGTGATCGCGCCGTCGCCGTCGAGGTCGCGCGCGATCCACGGCGTCGTCGCGGTCGGCCAGTCGCTCGCCATCGGCTCGCCGGGGACGAACGCGAACCGCTCGCGCCCCGTCGACACCGCGAGCTCGATCGGCTCGCCGTCGAACGCGGCGACGAGCGGCGTCTCGCACGACGGCGCCGGCATCCCGCTCGACTCGCGACAGAACGTGTACGCCCGCTCGTGCTGCTCCTTCGGGATGCCGGTCAGGAACTTCGCATCCGGATCCTCCGGCTCGGCGGCGGCGACGACCTCCGGCGCATCGTCGGCGTCGATCGCGTCGTCGATCGTGTCGGCGGCCGAGATGCGTGGTGGAGGCGACCGCCGGATCGGACGCGGCAGGAGGCCGCGCATCACGTGGGCGCACGGGTTCGCGACCTGCTCCCGGCACAACCCGCGGATGTTCGTGCGCTGCGCCGCCGACAGGTTGAGGAACCAGCGCGCCGACGCCGTCAGCGGGCGCCGCGCCGCCGCCGCGGGCCTGGGTGCCGGCGGCGCCTGTTCCCGCAGCGCGAGCTGCTCGTGATCGAGCACCGGCGCCGGCTCGGGATCCTTGTCGACCTTCGCCACCGCGGCAGGAGAAGGCACCTCGAGCCGTGCGAGGCGGGCTTGCCCGTCGGCGCGCTCGCACCCGGCGAGGGTCGCGACGGCCACGAGGAACGCTTCTCGATCGATCCGCATGGTCGAACGGACACGCGCAAAATCGTGCGATTGCCCGCAATTTTCGGCCCAAGCCGGGCGTCGTCGCCGGTGTTTCACCTCGCCTGGATCACCTGCGTCGGCGACGGCAGGTCCGTGGCCCGCCAGCCGCCGCCCAGGTCCTGGATCAGCAGCACGGCCGCGGTCAGCTGCTGCGTCTCGAGCGCGATCAGCGCCTGGCGCGCCGCGAGCAGCGCCGTCTGCTGGGTCATCAGCACGACGTACGGATCGATCCCGGTCACGTAGCGCGCGCGCTCGAGCACGAAGCTCTCGTGCGCGACCTGCACGGCGATCCGCTGCTGCTCCACCACCACCGCGAGGATGCGCTGCGCGGCGAGCTGGTCCTCGACCTGCTGGATCGCGGTCAGCACCGTCTGCCGGTACGCGGCGACCGTCGCGTCGTACGCCGCCCGCGCCTGATCGATCGTCGCGCGGCGCAGGCCGCCGTCGAACAGCACCTGGGTCAGCGTGCCGCCGACGGCCCAGAACCGGCTCGGCCACGCGAGCAGCTTCGCGAGCGTCGTGCTCGAGAACCCGGCGTCGCCGGTCAGCGTGAGCTGCGGGAAGTACGCCGCGTAGCCGATGCCGATCGCCGCGTTCGCCGCCGCCATCTGCCGCTCCGCCGACGCCACGTCGGGGCGGCGCTCGAGCAGCTGCGACGGCGCGCCGGGTGGGATCGTCGGCAGCCTCGCCGACGGCTGGCGCCGCGCGAGCGAGAAGCCGCTCGCCGGCACGCCGATCAGCGTCGCGATCGCGTGCTCGAACTGCGCGCGGGCGAGCGCCGCGTTCGTCAGCTGCACGCGCGACGTCTGCAGCGTGAGCCGCGCCTGCAGCACCTCGGACTCCGTCGCGATGCCGAGCAGATAGCTCGCGCGCGTGAGCTCGACGATCTCCTCGTTCGCCGCGACCGTCTCCTCGAGCACGGTGATCTGCGCGTCCTGGCCGCGCAGCTCGAACAGCGTCTGCGCGAGCATCGCCTCCTGGAGCAGCCGCACGTTCGCGAGGTCCGCCGCGCGCGCCTGCGCCGTGTACTGGGCCTGCTTGACCTGGTTGCGCACGCGGCCGAACAGGTCGGGCGCCCACGTCGCCTCCACCGGCAGCGTGTACACCGTCACCCGGCTGGTGCCGGTGCCGGTCGTCGCCGTCCCGGGCACGGTCGTGCCGGGGTTCATGACCGACACGCCCGTCGCGTTGCCGGGCACGTTCGTCGAAGCCACGCCGCGCGACGTGCGCACCGTCGGCGCCGCCGTGATCGTCGGCCAGTACCCCGCGCGCGCGATCCGGATCTGCGCCGCCGCGGCGTGGTAGTTCGCGATCGCCTGGAGGACGGTCTGGTTGCCCGTCGCCACCCGCGGCGCGAGCGCGTCGAGCTCGGCGTCGCGGAAGATCGTCCACCACGCCCCGCGCGGGATCGCGTCGGCGGGCGCCGCGCGCTTCCACTCCTTGTACGCGTCGAGCCCGGGCAGCGGCGCGCAGGGCCGCTCGTACGGCGGGCCGGCGGCGCAGCCCGCGACGAGCGCGGCGACGGCGGCGCCGCGGATCACGGCGTCCTCCGCCGGCGCAGCCGATCGAGGTAGAGGTACAGGACCGGCGTCGTGTACAGCGTGAGCAGCTGGCTCACGGCGAGCCCGCCGATGATCGTGATGCCGAGCGGGCGCCGCATCTCGGAGCCGAGGCCGGTGCCGAACGCGAGCGGCACGGCGCCGAACAGCGCCGCGAGCGTCGTCATCATGATCGGGCGGAAGCGCAAGAGGCACGCCTCGAAGATCGCGTCCTGGGGCGTCGCGCCGTGCTCGCGCTCCGCGACGAGCGCGAAGTCGATCATCATGATCGCGTTCTTCTTCACGATGCCGATCAGGAGCACGATCCCGACGAGCGCGACGATGTCGAACTCCGCGCCGAACAGCAGCAGCGCGAGCATCGCGCCCACGCTCGCCGACGGCAGCGTCGACAGGATCGTCAGCGGATGGATCAGGCTCTCGTACAGGATGCCGAGCACGAGGTACACGGCGAGGAGCGCGGTGAGCACCAGGATCGGCTCGTTCGCGAGCGACTCCTTGAACGCCTCGAGCGTCCCCGAGAACGCACCGCGGATCGTCGCCGGCATGCCGAGCTCTCCGTGCAGCTCGTCGACCCGGCGCGTCGCATCGCCGACGGCGAGCCCCGGCGCCAGGTTGAACGACACCGTCACCGACGGGAACAGCCCGGTGTGGTTGATCTGCAGCGGCACCGTGCCGAGGTCGCTCGTCGCGAAGCTCGCGAGCGGCGTCGGGCCGTTCGCACCGGCCGCGGGCGCAGGTGTGCGGAAGTAGATGTTCGCGAGGTCGGCCGGGCTGCGCGTGAGGCTCGGTGCCGCCTCGAGGACGACGTAGTACTGGTTGCGCTGGCGGTACATGACCGCCGCGAGCGACTGGCCGAACGCGCTGTCGAGCGTGGAGTCGATCGCCTGCACGGTCAGCCCGAGGCGCGCCGCCGTCGTGCGGTCGTACGTGAGGAACGCGCGGAGCCCGCCGTTCTGCTGGTCCGAGCTGACGTCGACGAAGCCGGGCAGCTGCTGCACGCCGGCGAGGAACCGCGGCCCCCACTGCGACAGCTCCTCGACGCGGTCCGCGCGCAGCGTGTACTGGTACTGGCCGCCGCCGGGGCGCCCGCCGACGCGCACGTCCTGCGCGGGCTGGAGGTACGTCGATGCACCGCGCACCTGCGCCAGCGGCCCGCGCAGGCGGCCGATCACGCCGAGCGCGCTCGCGTCGCGCTGCCCCTTCGGCACGAGGCTGATGAAGATGTTGCCGGTGTTCGTGCTGCCGGCCGTGCCGGTGAACGCCGCGACGTGGTCGATCGCCGGATCGCGGCGGATCGCGTCGACGATCTCCTTCGTCGCCTCGTTCATCGCCTCGAACGACGCGTCCTGCGGGCCGCGGATCGCGCCGAAGATCATCCCCGTGTCCTGCACCGGGAAGAAGCCCTTCGGCACCCGCACGACGAGCACGACGTTGAGCGCGAGCGCGGCGAGGAACACGAGCAGCGTGAACACCCGGTGGCGCAGCGACCACGCGAGCGTGCGGCGATATCCGGCGAGCAGCCGATCGAACCCGCGCAGGCTCGCGCGCTGGTACCAGCGCAGGCGCGCGTCGCGCCGGTACCGCAGCACGATCGCGCACATCATCGGCGTCACCGTGAGCGACAACACCATCGAGATCGAGATCGCGATCGACAGCGTCACGCCGAACTCGCGCAGGAGGCGGCCGACGATGCCGCCCATCGCGATCACCGGCGTGAACACGACGAGCAGCGACAGGCTGATCGACAGCACGGTGAAGCCGATCTCGCTCGCGCCGAGGAGCGCGGCCTCGACGGGGCGCTTGCCCTCCTCGAGGTGGCGCGTGATGTTCTCCATCACGACGATCGCGTCGTCGATCACGAAGCCGGCCGCGACCGTGATCGCCATCAGCGACAGGTTGTCGATGCTGAAGCCGAACAGGTACATCACGGCGAACGTGCCGATCAGCGACGCGGGCACCGCGACGGCCGGGATGAACGTCGCGCGCACGTCGACGAGGAACACGAACACGACGAGCACGACGAGCACGACCGACAGCACGAGCGTGTGCTGGACGTCGGACACCGACGCGCGGATCGTCGCCGTGCGATCGAAGATGATCGTCGCGTCGACGGCCTCGGGGATCGACGCGCGCAGCTGGGGCAGGGCGGCGCGCACGTTGTCGACGGTGCGGATGATGTTCGCGCCCGGCGCGCGGAAGATGACGAGCGCGACCGACGGCTTGCCGTCGGAGTACCCGGCCGTGCGGAGGTTCTGCGGCCCGTCGACGACGCGCGCGACGTCGCGGATGCGCAGGATCCGTCCGCCGTCGAATGCGAGCACGAGCGCGCCGTAGTCCTCGGGCCGGAGCAGCTGCCCGTTCGTGAGGATGTCGGCCACCGTCGGGCCGCGCTCGATCTGCCCGCGCGCGAGGTTCGACAGCCCGCCCTGGATCGCGGCGCGCACGTCGGTCATCGCGAGGCCCGCGCCGGCGAGTGCCGTCGGGTCGACCTCGACGCGCACCGCGGGCGACGCCGCGCCGCCGACGGTGACCTGCCCGACGCCGTCGACCTGCGAGATGCGCTGCGCCATGATCGTCGACGCGAAGTCGTAGAGCTGCGCCGTCGAGTACGTGTCCGACGTGAGCGTCAGGATCATGATCGGCGCGTCGGCCGGGTTGACCTTGCGGTACGTCGGGTCGCTCGGCAGGTTCGCCGGCAGCAGCGCGCGCGCCGCCTGGATCGCCGCCTGGACGTCGCGCGCCGCGCCGTCGATGCTGCGCGAGAGATCGAACTGCATCGTGATCGCGGTGGTGCCGAGCGCGCTCGTCGACGTCATCTCGGTGAGCCCGGCGATGCGGCCGAGCTGCCGCTCGAGCGGCGTCGCGACGGTGGCGGCCATGATCTCGGCGCTCGCGCCCGGCAGCTGCGCGGCGATGCTGAGCGTCGGGAAGTCGACCTGCGGGAGCGGCGACACCGGCAGCTGCGTGTACGCGACCGCACCGGCGAGGACGAGCGCCGCGAGAAGGAGCGTCGTGCCGATCGGCCGGCGGATGAACGGCGCCGACAGGTTCACGGTGTTCTCCGGCGGCGGCGGCGCACGCGATCGAACTGCACGTAGATCACGGGCGTCGTGTAGAGCGTGAGCACCTGGCTGACGAGCAGGCCGCCGACCATCGCGATGCCGAGCGGGTGGCGCAGCTCGGCGCCGAAGCCGGTGCTGAGCGCGAGCGGCAGCCCGCCGAGCAGCGCGGCGAGCGTCGTCATCAGGATCGGCCGGAAGCGCAGCAGCGCCGCCTCGTGGATCGCATCCACGGCCGGCACGTCGCGCGTGCGCTCGGTCTCGAGCGCGAAGTCGACCATCAGGATGCCATTCTTCTTGACGATGCCGATGAGGAGGATGATCCCGATGATCGAGACCACGTCGAGGTCCTGGCCGAACAGCATCAGCGCGAGCAGCGCGCCGACGCCCGCCGACGGCAGCGTCGACAGGATCGTGAGCGGGTGGATGAAGCTCTCGTAGAGGACGCCGAGCACGATGTAGACGGTGACGAGCGCGGCGAGGAGGAGCAGCGACTGGTTCGACAGCGACGTCTGGAACGCGGCGGCGGTGCCCTGGAACGCGACCTGCGTGCTCGCCGGCAGGTGCAGCTCCGCGATCGCGTCGTCGATCTTCGCGAGGGCGGTGCCGAGCGACACGCCGTCCGCGAGGTCGAACGAGATCGTGACCGCGGGGAACTGGCCCTGGTGCGTGATCACGAGCGGGTGCGTCGTCGTCGTGACCTTCGCGATCGTCGCGAGCGGCACCGCCGCGGCGAGCTGCGACGCCGGCGGGGCGAGCGGCGCGGTGACCGCGCGCGACAGCGCGGTCGGCAGCGGCGACAGCGTGCCGCTGCCCGGCGTCGGCGTCAGCAGCGCGGGCGCGCTCGGTGCGGCCGCGAGCGTCTGCGCGGACGGGTTCGCGCCGACGGCGGAGTTCGCCGAGGCGGCGGTCGCCGCGGGCGTGGTCGCCGCCGAGCCCTGCAGGTACACGCTCGCGAGGTCGTGCTGGTGCGGCGCCGCCTCGAGGACGACGTGGTACTGGTTCGACTGCGTGTACAGGTTGTCGATCTGGCGCTGCCCGAACGCGTCGTACAGCGTGTTGTCGACCATCGCGGCCGTGATGCCGACGCGCGCCGCGCTGTCGCGATCGATGTCGACCTGCAGCGCGAGCCCGCCCGGCTGCTGATCCGTGCCGACGTCCTCGAGCTCGGGCAGCTGCGCGAGGCGCGCGAGCACCATCTCCGTCGCGCGCGTGAGCGTGGCATCGTCGGGGTCCTCGAGCGTGAGCTGGTACAGCGTGCGCGTCGGGCGGTCCTGCACGGTGATGTTCTGCACGGGCTGCAGCGCCAGCTCGATGCCGCGTACCTCGCGCGCGACCCGCTCGCGCAGGCGGCGGATCACGCGCCGCGCATCGTCGCGCTGCGACAGGGGCCGCAGGTTGATCGAGATCCGCCCCGTGTTCATGCTCGTGTTGAACCGGTCGATGCCGATGAACGACGACAGGCTCTCGACGGCGGGGTCGCGCAGGATCACGCGCGCGAGGTCCTGCTGGAGCTCGGTCATGCGCGCGAACGACGTCGGCGCCGGCGCCTGCGAGATTCCCTGGATGACGCCGGTGTCCTGCACCGGGAAGAAGCCCTTCGGGATGACGACGAAGAGGATGATCGTGAGCGTCAGCGTCGCGAGGAACACGATCAGCGTGAGCGTGCGGTGCCGCAGCACGACCGTGAGCGTGCGCCCGTAGAAGCCGATCACCGACGTGAACGCGCGCTCGGACCAGCGGTAGAGGCGGCCGCGCTCCTCGGGATCCGTGTGGCGCAGGAGGCGCGCGCACATCATCGGCGTGAGCGTCAGCGACACGACCGCCGAGATCACGATCGTCACGGCGAGCGTCACGGCGAACTCGCGGAACAGGCGGCCGGCGATGTCCTGCATGAACAGGAGCGGGATCAGGACGGCGATCAGCGACACCGTGAGCGAGATGATCGTGAAGCCGATCTGCGCGGCGCCGCGCAGCGCGGCCTCGCCGGGCGGCTCGCCCTCCTCGACGAAGCGCGAGATGTTCTCGATCATCACGATCGCGTCGTCGACGACGAAGCCGATCGCGATCGTGAGCGCCATCAGCGACAGGTTGTCGAGGCTGTAGTCGAGTGCGTACATCACCGCGAACGTGCCGACGATCGACACCGGCACCGCGACGCTCGGGATGATCGTGGCGCGCAGGCTGCGCAGGAACACGAAGATCACGAGGACGACGAGCACGAGCGAGAACAGGAGGTCGCGCTCGACCTCGCGCACCGATGCCTCGATGCTCGTCGTGAGGTCGGTGAGGATCTCGATGTGGAGGTCGGCGGGCAAGGTCGCGCGCAGCGCGGGGAGGAGCGCGCGGATGCTCTCGACGACGGTGATCGTGTTCGCGCCGGGCTGGCGCTGCACGTTGACGATCACGGCGGGGCGCTCGTTCATCCACGCGGCGAGCCGCGCGTCCTCGACGCCGTCGATGACGTTCGCGACGTCCGACAGCATGACCGGCGCGCCGTTGCGGAACGCGACGACGACCTCCTTGTACTCGGCGCTGGTCTGGAGCTGATCGTTCGCGTCGATCTGGAAGCTCTGGCGCGGACCGTCGAGGCTGCCCTTCGCGGCGTTGACGCTCGCCTGCACGAGCGGCGTGCGCAGCGACTCGAGGTCGATGCCGTACGACGACAGCGCCGTCGTGTCGGCCTGGATGCGCACCGCCGGTTTCTGCCCGCCGCTCAGCTGTACGAGGCCGACGCCGCTCAGCTGCGACAGCTTCGGCACGAGCCGCGTGTCGATCAGGTCCTGGACGCGCGGCAGCGGGATCGTGTCCGACGTGACCGCGAGCGTGAGCACCGGCGGATCGGCGGGGTTGACCTTGCTGTAGATCGGCGGCATCGGCAGGTCCGCCGGCAACAGGCGCTGCACCGCCGTGATCGCGGCCTGGACGTCCTGCTGCGCGCCGTCGATGCTGCGCGCGAGCACGAACTGGAGGACGATCACGGAGACGCCGCTGCCGCTCGTCGACGTCATCTGGCGCAGGCCGGGGATCTGGCCGAACTGGCGCTCGAGCGGCGCGGTCACCGTCGTCGACGTCACCTCGGAACTCGCGCCGGGATAGAACGTGACGACCTGCATCGTCGGGTAGTCGACCTGCGGCAGCGCGGCCATCGGCAGCTGCGTGTACGCGACGAGGCCCGCGAGCACGATCGCCGCCATGAGGAGCGACGTCGCGACCGGGCGGAGGATGAAGGGGCGCGAGATGCTCATCGCGTCGCGCGGACCTCCGGGCGCTCCTCTTCGAGCGTGACGGGCACGCCCTCGCGCAGCTTCTCGAAGCTGCTGTTCGCGACGCGCGCGCCGGCGGCGAGGCCGTGCACCTGCGTGCGCTCGCCGTCGCTGGCGCCGACCTCGACGGGGACGACGTGCGCGCGGCCGGCGCCGACGTCGTACACGAACGCCTTCTCGCCGTCGCGCTGCACCGCCGACGACGGCACCGCGATCACGCCGCGCAGCGTCTGCACGAGCGTGCGCGTGTTGACGAACTGGTTCGGGAACAGCGCGCCGTCGGCGTTGGCGAACGTCGCGCGCGCCCGCACGGTCCCGGTCGTCGTGTCGATCTGGTTGTCGATCGTGTGGAGCGCGCCGACGGCGAGCGTCCGCTTGCGGGTGCGGTCGAGCACCGTCACCTCGAGCCCGGCGCCGTGCCCGGGGCGCCGCCACAGCTGATCGAGCGCGTCCTCGGCGACGGGGTACACGACGCTGATCGGCTGGAGCTGCGTGATCACGACGAGCGGTGTCCCGCTGGTCGCGGTGACGAAGTTGCCCGGATCGACGAGCCGGAGGCCGAGGCGGCCGCCGATCGGCGCGGTGATCCGGGTCCAGCCGAGGTTGATGCGCGCGGTCTCGACGGCGCCGCGGTCGGCGGCGACCGTGCCCTCGGTCTGGCGCACGAGCGCCTCCTGGTCCTCGAGCTGCTGGCGCGCGATCGCGTTCGCCTTCCACGCGGCGCGGAAGCGGTCGAGGTTCGTGCGCGCCTGCGCGAGCAGCTCCACGTCGTGGCGCAGCGTGCCCTCCGCCTGCGCCAGCGCCGCCTGGAACGGGCGCGGCTCGATCTCGAGGAGCGGCGCCCCGGCCTGCACGACCTGGCCCTCCGAGTACAGCACCGCCTTCACGATGCCGGTGACCTGGCTCGCGATCGCGACCGTGGAGAACGACGTGACGGTGCCGATCGTGTCGAGGTGCACCGGCAGGTCCGCGACCTCGGCGCGCGCCGCGACGACGGCGACGGGCGGCGGCGCCGGCTTCTTCTCCGTGCGCCGCGCGCGCAGGAACCACACGATCGCGACGACGAGCCCGACGAGCGCGAGGAGCGCGAGCAGCGAGAGCGCCCACGTGCGGCGGCGGCGGTGAGCCATGGCGCGCGCCGATGCAGGTGCAGCGTGCGTGCCGCGAGAGATCGGGAGACGCGGGTCACCTCGCCGCGTGGTTCGAGGAGCGCCGCGCGCGCACCCGCCCGGCGTGACCGGCGTGGTCGTGCGTGTTTCGAAGGGTTGCGAGCAGTTGCGGCGCGCCGTCACAGCTGCGGTGACGGGGTTCTATCCCTCGTATGGGTAGCCTCCTCGACTGGGACATGCGCGACGCGGAGACGACCGACCGGTGGCAGGGGCCGTACGGTGGGTTCACCGCGAGCGAGCGCCTCAACAACCACTACGCCGGGCAGAACGATCCGAGCACGGTGAAGAACCACGAGCTCGGGCCGATGGAGACGCGCGAGCAGCGCGAGGCCGTGATGGCGGAGATGCGCCAGAACAACGGCAACAGCTTCGGCGACAGCGGCTACGCGCAGTGCGGCTCGACGGCGATGACCGCGGCGGCGGTGTACGGCGGCGGCGAGCAGGGCGTCGTGCAGCTGATGGACGCGGCGCAGAACTTCGAGAAGCTCCAGAAGGCGAAGGCCAACGAGGAGCGCAAGCGGCAGGGGTTGCCGCCGCTGCCGGAGGAGCACGTCGACATGGCGGCGCTCGACGCGAAGGTGAAGGCGGGCAAGTCGCTCACGCCGGCCGAGCAGGCGGCGCAGGGCAACGCGCAGATGGACGCGCTCAAGGACAAGCTCGCGAAGGGCGAGCACATGACGTCCGACGAGATGCAGATGGTGCAGTCGAACATGTACCGCGTCCTCAACAAGGGGAGGGACGACGGCATGGGCAGCGGCGCCGGCATCGACGCGGCCGACATGGCGGAGTTCCTGAAGTCGTCGCCCGCGATGGCGAAGATGTTCCGCGACAACGACATGCACCTCGAGAACATCGCGACCGCCGGTCAGGCGTCGTCGAACCACTTCGTGCTCGGCATCGGCCACAACAACCACAAGGGCATGCGCGAGACGATCTACGACCCGCAGGCGCGCGTGCAGAAGACGATGGACGACGACGGCAACCCCACCGTCGCGAAGAACCCGAACGGCTCCGTGAAGCTCGACAGCCAGGTCGTCAAGAACTGGGACGACCTGCGCGACTACCAGGAGCTCACGCGCAGCGAGATCGATGCGAACGGGTGGCACGCGCCCGGTGCGACGAAGATGCCCAAGCCGGCCAAGCGGAAGGACCCGTTCGGCCGATGATGACGTGGGACGACGTCGTCGCGCACGTGCGCGCGAGGTTCGCGGTGATCGACGCCGGCGACGAGCACGTCGTCGTCGGCTGGAAGGCCGGCGGCGGCGTGCACGCGCAGCGCCTGGACCTCGCGACCGCCTTCGGCGCACCGTGGCTCCGCGTCGCGAGCTCGCTCGGCGATCGCGCCGCCGCCCACGCCGACACGCTGATGTCGCACAACGCGACACTCGCGATCGGCGCCCTCGCGTTCGACGGCGACACCGTGGTCCTGCACCACCTCACGCCGCTCGCGCTGCTCGTCCCCGACCACCTCGAGCTCGTCGTGAAGCAGATCGCCCACGAGGCCGTGCGCCTGCGCGTCCACGGCCTGCGCACGCAGGTGCGCGCGGGCCTCGACGAGTTCCACTTCTACGCGTGAGCGGGCGCGTGTGCGCACCGGCTCGGTGCGACGATGATGGTACATGCCGCGCGATGCCGGGCGGTGCGCGGTACAACGCGTCATGCACGCAGTCTGGCCATCGCTCACGATCATTGCCCTCGCGGGCGTCGCCCACGCCGAGACGCCCAGTGCCGGGCGCGCCGACAAGCTGACGTTCGAGCAGGTGATGACGAAAGCGCTCGCCGGGCCGAAGGTGCAGATGGCGGTCGAGGACCGCAAGCTCGCGGCGGCGCGCCTCGAGGAGGCGGACTCGGCGCGGTTTCCGCGCGGCAAGCTGTCGGCGTTCGCCGCGCCGAGCCCGAGGATCGAGTGCCTCAACCCGGAGTGCACGATCACGAACCCGCGCAACTTCGCGCTCCGCTACGAGGGGCTGTGGGGCGGTGGGCAGATCGAGATCGTGCAGCCGCTGCTCACGTTCGGGAAGACGGAGCGGATCCGCAGGGCGGCGCGCGCCGGGGTCGCGGCGTACACGGCGCTCGTCGACGAGGCGGCCGGCGACCTCGCCGTCGATGCCGCGAAGGCGTTCTACGGCGTGAAGCTCGCGCGCGAGCTCACCGACATGCTCGACGGCGGCATCGAGCAGATCAACAAGGCGATCGATGCGATGAAGGCGCAGACCGGCGCGAACGCGCCGTCGCTGCAGGACCGCCAGCGCGTATCCGTGCTGCTCGCCGAGGCGCGGGCGCAGCGCGCGGATGCCGCATCCGGGCTCGCGCAGGCGCTGGCCGGGATGCGCGCGCTCGTCGGGGCCGACACGGCCGACGTCGACGACACGCACCTCGAGCCGATCGAGATCGAGCCACCAGCCAGCGTCGACGCGCGCGCCCGCCCGCAGGCCGTCGCGGCGCGCGAGGGTGCGCTCGCGGCCGACGAGATCGTGCGGGCCTCGCGCGCGTTCTACTTCCCCGACATCTCGATCGTCGGCACCGCCTACCTCGCGGGCGCGCAGGGCGCCGACGATCCGCGGAGCGCCTACGCGTTCGACCCCTACAACCGCACGTTCGTGAACCTCTACGTCAACCTGACGTGGAACCTCGAGCCGTTCAAGGGCGCCGCGCTGCGCGACAAGGTCGACGCCGACGCGCGCAAGGCCCACGCGCTCGCGAAGCTCGCCGCCGCCGGCGCGGGCTACGACGCGCAGACCGCGCTCGCCGAGCTCGTGGCCGCGAAGGAGAAGGTCGACGCCGCGAGGGAGGGCGAGCAGGCCGGCCGCGCGTGGGTCGCGTCGGTCCTGCAGGGTGAGGCGATCGGCATCGTCGAGGCGAAGGATCTCGCGGACGCCTACATCGCGTACTTCCAGATGCGCGCGCGCTGGCTCCAGGCGGTCTACCAGCTCAACGTCGCCGCCGTGCGCCTGCGCCGCGCGACCGGCGACTGCCGCCTCAACCGCCCGTGTGCGTGACGAGGGGCGCGATCACTTCACGCCGCGCAGCGCGCTCGGCACGGTGCCGTAGACCTCGCGGATCCGCCGCGACAGGCTGATCGCCGAGCTGTACCCGGCCGCGCGCGCGATGTCGTCGATCGAGTCGGTGCTCGTCTCGAGGAGGCGGCGCGCATGCTCCAGGCGCGCCCGCGCGCCCTCGAGGCGGTACGTCGTGCCGGCGATCGCGAGGGCCCGCTGCAGCGTGCGCACGCTCGCACCGACGCGCTCCGCGACCGTCGCGATCGGCGCGTTCGGCTCGGCGTCGAGCTCGCTGCGCACGCGCTCGACGAAGCTCGGCGCCTCGTGGAGCTGGTGGAGCTCCTCGACGAGCGCGGCCGGCGCCGCGATGTCGCCGAGCGCCTCGTCGAGCGACCCGACGAAGCGCGTCTCGATCACCTGGTTCATGTACTCGTGCGCGAGGCCGATCGCGGCCGCGCCCGCGAGCCCCGGCGGCCGCACGATGCGCAGCCGCTTGATCAGCGCGGCCCCGGCGGTGCGCACGGCGAGCAGGTGCTCCGTCAGGTACGCGAACACGTCGGGATCGAGGTGCACGAGGCGCGACGAGTCGACGATCGCCGTATACGGCCGCGCGAGCGACGCATGGAACGGCATCTCCGCGCCGGCGCGCAGGAGCGGGAGGTCGGCCGTCGTCACGCGGCCGAAGTGCGAGAGCCCGACGAGCTCCGGCGACCACGCCCACAGCAGCAGCGGGCCGCTCGCGTGGAAGCGACCGATCGGTGCAGCGAGGAAGGCGTCGAGCTCGACTCGTTCCACGGTGGGCCTCCACCGAGCATCGCGCCAATGGATCGGCGTGTCGAGGCCGGCGCCGGGCGGTCTGCCGGCGCTAGCCCCTGGGCTTCGCGGCCATGCGGCGCAGCGTCTCCTCGCGCGACACGATCTCGACCACGGCGCAGATCGTCCAGTGGTTGCCGCCGCCGTCCTCCACGCTCGCCGAGCGATAGCCCCACGGCTGGTCGCTCGGTTGCGTGAGCGACTTCGCGCCCGTCTCGAGCGCGCGCCGGTACGCGGCGTCGACGGCGGGCCCGTCGGCGACGTAGTACGAGAACGCCGCCGGCATCGCCGCCATGTCGCCCGTCGGCTCGCCGCACATGACGACGCTGTCGCCGATCATGACCTCGGCGTGCATGAGGCGGCCGTCGGGGCCGTCGTAGCGATCGACGACTTTTGCGTTGAACGCCTTCTCGAGGAAGCCGATGACCTTGCCGGCTCCGGCGACGATGAAGGCCGGCGTGATCGTGTGATGACCTGCGGGACGTAGATTCGACATACCCACGGGGTACCCCGTGCTCGTGACAGAACCCGTCAGCTTTGTCTGACCTCCGCTGCGCTACGGCTTGCCGCGGAAGCGGATCAGCGATCCCGGCGACTTCGCGTCGGGATACACGATGGTCCAGCCGGGCGGCGCGTCGGGCGAGGCAAAGTCGTAGAGGATGCGGGCGTCGCGCGGTGCGAGGTTGACGCAGCCGTGGCTGCGCACATCTCCGAAGCCGTCGTGCCAGTACGCGCCGTGCATCGCGAGCGAGCCGTCGAAGAACATCGTCCACGGCACGTCGGCCATCGAATACTCGTCGCCGGGCTGGGTGCCGACCATCGTCGTCATGCGCAGCTTCGACTCGATGCGCGCGATGCCCGGCGGCGTCTTGAATCCGGACCGCCCCGACGACACGAGCGTCGCGTACACCGGGCGCGCGCCCTCGTACGCGACGAGCGTCTGCTCGTCGAGGTCGATGTCGAACCAGTGCTCGTTCGCGCCCACACCCTCCGGCGGCGTGGTGACCACCGGCATGCGCAGGTTCGCGCGCGCGACCCAGCCGGCCTCGCCGATGCGCACGAAGCGCCCGTCGGGCGACGTCTCGAGCACGTCGACCTGCGCGCGCGGATCGAGGTGGCCGACGACCGGCGCGTCGGGCCGCGGCCTGGCGCGCAGCGGCACGGCGCTCTTCGGCGAGCCGGCCTTGTGCGCCCACGCGACGCGGAGCTCGCCGTCGCGGATCGGGACGCCGTGGAAGTCCGACGGCACGAACGGCGTGATCCACTTCGTCTGGATGTACGCGTCGTTGCTCGTCGTCCAGTAGCGCGCGCCGCGGTAGCCGACCACGCCCGTCGAGCGCACCGTCGTCGAGACGTCGATGGCGCGGCCGCGCTCCGCCTCGAGGTCCTCGCGGCCGTCGAACACCCACGCACTACCGTGCACGCGGCCGTACTTGCCGAGCTCGGGCGCGGTCGCGTCGTCGAGTGCGACCGGCGCACCCTCGCTCGGAGCGTCGGAGGTCGGGCCGAGGTTGGATTCGCACACCCAGCCGCGCGGCGCGATCTCGATCCACCGCCGCTCGCAGCCGCCGCCCGGCGGCTTCGCCCGGAGCGGCCGCGCGCGCGCATCGCGCCCGACGACGCCGATCCGCGCCGACGCCGCCGACGGCTCCGCGCGCACCGGCACGTCCGCGGTGAACGTGACCGAGCGCGCGCCGAGGACCGGATCGTCCGCCTTGTCCGCCTTGTCCTCCGACGACTTCGCGACCTCCTCGCCTACGCCCGCCGGTCCGCGGTCGTCGAAGTCCATGTCGCGTTCGAAGATGGCCGTCCGCTGTGCGGCGGTGCAGCCGGTGACGATCACGAGCAGCCACGCGGGGCTCACGCTCTCATGATCGCATGGATCACGCAGGCGGGCGCGCGTATTGCCGCTGGTGCCCGCTCACACCGACGAAGCGGTATCCGTCCGTCGGCGCGGCGCCGAGCGGGCTCGTCGCAGGCAGCGCCATGATCCGCTCGTACTCGGCGACGGAGATCCGCTCGCGCGCCGCGAGGACGTCGTCGATCGCCGCACGCGCGATGCGCTCCGCCGCGCGCGCCGCGACGACGCCGGAGAAGAACTCGCTCGTGCAGCCGCTGCCGTAGGAGAACAGCCCGATGCGCTTGCCGCCGAGGTCGCGGGCGTCCGCGTGGAGGAGGCCCGCGAGGCCGAGGTAGAGCGAGCCGGTGTAGATGTTGCCGACGCGCGTGCACGCGCCGAGCGACGGCTCGACCTGCGCGGCGAACGACGCGTCCGCGCGCGCCTCTTCCTGCGCGACGTCCCACGGCGCGCTCGCATCCTCGAGGTCGCAGCGGCGCACGTGCTGGTGCGCCTTCCGCGCCATCTTGCAGAACGGCACGTGGTAGCAGATGCGCGCGAGGCGCTCGCTGACGACGCCGCCGGGCCGCACGACGTCGCGCTCGACGGCGATCGCCTTCCAGCCGCGGTACGCGGTGGCGAGCGCGTCGAGGTAGCACTGCACGCTGTAGTGCCCGTCGACCTGCGCCTCGCGCGCGCCGAGCGGGCGCCAGAAGTCGTGCACGTGCGTGCTCGCGGCCCCCGACAGGCCGACGTCGAGCTCGACGAGCGCGGGGTTCGTCGCCACGACCATCGCGACGGCGCCGGCGCCCTGCGTCGGCTCGCCCGGCGTGCCGACGCCGTAGCGCGCGACGTCGGAGCACACGACGAGCGCGGCGCGATCGCCGGCGGCGCCCGACGCGATCCACTCGACCGCGGCCATCAGGCCGGCGGTGCCGCCGTAGCAGGCGTGCTGGGTGTCGTACACGCGCATCGCGCGCGGCAGCTCGAGGAGGCCGTGCACGTACGACGCGACCGGCTTGGCGTGATCGACGCCGGTCTCGGTGCCGACGACGAGCATTCCGAGGTCGCGCGGATCGATCCCGCTCGCCGCGAGCGCGCGCCGCGCCGCGAGGGCCGCGAGCGCGACGGTGTCCTCGCCGGGCTCGGCGACGGCCATCTCGCGCACGCCGAGCCCGCGCAGGTACTTCTCGGGCGCGACGCCGCGCGCGGACGCGAGGTCCGCGAGCTCGACGTAGCGGCGCGGGACGGCGACGCCGAGCGCGTCGATGCCGATGCGCGTCTTCACGGTGCCTCCGTCATCGGCGCAGCCCGTCGAAGAACAGGTCGATCATCCCGTCCGAGAGCCGCCGCGGCGTGATCGCGCCGTCGGCGCGGTACCACTTGTAGGTCCACAGCACCGTGCCGAGGAAGCTGAACGCCGCGATCTTCGGATCGACCGCGCGGATCTGGCCGCGATCGATCGCCTCGCGGAACGAGCCCTCGAGGAAGCGCACGTAGCGCTTCTTGCGCGCGTTGATCTGCCGCTGCGCCGCGCCGGTGAGCGTCTGGTGCTCGTGGAGGATGATCGTGACCTCCTTGCTCGGGTCGTGCGTGACGAGCGCGAGGTTGCGCGCCATGCACTCGCGCAGCCGCGCGACCGGATCCGCGATGTCCCCGACCTTCGCCAGGACCATCTCCTCGAACAGGTCCATGCCGTAGTCCATGATCGCGAGGAGCAGCGCCTCCTTCGTCCTGATGTGGTGGTAGAGGCCGGCCTTGGTGAGGCCGCAGGACTCCGCGATGTCCTGCATGCTCGTGGCCTCGTAGCCGTGCCGGTAGATCAGGCGCGCGGCGCGCTCGAGGATCTCCCGGTAGCGCTTGTCTCCCATGGGATCTGCATAACATACGCCTCACTGCCTACCAACCGGTCGGTAAGTCGCGCAAGGCCTGTTGGCAGCCTGACAACAGTGCGATCGTCGGGAGCATGACGATCGCCCGCCGGACGGACACGTTCGTGGTGCTGTCCGCGCTCGCGGCGTGCGGCGGGCCGCCGCGCCCCGCACCGGCGCCGGCTCCGGTCGCGCCCGCGCCGGTCGCGCCGATCGCGGACCCCGATGGGCCACTGTGCGTCGTGCTGCGCACGCAGGCGCCGCGCTCGGTGCTGTGGGCGCAGCACGGGTGCCCGCCGGATCCCGCGCCGCTCGCGGCGGAGCGCCGCCCGTGCCGCGTGCAGTGGGGCAGCGACGTGATGAAGGTCGGGTACGACGCGGCGGGGCGGCTCGCGGAGGTGCAGCACCTCGCGGTCGCGACGAGCTATCGCTACGACGGGGCCGGGCAGCTGACGGAGATCGCGTGGGGCAACGCGGATCGCGAGACGGCGATCGAGGTCGCGCGCGAGGGCGGCGTCGTCACCTACCGCACCGACATCTCCGAGCACCGCGCGACGGTCGACGGCGGACGGATGACGAGGTTCGAGATCGACGAGAGCCACGTGTGCACGCTGTCGCGCGACGCGCGCGGGGTGGTGCAGGCGGTGGCGTCGACGATGTTCGGGCAGCCCGACGGCGGCGCCCGCTTCACGCGCGACGCGGCGGGGCTGATCGTGCGGCGCGACGACGGCGGCAGGCCGTGGACGTACCGCTGGGACCGCGACGGCCGCCTGCTCGCGATCGACGGATGGGAAGCGCCGGTCACCGTCGAGTACCGCTGCGAGTAGCGGCGGGTCAGGTCTTGACCGCGACCTGCTCGCCGGCGATCGCGGCGCCGGGCTCGAGGCACAGCATGCGCACGCGGCCGGTCGCCGCGAGCGAACCCTCGCCGTCGTGGACGTCGACGGTCCACACCTGCGAGCGACGCCCGCGGTGCACGGGGCGCGCGACGGCGACGAGCTTCCCGGCGCGCACGGCGCGCACGAACGACGTCGTGTTCTCGAGGCCGACCGTCGTCTGACCGCGCGGCATCGCGTGGATCGCGGCGCCCGAGCTCGCGAGCGTCTCGACGATCGCGCAGTACACGCCGCCGTGCACGAGGCCGTACGGCTGCGTGACCGCCGCGGTCACCGGCACCTCGCACGCGACCTCGTCGGGCGAGGCCCGCGTGAACGTGAGGCCGAACGCGAGCTCGAGGCCGCCGCGGTGCTTGTTGAGGAGGGCGACGAGGTCGTCGGGCGTCGGGTCCATGCCCCGAGCTTACGGGTGAAGCACGCAGCCGCCGAGCACGTCGCCGCGCCACTTCGCGCGCATCGCCTCGCGGTAGTCCGCGAGCGGGAACGTGTGCGAGACGTGCGGGCGGATCTTGCCGGCCTCGGCCCACGCGAGGATCTGCGCGAGGCGGGGCGGGCGCAGCGCCGGATCCTCGACGGTGGAGATCGCCGTCGGGCAGCCGAGCACCGAGAGGCCCTTCATCATGATGAGGTTCGTCGGGAGCTGGTTCGCGTTCGGTGCGCCGCGCTGGCCGCGGCCGCGCGCGACGAACGGCGTCGCCGCCCAGCCGACGATGAGAAAGCGCGCGCCGAACTTCACGCAGCGCAGCGACTCGACGGAGATCTCGCCGCCGACGCCGTCGTACACGACGTCGACGCCGGCGCCGCCGGTGATCGCCTTGATGTCGTCGCGGAACGGGCGCGTCGCACCGTCGGGGCCGGCGATGTGGATCGTGTGGTCGGCGCCCTGCGCGGCGACCGCGGCGAGCTTGGCCTCCGAGCGGCCGGTCGCGATCACCGTCGCGCCCGCGAGCTTCGCGAGGTGCACGGCGGCGAGACCCGTCGAGCCCGACGCGCCGTGGATGAGCACGGTCTCGCCCCCACGAAGCTGGCCGCGCGCGAACAGGCAGTGGTACGCGGTCTCGTAGTTGCCGAGGAGGTTGCACGCCTCGTCGAACGACAGCTCGCCGGGGATCGCGATCACGGCCTCGCGCGGGGCGACGCCGTACGTCGCGAAGCCGCCGTAGCGCCGGTACGCGCCGTGCGAGCGCGGACCGGCGGAGAAGCCGTCGACGAGCACGCGATCGCCGGCGCGCAGGTCCGCGACCTCGGCGCCGGCCCACGCGACGGTGCCCGCGTACTCGAGGCCCGGCGTGTACGGCGGCTCGGGCATGTGCTGGTACTGCCCGCTCGTCATGAGGAGGTCGACCCAGCCGACCGCGGCGCTGCGGATCTCGACGAGGACGTCGCGCGGCCCGAGCGCCGACGGGTCGGGCACCGGCATCGGCTCGATCGACGTGTGCTCGGCGATCGCGTGCATCGGATCGGCGCCGTACTCGGCGACCACGACGCGCCTGCCCTCGGGAAGATCCATGGAGCCCCATACCACCGTTTCGCGCGGTGAGCCGGCCTCGCATATAGTTGCCGCGATGATGTCGATGTCGATCGACGAGGTCGAGCAGCAGCGCGAGCGCCGCGCCGGCTACCCGCTGCGGCTCGACGGGCTGCGCGCGCTCGCCGCCCGCGAGGCCGGCTTCGGCCAGCGCCTCCGCGAGCACATCCTCCCGGCCGTCGTGCGCGCGAGCGGCGAGCTCCCCGAGCCGCCCGCGCCGCACGAGGCCGGCACCGCGGCGACGACGGCGCTGCCGCGCGCGCAGGCGGCCGCGTGCGTCGCGCGGATCCTGATGGGCGACCTGCCGCGCCGGGAGGGCGCGATGTGCGACGTCGACGGCGGCCCGCTGCTCGCGTCGACGGCGCCGCAGGAGCTCGCGAAGCTGCGCTGCATCCTGCAGTACTTCGACCGCATCGCCGACGAGGCGCCGCGCGGCACCGTCGAGATCCGGCGCCTCGCCGGCGCGCCGCACGCGTGGGACGGCGACGAGTCGCCGCTGCAGCCGCTCGAGGTGCGCGCGTCGGGCGCGATCGAGGACGCCGACGGCTGCGTGCAGATCGACTTCGCGAACGCGTACCTCGGCGGCGGCGTGCTCAGCGGCGGCTGCGTGCAGGAGGAGATCCGGTTCGCCGTGTCGCCCGAGCTGCTCGCGGGCCTCGCCGTGTCGCCGCGCATGGGCCCGCACGAGGCGATCGTGCTGCACGGCGCCGAGCGCTTCGCGACGACGCGCGGCTACGCGGGCTCGCTGCGCTACGGCGGCGACTTCCGCGATCCGTGCGCGCGCGCCGCCGACGGCACGCCCGACGTGACGGTGTGCGCGATCGACGCGATCGACTACCGCCGCGCCGGCAAGGCGAGCCAGTACAGCGAGAGCTCGATCCGCCGCGAGCTCGACAAGGCGCGCATCGGCTTCACGCGTGACGGACATGGGGGAGCGCCGCGCGACGTCGCGAGCGGCAACTGGGGCTGCGGCGTCTTCCTCGGCGACCCCGCGCAGAAGGCGGTGATCCAGTGGCTCGCCGCCTCCGCCGAGGGCCGCGCGCTGCGCTACTACACGTTCGGCGACGCCCGCGTCGGCGACCTGGCCGCCTTCGCGCGCCGCGCCGCGGACCGGCTCGGCACCGTCGGCGCCGTCGCGCGCCGCCTCCTCGGCAACCCCGGGATCGCGGGCATCGCGCTGTACGAGCACCTGACGGCGTGACCGCGGCGAGCCCCGACCCGTGCGATGTTCGGGGCCTCGTGACGGAGCACGCGTGATCCCCGAGCGGATCGAGGCGCTGGTGATCGCCCGCGCGTTCGCGGCGGCGAAGCCCGCGAGCGCGGCCGAGCTCGCGGCGCCGCTCGTGCGCTACGCGCCGCCGACGCTGACGGAGGCCGCGTGGCGCGGGCACCTCGAGCGCGCGATCGCCGAGCTGCGCGCGCGCAGCGTGCTCGACGACAGGTACCGGCTCGTCGACCGCGGCCAGCTCGCCGCCGCGATCGGCCGCCACGCCGCGAAGACGTGGGATCAGCTCGCCGGGCGCACGCTGCCCGCGCTCGGGCTCGGCCTCGCGGCGGACGACAAGCTGCTCGCGCGCTTCGAGGACGCCGCGCTGTGGTGGTCCGCCGTCGCGGCGCGCTCGCTCGGCGCGTGGACCGACGGCCCGCCGCCGTCGGCGCCGGCGCTGCGCGACGCGTACGTGTGGCGCGAGCTCGGCCTTTTGGGCAAGCCGAAGCGCTGCCCCGGCGACATCGCCGCGCACTTCCTCGCGCGCGTGCTCGGGAGCGATCCGGCGTCGTTCGAGCGCCAGGTCCGGCGCTGCGCGGCCGCCGCCGTCGGTGCGCCGCGCCAGGAGCTCGCGCTCGTGAAGGTCGGGCTCGTGCGGCTCTGGTGCGAGGGCAGGGCGCTCGCCGCGGCGGGCCCGCGGCCGTTCCTCGACGCCGTGCGCGAGCTCGCGGGGCGCGCGCGCGCCGGCACGTTCGGCGAGCGCAAGGTGTTCATCGCCGCGGTGTGGCACGAGCTCCGCCGCGCGCCCGGCTACGCGGCGCTGTCGCTCGGCGACTTCAAGGCGCGGCTCGTCGCGGCGCACCGCGCCGGCGAGCTCGCCCTCGCGCGCGCGGACCTCGTCGCCGCGATGGACCCGGCGCTGGTCGCCGCCTCCGAGACGACGACCGACGGTGCGAGCTTTCACTTCATCGTCCGCACCGCACCGGAGGGCGGAGCGTGACCGCGATCGCCGCGCTCGATCGCGCCGAGCTCGCCACGTGGCTGAAGCGCGTGACGCAGACGATCGACCACAGCCTGCGCGACGCCGCGCGCGCCGAGGCGATCGCGACGCTGCGCGCCGACCTCGAGGGCTCGCGCGTCGGGCTCGCCGTGCTCACGCAGCTCGCGCTGCTCGACGACTGCCTGCGCGTCGCGCACACGGCGATCGAGGCCGACGGCGTCGCCGAGGCCGACGAGCTCGCGCGCGCGACGGACCTCGTCGCGCTCGCCGCGCCGAAGTACTTCCAGGTCCTGCCGAGCTACGAGTCGTTCGGCGACGACTGCGCGACGCCCGACGAGGTCGAGCGCTTCCTGCGCACGCACCGCGACGACGCCGGCGCGTTCGGCTACGCGAATGCCACGCCGTGGCGCGGCGTCGCGCTCGCGCGCCTCGTCGAGCAGCACACGCGCAACGCGGCGCCGCTGCGCGACCTCGAGCGCATGCTCGTGCGCGTGATGGACGAGGTGTTCGCCGGGCGATCGCTCGAGCGGACGTCGACGCAGGTCGAGCGCGACGCGCGCCGCCGCCTGCGCGAGCTGTTCGAGCCGCCGCCCGCGATCGGCCAGGACCCGCGCGCCGTCGCGTTCTGCCGCCCCGACGGGCCCGAGGTGTTCTCGTCGGTCGCGCACGGCTCGCAGATCCACGAGCGCGATCCGTTCGACGTCGAGGCGATCCACGCCGAGGCGCGCGAGGTGTTCCACCGCATGCTCGTCCGCGCGACGACGCCCGAGCAGCACCAGCACGGCCACGGCCGCACGCTCCTCGTGCTCGGCGACTCCGGCGCGGGCAAGACGCACCTCCTGCGCGCGCTGCGCAACCAGGTCCACGCGCAGCGGCTCGGCTACGTCGGCTACATGCAGATGTCGTCGGAGGTCGGCGACTACGCGCGCTACGTGCTGCGCAACTTCATCGACTCGCTCGAGCGGCCCTACGACGCGCCCGCGTTCGCCGAGTCGAGCCTCCTGTACCTGTCCGACGGGCTCGCCGAGGGCCACGCCGACCTCCCGCGCGACGAGCTCGCCCGCCTGCGCGATGCCGTGCTCGCCCCCGACGAGCTGTGCGATCTGATCGGCGGGATGGTCGACCGCATCCTGCGCACCGAGGGGCTCGCGCACCTCGAGGCCGACCTCGTGCACGCGCTGTTGCTGCTGCAGCGGCGCGACCCCGCGCTCGGGCGCCGCGTCGTCCGCTTCCTGCGCTGCGAGCCGCTCCACGCGTACGACACGAAGGTCCTCGGCGGCCTCGCCGCGCGCGACCAGCCCGAGGACCCGGTGCGGACGATCCGCCAGCTCGGCTCGATGATCTACGAGCTGCAGCTCGCGTCGCTCGTCCTCTTGATCGATCAGGTCGAGGACACGGTGCCCGACGGCAAGAGCGTGCTGCGCATGCAGCAGGCGATCGACGTGCTGCGCGGCATCGCCGACGCCGTGCCGTCGTCGATCGTCGTGATCTCGTGCCTCGACGACGTCTACACCGCGCTCAAGCCGCACCTGTCGCGCTCGCTGATCGATCGGCTCGAGCGCGACCCGGTGCCGGTGCGGCTCGCGAGCCAGCGCGAGCGCGGCGAGATCGAGGCGATGCTGATCCGCCGCCTCGATCACCTGTACACGACGTTCGACGTCGCGATCCGCGACGACGAGCCGCTGTACCCGTTCGCGCCCGAGCAGATCGACGCGGTCCACAACTTCCGCGCACGCGACGCGATCGCGCGGTTCCGCGACTTCCACGAGCAGTGCATCGCGAGCGGGGCCGTCGCGAACGGCAGCGGCCCGGTCGCCGCGCCTCCTCTTCCTCCTCCTCCTCCGCTCGCCGTCGACCTCGACCGTGTCTGGAACGACGCCCTGTCGGCCTCCGGCGGCCTCCCCGAGGACGACGCCGGCGTGCTCGACCTCGTCGGCGAGGCGATGCGCGGCGTCGCCGACGAGCTCGGGCTCGAGCTGACCGTGCGGCGCGACGGCGAGCGCCTCACCGTCGAGGGGAAGGCGATCGTGCGGCGCGTGCTCGAGCTGTGCAACGGCGGCGCGCAGGGCGGCCACCTCGGCCAGCAGCTCGAGGCGCTGCGCGCGCTCGCGCAGACGGGCGTCGTGGCGGTCGCGCTGCGCAACTCGGACTTTCAGTTCAAGCCCAAGTCCAAGACGATGCGGCAGATCGGCGAGCTCGTGCAGGCGGGCGGCCGTACGGTCGTCCTCGAGGAGCGCCAGCTGCGCGCGGTCGTCGCGGCCCGGAGCGCCGGCGCCGCGCACCCGCAGCACTTCACGGAGTGGCGGCTGCGCAACCGGCCGATCGCGCACCTCGCGTTCGTGCGCGCGATCCTCGACCTCGACAGCGTGCCGCGCCCGATCGGGCGGCAGAACACGGCGCCGATCCCGGAGCCGCGGCTCCCGGCGAAGGCGGCGCCGCGCCTCGTCAGCCAGCCGATCGCCGTGTTCGATCCGGCGCAGGTGCGCCTCGGCGTCACCAGCTCGGCGCGCGCCGAGCCGGTGTTCCTCCCCGTCGGGCCGATCACGCAGCACCTGGCGTTCCTCGGCACGACGGGCAGCGGCAAGACGACCGCCGCGCTCGGCGTCGTCGAGCAGCTGCTCGAGCGCTCGGTGTCCGTGCTGCTCGTCGATCGCAAGGGCAACCTCGCGCGCTACGCCGACCCGGCCTGGTGGGACGCGCCCGGCGAGCACGCCGAGCGCCGGCGGGCGCTGCGCGCGCGGATCGACGTCGCGCTGTTCACGCCGGGCAACGCGCACGGCCGCCCGCTGCGCATCCCGGTGATCCCGGCGCTCGCCGACGCGTCGACGCAGGACCGCGAGCAGCTCGCGCAGTTCGCCGCCGGCGGCCTCGCCGCGATGATGGGCTACGGCTCGGGGAGCAGCTTCCAGAAGCGCGAGTCGGTGCTGCAGTGCGCGATCCAGCTCCACGCGATGGATCGCGAGGTCACGCTCGACGTCCTGCGCGACACGATCCAGCGCCCCGACCCGGAGCTGCTCGCCGCGGTCGGCCCGCTGCAGCGCTTCTTCGCGCCCCTCGCCGAGGACCTCCAGTCGCTGTCGATCCAGCGCAGCGCGCTCGTGGTCGGCGAGGGCGAGGCGCTCGACGTCGCGGCGCTCTTGCCTGCGACCGGCACGCGCCCGCGCCTGACGATCCTCCACACGGGCGCGCTCACCGACGTCGCCGTGCTGCAGTTCTGGATGTCGCGCCTGATCATCGAGATCGCGCGCCTCGCGCGCACGCGCCCGGCGAGGTCGCTCCAGGCCGCGGCGTTCTTCGACGAGGCCGACGCGTACGTCCCCGCGACGGCGAACCCGCCGACGAAGCAGCCGATGCTGGATCTGCTGAAGCGCGCGCGCTCGGGCGGCATCGGCATCCTGCTCGCGACGCAGAACCCGGGCGACTTCGACTACAAGGCGCGCGACCTCGTCCACACGTGGCTCGTCGGCAAGGTCTCGCAGGACCGCGCGATCGAGAAGATGCGCAACCTCCTCGCGAGCTATCCGAACGTCGCGGCGCGCCTCGCGACGCAGCCGACCGGCCACTTCTTCGTGCTCGCCGACGGTGCGCGCGAGATCAAGTGCGACCGCGCGCTCCTCGAGCCGGTGCCGCTCGGCGACGACGCGATCGCCGCCCTCGCGCGCGCGACCCGCGCTACCTGAGGTCCCAGTGCAGGAGCACGGCGTCGCGCCGGCGCTGCGCCTTGCGCAGGAACTCGTTGATGTACGTCGCGACCTCGCTCGCCTCCTCGTGCGTCGCGAGCGCATCGACGGCGTCGTCGACGAGCTCCGGCGGCAGCATCGCGAGGTTGTTGCCGAGGTAGCGCGCGGGCTCCGCGCCGACGAGGCACGCGAGCTCGATGCACATCGGCCACAGCGGCATCGGCACCGCGAGGTCCTCGTGTGCGCGCGCGAGCGTCGCCGCGTGGTTGCCGCGCGAGGCCGCCGGTGTGAGGAAGCCCCACAGGTCGCGCTCGAGGATCGCCTGCGCGAGCGCCGCACGGCTGCGCGGCGCGATCATCGCGACGAGCTCGGCGATGCCGCGTCGCCCGACGGTGCAGCGGTGCGCTCCGTACACCTTCCCCTCGTTCTCGCGCGCCAGGCGGACCTGCTCCTCGGGCGTCGGCGGCGGCACCGCCGTGTAGATGGCGCACATGTTCATGCGATCAGTCCGGCGCGAAGCAGCCGCTGAGCGGCGACCTCACACCCGCCCGTCCGGGCAACTGCTCGCAGCGCGTGTCGAAGTCGGCGAAGCAGATGTTCTCGCCGTCGAACGACGCGCCCGGCGCGCACCACGTCGTCGCCGCCGGGTCCGCCGGGTAGAGGAGGACGGCGCCGCCGTCGTTGAGCACCTCGAACGTGCCGCTCGTGAAGCTCGCGGCCGACAGCGTGATCGTGAACGTGAAGCCGGCGATCGGATCGTCGTCGAACGTCACCTTCTGCGCGGGCATCGTGCCGCCGCTGGCGTGCGCCCAGCGACCGAGCAGGTCCTTCGACTTCGTGACGTCGTCGGTGCCGTCGCCGCCGCAAGCGACGAGCGTGCACAGGAGTGCGGCGTAACCCCGGGTGGCCATGCCCCGGAGAGTACCGCGTGGATCAGTACCAGCGCGAGTAGCCGGGCAACGTCGCGAACACCTGGTTGAAGCGGCCGTCGACGTGCGGCCAGGTGATGTCGAGCGTCATGTTCTTCGCGAGGACCTCGGGCAGGTCCTCGGCGTGCTCCTCGTCGAGTGTGACCTTGGTCATGAACTCCGGCGTCGCGCTGCGCACCTCCGCCATCGACGCGACCATCACGCCGATCTTCCGGGCGCGCTCCCCGGTGATGAGCTGCGCCGGCGCGCACGCCTCGTCGGTGGCGTCCTCGGAGATGAGGCCGTTGAGCGCCGACACGTCGCCGCGGCGCGCGAACTTCTTCCGCGTCGCGCTCCACTTGCAGTCGTCGGCGCGCCACATCGCGGGCATGAGCGGGACGTCGATCGGCGACAGGGCGTACCCCTCGGTGTCGAACACGCGCTCGCCCCGGAGGTAGATGCGCTCGCCGTCGAGCGCGAGCGTGTCGAGCCGCGCCTCCGACGCGCCCTCCATCGTGCCGGCGTGGATCTGGTGCGCGATGCGGTCCGCGGCGGGCGCGACGTCGATCAGGTAGCCGACGTTCCAGAACAGGGGGCGCGACTTCCGGTACCCCTCGGTCCACGCCTCGGGCGTGTCCTTGCGCGTCGTCGCGAGGAGCTTGCCCTTGACGTCGTAGTGCATCCACGTGCCGTCGACGTAGCCGTCGGTCCGGAACCGCCCGGTCGCGATCGGCGTCGGCTTCGGCGTGTCGTAGTAGAAGCGCCACGCGCCGGCGCGCTGCCCGGCGACGAAGTTGCCCTCGGCGGCGAGGTTGCCGCTCTCGTGATAGAAGCGCCACGCGCCGGTGGGGGCGTTCGCGACGAAGTTGCCCTCGGCGAGCTTCTTGCCGTTCGCGTGGAAGCTCGTCCACGCACCGTTGCCGCGCGCGAACGTCCCCTTGCCGAGGAGCTGGCCCTCCTTGCCCTTCGCGACCCACGCGCCGTCGAGCTTGCCCTTCGCGAGCGCGCCGCCGACGCCCTTGTGCTCGAACGCGCCGTCGGTGACGGCCTTGCCCTCCTCGTCCTCGAACTTCGCGTGCGCCCACAGGAGCACGTCGGGGCCGGGGTAGCCGGGCTGGATCTGGCCGAGCTCCTCGAGGGTGAAGCCCGACTCCGCGACCCACGCGCGCACCTCGGGCAGGTCCTTCGCGATGTCCTCGATGTAGCTGTAGCGGTGCGTCGACGCGATCTTGTCGGCGAGCGGGCGCCCGGCGGTCTGCTCGATCAGGTAGCCGACGGCGCAGATCGTGTCGTGCTCGTCGATGAACACCGGCGTGCGCCACGGCAGCTTCGAGTTGTCGGGCGTCGTACCCTTCGCGATGTAGGCGTCGAGGTGCGCGAGGATCTTCCGGCGCTTCGCCTCGAGGTCGGGCCGCGTCGCCTTCGCCGCGGCGAGCCGCGCCCGCACGGCGAGGAAGTGCTCGCGCATGCGCAGCTTCTCCTCGCCGGGCCTGGGCGCGCGACCCTGGCTGGCGACGAAGCCGCCGTCGCCGGTGTTGTGGTTCGCGCCGGGGCGCAGGTGGGCCGGTGCGTTGGGTGGGAGCGCCGCGCTCGTACCCGACGCGACCATGACCGACATGACGGGCAGCCAGAGGTTCTTCATCGGCGGCGTCGCGGTGCAGCGGACGCGCCATGCCTCGATGCCAAGGGTGGCATCGAGTTGCTCCCCGGCGTGGCCGTCGGGACACGGCACTTTTGTGGCTG
>JAHBVW010000045.1 GCA_019637375.1 Deltaproteobacteria bacterium | reverse complement strand
ACCGCAAGCGCTGGGCCGCGAGCTGGGACGCCGCGTGCCGCGACGGCTCGGCCGGCAGCGCGAAGCGCGAGCGCCGGACCGCCTGCCTCACCGCCGCGCGCGACCGCGCCGCGGCCGCCGCGCAGCTCGCGTCGCCGGCCGCGCCAGGCTCGACGGCCTCGACGGCGTCGCCGACCTCGACGGCCTCGACGGCGTCGCCGGGCTCGACGGCGACCTCGCCGACCTCCTCGCCTGGCGAGGCGACGTCGCCGACCTCGCCGATCCTCGACGGGGTCGAGCTCGCGCTCGTGCTGCCGCCGCCGGCGTGCGACGGGCGCGAGGCGCCGCCGCCGTCGCTGCCGGGTGGCCGGCGCGCGCAGGCGATCGCGGCGCTCGGGCGCGCGTGGACGATCGGGAAGGAGGCGCGGCTCGACGAGGCCGTGGCGGCGCTCGAGCGCGAGGCCGGCGAGCTCGCGTGGCCGCCGCTGGCCGCGGAGGCGCTGGTCGCGGCGGGCGACGAGCACCTGCGGCGCGACGAGCTGGCGGCCGCGCGCGCCGCGTGGAAGAAGGCGCTCGCCGTCGGGGAGCCGCGCGACCAGCGGCTGATCGCGCGCGCCCGCATCGGGCTGTACGCGGCGTCGCTCGTCGAGCTCGTGCAGCCCGGCGAGGGCGCGTCGGCGCCGCGGCCGGGCGCGCTGCACGAGGAGCTGACGTCGCTGCACACGTACGCGCGCGCCGAGGCGCGGGGCGCATCCGGCGACGGCCCGTCGATGCTCGGCGCCGAGGTCGCGCTGCTCGATGCGCGCGCGTACCTCGGGCTGGCGGCGGCGGGCGGGCGCGCGCAGGCGAGCGAGGCATACGCGAACGCGCTCGGGGCACTCGCCGAGGCCCGGCGCGGCTTCGAGGCGGCCGGCGCGGCGGGGCGACTCGCGGCGGCGCACGCGCTCGAGGCGTCGCTCTACCTGCGGCGCGGCGACGAGCGCGCGCTCGACGACGCGCTGTTCGCGGCGCGCTCCGCCGGCGAGGCGCTCGCGCGCGGCAACCTGGCGCGGCGGGCGCCCGCGATCGAGCGCGAGCTCGACGAGCTGCGCGCGCGCATCGCGTTCGCGCGCGGCGACTTCGCCGAGGTCCACGCGCGGCTCGGTCGCGACGCGCCGCCGATGCGCCCGCCGAGCGAGGCGCCGCTGCGGCGCGGGACGGTGATCGGCCCCGGCGGTGGACCGGCGCCGCGCGCGCTCGTCGTCGCGTGGACCGGCGAGCTCGCCGGCGATCCGCGGCGCGTGTATACGGATCCGCGCACGGTGCGCGGGCACCTCGTCGAGGCGGACGCCGACGGGCGCTTCGCCGTGCACGCCGAGCCGGGCGCCGCGATCATCGCGCAGCGCGGCGACCTGCGCTCGCTGCCGGTGCCGGTGGCCGCGCCGGCCGACGTCCTCGTCGTGCAGCGCGGCGAGCTGCGCTCGCGGCCGGGCCGCGAGCCGGCCGACCTCCTCGTCGTGCTCGCCGCGACCGCGCCGATCGTCGGCACCGTCGAGGGCGGCGCCGGCGACGACGCGACGGTGTTCGTGCGCTACCCGGTCGGCGCCGCGGCGTGGACGGTGCGCGCGCCGATCGAGCGCGACCAGACGTTTCACATCGGCTGGCTGCCGAGCGGCGCGCGCGTCCTCGGCACGGCGGGCCGCACCGGCGACGCGTTCCGGCGCCTCACGCCCGCGGCGAACGCGCCGCTGCGCTGGGACCCGCCCGGCGGCCGCACCGTCGAGGTGATCGCGCACGCCCGGCGCGGCTTCGCCGGCGCCGCCACCGCGTGGCTGTTCCGCGCCGTCGCGACCAAGCCGATCGCGCGGATCGACGCCGAGGAGCTCGCCGCGGCCGCGCCCGACGCCGCCGTCGCCGAGCTCCACCGCATCGGCGCCGACGCCACGCCGCAGGGCCGCGCGACCTACGCGCCCGGCGACCGCCACGCGCTGTTCGCGAACGTCCCGCCGGGCCCCGGCGCCGTGTGCGTCGCCGCCGGCGTCGCCTCCAACGCCCCGGTCACCTGCGTGCGCTTCGATCTCCCCGCCGTCTCCACCATCTCCACCGGCGCCGCAGGCACCGACGAGATCGCGCCCGTCGTCGTCGAGCTCGAGTAGCTACTCCGCCGCCGCGCGGGCCTTCAGGTGGTCCTGGATCGTCTGGATCAGGAGGTCGCGATCGACGGGCTTGGTGAGGTAGCCGTCGCAGCCGGCGGCGCGCGCGCGCTGCTGGTCCTCGCGGCTCGCGTGCGCGGTCAGCGCGACCACGGGGATCGCGCGCAGCGGACCGGCCTTGAGCCGGCGCGTCGCCTCCCAGCCGTCGACGCGCGGCAGCGACAGGTCCATGAGGATCAGTGCGGGCACCTCGCGCTGCGCGCGATCGAGCCCGTGCTCGCCGTCCTCGGCCTCGAGCACCTCGAACACGCCCTGCAGGTAGCGGCGCACGACGTCGCGGTTCTGCGCCGAGTCCTCGACGTAGAGGACGCGCGGCAGCTTCTGCGCCTCGCGCTGGCGCAGCACGTGGCGCTTCGCCTCGCCGATGATCTCGTCCATCGACGCGCCGTCCTTGTGGACGACGCGCGCCATGCCGTGCTGGAGCATCTGCTCCTCGGCGGGCGTCAGCGTCTTGCCGGTGAGCACGACGACGCGGACGTCGTGCTTCTCGGCGCGGAGCTGGCTCAGCACCTCGAAGCCGCTCATCCCCGGCATGCACAGATCGAGGACGATCAGCGCGGGCTTGGTGACGCGCAGGCGCAGGAGCGCCTCCTCGCCGGTCCGCGCCGAGGCGACGGTGAACCCGACCGCGCGCAGCTGGCGCGACACGAGCTCGCAGGTGTCGGCGTCGTCGTCGACGACGAGGATCTCGCCGCGCTCGGCGCCGATCTCGCGCGTGACCACGCCGGCGAGGCGCTGCGCCTCGAACGGCTTGACCAGGTAGTCGACGGCGCCGAGGGCGAAGCCCCGCGCGCGCTCCTCGGCCACGGAGATGATGATCACGGGCGTGTGCGCGAGCGCCGGATCCGACTTCAGCTCCGACAGCACCGTCCAGCCGTCGAGCTTGGGCAGGTAGATGTCGAGCACGATCGCGGCGGGCGCCTTCTCGCGCGCGAGCCGCAGCGCCGACACGCCGTCCTCGGCGAGCACGACCTGGATGCCCTCGCGCTCGAGCTCCGTGGTGAGCAGCTGGTGGATCATCGGGTCGTCGTCGACGACGAGCACGAGCGTGCCGGGCGCGACCTGGGTGCGCGCGGTGGTCGTCGGCTTGCGCACCACACCCTCGCGGGCGAGGCCGTCGCGCAGGACGACGCGGAACACCGAGCCGCGGCCGACCGCGCTCGTCGCGGTGACCGAGCCGCCGAGGACGCGGCTCAGCTCGCGCACGATCGCGAGCCCGAGCCCGGTGCCGCCGACCTTGCGCGTCGACGAGCCGTCGACCTGGCGGAACTTGTCGAAGATGTACGGCAGCTGATCGGCGGGGATCCCGACGCCGGTGTCCTCGACGAGCAGCACGAGCGAGTCGCCCTCGCGCTGCGCCTGCACGATGACCTCGCCGGTCTCGGTGAACTTCGCGGCGTTCGACAGGAGGTTGAGCAGGATCTGGCGCAGCTTCAGCTTGTCGGTCTCGACCTCGGCGATCTCGTCGCCGAGCTGCGCGTGGATCGAGACGGGCTTGCCCTTCACGTACTCGCGCACGGTCGCGATGCACTCGTCGACGAGGCCCGCGAGCTCGAAGCGCTCGGTGACGACGTCGACGTGGCCGGCCTCGATCTTCGAGAGGTCGAGGATGTCGTTGATGAGCGCGAGCAGCGTGTTCGCGTTGGACTTGACGACGCCGAGGTCGCGGCGGCCGTGCGGCGTCAGGCGCTGGCCCTCCTCGCGGAGGAGCAGCTCGCAGTAGCCGAGGATGCCGTTCAGCGGCGTGCGGATCTCGTGCGAGAAGTTCGCGAGGAACTCGCTCTTGAGGCGAGCCGCGACCTCGATCTCACGCGCGCGCTCCTCCTCGAACTTCTTCGCCCGCGCGAGCTCGTGCGCGAGGCGATCGAGGTCCTCGTTCTGCTGCCGGATGATCTCCATCTGCAGCGCGCGCTGCTGGTAGCTGCCGAGCGTCTGCGCCGACACCGCGCGCGACTTGCGCAGCTCCTCGAGGTTCTCCTCGAGGCGCTTGTTGGTCGCCTCGAGCTCGGCCTTGTGCAGGCGCAGCGCCTCTTCGGCGACGCGCTGCGCGGTGAACTCCTCGGTGACGCCGAGGACGTAGCGGCGCCCGTCGCGATCGGTGACGGCGAGCTTGCGGGTGCGGAACCACAGGTCGACGCCGCTCTGGTGGCGCGCCTGCTCCTCCATCACCTTCGTCTTCCCGGTGGCGAGCACCTCGTGGTCGTCGATCAGGAACTGATCGGCCTGCTCCTTCGGCAGGTACTGGTGATCGGTGAGGCCGCGCAGCTGCTCGAGCGATACGCCCATCACCGCGCACGCCGTGGCGTTGATGTGCTGGAGCCGCAGCTCCTCGGCGTCCTTCACGAACAGCACGAACGGCAGGTGGTCGACGATCGCCTCGAAGAACGAGCTCGTCGGGCCGCCGCCGCCGCCGCGCGCCGGATCCTGGCGGCGCGACAGCTCGCGCGCGACCGCCACCTCGAGCCGCGCGAGCCGATCGGCGCCGACGTAGTCGACCGCGCCGGCGCGGAACACCGTGCGCATGCGTTCGTCGTCGTGCTCGTCGTCGACGACGATCGCGGGTGCCGCGATGCCCTTCGCGCGCCAGTCCGCCTGCGCTGCGGTATATGCCGATGCTGCCACGACGATCACCGCCGGCGGCGGATCGAGCGTCTCGACGAGCGTCACCTCGAGGCCGGCGAGCGCGGCACGCACCGCTTCGCCGACGCCGATCACCAGAACGCGTGCGCGCTCACCACTTGCCATCCCGCGGAAGATAGGCCCTGACCGGCGGGATGTTCAAGACCGGGTCCGTGTTACACCGCGACCGTGAAGATCCACGAATACCAGGGTAAGCAACTACTGCGGAAGTACGGGGTGCCCGTCCCGATCGGGATCCCGGCGATGTCCGTCGAGGAAGCGATCGCCGCGGTGCCGACCGTGCAGCAGCAGGCTGGCACGGACGTGGTGGTCGTGAAGGCGCAGATCCACGCCGGCGGACGTGGCAAGGGCGGCGGCGTGAAGGTGGCGAAGACGCGCGCCGACGCCGAGGCCGCGATCAAGCAGATCTTCGGCATGCAGCTCGTGACGCCGCAGACCGGGCCCGCGGGCAAGAAGGTGCAGCGCCTGCTCGTCGAGCAGGGCCTCGCGATCGAGCACGAGTACTACCTCGGCATGCTGCTCGACCGCGGCACCGGGCGCGTGACCGTGATGGCCTCCGCCGAGGGCGGCATGGACATCGAGGAGGTCGCCGCGACGCACCCGGAGAAGATCTTCCGCGAGGGCATCAACCCGGGCACCGGCTGGCAGGAGTGGCAGTCGCGCCGGCTCGCGAAGAACCTCGGCCTGTCGGGCAAGGTCGCGCAGGAGCTCGCGACGTTCCTGCGCACGCTGACGAAGTGCTACGACGAGATGGACTGTTCGATGCTCGAGATCAACCCGCTCGTCACGACGAAGGACGGCCGGGTGCTCGCGCTCGACGCGAAGATCAACTTCGACGACAACGCGCTGTTCCGCCACAAGGAGCTCGAGGAGTGGGTCGACCCGAGCGAGGAGGACCCGGCGGAGCGCGAGGCGAAGAAGTGGGACCTCTCGTACATCTCGCTCGAGGGCAACATCGGCTGCATGGTCAACGGCGCCGGGCTCGCGATGTCGACGATGGACATCATCAAGTACTACGGCGGCGCGCCGGCGAACTTTCTCGACGTCGGCGGCGGTGCCACGGCGGAGAAGGTCACCGCCGCGTTCAAGATCATCACGACCGATCCGGACGTGAAGGCGATCTTCGTCAACATCTTCGGCGGCATCATGAAGTGCGACACGATCGCGCAGGGCGTGATCACCGCGGTGAAGGAGGTGGGGCTGAAGGTCCCGCTCGTCGTGCGGCTCGAGGGCACGAACGTCGAGCTCGGCAAGAAGATGCTCGCGGACAGCGGGCTGAACATCGTCGCCGCGGCCGACATGGCCGATGGTGCGCAGAAGGCCGTGAAGGCGGCCGGAGGTAGCAAGTGAGCGTCCTCGTCGGATACGACACCCGCCTCGTCGTGCAGGGCATGTCCGGCTCCGCCGGCGCGTTCCACGCACGCCAGATGGTCGAGTACGGCACGCGCGTCGTCGCGGGCGTCACGCCCGGCAAGGGCGGCAGCAAGGTCGAGGGCCTCGAGAAGGTCCCGATGTTCGACACCGTCGGCGAGGCCGTGCAGAAGGCGGGCGCGAACACGTCCGTCGTGTACGTGCCGCCGCCGTTCGCGGCGGACTCGATCCTCGAGGCCGCGGCCGCGGGCATCGACCTCGTCATCGCGATCACCGAGGGCATCCCGGCGCGCGACATGGTGCGCGTGAAGTACGTGCTCGACAACGAGTACCCGCACGTCACGCTCGTCGGCCCGAACTGCCCCGGTGTGATCACGCCGGGCCAGTGCAAGGTCGGCATCATGCCGGGCTACATCCACAAGCCGGGCGGCGTCGGCGTCGTGTCGCGCTCCGGCACGCTGACGTACGAGGTCGTCGGGCAGCTGACGGCGCTCGGCCTCGGCCAGTCGACGGCGATCGGCATCGGCGGCGACCCGGTGAAGGGCACCGACTTCATCGACGCGCTCGCGTGGTTCGCGGACGACCCGGGCACGTCGTCGATCTTCATGATCGGCGAGATCGGCGGCGACTCCGAGGAGCGCGCCGCGCAGTTCATCAAGGACAACATCGACAAGCCGGTGGCCGCGTTCATCGGCGGCCAGACGGCGCCTCCGGGCAAGCGCATGGGCCACGCCGGTGCGATCATCTCCGGAGGCAAGGGCGCCGCGGCCGACAAGATCGCCGCGCTCAAGGCGGCGGGCATCGCCGTCGCGCCGACGCCGGCGGAGATGGGCTCGACGCTGGCGAAGCTGCTGGCGTAGGGATCCCGAGCGCGGCGCAAGGGTGAAGCCGCCGGCGTAGGGAGGATCGCGAGCGCCGCAGCATCGACGACGCGCAGCTCGCGAGGGTGAAGCCGCCGGCGTAGGGAGGATCCCGAGCGGCGGCACGATGCGCACGGTGCGGCGGTGGCGCTCGGGGCACGCCGGGTGCAACTCGCAAGGCGCATGCGGAGCATCGCCTCGCTGTGCTCGGTCGGTCTCGCGGTCGGTCTCTCGGTCGTCGTCGCGTTCGGCCTCGGGGCATGCGAGGCCGGCGAGCTGCCGCCCGATCTCGAGGCGGGCCGCGACCTCGCCGCGCAGGCGGCGGCGGACCTCGCGGGCCAGCCCGACGACCTCGCGCTCGGGATCTCGAGCCAGATCCTGCTCACGCTCGACGACGGCGCGATCACGGTCGCGCAGCTCGCGCGGCGGTACGCCGGGCGCGCGGAGGTCGTCGCGTACGCGCAGCGGATGGTCGCGGCACACGCGGCGCACTTCGAGGCGGTGGCGCGCTTCGACGGCGAGCGCGGCATCGTCCCGCAGGACGGCCGCGTGACCGCGGTGCTGCGCGACGACCGCGAGGACGACGTGGCGTTCCTCGAGACCCATCGACCGATCGACGTGGCGTACATGTCGAACCAGGTGCGCACGCACGAGGCGGCGCTGCGGATCGTCGCCGCGCTCGTCGAGGCGCACCGCGACCCCGCGTTCCGCGGCGTGCTCGCCGACACGCAGGACCTGCTCGGCGAGCACCTCGCCGACGCCGAGGCGATCGTGCGCGGCCTGTGACGGTCGCTGCGCCGGCGGCGCCGAAGTCGTGATATCAGCCGGTCATGCAGAAGCGCGTCGCCGCGGTCCTGATCGCCACGCTCGCCGCCTGCGGAGGCGAGGATCGCGAGCCTCCGTTCGCCGAGGTGCCCGGGCAGATCGGCAGCCTCGCCGTCAACGACACGTCGCTGTTCGGGATCGACGCGATGGGCGGCATCGTCGAGATCAACCTCGCCGACGCCGCGATCGTCGGGATGCTGCCGACGCTCGCGGCGGCGAAGGAGATCGTCGCGGCGGCCGACTGGGTCGCGTGGATCGAGCCCGAGGGCACCGGCAACGTCGTGCGGCGCCGCCGCGGCGACGGCACCGTCGAGTCGACGCGCACGTTCGAGCCGCACCTCGCGGCGCGCGCGACCGGCCTGTTCTTCAGCGACCTGCAGCTGGTCGCGAAGTGGAACGACGACGGCGTGATCGAGCGCGTCGCGACGCCCGGCCTCAACCCGCGCGTGCTCGACGTGGATGCGACGTACGCGTACACCGTCGAGGGCGACACCTCGGTCGTGCGCTACATGGTCGGCACCGATCAGGGCGAGGTGCTGCTGCCGACGTCGATGGGCGCGAGCATCAAGGACGAGCAGCTCGCGTACCGCACCGGCGAGGGCATCCGCCTGCGCAACCTGTTCACGTCGTTCGATCGCGTCGTCGGCACGCCGCCGGCGAGCGTGATGTGCAACCTCGTCATCGCGGGCAGCGCCGTCATGTGCGGCAAGTACCGCGCGCTCGAGGGCGTGGTCGACGAGCTGCTGTCGGACCCGGTCAACGGCGCGGTCGCCGTCGGCAAGGACCTGTACTGGGTGACGCTCGACGGCGACACCTCGCAGATCTACAAGACCGACGCCGAGCTCGTCGAGAAGGACGAGTAGGCCCGCCGGGCCGCGGCGACCGCGCCGGGAGCGCGGCTCAGAGCGCCTGCGTCAGGTCGCTCGATTTCGCGGCGGCCTCCTCCTGCGCCTTGCGCGCGCCGAACACGGTGCACGTGTCGTTGCGGATGATGAACTTCGCCGCGTTCGCACACAGGTCGAGCGCGTGGAGCGTGCACTCGACGCCCGCCTCGTCGACGATCAGGACGTCGAAGGTGCCGCAGTTCACGCCGAGGGTGAGCTCCTCGCCCGGCAGGAGCACCTCGCCGGCGATGAGGTTGGGGCCGAAGTTCGGGTTGTCGACCTCGGTCAGGAAGATCTGCTCGATCGTGAAGTCCGACTGGTTGGAGACGATGAGCGCTGCCTCGACGAGGTCGTCGTCGTCGTTGTTGCAGCCGGCGGCGCCCACGAGGGCGAGGAGTGAAGCAGCAAGGAATGCACGCATGCGCCGAACAGCGAGCAATCCGCGTGCCCCCTACGCGTTCGTCGCGGACACGCACGGTGCACGCGCGTGTCGCGCGCGACCGCTCGTCGACGACAGCGCACCGTCGCGGCCCAGGACTTGCTCCCGAAGCCGCGCATGACGAGATCGATCCGGAGAGTGGTCGTCCTGGGGGCCAACGGTGCGATGGGCTCGGGTGCCGGCGCGATCTTCGCCGCGGCCGGGATCCCGACGATGTTGCTCGCACGGACGCTGGAGAAGGCGGAGTCCGGTCGCGCGCGCGCCGAGCAGCTGACGAAGAACGAGGCGGCGCGTGCACTCCTCGCGCGTTCCATCGAGGTCGGGACGTACGCCTCCGAGCTCGGCTATGCGCTCGCGGGTGCGGACCTCGTCCTCGAGGCCGTCACCGAGGACCTCGCGACGAAGCGCGAGGTGTTCGGCCTCGTCGATCGCCTGCGCGGCGACGACACGATCGTGGCGACGGTATCGTCGGGCCTGTCGATCGCGGCGCTGTGCTCGGAGCGCAGCGAGAGCTTCCGGAGGCACTTCCTCGGGATCCACCTGTTCAATCCGCCGACCGTGATCCTCGGATGCGAGCTCATCGCTCACGCACAGACGGATCCGGGCATCGTGGCGGTCGCGCGCGATTTCTTGACGAGCTCCGTCGGGCGCGAGGTGGTGGAGACGCGCGACACGCCCGCGTTCGCCGGCAACCGCCTCGGGTTCAAGCTGCTGAACGAGGTCGCGCAGCTCGCGGAGCACCACGGTGTGGCGTACATGGATCAGCTCGTCGGGCCGCACACCGGGCGCGCGCTCGCGCCCCTCGCGACGATCGATCTCGTCGGGTGGGACGTGCACAAGGCGATCGTCGACAACCTGCACGCGCACACGCGCGACATCGCACACGAGGCGTTCGAGCTGCCCGCGTACATGCAGCGCGGGATCGCGCGCGGGCACCTCGGGCGCAAGACGCGCGATCGCGGCGGCTTCTTCCGCGTCGAGGGCAAGGGCCCCGAGGCGCGCACGTTCGTGCTCGATCCGGCGAGCGGCGACTACCGGCCGATCGCGGAGCTCGCGCCGCCGCTGCCCGCGTTCGTCGAGCGCATGCGGGCCTCGCTCAAGGCGGGCCGGCGGATCGGCGCGATGGACATCCTGTGCACGGCCGACGGCCCGGAGGCCGAGCTGCTGCGGCGGATCGTGCTCGGCTACATCAGCTACGGCCTCGGCCTCGTCGGCGAGGTCGTCGAGCGGGCGCGCGACATCGATCGGATCATGGGTTTCGGCTTCAACTGGGCGCCGCCCGGGATGCTCGCCGATGCGATCGGTCCCGGGCGGACGATCCTGTTGCTCGACCGCCTGAACCTGCCGGTGCCGACGTGCCTGCTCGAGGCGGCGACGCACCAGCGGCCGCTGTTCAACGAGCCGGACGTCGACGGCGGCCGGTTCTTCGCCGCCGCCTAGTTCTTGCGGGCGATCCGGAAGTCGACCGAGAACGTGCACGGGAACGCGGCGCCGAGCGCGCCGCACTGCGAGCCGGTGCACGCGACGGTCGCCATCTGCCGGCCCGCACCGGCGGCCGGCGAGGCGAACGTGCCGTCCGCGACCGCATGCGCGTCGACGACGGCGTCGAGCGAGGGGCGCAGGTCCCGGGTGAACGCGGCGCGGTCCGGGCAGTCGAACGCGCCGCGCGCGGCGAGGCTGCACCTGAACGGCGCCGTGCCGTCGTCCGGCACGATGCGAAAGCCGGTCGCCGAGGTCTGGTCGATGACGAAGTCGCCGGCCTCGACCTGCGTGATCTGCGTCGGGCAGGTGCCCGACACGGGCACGACCTCGTTGTAGCGCCACGTCCCCGCCGACGGGACGACGTCTCCCGGCGGCGGATCGGTGTCGTCGTCGTCGTCATCGCCCCTCGGCGAGGAGGCGGTGCACGCGGCGAGCAGCAGGCAGGCGATCCCGTGAATACGGCGCATAGGCTCCTGGGTGGACGGCACGCCCATCCTACGGACCCCGTGTTCCGGCGCCGACATCAGCCCGGCATCACGCCGCGCCGCTACTTCTTGTCGTCGGGCTTGTGCGGCTGCGCCGCGGGTTGCGGCTGCGCCTGGGCGCGCTGATCGGAGCGCGGCTGCGGTTGGGCTTGGGGCTTCGGTTGCGGTTGCGGTTGCTGTTGCTGCGCGCGCGGTGCCGGCTGCGCTTGCGGCTGCGGCTGTGCGCGCGGCTGCGGTTGGGCGCGCGGCGCCGGCTGCGCTTGTTGCTGCGGCTGCGAGCGCGGCGCCGGCTGCGCTTGTTGCTGTGGCTGCGCGCGCGGTGCCGGCTGCGCTTGTTGTTGTGGCTGTGAGCGAGGCGCCGGCTGCGCTTGTTGCTGCGGCTGCGAGCGCGGCGCCGGCTGCGCTTGCGGCTGCGGTTGCTGCGCGCGCGGTGCCGGCTGCGGCTGCGTGCGCGGTGTTGGCTGAGCTCGCGGCGTCGGCTGCGCCTGTTCGCGCGGCGCCGGCTGCGGCTGGGCGCGCGGCGTCGGCTGCGGCTGGGCGCGCGGCGTCGGCTGGGCGCGCGGCGTCGGCTGCGGCTGCGGCTGCGGTTGAACGCGCGGCGTCTCGCGGCGCTCGGGCTGAGGCTGGGTGCGCGGGGTCGGCTGGACGCGCTGGGGCTGCTCGCGCTGGACGCGGCGCTCGACGTCGCGGATGTTGGCGGACGACTCGACGCGGCGGCGGTTGCGCTGCTCGACGAGGTCGCGGCGGGCGTGGGCGCGCTGGGACATGGCGCGCGCCTCGGCGGGGGTGAAGCGGCCGACGGAGCTGGCCTGGACGCGGACGGGGCGCGCGGCGACGCGGTACTGGCGCAGGCGATCCGGTGCGGGACCGACGACGACGCTGCGGCGATCGATCGTCGCGCGCGCCGTGACCGGACGCGCCTCGCGCTGGATCACGGCGACGCGGTCGCGCGGCAGGAAGTGGCGCCGCAGGTCGCGCGAGAAGATGTAGGGGGCCGGGACGAACTGCCACGCGTACACCGGCGGCGCGTAGCCGTAGACGTCGGCGACGTCCTCGGGCGGCAGCGGCGCCCAGCCGAACGCATCGCCCGACTCGCGCCACTGGACCCACGACGGTCCCCACTGCGTATCGGGCGCCCACACCCAGCGGTCGTAGGCCGGCGAGTACGCCCACCGGCCGTAGTGCGAGGTGATCGTCCCGAACGGATCGTTGGAGATCCACACGAAGCCGACGTCCGTGTACTCCCAGCGCCCGTCCCGGTACGGGACGTAGCCCTCGGTGTCGGGGATGAACACGCGCCCGAGGCGCGGCTCGTCGACCCACACGCCGTACGGGCTCAGCTGGTCGTAGAACACCGAGACGTCGTCGACGGCCTCGCCGGGGGCGGCGGTGTCGTACGCGGCGCCGTCCTCGGGCTCTCCGTACTCGGGCTCGCCGTAGTCGTTCTGGGCCGGCGCGAGTCGCGGCGCTGCACTCAGCGCCGCGACGACGGCTGCAAGCGATGCGATCCTCATGGCTCATGAGATCAGCAAGCGCCGCGCCACGCCGGTGCGACAGCGGCCGACGTCAGCCGCCGTAGACCGAGTACGCACCGCCCGCGCGCGGGTCGGTGTAGACGACGATGCGGTTGATCGGCGCGCCCTGGTTGAGCGTGATCACCTGGCCCTCGCCGGCGGTCAGGCGCTCCCTCATGTTCACGACCTGCGTGTTCCCGCGCATGTCCTGGATCGCGACCTTCAGGATCACCGGGCGCCCGCGGTCGGCCTCGATGCGGAGGTGGCGGTACGGGCCGGCGCCGCGGAGGTTGACGAACTGGCGGTCCGTGCGCGCCGAGTAGCCCGACGCGAGCGTCACCCAGCGCCCGCGGTAGTCGCGCGTCCAGCGGTACCGATCGCGCGCCGAGTAGCGGTCGCGCTCGTAGCGGCCGTCGTACCGGGTGTCCCTCTGGTCGTAGGGCTCCGGCGTGTTGCCGCGGTCGTAGGGCCACGGCCACGGCTGGGCCGCGGCCGTCGTCGATATGCTCAGCGCGAGCATCGCGAATACGAGGATCCGTCTCATGGCATCAGCTCCTTTCTTCTACCGATCCTTCGCTGCATCCGACACGCCACGCCTGCATGTGTCCGGAAGGCGGACGCTCGCGCGAATGCCGCGTGCGCCCGGCGCGCGGGCGCCCACCTGACACCGGCGCGCGCGCCGCGCCAGCAATTTTTCGAGCAAGAACCTCGGATTGCGATGTCAACCGACCGCCGCCGTCGGGCTTCCTTGGATGCATGAAGCTGCTGCTCCTCGCCTCGACGCTGAGCCTCGGCCTGATCACCGCGGGCACCGCGACCGCGTGGGCCTGCGACGACGACGACGACGACGAGCTGTCCGAGGTCGCCGACCTCGCCGACCTCGCCGACCTCGCCGACCTCGCGCGCGGCGCCGCCGCCGTCGAGGCCGAGCTCGACGACCTCGATCAGCAGATCGAGCAGCGCGTCGCACGCGCGACCGCGCCGGACCCGTGGGCCTCGGCCGATCGCGCAGGCGCTGATGACGACAGCGACGGCGACCTGGACCTCGACGTCGACGTCGATCTCGACCTCGACCTCGACCTCGACCTCGATCTCTGACGTCGACTCGATCTCTGACGTCGACCTCGATCTCGATCTCCGACGTCGATCTCGATCTCCGACGTCGCCTCGATCTCTGACGTCGACCTCGATCTCGATCTCCGACGTCGACCTCGATCTCCGACGTCGACCTTGATCTCCGACGTCGACCTCGATCTCTGACGTCGACCTCGATCTCTGACGTCGACCTCCGACGTCGACCTTGATCTCCGACCTCGGCCCTCCGACCTCCGCGGTCGAGGATCTCCCGGGCCGCCGCGGGCACGCCGCATGATCGCGACGTGGATCGTCGTGATGCTCGCGAGAGACGAACTGAGATGACGGCGGTGTCGCGCGGGCTGGCCTGGGTCGGAGCGGCGAGCTCCGTGGTCGGCCTGCTCGGGATCGTGTCGATGGTCGTCGTCCTGCGCTGGATCACGCCGGCGGAGCTCGGCATCGCGACGCTCGGCGCGTGGATGTTCCCGATCCTCGACCACGCGACCGACCTCGGCCTGTCGGGCGCGCTCATCCAGCGCGACGAGCACGACGAGGACCTGCTGTCGACGGTGTTCTGGATCAACGCCGCCGCCGCGGCGACGCTGTTCGCGCTGCTCCTCGCGCTCGCGCCGCCGCTCGCGCGCGCCGTGTTCGGCCACGAGGTCGTCGGCTGGATGCTCGTCGCGTACGGCTCGAAGCTCCTGTGGCAGAACCTGTACTTCATCCCGCACGCGCTGATGAAGCGCGACCTGCGGTTCGCCGAGCTGTCGCTGATCCGCGCCGTCGCGAACGTCGCCGAGTGCGCCGGCACGATCGGCGCGGCGGTCGCCGGCGCCGGCGTGTGGTGCTTCGTGATCGGGTCCCTGTGCCGCGTCGCCGTCACCGGCGTCGCGATCCAGCTGCGCCGGCCGTGGCGCCCGCGCTGGGTGCTGCGCCTGCGGCCCGCGCGGCCCCACCTCGCGTTCGGGCTGCGCACGTCGTGCACGCGCGTGCTGTTCCAGGTCTACACGAACCTCGACTATCCGATCGTCGGCTTCTTCTTCGGCCCCGCGGCGCTCGGTGCGTACCGCGTCGCGTACGAGGTCGTGCTCGAGCCGGTGAAGGTGATCTCCGACGTGATCGTGGCGGTCGCGTTCCCGGTGTTCGCGCGGCAGCGCCACGACCGCGCGCTGATGATCGACCAGCTGGTCTCGTTCACGCGCCTCAACCTCGTGACGGTGATGACGTACACGGTGATCGCGTTCGTCGCCGCCGGCGACATCCTCGCGCTCCTGTTCCCCGACTACACGAGCGCCGCGCCCGCGGTGCGGATCCTGTGTGCGGTCGCGGTGCTGCGCGCGGTGAGCTTCGTCGTGCCGGCGCTCCTCGAGGGCGCGGGGCACGCGTCGCGCAGCCTGCGCTACACGGTGGCCGCGACCGTCGTCATGCCGCTCGCGTTCGCCGCGTCCGCGTGGGCCCTCGGGCCGTCGCTCGGCTACGCGTCGGTCGCGGTCGCGTGGGCCGTCGCGTATCCGATCGCGTTCGCCGTGTTGATCTACCTCGCGATGCAGACGCTCGACTGGTCGGCGCGCGCGTACTTCGCGCGCATCGCCCCGACGGCGCTCGCGATCCTCGTGGCGGGATCCGTCGGCGCGCTCGTCCACGCCGTCGCTCCCGCGCAGCGGCTCGCGCTGTCGGCGCTCGCGACGCTCGCGACCGCGGCAGCGCTGCTCGCGCCGGAGCTGCGCGCGGCCGTGCGCTCCCTGCGCAGCGGCTGATAGATTGCGCCATGATCGAACGAACGGTGCGCGGCGTGCGCGTCCCCGGCGTCATGTACGGGACGGCGTGGAAGGAGGACCGAACGCAGGAGCTCGTCGAGGAGGCGTTCGTCACGGGCTACCGCGCGTTCGACACGGCGAACCAGCGCAAGCACTACCACGAGGCCGCCGTCGGCGAGGCGCTGCGCGGGCGCGAGCGCGGGCAGCTGTTCCTGCAGACGAAGTTCACGCACCGCGCGGGCCAGGACCACCGCCTGCCCTACGACGCCGTCGCGCCGATCGGCACGCAGGTCGAGCAGTCGTTCGGCAGCTCGCTCGCGCACCTCCACACGACGTACGTCGATGCGTACGTGCTGCACGGCCCGTCGACGACGCGCGGCCTCGCACCCGAGGACGTCGACGCGTGGCGCGCGATGGAGCGCCTCCACGACACCGGCGCCGCTCACCTCCTCGGCGTCAGCAACGTCACGCGCGATCAGCTCGAGCAGCTGTGCGGCCTCGCGCGCGTGCCGCCCGCGTTCGTCCAGAACCGCTGCCACGCGACGCGCGGCTGGGACGCCGACGTCCGCGCGCTGTGCCGCCGCCGCGACGTCACGTACCAGGGCTTCTCGCTCCTGACCGCGAACCGCGCCACGCTCGCGCGGCCGCTGTTCGACGAGGTGATGCACCGCACCGGCGGGACGCGCGAGCAGATCGTGTTCCGCTTCGCGGTGCAGGTCGGCATGCTGCCGCTGACGGGCACGTCGAGCCCGCAGCACATGCGCGACGACCTCGCGATCGACGACTTCGAGCTGACCGAGCGCGAGGTCGAGGCGATCGAGCGCGCCGGCGCTCCGTGAGAGGATCCTAGAGGATGATCGGCCCGCCGCAGCTGTCGGGCCCGTTGCAGTTCGTCACGAACTGCGACATCGCGCGGCCGTCGCTGTGCTCGGTGCAGTCGGACGTCGTCGCGAGGTCGGCGCCCATCGTGAACTCGGTCGCGGCGAAGCAGCCGTGGAAGCTGGTCGCCTCGTGGCCGACGGTCTTGTCGACGAGGCGCAGCAGCTGCGCCGTGTCGCAGCCCGGCTTCTCCTCGGGGTACGAGTACGCGCAGCCGCCGGGGCCGCCGCCCGACATGTGGTCGTCGCCGAGGCGCGCGCCGGCGGGCGGGTTCATCAGCGTCTGCGGGTCGACGCCGACGGTGTACACGCCGGCGATCGTCACGCCGGGGCCCGTCACGATGCGCCACTTCACGCTCTCGTGGCCCGTGAGGACGAGCGCGTGGTTCCCCGGCCGGTCGATCCGCACCGTGACCTCGCCGCCGCCCGACTTGTACACGCCGAACACGTGGGTCTCGGTCTCGCCGCACTCACCGACGGGCTGAGTCAGGCTCTGCTCCGCGATGCCGGTGGAGGTGCATGCGGCGACAAGGAGGGCGATCGGGGCGAGGCTCTTCATGCGTGCCGCGACGAGCAACCGGCGGACCATGATGCGCAGCGCGTAACCCGGTGTCGTTCGTCACCGGCAACTCGGCGAGCCAGGGGGAGCGTCCCTCCAGCGGGTGTCCATCGCACCCCCTCTCAGCGGCGCGGCGGCGGTGCGAGATCCGGTGAGGGATGGTAAACGCGGCGCATGCGCTGGCTCGTCACCGGTGGTGCAGGCTTCCTCGGCATCAACCTCGTGCGGCACCTGCTCGCACGCGGCGACGGTGTGGTCTCGCTCGACCGCGAGCCGTTCGATTACCCGGAGCGATCCCGCATCACCGAGGTGCGCGGCGACATCCGTGCGCGCGCCGACGTCGAGCGCGCCGTCGCCGGGTGCGACGTCGTCGTGCACGCGGCCGCGGCGCTGCCGCTGTACGCGCCCGACGAGATCCGGTCGATCGACGTCGACGGCACGCGCGCCGTGCTCGCGGCGGCGGGCGAGCGGCGCGTCGTGCACATCTCGTCGACGGCCGTCTACGGCGTGCCGGATCACCACCCGCTCGTCGAGCGCGACCCGATGAGCGGCGTCGGCCCCTACGGCATCGCGAAGGTCGAGGCCGAGCACGCGTGCCTGGAAGCGCGCGGCGCCGGGCGCTCGGTGCCGATCCTGCGGCCGAAGTCGTTCGTCGGGCCGGAGCGGCTCGGCGTGTTCGCGATGCTGTACGAGTGGGCGCGCGAGGGGCGCGACTTCCCGATCCTCGGCGCCGGCAAGAACCGCTACCAGCTGCTCGACGTCGAGGACCTGTGCGAGGCGATCGTCCTCGCGGGCACGCTGCCCGACGAGCGCGCGAACGACACGTTCAACCTCGGCGCCGCCGAGTTCACGACGCTGCGCGAGGACTTCCAGGCCGTGCTCGACGACGCCGGGCACGGGCGGCGCATCCGCTCGCTGCCGGTCGCGCCGGCGCTGTGGGCGCTGCGCGCGCTCGAGCGCGTGAAGCTGTCGCCGCTGTACCCGTGGATCTACGAGACGGTCACGGAAGACTCGTTCGTGTCGATCGACCGCGCGCGCGAGAAGCTCGGATGGCGGCCGCGCTTCTCGAACCAGCAGGCGCTCGTGCGCAACTACCGCTGGTACGTCGCTGCCGCCGACCGGCTGGGCGGCGCCGGGGTCACGCACCGCGTGCCGTGGAAGCAGGGCGCTCTTGCGGTGGCCAAGCTCGCCTTTCCGCGCGCGTCGGTGATATAGACCGCCGCACCAAAGGAGCTGTCACATGGCCATCGAGCGCACGTTCTCCATCATCAAGCCCGACGCCGTCGCCGCGAACAAGATCGGCCCGATCGTCGCCAAGCTCGAGGCGGCCGGCCTGCGGGTGATCGCCTCGCGCATGATGCGCCTCAGCGAGACGCAGGCGAAGGCGTTCTACGCCGTCCACAAGGAGCGCCCGTTCTACGGCGACCTCGTGAAGTTCATGACCGAGGGTCCGGTCGTCGTGCAGGTCCTCGAGGGTGAGGGCGCCGTGCTCAAGAACCGCGAGGTGATGGGCGCGACGAACCCCGAGAAGGCGGACGCGGGCACGATCCGCAAGGAGTTCGCCACGAACATCGAGCGCAACGCCGTCCACGGCTCGGATGCGCCCGAGACGGCCCGGGAGGAGATCGCCTTCTTCTTCTCGACCGCCGAGCTCGCCTCGCTGGCGCGCTAACCCCCGGTGATCGGGCGGTAAATCCGCTCGAGCGGCACGAAACATCGCTTGACCGCGCGGGCGTGCGCGAACGATGCTCACGCGATATGTCCGTCGTGGTCGAGCCCGAGCGTGGCAGCGCTCAGAGCCACTACGACCTGCTCGCGCGCCTGGCCGCGGGCGGGATGGCCGAGATCTTCCTCGCGCGCGCGAAGAGCCTCGCCGGCCTCGAGCGCTATGTCGTCCTGAAGCGCATCCGCCCCGAGCACGGCGACGACCCGCGCTGGGTGCGGATGTTCCTCGACGAGGCGCGGCTCGCGGCACAGCTGCAGCACCCGAACATCGCGCAGGTCTTCGACCTCGGTCAGATCGGCGAGGACTACTTCTACACGATGGAGTACGTCCACGGTAAGGACCTCCTCGAGATCCTGAGCCTGTGCGACGAGCGCGGCACGCGGCTGCCGGTCAACGTCATCCTCGCGATCGCGGCCGGCGCCGCCGAGGGCCTCGCGCACGCGCACGCGCGCACCACGACCGACGGGCGCTCGCTCGGCATCGTGCACCGCGACATCTCGCCCTCGAACCTCATGGTGAGCTTCGAGGGGACGGTGAAGGTCGTCGACTTCGGCGTCGCGAAGGCGCGCTTCCGGTCGACCGAGACCGAGGCCGGCACGATCATGGGCAAGGTCGCGTACCTGTCGCCCGAGCAGTGCAAGACCGGCGCGGTCGACCACCGCAGCGACATCTTCTCGCTCGGGATCGTGCTGTACGAGATGCTGACGGCGACGCGCGCGTTCAAGCGCGACAGCGACTACGAGACGCTGCGCGCCGTGATGAAGGAGATGCCGCTCCCGCCGTCGCAGCTCGTGCCGAACCTGCCGCGCGGCGTCGACGAGGTCGTGCTGCGCGCGCTCGCGAAGAGCCCCGACGACCGGTTCGGGAGCTGCACCGAGCTGCTCGACGCGATCGAGACGATCGTCGAGAAGGAGGGCATGGCGCTGACGAGCGGCGTGCTGCGCCGCTACATGCGCGAGCTGTTCGGCGAGCGACTCGAGCCGTGGCGCGTGTTCGACGACGTCGAGCTGCTCGACGACAACCTCGTCGAGCTCGTCGAGCCGAACCACACGCGCACGATCGCGGGCCTGCCGCTCGACGTGGATGCGTCGCAGGTACCGATGCTGCAGGCGACCGGGATGATCGACATCAGCGCGCTGTTCTCGCGCGACATGAGCCGCTTCCATCCGCCGCGGCCGGCGATCGGGCCCCCCTCGGCCGCCGAGGAGGAGCTCGACCTGCCGACGCCGTTGCACATCCCCGCGGGCTCGGTCCCGCCGCTGCCGATGCAGCGGCCGGTGATCAACCCGTCGGCGATCATGCCGGTCGCGCGCCCGTCGGGCATGCAGCCGGCCGTGATCGCGCACGGTCCGGCGTCCGGACAGGAGCCGGTGTCGGGGTGGATCCAGCACGACTCGGGGCCGCGCGCGGCGGTCGTGCCGGTGATGGTGCCGGTGCCGCGCAAGAAGGGGCGGCTGTCGCCGCTGATCGTGCTCGCGACGATCGGCATCGTCGTCGCGCTCGCGGCGGGCGTGTACACGCTCGTCGAGGGCCGCGGCGAGAGCGCGGCGTCGGCGCCCGCGGCGATGGAGCCTCCGCCGGCTGCGACGACGACGACCACGACCACGACCACGACGACGACGCCGGTCGTGACGCCGATCCAGGAGGAGCGGCCGGTCAAGCCGCCCGCCCCCGCGGAGAGCGAGCCGAAGAAGGAGCCGGCGCCGCCCGTCGAGGCGAAGACGCCGTCCGTGCCGCCCAGGGTGGCGCCGCCGCCGCCGCGGCTCGAGCCGAAGAAGGAGCCGGCGAAGAAGGACCCCGAGCCGGCGAAGGAGCCGGTGAAGGAGCCGCCGAAGGCGCCGGGGAAGAAGGACTGCCCCGATCCGCTGGATTGCCAGTACTGATGCGCGCCCCTGCTCTCGTTTCAGCCGTGCTGGCCGGGCTCGCGATCGCTGCGCCCGCCTCCGCCGACGAGGCGCCGCCGGAGGCGACGGTGCTGTTCACGAAGGGCCGCGAGCTCGTGAAGGCGGGGAACCACGCCGAGGCGTGCCCGCTGTTCGAGCGCAGCCTGCGGCTCGCGCCGGCGGTGGGCACCGAGCTCAACCTCGGGCGCTGCTACGCGGCGACGGGCAAGCTCGCCGCCGCGCGCAAGATCTTCGAGCGGCTCGTCAAGGCGATCGACGCGGCCGACGACCCGCAGCGCGCGCAGCTCGCGCAGCAGGGCCTCGACGAGGTCAACGGGCGCGTGCCGAAGCTGCGCATCGAGCTCGGCATGGGCATGCCGCGCGACGCGCGCGTCGAGCTCGACGGCGAGGCCGCGTCGACGGAGAAGGACCTCCCCGTCGACCCGGGCCCGCACACGGTGTCGGCGCGCGCCGCGCGCTCGGTCATCTACACGGCGCGCGAGGGTGCGCTCGCGACGATCACGCTCGACCTGGCGGAGCGGCCGGTGCGCAGGCCGATCGTGTGGGGGCTCGGCGCGGCGGCGGCCGGCTCGCTCGCCGTCGGTGCGCTCGTCGGCGTCGGCACGTTCAGCGTGCGCGATGCGGGGCGCAAGCGCTGCGACACCGTCGACGGCGAGCTGCTGTGCGACCAGCGCGGGCTCGACCTGCTCGGGCGCGCGCGCACGCTCTCGCACGTGTCGACGACGCTGCTCGTGGCCGGCGTCGGGCTCGGCGTGGCGGCCGTCGTCCTCGAGCTGCGGCACCGCCGCGAGAAGCTGCCGCCGATCGTCATCGAGCCGCGCGGCGACGGCGCGACCGTCGGCTACGGCGGAGCCTGGTGACCCGGCGGCCGTCAGCGCGCGGCGAGCTTCACGAGGGCGCGGATCAGGCGCACGACCTCGGCGCGCCGGTCCTCGGGGAGGTCGGCGACCAGGCGCGCGACCTCGTCCACAGGGCGCGGTAGCGCGTCGCGCGCGACGGCGGCGCCGGCCCGCGGCGGGAACCGGATGTCGACCGCCAGGCCGAGCCCGTCCTCGACGATCGCGCGGAGGGTGTTGATCGGGACGTCGCGCGTGCCGCGCTCGATCTCGCTGATGTACTTCGGGCTGAGGTCGGCGCGGAGGGCGACCTCACGCTGGGTCCACCCCGCGGAGGTCCGGCGCGCACGGAGGAGGCTTCCGAGCCGTGCGAGCAACGCATCGCGGGTGGCCATGTCTTGTGCATGGATGGACCGACCGGGGCCCCTGGCGCGTGTAGCCACGCTCCGTGGAACGGTTTGGTTCGGTTCCACCGTGGGTGGTAGCATCGGCCCCGTTGGAAACGGTGGGCGTCGCTATCCTGGCCGCGATGCGCGACGTCGTCATGGTCGTCGACATCGATGGGCGGATCACGCGCGCAAATCCTGCGGCCGAGCGGGTGACGGGCTACGCGTTCGAGGAGCTGCGCGGCATGGCCGTCGGGCGCGTGCTCGCGGACGAGCGGTCCGGCCTCCACACCCTCGTGCGCGAGCGGATCGCGGGCGGCGACCACGTGCGGCGCGAGGACTCGTGGCTGATCACGAAGCACGGCGACCGCATCCCGGTGTCGGTGAGCGGGTCGCCCATCGTCGACGACGCCGGCGCGCTGATCGGCATCGCGCTCGTGGCGCGCGACGTCCGCGAGCTCCGCACCGCGCTCGCGGAGCGAGACGCCGAGATCGCGCAGCGCCGCGCGGCCGAGGAGAGCCTGCGCAAGGCGCTCGCGACGATCGAGGACCGGCTCGAGGAGACGCGCTCGCAGCTCCAGCTCGCGGAGCGCCGCGCGACGCTCGGGACGCTCGCGGGCGGCGTCGGGCACGAGCTGCGGAACATCGCGCAGATCCACATCGCGGCGATCGACCTGATCGGCGACGAGCTGTCCGCGCTGAGCGACGACGCGCGCGACGCGTTCCGCGACCTGCAGCGCACCGGCGAGCACGTCGCGATGCACGCGACGCGGCTGATGCAGCTCGCGAAGCCCGGCCCCGAGCACGCGCGGCCGCTCAACCTGCACCGCGTGATCCGCGACGTCCTCGGGATGCTGCAGGGCGCGGGCAAGCTGCGCAACATCGAGGTCGTGCTCGTCCTCGACGAGCAGCCGCTGCTGGTCACCGTCAACCAGGCGCGCATCGAGCAGATCCTCGTGAACCTCGTCATCAACGCCGCCGACGCGATCGGCGCGTCCTCGGGCAAGATCCTGATCGCCGTCCACGCGCACGAGGACGGCCGGCGCGCGCGCGTCGAGGTCAGCGACACCGGGCCCGGGATGCCGCCGCACGTGCTCGCCCGCGCGTTCGAGCCGTTCTTCACGACGAAGTCCGACGGCACGGGCCTCGGCCTGCCGGTCGTGCGCGAGATCGTCGAGAGCTACGGCGGCACGCTGCAGGCGACGAGCACCGTCGGCGTCGGGACCGAGTTCGTGTTCGACCTCCCCCTGTCGGTCGTGCGCTGAGGGTCAGTCCTTCGGCGGGGGCACGAACGCCGGGATCTCGACGGGGATCGCGAGGGCCTGCTCGGGTGGCGCGGCGGCGAGCGTGAGGGTCTTGCAGAACACGGGGAGCTTCGCGCCCTCGCGCAGCATGTAGTCCTCGCTCGCGAGCGGGTCGACCTCCGCGGGGTACGGGCACACGCAGACGGTGGCGACGCCGGGCGCGAGGCCGGAGATGCGCGACGGCTTGCCGGCGAACGACATGCCGAACGTCGAGCGCGAGGTGTCGCGCGTGGTGCCGAGGCGGTCGAGGTCGCCGTGCGTCTTCGCCTCGACGGTGCCGTCGAAGCTCTCGACGAGCGCGAGCCTCAGCGTCTTGCCGGCGGGCGGGACCGGCGTGACGACGAGCGCGAGGTCGCCGCCTCCGATCGCGAGGTCGAGGCGCGCGGTGACGCCCGAGGCGATCGCGACGGTCTTGCCGTGGAAGCCGATGCCGCGCGTCGGGTCCTGGCCGACCATCGCCGAGACGAGGTAGCTGTCGGGCGCGAGGCGATCGAAGCGGAACGTGCCGTCGTCGCCGGAGATCACCGTGAACATCGCCTCGGCGACGGTCTTCGACTGCGCGGTCACGATGATCGTGGCGGCGCGCTTGCCCCCGCTCGTGACGGTGCCCTCGAGCGCGCCGAGCCTGACGAGCCTGAGCTCGAGGTTGGCGGTGGACTCCGTCGGCGACGGCAGCGTGATCGGCATCGAGCGGCCGAGCGACTCGTGGTCGGCGACGACGTGGCGCGAGCCGCGGCCGACGCCGGCGATCGTGAACTCGCCGGCCGCGTTCGTCGTGGCCTCCTTGATCAGGCCGGCGCCCGGCGGGCCGCCGAACGCGATCGGCGTCGTCGGCTTGTCACCTGTGCCCCACAGGATCGGCCCGGCGACGACGGTCGCGTTCGCGACGGGGCTGCCCGAGGCGTCGACGACGCGACCCGAGATGCTGCGGCCGCGCTCGACGACGACGGTGCCCACGTCGGTCGTCTTGTCGGCGGTGACGACGATCGCCGACAGCCCGCGCTCGGTGAAGCCCGGGCCGCGGATCGAGACCTCGTACGTGCGCGGCGGCAGGTTGTCGAGCTTGAACTTGCCGTCGGCGCCGGCGACCGGGACCGCGGAGCCCCACACGCCGAGGCTGACGGTGAACGCGGGAGGCGTGCGCCCGTCGGCGAAGCGCACCTCGCCGGCGATCGCGCCGCCGGCGGGCAGCGTGATGCGCACGGCGGTGTCGCCGGTGCGCGCCTTGACCTCGGGTGCGAGCAGCAGCGCCTCGAGCGAGCCCTGGGAGCTGCTCGCGCGCAGGTCGTACGCACCGGCGCGCAGGCCGTGGAACGCGAACGCGCCGCTCGAGTCGGTGAGCGCGAGCTCGCTCTCGCCGCGCAGGTGGCGATCGTCGCGCGCGGCGGTGGCGTCGTCGAGATCGGCGTGCACCTGCGCGCCCTCGACGCCGCGGCCCGTGCTGTCGACGACCGTGCCGGCGATCGCGCCGTCGAGGTCGAGCGTGAGGCGCACGCTGCCGTCGCCGTCCGTGAGGTCGACGTGCGCCGTCTCGCTCGACGCGAGCTCGTTCGCCGCGACGGCGTCGACCTTCGCGCGCGGCAGCGCCTCGATGCGGAACCTGCCCGCCTCGTCGGCGGTCGTCTCGCGCGTCCGCCCCCACGACACGCCGACGGTCGCGGCCGCCGCGCGCACCCGCGCCCACGGCACCGGCGCGCCCGTGCGATCCACGACGACGCCGGCGAGCGCGGCGCCGGCCGCGAGCCGGATCTCGATCCCGCTGCGCGGCGTGGCACCGTCGTGCGTGATCACCTCCGACACGTCGGGCGCGTGGCTCGCGTGGCGCGCGGTGAAGCGGAAGCTGCCCGCGGGCGCGTCGACGCGGAACGTGCCGTCCGCACCGGTCGTGGTCGGCGCGTCGCCGCCCGACTGCCCCCAGTCGGAGACGCCGGCGTACGACACCTGCGCGCCGGCGACCGGGCGCCCGTCGGGGTCGACGACGCGCCCCGATAGCTCGGCGCCCTTCTCGAGGGCGAGCCGCGCGCGGTGCGGCCCGGTGCGCACGACCGTCCACGTCGCCGCGCGCGCGTAGCCCGCCGACGCGGCGGTGAGCCGGTACCCGCCCGCCGGCAGGCCGGTGAAGCGCGCGACGCCGGCGGCATCGGTCGCGGCCGTGCGCTGCACGGCGCCGCGCAGCTCGACCTCGGCACCCGACACCGGCTGCTTCGCCGCGGTGACCGCGACCTCGAGCGTCGCGCCGCGCACGAGGCGCAGCACGATCGGCCCGGTCGCCTCGGTGAGCCGCGCGAGCACCGGCCCGGCGGCGGCGTCGCCGTGCGTCGCGACGAGCTCGTAGGTGCGGCCGATCAGCCCCTCGAGCACGAACGAGCCGTCGTCCTCCGTGGTCGCCGTGCGCGCGGGCCGCGCATCGATCGCGACGATCGCACCGGCCACCGGCGCGCCGGCCTCGTCGACGACCTGACCTTCCAGCCGGAGCGTGCCGCGCCGGTCGTCGTCGCGCAGGAGGTCGGCCGACGGCGGCCGCGTGCGCGGCGCGGCGGTGGGCGCGGCGCTGTTGGCCAAAGAGGCCGATCCGGACCCGCCGCCGGTGGGCGCCGTCGTCGACGCGGATCGGATCCCGAACACGTAGACGAGCGCGCCCACGAGGAGCGCGCCGGCGATCGCGACGCTGACGGTGCGGCGGGACATGTTGCCCGCGACGAAAGCAGCGACCGTGCCGGCGCCGGGTGTGCGTAAGGTACGGAAAGGCTGCTTCGCCCACGCGACCGCGCGGCGCCTGCCCTGCGACAGCGCGTGTCGCGCCCCTGTTGCAGGTGTTGCAGTCAGCGCGTCGCGGCGGCGAGCCACGCGCGCAGGAGCGACGGGTCGTGCGGGAGGTCGTCGGCCCAGATCCGCACGGTGCCGTTCGCGACCGTGACGACGCGCTTGCCGTCGGGCGCAAAGGCGATGCTGTTCACCGGCCCGCCGTGGCCGCGCAGCTCGCGGTACGTGCCGCCGAGGGCGGACCACAGACGCGCCCCGTCGACGCCCGCCGTCGCGACCGTCGTGCCGTCGGGCGACATCGCGAGGTCGAGCACGGCGTCGTCGTGCGTGCCGAGCGGGCGACCGGTGCCGCTCGCGAGGTCCCACACGCGCACGGTGCGATCGACGCCGCCGCTCGCGAGCGTCTGGCCGGTGGGATCGAACGCGACGGCGGTGACCCAGCCGGCGTGGCCGTGCAGCACCTGCGGCGCCGCGGCGGTGCCCGGCGCCCACACGCGCACGGTGCCGTCGTGGCCGCCCGTCGCGAGCCGGTCGCCGGCCGGCGACCACGCGCCCGCGCGCACGAAGCCGTCGTGCCGGCCGAGCTCCGTCGCGGTGCGCGTCGCGAGGTCCCACACGCGCACGATGCCGTCGCCGCCGCCGGAGGCGAGCCGCGTGGCGTCGGGCGAGAAGCCGAGCCAGCCGACCCAGCCGCGGTGCCCGGCGAGCTCGTGCAGCGCCCCGGTGCGGACGTCCCACAGGCGGATGCGGTCGTCGTCGCCGAGCGCGGCGAGCCACACGCCGTCGGGCGACCACGCGAGCAGCTCCATCGCGCGGCCCGCGAGCGCGACGCCGCGGCGCGACGCCACGTGCCACAGCCGCACGCTCTTCGCGCCGTCGACGGACGCGAGGAGCGTGCCCGCCGGCGACCACGCCGCCGCGACGACCGGGCCCGTGTGGCCGCCGAGCTCGACGTCGGCGCCTCCCTGAAGGTCGCGGATGCGCAGCGTGTCGTGGCCGGCGCCGAACGCGAGGCGCGCCCCGTCGGGCGACACCGCCGCGCGCCGGGCCTCGCGCACGCTCGCGAGCGTCTCGGTGCCGCCGCCGGTGGCCCACAGCAGCACGCGCTTCTTCGCATCGCGCGTGATCACGCGTGTGCCGTCGGCGGCGATCATCGCGCGCCCCGCGGCGCCGGGCAGCGCGCGGCCGAGGCGCGTCCGCGTGTCGATCACGTGCACGTCGGTGCCCCACGCGGCGATCCACGACGCGTCGTCGGCGAGCGCGAGCCCGGCGATCGCGTCGGTCGCGCGGTACACCCAGCGCGCGCTCGGGCGGCGCAGGTCGACGACGTGCACGACGCCGGCGCGCGTCCCCGCGACGAGCAGCGCCCCGTCGACCGACAGCGCGAGCTGCGTGATGCCCTCGGGCATGTCGTCGAGCGTGCGCCGCGTGCCGCGCGCGAGGTCGTGCACGGCGACGGTGTGCTCGGTCGCGACCCACGCCACGACGCCGTCGCGCGACAGCGTGAAGCGCTCGCCGTCGAGCTCGAGCACGCGCGAGCCGGCGCGCGTGTCCCACACGACGCCGCGCTCGGTCTCGCGATCGAGGCCGGCGAGCCACGTGCCGTCGCGCGAGACGTGCGCCCCGATCAGGCTGACCGGGATCGCGACCGACGCACCGTTCGGGCCCCACAGCCGGGTCGTGCGATCGAGCCCCGTCGAGATGACGCGGCTGCCGTCGGCCGTGAACCCGGCGCCGAACACCCAGCCCTCGTGGCCGGTGAGCGTCTCGACGAGCCCGCCCGCGGTGCGCCACACCGACACGGTGTTGTCGACGCTCGCGGTCGCGAGCCGCGCGCCGTCGGGCGAGAAGCCGATGTCGGTGATGCGCGCCGGGCGCCGGCCGACGACGCGCGCCGCGCCGGTCGCGAGGTCGACGACGCGGAGGATGCCGCTCTCGGCGAACGCGAGTAGCGCGCCGTCGGCCGACAGCGCGAGCTGCAGATCCTCGCGCTCCGGCACGGCGATCGGCCGCGGCAGCCCGCGCGACGCCGCGTCGGCGGCGACCACGCGCGCGGCCGGCCACTCGCGGCTCGTCACCGGGAGCTCGGCGAGCCAGCGCAGCGCCTGCAGCGGATCCGTGTCGAGGGCCGAGCGCGCCTGCGCGACGACGAGCGCATCGGAGCGGGCGCGCTCGCCGCGCTCGGCCGCGAGGGCGCGGTCGCGCTCGCCGACGATGCGCAGGAGGCCCGCCGCCCCGAGCGCGATCAGCGCCGCGAGGGCCGCCGCGCCGACGATCACCGGCGTGCGGTGCCGGCGCAGCCAGCGCGCGACCAACTCGCCGCGCGTGTACTTGTGCGCGGCGACGAGCTGCCCGGTCTGGAACCGCTTGAGGTCGGCCGCGAGCTCGCGCGCGCTCGGATAGCGGTCGGCGGGGGAGCGCGCCATCGCCCGCGCGACGATCGCCTGGAGGTCGTCGGGCACGCCCGGCTGGCGCGCGCCGATCGACGCGGGCGGCTCGGCGAGCACGCGCGCGACGATCGCCGCCTGCGTATCGCCGTCGTACGGCGCGGCACCCGCGAGCACCGTGTACAGGATCGCGCCGAGCGCGTACACGTCGCTGCGCTCGTCGGCCCCCTCGCCGCGCGCCTGCTCCGGTGCCATGTACGCCGGTGTTCCGAGCAGCGCCCCCGCCACCGTCACGTGCCCCTCGACGGCCTGCGCGTGCTCGACCATGGGGTCGTGGGGGTCGTGGGCGTCGTCGCCACCGCGCAGGTCCTTCGCGAGGCCCCAGTCGATGACGACGGTCTCGCCGAACTCGCCGACGAGGACGTTCGCCGGCTTGAGGTCGCGGTGGATGACGCCGCGCTGGTGCGCGTACGCGAGCGCGTCGACGATCGCGATCACGCCCGCGACGAGCCCGAGCCGCTCGTGCAGCGTCGGCCGCGCGGCGATCGCGTCCTTGAGCGACTGCCCGGCGACGCGCCGCATGGCGAAGAACGGCTCGCCGCTCGGCCACTGCCCCGCCTCGTGGACGCTGACGATCGCCGGGTGCTCGAGGCGCGCGGTGATGCGGATCTCGCGCTTGAACCGCTCGACGAGCGCGGGCTCGCGCGCGATCAGCTCCTTGATCGCGACGACGCGCCCGAGCCGCTTGTCGCGCACGGCGGCGATGCGGCCCATGCCGCCGCGCGCGAAGTAGTGGCCGAACACGTACGTGTCGGGATCCACCGTCGGCAGCTCGTCGAGGTCGTCGCGCGCGGAGTCGAGGTCGGCGGGGGCGCCGCTCCCGGCGCGCACCTCCGCGGGCGGCGCGGGCGCGCTCCCCGCGGGGAGCGTCGCGGTGTGACCGAGGGGAGCGTCGTCGGCCGCCATGTCACCTCGTGAGCTTGCCGTGCGCCGTGCCGCGCATCATCAGCGCGACCGGCTGCGGCTCCCAGAACGGCCGGTGGATGCGCATCTCGTCGGTGAACTCGAAGCGCGCGGTCATCGCGACCGGGTACGGCATGTCGAGCGCGATCTCCTGCTCCGCCGAGCCGCCGCCGCGCATCGTCAGGTTCTCGAACACCGACAGCGCCTCGTACGCGAGCGCCGGCACGAGCTGCGGCGGCGCGTCCTGGACCTCGGTCATCGACGTCCGGATGCGATCGCCGTCGATCGCCTCGAGCCGGTACGTCTGCGTCGAGCGCATCGTGATCCCGGTGCGCGTCACGATCTGATCGATCTCCCAGGTCGCGCCGACGCCGACGGGCTCGGCCGGAAACGCGTGCAGGTAGTCGAGCAGGTACAGCTGGTCGCGCACCGACGACGATGCGAGCGATGCGCTCGCGCTCGCGAGGACGCCGCGCTCGTCCATCGTGAACGTGCCGCGCAGCCCGTCGAGGCTCGCGCGCCCGCCGCGACCGGGGTCGAAGCGCGGCTCGACGACCTCGTGCACGGTCACGTCGATCGCGATCGCGCCCGGCGCGACCGAGGCGACGTGCAGCGACAGCCGCGTGCGCGAGTCGCCGTCGCGCCCGTACATGTGGTGCCCCGCCGAGGTCATGCGCATCGTCGCGCTCATGCCGAGCGCGAGATCGTACGTGACGCCGGCGACGGGCCGGTAGCGCAGCGCGCGGCGCGGCTCGGCGCCCGCGGAGCGCAGCCGCACGGCGACGCCGGCGGCGGGATCCGCGATCGCCGGCAGCACCGTCGGGCCCGTGACCGGCACGCGCACCGGCGCCGGCGGCGCGGCCGGCTCGCCGCCACCGCACGCGGCTGCGAGCAGCACGCAGGCGAGCGGGGCCTTGTCACGCATCGGGGCCAGCATGCACGATGCACGGGCCGTGGTCGACGACTCGACGCTCTCGGTCCAGGCCCCGGCGCACGAGCCGGCCTGGGTGCCGGTGCTGTACCTCGCGCTCGAGGGCGCGCGGCCCGGCGGGAGGTCGGCGCGCTACGCGCTCGCGGACGTCGATGCGGTCGCGTTCGGCCGCGGTGCGCGGCGCACGGCGGTGGTCGAGCGCGACGCCGGCCGCCGCGTGCTGGTGCTCGCGATCCCGGATCCGCGCATGTCGTCGCGCCACGCCACGCTCGAGCGCGAGCTCGGCCGCTGGATCCTCGCCGACGCCGGCTCGAAGAACGGCACGCTCGTCGACGGCGAGAGGATCGCCGAGCGGGTCGCGCTCGACGACGGCGCGCGCGTCGAGATGGGCCACACGCTGTTCGCGCTGCGCCGCCACCGCCTGCCGCCCGGCGCGCCCGCGATCCTCGACGCGGCCGACGTCGACGCGCTGCCCGGGATGCTCACGATCGATCCGGACCTCGCCGCGACCTTCGAGCGGCTGCGCGCGGTCGCCGCGGCGAGCGTGCCCGTGCTCGTCGGCGGCGAGACCGGCACCGGCAAGGAGCTGCTCGCGCGCGCCGTGCACGTGCTGTCGGGGCGCCGCGGCGAGCTCGTCGCCGTCAACTGCGCGGCGATCCCGGCGGGGCTCGTCGAGGCCGAGCTGTTCGGCGTGCGGCGAGGCGCGTACTCGGGCGCGCTCGAGGACCGCCCCGGCCTCGTCCGGCGCGCGGACGGAGGCACGCTGTTCCTCGACGAGGTGGGCGACCTCGCGCCGCCGGCGCAGGCGGCCCTCCTGCGCGTGCTGCAGGAGCGCGAGGTCGTGGCCGTCGGCGACACGCGCCCGGTCGCCGTCGACTTCCGCGTCGTCGCGGCGACGCTGCACGACCTCGACGCGCGCGTCGCCGCCGGTGCGTTCCGCGCGGACCTGCTCGCGCGCCTCGCGGGCTTTTGCATCGCGCTGCCGCCGCTGCGCGATCGCTCTTGCGACCTCGGCATCCTCGTCGCCGCGATCCTGCGCGCCCGCGCTCCCGAGCGCGCCGAGCGCATGCAGCTCTCGCTCGAGGCGATGCGCGCGCTGACACGCCACGACTGGCCCGGCAACATCCGCGAGCTCGATCGCTGCCTCGAGGCCGCCCTCGCGCTGACGCCGGATCTCGCGATCGACGCGGCGCACCTGCCCCAGGCGATCCGCGCGCCGGCGGCCGAGAGCGAACTCACACCCGATCAGCAGGCGCACCGCGGCGAGCTGATCGCCCTCCTCGTGCGGCACCGCGGCAACCTCAGCGCCGCCGCGCGGGAGCTCGGCAAGGCCCGCATGCAGCTCCAGCGCTGGCTGACGCGCTACGGCATCGATCCCGAGCGCTTCCGGAGGGCGTAAGTCACAGCCCGTCTCGACCGTTCTTGGGGGCGATGCATCGACACGTCGGTCCTGTGGTCCTCGCGGTCTTCGGTGCGGTCACGGCGTGCGGCGGGATGGCCGCGAAGTCGGCGCGCCCCTCGGCCGAGTATGCGCCGTCGCCGATGGCGGCGGGTGCGGCGGCGCCCGGCGGCGGTGCGGCGCGCGCCACCGAGCCCGAGACGTGGAAGCGCTCGTCGCTCGTGTCGAACACGGCGCGCGTGATGGTCGGCGATCGCGAGCAGCTCGCGCTGCGCGCGATGCAGACGCGCGTGGCGATCGACGGCTTCCGCGCGCGCGTCGTGATCGACTACCTGTACGAGAACGATCGCGACCGCCAGCTCGAGGGCACGTTCCAGCTGCGCCTGCCCGAGGACGCGACGCCGTACTTCTTCGCGTTCGGCGAGTCGGTGCACGAGGCGCGCGCCCCGATCCCGCAGCTCGTGATCGCGACCGACCCGGGCGCCGCGAGCGAGCCCGCGCAGATCATGGTGGCGCGCGCCGAGGCGTGGCGCGGCCCCAGGGAGGCGCGCATGGTGCCGCGCGAGGTCGCGCAGCACGCGTACCGCGAGACGGTGCAGGCGCGCGTCGACCCGGCGCTCGTCGAGTGGGCGGGCGCCGGCGTGTTCAGCGCGCGCGTGTTCCCGCTCGCGCCGCACCGCCTGCACCGCATCGTCGTCGGGTACGACGTCGACCTCGTCCACATCGGCGACGACCTCGAGTACCGCTTCGACCAGCCGGCCGGCGCCGGCGCGTCGTCGATCGACATCAGCGTCGCGGGGACCGGTGCGCGCGCGACGCCCGCCGCGACGCCCGCCGCGCAGCCGGGCCGCGAGCTGTTCCACTTCGACAACGCGAGCGGCGCGGTCGCCGTGCGCACCAGGGCGGCCGCGGCGCCGGTGCTCGCCGGCAGCGACGCCGCCGGCGCGTACTTCGCCGCGCGCGTCGCGCCCGCGCTGCCGGCCGTCGCCGCGTCCACGAACGACACGGCGGTGTTACTCGTCGACACGTCGCTCAGCTCGAACCCGGATCGCTTCAACATCTACCTGGCGCTGCTGCGCGGCGTGCTCGACGCGAACCGCGACACGCTGAAGCGCTTCAACGTCCTGTTCTGGAGCGTCGACGCGCACTGGTACAGCCCCCAGCTGCTCGACAACACGCCGGCGAACGTCGACGCGGTGCTGAGCTTCGCGAACACGCTCGCCCTCGAGGGCGCGACCGACCTCGGCGCGGCGCTCGCCGAGGCCGCGCGCGTCGAGGCTCCGCGCTACGACGTGTTCCTCCTCTCCGACGGAGCCGCGACGTGGGGCGAGTCGAGCATCCACGCGCTCGGCAAGACGCTCGGCGAGCGCGCGACGCTGTACGGCTACCAGACGGGCCTCGCGGGCGGCGACAACGCCGCGCTCGCCCACCTCGCGCGCGCGACCGGCGGTGCGGTGTTCACCGTCACCGGCGAGGCCGAGCTGCCGCGCGTCGCCGTCGCGCACCGCGCGCGCCCGTGGCGCCTGGTCGGCGCGACCGTCGCCGGCGGCACCGACGTGATGCTCGCCGGCCGCCCGACCTCGCTGTTCCCCGACCAGGACCTCGTCGTCGTCGGCCGCGGCGCCGCGGCGTCGCTCGGCGCGCTCGTCCTCGAGCTCGAGCAGGGCGGCCGCCGCACGACGGTGAAGACGCCGCTCGGCGCCGCGGCGCTCGGCTCGCCGCTCGCGGCGCGCGCGTACGGCCAGATCGCGACGGCGCAGCTCGAGGAGCTCGAGGACGCGACGGCGGACGTCGCCCGCGCGTACGCCACGAACTTCCGCGTCACCGGGCGCACGTGCTCGCTGCTCATGCTCGAGAGCGAGGCCGATTACGCGCGCTTCAACATCCGCCCCGAGAACGATGCGCGCACGGTCGCGACGTCGCCGGCGTCGTCGGTGTTCGCGGCGACGGTCGCGCGCGCCGAGGCCGCGCTCGCCGACCCCAAGGCCGCGTTTCTCGCGCACCTCGCGCGCCTCGAGAAGCTGCCGAACGTGCGGCCGCTGATCGCGCCCGAGTTCCGCGCGCTCCTCGCGAAGCTGCCGCCCGAGGTGTTCGCCGTGCCGTCGGCGCCGGTCCCGTCCCGGCTGCGCGCGAAGGCGCAGCTGCCGTCCGCGCTCGTCGCGCGCCTCGCGAAGCAGGACCTCGACTACGACGCGCTCACCGCCGAGGCGCGCCGGCGCGGCGGCCCCGACGCGCTGAAGGCGCTGTCGTCGCTCGTCGAGGCGAACCCCGGCGACGCGGTGCTCGCGCGCGACGTCGGCTTCTCCGCGCTCGAGCTCGGTCTGCGCACGCAGGCGTACCACCTGTTCCGCCGCGTCGCGGCCGCGCGCCCGCAGGAGCCGCAGACGTACCGCGCGATGGCGCAGGCGCTCGCGCAGATGGGCCGGCCCGAGCTCGCGCTCGCGTACTTCGAGCTGCCGCTCAGCGCCGTGTGGGAGCCGCGCTTCGGGGATCTGCGCACGATCGTCGAGCTCGACTACCTGCGCTTCCTGCGCAAGCTCGAGACGTCGGACCCGGCGGTGCGCGCGTATGCGGCGCACCGGCTCGAGGGGCTCGCGAAGCGGATCAACCTGCCGCGCGCCGACGTCGTCGTGTCGATCACGTGGAACACCGACGCCACCGACGTCGACCTGCACGTCACCGAGCCGAGCGGCGAGGAGTGCTTCTACCAGCACCGCGACACGCGCAGCGGCGGCCGCCTCACGCAGGACGTGACGCAGGGCTACGGCCCCGAGATGTACGTGCTGCCGCGCTCGCCGGCGGGCACGTACCGCGTGCGCGCGCACTACTACGCGTCGGACCGCAACCGCATGAGCGCGCGCAGCAAGGTCTACGCGACGATCATCGAGGACTGGGGCACGCCCGCCGAGCGCGTCACCGAGCGCACGGTCACGCTCGAGAGCGGCAAGGACATGCACGACCTCGCGACCATCGTCCGCAAGGGAGCGGCGATCGCGCGCTGACGCGGGATCGCCGCATGTCGCCGAGGTCGCCGGGCGCACTCGGCGGCTCGGCGGCTGGCTCGGAGGCGAGCGCTGCGCGACCGACCTGCTAGCTCGCGAGGGCGACGGTGCGCCCGGCGATCGGGATGCGGATCTCGAACGTCGTGCCCTCGCCGACGCGGGTGGTGAGGTCGATCGTGCCGCCGTGCCGGGTGACGACGGCGTTGCGCGCGAGCGCGAGGCCCTGGCCGGTGCCGCGGCCGACCTCCTTCGTCGTGAAGAACGGGTCGAACACGCGCTCGCGGATCGTGTCGGGGATGCCGGTTCCGGTGTCGGAGATCGCGACGACGGCGTGCTCGCCGTCGCGCCGCGTGCGCACCGTGATCGTGCCGCGGCCGCCGCGCTGCCGCACGACGTCCTCGATCGCGTGCGCCGCGTTGACGATGAGGTTGAGGAACACCTGGTTGAGCTCGCCGGCGTGGCACACGACGTGGGGGAGCCCGGCGAAGTCGGTGACGACGTCGGCGACGTGGCGGTACGCATTCTGCGCGACCACGAGCGCGGACTCGAGGGCCGGCTCGAGCGCGGTCGGCCTCTGCTCGGCGCGGTCGGGGTGGGAGAACGCCTTCATCGCGACCACGATCTTCGAGACGCGGGCGACGCCCTCCTTCGCCTGCGCGCACGCGTCGCGCGCGTTCGTGCGCAGGAAGTCGAGGTCGAGGTCCGCCTCGAGCTGCGCGAGCGCCTCGCGGCCGACCGTGCCGCCGGCGATCTCGGCGCGGTACGCGTCGACGAGCTCGACGAACGAGCCCAGCGCGTCCCCGAGGAACGACACGTTGTCGCCGACGTACTGCAGCGGCGTGTTGATCTCGTGCGCGACGCCCGCGGCGAGCTGGCCGACGGACTGCAGCTTCTGCGCGAGCCGCAGCTCCGACTCCATGCGCGCCCGCACGACCGCTTGCTCCTGGAGCTGCCGGTTCGCCTCGACGAGCTCGCGCGTGCGCTCGGCGACGAGGTCCTCGAGCCGCGAGAACATCATCGCGTGCTCGATCGAGATCGCGAGTTGCGCGACGAGGATGCGCACCGCATCGAGGCGCTCGACGGTGAACGCATCGGCGACGAGGTTGTTCTCGAGGTAGACGGCGCCGGCGATGCGCTCGCCGTGCGCGATCGGCAGGCACAGCACCGAGCGCGGCCGGCGCGTGCGCACGTACGGATCCGCGCGGAAGATCGGGTGGCGCGCGGCGTCGCCGAGCACGACGCGCTCGGTGGTGCGCACGACGTAGCGGACGATGCCCTCGGGGACGTCGCTCGCCTGCGCGAGCGGCTGGCCGCCGTGGATCACGGTCACCTGCGCGTTCGGCCGGCGCGACGCGTGGACGAACAGCGCGCCGCCGCGCTCGAGGACGATCGAGCCGGCCTGCGCGCCCGTGTTCTCGACGATGATCTCCATGATCTTGCCGAGCAGGCTGTCGAGGTTCATGTCGCTCGCGATCGCCTGGCTCGCCTTCATCACGGTCGCGAAGTCGAGCGTGCTCGACCCGGCGACGTCCGCGCGGTACGTCGTCGCGGAGTCGCCGGCGGCGCCGAGGCTGCGGCGCTCGCGCTCGAGCTGCGCGGCCCGCGGGCGGGCGCCCCAGTGCTCGCACAGGTCGCGCGCCTTCGCGAGGTGCGCGGCGGCAAAGGCGAGGCGGCCGCGCCCGATCCAGTACCGGGCGGCGAGCTCGCGCGCGAGGATCTCGATCTTCAGGAAGCCGTGGTCGGCCGCGGCGTCGATCGCGGCCTCGTACAGCGCCGGTGCCTCGGGGGCGTTGCGCGTGCGCGCGACCTCGGCCTCGACGAGCTTCGCGTGGTGGAGGAAGTTCTCGGGGTGCGCGTGCGCGTAGCGCGCGAGGTTCGCGCGCATGCGCTCCTCGTCGGGGCCGAGCGCGCCGTGCAGCGCGAGCTTCGCGAGGCACAGGTACAGCGCGATCTCGACGGTGTACATGTGGCCCGGCAGGTTCGGCAGCGCCGCGACGAGCGCCGGCGCGAGCTGCAGCGCGCCGGCGAGGTCGCCGCTCCAGGACCGGCGCTCGAGCTCGATCGTGCGGACCACCGCGAGCACCTCGAGCGAGCCGCGCGCCGACAGCGTGCGCTCGAGCGCGCCGAAGCCGACGGCGTCGTCGCCGTGCACGGCGGGCGCGCCCGTGAACGCCCGCTGGTACCACGCCTGCCAGCCGAGCAGCGCGGCGTGCTCCTCGAGGCCGAGCCGGCGGCACAGCTTCGCGAGGCGCCCCGCGTCCTCGATCAGCTCGGGCAGCGGCTCGCCGCGCATGTGGCGGTACGCGATCGCGTACACCGACGAGTAACCGGCGTTGCCCGTGTCGCCCGCCGCGATCGCGACGGGGACGTTCGCGGTCAGGCGCTCGACGCTCTCGGCGAGCGGGCGCTGCCACGGGGCGACGAACGTGCAGAACGCGAGCTCGGTCGAGCTGATGTGCGTGCGCGCGTCGAGGTGGCGCGCGAGGTACGTGCCGAACTTGCCGAAGCGATACGACAGCGCGTACTCGTGCATCGTCCACAGCGCGATCGCGAAGCCGGTGAAGCCGGTCGCCGCCGCGCCGCACACGCCGTGGCGCAGCGCGAGCCCGACGACGCGCGCCGAGATCAGCACGAACAGGCGCGGGTCCGTCTGGTACGCGGACGGCTGCATCTCGACGAGCAGGTTCATCGCCGCGAGCAGGTCCGGGTCGGTCATCGGCGGCAGCGCGAACCACGACTCGACGCGCTCGGCGGCCGCGCGCTCGAGGATCCCGGCCATCGCGAGCTGCGTCTGGCGCGTGAGATCCTTCGGCGCCGCCGGCAGCTCGACGCCGAACACCGCGGCGGCGCGGCGGCCGCGCTCGACGGCCTCGGTCATGAGGCCGAGCCGCGTGAGGATCACGACCTCGAGACAGTCGAGGTGAGCGCGCTCGCGCGGCGTCGCGTGCTCGGCGACCGCGCCCACGACGTCGCGCGCCTCCTCGTGTTTGCCGGCCTGCGCGAGCGTGCGGGCCAGCTCGAGGTGCGCGTCGAACCACGCGGCGTGCTGCGTCTGCGCGTCGCGCGCCGCGCACACGACGCGCAGCATCGCCGCGGCGACGTCGAACGCGCCCGAGCGCTGGGCGCGGCGCGCACCCTCGCGGTTGAGGGCGACGGCGCGCTCGCGCTCGGCCGGGTCGGCGATCAGCGCGGCCCCGGCGTTGAGGTGGTGCACGATCTCGAACAGGCGCGCCTCGACCTCGCCCGCGCCGCGCGACAGCAGGTGGCGGCCGATCGCGAGGTGCACGCACTCGCGCTCCGCCGGCGGCGCGACGGCGTACGCGGCCTCCTGGATGCGGTCGTGCTGGAACCGGTACTGCCCGTCAGCGTCGCGCGCGAGGAGGCCGGCGGCGACGGAGCCGGCGAGCGCCTCGGCGAGCTCGCCGGGATCGCGGCCGAGCGCGGCGGCCAGCTCGCGGAGGCGGAAGCGCGCGCCCATCGCGGCGGCGGCGACGAGGGCCTCGCACGTCGCGGCGGGCAGCTGCGCGATCTGGTGCGCGAGCAGGTCGGCGACGTTCTCGGTGATCGCGCAGCGCTCGATCGCGCCGACGTCGAACGCGAGCTCGCCGGCGTGCGCGTCGAACGCGATCGCGCCCTCCTCGTAGAGCGCCTGCACGAAGCGGCGGATGAAGAAGGGGTTGCCCTCGGTCTTGGTCCAGATCAGGCGCGCGACGTCGGCGACGTGCGCCTCGCGGCAGCGCAGGGCGTCGGCCACGAGGGCGGTCGCCTCGGCGAGCCCCAGCGGCGCGAGCGCCAGGCGCGTCACCGTCGCGCCGCGCTTCTCCTGCGCGTGGACCGCGAGGCTGAACGGGTGCGAGGCGTCGACCTCGTTGTCGCGGTACGCCTCGACGAGGAGCAGCGAGCCGGTCGCCTCCGAGGACACGAGGTCGTCGAGCAGCTGCAGCGTCGCCGCATCGGCCCACTGCATGTCGTCGAGGAACAGCACCAGCGTGCGCGGCGCGCGCGCGAACACCTGCACGATGCGCGCGAGCGCGGCGGCGAGCCGGCGGCGCGAGGCCTCGGCGTCGAGGGCGGGCGCCTCGGGCTGCGGGCCGAGCACGCGCTCGATCACGGGGAGCACGGTGCGCACGAGGCCGCCGTCGGTGCCGATCGCCGTGGCGAGCTCCTGCCGCCGGCGCTCGAACGCGGGGTCGGCGAGCACCTGCGCCATCAGGTCGCCGAGCGCGCCGACGAGCGCGTCGTACGGCACGTCGCGGTTGAGCTGGTCGAACTTGCCGCTGCCGAAGTACGCGCCGCGGGCCTGCACCGGCGCGTGGATCTCGCGCACGACGGCCGACTTGCCGATGCCCGCGTAGCCGGCGACGAGCACGGTCTCGACGCCGCCGCGCGCGACGCGCTCGAAGGCATCGAGGAGCGTGCGCACCTCGACGTCGCGGCCGAACAGCTTGTCGCTGAACTCGGGGCGCGGCGACACGTCGTCCTGCGCGAGCTCGAACAGCGCGAGGCGGGTCCGGCTCGCCGCGAGCCCCTCGCGGCAGCGCACGAGGTCCGCGCGCACGCCGCGCGCCGTCTGGTAGCGCTGCTCGGGCGCCTTCGCGAGCAGCTTGCCGACGATCTCGGCGACGGGCCGCGGGATGTTCGGGTCGACGACGTCGAGGCGGGGCGCCGGCGTCGCCAGGTGCGCGTGCACGAGCGCGAGCGCGTCGTTCCGCGTCGCGCAGGCGCCCTCGAACGGGCGCGCGCCGGCGAGCAGCTCGTACAGCACCGCGCCGAGCGCGTACAGGTCCGCGCGCGCGTCGACGGGGCGGTCGAGGCGGCCCGTCTGCTCGGGCGCGAGGTAGTGCAGCGTGCCCTCGAGCGACGTCTGCGGGGCGCCGGCGCCGCGCGCGGCGAGGTCGAAGTCGAACAGCGTCGCGCGCCCGGTCGCCGGGTCCCACGCGAGGTTGTGCGGGTTGACGTCCTTGTGAACGATGCCCGCGCCGTGGATGCGCGCGAGCGTCGCAGACAGATCGATGCCGAGGTCGAGCACCTCCGCGAGCCCGAGGCGCGCGGTGCGGTTCGCGAGGATCGGGCCGGCGTCGGCGAGCACGAGCGCCGGGCGCGGCCCCGCGACGAGCTCGATCGCGGCGACGACGCCCGGGCCGCGGGCCGCGTGCAGCATGTCGTGCTCGTGCTGCAGGCGGCGGGTCGCCTCCGCGCCGAACGCGCCGTCGGCGGGCTGCTTGATGACCACGCCCGCACCGTCGGCGATGCGCACGGCGCGATCCACGGTCGACCGCGCGCTGCCGTGCACGCGCTCGGTCGTGCGGTACCCGTGGAGAGACATGTCGTCGAACGAATCGGCGGACTTCCGCTTTCGTGGAGGTGGCGCTGTGCGTTGCTATCGCACCAGCGCGGTGTCATGCTCGACCGATGCGGAAGGCCGCGATCCTTCTCGTCGTGGGCGTGCTCGCCGGATGCTCGGGCTCGAGCAGCGACACGAAGAAGAAGGAGATCACCCCCGAGAGCGGCACGTCGCCGCCGCCGCCGCCGCCGATCGAGTCGGTCGCGACGGGCGATCCGCACATCTCGGACCACGTGCTGAACGAGCAGTGGCACCCGATGATCGACCGCTACGACTTCGGCGATTACTGACGCGTGGTGAGTTATCCTCCCTCGCCATGAGGGGAGCTATCTTCTTGTGTCTCGCGGGGCTCGCCGCCTGCGACTCGAAGGCCAAGGCCTCGGACCCCGCCGGCGCGAAGGCGGAGACGAAGTCAAAGGAGTTCGAGAGCTGCGGCACGACCATGCACTGCGAGAGCGACCTGCGCTGCTTCGACCAGGTGTGCCGGCGCACGGCGCGCTCGACGGTCGGCGACTACTGGGCGGCCGTCGGTGCGGCGGCGCATGCGCGCGGCGAGCACGACGCGGCGATCGAGGCGTACGAGTCGGCGATCCGCCAGTACAACGCCGACAAGATCCCGAACGGCCACCCGCCCGACATCGACTGCGGCTACGGCGCGGCGCTCGCCGGCGACAAGGCGAAGAACGAGCGCGCGGAAAAGGGCGCCCAGATCCTGCACCGCTGCCTCCTCGCCGTGCCCGCCGGTAGCGCGCTGCGCGAGCGCGCCCTCGCCGAGCTCGCGACGCTCAACGACTACGGCCTGCAGCCGCTCGCGCTCGGCGGGACCAAGCTCGCCGAGCGCTACACGAAGGCGGTCGAGCCGAAGGCGCCGACGGGCGACAAGGTCTCGGTCAACCTCACCGCCGACCAGCAGCCCAAGAGCTGGAGCAAGATCACCGACAAGGTCAACGAGTCCAAGGCCGCGCTCATCGACTGCTGGGAGCAGTACAGCAAGGCCACGAAGAAGGACACCGTCGCCGCGAACCTGACGGTGAAGAGCTACTTCTACCAGGACCCCAACTACGCCGACGAGGAAGGCGGCGGGTTCCTCACCGACGTCAAGTTCGACGCGGCGGGCGGCGGCCCCGAGGGGCAGGCCCAGGGGTGCGTGAAGAAGGCGCTCGAGGCCGACCTGAAGAAGCTGCGGTTCGGCGAGGGGTTCACCTCGAAGATCACGGTCACGCTGAAGCCCTGATCCCCGGGCCGCGCCTGCGTGGTAGGAAGTGCGGGTCGTGGAACCTGCCTCCCTCCCTGATCTGCGCGCGATGACGCTCGCCGACGCCCAGGCGTTCGCGGTGGCCCAGGGCTGGCCGCGCTACCGCGGCGAGCAGGCGTGGCGCTGGGTGCACGACAAGGGTGCGCGCAGCTTCGACGAGATGACCGACGTCGGGCGCGCGAACCGGGCGGCGTTCGCCGAGCGCGCGACGATCGGCGGCGTACAGATCGCCGAGGTGCAGCAGTCGCGCGACGGCACGCGCAAGCTGCGCCTCGTGACGCGCGATGGCTCGTCGATCGAGAGCGTGCTCATCCCCGACGGTGAGAAGACCACGCAGTGCATCTCGTCGCAGGTCGGCTGCGCCGTCGACTGCCAGTTCTGCGCGACCGCGAAGCTGGGCCTCTTGCGCAACCTCGACGCGGGCGAGATCGTCGACCAGGTCTACCTGGCGCGGCGCCTCCTCGCCGAGCAGGAGCCCGACCGCCGCATCACGAACATCGTGTACATGGGGATGGGCGAGCCGCTGCACAACTACGACAACCTCGTGCGGTCGCTGCGCATCCTCACGGATCAGAAGGGCATGGCCCTGTCGCAGCGGCGGATCACGGTGTCGACGTCGGGCCTCGTGCCCAAGCTCGAGCGCCTCGGCAACGAGGACGTGCGGCCGAACCTGGCCGTGTCGCTGAACGCACCGAACGACGCGATCCGCGACGAGATCATGCCGATCAACCGCAAGTGGAACATCGGCAAGCTGCTCGCGGCGCTGCGCGCGTACCCGCTCGAGCAGCGGCGCCGCATCACGTTCGAGTACGTGCTGCTCGCCGGCGTCAACGACGCGCTCGCCCACGCGGCGCAGGTCGCCGACCTGCTGCGCGGCGTGCCGTGCAAGGTCAACGTCATCCCGTACAACCCGCACCCGGAGGCGGGGTACGCGCGCCCGAGCCGGGCGGCGGTCGAGGCGTTCCAGAACGAGTGCAAGCGGCTCGGGCTGCCGACGTACCTGCGCACGCCGCGCGGCGACGACATCGACGCGGCCTGCGGCCAGCTCGCCAACCGGGTCAACGGCTCGCCCGTCGTGCCGCTGCGCGTGCGACGCGGCCCACCTCCTCCGCCGCCGGTCGACTGAAATACATCGGCCATGTGGCGGCGTTGGGAGCGGGAGGTCCGGGCGATTTCAGCGACGCGGCGAGCGGTCGGAGTAGCATCCCGTTGGTGACGACCACGTCGGTTCCGAAGCCGCCCGGCCGGGCGGTGCTGCGGCTCGCCGGTGTGTTCACGCAGCTGACGTGCGCGGCGTGCCTCTTGCTCGGCACGATCGCGTTCGTGCTGATCCAGCAGAGCAAGCTCGGCGGCACGCCCCTCGCCATCGTGTGGGGCATCGTCGCGCTGACCGGGCTCGTGCTCGGCGGGCTGATGTCGCGCGGCGGGTTGATCGAGGTCATCGGCAGCGGCCTCGTCGACGCGGCGTTCGGGCTCACGCTCCTCGTCGTCGACTACGACGACCTGCGCAGCCTCTTGCGCATCCTCCCGGAGGATGACGTCGAGGTCATCGCCGATGCGCTCGTCGCCGCCGGCGGCGCGATGCTCGCGATCTCGGCCGTGTGCTTCGCCGCCATCCCGCAGGCGCTGCGCTACACGCGCTGGCTCAACAGCCCCACCGCCGACGACGCCGCCTCCTCCGCCGCCCCCGAGCAGCTCGCCTCGTCGACGGCGCGCGGCTTCCCGCCGCCCCCGGTCTCGGCGATCAAGGGCTCGGTCTGGCACATGCCCGCCCAGCCCGGCGAGGGCCCCTCGCGGCGCCGCCTGTACTTCGCGCTCGCCGGTTTCGCGATCGGCTTCGGCGCCGGCATCGGCGTGCTCGTGTCGTCGTCGAAGTCGTCCGGGTCGTCGTCGTCGACGTCCGCCGACTCCAGCGACGACGGAGGCGACGGCAAGTCAGGCGACGGCAAGTCAGGCGACGGCAAGACTGCCGATGGCAAGTCGGGAGACGGCAAGTCGGGAGACGGCAAGTCCGGCGACGGCAAGTCGGGAGACGGCAAGTCCGGCGACGGCAAGTCAGGCGACGGCAAGTCAGGCGACGGCAAGTCAGGCGACGGCAAGTCGGGAGACGGGAAGACTGCCGACGGGAAGACTGGCGACGGCAAGTCCGGCGACGGCAAGTCAGGCGATGGCAAGTCCGGCGACGGCAAGTCGGGAGACGGCAAATCAGGCGACGGCAAATCAGGCGACGGCAAGGCAGGCGACGGCAAGGCGGGCGACGGCAAATCCGGCGACGGCAAGTCAGGCGACGGCAAGGCGGGCGACGGCAAGCCGGCCGGGGCGAAGGAGGTCGCGACGCCGACGCTCGAGGCGCTGCTCGCGGCGGAGCGAGAGGCGATCGCGAAGGGAGATGCGCAGGCGCTCGTGGCGCTCGCGGCGGACAACGCGTTCGCCTTCGGCGTCGATGCCGACGAGGTCGCCGAGGGCCGCGCGGCGATCGCGGCGCTGGTCGCGCGCGACCTCGAGCTCGCCTCCGGCGGCGGCAGCGTCACCAGCCGCTTCAAGCACGTCGGTCAGCTGCGCGATGCCGCGTGGATCGCGGAGGAGCTCGACGTCATGCCGCGCGGGCGCCCGACGCGCCGCCTCGCCGTCACGACGCTCGCGGCGTTCGTCGGCACGCGCTGGGTCGTCGTCGCCTGGTGCTGGGCGAAGCAGGTCCCCGACGCCGACGCCGAGCGCGTCGCGATCCTCGGCACCAAGCCGAGGCCCAAGACCATCCCGAACGCCGTCGACGGCCCGAAGGACTTCGAGACCGCCGTCCGCGCCGCGTTCGCCTCGTGGCGCGGCTTCGTCGACGCGCGCAGCGTCCGCGCCGACGGCTTCAACTTCGGCAGCGCGCCGAACGAGCGCAGCGCCGGCTCCGGCATCAAGCCGATGTTCAGCCGCATGGGCGCCACCCTCTCCCTCCGCGAGGACGCCTTGCGCGCCGCCGCCGGCACCGCCTGGGACTCCGGCCAGAAGGACCCGTACGTCGGCTTCGCCGCCGCCAACGTCGACCTCACCCTCAAGGCCCGCGCCGGGACCGACCTCACGCAGTCGTTCCGCGTCCTCGCCGTCGTCGTCAAGGAAGGGACGTCCTGGAAGGTCGTCCAGACCCAGTGGTCCCACGGCGGCCCGATCCGCTGACCGTCAGGTCACGCGCACGTACTCGTCGAGGTTGAGGCCGTACGAGACCTCGTGCAGCGGCTTCATGTAGAAGCCGGTGAGCTTCGCGGCGACGTCGCGGTGGATGAGGAGCAGGTTCGTGCCGGCGACGCGCACGATCGGATCGGTCGCCGTGTACGAGGCCTCGACGGGGTGAAGGCCGATCCAGCCGTCGTACATGCCGTTCCGCCGGTAGGCGACGTCGGAGCGATCCCAGTCGATCCACTCGACGACCGGCGGCTCGACGATCGCGAGCTTGTCGTACGTCTCGCCGAGCTGCGCGCACACCATCTCGACCGGCGTGAAGCGGCAGGCCGCGCCGAGCAGCTCCTGCTGCGCGACATCGACGGCGGGCACGCCGGCGAGCCGGAGCGTGCCGCCCGTCGTGGCCTCCTTCCAGCGCTTCTTCAGCTTGCTCTTCGCGAGCTCGTCGAGCACGGCGCGCACGCGCGGCAGCGCCAGGCCCGAGCAGTAGCGCGCGAACAGCGCCCGCTCGGGCGACTCGTCGTGCACCATCTCGGTCCACGCCTCGTTCGCATCGGCGCTGAATTCGTCGTCGACGACGAGCTTGCCGCGCGGATGCGGGACGCTCGCGGGCGCATCCGGCAGCGCCCCGGCGAGCTCGACCCGTCGCGCGCGCTCCGAATTCGGCGTCGCCACGCAGTACGGATGCTCGCGCAGCGGCCGGTAGTCCGCGATGCTCTCGACGGGATCCCACACCACACCCGCCTGCGCGGCCGCCGCCAGCACGGCGTCGCCGAGCGCGAGCAGCGGCGCGTTGCGCACCTTGCACCACGCCCCCTTCGGCGGCTCCGACACGCTCAGGTTCGTGGCGCGCACCACCTGATAGCCACTCTTGCTGTACTTGATCTCACCCCGGTGTGCGACGTCGTCGTCCTCGTGCGGCTCGACGATCCACACCGTGCGCCCACCGGCGTCGGCCGGGTGAAACACCACCCCGGGCACCACGCTCGCGAGCACGCCCTTGAGCTTGTCGCCTACGACGAACAGCGCGTCGGTCGACGTGTAGTGGTCGCGCGACGCGAGCGCCGCCGCATCGATCACGTCGAGGCGCGCCCCCGCGGGCCAGTTCTCGATCGCCTCGTAATGCTTCGAGCGCAGCCGGTGCTTGCGATTGAACCCATGCAGCCGGCCGAGCACCGGAGCCGCCGTGAGGTCGAGGATCCTCGTCATGCGCCGACGCTACCGCGCCGTCCATCGCGTTGGCGCGCCGGCCGCCGCGGATCGGGCTCTAGATCCCGAAGCCGTGCCAGTTCACGATGGTCTTCCTCGAGGCGTCGGAGAAGACCGTGAGGGGGACGCCCCAGCGGTCGGGGGCCTTGCCGCGCGTCGCCTCGAACTTGAGGACGGTGCCGGGGCGGATGTTGTCGATCCAGGCGACGGGGAACTTCGCGTCGTCGGGCTTGCGATCGATGATCGTGGTGCCGGTCTGGCGGCAGTTGCGGTCGTAGATCGGGCGGCCGTCGTTGGCGAACATCACGATCCGGTTCGTGGTGACGCACTCGAAGGTCGGGACGCGGGCCTTGTCGGACTGGAAGGAGATCACGGCGTGGTCGCCGGAGCGGGTCACGGCCTTGACCACACCCTCGCCGCCGTCGCCGACCCACCCCATCACGTCGAGCTTGGAGCGCGAGATGTCGAGGAACGGGCTCGCGTTGCGCGGCTTGAACAGGAACAGGTCGCGGTCGTTGAAGGTGAAGCCGGGCTTGTCCTCGCGGATGGCGTTGAGGGCGTCGATCGCGCCGTAGTGCGCCGCGGCGCGCGGGCCGCGCGTGACGCGCGCGGAGACCGCGGTGAGCTTCGCGGCGTAGGCGGCATCGGTGTCGACGGTCGCGCACTGGGCGAGCCGCGAGAACAGGAGGCCGGCGATGGGGTGGCCGAGCGAGCGCGAGAGCTCCTGCTCGGTCCCGTGAGGAAGCGGCTTGAGGACGTCGATGAAGTCCTTCCGCAGCGCCGGCCAGCAGCCGGCCGCCGCGCTGCGCGACCCCGTCGAGAACTTCTGCTCGAACGCCGTGGAGCGCTCGATCGCATCTTTGTGCTGGGCGAGCAGCTTGTTCCACTCCGCGATGCCGCGCTGCGGCCCGGCGATCAGCAGCTCGCGCCACGCGGGATCCTTGCCCGCCTTCGCGTCGACGGCCGCCTTGATGCGCGCGATCGCGAGCACGACCCGGCCGTGCGACTCGAGGGCGAGCGCGCGCGCGTAGGTGTTGCCCTTGTAGGGCGCCGCGTCGAGGCCCTTCGCGAGCGCCTCCGTCGAGATCGCGGCGTGGTCGACCTGATCGGTGATGTAGCCGAGGAGCGCCTTGTCGTCGTACGAGCCGAACACGTAGCGACTGCGCGACAGGAGGTGCGCCATGCGCACGAACGGACCCGGGTCGGTGACGCTCGCGTCGAGGTACGCGACGACGTCGTCGTTGCTGTCGGCGTAGCCACCGCCGCCGATCCACAGCGGCGTCTGGTCGGTGCACGCGAACAGCTTGGAGCGCGCGTCGGCGAACTGCTTCTCCTCGTCGGAGCTGCCGGTGGGCTGCAGCGCGCTGCACAGCGCCTTGCGGTCCGCGGCGAAGCGATCGGCATCGACGCGCGCGCCGATCGCCTCGGCCGCCTGGGCCTGCGTCATGCCGGTGTAGTTCATCCACAGCTGCAGGACCTGCCCGGTCGCGTGCGCGGCCGCGGGGTCCCGGGCCCACTGGCACAGCAGGCCGGCGCCCTTGATCACGTTGCGGTAGTCGTCGCCGGCGGCCTCGATCGTGCGCCGCACACCTCCCGGTGACCAGCTGCCCTCGACCTTGACCGTGGCGCACCACGGCGGCGGCTGCGGCCGCGCGACGCCGACCCCAGGTTCCGGCTTCACCGCGATCTGGGTGAGCTCGCTCGCGGATTCCGCGTGGACGACGCTGGTGACCAGCATCCCCGCGCCAAGCACGACCGTCATCGTCAACAACTTCGTATCCATCTCGCCAGACCTCCTGCAGTTGTCGAGTGCGTGTCAGCGTGAGCTGCCGACGCATCGAAGGATCGGGCGCGCCCCGCGCACCCGTGGATCGAGCGTCGCGCAGATCGCCGGTCGTGACCAGCAAGGGCGCCCGGAAGTTCGTCGCTCCCGCGGGCTGGACATGCAGGATCGTTTCTGCTGCGCAGGCGGACCCTTCCGGCGTCAGATCGTCTGTCGCACGAGGCGCAGGTTGGGCAACTTCCGGGTCGCGGCCGCGAGCTCGTCGGCGCGGTGCGAGCGCTCGAGGTTGGGGCAGTAGATCTCGAGGCGCGGGACCTTCGCGAGGAGCTTGTGGGCGCGCGTGAGGTCGCCGATCTGGTACGAGGCGAAGTCGCGCAGCACGAGCGTCTCGAGGCGCGGCAGGATCTTGGAGCGGCCGAGCAGCTCGAGGTCGTGGTAGCGCGAGCCGATCGGGCCGACGCCGAGGTGCACGAGATCGGGGAGCGCACCGTCGAGGATCGGCGCGAGGTCGCGCGGCTCGATGCCCCGGAAGCCGAGGTCGAGCGAGCGCAGCTTCTTGCCGTTCGCGACGAGCGCGCGCAGCGTCGCTGAGGTCACGCCCGCGAGCCGCAGCGACTCGATCGCGCCGAGCTGCACGTCGCCGACGTCGATCGTCCCCCAGGGCGCGAGGCCGAGGTGGCGCAGCTCGGGGCGCGCGCCGTGGAGGAGCGCGAGGACGCGGTCGCTCGCCTGGGCGTGGAGGTCGAGCGAGAGGTGCCGGAGCTTCGGCAGCTTCTTCGCGAGCAGCTCCTCGGCTGCGTCGCCGCTCAGGCTGTTGACCTCGAGCACCTCGAGCGCGCGCGCCGGGAGGTCGCCGAGGACGCAGCCGGTCTCGTGGCTCATCAGCCGCAGCGCGCGGAGGTCGGGGACGCTCGGCCACAGCGCCCGGGCGTCGATCTCCGAGTACATCGTCGTCAGCGCGAGCTCGCGCAGCGTCGCCGGCATCGCGTCGGCGAGCTCGGCCATGAATGCGGCGTGGTCCTTGTCGCCGAGCCGCACGGACGCATCGAACGCCTCGAGGAACGTCGCCGCCGGCGACGCTGCGAGCGCGCGCACCACCTTCACCAGCTCCCGCCCGCGCTCGCGCACGCGCACGGTCACGCCGCGCAGGAACCCGCGCCGCCACTCGAGGCCGATCATCTGCCGCCCGGGCAACGGCCCGAGCTCCTCGAGCGCCGCATGCAGCGGCCCGAGCAGCGCCTCCTGGTACTCCTCGAGCATGTCCTCCTCGAGCGCCCTCAGCCGCTCCGTCGGCACGCCCGCGAGCGCCTCCTGCACCGCGATCAGCTCCCCGCGCGGATCGCCGTGCGTTTGTAGTAAGTCCGCGAGCACCAGGTACGGCGCCGGATCCTTCGGGTCCTTGCGGATCGCCTCCTCGATCGCCGCGCGCGCCGGATCCACCGGCGCCGCCGCCTTCTTCGCTCGAGCTCGCGCCATTCCCCGAGCCTAGCCGAACCGCCCCATGGTCGCGCCGAGCTGCGGCGGGACCGTCGAAGGCGGCCCGTGCCGCCGAGCGTTCACCCAGTGCGAGAGCTCGCGCGATGCGTTCAGGACGACGTGCTCGACGCGGGCCTCCCGACGGTCGGCTCCGGACGTGGGGCGTGGACGGCCGTGTGGAGGCCGTTTCAGATCACGCTCAATGCCGCCGCAGCAGCTCGCCGAGGGTCTCGCGGACCTGGGGGTTGGTCTCGATCTCGTGGTGCTGGCGGAGGATGGGGAGGACGTCGGCGTTGTCCATCTCCGCGAGGGACTTGTAGGCGGCGTCGCGCAGCGGGCCGGCTTCCTGGCGGAGGACCATGACCAGGAACTCGCCGGCCTCCACCGTCTGGATCTTGCCGATCGAGGTGAGCGCGGCCGTGCGGACGCGGTGGTCGTTGGACTCGCGGTAGATGCGGGCGAGCGGGTTGAAGGCGTGGGGGAAGTGGAGGCCGCCGATGGCGACCTGCGCGGCCTCGCGGACCTGGGCGTCGCCGTCGGCGAGGGCCTTGCGGACGATCACGAAGGACCGCTTGAAGTAGAGGAAGCGGAGGGCGCGCACCGCCGCGCGCCGGATCACGGGGTCGCCGGCGCCGTAGAGCTTCTCGAGAGGCGAGAGCGCCGCGTACGACTGCAGCTCGCCGAGGAGCTCGGCGACGTGCACGAGCGTCTCGGTGTCGTCGTTGGCGCGCCGCGCCTGCGCGTCGGCGAGCGTGAGCAGGACGACGAGCGCGCGCCGCCGGATGCCGTTCGGATAGCGGAGGTCGCCGACGATCGACGCCGCGACCGCGAACGGGTCGCCGTCCATCTCCCACTCGAGGAGGTCGACGAACCAGATGTCGGCGTACGCGTGCTGCTGCTTCAGGTAGTCGGGCAGCCCCGGCAGCTCGACGGGCGGCGCCGCGAGCCCGCGGTAGCGCTGCGCGATCGTCGAGAACCGCTTCTTCGCGCGGTCGGGGAGCTCGAGCCCGGCGAGCTTCTCGAAGCACTCGCGCACCGCCGGGTAGTCGCCGACGGCGGAGTGCTGCGACGCCGCCGCGAGCAGCGCGTTCTCCGTCATCTGCACGGGCACGCCCGTCTCGACGAACTTGTCGGCGCAGCGCATCCACGTGAGCGCGCTCTTGTGCTGGTAGTGGCGGTCGTACGGCAGCCCGGCGCGCGCCGCGAACGCCGCCGCCTCCTGGTACAGCGTCGCGGCCGCGTGGAGCTCGCCGCGCTCGAGCGCGAGCTTGATGAAGTCCTCGTAGTACTGGAGGACGTAGAACTTCAGGTTGTCGTCGCGCAGGACGCGGATGCAGTTGACGTAGCCCTCGGCGAGGTTCTCGAACCCGCCGCTCTCCTTGCCGAGCTTGAGCAGGATCTGGAAGCAGTCGAACGCGCGCTCGAGCTCGCCGGCCTGCTCGAAGTCGTCGGCGACCTGCTCGAGCTTCCGCTGGCTCTCGATCAGCGCGCGCCGCGCCTCCATCGAGCCCGCGTCGAGCCGCACCGCCGCGAGCCCGTAGTTGAAGTGCACGAGCGCGGCCTCGTACGGCCGCTGCGACAGCCCCGGCGCGTGCAGCAGCGCCTTCCACGCCGCCGCAGCCTCGGTCGACTGCTTCGCCTTCTCGAGCGCGACGGCGGCGTGCACCGGCAGCCCCGCCTTCGCGTAGAGCTGCGCCGCCTCGGTCCACTTCTTCTCGATCTCGGCGAGCCGCGCGCGCAGCGCGATGTGGTCGTCGGCCTGCAGCTGCGCGCGGGCCATGTCGAAGTAGTGCAGGTACAGGTAGACGAACGACGCCTCGCGCCCCCGGTTGAGGTTCCGGTAGATCTCGCCGAGCTGGCGCAGCCAGTCGTCGTACTCGTAGTTGATGACGTGCGTCTGCCCGATCAGCTCGCGGTAGTTGCGCTCCGCCTCGGCCCACCGGCCCTGCTGGACCATCGCCTCGGCCTGATCGGTCGTCGACTCGATCGAGTTGAACGTTCGCCTCGCCATGTCCGTCAGCCCTGCTTCTTCATCCGCAGGCTCTGCGTCGGCGCGGCCTGCACGGGCGGCGTCTTGCGCCCCGCCGAGCGCGTCGCGTCGCCGACGATGTCGAGCGCGCGCCGCTGCCGCTCCGCGCGGCTCGTCAGCGCATCGCCCGACACGATCTGGCTGCGATCGAGCTGCTGCACGAACTCCGGCAGCTGGTCGCTCGACGGCAGCACCACGACGCCGTACAGGAACGCCTGCTGCTTGAGCGCCGTCACCAGCTCGGGCTCGATGTGACACTGGCCGTGCGTGATCGTGTACAGCACGACGCGCCGCTTCTGCTCGCGCCGCAGGCGCGTCACCTCGACGAGCAGCTGCCGGAACACCTTGGCGTAGTTGCGCCCGCGCTCGCTGCGGAACGACAGCAGGTACGGCACGGGCACCTGCCCACTCCGCCCGATCTTGACCGTCTCGTGCAGGCGGCTGTCGAAGAAGCGCACCCAGATCTCGTCGCCCTCGAGCGTGAGCTTCTTGATCAGCGCGAGCGCGAGGCCGCGCGCGAACACCTGGCGCTGCCCGCGCATCGACGCCGAGCAATCGATCAGCAGGTACTGGAGGCGGCGCTCGTCCTCGCGCTGCTTCTCGCGCCCGTAGTACAGGAGCTCGGAGTCGACGACCTTCTGCTCGAAGATCTCGCGGTCGTACGCGAGCTCCGAGAGGACCAGCGAGTCGATGTTGCCCTTGCGCTCGATCGACGCGTACCCGTCGACGGCGAACGTCTGCGCGCCGGTCGTGCGCCGCGTCTCGAGGACGCTCGGCAGGAGGTCGAGCGAGAAGTTCGCGACGTCGTTCGCCTCGGGCGACCCGAGCGCCGCGAACAGGTCGACGAGATCGATCGCGCCGCCGAGCGCCTCGCTGCCGCTCGCCGAGTCCTCCTTGAACAGGCCGAGCAGGCGCACGGTGTCGAGGTCGATCAGCTCGACCTGCGTGTAGATGTGCATCGACTGCGCGACGAGGTGCTCGACGAAGCCCCACAGCCCGCGCGGGTCGAAGTCGCGGAAGTGATCCGCGTAGTCGATCTCACCGAGGATGCCGAGATCGAGCGGCAGCGGCTCGGCGCCCGCGTTCTTCGAGCGGTCGCGCCAGCGGTTGTACGTGTCGCCGAGGATGCGCGACAGCAGCACGGCGACCATCTCGTCGCGCAGGCGCAGCCCCGCGAGCCGCTCGGTCACCTCCGACGCGCCGATGTTCTCGAGCAGCTGCCGGTACTGCACGAGCTGCGGCTTGACCACCGGCGGCATCTGCAGCCGCGCCAGCTGCGCCTCGCGCGCGCGCAGCGCGTACCCGCCCGCGCCGCGGGTCATCGACAGCATCACGCCGATGTCGTGGATCACGAACAGCGGCAGGTGCACGCCCATCCGCGCGAGCGAGTTGCTCCACGCCGCGCCGCGCACGAGCGCCATCGGCGTCTCGACCTGCACGTGCGAGAGCGCCATCGTCGCGGCCTGGCGCGCGAGGAAGCTGCGGCGACGCTCGACGGGGATGGGCACTTCCGCCGGAACGTACCACCCACGCGCCGGGGTGTCATGACAGTGTCATGACGTGCAGGGACTGCGCGGCGGGCTGAATGGTCGGCGCGACATCGCGACCGAACCTACGATTCGTACGTGAGGCCGGCGCGGCGATCGCGCGATCGCGTAGAAGGACGCGAACGTGAGCGAGCTCGACGGATGGATCTGGAAGGGAGCGTGCGCCTTCGCGGCGCTGCGGCGCGCACTCCACATGGACGACGCGCAGGCCGTCGCGACGAGCGCTCGGCGCCTGCGCAACCTGCTCGAGGTCATCGAGCAGCGCATGGGCACCCGCGCCGCCGCCGAGGCGCAGCAGCTGTTCGCCGCGGCCGACGCGCGCGCGCCGATGCGGGTCTCGCTCGAGCGGTATCGCACCCCCGGCGGGATCATCGACGCGTGCGGCGCCTTCCTCGAGCACGCGATCCTCGACGACCTCGAGCTCGCGCGGAGCCTCCTGGCCGGCATCTACCTCCGCGAGATCGCCGCACCCGACGCGCGGTTCGACGACAGCGACGTCACCCTCGCGGTGCTCGTGCGCGTGCGCGCACCCGGCAGCTCGTGGCGGCGCGCGCGCCTCGACGGCTGCCTCCTCGAGGAGTGCGACCTGGGGCGCGCGAACCTCGAGCACACGACCTGGACGATGGCGACCGTCGTCGGCTGCATGCTCGCCGGCGCCGTCCTCACGGATGCCCGCCTCGACGACGCGCTGTTCGTCGAGTGCGACCTCCGCGGCGCCGACCTCCGCGCGATCGACCTCGCCGGCCGCACGATCGCGACGGCCGCTCGCTTCGTCCGCTGCGACCTCCGCGGCGCCGACCTCGATCGCCGCGACCTCACCGGCGTCACCTTCGCCGACTGCAGGACCGGCGACTGACCCCGGCGTCCACGCCCGTCGCGTTCGCCGACGGCAGGAACAGCACGGACGCGGCGTTCACGCCCGAACGAGGCGCGCCGACCGTCGACGTGCGCATCGGACGCAGCGCAGAGACGGTCGCACGCGTCGCGCGCGTCGCACGCGGTCGCATGAAGTCGCATCCTGGACGGCGCGCGCGGAGCGGCGCATCGTCGACGGATGGAGCGCCGCGCGAGCACCGCCGGAGCCGAGCGACGCGTCGCCGTGTGGGGCGCGATCGCGTTCGGCGCCGTGCTCGCGAGCTACACCGCGTTTCGGCCGGTGCGCGACGCGCTCGTCGTCGACGGCGATCCCGACGGCATCGCGTGGCTGTTCACCGCGACGTTCGTCGCCTCCGCCGTCGCGTCGCCGGCGTGGGGTGCGATCCTCGCGCGCGGATCGCGCCGCACGCTGATCCCGTGGGTGTTTCACGTGTTCGCCGCGTGCGCGCTCGCGTTCGGCATCTGTGTCGCCCTCGAGGTGTCGCCGACCGTCGTCGGGCGCACGTTCTACGTGTGGGCGTCGGTGTTCAGCCTGTTCGTGATCTCCGTGTTCTGGAGCCTGCTCGCGGACCTGCTCGGCCCCGACGCCGCGCGCCGCCTGTACGGTCCGATCGCGGCCGGCGGCACCGTCGGCGGCCTCGTCGGGCCCGCGCTCACGCGGCTGCTCGTCGAGCCGGCCGGCGTCGCCGGCATCCTCGTCCTGTCCGCCGCGCTGCTCGAGGTCGCGCTCGTCGCGGCGATGCAGATGTGGCGCGCCGGCGAGGCGCTCGCCCCGACCGCACGCGCCGGCGACCAGGACGACCTGCGCACGACCAACGGCGCCCTCGAGGGCCTCGCGCGCATCCGCCGCTCGCCGTACCTCCTCGCGATCGTCGGCTACGTCCTGTGCACCGCCGTCGCCGCGACGCTCGTGTACATGGAGCAGACGCAGATCGCGCGCGCCGAGCTCCCCGACCGCGAGGCGCGCACGGCGTTCTTCGCATCGATCGACTTCTGGGTCGCCGCCGCGACGTTCGTCGTGCAGGTGTTCCTCGCCGGCCGCCTGCTCGCCTGGGTCGGCCCCGGCATCGTCCTCGCGATCCTCCCCGTCGTGCAGGCGGCCGGCATCTCCGTCCTCGCGCTCGCGCCGTCGCTCGCGACGCTCGTCGCCGTCCAGGTCGCCGCGCGCACCGCCACCCACGGCCTCACGCGCCCCGCCCGCGAGCTCCTGTTCACCGTCGTCGATCGCAGCGACAAGTACCGCGCGAAGAACGTGATCGACACCCTCGTCTACCGCTTCGGCGACTTCGGCGGCGCCTGGCTCCAGCGCGGCCTCGTCGCCCTCGGCGCCGGCGGCATCGCCTTCACCATCGCCGCCGGCCCGCTCCTCGCCGCCTGGCTCGCCCTCGCCGCGCTCCTCGGCGCGGGCTTCCGCCGCCGACGACCGTGACCGCTTTCCTCCGCGGTGCTCACCTCATAAGATCGTCGCGCTTGCGCAAACCAAACCATCGATATTACATATGGTTAGCTAGTGGATTGCGCATATGCGCTCATAAGTCCGTGGAGGGTGGCCAGCGATCGCCCGCGCGATACCGAGCCCCCTTTCTCTCGCCTTCCCGCACGAGCGCGCCATCCCGAACCCAGCGGTTGAGCCTCGTGGTGGCGGCGAAGCGGTCGACCTCGAACGCCTCGCGAACATCCGCGTTGGTGATGAAGCCGGCTGCCTTCAACCGCGCGCTCAGCACATCGATCGGCGTCGAAGCTGTCGACGTTACCGGCACGGCTGCGCGTACGACGCGATACCTCGTTCCCGCTCCCTCGCCCTCCACGGAGACCAGCCCACGCTTCGCGAGCTCGGTGAGCTCGCGGTACGCGGTATCGCGGTCGACGGCGCTGAGCGCGACGTAGTCACTGTTCGCGAGGTCACGATCGGCGAACGCCACGAGCGCCCGCTTCTGCGCGACCGAGATGGGCAGCGCACGGACGGACTGGAGCCACCTGGGATCGTCGACCGAGAAGATCGGCGTCTTCCGCAACACGACGCGGAATCGGCCCTGGACCACATCGATCTCCGGCAACGGAAGGAACGAGTCCTCCATGTTCTCGAACATGCGCGGGATGCCTTCGCCGAGATCACGCATCGATCCAAGATCCGCCAGCACGCGCGCGATGCGCGGATTGCGGGTCACATGGGCGGGCCGTCCGACCTTGAGATCGTCGAGCGAGACTTCGGGAACCACACCGCCGGGACTCAAGACCTCGATCCTGTCGTCGAAGATCCAGACCTCGGTCGCCTGTCCCTGCATTCGATAGTCGCGGTGCGCGACCGCGTTCACGATCGCCTCCTTCCACGCGAACTCTGGATACTCGGGCGTCTCCTCGAAGCCCATGTCGCGCAGCCGGACGGAGCGCTCGATCAGCGTGTCGATCAAGGTCCCTGCTTGCGCGAGCACGGTCGACAGGTTGCCCTCGACGCGCGGGAACTCGCGAACGTTGTAGCGCTGGCCGTGCTGCCGCTCGGTGCCCGCCACCTTCATCACGCGGATGCCCGCGTTGGGATGGTCGATCGTCTCGGGTCGCGCAGCGAACAAGAACACCGCCGCCTGGCGCAAGATGAGCTGATCGGGACCGAACCAATCGGCGAGTCGGCGACGCACGAGGTAGTCCGCCGGTGAGGTGTCCCCGCCACCGGCCGCCTCGACGGCGCGGGCCAGCAAGGCCGGATCGAGCGCGTCGAGCTGGACCGATGCGCGCCGTGCCTCGGCCGACATGACGAGGCCCTCATCCTTGATCGCGTTGATGTACTCCTCGGAGAACTGGCGCGTGGCGTCGCCGATCCGGTACGGGAATCCGCCGCCGTCGACGCGCACCGCGCGCACGGCGCTCTCGACTTCGAACACGAGCACCTCCGTGCCGTCGAGCACCATCCGATAGCCCGACGGTTGTGGTGGCACGAGCCGAGCCTGCGGCACCGCGAGCATCTGATCGACGACATCACCCGGATAGGAATGGCCCGTCACCGCGTGATCGTCCTCGACGCCGAAGATCACGATGCCGCCGTCCGCGTTCGCGAAGCCGGCGACGTACTCGGCGATCTGATCGCGGACCTGGCGGCGATCGCGAGGTCGTTTACGGCCAGCGGGACCCTCGAGGAGCGACTTCCGATCGAAGTACTGTCCTTCGTCCTCGCCGATCAACTGCCGCAGTTTGGCTTCGGTGATCGCCATGGTTACGCCACCTCCCCCAGCGTAACAGACGCTTCCATCCAGACGAGCAGCGCTCCGTTCATCTTGCCACGCGCGGCGCGTACGTCGGGGCTGGCGGCGTAGTGGCGCGAGCGTGTCAGCTCACGGGTTCGGCGCCGGCGCGGGCGCGGGATCCGGCGTCGCGGCCGGCACGCACGCCGTCGTCTTGCAGGTCGACAGCTGCTTCTCGAGGTCCTGGATCTTGGTGTCGGCCTCGAGCTTGGCCTTCTCGGCCTTCTCGGCCCGGTCCTTGGCCTCGGCGAGGGCCTTCTCGGCCTCGGTCGGCTCCTTCTTCTTCTTCTTCTTCTCGACGAACGCGTACTTGAACGTGAGCAGCACGTTGTTCTGGACCTGGGTCAGCTCCTGGCCCTCGGGGAACAGCTGGGCGTCCTTGATGATCTTCACGCTGTACACGAGCGACATCCACTCGAACATGTTGAACGTCAGCGTGCCCTCGAACCCGACCCGCGTGAGGGTCACGACCTTGCGGTCGAACTTGTCGTTGTTGACGAACGGCGCGAGGACGGCGAGCCCGGCCTTGTAGAGGACCTTGCCCTTCTCGAGCTTGCCGCCGACGCCGGCGAAGGCCTCGAGGCCGAGCTGGTGGACGTTCGCGAGCCGCAGGAGCTCGACCTCGGGCGTCGCCTTGTCGTCGTCGATGAGCAGGACCCCGTCGGCGAGCGTGTGGCGGCCGCCCGCGCCGAAGCGCAGCGACAGCGCGAACTTCTCCTTCGCGTACGGCTCGGCGAACAGGCCCGTCGACTCGCTGAGCGTGAACGGCGACAGCGGATCCGCGAGGCGCTGCCGGAAGCCGGTCGTGAGCACGTCGCGCGTCCCCTTGTCGACCCACGTCGTCTCGACGCCGCGCACGTCGGTCGCCGCGAACGCCGACGTCTGGATCGCGACACGCCCGTAGAGGCCGACCTTCTTGTTGAGGAAGTAGTTGTACAGACCCTCGACCTGCACGACGTCGTTCGTCTTCACGAACTCCTCGACGACGGGCGTGCGCGCGAAGCTCTCGGAGATCGAGAGCGTGTTGCGCATCAGGTGCCGGCCCTTGACGTAGTCGGCGCCGGCGACGACGCCGAGGCCGAACAGCGTCGAGAAGCCGTCGACCTGACCGACGACGTTCTGGTTCGACACCAGGTTCACGGTCGCGGTGCCGGCGAGCGACGGGTTCCAGCCGTCGACGTCCTCGGCGCCCGCGCCCTTCAGCGTCTCGTCCTTGGGAACGTACTGACCCTGTGCACGCGCCACCGAGACCGACCCGAGCGCCGCACCAGCCACGAACAAAGCGAAGTACATCTTCATCGTGCCGAAAATCGTCTGCCTGCGCCCCGGATTCAAGGGGTCCACGGTGAGGCGCAGGGTATGCGGGTCACAGATCGCCCGGAACGGTCCGTTCCGGCGGCTGGATCACAGGCCGAACTTCGACGACGCGAACACGGTCTCGAGCAGCTGATCGACCTCGCGGATCATGCGCGCGGCGGCGTCGCCGGGCAGCGCCGCGAGGGCGACCTTGATCTCGTTGAGGTTCTTCAGCTGGCTGAACAGCTGGATGTCGCTGAGCTCGGTGCCCGAGGTCAGGAGCTCGCGGATGAGGCCGAGCTCGGTGAGCAGGTCGTCGAGCGAGGCCGACGGGCCGATGAAGCGGCGCTCGTCGGGGTGCTCGCGGTAGTACGCGTCGACGATCGGGTTCACGATCTCCTCGAGGAGCTCGACCTGATCGAGGTTGTTCCAGATGTGGCGCAGGATGAAGAAGTCGCCGTCGTGGACGCGCGTGCGCCCGTCGAACACGGCCGACGCCGCGAACAGCTTCAGCAGCTTCACCGCGCGGCGATCGGACACGCTGATGCCCTCGCTGCGGATCTGGAAGACGAGCCCCTTGTACTTGGTCAGGAACTCCTCGGGGAACTGCATGAACTTGTCGAAGTTCTGCTGGATCATGCGCAGCTCGCGCGCGCTGATCACCGGCCGCAGCTCGCCGGTCGGGCGACCGGCGGCGTCGATGCCCCGCCCCGTCATCTTGCGGAGCTCGAGGGAGACGCCCTTCTTCATCAGCTCGTGGAAGTGGTAGCTGTCGAGGTTGTCCGACAGCACGCGCACGAGGAAGCGGTCGAACATCGCCGCGAGGTTCTCGTCGTTCGGGACCTCGTTCGACGCCGCGTACAGCGAGATCAGCGGAACCGACACGACGTCGGGGCCGTTCTGGAACTTGCGCTCGTTGATGACGTGCAGGAGCGAGTTCAGGATCGCGGAGTTCGACTTGAAGATCTCGTCGAGGAACACGATCTCCGCGGTCGGCAGCATGTTCTCGAGGCGGCGCGTGTAGCGACCCTCGCGGAACGCCGAGATGTCGACGGGTCCGAACAGCTCGTTCGGCTCGGTGAAGCGCGTCAGCAGGTACTCGAAGTAGCGCGCGTCGATCAGCTTCGCGAACATGTCGATCATCGCGGACTTCGCGGTGCCCGGCGGACCGACGATGACCATGTGCTCGCCGGCGATCGCCGACACCGTCATCAGACGGATGATCTCCTGCTTGTCGAGGAACTGCGCGCCCATCTGGCGGGCGAGGTCCTGGAACGCGGCGGATGCGCGCGCCACGTCGACGGCAAAACTACGCGGGGTTGTTGGCGGCGCGACCATCGGGCCTTCGGGTCGCACATTACCTCATGAATTGCGTGGCGGCGGTTGCGGATCCTGCGAATCGACGCCCGCGATTCCGGGCGCTTCCCTCAGGCCCGCTCGGTCGGCGGGAGGGCGATGACCTCGCTGGGGTCGCGCGGCGCGCCGCGCAGGTGACGGCGCAGGCGCGCGGCGAGCGCGTCGATGACCGCGTCGCTGAGCAGCTCCGCCGTCTGCGCGCGGTGCACGCTCCAGCGCCGGGCGAGCGCCGGCACGCTCTCGATCCCCGGCAGGATCGACAGCCGCGCGTCGACGAGCGCGAGCGCGCCCGGCAGCGCGAACAGCGTCGCGAGCCCGCGCGGGCGCTGACCGGCCGCCTCCGCCGCGAGCACCGTCGAGATCAGCGGGCTCTTCGCGCCCGGCTCGCGCAGGTTGACCTCCGACAGGCAGAACAGCGCGTTCAGGTGCACGAGGAACGCGGCGACCGCGCGCACGTCGGCCTCGTCGGGCGCGCGCTCGAGCATCTGCTCGAACGCCGCGGCGAGGCGCGCCGGCCCGACGACCTGATCGCGCGGCATCGCGTCGGGCACGAGGCGGTACGCGACCGCGCGCGCGAGCTCGGCGTCGCGCAGGAGGAACACGGCGTCCTCCCAGTGCAGCGCCGGCGCGCCGGGGTGCGAGTCGAGGAGCTGCGTGAGCGGCGTGCGGCGCAGGAGGGTCGCGATCACCGGCGCGGTGTCGGGCACCGCGAGCAGCTCGTCGAAGTCGACGACGGTGACCTCCTCGCGCACGCGGCGCACGCCCTTCCACGCCGTCAGGCGCGTCGGCGGCTTCTGCCCCTGGAAGCGCGCGCGGCCCGTCCACCACGACACGGTGACGTCGTTGCGCGTGAGGTGGAAGATGTGGTTCAGGAGCGCGTGCCGCGCGAGGACGCGCGTGCGGTTGCGCGACAGCGGCCGGCTGACCAGCGCGAGCGCACTCTCGATGATGCGGCGCCGCTGCTTGTCGCTGACGGTCCACGCATCGGCGCGCGGGTGCACGAGGAACAGCGCGTTGTGCAGGCCCGCGGCGAGGCACAGCTCGTCGGCCTCGAGCACGAACGCCGGCGGGCTGCACACGAGCGTCGACAGCACGGCCGCGCGCGCGTCGTCGACGGCGACCAGCTCGACCGACGCGTCGCCGAGCTCCATCTCCCAGCGCTCGACGTCGGGGATCGGGATCGGCGGACCGACGTGCAGCTCGCCGCCTGCGACGAGCGGTCGCACGAACTTGTCGAGGAACTCGCGGACGTGCGGGCGCGCCATGGTGCGGGCGACCTACTTCCCCGGGGGCAGCGCCTTGCGATCCGGCGCGTCGGGGAAGCCCCACAGCGCGAACCGCCCGACGGCGTCGTTGACGACCTGCGCGGCGCTCGGCTCCTCGGCCGCGTAGTCGATCGCGTCGACGCGATCGACCTCGACCTTCGCGAGCGACCGCCGCTCGAGCGTCGTGAACGAGCCCTCGCTCACCTGGAACGGGCGCCCGTCGACGGTGAACACGGTGACGACGCCGGCCGCGTGGCCGAGCGCGCGCGAGAGAACCTCCGGCGACACGCGCGGCACGACGTCCATGCCGAGCGGCACGAGCAGCCCCGGCGTGAGCTCGCACAGGAGCTGCCCGAGCGGGATGACGTCGAGGTTCTCCGAGCCGACGACGAGGATGCCGCGCTCGGTCGCCGCGACGCGGTGCCCGCGCAGGCTCACCGGCGGCAGCGCGAACAGGATCCGCTTGAGGCGCGCGCCGTGCTCGAGCGGGATCAGCGTCGCGACGACGCGGCGCGGTGGCCCCATCGCCGTCGCGAGCTTGAGCTCGACGCCGATCGCCGCGGCGGGCCCGCCCACGTGCGCCGCCGGATCGCGCGGCCGATCGAGCTCGAGGTCGACGCGCGTGAGGTCGGCGATGTCCGACAGCGCGAGCGGCCCCGGCAGCACGTCGACGCGGTCGTGCGGCCAGAACACATGGAACGTGTCCTGCGCGAACACCGACGCGCACGACGCGAGGTCGATCGGGTGCTCGTAGCCGACGGCGACGGCGCACGACACGCCCGCGGGCTTGAACACGTCGATGCCGGGCGTGCCGACGAACAGCGCGAGGATGCGCTCGGGCAGCGCGCGCACGCGGATCCACATGTAGCCGCGGTCGCGCGCCTGATCGTCGAACGCGCTCGTCGAGCCCGGCGTGAACAGGCCCGCCTGCGCCTCGACGCGGTTGCGCCACAGATAACGGATGATGCCGTCGGAGAGGCCGCGCGCGACCGCGAGGTAGAGCTCGCCGCGGTCCTCGTTGCCGAGCTGCTCGCCGCCGGGGAGCTTCCGGATGCTCAGGCGGAACAGGAGGCGCGCGAACGGCAGGTCGCCCTCGCGGACGTAGCCCTGCGAGAACTCGTCGCCGTGCACCATGAACTCGATGTTCCCGGGCATCGCGCCGATGTCGACGGCGTCGTAGCCGTAGGGCGAGCGATCGTCGCGGTACTTCACGAAGTGCTTCGCCGTGCCGGTGTAGATCGCGCCGCCGACGAGGCGGCACAGGCGCGCGGCGCGGTCGGCCGCGTACGACGACACCGCGGGGATCTGGACGACGATCTCGCGGCTCGACAGCACCGTGCGGCACTTCGTGATCGTCAGGTTCGCCATCAGCTCGTCGAGCGACGCCTCCGACGAGTACAGGCGGAACCACGACACGGCGCCCTCGAGCGTCGCGAACGTCATCAGGCAGAACCGCCCGAGGAGGATGCCGCGCGGATCGGGCGCCACGCCGGGCGTGAAGAAGCGGGTCTGTCCCTGCGCGACGTGCTCGAGCGCCACGGACTCACCGTACCACGCTCTCGCGGAGCTTCCCGCCGCCGGCCTCCGTCGATCGCCTCGCGATCGATCGGAGCTTCTCGCGGGTCGTGCGCCGTGGGCGGCCTACGTCTGCGGGGTGAGGACGATGTCGACGCGGCGGTCCTTCTTCCAGCTGTCCTCGTCGGTGCCCGTCGCGTCGATCGCGCCGCGCGTCGTCTGTCCGAGCTGCGGACCGGGGACCCCGAGGCGGCCGAGGTACTGGCCGACCGTGCTCGCGCGCTTGGAGCCGAGGCCGAGGTTGTACTCCTCGGTGCCGCGCGGATCGGCGCGCCCGACGAGCTGCACCGCGCGCCCCTTGAGCGGACCGCTGGTCAGGCACGTCGCGACCTTCTCGAGGACGGCGCGGTCCTCGGGGAGGAGGTCGTCCTTGTCGTAGTCGAAGTTCGGGTTGACGTCCGACGGCTGCGCCCGCGTCGTGATCTTGCACGCGGCGGCGATGTCCGACGACACGGCGACGGCCGGGCTCACGAGGTCGTTGTTCGTGAGCTGCTCGGCCGGCTTTTGCTCTTCCTTCTTCGCCGGAGCCTCCACGGTGGTGTCCGGGGCTTTCGGCTTGGCCTTCTTCCCTCCGCAGCCGGCGGCGGCCGAGAGCGCCAGCAGCGCGATCGCGAGAACCTGGTTGTGCATCTTCATGGCGGGCCGAATCCTGCCACACTCCGCCATTGCATCACGAACTATGACGATCGTTCGGTCGTTAGATACGCAGAGGTCCCATGGTGCGAGCTAGCTTGGTCGTCGCGATCGCAGTGTTGTCGGGGTGCGGGGGCAAGAAGGCCGACAACGACCCGAAGGAGACAAAGCGTGACGCGGGCCCCGCCCCGAGCCCCACCGTCGCACCGCTCGCGACGCCGACCCTCGGCATCGACCAGGTGCGCCGCACCAACTTCATCTACGGCGACGGTGCGACGGCGCACGGCAAGGCGGTGCAGGCGTACGGCGCCAAGCCGCGCAGCTGGGCGGGCGTGAAGGAGCACGCGGAGGCGGCGATCGCGAAGGACGCGAACCACCTCGACGCCCACTGGCTGCTCGGGATCGCCCTCGCGCAGGCCGGCGAGCACGCCTCGGCGGTGCAGCACCTCGTGACGGCGCTCGCCGCCGACTTCTGGCGCTACGGCGCGCTGCTGAGGCAGGACGCCGACCTCGCCGAGTTCCTGAAGACGCAGCACGGCACCGCGGTGACCGAGCTCGTCGCGAAGATCCAGAGCGACTACACGGCGCGCACGAACGCGGGCCTTTGGATCGTCGCGCGCCGGAGCCCGTTCCGCTGGGCCGACAAGCCGGGCGTGCAGACGACGACGTCGCGCGGCGAGGTCTACGCGTTCGATCGGGAGAAGTCGCGCTACCTGCGCCTCACGCACACCGATCACCAGGTCGCGGGCTTCGTGAAGGCGCCGGCGGGCAACGAGGTCATCGTCGTCGGGTTCGACAAGGTCGATCATCCGAAAGATCCCGAGGCGCCGTCGCTGCTCGCGCGCGCGTGGGTGCAGGTCTACGACGCCGCCGACTGGGGCAAGCCGCTCGGGCCCCGGGCCACGGTGGGAACGGCCGTGCGCGAGATCGCGGTCGGCTTCGGTGAGGGCGGGCAGGTGCTCGTCGTGACGGCGCCGGCGTCGGGGCGCTGGGGCACCGGCGCGCCGACGACGCAGTCGCTCGACAAGACGGCGGGCAAGCTCGTCGCGGTGCAGGCCGCCGCGCCCGCGCCGCGCATCGTGTTCTCGCTCGACGAGGGCCGCGTCGTCCGCGCGGCGGACGGCGTGTCGGCCGCGTGGAGCGGCGAGCCGCCCGCGGCGCCGGCGCTCACCCTCGGCGGCAAGCCGATCGGGATCCCCGAGGGCAAGACGGTCTCGCAGGCGTCGGTCGCGGTGTCGCCCGACAAGGCGTTCGTCGCGTTCGCGACCGCGGGCGATCCGTGCGCGAAGGGCAACGCGCCGTCGCTGTACGTGCACCAGGTGAAGACGAACGCGTCGCGCCACCTGCTGTCGGCGAGCAGCCGGTTCGCGACGCGCTGGGTGGACGCGACGACGCTCGCGTACGACGACGGCGAGGGCGTGATCCGGCTGTGGGACGCGCCCGGCGGGCACGAGCTCCTGAAGCTCGACAACAAGGCCGGCGTCGCGCTCGACGTCCTGTCGCTGACGTCGACGCCGATCTGCAAGCAGGCGCCGCCCGTGGTCGAGCCCGCCGCCGGCTCCGGATCGAACGACGAGCTCCCGCCCGAGGAGGGGCGCCCGTAGCGGCCCGTAGCCGCCCGTAGTCGCCCGTAGTCGCCCGTAGTCGCCCGTAGTCGCCCGTAGTCGGTAGAGTCGGCGTGATGACGACCGGGAGATCGCTGCAGGAGACCTACGCGCCGCAGGGCCGCTGCTTCGGGTGCGGGCCGACGAACGACCGCGGGCTGCGCATCCGCAGCTTCGCGGCCGGCGACGGGCGCGTCGTGTGCGACTTCACGCCGGAGCGCTACCACGAGGCGTTCGAGGACGTGCTCAACGGCGGCATCATCGGCACCGTCCTCGACTGCCATATGAACTGGACGACGATCGAGCACCTGATCCGCACGCAGGGGCTCGATCACGCGCCGCCGTGCGTGACGGCGGAGTTCAAGGTCGTGCTCAAGCGCCCGACGCCGATGGGGCTCGTGCACGTCGACGCGCACGTGGTGTCGGCCGCCGGCGACCGCGCGACGATCGAGGCGACGATGACGGCCGGCGGCAAGGTCACCGCGCTCGGCACGGGTACGTTCATCGCCGTCAAGCCCGGCCACCCGGCCTACCACCGCTGGTGAGCGCTTACTCGAGGCGCTCGAGCGTGATCGCGCCGACGTCGTAGGTCTGGCCGTTCTCGAGCTTCTCGCAGCACCCGCCGCCGCCGAGGAACACGAGCCACTTCGCCCTGGGCTTGATCGCGAAGCCGTACGAGCCGACGGCGACGTCCGGGATCGTGAACGTGCCGTCGGCCGCGCTGGTCGCGCGGTGGGAGACGATCGCGTCGCCGCACGGTGAGGTGCGGAACATCATGCCGGGCGATGCGCAGATCTCGATGACGGCGCCGGCGACGGCCTTGCCGTTGTGGATGACCTTGCCGGCGATCGCGCCCTTCGCGGCGGCCTTGAGCTCGGGCAGCTCGGGGCCGGCGCCCGCGACGGCGATCGCCTGGACCTTGCCGTTGATGCCGGCGACGGTGCCCGGCCGCCACTGCTGGAGCAGCGCGCCGTCGCCGTCGAGGATGACGACGCCGTTGTCGGAGCGGATCCACGTGCGGCCGGCGCCGTCGACGGCCATCACGTCGAGCTGCTTCGCCTTGATGGCGGAGCTCTTGAGGTCGAGGCCCTTCGCGGCGGTGCCCGGCGCCGCGAGCGAGACGTCCGCGAGCCCGCCGCTCGCGGCGAGGCGGCCGTCGGGGCCGACGGCGAGCTCGTCGGGCTGCAGGATGCCGGTCGACAGCGTGAGCTTGCGCCACGCGTCGCCCTCGTACACGAACGTGCCCGCGTTGCCGCTCAGGTAGACCTCGCCGGCCGGGCCGGCGATGACGGTCTTCCAGAACGGCTGGTCGCGCGCGAGCTTGTTGTCGATGCGCTTCCACTTGTCGCCGTCGAGACGCCAGATGAAGCTCGTCGTCACGACCCACACGCGGCCGCCGCGGTCGACGGCGATGTCACTGAGCAGCGCGTCCTCGAACGTCTTCGCGGGCTCGCGCGTCCAGCCCTTGCCGTCGCGGCGCGCGACGCCGCCGTGGCCGAGGCCCCACAGGACGCCGTCGGGGCCGAGCGCGAGCTTCTCGACGTTGTGGATGTCGTCGGGCTGCGGGAGCTTCGAGACGACGTCGCCCTTGACCTCCCACAGCGCGCTGATCGCGGAGGCGTAGAGCGTGCCGTTCCGCGGATCGATCACGAGGTCGTAGAACGGATAGTCGTACGGAATGATCGTCTTCACCTTCGCGCCGTCGACGCGGACCAGGCCGCTGCCCTCGACGCCGATGTAGGCCGGGCCGGGTCGGGTTGCCTTCTCGTCGACCTTCGCCGGCTTCGGGGCCACCTGGGTGTCGGCGGTGTCGGCGGTATCGTCGCCGGCCTTGCGCGCCTTGCGCACGCCCGGCTTCTTGTCACCGTCGGTGGGCTTTGCCTTGCCGGCCTTGTCGGCCTGATCGGCCGTGTCGGTGTCGGCCGTGGAGGCCTTCGTCGCCGGGTCCTTGCCTTCGGTGCCGTCGGACTTGCTGCAGCCGCCGAGCGCGGCGGCGAGGACGAGGGCGTGGAAGCTTCGCGAGGTCATCGTCATGGGCGGCCGCCTGATCAAGGAGCATGCCCGGCGCAACGCCGTGGCGGTACGCGACGTTACGCGAGCCGCGCACGGGATCGCCAGCGGCGTCTGCCAGGCCTGTCCGAACGCGTTACGTTCGAGGGCTCGTGCAGCCCGCAGCCGTCCCCGCGATGATCGGCCCGTACCGGGTCGTGCGCGTGCTCGGCACGGGCGGGTGGTCGACGGTGTACGAGGTGGTCGGGCCGGGCGGCGCGGAGACGCTCGCGTGCAAGCGCCTGCGCGCCGAGCTGCCCGAGGCCGCGCTCGCGCGGTTCCGTCGCGAGGCCGAGAGCCTGCGGCGGATCGATCACCCGGGCGTGCTGCGCCTGCTCGACGCCGGCAGCGACGGCGGCGCGCCGTACCTGGTCACGCCGCGCGTCGACGGCGCGAGCCTGCGCGAGCTCCTCGTGCGCGCCGGCGGTGCGCTCGGCATCGAGGCCGCGCTGCTCGTCGCCGCGGGGGCGGCCGAGGCGCTCGCGGCGATCCACGCGGCGGGCCTCGTGCACCGCGACATCAAGCCGGAGAACCTGATGCTCGCGGCGAGCGGGCGCGTCGTCGTGATCGACCTCGGCCTCGCGCTCGGCCCCGAGCACAGCCGGCACACCGAGGAGAACGCGCTGACCGGGTCGGTGCCGTACATGGCGCCCGAGCAGATCGAGGACCGCACGCCGACGCCCGCGAGCGACGTGTGGGCGCTCGCCGTGGTGCTGTACGAGGCCGCGCTCGGGCGGCGCCCGTTCCAGCGCGCGCGGCAGAGCGAGGAGGTCGCGGCGATCCTCGCCGGCAAGTGCGAGGCGCTCGCGGCCGCCGACGCGCGCTGCCCCGACGAGGTGTCGGGGCTCGTCGCGCGCTGCCTCGACCACGCATCCGACCGGCGCCCCGCGGACGGCGCCGCCCTGGCGCGCGAGCTCGCCGCCGCTTGCGACTGGCTCGCCCGCGGCGAGGAGCCGGCCGCGCTCCGCCGACTCGCCGCCGATCCGGCCGGCTACGCCGCCGCCGTCGCACCGCTCCGCGCCGCGCGCGCCGCCGACGCCGCCCGCGCCGCGCTCGCCTCCGGCGACGCCTTCACCGCGAGCCGCCACGTCGATCGCGCCCTCGCACTCGCCCCCGACGCCCCCGAGCTGCGCGAGCTCCTCGACGCCGTCATGTCCGGCGGCCCGCTCGCCGGCGAGACCGTGCGCAGCGGTCCGCTCACCCCCGATCCCGACCCCGATCCCGGCGGCACGCTCGTCGGCTTCGCCCCGGCGCGCGCCGGCGGCGGCCCGCGCGTCACCTCTCCCGCCCCCGTCCACGCGCGCATCGACAGCGCCTCCTCGCCTCCCCCCTCCCCCGCGCGCCGCTCCCCGGCCGTCGTCGCCCTCCTCATCGCCGCCGCCGTCGCCGTCGTCGTCATCGCGATCGGCCTCATCGCACGCTTCACCTCGCGCACCGACGACGACGCGCCCCCCCGCCCCTCGCGCACCACCCCCTCTCCCTCGCCTCCCGCCGACCGCCCCGCCCCGCCGCCCTCCGACGAACCCGACGAGCACGGCGCCGGCGACGACCCCGACGACGACACCGCCACCTCCGCCCCGGCCGGCACGGTGCTCGAGAAGCCCTCGCGCGTGAAACCCTCCCAGCCCGCCCCCGACTTCGTACCACCTGCCATCGACACCGCCGCCGACACCGCCGTCGAGAAGCCATCCTCCGTCGCACCCTCCCGCCCCGCCCCCGATCCGCTGCCATGAGCTATGCTCCCGACGTGAACGCTGCCCTGATCGAGCGCGTGATCGAGGAGAACGAAGAGATCGAGGAGATCGACGAGTCGCTGCTCGAGTGGCACCTCTCCCTCACGGTCCTCGAACGACTCCGTGGCGCCAGCAAGCACGCGGCGGTCCTGGAGCGCCTCCGCCGTGCGGCATCCACCGACCGCTGACCTCGAAGCGCTCCTGAGCGCGCTCGATGGAGTCGAGTACATCGTCGTCGGCGGCGCAGCCGCGGTGATCCACGGAGCACCGGTGACGACGAGCGATCTCGACATCGTGCCCCGGCAGCACGAGGGTGACATCGCGCGACTGGAAGCCGTGCTCGCGCAACTCGATGCGCGGTTCCGCCCTGTTCGAGCGGATCGCGACATCGCCCCGACGGTCGAGCACCTCTCCGGGCACGGACAGCTGAACCTGATCACCCGATACGGTCCGCTCGACGTCCTCCTTCGCCTGCACGATGCGCGCGGCTACGACGAGCTGGTCGGCACGTCCCAGGAGATCGTGGAGGGAGACATACGCCTCCGTGTGATCGATCTCGACGCACTCATCGACATCAAGCGGTCGACGGGACGGACGCGGGACGCGGTCACGGTGCCGCTGCTGCTCGCGATCAAAGCGCGGCGGAATCGGTGATGTTACGTTCGGTGTGGTGAGCACCGTCGAGCTGGCGATCGCGCTGCCGGGACTGCCGCCGGCGCGGGTGGCGCTCGGGAGGACGCTGACGTCGATCGGGTCGGCGCCGGATGCGCAGGTGAGGCTGGCGGGGGTGCCGGCGCAGTGGTTGCTGGTGCATCGCGAGGGGGAGCGGATCGCGATCGCGGTGCTGGCGAGCGGGGAGAGGTTGACGCTGGGGGCGACGCCGGTGGTGATCGATGGGGCGACGATCGGGCGGGCGTCGGCGGTGGTGGAGGGCGCGATCCCCGTCGGTGCGATCGCGGAGTCGCTCGCGCACGCCGAGGATCCGGCGCGGGCGCTCGCGGGGTTGCTCGACCACGTGATCGCGTCGGCGGGCGCGGATACGGGGGCGATCGTGCTCGTGGAGGCGAACGGGCACACGATCGCGGCGGCGCGCGAGAAGGGTGGGCGCCCGGTCGCCGACGGATCGGTGCTGCTGTCGGACACGGTGCTGCACGAGGTGCTGTCGACGGGGCGGTCGGTCGCCGTCGAGGACACGGCGGCGGATCCGCGGCTCGCCGGCGTGCCGTCGGTGATCGACCTCGCGCTGTCGTCGGTGATCGCGATCCCGATGCTGCTCGGCGACCGCGTCGCGGGCGCGATCTACCTCGGCGTGCGCGGCGTCGCGCACCGGTTCGGGCCGCGGCTCGCGGCCGACCTCGCCGTCGTCGCGTCGATGGCGCTGCCCGTCGTGGCGCAGCTGCGCCGGCAGACGGCGGTGCACGCGAGCGGGATCCTCGGGGCGTCGCCGGTGATCGCGACGATCCGCGGCCTCGTCGAGCGCGTCGCGCCGACGGAGCTCGCCGTGCTCGTCACCGGCGAGACCGGCACGGGCAAGGAGGTGGTCGCGCGCGCCCTGCACGCGGGGAGCCGGCGCGCCGCGCGTCCGCTCGTCGCGGTCAACTGCGCCGCGATCCCGCACGGCCTGTTCGAGGCCGAGCTGTTCGGCCACAAGCGCGGCGCGTTCACGGGAGCGATCGCCGACCGCGAGGGGCGCCTCGAGGCGGCGCACGGCTCGACGCTGTTCCTCGACGAGATCGGCGAGCTGCCGACGCCGCTGCAGGCGAGCCTCCTGCGCGCGCTGCAGGAGCACGAGGTGGTGCGCGTCGGCGAGAGCGTCGCGCGCCCCGTCGACTTCCGGCTCGTGTGCGCGACGAACCGCGACCTCGAGGCGGAGGTCGCCGCCGGGCGGTTCCGCGCCGACCTGCTGTTCCGGCTCCACGAGGTCACCATCGAGCTCCCCCCGCTGCGCGCGCGCGGTGGCGACGTCGAGCAGCTCGCCGAGGTCCTGCTCGCCGAGGCCGAGGTCCAGCTCGGCACGCCGCGCCACCGGCTCGGCGACGACGCGCGCGCCGCCCTCCGCGAGCACGACTGGCCCGGCAACGTGCGCGAGCTACGCGCCGCGATGCGCCGCGCCGCGGTGCTCGCGACCGGCCCCGTCGTCGTCGCGCGCGACCTCGCGCTGCCCGCCCCCCGGCGCCGCGCGGCGACACCCGCACCGCCGCCACCCCCCGCGCCCGTCGCCGCACCACCCGCGCCACCTCCGGTCGCGTTCGACGAGCGCCCGCTCGCCCTCGCGCGCGACGAGTTCGTCGCCGCCTACTGCGCCGCCGCCCTCGAGCGCCACGCCGGCAACCGCGAGGCCGCCGCCGCCGCGCTCGGGATCAGCACGCGGTCCCTCTACCGCTACCTGCTCGGCGACGGCCGCGGCGACTGACCGCGGCATGACAGCGCCGTGACACCCGTTCCCGCAAGTTAGGCGCGTCTCGGACAGGGCCGGCCGACCGGACCGCCGGTATATGCTGGATCCATGCGGATCTACCTGGTGCGCCACGGGGATGCCGTTCCCGAGGAGGATGCCGGGAGCGATCGCGACCGCTGGCTGTCGTCGCGCGGGCGCGAGGCCGCCCGCGTCCTCGGCCGCCTGCTGCGCGAGCAGGGCGTCGTGCCGGACGCCATCCTGACGTCGCCGCTGCCGCGCGCCGTGCAGACGGCGGAGCTGCTCGCGCAGGCGCTCGACTTCCTCGTCCCGATCGCCTCGCGGCGCTGCTTCGAGCCCTCCGCGCAGCCGCGCGTCGCCGCCGACGAGCTGCGCGCCTCCGGCGCCTCGGTCCTCGTCGTCAGCCACGAGCCCGCGGTGTCCTCGCTCGCCGCCTACCTCGCCGGCCGCCCCGCGTTCCCGCAGTTCCGCACCGCGCAGTGCTACGCGCTCGAGAACGGCGCGCCCACGTTCACCGCGCGCAGCGACCTCGGCGTCGTGCAGACGTACTTCCTCGACTGACTCGACGGACTCGACGGACTCGCCCGGCGCTACTTGAGCTCCAGCTCGAGCACGATCCCGAGGCCCGCCGCGTGCGGCGCGACGCGGAGAGCCGCGCGCGACACGCGCGTCTCGGGTGCCTCGCGGCGCTCGCCGCGCTCGAACGTCTCGAGCACCTCGAGCACGCGCTGCCAGTCGAGGCTGCCGCCCACGAACGGCGCCGGCGCGCGGCCGGTCTCCGCGAGCGCGCGCTCGGCGAGCTCGCGGCCGTTGTCGTCGGCGGCGATCACGACGTGGCGCTCGGTCACGCCGGCGTGCAGGGGGAACGGCATCGGGAACGGCAGGCGATCCGGCGCGATCGTGCGCAGCTCGCCGTCGGCGACGATGCCGAGGCGCGAGATCGCGTCCTGGAGCTGGAGGAGCGCGAACAGCGGGCGGACCTCGCGCGCGGCCAGCAACCCGAAGCCGACGATGCGCTCGGGGAGCGGGATGTACGCGCCGCGCGACAGCGACATCGTGCGCAGCGACACGACCGCGCCGCGGATCGTCGCCACGGGCCCCGGCAACGCCGCGCGCAGCGCATCGGCGTCGCGCAGCTCGTCGCGCAGCTCGGCGAGGTTGCACGCGGTCGCGACGCGATCGAGCGCCGCGAGCGCCGCGCGTGCGAGGGCGTGGGCGCGCGGGACGTCGGCGGCCGCGCCGAGCGTGAAGAAGCGGCGCTCCGCGAGCTCCGCGACGAGCGGCGGGAACGCCACCTGCGCCGCGCGCACCTCCGCGGCGAGATCCGGCGCGGTCTCGACGACGAGCGACAGCGATCGCCGCTTCGCCGCGAGCTCGTACGTGCCGACGATGCGCGGCACGCGCGCCGCCACGCGCGCGATCGCGTCGGTGCACTCGGGCAGGAGCGGCACCGTCACGCGCGACGCCCGCGCGACCAGCAGGCGCTGCACGTCGACGACGCCGACGATCGGGCCGAGCCGGTAGCCGCGGCGCACGGCCGCGAGCTCCTCCACCGGCATCGCCCGCGACGGCCGCACCGCGCCGAGGATGCGCACGATCGCGGCCTCGACCTGATCGCGCGGTCCCCACGCGATCACGACCTGCCCGTCGTGGACGGCGACGATCCGCTCCTGCGCCTGCGGCGCCGCGTAGCGCCAGTACGTGCGGCCGCGGAGCGTCTCGCGCCTCCCGCGCGTGCGCTCGGCGAGCTCCCCGATGTGGCGCTCGGCGCGCGCGGCGTCGCGCACCTCGATGCGCACGACCGGCACCGCGTCGACGAGGTAGAACGCGAAGCGCGGCGCCGGCGACAGCCCGAGCGCCGCGATCCCCTCGCGACTCCACTCGGCGCGGAGCGCCGCGAGCAGCTGCGTGAAGTCGCCGCCCTCGCGCCGCACCTCGAACAGCGGCGCGATCACGTCCGCGTGCACGTCGACGACGTCGAACGGCACCGGCTCGAGCGACGCGACGACGATCGGCGACCTCGCCGGCACCCACGCGAGCGGCCCGCTCGCCGCCCCTCCCCGGTGGGCCCCGCCGCACGCGCACACGATCACCGCGGACATCCGGAGGATCCAGCAGCGCATCGCCAACTGTAGCCCCCGCCGTCGACTCCGCCTCTACGCGCGCACGTACGCCGCGACCGCCGCCGTCGACTCCGCCTCTACGCGCGCACGTACGCCGCGACCGCCGCCGCCGTCTCCGCCGCCTGCACGCGCAGCTCGGGCACCGCGGTGCTCTCCCACACCGCGGCGACGCGCCAGGGTCCGACGGCGAACACGCCCGGCGCGCCGAGCTCGCCGCGGGCGCCGGTGATCGCGCCGAGCCCGAGCGGATCGGGCACGACCCAGCCGCGTGCGACGAGGTCGCGCACGAGCGGGGACGCGCTGCGCGCGAGGTCGCGATCCGGGCCGGTCGCGTCGACGATCCAGCGCGCGGTCCGCGCGATCGCGCCGATCCGGTACGCGATGCCGTCGCCGGTGCGGTGCGCGGCGGCGACGCGCCCGGCGACGACGTCGAGCCAGCCCTCGGCGCGCCCGCGATCGACGAGCTCGCGCAGCGCGGGAGGCGCGCGGTGCCGCACGAGGTCGAGCCGCGCGCGCACGTGGCGCAGGAACGCGCCGCGATCGTCCGCCGGGAGCGCGCGCCAGATCGCCGGCGCCGCGGCGCGCACGCCGGCCGCGCGCCCGGCGGCATCCCCTCCCGCGGTCCGCCACCACGCGATCAGCGCGCGCAGCGACGGCCGCGCGACGAGCTCCGCCGGGACCGACACCGGCGTCGCGATCGCGTCACGCCCCGAGGGCACTTGCTCGCCTGGCGGCGCGCCGGCGTACGACTCCGGGACGAGACCGCGGCGCGACACGGCCGTGATCCGCCCGCGGTGCCCGCGCCCGCGCAGCCGCGCGATCGCGTCGATCGCGGTCAGCGCCGTACCGAGGACGAGCACCTCGTCGCCGGGTGCGGCGGGAGGATCCGCGCGGTACTCGGGCCACGCCGGATCGATCGGCGCCGGTGCGCGGGGAGGTGCGTTGCCGAGCGCGAGCACGAGCGCGCGGCCGCGCACGCGCGAACCGTCGTCGCACGCGACCACGTACGCGGCGCCGTCGCGCTCGACGGCGATCGCGCGCGCGCGGACGTGCACCATGCGCTCCCCCGCGAGCGCCGCCGCCGTCGCCCCGGCGTACGCGCCGTACGCCACGCGCGGCGCGAACGCCCCCGGCGCGCACCCGAGCCAGCGCACGAAGTGGTCCGGCTCGTCGGGCAGGGCGCTCATCAGCCGCGCGGGCGTGTTCAGCAGCAGCCCCTCCGCCGCCGGCCCGAACGCCAGCCCGCGCCCGAGCTCGCCCGGCTCCACGACGACACACCCGAGGCCACGCGCCGCCACGTGCGCCGCCGTCAGCGCGCCCGAGAAGCCGCCACCGACGACGATGACCACGCCCGACCTTACCGTCGCCTCCCCCGCCCGCACCGCCGCTCTCGTCGATCCCTCCGGCGCGACGGACGCCGTGCCGGTTGCAACGGATCACCTCAGCGCTGCGCCGGGCCGCTGCGCCAGGTCTCGGTGACGAGATCGATCATCCGGTGGTGGTCGACGGCGAGGTAGGCGCTCGCGACGACGGCGAGCGTGACGACGACGGCGTGCACCGCGGCGCGCAGCGGCGTGATGCGGCCGTCGCGCCGCCGGTACGCCTCGAGCACGGCGCCCGACAGCCAGGCGATCGCGACGCCCGCGACCGCGATCGCGCGCACCGCCGCCGCGACGAGGACGTTGCCGGTGTGCGCCACGACGACGAGCGTGAGCGCGATCGGCACGCTGTACAGCACCTCGATCGGCGGCGCGGCGAGCGCGCGCGCCGCCGCCCCCCACCTCCCGCACGCGATGCGCAGCGCGACCACGGCGCCGATCGCGACGATCCCGAGCGCGATCCCGAGCGCGATCCGGATCCACGCGCGCCGCTGCGCGACCGCGAGGTCGTCGCGCAGCTCCGCGATCGTCGCGCGATCCGCGCCGGGGCGTGCGGCGAGGTCGTCGAGCGCCGCCCCGGCGGCGTCGAGCTCGCCGATCCGGATCGCGACGCGCACGAGGTCGGCGCCGGCGCGCATCCGCTCCTCCGGCCGCGCGCGCGCGTACGCCTCCTGGGCCCACACCATCGCCTCGTCGCCCGCGCCGTCGCGCTCGTGGCCCTGCGCGAGCGCGAGCCGCACCGCCGTCGCGCGCGGATACGCCGGGTGCGCGCGCACGAGCGCCGCCAGCGCGGCCAGCGCCTCGCGCGGATCGCCCCCGCCGTGGACGCGCGCGACGAGCCGCTCGTGCTCCGCGGCGACGGCGTCGTCGGCCCCGCCCGCCGTCATCGCGTCGAGCCGCTCGAGCGCCCCGCGCGCGCGGTCGAGCATCCGCACGTCCTCGCTCGTCGCGAGCACCTGCTCGAGCGCCCGCCGCGCCCGCGCGAACTCGCGCGCCTGCTCCGCCAGCCGCGCGGCCTCGCTCCACGCGTTGTCCGTCCACCGGTTGACCGGCCGCAGCGCGCCGACCACCTCGAACGCGTCGATCGCCCGCGCGCGCTCGCCCGCCGCCGCCAGCTCCCCCGCCGCGCGGTACCCGCGCTCCGCCTCGACCTCGGCGCCGCCGGCACCGGCCACCGCCGTGGCGAGGACGACGGCGAGGATCGCGAGCGCGAGGCGCGCCGTCACTTCGTCTTCGAGAAGCCCGTCGGGATCGCCGTGTTGTCCTGGCGGAACGCGTCCATCGTCATCGCGTCGCGGCCGACGCGGATGATCGCGGCCGAGTACGTCTTCTCGGAGTACTCCGTCCAGAACTCCCTCGCGGCGTCGTACAGCTCGGCGCCCGCGCCGCCCGCGACGACGAACACCGTGCCGTCCGCGTTCGACGCCTTGACCTGGCCGTCGAACAGCGGCTTCGTCACCTCGTAGTCGTGGTCGTGGCCGTTGAGCACGAGATCGATCTTGTACTGATCGATCAGCGGGTTCCACGAGTCCTTGAGGAACGTGCTCGAGCCGTGGCGCGTCGACGCCGACCAGATCGGCTGGTGGTGCATGAACAGCTTCCAGCGCGCGTTCTTGCTCGCCTCGAAGTCGGTCTGGATCGCGGCGCGGAAGGCGCCGGTGATCGCGGCGATGTCCTCGGGCGTGTCGTTCGCGACCGTGATGTGCGCGTGGCCGTAGTCGAGCCCGAAGTTCTGCTGGTCCCCGGGGAGCGCGAACTGCGAGTAGTAGTTGACCGAGTTGACGTCGTGGTTGCCGTGCGCGGAGATGACCGGCACCGTCGCGAACAGCGGCTCGGCGCGGCCGAAGAACTCCTCCCACTCGAACTGCGTGAGGCCGACCGTCACGGCGTCGCCGGAGAACAGCACGAGGTCCGGCTTGCGCTGGATCGTGTGCTGCACGAGCTGCTGCCACACGTCGTAGCCGCCGCGCGAGTCGCCGAGGAACGCGAACACGACCTCCGCATCCGGCTTGTCCGCGACGTTCGGCGCCGTGTGGAACGTGTACACCGACGAAAAGTGCCCGGGCGACCCGACCTGGTAGCTGTACGACGTATCCGGCTTGAGCCCGCACAGGTGCGCCTGGTGCATGCGGTAGATCTCGGAGCCCGTCGACTTGTAGCCGAACTCGATGCCGGTCTTCGTCTCGGTCAGCGCGTCCTCGCCGAGGTTCGCGCCCTCCGCGAAGCGGATCTCCGTCGCGCGCGTCTCCTCGTCGGCGGTGCGCCACTGCACCACCATCGTCGTGCGCGCATCACCGACGAGCCCGAGGTGCAGGAGCCGCGGCGTCGGGTCGGCCCCGACGCTCGCCGGGTTCCCGACGCGCGGCGCCTCGGCCCCGATCCGCGACGTCACGCTGTACCCGCAGCCCTCGATCGGAAGCGTGCCGCCGAGGTCCGAGAACGACGGATCGTCGGGCTGCGGATTGCCCTTCACGCACGCACCCACGAGGCAGATCATTAGTGCTTTACGCATCGATCACTCCATCACGTACGTGAGTTGTAGAAGCAGCTGGTCATTCGCATACGTCGCGTCCTGGCCGACCGCCGTCCTGGTCTCGATCTCCTGGAAGTGGCTCGCCGCGAGTTGTGCCTTGAGTGCGTGCCCGCGCAGATAGAAAGTTGCGACCCCGGTGATCTCGCGCACGGACTGGTTGGGATCGCCGGGCTGCGCGATCGGCACCGTGTCGTTGCGATCGATCTCCTCGACGCGCGCGCCGAGCTCGAGCCGCGCCTGGCGGTACGGCGGCAGCCGCACCGGCAGCATGTAGTTGAGCTGGGCGTTGAAGCCGTTGGACTTGTAGCTCGGCGGCAGGAACGCCGGGTTGCCGCCGCTGAAGTCGTGGAACACCTCGAGGAACTCGAACGAGCCCGACAGCCCGCGGTACGCGCCGGAGACGTCGAACCCGTAGTAGCGGAGCTTCTCGTCGTTCGCTCCCGACGCCAGCACGTTGTGGCCGTACGACGCCGACACCGTGAGGAACTTGCCGTCGAACACCGACTCCGACAGCGGCCGGTCGCGCCCGATCGGCGAGACCTCGACGCGCGCGGCGTACAGGAACTTGTCGTTGATGTTCTCGACCTGGTTCTTCTGCTCGCCGTTGTAGATGCCGCCCATCACGCGGACGTACTCGAGCTTCGGGATCGCGAGGTTGACGCGCGCGCCGATGTCGCGGTCGGGCGCGATCGACGTGATCTGCGCCTTGTCGACGAACGCGACCTTCTTGTCCGACAGCATCTGCTGCCGCGAGATCGGCACGCGCATCTGGCCGACGTCGACCTCGATCCGCCCGCCCGCCGGCAGGCGGCGGCCGAGCGTCGCGAACGCGTCGAACAGCACGAAGTTCGGCTGCAGCTCGCCCTCGATGTACGCCGACACGTCGAGGTTCCCCGAGCGCGTCTGCGCGAGCGCCGTGAGGCGTGCGCGCGCGAACCGGAAGCCCGGCGTGTCGCCCTGCACCGGCGAGTCCTGGCGCAGGCGGAACTGCGGCTGCAGGAAGCCGCCGAGCGCGATCGACGACGGCTCGTAGCTCGCGCGCGCCCGCAGCTCGTCCTCGCTCGGCTCGCGCTGCGCGGGCGGCGGCGCCGGCGCCGGCGCGGGGGCCGGTGGCGACGCGACCTCCGGCTGCGCGGGCGGCTCCGCCGGCGACGGCGGCGGCTCGGCCGGGATCGGACCGGGCGCGCACGGATCGGGCTGGGCCGATGCGGTCGCGCATGCGATGGAGAGAAGGACCGTGGCGAAGCGAATGCGCAAGGCGCCTTATCCAACCACAGCGCGAGCCGTCGACGGTGACAGCCGTGAGCAGTTCTTGCGGCGATACGGTAACGTTCGCGCCGTGCGCCTCGCGATCGCCGTCGCCATCGCCGCCGCGGCCGTCGCGAGCTGCGGCCACAAGCCTCCGCCGGCTCCCGTCGACGACGGCGACGCCAGCGAGGACACGTTCGCGGCGAGCGCGAAGTTCAAGCCGGTCGCGTTCGCCGTCGACGTGAAGGGCACCGAGGGCGCGCGCCCGATCATCCTCATCCCCGGCCTCGGCTGCCCGGGCTCGGTGTGGGACGAGACCGTCGCCCACCTCGCCGACGACCACGAGGCGCACGTGCTCACGCTCGCCGGGTTCGCCGGCCTCCCCGCGATCAAGGAGCCGCTGTCCAAGGCCGTGCGCCGCGACCTCACGCGCTACATCCGCGCG
>JAHBVW010000044.1 GCA_019637375.1 Deltaproteobacteria bacterium | reverse complement strand
CGCGCCGGAGCGCACGACCCGTGACGAGCGCCCGCCCGGAGGCACGCGGTCGCGCGACAGCGCGAGTGCGGGGCGGTGGCGCGCAGAGCACCGACGCGCAGCGCTCGGCGCGGGGCGGTGTGCGAAAGGCGCGAGGGCGAGCCCGCGCCGCCGGAGGCGAACGCACGAGGCCCCGGCGAGTCGAGCGGTGTATCCCCCGCGGCGCTCGGCACGAGCGAGCCGCACCGCCGAGCTACGAGCGCGTGGGACGCCGCACGATCCGGGAGAAGTTGCCGGTCAGCGCGAGCGTGGCGTGCGGCCGGCGGGCGCCTGAGATCGCGACCCGCAGGAGGCGGTCGGCGCCGCGCGTCGGCGGGTCAACATCGTCGACCCGCGAGGCGATCGGCGCCCCGACTGACGGGCGGGCGAACGAGAGCGCGTTCGCGCTCGAGGGGCTATGCTCGCCGGGTGGATGTCCAGGCCGTCTCGGCGCTGCTCGCGGCGCTGCTGATCCTCGCGATCGGCGCGTCGGTGCTGCTCCGGTCGCGCTCGGACCGCATGTTCACCGCGTTCGCGGCCTTCACGTTCATCGTGTCCGCGTGGCACCTGTGCTCGTTCATCGACGCCGCGACGAACAGCCCGGTGATGCGCTGGCTGTCGCTGTGGGCCGCCGCGACGATCCCGCCGACGGCGATCCGCTTCTTCCGCATCTTCCTCGCGCAGCCGTCGATCGGCGGCCCGAAGCGCGGCCCTCGCGTGACGCTCGCGTGGACGTTCATGGCGTACCTCGCGCTCGTGTACTCGGCGATCGTCCAGCCGATCCACGAGACCATCTGGTTCGCGATCCCGTTCGGGACCTACGTGTTCGGCGGCCTCTACCGCTGCGTCTACGACATGTACATGTCGTACCGCGCGACCACCAAGCGCGTGGAGCGCACGCGCGTCGGCTACCTCACGCTCGGCGGCTTCGTCGCCACGACGCTCACGCTCACCGACGTCCTGCCGCGCTTCGACATCGCCGCGTGGCCCGCCGTCGGCAACGTGCTCGGCATCCTGTACCTGTACTTCCTGTCGCAGACGCTGTTCCGCTACCGCCTCATCGACCTCAACGAGCTACTCGGCAAGATGGCCGTGCTCGGCACGCTCGTCGTGCTCCTGTGGGCGGTCTACGGCTTCCTCCTGTACTGGATCGGCGGCGGGCAGAAGGGGCTGTACCTGCTCAACGCGCTCGTCGCGTCGTTCGTGATCCTGATCCTGTTCGAGCCGGTGCGGAACTGGCTCGAGAACGGCATCAACCGCTGGCTCCTGCGCCAGCGCACCGAGCTGCGCGGCCGCCTCGAGGCCGTGCGCCGCGAGCTGCCCGGCGTCGTCGACGTGCCCGACATGGTCACGCGCATCACGACCGCGCTCGAGGAGTCGCGCCGCGTGACGGACGCGTCCGTGTACCTGCTCGACGCCGACGGCGCGGGCTTCGATCGCGCCGGCTTCATCGGGCAGGCGCCGCCCGAGCGCCTCGACGCGAACGCCGAGCGCGCCCTGCTCGACCGCGTGCGCGGCGGCCAGCTCGACCGCGAGGTGCTGCACCGCGAGATCGAAGAGCTCGCCGGCTCGCCCGAGGGCGAGGCCAAGCGCGCGCCGCTGATCGCGCTGCGCGGGCGGATCGACGAGCTGCACGCCGCGCTGATCTTCCCGCTGCTCGGCTCGGCGGAGACCGAGCAGGGGCCGTGGCTGCTCGGCCTGTTCTGCGTGCGCGACGACCGCGCCGAGAGCGCATTCGACGCCGACGACCTCGACACGTTCCGCCAGCTCGCGATCGGCGCCGCCCGCGTGATCGAGTCGAGCCAGGCGTACGAGCGCGTGAAGGAGCGCGACCGCCTCGCCGCGCTCGGCGAGATGGCCGCCGGCCTCGCGCACGAGATCCGCAACCCGCTCGGCGCGATCAAGGGCGCCGCGCAGCTCCTGATCACGTCCGACGGCAAGCCCGCGACGACGACCGCCGCCGCGAGCGAGACGGCCGAGCTCCTCGAGATCATCGTCGAGGAGGCGAACCGGCTCAACAACGTCGTCACGCGGTTCCTCGACTACGCGCGCGCCGAGCGCCCCGGCCGCGAGGGCGCCGGCAAGGTCGACCTCAACACGGTCGTGCGCAAGACCGAGCAGCTGCTGCGCCAGGAGCTGACGCGCGATCACCAGCACAAGATCGAGCTGCGCGTGCGCCTCGACGACATGCTGCCGCAGATCGCGGGCGACCCCGAGTCGCTCATGCAGGTGTTCCTCAACCTCGGGCAGAACGCGCTGCAGGCGATGCCCGAGGGCGGCACGATCGAGATCTTGACGACGCGCCGCCGCCGCTCGCGCCTGGGCTACGGCCAGTTCGCCGAGGTGCGCTTCCGCGACACCGGCATCGGCATCCCGCGCGACAAGCTGAAGAAGCTGTTCATCCCGTTCTACACGACGAAGCAGAAGGGCACGGGCCTGGGCCTCGCGATCTCGCACCGCATCGTCAACCAGCACGGCGGCACGATCGAGGTGCGCTCGACGATCGGGCAGGGCTCGACGTTCTCGGTGTTCCTCCCTGCCGCCGAGCCGGTGCCCGCCGGCAAGGTCGAGGACATCACCGAGACCGGGCGGCTGTCGCTCGGCGCGCTCGCCCGCGACGAGTACACGAGCGTCAACCGTCCGCCGCGCACGGATCCGACGCCTGCGGGCGTCCCCGAGGCGCCCCAGGACGCCGGCGAGCCCGCCGCGGTCGCGACGACGCCCGAGATGCAGGTCGAGTCGATCCCAGCCGATGAGGAGTCCGGCGTGAGGCCGCACCCGCAACCCGATGGTGTAGGCTGAGCGCGATGCAACCGGCGAAGATCCTCGTCGCGGACGACGAGCAGAACCTGCGCCGCGTCCTCGTCGCCATGCTCCGGCGCGACGGGCACGAGGTCGTCCAGGCCGCCGACGGCAACGAGGCGATCACGCACATCGGGGACGTCGACGTCGTCATCACCGACCTGCGCATGCCCGGCGCCGACGGGATGGAGGTGCTGCGCACCGCCGCGCGCAACCACCCCCACGTCCCCGTCATCATGATCACGGCGTACGGCTCGGTCGGTCAGGCCGTCGAGGCGATCAAGGCCGGCGCGTTCGACTACATCGAGAAGCCGTTCGAGCAGGACTCGATCCGCACGATCGTCGAGAAGGCGATCGGCCAGGCGGTCGCGAACCGCTCGGCGCCGCGGTCGACGCTCTACCCTGCGAGCGATCCGGAGTCGCGCGGGCGCTACGGGCTCGTCGGGCAGAGCGCGGAGATGCACGGCATCTTCTCGATCATCGAGCGCGTCGCCGACACGCCGTCGACGGTGCTCATCACCGGCGAGAGCGGCACCGGCAAGGAGCTCGTCGCGAAGGCGCTGCACGAGCAGTCGGGGCGCAAGGACGAGCCGTTCATCAAGATCAACTGCGCCGCGATCCCGAAGACGCTCATGGAGAGCGAGCTGTTCGGCTACGAGAAGGGCGCCTTCACCGGCGCGACGTCGAGCAAGCCCGGCCGCTTCGAGCTCGCCGACGGCGGGACGCTGTTCCTCGACGAGATCGGCGAGATCCCCGTCGAGATGCAGGTCAAGCTCCTGCGCGCGATCCAGGAGAGCGAGTTCGAGCGCGTCGGCGGGCTCAAGACGATCAAGGTCGACGTCCGCCTGATCACGGCGACGAACCGCGACCTCGAGCAGGAGATCCAGCGCGGCAACTTCCGCGAAGATCTGTATTACCGACTCAACGTCGTGCCGCTGCAGATTCCACCGCTGCGCAAGCGCACCGGCGACATCCCGCTGCTCGTGCAGCACATCATCAAGAAGTTCAACGAGCGCCTGCGCAAGACCATCTCCGGCATCGCCGACGATGCGCTCGACGCGCTCGAGTCGCACGGCTGGCCCGGCAACATCCGCGAGCTGGAGAATGTCCTCGAGCGCACCATCCTGTTCTGCAAGGCCGACCGCATCGAGCGCGCCGACCTGCAGCTCGCGATCCCGGAGGGCGTGCCCGTCGTCGCGCGCACCACGTCGAGCGGCGCGATGGCGCCGATGTCTGCGGGCCCCGCGGATCCCCCGTCGAAGCCACCGCCCGAGCTCGGGGCGCCCGGCGGCGACGACGAGGGCGGCGACGAGCTCGGCTCCGGCTCGCTCAAGGACATCGTCCGCGCCGAGACCTCGCGCGTCGAGCGCGAGCTGATCGTGAAGGCGCTCGACGAGACCGGCGGCAACGTCACGCAGGCCGCGCGCCTGCTCAAGATCAGCCGCAAGAGCCTGCAGATGAAGATGAAGGAGCTCGGCCTCCGCGATCGCGAGGGCTGACGCACGTTGGCGCGCTTACGCGAACGCCGCGTGTAGGACGCCGGGCCTCGAAGACGTAGATCGGGATTGCGTAGCATCGAGGGATGAGGAGCTCACGATGGTCCGCGATCGTGATCGTGCTGACATGTGCGCGGGCGGCGGCGGCGGACGGGCTCGACGGTGAGCGCTTCGCGCCGTCGGTCGGCGTGGAGGGGACGTTCGCCGTCGAGCACCCGTCGGTCGCCGAGCACAAGGACTGGGGGATCGGCCTGTTCTTCCACGTCGCGAGCGATCCGATCGTCGTGCGCGATGGGGACGACGTCACGCGCCGCGTCCTCGAGACGGCGGTCACCGCCGAGCTCGTCGGATCGTTCGGGTTGTTCGGCAAGCTCGAGCTCGGGTTCGGGCTGCCGTTGCACCTCGTGTACGAGGGCCAGGGGTTCGCGGGCGGCGGCGCGCTGCTCGCGCCGACCGACGGTGTCGGCGACCTGCGGCTCGTGCCGAAGCTGGCGCTGATCCAGGACCTGCGGCCGAAGCGGCGCCTCCTCCTGTCGATCGGCCTGCCGATCACGCTGCCGACCGGCGACCCCGAGGCCGCGCGCGGCGCCGGCGGCCTGACGGCGATGCCGGCGCTGATGTTCGGCTACCACCGCAGGCGCGGCATCGGCTTCGGCCTCACCCTCGGCTACAAGCTCCGCGAGGAGCACCCGACGGACCTGCCGTACGGCGACGCGGTCGTGCTCCAGCCGTGGATCGCGTACGCCGCGACGGCGAACCTGACGCTGCGCGCGGAGCTGCTCGCGGAGAAGATGACCGACGCCGCCGTCGAGGGTGCGGACTTCCCGATCGAGCTCGTACCCGGCCTCGACTACCGCATCGGCTCGGTCGACCTGTTCGCCGGCGGCGGCATCGGCCTCAGCGACGGCATCGGCGCGCCGGCGTTCCGCCTCATCGGCGGGATCCGCTACCGCCACTTCCGCAACGCCGGCAAGAAGGGGGGTCCCCGATGAAGACCTGGATGATCGCGCTCGCCGCCCTCCTCCCGCTCGCGGCGCACGCCGCACCGGCGCCGCCGCCCGACGACGCGTACGCCGCGTGGCGCTGCGGCGACGGCTCGCTCATGGCCGACGCGCAGGCCGACGATCCGGACTTCCTCGGCGACCTCGACCTCGTCGGCACCGACACCGCGCCCGCCGCGCTGCGCGCCGGCGACGACGACTTCCTCTACCTCCGCATCCGCCTCGACGCCGACCCCGCACCCGGCGGCGTCCCGAACCCCGGCGGCGTGTGGGGCGTCGCGTTCGATCTCGACGGCGACTCCACCGACTACGAGCTCCTGATCGTCGCCGACGCCACCCCCGCCTCCCCCGTCGTCACCGTCCGCACGAACAGGACGGTGACCGTCCCGAACTCGCCGCTCGACCCGGCCGACGCTCCGCCCGCCGCGACCTACACCTTTCGCGACGCCGCCTCCGCGCGCGCGACGAGCACCACGTTCGGCGGCACCCCCGACTACTTCCTCGACCTCGCCATCCCCTGGGCCGACCTCGAGCCCCTCGGCCTCACGCCCACCTCCAGCGTCCGCGTCTGGGTCGCCTCCTCCTCCCTCCCCGACGCCCTCGACGGCGACTTCGCCTGCCACGCCGCCGGCTCGGGCGCCGTCGTGCTCGACACCTCCGCGTCCCGCCGCGGCGACGGCGGCGGCCCGCGCCTCGAGGGCGGCGGCGGCTGCCGCGCGACCGGCGGCGCCGGCCTGCTCGCGGGCCTCGTCGCGATCGCGCTCGCCGCCCGCCGCCGATCGAGACGTTCGAGCTGACGCGCCCAACGGTCGCTTGTCGCGCTCCGCTGTGGAGTTCGTCTACATGCATGTGCACAGGTAACTGCAGGCGCTGCCACCAGCGTGCGGCAGCGTACGACAAGTGCCTTGATAAGACATCATCGAGCAGATATGCGATATTGGATTCTGCGGGTCGCGACTCTCGTTCTCGTTGCAAGCTGCTCGAGCGGCCCGTGGATCGGTTCGCGATATGGTGATCCGCAGCGAAAGTACTTTCACGATGCTGTCGATATCGGTGCCCGCCTCGGCGACCCGGTCCTCGCATCTGCCGACGGCTTTGTCGCGGTGATCGAGAACGACGGATTCATCGGCATGGAGGTTCGCATCGTGCACGATCGCATCGAGGCGGATCTCCGCTCGAAGGGCGCGCATCTCGTCACCGGCTATTTGCACTTGCGTCGCGTGACGGTTGGCCGTGGTGAGCGCGTGTCGAGAGGGCAAGTGATCGGTGAGGTCGGGCTGTTTGCGGCGTCCAACTACATTCCCCACGTACACTGGCGTGTCTGCACGAGTCAGGGTTGTTGGCCCGGAGACACCCTCGACCCACTCACCCTCACCTCCGGGTGTTTCAAATCCGGCAAGACCTACTCGAACGAAAAGCTATCGCTGACGTACCCGATCAAGTGCCGGTGACAGACTTCGCGGCGACGGCCTTGTGCACGCGGGCCTGGCGCGACGCGCGCGACGAGCCCGCGATACTGCTCGAGCCCGACCCACCCCTCGTCGTACTCGTCTTTGCATCTGGCCGCCACGACGTGGCGCGCGTCGAACGTACGCCTTTCACCGCAGCCGGAAGACTTCCACGCTGGTGGTGTCGACGTGCGGCAGCATCCACACGTCGAGCTCGAACGTCACCGAGTGAGAGCGCTGGACGGTGCGTGGCGCGCGCGGATCGCGGTGGACGAGCCACGCGGAGAGGGCGGAGATCGCGAGCACGGCGACGGCGGTCGTGACCCAGGGCGCACGCCCGACGGATTCGGCCTGCTGATGCATGGGGGCGCACTTCTACATGTCCCGTGCTCGGCGGCGACACGTGTGGAGATCGTGAGTTGCGCGGGGCGGGCACGCCGGGGTGTGGCGGGCACGCCACGACCGTGCCGGTGCCGCACAGCCCGCGCGACGGCACCGGGCTTGCTCTTCAACGACCGCGATGCTCGTCTGCGCTCATACGCCCTCGTACCTGCCATCCCTCGCTTACTTCGACGACATCGCACGCGCCGAGCTGTTCGTCGCGCTGGACGATTGGCCCTTCGATCCGCACGGCGTCCAGCATCGCAGCCGCGTGGCGGACGAGCGCGGCGAGCACTGGCTGACCGTCCCGCTCGTGCCCGGCGCCGGGCCGCGCATCGTGGACCAGCGCATCGACCACGACACGCAGTGGCAGGGCCGCACGCGGCAGCAGCTTGCCGCTTCGTACCGCCGCGCGCCGCACGTGGCGCGCTATGCCGATGACCTGCGCTTCGTGTACACGCAGCCGTGGCGCCGGCTCGCGGATCTCGACCTCTACCTGATCGATCTCGGCCGCCGCTGGCTCGGCATCCGCACGCCGGTCGCGCGCTCGTCGGAGCTGCTCGATCACGAGGTCACCGGCGACCCGGTCGACCACCTCATCGCCATCTGTCGGCGCGTCGGGGGACGCTCGCTCCTCGTCGAACCCGACGCGCCGCGCGAATTCGTCGAGCGCCTCGCGCACGCCGGCATCGGCGTCGCGCGCCGCCACGACGATCACCCGGTGTACGCGCAGCACGATCGCCGTACGTTCGCGCCGCATCTCGGCTTCCTCGATCTGCTGTTCAACCACGGCGAGGCGAGCCGCGAGATCCTCTTCGGTCCGGTCCGCACCGCGCTCGCCGGCTAGATCGTTGTATCGTCGGTGAGGTGTGGGGAGCGCGCCGCGTCGGCCTGGGTATGCGTCCCGAGATCGCGCCCGATCTCCTCGCGGCCCCGAGCACCGTCGACTTCGTCGAGATCGTCGCGGAGACCTGCTTCACGCAGCGCGCGACGCGGCGCGAGGCGCAGGCGCTCGCCGAGGTCTGGCCCGTCGTCCCGCACGGCGTGAAGCTGTCGCTCGGGTCCGCCGAGGGCATCGACCTCGACCGCGCGCGGCGCCTCGGCGAGCTGGCGCGCGAGCTGCGCGCGCCCGTGATCAGCGAGCACGTGTCGTTCACGCGCGCGGGCGGCCACGACATCGGGCACCTGACGCAGCTGCCGCGGACGCGCGCCGCCGTCGCGGTCGTGGCGCGCAACGTCGCGCGCGCACGCACCGTCCTGCCCGACGTGCCGCTGCTCCTCGAGAACGTCGCGTGGTCGGTGCTGTGGCCGCCCGCCGGTGACGGCGAGCTGAGCGAGGGCGCCTTCCATCACCACGTCACAGATGCCACCGGCTGCGATCTCCTCCTCGACGTGGGCAACCTGTACGCGAACGCGGTGAACGAGGGGCGCGACCCGCACGAGGTGCTCGCCGGATATCCGCTCGATCGCGTCGCGATGGTGCACGTCGCCGGCGGCGTCGCGGAGCACGGCTTCTACTACGACACCCACGCGCACGCGGTGCCCGACGGTGTGTTCGCGCTCGTCGCGCAGGTCCTCGCGGTGCGCGCCGTGCCGGTGATGATCGAGCGCGACGCGAGCTTCGTGTTCGCCGGGCTCGCGGCGGAGCTCGCGCGCCTGCGCGAGATGCCCCGCCTCGGCGCGACGGAGACGAGCGTGCGCACACCCGTGGGCGTCGACACCGTCGACACCGACGACCCGCAGCTCGCCGGTGCGCAGGCCGGGCTCGCGGCCGCGCTCGTCGGGCCGTCGCCCGCGTGCGACGGCTTCGACCCGGCGAGCATCCAGCGCGCGAGGGACATCCTCTCGCGCAAGCGAATCGACGACGCGTTGCCGCTGCTCGGCCAGCTGTCGCGCGTGCAGGAGCGGACGCGCGACCTCGCGGCACGCGTGCTGGCGCGGCACGCGCGGCCGGGAGGCGGCGCCGGCCCCGTCGACGCGTGGCGGATCGCCGAGGCGGCGCTCGGCCACCCCGAGCTGGGCGACGACGCCGCGATCGATCATCTCGTGCTGCGCGCGCGCTTCACCGGCTCCGGCGACGGCGGCCTCAGGCCGCGGCGCACGCCGTTCATCGGATACGCGCGGCTCGGCGACGGGCGGCGCGTGCGTGCCACCAAGGGCTTCGGCGCACGTGCCGAGGTCATGCTGCGACGCGAAAGGTGACCATGGGGAACAAGCTGGCTGTCTCGGACGCGGTGAGGAGCAGGCTCGACGACCTGACGAAGGCGCTCGTCGATGCGTGCGGCGACAAGCTCGTCGGGTTGGTCGTGCACGGCAGCGCCGTGCGCGGCGGGTGGCGCGACGGCGCGAGCGACGTCGACCTCGTGTGCGTGCTCGCCGACGACTCGGAGCCGCTGCTCGAGGCGATCGGCCCGGCGCTCGAGCTCGCGCGCTTCTCGGCGCGGATCGAGACGATGATCCTGCACCGCGACGAGATCGAGCGCTCGGCGGACTGCTTCCCGCTCCTCTACAGCGACATCGCGCGCGCGAGCACGACGCTGGCGGGCAAGAACCCGTTCGAGGGCATGGTCGTCCCCGATCACCACAAGCGCCTGCGGATCGAGCAGGAGCTGCGCGAGATCCGCATCCGCATGCGGCGCGTCGCCACGGACCGCGCCCCGGCGCGCGCGCGCACCGGCCGCGGCGTCGACACGATGTTCGCCGGCGCGATCGAGCGCAAGATCAAGCAGGCGCGCGGCGCGCTGTGGGCGCTGCTCGAGCGGCGCGGCGACAAGGTCGACGACGCGCTCGACGCCGTGCTCGCCGCCGCGTGCAAGGCGTTCTCCGTCGACGTCAAGGCGCTGCAGCGCGTGCGCGAGGAGCCCGAGCGCGCGTTCACCGCGCTCGCGAAGCTGCTCGACGCCGCGCTGCACGAGATCGATCACGAGGAGTCGGCGAGCCGGCCGCCGCCGGAGGCCAAGCCCGAGGCGAGCACCGCCAAGGGCGACGCGAAGGCGGCGAAGGAAGAGCACAAGGCCGCCGCGGCGCCCGACGACGAGGCGGCCGAGGAGAAGGCTGCGAAGGGCGGCGACGACGAGCCCAAGGACGCCGACGCCGCCGCCGATGCGCGCGGCGCCGAGGAGGACGACAAGCCATGAGCAAGTGGTTCGACTTCGCGCCGTTCAACGCCGGCCCGTCGGAGGGCTGGGTGTTCCTGTACCTGCTGATGGCCGGCGGCGTGCTGCTCGTGACGTACGTCGTGTGCGCCATCGTCGGCGCGATGTTCGACAAGCGCCCGCGGCTCGCGCCGTTACCGTCGCAGCAGCGGCCGGACCTCGGCGGCGGCGCGTACCGCACGCCGGGTGTCGTCCACCAGCGCGAGCGGCTCGCGATCGGCGCCATCCCGCACGAGGACGAGATCTACGTGATCGCGTACATGCGCGGCGGCACGAATGCCGTCGCCGAGGTCCTCGCCGGGCGCGCGATCAGCCAGGGCCTTCTGGCCGAGAACCTCGGCACGTTCCGGCGCGCGGTCGTGCTGCCGGACGACCTCGACCCCGTGATGCGCCAGTTCCTCGACCGCTGCGCCTCGTCGTCGGGCCTGACCGCCGACAACGTGCGCCAGTACGCGCGCATGACCGCCCGGTACGTCGAGGGCCAGCTCCACGACGAGGTCATCGCCTCGGGCTACTCGCGCTCGGTCGGCCTCGTCACCCTCCTCACCCTCCTCTCCCTCGCCGGCGGCGGCTTCGCGATCTTCCTCGGCGCCGGCCGCATGGCCGTGCGCAGCGCCGTCACCCACGGCCAGGCCAAGCCCCCCGTCGTCCTGATCATGGCGATGCTCGGCGTGGCCTTCGTGTCCCTGTGGATCGCCTTCCGCGCGCACCGCGGCAGCTCCCCCCGGCGCCAGTACCTCCGCTGGCTCGGCGACGCCACGACCTCCCTCCGCGCCGACGTCGGCTACGGCCGGCGCTCGAGCGCCCACGAGGTCGGGCTCGCCGTCGCCGTCGGCGGCGCCAGCATCTTGCCGTTCTACGCCGCCCAGACGCTCGCGTTCGCCGAGCCCGCGCCCGTGTCGACGTCGTCGGGCTCGTCGTGCTCGTCGTCGTCGTGCGGCGGCGGCGGTGGCTGCGGCGGCGGTGGCGGCTGCGGCGGCGGCGGCGGGTGCAGCTGAGCATCCGGCGCCGATGACGGTCCCGGCGTTCGAGGTCGTCGATGCGCTCGGCGGGTTCGCGTCGCTGGTGCGGCGATCGCCGACGCTCGGCGGGTCGGTGCCGGTGCGGGTCGCGCAGGCGTGCGTGCCGCTGCTCGAGGGGAACGCGTGGGGACATCAGGTGGTGCTGCGCGATCGGATCGAGCTGCGCGCGCGGCTCGGGCGGTGGAGCGTGGTGCCGTCGAAGGCCGCGGACGAGCTCGATCGGCTGGTGCGGGCGTCGGTGCCCCTGCTCGCGCGCGACGGCACGCTGCGGGAGGGCGCGTGGCGGGCGCGCCTCGAGCGGGGCGCGGTCACCGGTGGGCGATCGATCTCGCTGTTCACGGGGCTGTTCGCGCGGCCGCGGCCGGGCGTGCGGCTGCGGCAGTCGGCGACGGCGAACCGCCGCTCGTGGCTGTACACGGTCGAGGAGGCGATCCTCGACGACGTGGACGCGCTGTGTCCGATCGTGCTCGACCTCGTGCCCGCCGCCGGGGTGACGTCGTTCGCGCTCGAGGGTGAGGTGGCGACGCTCGCGGCGCTGCCGGCGCGGGTGGCGTTCGAGCGGGCGCAGCTCGGCGAGGCCGGTGACGTCGCCGAGGACGTCGCGGCCGCGCACGCGCGGTTCTACGACGCCGCGTACTTCGCGACGAAGCGGCGCGGCGCCGTCGCGCGCACGTACCGCGATCGGTTCGCGCGTCTGCCGGCGGGTCGCAGCGGCGGCCGCGGTCGCAGCGGCGACGACCGCGATCGCAGCGGCGGCGACGGCGACGGCGACATCGCGGCGCTCGTCGTCGGCATCGGCGCCGAGGGGATGGCATCGATCCAGCCGGCCGCGCCGCGCCGGTTCCACCGCAGCACCGGGCCGGTGAAGGCGCCCGCCGATGCGCCGCCGGATCGGCTCGTGGTCGCGAACGCGGTCGCGCTCGCGGCGCACTTCGACGGCGTGCACGTCGTCGTCGAGCCGGAGGCCGCGCAGCTCGCGGCGCACGCGCGCGCCGCCCGCGCCGCGTGGGAGCCATGGTTCGCCGCGGCCAGGCCCGTCGAGCCGCACGAGGGCGCGCTCTTGTACCTGACGAAGTACGTGACGCCCCACCCGCCCGGCGAGCCGAACTTCTTCGTCAAGCCGAGCGCGCTCGTGCGCACGCCGCCCGGGACGTCGACGGTGATCGACGGCGTCTGCGGCGACGGCTACGACATCCTGCGCGGCGTCGTGCGCACCGACGCGTTCCACGCGGCGCCGGCGGTGTTCCAGCTGTGGCGGCCCGGCGCGAGGATCTCCGTCGCGCGCGGCGCCCCGCTCGCGCACCTGTTCCCGACGCCACGCGCGCTCGCCGACGCCGGGTTCGCCGCCGGCACCGCCGGTGCGGCCGCCTCGTGGACGCCACCACGCGGGGCGCCCTAACATCCCCGTCATGACGCTCGCGACCCAGGGCTACGCGGTGCTCGCGGCGCCCGCCGAGGCGCCGCACGACCCGTGGCTGCTCGTCGAGCGGCTCGCCGGCGTCCGCCCGCGGATGGTCGAGCGCCAGGCGATCCGGCCGCTGCCGGGCGGGACGTCGTTCGCCGCGAGCTCCGGGTTCACGCCGTTTCACACCGACAGCCAGGACTACCTCGGCGCGCCGCCCGCGCTGCAGGTGATGATCTGCCGCCGCGCCGCACCGGCGGGCGGGGCGACGCGGCTCGTCGACGGCTGGGCGCTGCTCGAGCAGCTCGAGCGCGACGACCACGCGCTGTTCGAGGCGCTGTTCGCCGTCGCGCGCCACCACCGCTTCTACTTCGGCGACGTGCGCCGCCCGACGGTCGTGGCCGCCGGCCTCCTCGCGTGGACGCACTCGCCCCTCCCGCCGAGCGATCCGATCGGCCGCTCGCTCGACGCCGCGCTCGCCCGCGCGCCGGTGATCGAGCTGCCGATCCGCGACGGCGAGATCCTGCTCGTCGACAACCACCGCATGCTGCACGGCCGCACGGCGTTCACCGGCGAGCGCGACTTCACGCGCCTCCTCGCGTGGCTCCCCGCGCCGCTCGCCGAGCATCCTCGCTACGGCGCCCGCGTCGCGCGCCGCCCCGCACCGACCTCCGCCGACGCGCGCCTCGCCGCCGTCCTCGAGCTCGTGCTCGGCGCACCGCCCGCGCGCATCGCCGCCCGCGAGGGCATCTCCGAGGCCGAGCTCTACGCCTGGCGCACGCGCGCGCTGGCCGCGGCGCGGGACGCGCTCGACGACTGAGCGATCACCACAGCACCTGGCCCTGCAGGCCGAACACGACGCCGAAGTTGTTCTCCGAGTGGTAGCGGTGCCCGACGAGGTCGATGCGCGGCGCGGCCACCGGGTTGACCTCGCGCGTGTTCGGGTTGACCAGGTCGTTGACGTCGTTCTCGCACGCCGACGACACCCCGCCGCCGCACGTCGGCAGGTCGACGCCCGCGTCGGCGAAGCTGATGATGTGGTCGGTCTTCCACACGAGGTTCACGCCGAGCGAGAACCTCACGTGCTGCCCGAGCTGCGCGCGCACCGCGAAGCGCGCGACGTTCTCGAGGTAGTTCTCGATGTTCGAGATCCCCGGGTGCGAGAGCGGCTGCACGCCCATCATCGTCGGGTCGCGGTCGAGGATGAGCGGCCCGCCGCCGCGGCTGTCGCCGGCGAGCGCGAACACCTCCCACATCTCGCTGTAGTCGCGCCCCTCGAAGTGCGCGATCACGGACGCGCCGAAGTCGAAGCTGATGTAGTTGTGGTTCACGCGATCCGCGAGCGCGTAGATCTCGCCGCCGAACGACGCGCCGGCGATCTGCCCGAGCTGCGTGTTCGTCGAGCCAAAGCCGGGATCGCCGAACAGCGACGCCTCCTTCTCGATGAGCGGCGTCTGCCAGAACATCTCGAACCAGCCCTCGCTGCGCGCGAAGCGCTTGCCGACCGACGTCATCAGCCGCAGCTCGTGCACGCCGCGCCCGACGCCCGTCTCCTTCGCGGGCGCGAGCGCGTCGAAGCGCATCACGCGCCCGACGGCGAGCCGCAGCTCCGCGCCGAGCTTCCACGTCGGCTTCGTCGGGTCGCGCTTCTGGCTCATCGGCGCGATGCCGAGCCCCAGGTACACCTGGTCGAGGCCGCTCCGGCTCGCGCCGCGGAACAGGAGGTTCCCCGCCGTCGCGCCGCCGCCGTCGCGCGCGTCGAACCCCTGCGCCGGCAGGAGCCCGTCGGCGATCGTCGACAGCCCGTCGCGCGTCGCGCCGTCCGCCAGCGTCAGCTCGCGCTCCTGCGCCACGATGATCGGCAGCGCCGCCCACAGCCAGGTGTCGTTGTAGATGGCCAGCTCGGCCCGCGGCGTGATCACGTGCCGCGACTGCTTGAAGTCGAGCTCGCGCGCCTCCGGCAGCGGCCCGAGCGGGTCGTTCGACGGCGACAGCTGCTCGCGGAACAGCGTCGCCTGCGCGAGCTCGTACGCGTAGTCGATCGACAGGTGCAGATCGATCGCGTTCCCCGGGTCCGCCGCCGAGGGCACCGTCGAGGCCGGGTTCGCACGCGCGACCTCGACGAGACATGCCAGTGTGAGCGCAGTGATCCCGGGTCGCAGCACCGGCGGCCACGTTACCACAACGGATGCGCTCGCTGCCGCTCGAGCGCGCGCGGTCCGGCGCTCGAGCGGTGCGGCTCGCGCGCTAGTTGCTCGCGAGGTCTTCCTCGACGGCCTTGAGCTCGGCGTCGAGGTTCTTCTCCGTGATGCGCTGCTGCGCTTCCTCCTCGAAGTCGACCTCCGTCGGGACGTCGACCTCGGCCACCATCAGCGGGGGGCTCTCGCCGCCGCCGTTGCCGCTGCCGGCCTCGGCTGTCGGGGCGCTGCCGCTGCCGGCGGGGGCCGGGGCGTTGCCGCTACCGGCCGGGGCCGGCGCGCTGCCGCTGCCGCCGCCGCCCGCCGGGGTGTTGCCGCCGCTCGGGTTCTCGTCCTTCTTCCCGCCGCAGGCGACGAGCGCCAGGGCGAGCGCAAAGATCAGGCGCTTCATCTCACTTACCTCCCTTGAACGCGGCCTTGAGGGCGGCCATGCGGTCGTCGTGGCGGACGTCCTCGTGCTTGAACGCGAGCTCGATGCGGACGAGCGCGCCCCGGTTGGCGGTCAGCTCGGCCACCTCGCGCAGGCGGGCGAGGTTCGCGACGCGCTGCGCGTGGAGCACGAGCTCGTCGCGCGTGTCGGCGTCGCTGAGGAACGCGGCCTCCCACTTCGCGCGCACCGCGGCGATGCGCTCCTCGCGGCGGCGGTCGCGGCTCGCGGCGCGCGCGTCGATCGCGCGCTGGATCGCGGCGCGGCGCGCGGCGGCGTCGGCGGCCGCGGCCTGGAGCTCCTTGAGCCGAGCGGCGGCGGCGGCCTCGGCGGCCTTGCGCGCCTCCTCCTCGGCCGCCTTCTGCGCGGCGATCGCGTCGTAGTCGGCGGCGACCTCGAACGCTCCGATGGGGAGCTCGCGGCGGCCGATCCTGAGCGAGAGCGGGCCGCTCGCCGCGCCCGCGGGCACGGTGAACGTCACGTTCGTCGCCGTCACGCGCGCACCGGCGACCGGCGCGCCGGCCCACAGCACCTGCGCGTCGGGCGGCAGGTTCTTGCCGCGGATCACGACGCGCGCGCCGACCTTGCCCTTCTGCGGGAAGTAGCTGCCGATGACCGGGCGCTCGAGCTTCCAGTCCGGGGGCGGCCGCTTCGACGGAGGCGGCGGCACGCTCGGCGCCGACGCATCGATCCACTCGCCCTCGACCCACGTGTAGCGATCGCCGGTCCGGTCCCACCGGCCCTCGCGCCACTTCTTGCCGGCGCGCTCGCGCTCGTAGTGACCGGCGAGCCACTCGTACTTGCCCGCGCGGAACTCCCAGTGCCCCGGGACCCACACGAACCCGGCCTTGGCCGCGGCGGCCTCCGCCCGCGGCGACGGCGGCGCGTCGCGCGGATAGTCGACGGCGACCGGACCTGCGTCCTCCCAGTCACCCTCGTACCACTTGTAGTTGTCGCCGTCCTTGTCCCAGCGACCGGCGCGCCACTTCTTGCCGGCGCGCTCGCGCTCGTAGTGACCGGCGAGCCACTCGTACTTGCCCGCGCGGTACTCCCAGTGCCCGGGGACCCACACGAACCCGGCCTTGGCCGCGGCGGCCTCCGCCCGCGGCGGCGGCGGCGCCTCGCGGGGGTAGGCCGACACGGGAGCCGCCGGACCGGCGTCGTCCCAGCCGCCGGCGACCCACGTGTAGCGGTCGCCCTGGCGATCCCAGCGCCCGTCGCGCCACTTCTTGCCGGCGCGCTCGCGCTCGTAGTGGCCCGGGAGCCACTCCCACTTCTTCGCGCGCCACTCCCAGTGGCCCGCGACCCACACGAAGCCCGCCTTGGCGGCGGACGCCTCGGCGCGCGGCGCCGGTGGCGCCTCGCGGGGGTAATCGCCCGCGACGGGCGGTGCCGCCGGTGGCGGAGGCGGCGGCGGAGCCGAGCCTGGCCGGTGGTCGCGAGGACCACGCTGCGCCGCGGCGACGGACGCGCCGAGCATCAGACTGACGAAGATCAACGAACGTGCTGAGGCCACTTATGCCCTCCTGCTAAGAGGGCCCGAATGTAGCGCCGCGTCGATGTGAACAAGTGTTGCGCACGCGCGAGATCGGCGATCCCCGCTCGGCGCGCTCCGGAGGGGCGCCGGACGGTGAGGGGTACCTTTGGGGATGGACTTGCCGCCGCTCCCTCTCGACGCCTGGCGCGACACCCGCGAGACCCTCCATCGCTGGGCCCAGGTGGTAGGCAAGGTCCGCCTCGGGCTCACGCCGCTCATCAACCACTGGTGGAACGTGCCGTTCTACGTGAGCGCGCGCGGGCTCACGACCTCGGCGATCACGCTCGGCGAGCGCTGGTTCGAGATGGAATTCGACTTCGTCGGCGACGCGCTGCGCATCCAGCCGAACGACGGCCCGCCCCACCTCGTCGAGCTGCGCCCGCGCTCGGTCGCCGACTTCTACGCGGCCACGATGACGGCGCTGCGCGCGGCGAACATCGACTGCCACATCTGGACGATGCCCGTCGAGATGACCGACCCGATCCCGTTCGAGCGCGACCACGAGCACCGCTCGTACGACAAGGAGTACGTGCTGCGCTTCTGGGACATCCTCGCCCAGGCCGACGACGCGATGACGAAGTTCCGCGGCCGCTTCGTCGGCAAGTGCAGCCCGGTGCAGTTCTACTGGGGCACGTTCGACCTCTCGGTGTCGCGCTTCTCGGGCCGGCGCGCCCCGCCGTTCGAGGCGAGCTCGATCGAGCGCGAGGCGTACTCGCACGAGGTCGCGAGCGTCGGCTGGTGGCCGGGCGACAAGCGCCTCGATCGCGCCGCGTTCTACAGCTACATCGCCCCCGAGCCGCCCGGCTTCCAGGAGACGAACGCCGGCCCGCACGCGTACTACCACGCCCCGATCCACTGCTTCTGCCTCGACGACGACGACGTGCGCCGCAGCCGCGATCAGGAAGGCATGGTCCTCGACTTCTTCGAGACCACGTACGGTGCCGCCGCCGACCTCGCAGGCTGGCCGCGCGCCGAGCTCGAGCGCGAGCCGCCCACCCCACCACCATCGCCACTGGCACGTCCGGAGGTCGCACAACCCCTCGCGCCGTGAGATCGCGCCGGGAGGCGAGGTGTCACGACGTGTGGGACAGCTTGCGGTACAGCGTGCGCCGATCGATGCCGAGGACGCGCGCGGCCTGCGCCATGTTCCCGCCGACGGCCGCGACGATCTGCTTGATGTAGGCGAGCTCGACCTCGGCGAGCGAGAGCCGGCGCGCCGCCGCGTCGGCGAGCTCGGTATCGGCGACCGGGCGGTGATCGCGCACGTCCTCGATGACGATCGAGTCGTGCTCGCTCAGCGCGACCGCGCGCTGCACGGCGTTGGACAGCTCGCGCACGTTGCCCGGCCACGGCCGCTTGCACAGCCAGCGCATCGCCTCGTCGGTGATGCCGAGCGGGCCGCGCGGGTAGCGCGCGAGGAAGGCGTGCACGAGCTCGGGGATGTCCTCGGGGCGCGCGCGCAGCGGCGGGATGTCGATGCGCACGACGTCGAGCCGGAAAAACAGGTCGCGCCGAAAGCGCCCGGCGTCGATCGCCTCGCCGAGGTCGCGGTTCGTCGCCGCGACGAGGCGGACGTCGACCGTGACCTCCGCCGTGCCGCCGACGGGCCGCACGCTCCCCGACTCGAGCACGCGCAGGAGCTTCGCCTGCGCCTCGATCGGCATCTCCGCGATCTCGTCGAGGAACAGCGTGCCGCGATGGGCCTCCGCGAACAGCCCCGCGCGGTTCTCCGACGCGTCGGTGAACGCGCCGCGCCGCACGCCGAACAGCTCGGCCTCGACGAGCCCGCTCGGCAGCGCCGCGCAGTTGAGCTCGACGAGGGCCGCGTCGCGCCGCGCGCTGCGCTCGTGGATCCAGCGCGCGAGCGCGCCCTTGCCGACGCCGCTCTCGCCGCCGATCAGCACCGTCGCGTCCGTGCGCGCCGCGCGCCGCGCGAGGTCGAGCACCTGCGCCATCGCCGCGCTCTTCGCGACGAGCCCGCCGTCGAGCTCGTCGCCGTTGCTGCGCCGCAGCCGCACGAGCTCGCGCCGCATCGTGCGCTCGCGCAGCGCCCGCTCGATCGCGACGACGAGGTTCTCGATCCGGAACGGCTTGGTCACGAAGTCGCACGCACCCGCGCGCACCGTCGTCACGGCCAGGTCGATCGAGCCGAACGCGGTGATGATGACGACCGCCTGGAGCGGGCGCTTGTCGAGGATCGCGGCGAGCAGCTCCGGCCCGCGCATGCCCGGCATCTCGACGTCGCTGATCACGACGTCGAACTCCTCGTGATCCAGCCGCGCGAGCGCCGCGACGCCCGACTGCTCGCCGGCGACCTCGAAGCGCGTCCCGAGGGTCTCGAGCAGGTAGTCCAGGACGGCGCGGTCGTCGTCGACGATCAACAGGCGGGCTCGCTCAGACACGCATCACCTCCTCGTGCACCGGGAACGTCACGATGAACTCGGCCCCCGCGCCGAGCTGCGAGTGGACGTCGATGCGCGCGTGGTGCTCGCGCGCGATCGACTGGACGACGGCGAGGCCGAGCCCCGAGCCGCCCTCGGCGGCGCGCGTCGTGAAGAACGGCTCGAACAGGCGCGCCTGCATGGCCTCGCCGATGCCGCGCCCGGTGTCGCGCACGCTCAGGCGCACCGACGGGTCGGGCGTGCGGTCGACGCGCACGGTCACGGACCCGCCGCGCGGCGTGGCGGCCAGCGCGTTCGAGATGAGGTTCAGCGCCACCTGCTGCAGCTGATCCGTGTCCCCCGCGATCCGGTGCGGGCCGGCGTCGGTCTCCATCGTGAGCTCGATGCCGCGCCGCCGCGCCTCGGCGCCGACGAGGTCGATCACGGTGCGCACCGGCGCGTCGAGCGTGCACGGCGCGACGACGGCGGGCCGGCGCCGCCCGAACGACAGCAGCTGCTCGACGACGCGCGCGATGCGATCGCACTCCGCGACCAGCACGCCCGCCTGCCGCCGCACCTCGGGGTCGGGGTGGTCGCACAGCGTCGCCGCGCGCCCCGACAGCACCTGCAGCGGCGAGCCGATCTCGTGCGCGAGCCCCGCCGACAGCTGGCCGATCGCGACGAGCTTGTCGATGCGGCGCAGCCCGTCCTCGAGGCGCATGCGCGCCTCGGTCTCGCTCAGCGTGCGCGCGCGAGACGCCCCGAGCGCCTCGAGCATCGCGTTGAACTCGTCGACGAGCTCGCCGATCTCGTCGCGCCGCTGCTGCTCGACCGGCATGCGGAAGTCGCCCGCGCGCACGTGGCGCATGCCGCCGACGAGCGTCGTCACCGGGCGCGTCAGGTAGACCGTGCCGAGGAGGATGCCCGTCACGATCGTGACGACGAGGAACACCACGACCGTCCACAGCATGCGGTCGCGCGTGCGCACGAGGTCGGCCTCGAGGTCGTCGAGCGGGCGCACCACCGCGACCGTGCCGAGCGTCTTGTCGCGCTCGATCAGCGGCGCCGCGAACACGAGCCGCCCGCCCTCGAACGCGATCAGCTCCGCCACGAGGCCGCGCGCCGCGAGCGCCTCGAGCTCCTCGTCGAGCACGGCGCCGCGCGAGTGCCCGATCGGCGTGCCGTCGGGCGCGTGCACGTGGATGTCCACGGTCGGCTCGAGCGCCTCGAGCGTCGTCAGCGTCTCGTCGACGTCCGCGCGCTGGCGGTCGCGCAGCGCGTTCCCGATCGACACCTGCAGCGAGACGCCGATGATCCGGATCTCGCGCACCGCGGCGGCGCGCAGGTCGCCGCGCTCGTTGCGGTACTCGATCACCGCGTACATGCCGAACAGGACGACACCGATCGCCGTCAGCGCGAGCGTGAAGCGGACCCGGATCGACGTCACGGCTGCCCCGAGTGGGGCAAAAATGCGGCCGCGCCGTTCGGAGGACGGCTCGCTCGGCGCGGGGTTGGACGTGGCACGCGACATGGACCAGGCGGCAAACGTGCCGCACTTCGGCTTTCGTGCCAGCTCGCTGGCGGCACGCCTACCTTACCGTCGAAGCGCGCTCGGAGATCGCCGCACCTTCTCCACCTTCACCACCGGCACCCGTGCGTGCACGCACACCGGCGCCTCAGTTCGCGACGACGGTGGCGCCGGCCTTGATGGTGACCGTCGTCGTGTGCGTCGCCCCGCCCTCCTCGACGACGACGAGCTTGCGCGGGCCGACCTCGAACGCGGCGCGGCGCACCGGGACGCCGCCGACGAGCAGCTGCTTGCCCTGCGCGGCGTCGACGAAGCCGAGCTCGACCTTGAGCTCGAACGGCTGCGTCGCGACCTCGAGCTTCTTCGTGATCTTGCCGGCCATCGGGACCGCGAGCTCGAGCGTGTAGGTGCCGGGCGCGACGACGCACTCGAACGGCGTCGCGAGCGTCTGGCAGTGCGGCACGCCCGCGAGCGAGCCCTTGCCGTCGAGGTTCGACGTCACCTTCGCCGGGAAGCCGTCGACGAGCTTCGCCTCGCGCGCGAGCTCGCCGGCGCGCTCGGGGACGAACGCCGGCAGCGTGACCGGGACCTTGCCCGGCATCGTCAGGCCGAGGCGCACGGGCTTGCCGGCCTCGACGAGGATCTCGGCGGGCGTGATCGTCGCGGCGAGCGGCTGGCCGTTCTGCACGACCTGCGCGCCCGGCGGATCCGAGGTGACGCGCACGCGCGCGAGGTCGGCGGCGAGCTGCAGGGGCTGGACGAGCCGCACCTCCTTGCCCCCCTTGGGCACCTGGACGCGCGAAGTCGCCTCGCGGTGGCCGAGCTTCTTGAACGTCACCGTCACGGTCTTGCCGGGCTCGAGGGTGCCGACGCTGACCGGCGTCGTGCCGGCGGCGGTGCCGTCGATCGCGACCGCGGCGCCGGGCGGGACGGAGTCGAGGACGACCGTCGGCGCCAGCGGCCTGAGCGCGAGCGTGACCTCGAGGCCCGGGCGCGCCTGCAGGACGTCGCGCGCCGGCTCGTGCCCGTCGAGGCCGGCGAGGATCGGGTACGCGTGCCCGATCTCGAGGTCCTTGATGACGAGCCCCGCGGGGCCGGTCACGCCGGCGTTCTTGCCCTCGACCTCGATCGTCGCGCCCGGCGGCGCCGAGCGCACGGTGACGCTCGTCTTCTTCGGCGCGGTGCCGAAGATGCGGGGCCACGCGGCGATCCCGACGAGGACGAGCGTCGCCGCGATCAGGAACACGAGGACCCCGATGATCCCGCGCGGCGCCGCCTGCGGGCGCGGCGCGCGCCGCTCGACCGGATGCGAGGCGCCGACGGGCAGCCGCCGCGACGGCCCCGTGGCGAGCCGGCCGGCCGCGTCGATGCGCTCGTTGAAGTAGCCGAAGCTCTGCAGCTGGAGCTTGGGCTGGTCGAGCTGGAACGTGCACACCGCCTCGGTCGCGACGCCCGGCAGGACGTTGAAGTAGACCTCGGTCGACGCGTTCGTCATGAGGTACAGGCCGAGGCCCGCGCCGCCGGCCTTGCGATCGATCTGCTGCTCGTTGTGCAGGCACTTGTGCAGGTAGCGCAGCACCGTCGAGCGCTCGAGCGTGCCGAACGCGTCGCGCACGGCGACGGCGAACTGCCGCCCGTCGCACGCGTACTGGACGACCACCTTCTGCTCGACGCGCAGCGAGATGCGCGTCTTCGTCGGGATCTCGGAGAAGATCGGCCGCCCCTGCTCGTCGACGGGCGCGTCGTAGAGCGCGTTCATCAGCATCTCGTCGATGCACTGCTCGATCGACTCGCGGTACTTGCGGCGCACGCTCATGAGCTCGGCGAACTCCGAGATCTGGGCGATGCACAGCGACTTCTCCTGGTAGTCGCCGACGAGGTAGCTGTGGATCTGCGTGCCCCACGAGATCAGCTTGTCGAGGCCGAAGATGTCGCCGTTGAGGACGCGCGTCGCCATCGCGGACAGCTGGCGCGCGTCGAGGTCGTCGGCGACGAGCATGCCGGCGACGCGCTCCGACGACTGCATGATGTCGACGACGGCCGCGAGGTTCGAGCGCGGCAGGATCGCGATCATGCGCGTGTCGCCGACGAGCCGCTGCAGCGCGACGGGCGCGGCGGCGGTGAGGTCGCCGTCGAGGTGGAGGACGACGAGCGCGGCCTGCAGGTCGCCCGTGCCGAGCTCGTCGAGGCTCTCGTGCGCGTCAACAACGCCGCCGGCCGCCCGCAGCGCGATCGCGATCTTCTTGCCGAACGCCTTGTCGGCCGACACCGCGATGATCCGGCGTGCGAGCACTGTCGCCAATCGTAGCGAAGTTCAGGCTGCCACCAAACAAATCGGCGACCTACCGTGCGCGGGCTCGTCGGTTCTCGCAGCGTGTAGGTGATGTCGTCTGCCGGAAAGCGGATCCCGCGCGGGAGCCTGACATATGATCGATCCGTGCCGGTCGCGCCGTGGATCCTGCCCGTGCTGTGGCGCGAGCACGATTGGCGCGAGGCGCTGGAGCGGCTCGTGGTCGAGCTGGCCGGCAAGGACGACGGCCCGGCGCTCGAGCGCGCCGCCGTCGAGCTCGCCCAGGCGTACGAGTACGTCGAGCCGGATCGGCGGCGGGCGATCGACGTCTACGGCCTCGCCGGAGGGTTCGACGACGGGCGCGCGTGCAAGCTGGCCGCGGAGCTCGCGTGGTGGCCCGGGCGGGCGCGGTTGCTCGTCGCGCGCCGCGCGTACGACCGGAGCCCCGTGCTGGTGCTCGACGAGGCCGAGGCGTGGTGGGATGCGGGGCAGCCGGAGCTGTCGGCGCTGGCGCTCGCCGGGGTGCGCAACGTCGACAGCCCGCGGATCGAGGACCTCGCCGAGCTGCTCGGCGACGGCGACCGGGCCGCGCAGGCGCAGGCGGCCGCCGCGCGGGCGGCGGATCAGGCACCGGCGGACGCGGCCGCGTCGCTCGTGGCGGCGGCGCGGTTCGCGAAGGCCGGCGGCGCGACGGCGGACGCGGCGAGGTACCTCGAGGCGGCCCTCGGGGCGGCCCCCGGGCACGCGGTGGCGGCCGGGCACCTGCTGGCGCTGGCGCTGGCCTCGCGCGAACCCGAGACGATGCGCGGGTACCTGCGCGCGCGGCTCGAGAAGCTGCCCCCGCAGCAGTGGATCGACGGGATGCGGGCGAGCGCGTTCGCGATGATCGAGAGCCGGCACCACCGCGGCTTCGGGCTGCGCCTGTTGCGGCGCGCGCTCGAGCGCGTGTACGAGTCCAAGCTCCCCGAGATCCCGGGCCACCTCGCGATGTGGACGGTGCTCGCCGCGCACGCCTCCGCCGACGGCACGCGCCGCGAGCTGATGCCGCTCGTCCTGACGGCGCTGCAGTCGACGCAGCGCCCGGTCGATCGCGTGTGGCTCGGCGCCCTCGCGACGGAGATCAGCCTGCGCGACGCGGGCAGCGCGATCGTGGCCGGCGCGTACGCGGAGATCGTGGCCGAGTACGCGCCCGAGCACCCGGTCGTGGCCGAGCTCGTCGTGGCCGTCGCCGCCTCCGGCGAGTCTCCCCCGCCGTCCCGCACGCCGGCCGACGGCGTCCGCACGCCCCACGACCGCGCCCGCACCGCGTCGGACGCCGTGCAGTCGGGCCTCGACGGCCACCGGACCGCCTCGGACGCCACCCGCGCCGCCCTGTACGGCGACCGCACGGCGGCCGCGACGGATGCGCCGGATAGCGCGCGCGCCGCGGCGGCGTACCGGACCGCGTCGGACGTGCGCGCGGCGGCGTCGGACGGCGTCGTGAAGCCGGCGCGGCGGAGCACCGACTCCACGTGGGAGCTCGACGAGTCGGCGGTGCACCAGGCGGTGCCGATCGCGCCGCCGCCCGAGCTGGTGTCGACGACGATCACGACGCGGCACCACACGCCCTCGGATCACCCCGCGCTGGCGGTGCCGGTGGCGGCGGTCGCGGCCGCGCACGCGAGCCTCGAGCAGGCGGTGCCGGTCGACGTCGAGGTCGAGCTCGCCGGCGTGTACGCCGACGCCACGCTCGCCGCGACGGCGACACCCGACGTGTTCGAGGGCGAGATCGAGATGCTCGACGAGGACTCGGCGCCGGTCGCCGTCTCGGCCGCGCCGCCGCCGGCGGAGCCGCCTCCGGCCCCCGACGTCGCGACCGCGGCGCCGCTGCCGCCCGTCGTGGCCCGCACGACAACGGGGCCGGCGCGCGTGACGGTGTCGATCCCGAAGGTGCTGCCGCCGCCCAGGCTCGAGGAGCCGAAGCACCCGACGCAGCGGCAGATCGCGATCCCGGCGATCGCGATCCCCAAGCCCGGCGAGCGGCAGAAGACGCTGATCATGCCGTCGATCGCGAAGCGGCCCGGTCCCGCCGCGTCCGCGGTGCCGACGGCGCCGCCGCTGCCGCCGATCCTGCGCGCCGCCCCGCCGCCCCCGCCGACACCGCGCGCGAGCGCGCGCAAGCCGACGCGCCCGCAGCTCGTGCTCGACGCGCTGCGCACGCCGGACCGGCCGCCGATCGCGCCGCGCCCTCCGGAGCCGCCGAACGCCCGCCCGCGCTCGCGCCGCATCTCGATCCCGATCGACGTCCGCCTCATCCTCCCCGACGGCACGCGCGTCTCCGGCCACAGCCGCGACCTCAGCACCACCGGCCTGTTCGTGCTCACCACCGCGGCGCTGCCCGACGGCGCCGAGGTCGACGTCGAGCTGCTCCTCCCCGGCAAGGAGGCGTTCACCGAGGACGAGCACCGCGCCCGCGCCCGCATCGCCCGCCGCGACGACGACGGCGTCGGCATCGAGCTCCTCGACCCCGACGCCCGCCTCACCGCCGCGCTCGACGACCTGTAGCTGCACCTGTGCACCTGTTGCACCCGTTGCACCCCGGAGATCCCGCGGCGTAACCCGGCGTCTTGCCTCGGGGCGCGGTTGGAATGGCGCGTGCTCGAGACGCCGCGCATGTCGAACCACCCGTACCCGCAGCAGCCGCCGCAGAGCTACCCGCAGCCCGGCTACCCCCAGCACGGCTACGAGCAGCAGCCGCCGCAGGGTTACCCGCCCCCGCACGCCCCGCAGCTGCAGCCGCCGCCGCAACCCGGGCTCTCGCAGGCCGTGAAGACCGCCGCGATCGTGCTCGGCGTCGCCGCCGTCGCGATCCTCATCGGCGTCGTGTCGAAGAGCTGGTTCACCGGGGGCGGCGGTGAGGGCCACGTCGGCATCTCGGGCATCGAGGCCTGCCGCCGCGGCAACTGCGTCTCGATCTCGTGGGGCGACATCCCGAAGTCGCCCGGCGAGCTCAAGGCGTTCTCCTACATCACGCTGATCGGCGGCATCGCGTCGATCGGCGTGCTCCTCACCGCCGTCGTCATGCTCCTCACCGGCAACGTGAAGAAGGTCCCGTGGAAGGGCTTCAACGCCGTCCTCGGCATCACCGTGTTCGGCGCCGTGTCCTTCATGTTCCGCCTGATGTTCGGCGAGTTCTCGAAGGGCATGAGCCTCAGCTGGGCCGGCTTCGTGATGCTCGCCGGGATCATCGGCGGATCGATCGCGCTCGCCAAGCTCGTCCGGCCCGAGGCCGAGCGCACGACCTGACGACCTCCTACGCCGGCTTGTCGCCGTCCTCGACGCGCTTCCACGCGCGCGCGAACAGCAGGTGGGCCGGCTCCGTCGGCAGGTGGCGCTCGAGGACGCCGTAGAACGGCAGCTTCCACTCCTCGAGCGGCAGGTTCCTGCGGTCGCCCTTGGTGTAGCCGCCCCGGACGAAGATCGAGCGGCCGGCGCGCTCGCGCTTGCCCTCCGTCACGACCTTCTTCTTCACGAGCTCGGCCGCCGCCGTCGCGTACTGCTTCGGCTTCCAGCCGTTCCACAGCTGCACGCGCTGCTGCGTCGGCTCGGCCAGCGCCAGCGTCTGGAGGTACAGCGCCGCCGCATCGTCGGAGACGCCGAGCTCCTTGCCGACCTTCGCCACGAGCCTCGGCACCGACACGAGCGGGTTCGCCTCGTAGCCGCCCTCGGCCACCGGCGTCTCCGCGACGCGCGCGCCGAACGCGGCGAACGCGTCCGACTGCAAGAGCGACGCGAGCCGCACCGGCCGCGTCGGATCGCTGCTCGAGTCCTCGTCGTCGGACATCGCCTTCGCGACGGTCTCGATCTTCTTGCGCCCCTTGTCGGCCGTTGCCGGGTGGAACCCGGCCTTGATCTCGTTCTTGTAGTACGCGACCTGGACGCTGCCGTCGTCGCGCGCGTCGAGGCACTCGTCGTCGCCGTCCTTCGGCAGCTTGATCGGCTTACCGCCGACCAGGTCGACGATGCCGCGCGCGCGCACGTCGTCCTTCTTGTCCTCGTCGTTGATGTACATGTCGTCGAGCTTCCACAGCACCTCCTCGTCGGTGACGACGGCGCGCACCTTCTCGACGATCGCCGGGATCCCCGCGCGCACCGCGCACCCCACCGGCCGCGCGTAGAACAGCCACGACAGCAGCGTCAGCAGCTCCCTCGCCTTGTCGGGCGTGAGGCCCTTGTCGTCGCGCCAGCCGCCGAGCTCCGTCAGCGGGCGCTTGTCGGCCTGGAGGAACCACGCGTCGTCGTGGCCGCCCGCGAACGCCGGCAGCAGCTTGCCGAGCTCGTCGTCGAGATCGAGCTCCTTCTTCGCCGCCGCGACGAGGTCCTGCGGGATCTTCGCGCGCTTGCCGAACTTCGCCTTCCACGCGTCGCCGAGGAGCTCGGCGAACCCGCCGGGCGCGAGCGGCGTCGCGATCAGGCTCGGGTCCTCGGGCGCCGCGCGCTCGAACAGCTCGACCTTGTGCTCGTCGTCGAGCTGCTCGAACGTCGTGCGCGCCGCGTCGGCCTCGCTCACCTTCAGGCCGATGACCTCGCGCTTCTTCTTGCCGAGGAAGTCGCGGCCCCAGCCGCCCGGCACGCCGACGGCGAGCAGCGTCGCCTCGGGCAGCGACAGGTCCGCGCGCGCCGCGACCGCCGCCGCGATCGCGGGGTCCCACGCCATCGCCGCGTCGGGCAGCTCCGCGAACGCCTCGGCCCACGCGGTGCCGATGCCCCTCGACAGCTTCGTCTCCTTCTCGATCTTCCAGGGGCCCGCCGACGTCGGCGGAGGCTGCCGCCACACACCGTCGGTCGACAGCTCGATCGCCCAGTTGCTGTTGTGCTCGACGGCGAACACGCTGCCCTCGAGCACCTCGATGCGCACGACCGACCAGTCGTCCGAGTCGTAGTCGTCGGGTGCCTCGAGCTCGAGCACGCGCAGCTTCGACAGGTCGTCGGCGAAGATCGTGCCGCCGAGCGCCCGCGCGTGGTCGCGCGCCTTGCGGCGGTCGTCGTCGTCCTCGAGCGCGAGCATCGCCAGGAGCGCGCGCCCGCGCGGGTTCACCAGCCACTCGCGCGGATCGGCGTCGACGTCCTTCAGCTTGGTCGGCTTGCCGTTCGCGAGCGCCGTCGCGACCTTGCGCAGCGACGCCGCCTCGCTCGACAGGCCCGCCGCGTTCGCGGACGCGTTCTCCTTCGAGCGGTCCGAGATCACCTCGGCGAGCGTGTTCGCGATGCCGGCCGCGTGGCCCGCGACGCCGGCGATGCCGAGCGCGAGCCTGTCGTCGCGCACGCCCAGCACCTCGCGCACCTTCTTCGCCGTCTCCGGCAGCGGCTGCGGGAGCTCGTCGGCGTCGTCCTCGCGCCCCTCGATCTCCGCGCGCGCGGCGTCGAGGATCGCCTGCGCCTGATCGCGCGTGGCGTCGCGCAGCGCCTGGCTGCCCGCGCGGTCGCGCGGCGACAGGAACGCCCAGAACCGCGCCGGCGGCAGGTGGACCTTGCCCCAGCCGTGCGCCGCCCAGCGGTCCTCGTTCGCGGTGTACAGCTTGCCCTGCTTCGGCGGCCCGTAGACCTCGACCGACGGGCCGTCGTTCTCGTAGCGCCAGTCGCCGTACGTGTTGTCGCAGTCGATGCCGCGCAGCTCGTCCGAGCCCGGCATCGTTAGGTAGAAGTCGAAGTTGCGCTGGTCGTCGAGCGGGATGCGCAGGCCGTCGATGCGCTCGCGCTCGCGCGGCGGATCCGGATCGTCGTCGTCCTCGTCGTCGTCCGCCCGCTTCGTCGGCTTGAGCACGATCTTCGAGCGCACGCGCAGGCCCGACAGCCCGTCCTTGTGCCCGAGCGGCGAGTCGGTGACGCCCGCCGGCACCGGGAACAGGCGGAACGCTCCGCGCTCGACCTGCCAGCCGTCGAGCTCGAACTCCTTCACGAACGGCGGGTCCTCCGGCTCGCCCTGCTTCCCCGTCGCCGGATCGAGCGCGCGCAGCTTGTTGTCGTGGTCGAGCCAGATCGTCGTGCCGTCGTAGAGGAAGTCGTACGCGCTCTCGAGCTCGCGATCGCCGGGGCGAAACGCCTTGCCGCCCGTCGTGGTGCTGCCGTCGGGCAGCGCGACCGACAGCGCGGTCCGCCCGCTGTACGTCGTCGGGTAGCTGCTGATCTCGAACTTCTCCTTCGGCGCCGAGCTCCAGTACGCCTTCCGCGGGTAGTCGCGGATGAGGACGAGGAACTCGCCGCCGAAGTACCAGACCTGCTCGAGGCGGTCGTCCTTCGCGTTGTAGACGAGGTCGTGCTCGGCGATCACACCGGTCGCGTCGAGCGCGATGCACTTCGTCTTGTTCCACGCCGTCAGCACCGGGTATGCGCCGCCGACGCTGATGTTCTTGTGGTCGTCGCCGAGCGCGGCGAACGCCGCCTCGTAGGCGGGCCAGCCGAATTCGTCGGCGACGCCGAACCGGAGCTGCTGCGCGAGCGCCGCGGCGACGTCGACCTGCTGCAGCCGTGCGTACAGGTCGGGGAACTCGACGAACGTCGGCGCGGTCGTCTTGTCCTTGAGGTTCTCGATCAGCGTCTCGGTCACGCTCAGCGCCGTGCCCGCGAGCGCGTCGAGCTTGCCGGTGATCCACTGCCGGCGCGCGGCGACGAAGCCCTGCTTGCCGCGCATCCGCGGCTCGCCGTTCGTCGAGCCCATCATCTTCTCGGTGACCTCGAGGAGCTTCTCGCCGTACTTCGGGTGCGCCGCGACGCGCACCGGATCGCACGTGATCGCGTCGGTGTCGAAGTCCTCCCAGCGGCCCGGCGCGGACAGCTCGAGGCCGAGCTCGAGCGCCAGCTCCGCGAGGTCGAGGCTGAGGTCGTAGCCCCAGCCCGACGACTTCACCGTCACGCCGATCGGCTGCTTCAGCGCGACGAGGCGCGGCGCCTCCTTGCGCAGCACGGCGACGGAGCGATCCGTCTTGCCGACGTAGCGGATCATGCGCGTGACCCACGCGCCGAGCCCGTCGTCGGGCAGGTCCTCGAGCGCGCCGATCTCGTGGAGCAGCTCGAGCCACGCGGCCTTGAACGTCTGCTTCGTGTCGTCGTTGCCGCCGCGCGGGTCGGGCCAGATCGCGCGCATGCGGTTGCGCATCTCGACCTTGGCCTTGCCGAGGCGCAGGCACGCGTCGCGGTAGGTGGTCCAGAACTCGACGGGCGCCTTGCCGACGCCGGGCGCCTCGATCAGCTCGCTGACGAGCGCATCCTCCTCGGCGCCGAGGTCGAGGTCCGCGGCCTTCGCGAGCGCCGAGAGGTCCTTGCCCATCCCGGAGTACGGCGGCATCCCGCCGAGCGCGCGCTTGACGATGATCGCGCGGAAGCGGCGGTACGCCTCCTTGCCGCCGGCCGACTTCGCGAGGTCCTTCGCGTACTGCGACAGCGTCTTCGCCGACAGCGCGCCGAGGAGGGCGAACTCGACGAACGCGGCGTCCGCGTCCTCCGGATCGATCTTCAGCTTGTACGCGCGCTCGGCCTGGCGCGCGCGCTCGAAGCACTGCGCCGCCATCGTCGCGGACGCCTGGTCGGCGACGGCGCGCCCGACCTCCTCCCAGAACGAGGGCAGGAACTGCGGCGCCGTGCGCTGCAGCGTCTTCGCGATCTTCTCGAACGCGTCCTTCGCGTGCCCGGGCTTGGACGCGACGAGGCGCTTGGCCTTGCGCATGTCCTCGGTGACGTCGAGCGCCGCCTTCGCCTTCTTCGGATCGTGGACGAGCGCCCACGCCGGGAAGCCGAGCGTGCGGTGGCGGACCTCCCCGAGCTCGTCGGAGACCTCGGGCTCGCCGAAGCCGAACGCCGCCATCTCGGCGTCGGTGCCCGCCGACACCGCCTCGGGCTCGATGCGCACGACGATGCGGTGCTCGAGCGCCGGGTGGCGGTACGCGCGCGCCGTCACCGGGCTCGCGCGCTGGTCCGCGGGGAGCTCGGCGCCGAGGGCGACGATGCCGCCGGCTGCGATCGTGGCGGCCGCATCGTGGGCGACCAGCTTCGGCTCAGTCATTGTCGTCCTCCGCATCCTTCGTCTTGCGCTTCGCCCAGATCTTCGAGGCCATCCGCATGCCTTCCGAGAACGCCACCGGCGACACGTCGACGACCGCGAGCGGGCGCTGCTTGTCGTCGACCCACGTCAGATCACCCGTCGTCGTCGAGTCCATCGGATCGCAGTCGCCGAGGTCGTAGCGGGCCTCGACGAACTTGCCGCGCTCGAGGACGCGGCACACCGCGTTGCCGCCGCTCACGCGGTAGCCGAGGCGCTTGGCCAGGTTGACGACCGTCATCGTCGAGAACTCGCCGGCGCCGTACTTGTCGACGGCGTTCGGGTCGTGCTCCGGCGGCGCCGTCGGCCGCGGGTAGGTCTCGCGGTACAGCTGCTCGAGCCCCTGCGTGACGCCGATCTCCGTCGCCATGCCGCGGAGGTCCTCGATCTCGTCGAGGAGGATCGGGTGCGGGATCATGACCATCTCGGCGTCGATCCACACGGTCTCGCCGTCGCGGTTGACCGCGCCGATGCCCTTGTCGTGGTCGACGCCGCGGAAGAAGCCGCCGGCCTCGCGGTCGACCGCGGTGCCCGCGTGCACCGGCACCACCCACGCGTCCCTGAGGACCGTCGACCATGCTTCGTCGGCCATGACCTGCTCGAGCACGCCGCGCGGCACCGGGAGCGAGCGCAGCATCCAGCTCTCGACGGTGACGAGGCACTGGTGCGCGTGCTCCTCGAGGAAGTCCACCGCCGAGGCGAGGCGCTCGCCGACGGGGCCCTCCTTGACGGGCTTGGGCACCGAGGACAGCTGCTTGCCGTCCTTGCGGGCGACGACCTTGCCGTCGCGGATGCCGAGCTCGTAGCCCTTGCCTCCGTCGACCCAGCCGGGGTCGGCGGCCTTGCGCGAGGCGGTCCTGGGTGCCGGCTTGGGCTTGGGCTTGCCCTTGGGCGCCTTGCCCTTGGGCGCGGCCTTCTTCGCCGTCGCCTTGGGCTTGGGCTTGGGCTTGCCGGCCGCCTTCTTCGTCGTGGACTTCGCTTTGGCTTTGGCCTTTGCCATATGGCTCGCTTCCCCTCGTCGATGACGCTACCCGCGAGGCGTTCGGCGAGGCAATGCGATCGGCTGTGATCTATCGATCGGACTTGTTTCGCGCGCACCCTGTATGCTGCGGTCCGTGCGCGCGGTTATCGTCGTCGGCCTCCTCGGTCTCGTCGCGCACGCGCACGCCGCGCCGGCGCGGGTCGCGCAGGACGATCCCCACCCCGGCATCCACCGCGAGCGCTGGGAAGACGGCACGACGGCGCGCATCCACCTCGTGCGCGTCGACCTGACGTCGCAGGAGATCGCGCTGTACGCGACGAAGGAGTCCGACAGCGGCCTCACGCCGAGCGGCTACGCCGATCGCATCGGCGCGCAGGTCGTGATCAACGGCGACTCGTTCCGGGTGGCCGGCTACGTGCCGCGCGGCCTCGCGATCGGCGACTCGACGGCGTGGACGAACACGCGCGACGACGAGCACGCCGCCGTGCTGCACCTGCGCCGCATCGCCGACGGCACGCACGAGCGCACCGCCGCGGCGATCGCGCCGCCGGAGCTCGTCGTGTCGCCCGGGTCGCTGCCGCAGGGCACGCAGGGCGCGGTGTCGGGGCGGCCGCTGCTCGTGCGCGCCGGCGCTGTCGCGACGTCGTTCGACTGCGGCGATCCGACGACGCTCGCGTGCACCCGCGCGCCCCGCTCGGCCGTCGCGATCTCCGAGGACGGCAACACGATGTGGCTCGCCGTCGTCGACGGCTGGCAGAGCGCCTCGCTCGGCATGACCGCCGCCGAGCTCGCGGGCTTCTTGCGCGACCGCGGCGCGCACATGGCGATGGGCCTCGACAGCGGCAGCTCGTCGGCGCTCGTCGTCGACCAGACGCTCGTCAGCGCGCCCTCGGACGGGACCGAGCGCCGCGTCGCGAACCACCTGGCCGTCAAGTTCGGCGCCCTCCCGCGCGGCCAGCTCGTCGGGGTCGTGTGCCGCGACGACGTCATCGCCTGCCGCAACGACAGCTCGCTGCGCCTGCCCGGCGCCACGGTCACGCTCGACGACGGGCGCGTCCACACCGTCGCCTCCGACGCGTTCTACACGTTCGCGAACGTCACGCCGCGGCTCGCGTGCGTGACCGCGAAGAAGGCGGGCTTCCAGAGCAAGCACCAGTGCCAGGTCGTCGAGTCGGGGTCGCTGTCCTACAACTCGGTCGCGCTCGTGGAGGGCGAGGATCCTCCCGGCGGGATCGGGCCGTGCGTGTGCGATGCGTCGCCGCCCGACCACGGCGGCAACCACGGCAACGACGCCGGGCGGCAGGACGACGTGCCCCCGCCGGCCGGCTGCTGCGGCGCAGGCGGTGGAGGTGGAGCGTTCGGTGGCAGCGCGGTGCTCTCGGCGATCTGCCTCGTGTGGGTCCGGCGCAGACGCGTGATACAAACGCGTTAGCCCGTGACGCAGGTGCACACGCAGCTACTGACCGACGACGCCTCGGGTGCGCTCGTGCAGCGCACGTTCCGCCTGCGCGTCGTGTCGGGCCCCGACGCCGGCAAGGAGCACGTCCTCGACGAGGGCACGACGATGGTCGGCACGCACAGCGACAACGACGTCGTCCTCACCGACGTCACGGTGTCGCGCCGCCACCTCGAGATCCGCGTGCGCCGCGACGGCATCGCCGTGCGCGATCTCGACACCACGAACGGCACCAAGCACGGCGGCGCGCGCGTGAACTCGGTCGTGCTCGTCGGTGCGGCGCGGCTGCGCCTCGGCAAGCACACGGAGATGGACGTCGAGCCCGTCGACAAGAGCGTCGAGCTCGAGGCGTGGCAGGGCGATCGCTTCGGCGACGTCCTCGGCACGACGCCGCCGATGCAGCGCCTGTTCAGCCTGCTCGCGAAGGCCGCGCCGACGGAGGCGACGATCCTCCTCCAGGGCGAGACCGGCACCGGCAAGGAGGCGATCGCCGAGGCCGTGCACCGCATGAGCCGGCGCAGCCGCGGGCCGTTCATCGTCGTCGACTGCGGCTCGATCCCGCACGAGCTGATCGCCTCGGAGCTGTTCGGCCACGCGAAGGGCTCGTTCACCGGCGCGAACGCCGACAAGCAGGGCCTGATCGAGGCCGCGAACCAGGGCACGCTGTTCCTCGACGAGATCGGCGAGCTCGCGCTCGACCTGCAGCCGCAGCTCCTGCGCGTGCTCGACCGCCGCCAGGTGCGCCGCGTCGGCGAGACGCAGAGCGTGGACGTCGACATCCGCGTCGTCGCGGCGACGCACCGCGACCTGCGCGCGATGGTACGCGCCGGGCAGTTCCGCGAGGACCTGTACTACCGGCTCGCCGTCGTCGCGACGCAGGTGCCGCCGCTGCGCGACAGAAAGGCCGACATCCCGGCGCTCGCCGCGTGGTTCGCCGACCGCATGGGCCGCGGCGGGTTCGCGCAGTCGGCCGCGCTGCTCGAACAGCTCGAGCGCCACGACTGGCCCGGCAACGTGCGCGAGCTGCGCAACGTCGTCGAGCGCGCGCTGTCGCTCGGCACCGCCGCGCTCGCGGGCCTGGACCTCATCGCCGACGGCCCGCGCACGTTCGCGACCGGGACGCTCGAGGAGGAGGTGCCGGCGCGCCGCGCGCCCTCGAACGCCGACGTCCTCGAGCTGCCGTTCAAGGAGGCGAAGGCCGCGCTCGTCGAGAGCTTCGAGCGCGACTACCTCGTCGCGCTGCTCGCGCGCCACCGCGGCAACATCTCGCGCGCCGCCGCCGAGGCCGGGATCGATCGCAACTACATCCACCGGCTCGTCAAGAAGTACGGCCTCGAGGTCGACCGCGGGTGATATGAGGAAGGCGCTCGCGCTCCTGTGCATGCTGGTCGCGTGCGGGGGCAAGAAGGATGAACCACCGGCGGGCCCGGGAACCGGGTCGGCGCCCAAGGCACCGGCGCCGCCCGCGGACGCCGCGCCGCCGGCCGACTGGACCGCGGCGTGCGCCGAGGCGCTCCGGGCGGCGGGCGAGCTCACGCCGGTGCGGCGCATCCAGCGCATCCTCGACGGGTGCCAGCCGTGCGGCGACTGGACGCCCATCCTCGCGTGGAACTCCGAGAAGGGCCCGACGCGCGCGCAGCTCGAGACCGCGATGGTCGGGTGCAAGGCGTTCTGCGACACGGCGGCGAAGCGGCAGTTCCTGACGAAGTTCGACGAGATGCACGGCAAGCCCGGGCGCCTGCCCTGGAAGGTCCTCGGCGAGGCGTGCAAGGGCGAGGTGAGCGGCCTGCCCGACGCGCGCTACGTCAGCGCGCCGTACTTCGCGCTCGATCGCATCGCGCGCGCCGCCGGCGCCGACGCGCGCCTCGCCCCGCTCCTCGCCGGCATCACGGTGCCGCTGCCGGCGGTGTCGGTCACCGGCAACGGCTTCGACCTGCCGAAGTCCCCGACGACGAACCCCCACGCCGGCCCCGTGCACGTCAGCGTCAGCGCGACGCAGATCCAGGTCGGCGTCCTCGCGCACGCGACGCTCGGCAAGGACGGCGTCGTCGTGCACGCGCCGGGCGAGTCCTACCCCGGGCGCGTCGTGAAGCCGATCGAGCTGCCGGCGGCGATCGACGCGCTCGCACCGGCGGCCCCGATCGCGCTGATCGGCCCGTCGGGCGTGAAGGCGGTCCGGCTCCTCGAGACGGTCGCGACGCTCGGCGGCAAGCGCCAGCTGCGCCTCGCCGTCGCCGCCTCCGGCGCCCCCGTCGGCTGGGTCCTCGCCGGCACGATCCCGATCGACCTCATCCCCGCCTTCCGGCGCGAGGTCCCGTCCGCGCACACGACGCAGCTCGTCCTCACCGACAAGCCCGACGCCGCGATCGCCGAGGCGAAGAAGAAGTCCGGCACGCTCGGCGACGTCACGATCGCGATCGCCCCGGCCGCGTCGGTCACCGACCTCGCGAAGCTCCTCGGCGCCCTCGGCTACTTCGACGTGCAGACCGTCGCGCTCACCGCCGCGAAGTAGCGACCCAGCGAGCTAGGGGTCTCGGTCCTCGCCGCTTCCAGCGGGCCCGAGCTCTGGACGGAGCTGCTCTGCGGTCGTCGCGATCACGCGCCGGTTCGTGCTCGACGCGGGCCTCCCGACGGTGAACGCGCGGCGCTCGCAGAGGGCTCCCGACGGTGGTTTGACGCGGGCGCTCTGCTGTCTCGCAGGCGGTCGGCGAGACCACGCTCCGGTTCGTGCTCGACAGAGCTGATGGAGCTCACGCCCCGTGCACGCATTCTCGATGCGCGACAGCGTTGGCTACGCCCTATCACGAAGGATCCAAGCTAGACGCCGAAGCCGGGTGCGAATACCTCGCACATCCGGATCGGGTTGCGGATGTCCTGCTCGCTCATCCACGCGGAGGCCTGCGCGATCTGGACGGCGCCGGCGGCGGTGCCGAGGAGTTGGCCGGCGCGCAGGCGGGCGACGGCGGCGCACAGCGGGAAGTCGTGGTCGGCGGCGAACGCGGCGGTGGCCTCGAGGCGCGAGATCGCGCCGGCGCGGTCGCCGCGCTGGGCGACGGCCGCGGCGACGAGGAGGCCGCTCCACACGGCGGCGTAGCTGACGCGCTGCTCGACGAGCATGTGCGCGCGGCGCAGGACCTCGGCGACGTTGCCCTCGACGGCGGCGAGCCGGCCGAGGAGCCAGTCGGCGATCGCGCGCGCGATCTGGATGCGCAGGAGCAGCGAGTGATCGGCGGCGTCGAGGCCGGGGCGCGCCCACGCGCCCTGCGCGGCACCGTCGCCGCGGTACAGCGCGAGCTCGACGCGCGCGCGCAGCTCGAGGAAGTGCTGGAGGTGGTAGCGGCCCGGCTCGGGCGGCGTCCACCGGCTCTTGTCGAGGTCGGCGCCGGCGAGGTCGGGGCGGTCGTGCGCGAGCCACAGCACGTTGAACCAGCGCGTGAGGCTCGCCTCGACGTAGCGGTCGTCGCGGCGCTGCGCGTCGCGCAGGTACTCGTCGTACAGCGCGCGCAGCTCGCCCCACGCGCCCTGGTAGTCGGTCGCGCGCAGCCGGTGGAGGCGGATCGTGTTCTGCTCCCACGCGACGCCGGGGAGCGCGCGGAAGCACGCGTCGGCGACCTTGAACTCGCCGACGGCCTGGCGGAAGCGGCCGCAGTAGTACGCGTGGAACGCGCCCGCGAGCACGAGGTACGCGTCCATCCACGCGTCGCCGCGGTTGCGCGCGAGGTCCGACGCGGCGGCGACGAGCTCCTGCGCACGCGCGCGGCCCGCCTCGCCCTCCTGCGCGCGGTAGATCGCCTCGAACACGAGCGCGCGCACGGCGCGGCGCGGATCGCCGCACGCGAGGCCGACGCGCAGCGCGCGCGCCTGGAAGTCGGCACCGCGCACGTTGTCGACGAGGATGAGGCCGAGCGCCGTCGACTGGTACACGTCGTGCCGGCGCGCGAGCCCGGCCGGCACGTCCGCGCGCTCGCCGAAGCCCCGCGAGGGTCCGGAGGAGCCGTCGGCGGAGGACCCGAGCGGGCGGAGGAGAGCAGCATCGAGGCCGGCGCGCTCCGCCTCGAGCGACGCGAGCGCCTCCTCGGGCGTCGCCGGGATGCGCTCGCCGAGCGCGGCGAGCACCTGGCGCAGCTCGGCGAGGCCGCGGTCGACGTGGCCCGACGCGAGCAGCTGATCGGCGGCGCGCCGGCGGCCGTCGAGGCGGTCCTCCTCGTCGTCCTCGAGCGCGCCGGCGGCGAGGAACTCGTCGGCGGCCTCGGCGCCGCGGCCGGCGCTGGCGAGCGCCTCGGCGAGCGACGTGTGCAGCGCGCGGGCGTGCGCCGCGTCGCGCGGCCCGGCGACGAGCGCGGCGCGCAGGAACTCGGCCGCGCGGTCGAATGCGAGGGCGCCGAGGGCGCGGGCGGCGGCGCGCTCGGCGAGGTCGCGCCCGCGCGCGGAGTCGCCGGCCGCGAACAGGTGGCGCACGACGAGCTCGGGCGACGTCTCGCCCAGGCCCGCGCGCAGGAGTGCGTTCGCGAGGCGCCCCGACGTCTCCGCGAGCGCGTCGCGCCCCATCCGCGTGACGACCGACTCGCGCACGCGGTCGTGGTACGGCTCGAGCGCGTCCCCGGCCGCCGTCGCCGCGATCTTCACGAAGCGATCGGTGCGCAAACCGGCGACGAGCGGCGCGCACTGCGTCGGCGACATCCCGCACGCGTCGGCGACGACCTTCGCATCGACGGGCGTGCCCGCGACGGCGACCGTCTCGAGAAGCCGGCGCGCGTCGGCCTCGAGTGCGAGCGCGCGGTCCCACAGCGCGTCGTCGAGGCGCGCGCCCGAGGCGGCCGCACCGTGCGTCGCGAGGTGGAACGCGAGCTCGGCGAGGAACAGCGGGTGGCCCGCCGCCTCGCGCTCGATCTCGCGGCGGCGCTCGGCGTTCGCCGCGTCGCGCGGCAACAGCCGATCCATCAGCAGCGCCGCGTCGCCGGCCGGGAGCGGCTCGAGGCGGATGCGGCGCGGGGCGAGGCGCGCCGCGCGCGCGAGGTCGCCGCCGGTGTCGGCACCGTCCGCCGTCCGGACGGACGCCACGAACGCCACGTGCGGCGCGTGCGCCTCGTGGAGCAGCTCGCGCAGGAGCAGCATGCTGTCGGCATCGGCCCACTGGAGGTCGTCGACGAACAGCAGCAGCGGCTGGCTCGCGCCGACGCGGCGGAACACCTCGATGAGCCCGGCGAACGCCCGCGCGCGCAGCTCGACCGACGCGATCCCGAAGCTCGCGACGTCGCCCGCGAACCACGGCACGCGCCGCAGCACCGGGAACAGGCGCGTCGCGAGCGCGCCCTCGGGCGGCACCAGCTCGCGCGCGCGCAGCGGATCCATCGTCACGAGGTTGCGCGACAGCGCGTCGACGATGCCGTCGAACGCCTTGTACGGCACCGACTCCTCGGCGTAGCAGCGCCCGGGCAGCACCATCGTGCCCGTGCCGGCGACCTCGTCGAGGAAGCGCCGCACGAGCGCCGTCTTGCCGAGCCCCGACGTGCCCTCGACGAACATCGCCACCGCGCGCTGCCGCGACTCGGCGAGCGCCGCGTGCAGGAGGCCGAGCTCGTGCCGGCGCCCGACGAAGACATCCCCGTCGGCGGCGCGCCGCCGCGGCCGTGCGGTGCCGCCGAGGAGCCGCGCGACCTCGTCGCCCTCGGGGCGGGCGGCCGGATCGTGCGCGAGCAGGCGCTCGCACAGCTCGGCGAGGTCCGCCGGCACGCCGTGCGCGATCCGGCTCGGCGCCGGCGGCGGCGTGCGCTTGGCCGCGATGATGTCCTGCACCGTCGCGCCGTCGAACGGCAGCCGGCTCGTCAGCACCTGGTACAGCATCACGCCGACGGCGTACCAGTCGGCCGACGCGCCGACGTGCGCACCCGGCACGCCCTGCTCGGGCGCCATGAACGCCGGCGTGCCCGCGATGATCCGGCTCGTCGCGAGCTCGGCGAGCAGCGTCGCGTCGGCGATGAGCCCGAAGTCCATGATCACGACGCGCCCGCCGGGCGTGACGAGGATGTTGCTCGGCTTCAGGTCGCGGTGCACCTTGCCGGCCGCGTGCAGGGCACCGAGCCCCGACGCGAGCTGCGCGAGCGCGGCGCGCAACCTCCCCTCGTCGAACCCCAGGGTGGCGGGGTGGTCGATCGTCGAGCCGTGCGCGCGCACCGGCACCGGCGTCGCGAGCGGCGTCGTCGCCACGTACTCGAGCATCGTCCCGGCGTCGCCCGGCCGGCGCGCGACCGCGGGCGGCGGCGTCGGCGGCACCGTCGGGTCGGTCGCGATCCTCCCGGTCGCCGGCGCGCGGATCCAGTCGGTGAGGTCGCAGCCCTCGACGAGCTCCATCGTGAAGAACCAGTTCCCCTCCGCCTCGAACAGCTCGTACAGCGTGCACAGGTTCGTGTGGTGCAGGTCCGCGAGCGCGCGGAACTCGTTCTTGAACTGGTACAGGAGGTACGCGTCGCGCGAGCGCAGCGTCTTCAGTGCCACGACCATGTCGCGCACGCGGTCGCGCGCCAGGTAGACGACCCCCATCCCACCTTCGCCGAGCTGGCGCACGATCTCGAAGCGCTCGCCGATCACCGCCCGCCGAGCGTACTACCGCGCGGGGCGCCCGAGCCACCGCCCGATGCGATCCCAGCGCACGCCGGTGTCGCCGCGCGACCACGCGACGAGCAGCGCGCGCCCCCGGACCGCGGCCGCCGGGACGAGCTCGCGGCCCGAGTCGGCCCGCGCGTCGCCCGTGACGTACAGGTGCGCGGACGGCACGACGAGCTCGCGGTCGTCGGGGCTCGTGTCGTTGAGCTTCGTGATCTCGTAGCTCATCGCGCCGACGGTCTCCGACCAGCGCTGGCGCTCGACGCCCCGGTCGACGAGGCGGTGGTCGAGCGCGAGGATGCGCGTCGGCACCGGCTTGCCGTCGAGGGAGAACGAGCCGCGCGCGATGCCGACGCGGTCGCCGGGCACGCCGAGGACGCGCCGCACGAAGTCGTGGCCCTCGCGCGTGAACACGACGATGTCGCCGCGCGTCGGCTCGCCCGCGAGCTTGGGCTTCACGAACGCCACGATGTCGCCGGTGACGAGCGTCGGCTCCATCGCCGGGCCGGGGATCGCGATGCCGTCGACGACGCGCCGCCGCACGACCGACGTCGCGTCCTCGCCGAACAGGCCGCCGGCGGCGTGGTAGCGCACGAGCGTGCCGTCGAGCGTGGCGGCCAGCGTCGACGCGTCGTCGACCGCGAGTTGCGCGCCGCCGAACGCCCCGAACGCGCTCTCCTCCGTCGGCAGCGTCAGGTCGAGGTCGCGCCCGGCGAGCGCGAGGTCCCACGGCGGATCCGCCGGAGCGCCGGCGTGCACGGCGAGCGCGACGGGCTCGGCCTCGCGCGCCTCGCGGTAGCGCGCGAGCTCGCGCTCGTCGAGCGGCACCCGCGCGCCGGCGTCGATCTCGAAGCTCGCGACGAGGCGGTCGCCGGCGACGTCGTGGCGCAGGCTCTCCGCCGACGGCAACAGCTCGAGCCCCGCCAGCGCGCACCGCACCTGCTGGCTCGACACGCGCGCGCGCGTCTGCGCATACAGGCGGGTCGGCGTCGCGGCCACCGCGAGGTAGCCGGCGCGCCGATCGAGGCCGCACCCGCCGAGCACCTTCGCCACCTCGGGCGGGAGGTCGCCGTCGCGCAGCTTCGCGAAGTCGACGTACGCGGCGAGCCACGTCCCGAGCGGCGGCTCGCGCAGGTCCGGCGGCGCCCCGCGCCGGCAGGCGGCCACGGACGCGGCCGCGATCGCGAGCAGCGCAGCCACGGCCGGGCGAACCATCCGCCCAAGGATCGCACGCCGCGGCGCGAGGTCCAGCGCGCCGTCGCGGTACCGTGTGCGAGCGTGATCCGGCGACCGAGCGTGATCCGGGCCTCCGAGCTGGCGTGGTTCCACCGGCAGGCCGAGCGCCTGCTCCGCGACGGCCACGTCTCCGCGCTGTACGCCGTCGCGCGCAACCACGACACCCTGCACCGCCACGTCATCCTGTCGCGCCGCGACGTGCCGCTGTGGCCGCACGAGTGCGACTCCGACGACGACCACGCCTGCGAGACGAGCATCGTCGGCGGCGACGAGCTCGGCGGCTTCTCCGGCATCCCGGAGCTCGTCACCGGCTACGCACCGTTCGCGCTCGCGCGGCGCGGCGCCGAGGGTGTCGAGGTCACGCCGCTCGAGCGCCCGTACGCGTGGGCGCGCGAGGACCTGATCGCGCCGGAGATCCCACCGCCCGTCGACTGGCTCGCGGATCCCGACGCGCGCAGCCTGTACGACATGGTGTGCGCGAACGTCGACTCCGACGAGCCGCGCCACGTCCTCGCCGACTACCTCCTCGAGCGCGACGACGGGCACGGCATCGTGATCGCGTTCGCCCTCGCGCGCGCCCTCGACGAGGACGCCTACCAGCGCCACGAGCAGCTGCTGCGCGAGAACGGCCCGCGCTGGCTCGGGCCGCTCCTGCGCGTCATCCCCGTCGGCGGCGCGCACTTCCGCCGCGGCTTTCTGTGGCGCGCCGAGATCTGCGCCCCCGACGCGGCGATGTGCGTGCAGGTCCGCGGCACGCCGGCGCTCGGCACCGTCGAGCAGCTCCGCATCATCCAGCCGAGTCCCGGCTTCGCGCTCGATCCGTCGCTGGCGTCGCTGCGCGAGGTCGCGATGCTCGACCGGAGCGGCGCGTACGACCTCGCCGACAACCCCGCCGGCTGGCGGATCGAGCGCCTCGGGCTCGAGGTCACGCAGAGCTCGATCCTGCGGCTCGTCGATGCGGTGCTGCCGAGGCTGCAGCTCCTCGAGATCACCGGCGACCTGTCGCGCCTCGAGCGCCTGCAGGACGCGGCGTGGTGGCCCGGGCTGCGCGCGCTCACGATCGTCGACGACGAGCCGCACCTGTACTTCGAGCGCGCGCAGCGGATCGCCGCCACCGGCCCGATCGTGTCGGTGAACGCGAAGCGGCGCGGCTGGCAGATCAGCTTCACGCCGGGCGGCGAGGTGCGCGCGTCGATGCGCGACTTCGACGCCCACGCCTCGCGCCACCACCTGCGCCAGCTCGTCGGGCGCCACTTCCCGATGCGCGCCGTGACGCTCGATCCGTCGCCGTACTTTGCGCCACGCCCCGGCGATCTCGGCTGATCGAACGCGGCGAACGGCTCCCGCGATCCACACGAACCTCGTTCGCATCGCCACTCCGGCGGCGCCGAACGGCGTTTCGCGTTATCGTCGGAAGATGACGTCTGCTCCGACCTACGACATCGTCGTGATCGGCGGCGGCATCACCGGCGCGGGCATCGCGCGCGACGCCGCGCTGCGCGGCCTCCGGGTCGCGCTGTTCGAGAAGGGCGACTACGCGTCGGGGACGTCGTCGAAGTCGAGCAAGCTCGTGCACGGTGGGCTGCGCTACCTCGAGCACGGCGAGATCGGCCTGGTGTTCGAGTCGGTGTCGGAGCGCCGCGTCCAGACGCGCGTCGCCCCACACCTGGTGCGCCCGCTGCCGTTCATCATCCCGATCTACAAGGGCGCGAAGCCGGGTCTCGAGCTGATGAACGTCGGCCTTTGGATCTACGACTCGCTCGCGCTGTTCCGCGCGCCGAAGCTGCACCGCACGTTCCGCGGCACGAGGGCGGCGCTCGAGCTCGAGCCGCAGCTGCGCCCCGACGGCCTGCGCGGTGCGCTCGAGTACTACGACTGCGCCACCGACGACGCGCGCCTCGTGCTCGAGAACGCGATCGACGCCGTCGCGCTCGGCGCCGCGTGCCACACGTACACCGAGGTCACGCGCATGGAGCGCCGCCCCGACGGGCGCATCACCGGCGTCGCCGTGCGCGACCGCCTGACCGGCGCGACGTCGGTCGTGACCACGCGCTCCGTCGTGCTCGCGGCCGGCGCGTGGACCGACGAGATGATCCGCCGCTTCGAGATCCCGATGGAGCGGCCGCTGCTGCGCCGCACGAAGGGCGTGCACATCGTGCTGCCGCGGGAGCGCCTGCCGCTGGCGCGCGCGATCACGCTGATCTCGCCCGTCGACGGCCGCGTGATGTTCGCGATCCCCTGGCGCGAGCGCACGGTGCTCGGTACGACGGACACCGACTTCACCGGCAGCGCCGACGAGGTCGCCGCCGACGCCGACGACGTCGCGTACCTGTGCGAGAGCGGCAACGGGTACTTCCCCGGCGCCAACCTGCGCCCGTCCGACGTCATCTCGACGTGGGCCGGCCTGCGCCCGCTGATCGCGGCGCCGCCCAACGTCGACGAGTCGGAGATCTCGCGCGAGCACGAGGTGTTCTCGCGCAACGACGGCCTCGTCATCATCGCCGGCGGCAAGCTCACGACGTACCGCCGCATGGCGCGCGAGGCCGTGAACAAGACGCTCGACCTCCTGCGCGAGCTCGGCGAGCCCGTCGAGCCGGCGCGCGCGTCGACGAAGGACCGCCCGCTCCCCGGCGCCGTCGGCCTCGAGCGCACCGACCTCGAGGGCGTGGCCGCCGTCGGGCGCACGCTGATGGAGACGCACGGGCTCGACGTCGACACGGCGACGCACCTGTGCGGCGTGTACGGCACGCGCGCACCGATCCTCGCCGATCGCATCGTCGCGGACCGCGCGCTCGGCGAGCGCCTGGACCGCGAGCTCCCGTACGTGTGGGCCGAGGTCGAGTTCGCCGCGCTCCACGACCGCGCGCGCACGCTCGAGGACGTCCTCGCGCGCCGCGTGCCGCTCCTGCTCGTGTCGCGCGACCAGGGCGCCGCCGTCGCCGAGCGCGCCGCCGACGTGCTCGCCGCGCACCTCGGGTGGAGCGCCGCGCAGCGCACCGCGATGCTCGAGGAGTACCGCGCCGAGGTCGCGCTGTCGCGGCGCTGGCAGCCGGCGCACGGCTCGGACGCGACCAGCGTCGCGTGACGGCCATCCTGGTGATCGATGACGACCCGCACGTGCGCCGCTACCTGCGAACGGCGCTGACGGGCCACGGACACCTCGTCGCCGAGGCGACGAGCGTCGCGAGCGGGCTCGCCGAGCTCGCGCGCCGGCCGCCGGGCGTCGTGCTGCTCGATCTCGGTCTGCCGGATGGCGACGGGCTCGCCGTGCTGCGCGCGCTGCGCCCGGACTCGACGGTCCCGGTGATCGTGCTATCCGCGCGCGGCCAGGAGGGCGACAAGGTCGCGGCGCTCGACGCGGGCGCCGACGACTACCTGACCAAGCCGTTCGGCACCGGCGAGCTGCTCGCGCGCATCCGCGTGGCCCTGCGGCACGCGGGCGCGGCCGGCACCGGCGAGCTGCGCGACGTGCTCGAGGCCGGCCCGATCCGCGTCGATCAGCCGCGCCACGAGGTCACCGTCGGCGGCGCCGTCGTCCACCTGACCCCGATCGAGTTCAAGATCCTCGTTGAGCTCGTGCGCCAGCCGGGCCGCGTCGTCACGCACCGCCGGCTCGTGAAGGCCGTGTGGGGCGCGACGCCGACAGACCAGAGCCACACGCTGCGCGTCCACGTCGCGGCGCTGCGCCGCAAGATCGAGGCGGATCCGGCGCGCCCGCACTGGCTGCTCACCGAGGCGGGCGTCGGCTACCGGCTGCGCGACGGCGACTGACGCTGCCGCCACAGGTTGAGCGAGAACACCGCGAGCCCGGCCCAGATCACGCAGAACGCCGCGAGGCGCTCGGACGGCAAGGCCTCGCCGTAGACCGCGAACGCGAGGATGAACTGCCCCGTCGGCGCGAGGTACTGGAGGAAGCCCACCGTCGACAGCGGCAGGCGGCGCGCGGCGCTCGTGAACAGCACGAGCGGCACGGCCGTGACGAGGCCGGTGCCCGCGAGCAGGAGCGACGTCGGCGTGTCGGTGTACGCGGCGTCGCCGCCGGTGACGATCAGGTACACGGCGGCGACCGGCGCGATCCACACCGTCTCGATCGTCGAGCCGACGAGCGCGTCGACGCGCGCGACCTTGCGCACCAGGCCGTACAGACCGAACGTCGCCGCGAGCGCGAGCGTCACCCACGGGAACCTCCCGAGGCGGACCGTGAGGAACGTGACGCCGATCGCCGCGAGCGCGATCGCGACCCAGGCGAGGCGCGAGAGGTGCTCGCGCAGGACGAGCGTGCCGAGCGCGACGGACAGGAGCGGCGTGACGAAGTAGCCGAGGCTCGCGTCGAGCAGGTGCCCGTTGTTGGTCGCCCAGACGAACAGCGTCCAGTTGACGCCGATCAGCGAGCCCGACACGAGCATGATCCCGGCGGTGCGCGGCGTGCGCAGCGCCGCGACGAAGGCGGACCACTGGCCGAACGCGACCGTGAGCACCGCGAACGACACCGCGGCCCACACCGCGCGGTGGGCGACGAGCGCGACCGGGTCCACGTGCAGGAGCTGCTTCCAGTACGCCGCGACGACGCCCCACAGCCCGTAGGCCAGGACGCCATGGACGAGCCCCATGCGTTGCTCGGAAGAAGGCGTAGAAGGAGGCGCGGCAGGAGCGGCGGGCACCGCGGTCAGCCTACGACGATCGCGCGCCGCGGCGGGGGAACGCGCGCTGGAACGGTCGTTGCTGCGGATCGCCGGCATGGAAACGCAAACGGCAGATCGGCGGGGCTCCGACGGAAGGCTCTCGACGGGGCTCGCCCTGTTCAGCTTCGGGCTCGGGGCCGCGCAGCTCGTCGCGCCCGGCACGCTCGGGCGGGTGATCGGCGTCGGGGCGCACGCGGCGGCACAAAGAACGCTGAGGCTCGTCGGCGCACGCGAGGTGCTGAGCGGGATCGGGCTGCTCGCGCGCCCGCGCCACGCGCTGCCGATCTGGGCGCGCGTCCTCGGCGACGCCGTCGACCTCGCGCTGCTCGGCCTCGCGCTGAGGTCGCGGCGCCGGCGGCGGTCGCGGCGCGTGTACGCGGCGATCGCGGCGGTCGCCGGGATCGCGATCGTCGACGCGTACGTGGGTGCGCGCCGCGCGCGGCGAGGGCGGCCGGTGCGCAGCGTGGCGCTCACCGTCGACCGCGGCCCGTCGGAGGTGCAGCGCCGGTTCGACGAGCTCGTGCACGGCCTGCCCGGCGTCTACCGCGTCACGTACCGGGTCGCGCCGCGCGGCCGCGGCACCGAGGTGCGCGTCGACACGAACGAGCCCGTCGAGTACGACCTCGACCGCGAGCTGCGCCAGATCAAGCAGCTGATCGAGCTCGGGGAGGTCGTGCACGCGCAGCCCTACGAGGGGCGATAGCGATGCGCGCGGCGTGCTGGATGGGCCGGCGCGACGTGCGCGTCGAGGAGGTGCCCGACCCGCGCATCCTCAACTCGCGCGACGCGATCGTGAAGGTGACGGCGACGTCGATCTGCGGCTCGGACCTGCACCTCTACAACGGGTTCATCCCGACGATGGAGAAGGGCGACATCCTCGGGCACGAGTTCATGGGCGAGGTCGTCGACGCCGGGCCGGGCATCGACCCGGAGATCCTCGCGGTCGGCGACCGCGTCGTCGTGCCGTTCCCGATCGCGTGCGGCCGGTGCTGGATGTGCCGGCACGAGCTGTACTCGTGCTGCGAGAACTCGAACCCCAACGCGTACGTCGCCGAGAAGATGCTCGGGCACGCGCCGTCGGGGCAGTTCGGCTACTCGCACCTGACGGGCGGCTACGCGGGCGGGCAGGCCGAGTACGTGCGCGTCCCGTTCGCCGACGTCGGCGCGCTCGTCGTGCCGCCGCACCTCACCGACGAGCAGGTGCTGTTCCTGTCGGACGTCCTGCCGACGGGGTTCATGGCCGCCGACAACTGCAAGATCCAGCGCGGCGACGTCGTCGCCGTGTGGGGCGCGGGGCCCGTCGGCCAGCTCGCGATCGCGAGCGCGAAGCTCCTCGGTGCCGAGCGCATCATCGTCATCGATCGCGTCCCGTTCCGCCTGCGCATGGCGCTCGAGCGCGCCGGCGCGACGGACGCGATCGACTACGAGGACGGCGACGTGCTCGAGCGCATCAAGGCGATCACCGGCGGGCGCGGCCCCGACGCGTGCATCGACGCCGTCGGCATGGAGGCGCACGGCCACGGCGTGCAGTTCGCGTACGACCGCGCGAAGCAGCTCGCGCGCGCCGAGCCCGACCGCCCGCTCGCGCTGCGCGAGGCGATCTTCGCGTGCCGCAACGGCGGCACCGTCTCCGTCGTCGGGATGTACGGCGGCGCCGTCGACAAGTTCCCGATGAACGCCGTCCTCAACCGCGCCCTCACGATCCGCGCCGCGCAGACGCCCGTGCACCGCTACATGCGGCCGCTGCTCGCGCTCGTCGAGGGCGGCCAGCTCGACCCCACCTTCATCATCACGCACCGCCTCCCGCTCGCGCAGGCGCCGCGCGGCTACGACCTGTTCCTGCGCAAGCAGGACGACTGCGTGAAGGTCGTGCTCGTGCCGTAGCGTCCGCAGGTCCCCCGGCGCGCTAAGCTGGCGCCGTGCCAACCGACGGCGACCTCGAGCTTTCGTTCTACGACAAGTTCCTGTGGGGCCGCGGGCTCGAACCGTATCCGGTGCAGGAGCAGGCGATCGCCGCGATCTTCGCCGGCAAGAGCGTGCTCGTCACCGTACCGACCGGCACCGGCAAGACGCTGATGGCCAAGGCCGCGCTGCACGCCGCGCTCGGCCGCGGGCAGCGCGCCGTCTACACGACGCCGCTGCGCGCGCTCACCGAGGAGAAGTACCGCGAGCTGTGCGCCGACTTCGGCGACGGCTACGTCGGGTTCGCGACCGGCGACTACAAGGTCAACCGCGAGGCGCCGATCCAGGTCGAGGTCGCGGAGATCCTGTGGAACCGGATCGTCGCCGACAAGCACGTGTGCCCCGCCGAGATCGTCGTCATGGACGAGGGCCACTACTTCAACGACCCCGAGCGCGGGTACGTGTGGGAGCAGTCGATCATCGGGCTCGATCCGCGCACGCAGCTCGTCGTGCTGTCGGCGACCGTCGGGCATCCGGACCGGTTCTGCCACTGGGTCGAGCTCACGCGGCGCGTGCCGATGGAGCTCGTCGAGTCGCGCGAGCGCAAGGTGCCGCTCGTGCACGACTTCCGCGAGGAGATGCTGATCGACACCGTGCGCGACCTCGCGCACACGGGCGACGTGCCGGCGATCGTGTTCGTGTTCGGGCGCGAGCAGTGCTTCGAGGTCGCCCGCCTGCTCAAGTCGTGTCGCCGGTTCACCACCGACGAGGAGAAGGCGAAGATCGAGACGCTCTGCGACGCCGCCCTGCTCGCGTCGGGCGTGGCGCGCGAGCTGCGGCCGCTGCTCGCGCACGGCATCGGCATCCACCACGCCGGCATCCTCCCGCGCTACAAGCAGCTCGTCGAGCAGCTCGCCCTCGAGCGCCTGATCAAGTTCGTCGTGTCGACGGAGACGATCGCCGCCGGCATCAACCTGCCCGCGCGCACCGTGGTGTTCCCCGCGCTGCGCAAGTTCATCAAGCAGCAGGCGCGCCTCGTCACCGCGGCCGAGTACCACCAGATGGCCGGGCGCGCCGGCCGCCCGCAGTTCGACGACAAGGGCCTCGCGATCACGCTCGCTCCCGAGGAGGTCGTGAGCGAGCTCAAGAAGGAGCTGCGCGACGCGGCGAAGCGGCCCGCGTACGACGAGGCGAAGGTCAAGAAGTCGGTCTACAACCGCGCGCGCAGCGAGGCGCAGCGCAAGCAGGACATCGTGTGGACGCCGGAGGTCCACGCGGACCTCGTGCGCGGCGAGCCGGCCGAGCTGCGCAGCAAGACGAAGATCACCGCCGAGCAGGTGCTCGCGATCGGGCTCCCCGATCTCGCGACGCATACGATCAGTGGCGACAGAAAGCCGGTCGCGCCGGGCGGTGACGGCGTCGACGCGCGCATGGCGGAGGCCGAGGCGTCGCTGCCGCCGTCGATGCGGCTCGACATCGTGACCGTGATCGAGAACCTGCTCCTCGACGATCGGGAGCGGCGCGCGCTGATGAAGACGCTCGCGCAGCTCGTCGCGAACATGCGCGCGGCCGGCGTCCTCGACGAGCACGGCAAGCAGATCGCGGGCGACATGATCCGCGAGCTGCAGGGCATGGACGGCCTGTTCATCTGGTACGTGCTGTTCAACCACCAGCTCGACACCGCCGAGCTGCGCGAGCTCGTCGAGTACCTCGTCGATCACGACATCATCCAGCGCATGCTCGACCGAAAGGGCGAGGACGAGAAGCGCGAGTGGTGCCGCGCGCGCCTGCGCGAGCTGCGGGAGGGCAACCCGCAGGTGTCGTGGGAGGACGTCGAGGCCGAGTGGGACAAGGAGCACCCGCGCATCCTCACCAAGGTCGAGACGATCCACGCCGAGCTGTCGGCGCTCGTGCCGCACCCGGAGCTGCACGGCGGCAAGAAGGCGAAGTCCACGTGGGCGCAGCTCGAGGACAGCGGCCTCGACTTCCTCGCGTTCGTCGACAAGCACGGCCTCGATCACGAGGAGGGGAACCTGTTCTCCTACCTCGTGCGCGTGATGAACTTCGCCCGGAAGCTCCACCAGGCGTCCCAGCTGTCGGAGTTCGAGGACATGGCCGAGAAGGTGCAGCGCATCCTCGCGCGCGTCGACGTTCGCCTGGTCGACGACCGCAAGTGGTAGACATGCGCATGCGCCTGCTCCTCGCGGTCATCGCCCTCGCGTTCTCTCTGACCACTCCCGTCTCCGCACAGCCGACGGAGAAGCAAGCGCCGGCGGAGAAGAAGCCCGCCCCCAGGCTCGACCTCAACACCGCGACCGCCGACCAGCTCGAGGCGCTGCCCGGCATCGGCAAGGCGTACGCGGCGAAGATCGTCGAGGGGCGCCCGTACACGAAGGCCGAGCAGCTGAAGACGCGCAAGGTCGTGCCCGACGCCACGTACGCGAAGATCGCGGACCTCGTGACGGCGTCGGAGCCGCTCGACATCAACAGCGCGACGAAGACCGAGCTCGAGGCGCTGCCCGCGATCGGCACCGCCTACGCGGCGAAGATCATCGCCGGCCGCCCGTACGCGAAGAAGGACCAGCTCCTGTCGAAGAAGATCATCCCCGAGGCCGCGTACAACACGATCAAGGACGCGATCATCGCGAAGCAGCCCGAGGACAAGAAGGCCGGCACGGGCGGCGGCGCGGGCACGGGCGGCGGCGGCGGCAAGGGCACCGGCGGCGGCAACGGCGGCAAGAAGTAGCAGCTACTCGTCGCCGTCGAGCGTGCCGTCGAGGTCGCGGTCGAGCGCGAGCCGGCGGCCGTTGCCCTTCGGGACGCAGGTGTAGGTCACCGTGCCCTTCGCGCGCAGCTGCGCCGGCGTGAGCGGTGGGGCGCCGGCGCGGTTTCGCAAGAAGACGCTGCCGTTGTAGAGGAAGCCCTCCTGCTTGTGGCGCGCCACGACCTGGCACTCGTCGGCGTTCGCCCGCGCGAGCAGCAGCGCCACGCGGGGTGCCGCGGCCGCGGCGTTGCTCGGTCCCGCCGTCACCTGCTGTCCGACGATCGGATGGAAGTTCGACTCGAACACCATCATGTAGTCGTCGAGTGCCTCGTGCTTCGCGAGGTCCGCGGTGACCGAGAGTCCCTGTGGGTTGTTGATCTGGATGTTCAGGAACGGCGGGAAGATCGTGACCGGCTCGGCCGGGTCCGCGAGGCCCTTGCCGAAGTTCGGCGCGAAGCTGAACGTCAGCGTCGTGTCGAAGCTGCCGTCGTGCGTGAAGCCGAAGCCGCGGAGCTGCTCGCCTCGGAACACGCCCTGCCCCGGCGACGGTAGCCAGATCGGCGACCTCGGGAATCCGAACTTGCCGACCTTCTGATACAGGTTGCGCAGGTGTGGCGTCTTCGTGTTGAAGGCGCCGGCGACCTCGGCCGACAGCGTGTTCGTGCCGAAGAAGCCGGGCTTCGTGGTGTGGCCGGCGTTCGCCATCGGATCGAGGGCGTGGCAGTCGCCGCACGCGAGCGTGCCCGCGCCGCCGGGGATGCCGGGCGCGAGCGGGTCGAAGAACGTCTTCGGGCCGAAGAACACGTCGAAGCCGAGCTGCTGGCGCGGCGTGAGCGAGTTGTCGAGGCGGCGGATCGGATTCGGCGGATACATGATCTCGAGTGCGAAGTCCGTGAACGCCTGCAGGTCCGACTCCGGGATCTGCGCGTGGCGGCCGAGCAGCCCCGGGAACGCGACGCGGAACGCCTTGAACGCGAGCTGTTCGTTGAAGTGGCCGGAGCTCGGCTGCGCCGACGGCTCGAGCGTCGCGCCCGTGCGATCGCCGCGCCAGTGCATCGGACCCATGTTGTCCATGCCGCGCAGGCTCTGCGTCGTCATCAGGCCCTTCATCGAGGCGAAGTGCTTGCGGAAGCTGTCCGTGATGTAGACGTTCGGATCCGGCACGTCGGGCTCGTCGGGATTGCCGAGGTCCCACGCGAGGTGGTCCATGTCACCGAAGATGTGGCAACTCGCGCACGCGGAGTCGCCGTGGCTCGAGCTGAACGACGCGTCGTACAGGAAGCGGCGCCCGCGCACGACGTGCTGCGGCTCCGGGTTGAACATCGCGGCCGCGCCGATCTGCGCGCGCGTCGTCGTGTCGATGATCTTGATCGAGTTGTCGAAGCGCGTGAGCACGTACAGCCGGTGCTTCTTCTCGTCGAGCGCGAGCCCGGTCGGCCCACCTCCGGTCACGGCGATCTGATCCGCCGTCGACGGCACGAACGTGTCGTTCTCGAGCCGGGCCGTGTCGTACACGGCGACCTCGCTCGTGCCGAGCGCCGCCACGTAGAGCGTGCGCCCGTCGGCCGTGATCTCCATGCCCGTCGGGAACGCGACGCTGCGCGCATTCTCGGCGTTCGGGATCGGCGCGCAACAGGTGCTGTAGTCGATATGCTTGTTGAGGTGCCGCGGGGTCACGTTGCCGGCGGCGTCGAGCACCGTGATCCGCGACTCCGCGATGTGGCCGCGCACCGAGGGCGCCGGAACCGTCGTGTCGCCCGCGAAATGATTGGCACCTTCAAAGCGCTGCTGATTGTTCGACTCCAGATTGGAGACGTAGACTTTCCCATTCGCGGGATTGACGATCATGTTGAACAGCGTGGTCCCGACGTGCGCGTACACGCCCGCCGGCCCCGCCACGGCCACCGGAGGATTCGCATTCGCATCGATCGCGAACACGTCGCGATCCGGGAGCGTGAACATCATCTCCGCGTCGCGGATCCCGCCGGCCTCGTCGGTCCAGTGCGTCCCGTCGTACTTGACGATCACGCCGGCCAGCGGCTGCTCCTGCCCGGAGGCGTTGATGCCCGCCGGGAACGGAAAGATCGACGACGGCGCGAACGGCGGCAGCGGATTGCCGACGCCCGCGAAGTTGCCGACGAACGTCGACGCGGTCGCGTTGCCGCTGTGGAACGCCGCCGCATACACGCGCGATCCGTCCGGCGTGACGGCGAGCGCGCGCGGCATCTCGGCGAAGAACGTCAGGATCTTCAGCGGCGCACCGCCGAGCGACGCATCCGCCCCGCACGCCTCCGCGTCGAACACCCACACGTCGGCGCGGCCCACCCCCGGCGTCGCCAGCTGCGGATCGACCGGCGAGTTCTGCCCGCGGTGCGCCGTCGTGATGAACGCCCGGCGCCGGCCGCGCCCCGCGAACACGATGTCGCGCGGCTCGTCGCCGACGAGCAACGTCCGCGTGACGCGCGAGTCCTTGCCGTCGAGCGCCACGATGCTGACGCTGTCCGACAGGTGATTCACCACCCACGCCTCGTCGTTGTCGCGCGCCGCGACCGCCACCGGCTCGAGCCCGACCGGCACCGACGCCACGTGCTCGAGCCGGTCGTGCTTGACCGCGAAGATCTCGAGCCGGCCGTCGGGCGTATTCGTCGCGAGCAACAGCTTCTTGTTCGGCGTCAGGGCGAGCGGCCTCACCTGCCCGCTCTCGAACGTGGTGAACGCCTGACTGTACGGATTCGACGAGACCGCCTGCTCGACCACCTCCTCCGTCACCGGCTCCTCGACCTCCGTCGCAGCACACCCCATCATCGCGGCCATCGCCGCTGCTACTCCCCACTTCATAAAGCCTCCCCTCCGTGCTCACAGACCCCTTCTGGAGTCACGGCCACTCACACGCTGTCAGATTCCCCGGGAGTGATCCACACCCCTCTCGCGAAAACACGGCGCTGCCACATCTCGCGGCACGTCGAGGACGCTGCGACATCACCGCTGGTGACACGAAATTGCGCGCGAGCTCGAGCGCGCCGATCCGCTCGCCGATCCCCCGGGGCGCATCGCCGCGTGTGGTATCTCGCCGTCGTGACCGCGTTCGTCCTCGATGTTCCGTACGAGATGCGCGGCGTCGCGACCGCGGCCGCCGCGCGCTGGGATGCGGCGCACGGCGTGTTCGTGTACGAGGGGCGCGAGCTCCCGGCCGCGCTGGTGCCGTTTCGCGCGCCGCCGTACTCGTGGGAGATGCAGGTGGAGCGCGAGCTCGCGGAGGCCGGGGCGCCGCCGGTCGCGGCGCCGCGCGGGGCGGTCGAGCTGCGCCCGCATCAGGTCGCGGCGGTGCGGGCGATCGCGGCCGCGCGCAGGGCGAAGCTGCCGGGGTTCCTGCTCGCCGACGACGTCGGTCTCGGCAAGACGATCAGTGCGTGGGCGGCGATCCTCGAGATGCGCGACGTGGCGTCGGTGCTGATCGTGTGTCCGCTGTCGGTGGTGTCGCACTGGCGCCGCACGATCGAGGCGATGGGAGATCGCGGGAAGCGGGTCGTCGTCCTCAACTACGATCGGCTCGGCAAGCTGTTCGAGATCAGCGAGGCGGCGCGCAAGAAGGTGCGCACCAAGAAGGGACTCGCGCGCGCGGGCACGGCCCCCGAGCTCGACGTGATCGTGCTCGACGAGAGCCATCGCTGCAAGAACCCCGGGGCGGCGCGCTCCAAGCTCGCGGCGAAGCTCGTCGCGAACGCCGGGTTCACGCTGTGGCTGTCGGCGACCGCGGGACAGAATCCGCTCGAGCTGTCGTACCTCGCGCCGCTCCTCGCCGCGGTCACGGGCGCGCGCGCGAAGGACCTGAAGGACTTCGAGCAGTGGTGTCTCGATCAGGACCTCGGCGTCACGCGCGGCGGCTTCGGCAAGTGGATGTGGCGCGGCGATCGCGCCGACTGCGAGAAGGTGCGCAGGCTGCTGTTCGACGGCGCCGCCGCGTCGAGCCCGGCCGGCCTGCGCCGCCGCCCCGAGGACATCGCGGGCTGGCCCGCGATCAACCGCATCCTCATGCCGATCGAGCTCACGGCCGAGGCGCGCGCACTCTACGGCGAGGCGTGGACCGCGTTTCGGCGCGAGCTCGACCTCGCGCCGCGCGGCACGAACCCGAAGTCCGTGCTCGCGGCGATCCTGCGCCTGCGCCAGAAGAGCTCGCTCGTCCGCGCGGCGGGCACCCTCGAGCTCGCGCGCGAGCTGCTCGACAACGGCCACCGCGTGGCGATCTCCGTCGCGTTCATCGAGACGCTCACCTCGCTGCGCGAGACGCTCGAGGCGGGCGTCGGCGCCGTGCCGTGCGCCGCGATCCACGGGGCGCTCTCGCCGGCGCACCGCGAGGCCGAGCGCCTGCGGTTCCAGCACGGGCAGGCGCGGGTGATGCTGTTCACCGTCGAGGAGGGCATCTCCCTCCACCAGGGCGAGCACGGCGGCGAGGCCGACGCGCCGCGCTCGCAGATCATCCACGACCTGCGCTGGTCGGCCATCCAGATGGCGCAGATCGAGGGCCGCTGCCACCGCGACGGGCGCTTCGCCCCGGTGTACTGGACCTACGCCGACGACACCGTCGAGGAGCACATCGCGCGCGTCGTGGCGGGCCGGATCCAGTCGATGAAGGAGATGATCGGCGACGACGTCGACACGCTGCGCGCGATCGAGGATCTCCTCCGCGCCGACCGCGCGTGAAAGACACTCACCGCGCGACGCGGCCGGCGGGCGCGCCCGCGACGGCGCGGCGCTCCTCGGCGTACATGCGCAGCGCGAAGCGGCCGGCGCGGGTGGCGCGCCACGCCTCGATCTGATCGTGCGCGACGGGGCCGAGGTCGCTCGGGGGCGGCAGGGCGAAGGGGTGGCCGGCCGGGGCGAGGACGGGTGCGGAGAGCGCGGCGAACGTGAGGTCGGCGACGGAGAAGCGATCGCCGACGAGGAAGCGGCGGCCGTCGCGCAAGAGCTCGCTGACCTGCTCGAACGTGTCGTCGATCTTCGCCTTCGAGCGCGCGGCGCCGGCCGCGTCGATCCTGAGCGAGCGCTTGAGGAACGCGATCGCGAGCGGGCGCGAGAGGCGGAGCGCGCGGACCTGCCAGCCGGGGACGCCACGCGCGACGTACGTGTCGAGGTCGGGGCGTGCGAGCATCTGGAAGTACGCCCAGCGGCGCGTCGCGGGGCCGAGGTGGCGGTCGAAGTCGTCCTCGAGGCCGACCGCGTCGGCGCGCACGGCGGCGTCGGTCGGCAGGAGGGCGCCGGGGCGCGCGGCGTCGGCGAACGCGATGATCTCCGTCGAGTCGCCGATCAGGCCGCCGGGGTACACGAGCACGGGCACCGTGCGGCCCGCGCCGGCGCGCCGGTTCGCGAGGTAGTGGAACAGCGGGAGGTGGCCCTCCTCGCGGAACGCGACGCCAGAGCGGTCGAGCGCCCAGCGCGCCTTCTCGCAGTAGTGCGAGAACGGGATCGTGATCAGCCGGTGCTCGCCCTCGGTCATCGCATCCTCCCGTGTTCCTGCCTCGCCATCGCGCTGCGCATGAGGTCGGTGAAGCCGCCCTGTCCCTCGGACAGCATCGCGTCGAGCTCCTTGCCGACGCCGAGCACCTTGCGGCGCACCGGGAACGCGAGCGCCGCGAGCGTGTACATCGTGATCACGACGCTGAGGCGCAGCCCGACCATGCCGAGCCAGCCGCCGGCGCCAAAGCCCAGCACGCCGAAGCGCAGCAGCGTGCCGAGCGGCTCGCCGACGTCGGCGAACATGCGGCGCGCCGGCAGGCCCGACCTCGCCGGGCGCACGCGCTCGAGTGCGAGGACCTCGCGCGGCTCGGGATCCGGCCGCGACTTCGCGAGCAGCGCGACGACGTCGCGCGCGCGCTGCGGGCGCTTGTCGGGATCCGGATCCGTCATCGCCGCGAGCGTCTTGCGGAACACGCCGTCGAGCGCGGGCAGGTGGCGGTCGAGGTCCATGCGCAGGCCCTTGCGCGGCACGTCCTCGGGCTCGACGCCGCCGGCGAGCGCCACGATCGTCGCACCGAGCGCGTAGATGTCGGTCGCCGCCGTCGCCTGGCCGTGCAGCTGCTCGGGCGCCATGTACCCGAACGTGCCGACGATCGTCGAGCCGCCCCTGTCGCGCGCGGCGTCGAGCACGCCGCCGAAGTCGACGAGCGCGATGCGGCCGTCGGGCGCGCGGATGATGTTCGACGGCTTGAGGTCGCGGTGCACGACGACCGGCGAGCGCGTGTGCAGGTAGTCGAGGATCTCGAGCGTGCGGATGAGGACGTCGCGGAGCTCGTTGTGCGAGAGGCGGCGGCGCGCCGTGAGGTCGCGCAGGTTCTCGCCCGGCGCGCGCTGCATCACGAGGTTGAACGTCCCGGGCGGCTCCTCGAAGCTCGCGATCAGGCGCGGCACGCCGGCGTGGCGCAGCTGCGAGAGCACCTTGGACTCGCGCTCGAACAGCTCGAACGACTTCCACGTGCCGCGCGGCGTGAGCCGCTTGACCACGACCTCGCGCTCGTCGGAGCCGCGCGCCCGCTCGTCGCGCGCCAGGAAGATCTCGCCCTGCGAGCCCTTCCCGAGCCTGGGGCCCACGCGAAAGCGCCCGCCGAGCAGGGGACCGGCGAACGGGTTCGCGGCGGGCATCGCCGCGTTGATAGCAGATTCAGTCGGCGTCGCGCTCGAGGATGACGAGCTCGATCCGCGCGTTCGCGGGGTCCTCGGGCGACGCCGCGACGGGCTCGGCGTCGGACGCGCCGTAGGCCTCGAGGCGATCCGGCGAACCCCCGAGGCCGACGAGCCGCGCGACGACGGCCTCGGCACGGGCGCGCGACAGCTCGGCGCGCGCCGCGCGCTCCGTGCGCGCATCGGTGTGGCCGCGCACCTGCAGCCGCGTGATGCTCGGGTTCCCCGCGAGCGTGCGCGCGACCGCGTCGAGCGTGCGCGCCGACGACGCGGCGATCGCGGCGGTGTCGCCGTCGAACGTGATGCCCTCGAAGATCTCGACCTCGGTCTCGACGACGACGGTGCGCGTCTCCGTCTCCGCCTCCGTGTCCTCGAAGTCGTCCAGAGCGCAGCCGAAGACGAGGGTGAGTGCGGCGAGGAAGGCGGTGGTGCTCACGGGTACGTGTCCGGACGAACGCGCGAGCGGCCCGGTCGCATCTACGGAACGCGCGAACCGCATCGCCTCGAAACTGTTGCACTTTATCACTATCCTGGGGAAGCTCGACACCTGCCCGAGGGCCGCCGACACATGTCCCCGATGACGAGGAATCCATGATCGCGAGCCTGTTCGCGCGATTGTTTCGCTCCGGCCCGGCCGCGGACCTGCGCGCCGCGCGCTCCGGTGACCGGGCGGCGATCGGGCGCTTCTACGACGCACACGTCGACGGCCTCTACACCTTCGTGTTCTACCGCGTCGGCCGCGACGGCGCGCTCGCCGAGGACGTCGTGCAGGAGACGTTCGCGATCGCGATGTCGCGCCGGGCGGACTACGACGCGGCGCGCGGCTCGATCGGCAGCTGGCTGACGGTGCTGTCGCGCAACGTCATCCGCGATCACCTGCGCGCCCACAAGCGCAGCGACGAGCTCGCCGGCGCGTGGGAGCGCATCGACGCGACGCTCGCGCAGACGTTCGCGTCGATGGCCGAGCGCCCGCTGCCCGGCGAGGTGCTCGAGCGCGCCGAGACGCGCGACCTCGTGCACATGGCCGTCGCGAACCTGCCCGAACAGTACCGCACCGCGCTCACGCGCAAGTACGTCGACGGAGAGAGCCTCGAGACGCTCGCAGGCGAGCTCGGCATCTCCGTCGACGCCGCCAAGTCTCTTCTCGCCCGGGCTCGCCGCGCGTTCCGCGACACGTTCGCGACGCTGTCGGCGAACCTCTCGGAGGTGTCGCCATGAAGTCCGCCGACCGGAACGACAACGTCCTCGAGCAGAACGTGTCCACGCTGCTCGGCTCGGGCGGCGAGGCGCCGCGCATCTCCGCCGCGGCCCGCTCGCGCATCCGCGCCGCGCTCGTCGAGCGCCACGGCGTCGAGGCGCCGCGCCGCTCGCCGCTGCTCGCGATCGGCCTCGGCCTCGCCGCGACCGCCGCGGGTGCGCTCGTCGTCACGCGCGTCGCCGGCGGAGGCGACACGCCGCTCGCCGCGCTCGACGGCGTCATCTCCGCCGGCGACACGACGAAGCTCGCCGACGGGACGACGTACATCGTGCCGCCGGGCGGCGGCGGCCGCGTCGAGGTGCTCGGCACGCGCCACGTGCGCGTCGAGGGCGCGGCGCTCCTGGACGTCGCGCCCGGCAAGGGCACGTTCGTCGTCGAGACGGAGCGCGGGCGCATCGAGGTGCTCGGCACCCGCTTCTACGTCAACGCCGAGTCGGCGCGCACGACGGCCGCGGTGGTGCGCGGCGCCGTCAAGCTCGCGTCGACCGATGGCGAGGTCACGCTGCGCGCCGGCGAGCAGGGCATCGCCGAGCTCGGGCACGCCCCGACGCGCGGGCCCGCGCCGCGCCTCTCGCACCTGGTGTCGTGGGCCGCCGAGGCGCGCCGCCGCGAGGAGCGCACGATCGCGCCGCTGCGCAACGGCACCCTGTTCGCGCGCGACCCGAACCGGCCGTGGGTCCCCGAGTCGCCGCTGCCGATCACGAAGCTGACCGTCGACATCACCGTCGAGGATCAGGTCGCCCGCGTGGCGCTCGACCAGACGTTCCGCAACCCGACCGCGAACGTGATGGAGGGCAACTACCGGTTCGCGATCCCGCCCGACGCCGCGCTGCAGCGCCTCGCGATGTACGTCAACGGCACGCTCATGGAGTCGGCCGTCGTCGAGCGCATGCAGGGGCGCCGCATCTACGAGGACATCGTGTACCGCCGGCTCGACCCGGCGCTGCTCGAGTGGGCCGGCACCGGCCGCCTCGCGCTGCGCGTGTACCCGCTGCCGCCCAGGGAGGACAAGCGGCTGATCCTCGCCTACACGCAGAGCCTGTCGCGCCTGTACGACGACTACACGGTCTCGGTGCCGCTGCCCGAGGTCGACCTGCCCGTCGGCGAGCTCGGCTTCGATGTGCGCGTGAAGGACTGCGCGCGCTGCGAGATCTCGTCGACGAGCCACGCCGTCACCGTCGGCAGTGCGGGCGCGGATGCGACCGTGACGGTGCGCAAGCAGAACGCGAAGCTCGGCGACGCGCTGATCCTGCGCGTGCGCGATCCCCGGCGCGCGCCGCTCGTCGCCACGGCGACGGAGGGCCGCGACGGCTACCTCATGGTCCGGACGCGGCCCGACCTCGCGGCGCCGGCGCGCGCGTATCGCCCGCGCACGTGGGTGATCCTCGACGACGTCAGCGCGTCGCGCAACCCGTCGGAGCTACGCGCGCAGACCGACGTGATCGACGGGTTCGTGCGCGAGCTCGACGAGGAAGACCGCGTCGCCGTCGTCGCGTTCGACGTCGCGGCGCGCACGAAGCTGCCGCTCACGCGCGTGCTCGACGTCGATCGCGCGGAGCTGCGCAGGGCGCTCCGCGAGGAGGGCGGCGTCGGCGCGACCGACTTCTCGACGGCGCTCGACGCCGCGCGCGCGCTGCTCGCGGACCGCGCCGGCGACGATGCCACGATCGTGTACGTCGGCGACGGCGTGATCACGAGCGGGCCGCGCAACCTCGACGCCGTGCGCGGCAAGCTCGCGGGCGTGGCGCACTTCGTCGGCATCGGCCTCGGCGACGGCCCCGACACGCAGACGCTCGAGGCGCTCGCCGCCGCGACCGCGGGCTACGCGACGACGATCGATCTCTCCGACGACGTCGGCTGGCGCGTGTTCGACCTCGTCGCGGCGCTCAACACGCCGCGCGTGACCGGCCTCGCCGCGCGCCTCGTCGATGCGAGCGGCGCCGCGGTGCCCTCCGCCACCGCCTACGTCAAGACGCCGCAGCTCGCCGACGGCGAGGAGCTCGAGCTCGTGGCGCAGCTCGGCGCGGGCGCCGCGGCGTCCGGGCTGGCGATCGAGCTGACCGGCACGCTCGGCGGTGCGCCGTGGAAGCAGCGCATCGCGGTCGACACGTCGCGTGCGTCGCGCGGCGGCTACCTGCCGCGCCTGTGGGCGCAGCGCCACGTCGCGGCGCGCCTGCTCGCGAAGCACGAGCCCGTCGCGGCCGCACCGTGCACCGGCGCCGGTCCCGGTGCGAAGAAGGCGGCGTGCCCGACGGAGCAGGAGCTGCGCGAGGCGCGCGACGAGGGCATCCGCAAGGAGGTCGTCGCGCTCGGCAAGCGCCACTTCCTCCTGTCGCGCCACACCTCGCTGATCGTCCTCGAGGACGACGCGATGTACGAGAAGTACGGGGTCGTGAAGGGCTCCGGCGCGACGTGGGCGCCGTACGCGACGCCGGCCAAGATCCCGGTGGTCGCCGCGCCGCCCGCCGTCCCGGCCGGCGTCGCCGGCGACGCCGAGCTGTTGCGCCCGGCGCTCGCGGTGTACAGCAACCTCGGTCGGTTCTCGACGCTCGAGCGCGGCGACTTCGACGGCTGGGGCGGCGACCTCGGGGGTGAATTCCACGGCGGCCTCCTCGGCCACGGCGACGGCCGCATCACGATGAAGCGCCGCGAGATGCAGGAGGTCAACGGCGCGCGCCTCGCGGCGACGCAGACGGCGACCCCGGATCCCGACATCCCCGTCGAGACCAAGGCCGAGAAGGCCAAGACCGACGCGCGCGCGGCCACCGCGCAGGACTTCACCTTCAAGGCGTCGGACCGGAAGAACCGCGAGTCGCCGGCCACATACTGGGCCCTCGACGAGGGCGAGGAGGCGCAGAACGGCGACGGCTTCTTCGCTCCCGCCCGCAGCGGCAAGAAGGGCCAGCTCCAGCTGGGCGCGTACCCCGTGCGCCTGGCGTGGCCGTTCGACGGCGCGTTCGACGACCTGACCGCGCACATCCCGGCGCTCGCCGCCGACGCCACGACGGCGTGGCGCGCCCAGCTGCTCGCCGCCGCAGGCGAGGCGAAGACGCACGCGATGGACGGCGCGTCCCGCGCGCGGCTCGCCGCGGCGCGCCGCGCCCTCCCGACGGGCGTGTACCGCTGGGGCGACTTCGAGATCGCGATCGACGACGCGCGCCGCATCGGCTGGCGCCGCACGACGCAGCGCGAGCTCGCGGAGACGGCGTCGTTCGACGGCGCGACGTGGACGCGTCGCTACGCCGAGCTCGGCCTCGACGTGACGCGCACGCTCGCCGAGGACGACGTCGCGCTCGCGCTCGCGTACCTGCCGCTGTGGATCGCCGAGCCCGAGCACTACGCCCGCTGGTTCGAGGTCGCGGCGCGCGGCCCGCGCGAGGTCGGCCTGTCGCGCACCGTCGCCGGCAAGCCCGAGCTCGCGTACGTCCTCGCATTCGACGACCGCGACCGCCTGATCGCGCTGCGCGACGGCAACGGCCGCGACCTCGTCGCCGTGACGTGGGGCGCGACCGGCCCGACCGCCGCGCGCCTCGCCGGCGACGACCTCGCCGTCGGCTTCACCGCGCAGCCCGTCACCGACGCGGCCGCGTGGGCGCACGGCGGCGCCGCCGCCGGTGCCGTCGTCGAGCTACCGGCGCACGCGCCGGCGTACTGGGAGGCCAGGCTCGACAAGCTCGCGCCCGGCTCCGCGGAGTGGCGCCACGTCCAGCGCCAGCGCATGGCCGCGCTCGCCGCGCTCGCGCAGACCGACAAGCTGTTCGCGGCGTTCGAGGCGCTGCGCGCGCACGGCGGCGCGGAGCTCGGCGACCTCGTGCTCGCGAGCGCGGGCATCGCCGTCGCCGCCGACACCACGGCCGCCGCGGCGCTCGCGCCGTTCGTCGAGCCGACCGCACCGACCGCCGCCGCCCGCGCCGCGCGCTACCTCGCGGCGTGGCGCGCGTACCGCCGCGACGGCGGCGCGCTCGCCCGCGTGAAGCCGCCGTTCGCCGACGGTGCGATCGGCGCGCTGTGGTCGCTGCGCGAGGTCACGGCGCTGCTCGCCGCGGACCGCACGAGCGACGCCGCCGACCGCACGCTCGCGCTGCCGGCGCACGCGCTGGAGCTGCGCCTCGTCGCGGCCGCGCTGCTGCAGCATCGCTCCGGCCTGACCGCGGATCGCATCGCGCAGGTGTGGGACGCGCTCGCCGTCGGCGATCATCGCAACCTCGCGCGCGTCGCCGCGGCGCTCGCGTACGCCCGCGAGGGCAAGTACGACGATCTCGCGGAGCGCGCGGCGAAGCTCGTCGACGACCTCGACCTGTCGGCCGCGCCGCCGAACATGAACGTCCTCCAGTACAACGTGTGGAATTCGCGGCGCGGGCGCGCGGGCTGGGAGCTGATGTGGCACCGCTGGCGCGACCGCGTGCTCGCCGGTGCGAGCTACGAGCACGTGATGGCGCTCGTGCCGTTCCTGCCGCAGCACCCGGCCGACGTCGCGGTCGTCCTCGACAAGGCCGCGCGCCTCGCCGGCGCGGACCCCGCCCGCATCCTCCAGCTCGCGCGCACCGCGCAGCAGCACGGCCAGGCGATGCGCGCCCTCGCGCTCGTCGAGCCGCTGCTGAAGGCCAGGCCGTCGCGCGAGCTCCTGCAGTTCGTCGCGGCGATCGCGGCGCAGCAGGGCCGCGCCGGCGATGCGCTCGCGCACCTCGAGGCCGCGCAGGACGCCGGTGCCGACGAGGCCGTCGGGATCGAGACCGTGCGCGCGGAGATGCGCCAGCTGATCTCGCTCGCGCAGCAGCTCGCGACGCAGTCGACGGGCGGCGCGCGCGCGGACGCGGTGAAGCGCGCGCTCGCGTGGGGCCGCCGGTGGCGCGCGGTCGACCCGGGCAACCCGGCGATCGATGCGCTGCTCGGCGAGGTGATGCTCGCGACCGGCGACCCGGCCGAGGCGTGGCGCCAGCTGTCGACGGTGATCGAGCGCGATCCGATGTCGGGCGACGGCTACGCGCTGGTCGCGGATGCGTTCGAGCGCCAGGGCCGCGTCGCCGAGGCGGTCGCGTACTGGCACCAGGCCCTCATCATCGATCAGACGAACCCGACGCCGCGCATCCGCAAGGCGCGCGCGCTGATCGCGCTCGGCCGCACCGCCGAGGGCGAGGCGCTGCTCGCCGAGGTCGTGGCCCGCACGTGGCACGTGCGGTGGGACGGCCAGGTCGCCGAGGCGCGATCCCTGATGCGCACGCACCGATAGCGCTAACCCGGGGATAACCAGGCGCGGCGCCGCGCGCGTTCAGGTACCCGGCCCCCGGCCGATTCACCGGTCGTGCGCCACGCCTACCTGCCGTTCGTCCTCCTCGCTGCCGCGTGCGGTAGCGAGGTACCCGACGACACCTCCACCACCGAACAGGCCGTCTGGTCCAACGGCGACTTCGAGTCCGATGTGATCGGAACGATGCCGCCGTCGGGCTGGAGCCTGTCGACCAACCTCAACACCGGGATCAGCGACACGCGACCGAATCCGCAGACCCTCGCCAGCCTCAACCTCCAGGGCGGCGGCTCCCAGATGTCGTTCGTCGTCGGCGGTGCCCCCGAGTCGCAGCAGGACCCCGACGTCCGCGCGAACGGCACCCTGCGCTTCCCGAAGTACGGCAACCGCGCCGCGCGCGTGAACTACAACAACTCGTCGGCGAACGGCAGCGGCAGGAACGCGAACACGCTGCAGCAGACGATGACGGTCGGCCTCGGCGACGTCGATCCGACGGATGACAAGGTACACGTCCGGTTCGCGATCGCCCCCGTCCTCCAGAACCCGGGGCACTCCTACATCGAGCAGCCGTACTACTTCGTCCGGCTGCAGAACCTGACGCGCGGTACGACCCTGTACCAGGACTTCAACGCGAGCGGTCAGCCCGGCGTGCCGTGGAAGGACTTCACCGACACGAGCGGACAGGCGGCGCAGTACACCGACTGGCAGCTCGTCGACATCGCGCCCGGCAACGCGGCGCTCGCCGTGGGCGACCAGGTCGAGCTGCGGATCGTCGCCGCGGGCTGCTCGCAGAGCGGGCACTGGGGCCGCGTCTACGTCGACGCGGTCGGCTCGGGCATCCCCGGCCTCTTCACCTGGGCGACCGGCGTGCAGCAGGCGAACGCCGGCTCCGACATCACCTACACGATCAACTACAAGAACGGCGGGACGACGGCGACGTCGGGCTCGTCGCTGGCGTTCGTGACGCCCCCGAGCACGACGTTCCAGTCGTTCAGCGGCGCGTCGTGCACCGCCCCCAACGCCGGCGCGACCGGCACGGTGACGTGCAGCCTCGGCACGCTCGCGCCGGGTGCGGTCGGCTCGTTCGCGGTCACGGTCCGCATCAACGCGGGCACCGCGAACGGCACGCAGATCACGAACGGTAACTACGCGATCTCGGCGAGCGGCGTGTCCGCGCTGATCGGTCCGAAGGTCTACACGAACGTCACCAACAACGTGCAGTACTCCGACCTGTCGATCACGAAGACCGACGGGATCGCGGCGATCGAGTGGGGCGCGCCGACGCGCTACACGATCGTCGTCAGGAACGCCGGCCCCGTCGCGACGACCGCGACCGTGACCGACACGATGCCCGCGAAGCTGACCAACGTCGTGTGGACGTGCGCCGCGACCGGCGGCGGCACGTGCCCGGCGGCCGGCAGCGGCAACATCTCCAACGCCGTCTCGCTGCCGGTCGGTGCGACGCTGACGTACACCGTCGACGCGTCGATCATCGCCGGGACGGGCACGAGCTCGGTCGTCAACACCGCGACGGTGACGGCGACGGGCTCGTCGACCGACCCCGACTCGACGAACAACACCGCCGTCGACACGAACACGATCGGCGAGCTGTTCACGCTCGCCGTCAGCAAGCTCGGCACGGCCGCGGCCGGTGCGATCTCGTCGACGCCGTCGGCGATCGACTGCGGCGCGTCGTGCACGAGCTCGTCCGCGCGGTTCCTCGACGGCTCGCAGGTGATCCTGACCGCGTCGCCCATCCCCGGCGCGTCGTTCCTCGGCTGGAGCGGCGCGTGCAGCGGCACCCAGACGACGTGCACCGTCACGATGACGGGTGCGAAGAACGTGTTCGCGCGCTTCGTCGGTGCGCCGGCGAGCGTCGTCGTCGCGAACGGCTCGCCACAGACCGCCGCCGTGTCGACGGCGTTCGGCGCGCCGCTGCAGGTCGCGGTGTTCGACAGCGCCGGCACGGCCGTCGCCGGTACGACCGTGGCGTTCGCGGCTCCCGGTAGCGGCGCGCGCGCGACGCTGTCGGCGGCGAGCGCGGTCACCGACTCCAACGGCCTCGCGCAGGTGAGCGCGACGGCGAACGCGACGCCCGGTGCGTACACCGTCACCGGCACCGTCGCCGGTGTCGCCTCTCCCGCGAGCTTCTCGCTGGCGAACCTCGGGCCGCCCGCGGCGATCGCCGTCGTCAGCGGCTCGCCGCAGAGCGCCACCGTCGGTGCGGCGTTCGGTGCGAACCTCGTCGCCGTCGTGCGCGACGCCGCGAACCAGCCCGTCGCCGGCGCCACCGTGACGTTCACCGCGCCCGGCTCGGGCGCGCGCGCGTCGTTCGGGTCGCCGACCGCGACGACGAACGCGTCCGGCCTCGCGAGCGTGTCGGCCACCGCCGGCACCGTCGCGGGCGGCTACAGCGCGACCGCGTCGGTCGCCGGCGTCGCCTCGCCCGCGAGCTTCTCGCTCAACAACCTCGCCGGTCCGGCGGCGGCACTCGTCGTCGTGTCGGGCTCGGGTCAGACCGCGCCGGTCACGACCGCGTTCGCGGCCCCGCTCGTCATCCGCGCCCGCGATGCGCACGGCAACTCCGTCGCCGGCGTCGGCGTGTCGTTCTCGGCCCCGGAGGGCGGCGCGTCTGCCTCGCTGTCGCCGAGCAGCGCGACCACGGACGCCTCCGGCCTCGCGCAGGCGTCGGCGACCGCCGGCACCGCCGCGGGCAGCTACAGCGTGAGCGCGTTCGCGGACGGCCTCTCCGTGGTGTCGTTCACGCTCGCGAACGCGCCGGGTGCCGTGACGCAGCTGTCGATCGTCGACGGCGCCGGGCAGTCGGCGACCGTCGCGACCGCGTTCGCCGCGCCGCTGCGCGTGCTCGCGCGCGACGCCCAGGGCAACGCCGTCCCCGAGGCGACGGTCGCGTTCGTCGCGGCCCTGTCGCCGGCGAGCGCCACGCTCGGCGGCGCGAGCGCCGTCACGGATGAGAACGGCATCGCCGCGATGACCGCGTCGGCGAACACCGTCGCCGGCTCGCACCACGTGACGGCGTCGCACGGCGCCGCGAACGTCTCGCTCCCGCTCTCGAACCGCGCCGGCGCGCCGGCGTCGATCACCGCCGCCGCGGCCGCGTCGCCGCAGGTGCAGACCGTGCTCGGCGCGTACGCCCACGCGCTCGCCGTCACCGTGCGCGACGCGTTCGCGAACCCGGTGCCGGATGCCACCGTGACGTGGAGCGCGCCGGACAGCGGCGCCTCCGCGGGCCTTCTGCCCGCGTCGGCCTCGACCGACGCCACCGGCAACGCCGCCGTCGCCGCGACGGCGAACACCGTCGCCGGCACGTACATCGTGCACGCGACCGTCCCGGGCGCGGCGAGCTCCGCCGCGTTCGCGCTGACGAACGTCGCGGATGAGCCGGCCACGCTCGTCGTCGAGGGCGGCCACCCGCAGAGCGCGCAGGTCGACACCGACTTCGCGGCGCAGCTCGCGACGCGCCTCGTCGATGCCTACGGCAACCCGATCTCCGGCGTCGCCGTCTCGTTCCACGCCCCGGCGAGCGGCGCGACCGGCGCCGCCGCCGCGAGCTCCGTCGCGACCGGCGAGGACGGCATCGCCCGCGTCTCCGTGCGCGCCGGCACCGTCACGGGCGCGTACGCCATCGTCGCGTCCGTGCCCGACGCGGTGTCGCCGGTGAGCTTCGCGCTCACCAACACCCCCGGCCCGGCCGCGTCGATCGCGGCCGCCGCGACCTCGACCCCGCAGAACTCGCGCGTCGACGAGACGTTCGTGCAGCCGCTGGTCGCGACCGTGCGCGACGCGTTCGGCAACACCGTCCCCGGCGTCGTCGTGACGTACGCCGCGCCGGCCGCGCAGGACGCGGGCGGGAACACCGTCCCGACGGGCGCGCTCGCGTCGGCCACCGCCGTCACCGGCGAGGACGGCCGCACGGGCGTCGCGATCATCGCCGGCACGCGCGCCGGTGCGTACGAGGTCACCGCGTCGGCGCCCGGCGTCGAGCAGCCCGCGCGCTACGCGCTCGCGAACCTGCCCGGCGACGCGCACGTCGTGTCCGCGCAGTCGGGCGCCGGCCAGCTGGCCGTCGTGTCAAAGCCGTACACCGCCGAGCTCGTCGCGATCGTCCGCGACATCCACGGCAACCCCGTCCCGGGCGTCGCCGTCGACTTCTCGGCCCCCGCGAGCGGCGCGACCGCCTCGGCGTCGCCGGCGAGCACGCACACCGCGGCCGACGGCACCGCCCGCACGGCGCTCGTCGCCGGCACGGTCGCCGGCCTGTTCTCGGTGACGGCGACGTCGCCGACCGGCGCCGCGCCCGCGTCGTTCCCGCTGAGCGCGCGCCCGGGCCCCGCGGCGACCGCGACCGCGCTCGTCACGTCCTCGCCGCAGAGCGCCCAGGTCACCCACGCGTTCGCCCAGCCGCTCGCCGTGCGCGTCGCCGACGCGTTCGGCAACGCGGTCCCCGGTGCGCGCGTCGACTTCCGCGCCTCGGAGCAGCCGGGCGCGCGCCTGTCGGCCGCGTTCGCCGTGTCCGGTGCCGACGGCATCGCGAGCGTGCTCGCCAGCGCCGACAAGGTCGCGGGCGCGCACACCGTGAGCGCCCAGGTCACCGACATGGAGGGTGAGGGTGCGGGCGCGACGTTCGCGCTCGCCAACACGCCGGCCGGCCCGCGCGCCGTCGTGATCGGCGCCGGCATGGCGCAGACTACGCTCGCCACCACCGCGTTCGCCGCGCCGGTCACCGCGCGCGTCGTCGACGCGTTCGGTAACGCCGTCCCGGGCGCCCCGGTGAGGTTCACGATCGCGTCGATGAACGGCGCGGGCGCGACGATGTCCGACGCGATGCCGGTCAGCGACGCGCACGGCGAGGTCTCGATCTCGCTCACCGCGGGCCCGGTCGTCGGCCGCTTCACGCTGACGGCGGCCGCCGACGGCGCGACCGGTGCGGCCATCGCGCAGCTCGAGGTCATGGCGATCCCGACGACGCTCACGGCCTCGGCCGACACCGAGACGGCGATCGACGGCCGCGTCGACGTCGCGATCAAGGTGACCGCGTCGCTCGGCACGCCCGCCGGCACGGTCGAGCTCGTCGACGCGACCGGCGCGGTCCTCGGCACGGGCACGCTCGCGAACGGCACCGCCGTCGTGCGCCTGCCGGCGCTGGCGCTCGGCACGCACACGGTCGTCGCGCGCTACGCGGCCCAGGGCTCGTACGGCGCGAGCGCGAGCGAGACCGTGACCTTCGCGATCATCGAGGACAGCCGCTCCATCTCCGGCGGTGGCTGCAGCACCGGCGGCTCGGGTGCCGGTGGCTGGCTGGTCGCGTTCCTCGGCGCCGCGCTCGTCGCGGGTGCCCGCCGCCGCCGCCGCCGCGCGATCGCGGTCGCCGCGTGCGTCGCCGCCGCCGCGGGCACCGCGTCCGCGGATCCGAACGGCGAGCGCGCCATCGGCCGCTACACCGCGTCGTCGCCCGACAGCGCCTGGTTCGCCGTGGACTCGGCGTCGTTCTCCGGCGAGCGCGCCGTGACGCTGTCCATCGTCGGCGACTACGCGAGCGAGCCGCTCGCGATCTTCGACCGCAACGGCGACGTCTCGCAGCGTGTGATCACCGACTCGCTCGTGCTCCACATCTCGGGCAGCGTCACGCTGCGGGACCGCGTGCGCCTCTCGGCGACCGCGCCCGTGTCGCCCTGGCAGCAGGGCCCCGGCGGCGAGTACAACGGCATGCAGCTGGCGTCGCCGACGTTCGCCTTCGGCGACGTGGGTGTCGCGGGCGACGTGCGGGTGTACGGAGGCCCGCGCAGCCCGCTGCGCGTCGCGCTCGGCACGCGGTTCTCGCTGCCGACCGGCTCGCGCACGAACTACACGAGCAACGGCGAGCTCGCCGTCGAGCCGCGCCTCCTCGTGGGCGGCTCGCTCGGCCCCGTCGAGTACGCGGCAGGTGCGAGTGCGTTCCTGCGCGGGTCGAACGAGCTCGCCGGTGTGATGTTCGGCAACGAGCTGCGCTACCAGGCCGCGCTCGGCGCGCGCTTCGCGGGCGGTCGCCTGCTCGTCGGGCCCGAGCTCATCGGCGCGACGGCGCTGCAGTCGGGCACCGAGATCGGCACGCCGCTCGAGGCGCAGTTCGGCGCGCACGTCCGCGCGACGTCGCACATGCGCTTCGGCCTCGCGGCCGCGGCCGGCGTCGTCAACGCGATCGGCGAGCCGACCTGGCGCGCGCTCGCGTCGTTCGCCTGGATCCCGTGACGATGCGGCGCCGCCGCTGACCGCGGCGGCGCCGGCCGGTTCGGATTAGGATGTGCCGATGAGCGGCACGATCGGAATCGTCGGTGGCACGGGGCTGTACGACCTCGAGGGGCTGACCGACCGCGTGTGGAAGCGCGTCGCGTCGCCCTTCGGCGCACCTTCCGATGACCTGCTGTTCGGCCGCTTCGCCGAGCAGCAGGTCGTGTTTCTCCCGCGCCACGGCCGCGGGCACCGCATCCCGCCGCACGAGATCAACTTCCTCGCGAACGTCGACGCTCTCAAGCGCGCGGGCGTGACGACGCTGGTGTCGGTGAGCGCGGTCGGGTCGCTGCGCGCGGACCTCGCGCCGGGGACGTTCGTGCTGGTCGATCAGTTCGTCGACCGCACGCTGCGCAGGCCGAAGACGTTCTTCGGCACCGGCTGCGTCGCGCACGTGTCGATGGCGCACCCGACGTGCGCGCGCGTGCACGACGCGCTCGCCGCCGCCGGCCAGGCGCTCGAGCTGCCGATGGTGCGCGGCGGCACGTACCTCGCGATGGAGGGGCCGCAGTTCTCGAGCCTCGCGGAGTCGAAGCTGCACCGCGCGCTCGAATGCGACGTCGTCGGCATGACGAACATGCCGGAGGCCAAGCTCGCGCGCGAGGCGGAGCTCTGCTACGCGACGGTCGCGATGGTGACGGACTTCGACTGCTGGCACCCCGACCACGACCACGTCGTCGTCGAGGACGTCGTGAAGGTGCTGCTCGCGAACGCCGACAAGGCGCGGCGGCTCGTCGCCGACACGATCCCGCGGCTCGCCGCGCACGGCGGGACGTGCCCGCACCGCTGCGACCGCGCGCTCGACAGCGCGATCCTGACGGCGCCGGCGGCGCGCGATCCGGAAGTGATCGCGAAGCTCGACGCGGTGGCCGGGCGCGTGCTCGCGTGAAGGTCGAGGGTGCGTGGCGGCGCGCGATCGAGCGCATCCGCGACGGGCGCGTGATCGCGCTCGATCAGGCCGCGCTGCCCCACCGCGTCGCGTGGCTCGAGCTCGCATCGCTCGCCGATGCGGCGCGCGCGATCCGCGACATGCACGTGCGCGGCGCGCCGCTGATCGGCGCCACCGCGGCGTACGGCGTGGCGCTCGCGATGCGCGAGGATGCGAGCGCGCTCGACGAGGCGTGCACGGTGCTCGCGGCGACGCGCCCGACGGCGATCAACCTCGCGTGGGCGCTCGGCGAGATGCGCGCGGCGCTGGCCCCGCTCGCACCGAGCGCGCGCGCCGATGCCGCGTTCGCGCGGGCCGCGGCGATCTGCGACGACGACGCGGCGAACAACGAGGCGATCGGCGTGCACGGGACCGCCTGGTTCCGCGGCGACGGCCCGTTCCGCGTGCTCACCCACTGCAACGCCGGCTGGCTCGCCACCGTCGACTGGGGCACGGCACTCGCGCCCGTGTACAAGATGCACGAGGCGAAGGTGCGCGTGGAGGTGTGGGTCGAGGAGACGCGGCCGCGCAACCAGGGGCTGCTCACGGCGTGGGAGCTCGCGCAGCACGGCGTGCCGTGCACGCTCGTCGCCGACAACGCCGGCGGTCACCTCATGCAGCGCGGCCTCGTCGACATGGTCATCGTCGGCACCGACCGCACGACGCGCGACGGCGACGTGTGCAACAAGATCGGCACGTACCTGAAGGCGCTCGCGGCGCGCGACTGCCGCGTGCCGTTCTACGTGTGCGCGCCGTCGCCGTCGATCGACTGGTCGATCGCGAGCGGCGCCGACGTGCCGATCGAGGAGCGCTCCGGCGACGAGGTGCGCCGCGTGCACGGCCTCGCGAACGGCGCACCCGCGTTCGTCGACATCGCGCCGCCGCACGTGCGCGTCGCGAACCCGGCGTTCGACGTCACCCCGCACCGCCTCGTCACGGAGCTCGCGACCGAGCGCGGACGGTGCGCCGCCACGCGCGCCGGCCTCGCGGGGCTGTTCCCGGAGCGCGCCGCCCCATGACGCTCCACGCGCGCGAGGAGCTGATCGCGACGGCGCGCCGCATGAGCGAGCTCGGCCTCGCGCCCGGCACGTCGGGCAACGTCAGCGTGCGCACGGCGCAGGGCTTCCTCGTGACCCCGTCGGGGATGTCCTACGACGGCCTGCGCGGCGACGACGCCGTCGAGGTCAAGGCCGACGGCACGCTGCGCCCGGGCCAGCGCGCCCCGTCGACCGAGTGGCAGCTCCACCGCGACATCCTCGCCCGCCGCCCCGACACGCACGCGATCGTGCACACGCACTCGATGTTCTGCACGACCCTCTCGATGCTGCGCCGCCCGATCCCCGCCGTGCACTACACCGTCGTGCTCGCCGGCACCGACGAGATCCCGTGCGCCGACTACGCGACCTTCGGCTCGCCCGAGCTCGCCCAGTCCGTCGTGCGCGCCCTCGGCGCCGGCCTCGCCTGCCTCATGGCGAACCACGGCATGGTCGCCCTCGGCCCCACCCTCCCCGCCGCCCTCAGGCTCGCCGCCGAGGTCGAGACCCTCGCCGCCCAGTACTGGCACGCCCTCCAGCTCGGCTCCCCCCACATCCTCGACCGCGACGAGCTCCTCCGTGTCCGCCACCGCTTCGCGTCGTCGTGGGGGCAGAAGAAGCCGGGCCGCTGACGCGACCGGCATGCGTGCTCCTCGTTCAGCGCGCCGAGGACTCCGCGCGAGGCACCCGTGATGCAGTGATGGCTGCCCATGAAGGAGCCCACGGCAGGGCAGGTGCGGCGCCGCGAGGTCGCGCGCACCTGGACTTCGGCCGGGCCGTTCGCGGCGATCCACCTCGCGTGCGTGTTCGTCGTGGTATTTCCGCCGACGGTGGGGCTGCTCGGCCTCGCAGCCGCAGGCTACGCGCTGCGCATGTGGGCGCTCACGGCGGGCTTCCATCGGTACTTCGCGCACCGCGCCTTCCGGACGGGGCGAACCTTCCAGCTCGTCCTGGCGATCGCGGGATGCACCGCGATGCAGCAGGGGCCGCTGTGGTGGGCGAGCTGGCACCGGAGACACCACCACGCCACCGACGCGCCGGGCGATCCGCACTCGCCGCGGCTCGACGGCTTCTGGCATGCGCACGTCGGGTGGATCTTCGACGGGAAGCACGACTCGCACGACGGATCGAACGTCCGGGACCTCGCCGCGTACCCCGAGCTTCGCTGGCTCAACCGCCACGCGAACGTGCCGGTCGCCGTCTACGCCGCCGCGTGTCTCGCGATCGCCGGCCCCGCCGGCGTCGTGTGGGGATTCGTCGTCAGCACGGTCGCGCTGATGCAGGCGACGTTCCTCGTCAACTCGGTCGCGCACGTGTGGGGCACGCGCCGCTTCGACACCCCGGATGGATCGCGCAACAACGCGATCGTCGCGATCCTCACGTTCGGCGAGGGCTGGCACAACAACCACCACCGCTACATGACGTCGGCGCGCCAGGGGCTTCGCTGGTGGGAGGTCGACGTCACGTACTACACGCTCCGGGCGCTGGCGTGGCTCGGGGTCGTGCGCGACCTCCGGCAACCGCCGCTCGATCGCGACCGCCGACGGCCCCGGGCGGCGCTCGCGTGACGCCGGCGCGTCAGCGGAGCTCGCCGCGATGGGTGCCGAAGGCGATGCCGAGCTTCTGCATCTTCGAGCGGAGGGTGTTGGGGTTGAGGCCGAGGAGGCGCGCGGCGCCGTGGGGACCTTCGATGCGGCCGTGGCAGCGCGCGAGGGCCGTCTCGATGTGGCGGCGGATCGTGGCGTCGAGGGTCGGGAAGGCGGTGCTGGTCTCGGCGGAGGGGCCGAGGGCGCGGCGGATGTCGAGGCGGCGGCCCTCGCCGAGGATCGCGGCGCGCTCGATCACGGCCGCGAGCTCGCGGACGTTGCCGGGCCAGTCGTAGGCGCGGAGGAGAGTGAGGTCGTCGTCGGTGAGGGGCAGCGTGTGTGCGCCGAGGCGCTGCGCGGCGCGGGTGGCGAAGTGGGCGACGAGGGCCGGGATGTCGGCGCCGCGGTCGCGCAGGGGCGGCAGGCGGATCGTGAACACGTTGAGCCGGTACCAGAGGTCGTGGCGGAACGCGCCGCGCGCGGCCATGTCGCCGAGGTCGCGGTGCGTCGCCGCGACGACGCGCACGTCGGCGGCGAGCGACCGCGTGCCGCCGACGCGCTCGAAGATCCCGTCCTGCACGACGCGCAGGAGGCGCACCTGCGCCGCGAGCGGGAGCTCGGCGATCTCGTCGAGGAACAGCGTGCCGCCGTCGGCGCGCTCGAACCAGCCCGGCTTCTGCGCGATCGCGCCGGTGAAGCTGCCGCGCTCGTGGCCGAACAGCTCGGAGTCGATGAGGTCGGGCGCGATCGCGCCGCAGTTCACGCGCAGGATCGGCCCGGCCGCGCGGCCGGAGCGCTCGTGGATCGCGCGCGCGACGACCTCCTTCCCCGAGCCGGTCTCGCCGAAGATCAGCACCGGCGCCGGCGTCGGCGCGACCTGCGCGACCTGCACCATCACGTCGCGCAGCCCGGTCTCGGCGCCGATCACCGCCGCGTTCAGGTCGTGGTCACGAGATATCGCGGCCGCCGTGGCATTTCGTGGGGTGCGCACCTCTAACCTGCTGATTTCACGCCTGCCGGCGCTGGCATGGGGTCTGCGATCACCGGCGTCATGTCTGTTATAACGGATATCCTGTTTCGCGCGGCGATTCCAGTCCTGTCGCTCGTCGCCGCCGCAGGATGTGCCAGCGCCGACGGCGGGAGCGCGGTGGAGCTGCTCAACGTCTCGTACGACCCGACGCGCGAGCTGTGGCGCGACCTCAACGAGCGCTTCACCGCGAGCTACAGGAAGGAGACCGGCACCACCGTCCGGATCAAGCAGTCGCACGCCGGCTCGAGCACGCAGGCGCGCGCCGTGATCGACGGCCTCGGCGCCGACGTCGTCACGCTCGCGTCGTACCTCGACACGCAGGCGATCAGCGACAAGGGCCTCATCGCGCCCGGCTGGATCGACCGGCTCCCCGACCGCGCGCTCCCCTACTTCTCGACGGTCGTGTTCGTCGTCCGCAAGGGCAACCCGAAGGGCATCGCGGACTGGCCCGACCTCGCGAAGCCCGGCGTCGAGGTCATCACGCCGAACCCGAAGACGTCCGGCAACGGCTACCTGAGCCTGTTCGCCGCGTGGGGCTCGGTCGTCCTGCGCGGCGGCACGCGCGAGGATGCGATCGCGTACGTCACGAAGCTGTACGCGCAGGTGCCGGTGCTCGACTCCGGCGCGCGCGGCGCGGCGACGACGTTCGTGCAGAAGGAGCTCGGCGACGTCCACATCGCGTGGGAGAACGAGGCGCACCTCGAGGTCGCGCAGTCCCGCGGCGAGCTCGAGCTCGTCGTGCCGCCGATCAGCATCCGCGCCGAGCCGCACGTCGCCGTCGTCGACGCGAACGTCGACCGCAAGGGCACGCGCGGCGCCGCCGAGGCGTACCTCCGGTTCGCCTACACCGACGAGGCGCAGGAGCTCCTCGCGAAGCACTACTACCGCCCGGGCAACGCCGCGATCCTGAAGAAGCACGCGGCGACGTTCCCCGAGCTGCGGCTGTTCGCGATCACCGAGATCGCGAAGGACTTCCGCGACGCGCACAAGCAGCTCGTCGCCGAGGGCGGCGTGTTCGACGCGATCTACAAGCCGCGCTGACATGGCCCACGTCAACCGCAGCGTGCTGCCGGGCTTCGCGCTGTCGCTCGGCTACACGACGTTCTACCTCGGCCTCCTCGTCGTCGTGCCGATCGCCGCCGTGTTCCTGAAGGCGTCGACGCTGACGTTCGGCGACTTCTGGGCGACGGTGTGGACCGAGCGCGCGCGCGCCGCGTACCTCCTCACGTTCGGCGCCGCGCTCGTCGCATCGCTCGCCGCACTCGCCCTCGGCACGCTCGTCGCGTGGGTGCTCGTCCGCTACGAGTTCCCCGGCAAGCGGCTCGTCGACGCGCTCATCGACCTCCCGCTCGCGCTGCCGACCGCCGTCGCCGGCCTCGTGTACGCGAGCCTGTACGTCGAGAAGGGCTGGCTCGGCCGCTACCTCGTGCCGCTCGGCATCAAGGGCGCCTACAGCCGCCTCGGCATCGTGCTCGTCCTCGTCTTCGTCGCGCTCCCGTTCGTGGTCCGCACGCTGCAGCCCGTGCTCGAGGAGCTCGACGGCGAGACCGAGGAGGCCGCCGCCTCGCTCGGCGCGTCGCGCTTCCAGACGTTCCGCCACGTCATCCTCCCCGCGCTCTACCCCGCCCTCCTCACCGGCTTCGCGCTGTCGTTCGCGCGCGCCGTCGGCGAGTACGGCTCGGTCGTCTTCATCTCCGGCAACATGCCGCACCGGACGGAGATCGCACCGATCCTCATCGTCGCGCGCCTGGAAGAGTTCGCGTACGCCGAGGCCACCGCGATCGCGGTCGTCCTGCTCGTCCTGTCGTTCGCGATGCTCGTCGCGATCAACGTCCTCGAGAGCTGGAGTCGCCGCCGTGCCGGCTGAGACGAAGAAGCTGCGCGTCGAGATCCGCCCGCGCCCCGCGCGCGAGGACCCGCCGTGGGTGCGGCGCCTCGCGATCGCGGCCACGCTCGCGATCGTCGCGCTGCTGATCGTGATCCCGGTCGTCAACGTATTTTCCGAGGCGCTCGCCGACGGCATCGGCGCCTACTGGGCGAACCTCACGCGCGACGACGACACGCTCCACGCGATCAAGCTGACGTTCACCGTCCTCCCCTTCGCGCTCGTCCTGAACGTGCTGTTCGGCGTCGCCGCCGCGTACGCGATCAGCCGCTTCGAGTTCCCCGGCCGCGCCGTCCTGACCGCGCTGATCGACCTGCCGTTCTCGGTCTCGCCCGTCGTCACCGGCCTCATGTTCGTCCTCATCTTCGGGCTGCAGGGCTACCTCGGCCCCGCCCTGCGCGACGACGGCCACGCCCTCCTCGCCTATCCCGTCGCGCTGCTGCTCGTCGCCGTGCTCGCGGTCGCGTACGCGATCGTCCGCCCGCGCAACCGGCGCGCGCGGCGCGGGCTGTGGAAGCTGCACCCGGCGCTCGTCGTCGCCGGCGGCGGCGCGGCCGTGTTCGCGCTCGCCGTCGCCGCGCAGCGCGCGCTCGGCGTGTGGCCGTCGGGCAAGAGCCTCGAGGTCATCTTCGCCGTCCCGGGCCTCATCCTCGTGACGTCGTTCGTGACGGCGCCGTTCGTCGCGCGCGAGCTCATCCCGGTGATGGACGCGATCGGCCCCGAGGAGGAGCTCGCCGCCGTGAGCCTCGGCGCGAGCGGGTGGCAGATGTTCTGGCACGTGACGCTCCCCAACGTGAAGTGGGGCCTCGTCTACGGCGTCATCCTGTGCACGGCGCGCGCGATGGGCGAGTTCGGCGCGGCGTACGTCGTGTCGGGGCACATCGCCGGCCAGACCGACACGATGCCGCTGCGCATCGAAAAGCTGTTCCAGGAGTACAACCTGCCCGGCTCGTTCGCGGTCGCCTCGCTGCTCACGCTCGTCGCGCTCGCGACGCTCGTCGTGAAGGCGCGGCTCGGCCGCGAGCAGGCGCGCCGCGCGAAAGGCACACCGTGACGATCTCCGTGTCGCATGTCGTGAAGCGCTTCGGCGACTTCCTCGCCCTCGACGACGTCAGCCTCGAGGTCCCCGACGGCGCGCTGCTCGCGCTGCTCGGCCCGTCGGGCTGCGGCAAGACCACGCTCCTGCGCATCATCGCCGGCCTCGAGGTCGCCGACGCCGGCCGCGTCCTCCACCACGCCGAGGACGTCACGCACGACGCCGCGCAGGACCGCAACGTCGGCTTCGTGTTCCAGCACTACGCGCTGTTCCGGCACATGACGATCGCCGACAACATCGGCTACGGGCTGCGCGTCCGCGGCGTCGGCGACCGCGAGCGCGCCGCGCGCGTCGACGAGCTCCTGCACCTGATCCGCCTCGACGGCCACGGCGATCGCTATCCGTCGCAGCTCTCCGGCGGCCAGCGCCAGCGCGTGGCCCTCGCGCGCGCCCTCGCCGCCCGCCCGCGCGTGCTGCTCCTCGACGAGCCGTTCGGTGCGCTCGACGCGAAGGTGCGCCAGGAGCTGCGCCGCTGGCTGCGCCGCCTGCACGAGGAGATCCACGTGACGAGCGTGTTCGTCACGCACGATCAGGAGGAGGCGTTCGAGGTCGCCGACCGCGTCGTCGTCATGAACCGCGGCAGGATCGAGCAGGCCGGCACGCCCGCCGACGTGTTCGAGCAGCCCGCGAACGCGTTCGTGATGGACTTCCTCGGCAACGTCAACCGCCTCCCCGGGCGCGGCGAGACGGTGTTCGTCCGCCCGCACGAGATGAAGATCGCGCGCGAGCGCGGCGGCGACGGCAGCCTCGCCGCGACGATCGTCCACGTCAACCCGACCGGACCCATGGTCAAGGTCCAGCTGCGCGCCGTCGATCACGACGCGCTGATCGACGTCGAGGTCCCCGCCGAGAGCTTCGCCGAGCTCGCCCTCGCGCACGGCGACACGGTCCACGTCTCGCCGCGCCGCGTGCGCGTGTTCGCCGACGCCGCGAGCTGATCAGCCGACCTCGGACCACTTCGGCGCGACGGCGAACGCGCCGTGGATCAGGCCGACGTGCGAGTAGGCCTGCGGGTAGTTGCCCCACATCGTGCCGGAGGTCGGGTCGACGTCCTCGGACAGGAGGCCGAGCGGCGACGGGATCGAGCGCACGCGCTCCATGACGATGCGCGCCTCCTCGATGCGGCCGATGCGCGCGAGCGCGTCGACGAGCCAGAACGTGCAGATCGTGAACGCGACGGCGGGGATGCCGAAATCGTCGACGGTGCGGTAGCGGCGCAGCCAGCCGCCGTGGTCGAGGTCGGTGCGGACGCACTCGACGGTGGCGATCAGGCGCGGGTCGTCGGCGGGCAGGAGGTTGAGCGTGACCGCCTGCAGGAGCGCGGCGTCGACCTCGGTGCCGCCGTGGTCGGCGGTGAGGCAGTTGCGCTTCGGATCGACCGCCTCGCGCAGGATCAGGTTGCGGATGTTGTTCGCCGCGGCGCCGAGCTCGTCGGCGTGCTCGGGGCGGAACCGGCGCGCGATGCGCGCGGCGCGGTCGGCGGCGGCCCAGCACATCACCGTCGAGAACGTCTGCGGGCGCCAGCGCGAGCGGAACTCCCAGATGCCGGCGTCGGGCTGGCCGGCGACGGCGATCGCGCGCCGGGCGAGCCGCTCGACGAGATCGAGCACCGGCGGCGTGGCCGCCTCGCGGAAGCGCGCGTCGAGGAAGATCGGCGCGAGCGCGAGCACCATCTCGCCGAACACGTCGTGCTGCAGGTGCGTCGCCGCGTCGTTGCCGACGCGCACCGGCCCCTCGCCCTTGTAGCCCACCCAGTTCTCGAGCGTGCGCTCGGGCGGACACGGCTTGCCGTCGATGCCGTACAGCGGCGCGAGCTCGAGGTTCGGCGCCGACGACGCGACGTTGAGCAGGTAGTGCAGGAAGCCCTCGCGCTCCTCGAAGTGGCCGAGCAGGCGCAGCGCGCCGAGCGTGTAGAACGTGTCGCGCAGCCAGCAGTAGCGGTAGTCCCACGTGCGTCCGGATCCCGGCGACTCGGGGATCGACGTCGTCAGCGCGGCGACGATCGCGCCCGTGTCCTCGAAGCAGTGCAGCTTGAGCGTGAGCGCGGCGCGGATGACCTCCTCCTGGAACACCGACGGGATCGCGCAGTGCTTCACCCACGTCTGCCAGTAGCGCGTCGTCTCGCGCAGGAAGCGATCGCACAGAGGTACGAGCGGCTCCTCGACGGGCTGGCCCCACGACAGCACGAAGTGCATGCGGTCGGTGAGCGCGAACGGCTCGTCGTTGAGGTACGTGAGCGGGGCGTCCGTCGTGAGGCGCAGGTGCGCGTCGAAGCCGAGGAACGCGATGTGGTGCGAACCGATCTCGCGGCCCGGCCGCTTCTTCGACCAGCCGAGCACCGGATCGCACAGCACGCGGATGCGCGGCGTGCCCGACAGCGGCTCGACGATCCGGATCAGCTTCGTCGGGCGGAAGCTGCGGTCGTGCTGCATGAAGCGCGGCGCGAAGTCGAGCACGCGGAACGCACCGTCGTCGCACACGAAGCGCGTCTCGAGGATGTTGGTGTTCGGCAGGTAGCGCTGCACGCCGACGCGGCGATCGGCGGGAGCGATCGAGAAGCGCCCACCGTCGGGATCGAGCAGTGCGCCGAACACCGGTGGGGAATCGAAGCGTGGCATGCACGCCCACTCCATCGAACCAGCGTGCGTGACGTGCGCGGAGAGTTGGCAGTTGCCGATGATTCCGATGTCAGCCAGCTGCATCTATCTCGCGTTTACCACGCGCACACTCGGCGCACACTCGGCGCCCAGGTCGACACGTGGTAGCCCGAAAAGTGCGCAACGTGGTCCGCTTCCTGGTTTTTCTGATATCGGGCCTGGCGCTCCTCGTGCTGGTGGCGTACGTCGCGCTCGCGGACCGCACCCACGCGTGGTGGAACGCGGACATCGCGTCGCGCGCGCAGGTCGCGGTCGAGTCGGCCCGCTCCGGACTCGCGCGCCACTGGGGTGACCCCGACGCACTCGCCCCCATCCTGGCCGACATGGCGCGCGGCGACCACATCCGCGCGGCCGCGGCGTGCGTGCCGTCGGGCGAGGTCGTCGCGTCGACCGCGGACTTCATGACGCTCGGGCCGGGCAGCTGCGACCCCGACGCCGAGACGCTGCAGGACGCGAGCTCGGCGCCCGCGTTCCGCACGACGGCGACGCGCCTCGAGCGCGACGGCCGCGTGTTCGGCAGCGTGCTCCTCGTCCACGACCTGGCGGACCTCCGGCACCGCGAGCGCTCGCTGCGCGTGCTCGCGCTGATCGGGCTCGTCGTGCTCGCCGCCGGCGCGATCGGCACGACGCTGATCGCGACGCGCATCGCGTGGCGCGGCTGGACGGGCGAGCTGCGCAGCGCGCTCGCCGGCAACCCGTCGCGCGCGTTCCTGCCGCTCGTGCGCGAGGTGCGCATGGTCGCCGACCAGGTCGCCGACGACACGCACGACGACAAGGTGCGCGGCGGGATGTGGGGGCCGGAGCGGCTGCGCGCCGCGCTGCGCGAGCACCTGCGCGGCGAGCGCATCGTGCTCCTCGCGAACCGCGAGCCGTACGTGCACGAGCAGACGGCGGAGGGCATCCGCGTGCAGCACCCGGCGAGCGGCCTCGTGACCGCGCTCGAGCCCGTGCTGCGCGCGTGCTCCGGCGTGTGGGTCGCGCACGGCAGCGGCGGCGCCGACCGCGAAGTCGTCGACGAGTTCGACCGCATCCGCGTACCGCCCGAAGACCCCAAGTACACACTCCGCCGCATCTGGCTGACGAAGGAACAGGAGCGCGGCTTCTACGACGGCATGGCCAACGACGGCATCTATCCGCTCTGCCTCGTCACCTTCACGCCGCCGCACTTCCGCCCGTCCGACTGGGAGCAGTACAAGGCGGTCAACCGGCTCTACGCCGACGCCGTACTGCAGGAGACCGGCGGGGACCCCGCGTTCGTCTTCATCCAGGACTACCACTTCGGCCTGCTGCCCCGCATGCTCAAGGAGGCGAACCCGAAGCTCATCGTGGCGCAGTTCTGGCATATCCCCTGGCCGAACCGCGAAGTCTTCCGCGTCTTCCCGTGGAAGGAAGAGCTGATCGACGGCCTGCTCGGCAACGACCTGCTCGGCTTCCATATCCGCTACCATTGCCAGAACTTCCTCGACACCATCGACCGGATGATCGAGGCGCGCGTCGACACCGAACATTTCAACATCGAGCGCGCCGGGCACACCACGCTCGTGAGGCCGTTCCCCATCGGCGTCGACTACGAGGAACTCACGACCGTCGCCGACTCGCCGGCGGTGAAGGCCGCGATGGCCAAGTGGCGCAAGCGCATCGATCGCCGCGTCGAGTTCATCGGCGTCGGGATCGAGCGCCTCGACTACACCAAGGGGATCCCACAACGGCTCCAAGCAATCGATTATCTCTTCGAGCATTTCCCGGAATACCGCCGCAAGCTGGCATTCGTGCAGGTGGCGGTGCCCAGCCGGCTGCGGGTGCCCGCCTACCAGCGGCTCGCGCAGGAAGTCGATTCGCTCGTCGAGCAGATCAACTTCCGCTGGCGGGACCGCGGTTGGGAGCCGATCGTCTATGTCAAGGAATACCAGGGGCCGACCGACATGACGGCGCTGCACCGCCTTGGCCGCTTCTGCGTCATCAGCAGCCTGCACGACGGCATGAACCTCGTGGCCAAGGAATTCATCGCCAGCCGCACCGACGACGACGGCGTGCTGATCCTCAGCCGCTTCACCGGTAGCGCCCGCGAACTGCCCGAGGCGCTGCTGGTCAACCCATTCGCCGTGCACGAGATCGCCGACGCGATGCACCAGGCGATCATCATGCCCGACGCCGAGCGCCAGCGCCGCATGAAGAAGCTCCGCGAACAAGTGGAGAAGTACAACGTCTACCGTTGGGGCGGTAAGGTTCTCTCCGAATTGCTCAAGTTCGAGTTCCAGGAATGACGGCGGACCTCTTCGACGAACTCGATTCAGTACTCGAACGGATTCGATCCGCGCCGGCGGTCTGGCTCGGTACCGACTTCGACGGCACGCTCGTCCCGCATGCGGCCAACCCCGGCGACGTCGCGCTCGATCCGCAGGTGATGGACTTGCTGCGCGAGCTGGGCACCCTTCCCCGGTGCCGCGTCGCGGTCGTCACGGGGCGATCGCTCGCCGACATCCGTCGCCTCGTCGCCGTCCACGAAATTGCCTACGCCGGCAATCACGGCCTCGAGATTCAGGCGCTCGGACTGGATCATCGCGACGCGGCGGCCGTGCTCGCGCGCGAGCCGCTGGAGCGCACGGCCCTTCGACTGGCGGACGAACTCGTCGGCCGGCCCGGCATCACGGTGCAGGACAAGCGGTTCTCGCTCGCCGTCGATTATTATGCTTCGCCAATGGAAATCCGCCGCATCGCCGTGGCCGCGATCGATGCCGCGATCGCAGGGGTACCGATGTTGTTCGCCCGGCACGGCGTCCACGGCAGCGAGGTGCGCCCCGTCGGAGCCGGCCACAAAGGCACCGCCGCGCTGCGGCTTCGCGAACACCAGTCCGGCCCCGACGCGCTGCCGATCTTTCTCGGCGACGAGCTCACCGACGAAGACGCGTTCGAAGCGCTCCCCGACGGCATCACGATCCGCGTTGGCGATCCGCGCCCGACCGCCGCTCGCTACTGCGTCGACTCGCCGCGCGAGGTCGCGCGGTTCCTCCATCGTCTCCGCGACGCGATCGCGTCCTAACATAGCCCCATGACGCTCACACTCGTCCGCAAGCTCCTCCGCGACGTGCGCTGGCCGTTGCTGGTCGTGTCGCTGCTGCTCTTCTTCTTCTCGTTGCTCTGGGTAAAGATCGCACAGCGCGTGACGACGGAGATCGCGCCGTTCTTCAACGGTCTCGCCGCCGTCAGCAAGATCAACCCGAAGCTATTCGACGAAGTGATTTTCAAGGGGCCGGGCAAGGTGTCGCAATCGGTTCTTGGCGGGGCGGACGTGCAGTTCGAGAAGCCAACGGACTTCCTCGCGGTGGAACTGCTGCATCCGGTGGTGCTGATGCTGACCGGCATCTGGGCGATCGGCCGCGCCGGCGGGGCGGTCGCGGGCGAACTCGATCGCGGCACGATGGAACTGCTCCTCTCGCAACCGGTGCCGCGGAATCGGCTCATCTTCGCGCATCTCATCATCGACGCGATCGTGATCCCGATTATCTGCCTGAGCATCCTCGCCGGCACACGCGCGGGGCTGGCGATGGTCGGTCCGTTCACGGTCGATTATTCGATTTTGGAAAAGCTGCCGAAGATGCCCGGGGGCATGGCGCTGCCGAAGGGACCCGACGAACTGCCGGTCGACGCGGCCGGGCAGCCGTGGGCGATCCTGAACCTCGCGGCGCTCATGTTCGCGCTCAGCGGGCTGACGCTCGCGATCTCTTCGGCGAACCGGAACCGCTGGCGCGCCGTCGGCTTCGCGGTGCTCGTGGCGATGTCGATGTTCATCATCAACGTGCTCGGCCAACTCTGGGACGCCG
>JAHBVW010000043.1 GCA_019637375.1 Deltaproteobacteria bacterium | reverse complement strand
AATGGTCCGCGCTAGGCGTGATCTACGATGTCGCGTACTGCGCACGCGGACAGGCGGCGAATTTCATCAAGGACTTCAAGAGCGCGCTGCAAGCCGACCGCCTGTCCTGGCGACGCGCGCCGCGAGCTCCGCGACGGACATCGCGCCCGGTGTGGCGCCCGCGCGCACCGCCTCGGCGACGACGCGCGCCAGGCCGTCGTTGATCGGCGTCGGCACGCCGTGCAGGCGCCCGAGCAGCGAGATCTCGCCGTTCAGGTACGCGACCTCGAGCGAGCCGCCGCGCACGAGGCTCTGCCACGTCGAGCCGCCGCCGCGCGTGGCGCCGCCGATCGGCTGCGACGCGTAGCCCTGCCGCCGCGCCGCGTCCTCCTCCTCGGAGGTGCACGACAGGCCCGCGGCGGAGAAGCACGCGCGGCCCTCGGCGCGCGCAGCGTCGAACAGGGCCGTGCGGCGCGCGGACGGTCCGCACAGCGCCTCCGCGCCGTTCGCGAGGTTCGACAGCAGCTTGCCGCGCTTCCACCGCATGACGTCCGCGCGCACGGCCGCGTCGAACCCGGCCATCGCGAGCTCGGCGGCGAGCGCCGGCGCGACGCCTTGTCCACCAGAGCCGTCGGGGTAGCGGCCGAGATCGAGCGCGCCCGGCGCCGGCGCGGCCCACGCCTGCACGACCCCCGGCTCGAGGTACGTCGCCGGCATCATCACGGCGACGCCGCACACCTCGCGCGCGCGGCGCAGCGCGATGCGCTCGGCCTCGACGCCGTTCGTGAAGCAGGCGACGGGCACGCCGGCCGGCGCGCCGAGCTCGTCGAGCGCACCCGCGGCGTCCTGCGTCTTCGTCGCGAGCACGAGGATGTCGTCGCCGCGCCACGCGATCGGCTCGCCCGCCGCGACCGCCGGCGGCCGCACGACGAACGTCTCGCCCGGCCGCTCGACGCGCAGGCCCTCGGCGCGCAGCCGCGCGAGGTGCGCACCGCGCGCGATGACCAGGACCTCGCGACCCGCGCGCGCGAGGAGACCGGCGATCGCGCCGCCGATCGCACCGGCGCCGAGGATCACGAGGCGCGTCACGCCGCGCAGGATACCTAAAGAAACCTCGCAGCGAGCTTCGCGCGCGTGCCGGCGCGCACCAAGGTGCGTCGGCCACGCACGCGGAAACTGCCGGCGAGGCGGCGTCGTGCCGCGACGGATGCCGAGTTCGGCGCCGATCGCGAGGTGTTCGCAGTGGTACGCCCGTTGCTGTGTCTCCGATCGGCACGCATTTCGGTGCGGCCGCAACCTCCGCGCTTTTTCTCCAGCGGAGAAGGAGACCCTCGTATGCGTTTGCACTCGACCCCGATCCTCGCTTCGTTCACCCTGCTCGCGATCGCCGCCCCGGCCTTCGCGGACGATCCACCGCCCGCGGACGACCCGACGCAGAAGACGGCGCCGCCGACGCCGCAGGAGAACCTGCCCGCGCCGGTCTCGACGAACGACCCCGCGCCGCCCGTCGCGTCGCCGGATGTCACCCTGCCGCCGGGCGGCGTGGTGAGTCAGGCGGGCATCGGCGGCCCGGTCGCGTACGGCCGCCCCGGCGTCCTCGAGCTCGGCGGCTCCGCCGGCCTCATGATGGCGCCCGACTTCCGCACGGTGAACTTCTCGCCGATGATCGGCTGGTTCGTCGCCGAGAACCTCGAGCTGTCGGCGATCCTGGGCGTGTCGAACATCAAGGCGAACGACGAGGAGGCGACGGTGTGGTCGGCGGTGATCGAGCCCTCGTATCACCTGCCGTTCAACCGCACGACGTTCGGCTTCATGGGCCTCGGCGTCGGCGCGGCGTACGAGCACACGCTCGGCACCGGCCTCGCGATCGCACCGCGCATCGGCGCGAACCTCCTCGTAGGTCGCTCCGGCGTCCTGACCCCGTCGCTGTCGTACGAGTACACGACGCACAACGTCGACCGCGTCAGCGTCGGAGACATGCGCGACGTCACCCTGCTGTCGGTGTCGAGCGCGCTGCGCATCAACGTCGGCTACACCGCGATGTGGTGAGCCGCGTCAGTGCAGCGGACGCGTGACGAGCCTGTCCGCGGCCGCGAGCCAGGTGCGCACGCGGGCGAGATGATCGCCCTCCGTGCGCTCTGCCTCGCGGGCCTTCGCCTCGATCGCCGCGTCGCCGGCGAGCCCGAGCTGGATCGCCAGGTGGTCCCAGCTCTCGCGGTCGACGAGCTCGGCGACGAGGATGGCCTCGAGCCCCTCGACGAGCGTCGCGCGCGGATCGACGAGCACGTCGCACACGCCCCGCACGGCGACCGCCTGGAGGTTCGCACACGGCGTCACCACCGTCGGATCCCCGCCGAGGTTCACGACCAGCTGCTGGGCCAGCGCGAAGTGGCGCAGCTCGTCGTCGCGGATCTGCTCGAGGTCGTCGCGCGACGGGCCGCCGTCGAAGCCGCCGAACGCCTCGAGCTTGGACAGCAGCGCCTCGTACAGGCGCACGCCCGTGCGCTCGAACTGCAGGCGGGCGCCGAGCTTGTCGAGGAGCGGCAGCCGCTCGAGCGGCACGTCGGCCCCGGGCATCGACGGCGGCATCGTGCCGACCGGCGGCGCCCGCCGCGCCGCGCGCACGCGCGCCTCGGCGATCAGCTCGGCGCCGCCGCCGCTCGTCGGCCCGAACTCCGTCGCGCCCTCGACCATCTCGGCGACGAAGTCGGGGTGCATCGCGACGCCGGTGTGGTTGTCGCCGGGCTGCACGCCGGTGGACCTGTGCGACCTGTGGTTCACGGCACACCTCCCCTCCCGGCCGTCCCGGCCTTGCGGCCGTCGAGCCGGCGCACCAGCTCGCCGCCGGGGTTCCAGCTCCACCCCGCCGCGACGACGTTCGACGGCTGGTCCTTCGCGTTGAGCCGCGCGCGGACCTGGCGCGTGCGCTCGGGCTCGTGCTCGCGATCGACGAGGCGCGGCCCGTCGGCCGCCAGCCCGCCCTCGCGGCGCAGCACGTCGCGCACGAAGTCGCGGTGCGGCTCGAAGCCGATCGGCTGGCGCAGCGGCGCGTCGACGATCTCCTCGGCGTCGCGGCGCTCGTGCGTCTCGTACAGCCGCGCGACGTGGTGCACGTGCCCGAGCTCGTAGTCGAGCATGCGCTCCCAGATCGCCTTCACGCGCGGATCCGTCTCGGACTCGACGCAGCTCCAGTAGTTGTACGCCTCGCACGCCTCGTGGAGCAGCCACTTCTCGAGGATCGACTCCTGCGGATCGCACAGCGACTCGTAGTGCGTGACGTGCTGCTCCTCGACGGACGCGATCTCGGCGTACAGCTCGCGCGCCGTCGGATCGGCGAACATCGGGCCGACCGTCATGTAGTAGTCGTGCGTCTGCTGCTCGGCGCCGACGAGCGTGAGCGCGTGCAGCTTCGTCGCAAGCTCCGCGCGGTGGTGGTCGTACGGGCGGCGCAGGTCGTCGAGCGGGTGGCGGTGCTCGATCGACGTCGGCCGCCCCGGGAGGATGTCGGTGTAGCCCTGCAGGATCGCGTTCGCGTCCTTGCCCTCGAGCCGGTCCATCATCGCGGCGAACCGATACAGGTGATCGAAGTCCTCGAGGAGCCCGAACCGGTACATCGCGGCCAGGTACGGATCCGGCTCCTCGAGCGCGAGCGCCGCCGTCACCTCGATCGCGACCTGCTCGTACGCGATCGTCGTCTCCGACGGCGTCTGATCCGCGGGCAGCAGCCAGTTCACCATCGTCTGCTGGTGCTGCTCCGCGCGCCGGATCATCGCGAGCGGCTGCTGCAGCCCACCGTAGAGGCGCGCCGCCGCGTGGCTGAACCGGATCGAGCTCGCCTCGATCCCGTTCATCAGGATGATCCGCACGCGCGTCCACGCATCGCAGTCGAGCTTGCTGATCGTCGGCGGTGCGAGCTCCCGCCAGTTGAAGTGCTGCCGGTCGATCGGGACGCCGCGCTCCTTGAGCAGACGTAGAGCCATGGTGCCGGCGCCGGGGTGCACGCGACATGCCCCCCGGGATCGCGGTGCTCCGCGCGACTCGACGCGCGCGCCTGCACGCTCGGGCGATCGCGCACGCGCGGATCCTCGCACCTCGCGATGCATGCGCGGCGTTCTCGACCGTGCCGCATGGCATGTGGGTTGCTCGAGCACGGAGGATGCACAGTCCCCCGGGTGGGCCGCTCCACAAGCTGAGCGCGGTGTGGCCCGGCAAGCCGGCGCCGCTCGGCGCGAGCTTCGACGGCAGCGGCACCAACTTCGCCGTGTACTCGAGCGTCGCGACGAGCGTGACGCTGTGCCTGTTCGATCCCGACGACGGCGAGCGCCGCATCCCGCTCACGTGCGGCATCGGCTCGGTGTGGCACGCGTACCTCCCCGAGGTCGGGCCCGGCCAGGCGTACGGTTATCGCGTCGACGGCCCGTGGGATCCGGCGCGCGGCCTGCGCTGCAACCCGCACAAGCTGCTCGTCGATCCGTACGCGCGCGCGATCGGGCGCGAGCTGACGTGGGACGCCGCGCTGCGCGGCGACGACGGCGAGCGCATGTCGACGGTCGACAGCGCGCCGTACACGTTCCGCTCCGTCGTCGCGCAGCCGTACTTCGACTGGGGCAACGACCGCCGCCTCGAGATCCCGTGGAACGAGACCGTGATCTACGAGCTGCACGTGAAGGGCTTCACGATGCGCCACCCCGAGGTGCCGCCCGAGCTGCGCGGTACGTACGCCGGCCTCGCCCACCCCGCATCGATCCGCTACCTGCGCGCGCTCGGCATCACCGCCGTCGAGCTCCTGCCGATCCACGCGTTCGTGCACGACGGCTTCCTCCTCGAGCGCGGCCTGCGCAACTACTGGGGCTACCACTCGATCGGCTACTTCGCGCCGCACACCGACTACGCGAGCGTGCGCACGCCGGCGGCCGCGGTCGCCGAGTTCAAGCAGCTCGTGCGCGCACTCCACCAGGCCGGCATCGAGGTCATCCTCGACGTCGTCTACAACCACACCGCCGAGGGCAGCCACGAGGGCCCCGTCCTGTCGATGCGCGGCCTCGACAACGCCGCGTACTACCGCCTCGTCGGCGACAGCCCGCTCTACTACATGGACTACACGGGCACCGGCAACACGCTCAACATGCGGCACCCGCACGTGCTGCAGCTCGTGATGGACTCGCTCCGCTACTGGATCGAGGAGATGCACGTCGACGGCTTCCGCTTCGACCTCGCGTCGACGCTCGCCCGCGGCCTCCACGAGGTCGATCGCCTCGGCGCGTTCTTCGACCTCATCCAGCAGGACCCCGTCGTGTCGCGCGCGAAGCTGATCGCCGAGCCGTGGGACGTCGGCGAGGGCGGATATCAAGTCGGCAACTTCCCGCCGCTGTGGTCGGAGTGGAACGGCAAGTACCGCGACTGGATCCGCGACTGCTGGCGCAGCGAGCCCAACTCCCTCCCCGAGCTCGGCGCGCGCTTCACCGGCAGCTCCGACCTGTACGCACCCGGCGTGCGCTTCCCGCACGCGTCGATCAACTTCGTCACGGCGCACGACGGGTTCACGCTGCGCGACCTCGTCTCGTACAACGAGAAGCACAACGAGGCCAACGGCGAGGACAACCGCGACGGCGAGAACCACAACCGGTCGTGGAACTGCGGCGTCGAGGGCCCGAGCGACGACCCCGAGGTCGAGGCGCTGCGCGCGCGCCAGCAGCGCAACATGCTCGCGACGCTGTTCCTCTCGCAGGGCGTGCCGATGCTGCTCGCCGGCGACGAGCTCGGCCGCACGCAGCGCGGCAACAACAACGCGTACTGCCAGGACAACGAGCTGTCGTGGATCGACTGGGCGAGCGCCGACACCGAGCTGCTCGAGTTCGCGCGGCGCCTCGCGCAGCTGCGCCGCGACCACGAGGTGTTCCGCCGGCGCGGCTGGTTCCAGGGCCGGCCGATCCGCCCTCGCCCGTCGGGGCGCGCGCTGCCCGACATCGCGTGGTTCGGCCCCGACGGCCACGAGATGACCGACGACCAGTGGGAGCAGGAGCTCCTGCGCACGGTGCAGGTGTTCCTCGACGGCCACGGCATCGCGGTGCCCGACACGCGCGGCAACGCGATCGTCGACGACACGTTCCTCATCGTGTTCCACGCGAGCCCCGAGCCGGCGACGATCACGCTGCCCGCCCCGTCGTGGGGCGCGGCGTGGCGCCGCGTGCTCGACACCGTGCGCGGCTTTGCCGCGGGCCGCCGCGAGCCCGGCGACCGCCACGCCGCGGGCTCGGCGATCGAGATGCCCGGCCGCTCGCTGTGGGTGCTGCGGCTGGAGGCGGCGTGACGGCGACGTACCGCCTGCAGCTCCACGCCGGCTTCACGTTCTCCGACGTCCGCGAGCTCGTGCCGTACTTCGCCGAGCTCGGCATCACGCACCTGTACCTGTCGCCGATCCTGCAGGCCGCCGAGGGCTCGACGCACGGCTACGACGTCGTCGATCCGTCGCGCGCGAGCCCCGTCCTCGGCGGCGAGCTCGGCCTCGATCTCCTCGCCGGCGAGGCGCTGCGGCATGGCCTCGCGCTGCTCGTCGACATCGTGCCGAACCACATGTCGATCGCGGGCACCACGAACCGCTGGTGGGTCGACGTCCTCGAGAACGGCCCCGCGAGCTACTACGCGCACTACTTCGACGTCGACTGGCGCGCGGGCGAGGATCGCGTGACCCTGCCGGTCCTCGGCGAGCGCTACGGGCGCGCGCTCGTCACCGGGCGCCTCGGCCTCGTCCACGACGGCGCCGGCGGCTTCGAGGTGCGCGCCGGCGACCTCCGCCTGCCGATGGCGCCGGAGTCGCGCGGCACGATCGTGCGGCGCGCCGGCGAGCGCGCGCGGCGCCCCGAGCTCGCGTACCTCGGCGACGCGCTGGCGGAGCTACCGCGCGACGTGCGCCTCGACGAGCGGGCGACGCGCCGGCGCCGGCACCGCGACAAGGCGGTGATCGAGGCGCGGCTGCGCGAGCTGTGCAAGGACGCGGCGTGCGCGTCGGCGATCGACGCCGAGGTCGCCGCCGTCAACGCGGACCGCGTCGAGCTCGACGCCGCGCTCGAGGCGCAGCCGTACCGGCTCGTGCACTGGTCGGTGTCGACGAGCGAGCTCACGTACCGCCGCTTCTTCGACATCAACACGCTCGTCGGCCTCCACATGGAGGACGCCGACGTGTTCGACGCCAGCCACGAGCGCATCCTCGCGTGGCTCGCCGACGGCACGATCGCGGGCGTCCGCATCGATCACGTCGACGGCCTGCGCGACCCGGGCGCGTACCTCACCCGGCTGCGCGAGCTCGCGCCGAACGCGTGGATCGTCGTCGAGAAGATCCTCGGCCGCGAGGAGTGCATCCCCGCGTGGCCGATCGACGGCTCGACGGGCTACGACTTCCTCGACCGCGTCACCGGTCTGCTCGTCGACCCCGCCGGCGAGGCCGCGCTGACGGCCGCGTTCGAGGCGTACGCCGGCGCCCCGTTCGATCCCGAGGGCACGCGGCGCGCGGCGCGCCGGCTCGTCGCCGGCGACGTCCTGCACAGCGAGGTCGCGCGGCTCGTCGAGCTGGCGGCGCGCGCGTGCGCGTCGAGCCCGGCGTGCCGCGACTTCACGCGGCGCGAGGTCGAGCAGGCCCTCGTCGAGATCTTCGCCGGCTACCCGGTGTACCGCACGTACTTCACCGACGCGTCGGGCAACAGCTGCGACCGCGATCGCATCGCCGTCGCCGCGCAGCGCGCGGTCGCCGCCGGCTGCGACCGCGATCTCGTCGCGTTCCTCGAGGCCGCGCTCGCGCACCAGGTGTCGAACGCCGACGCGCGCGAGCTCGCCTTCGTCGCGCAGCAGGTGACCGGCGCGATCGTGGCCAAGGGCGACGAGGACACGACCGGCTATCGCCTCGTCCGCCTCGCCGCGCGCTGCGAGGTCGGCTCCGATCCCGCAGTGTTCGCGGTACCTCCCGAGGAGGTCCACCGCGCCTTCGCATCGTCCGCGCCGCGGACGCTGCTCGCGACGTCCACGCACGACACCAAGCGCGGCGAGGACGTGCGCGCGCGGATCGCCGTCCTGTCGGAGCAGCCCACCGCCTGGGCGTCCGCCGTCGAGCGCTGGCGGGCGCGCGCCGAGCATCACTGGGGCGGCGTCGCGCCCGACCGCACGCTCGAGTACCTGTTGTGGCAGACGCTCGTCGGCGCGTGGCCGATCGACGCCGAGCGCGCGTGCGCGTACGCGACGAAGGCCGCGCGCGAGGCCCGCCTGCGCACGAGCTGGCGCGCCCCCGACGCGCCGTTCGAGGAGGCGCTGCTGCGCTGGGTGCGCGGCGTCCTCGCCGACGAGGCGCTGACCGGCGAGCTCGCGGCGTTCGTCGAGCGCCTCGCGCCGCGCGCCCGCGCCAACTCGCTCGCGCAGCTCGCGCTCAAGCTGTGCGCGCCTGGCGTGCCCGACATCTACCAGGGCTGCGAGCTCGCCGACGGCTCGCTCGTCGATCCCGACAACCGCCGCCGCGTCGACTTCGCCGAGCGCCGCGAGGTCCTGCGCGCGCTCGGCGCATGCCGCGTCGAGGACCTCGGCACCGACCTCGCGCTCGGCAAGCTGTGGACGATCCGCCGCATCCTCCGCCTGCGCCGCGCCCGCCCGCACCTGTTCACAGCGCCGTACCGCCCGCTGTTCGCGGCGGGCCCGCGCGCCGATCGCGTGTTCGCGTTCGGGCGCGGCGACGACCTCGTGTGCGCCGTGCCGCGGATCGGCCTCGTCGATCCGGAGACGTCGCTGACGCTCGCGCCGGGCCCGTGGCACGACGCGCTGTCCGATCGCACGCACGCCGGCACGGTCGCGCTCGCCGCGCTGTGGGGCAGCTTCCCCGTCGCCGTGCTGGTGCGCGAGGGCCCGCGATGACGCGGCGCCGCCCCGTCGGGGCGGAGGTCACCGGCGACGGCGTGCACTTCCGCGTGTGGGCGCCCCACGCCGACGCCGTCGCGGTCGTCGTCGAGGATCCGGCGCGCGAGCTCGTGCTCGCCCGCGAGGACGGCGGCTATGCGTCGGGCCTCGTCGCGGGCATCGGCGCCGGCGCGCGCTATCGCCTCCGCTGCGGCGGGCAGCTGCTCCCCGATCCGGCGTCGCGGTTCCAGCCCGCGGGCCCGTTCGGCCCGTCGCAGGTCGTCGATCCGGGCGCGTTCGCGTGGACCGACGCCGCGTGGCGCGGCCTGCCCGCGCACCGCCACGTCGTCTACGAGCTCCACGTCGGCACGTTCACGCGCGCCGGCACGTTCGCGGCGGCGCAGCGCCACCTGCCCTACCTCGCCGAGCTCGGCGTCACCACCGTCGAGCTGATGCCCGTCGCCGGGTGGGACGGCGCGTACAACTGGGGCTACGACGGCGTGAACCTGTTCGCGCCGTCGCACGCGTACGGTGAGCCCGACGACCTGCGCCGCTTCGTCGACGCCGCCCACGCGCGCGGGCTCGCGGTCGTGCTCGACGTCGTCTACAACCACCTCGGTCCGTCGGGGAACTTCCTGCCCGCGTTCGGCCCGTACTTCCTGCGCGACCGCACCGACTGGGGCGACGCGCTCGACTTCGCGCGGCCCGCCGTGCGCGAGCTGTTCGTCGCGAACGCGCAGCACTGGATCGACGAGTACCACCTCGACGGGCTGCGCCTCGACGCCGTGCACGCGATCCGCGACGCGAGCGACCCGCACATCCTCGAGGAGCTCGTCGCGGCGGCGCGGCTCGCGGCACCGCACCGCACGCTGTGGATCGTCGCCGAGGACGAGCGCCAGGACGCGACCCTCCTCCGCACCTACGGCCTCGACGCCGTGTGGAACGACGACTTCCACCACGCCGCGCGCGTCGCGGCGACCGGCGTCGCCGACGGCTACCTCGCCGCCTACCGCGGCACGGCGCGCGAGCTCGCCGCCGCCGTCGGGCACGGCTTCCTCTACCAGGGCCAGCCGTACCCGTGGCCGCGCGAGCGGCGCGGCACCGCGACCGGCGGCCTCGCACGCACGCGGTTCGTCCACTTCCTCGAGAACCACGACCAGGTCGCGCACCTCATGTTCGGCGAGCGCCTCGCCGAGCTCGTCGATCCCGCGACGCTGCGCGCGCTCACCGCCCTGCTCCTCCTGTCGCCGAGCGTGCCGATGCTGTTCCAGGGGCAGGAGAGCGGATCGCGCCGGCCGTTCGAGTTCTTCTGCGCGCACACCGGCGAGCTCGCCGCCGCCGTGCGCCGCGGGCGGCGCGAGCTGGCCGCCCAGTTCGCCCACCTCGGCACCCCCGAGGCGCAGGCGGCGCGCCGCGATCCATGCGCGCGCGCGACGTTCGAGGCGTGCATCCTCGACGAGGACGAGCGCGACGTCTCCGGCGAGGCGGTCGCCTTCCACCGCGATCTCCTGCATCTGCGCCGCGACGACCCCGCGTTCACCTCCGATGCGATCGACACCGCCGCCCTCGGCGACCACGTGGTCGTCGTCCGTTACCCACACCGCCTCCTCCTCGCGAACCTCGGCCCGATGCTGCGCCGGGCGTTCGTGGCCGAACCCCTGCTCGCCCCCCACGGCGATGGTGACGGCGACGGCGCGTGGCGCACCCTGTTCTCGACCGAGGACCCGCGCTACGGCGGCCACGGCACGCCCGCCCCGCTGACGCGCGACGGCCTGGCCCTCCCGGCCCGCTCGACGGTCGTGCTTGCGGCCACCTGAGCGGACGCGCAAAACTATCGTGTCGGTCGCACGTCATGAGCTCCATGCACCGCCTCGCCTGGATCGCCGTCCTGACCGCCGCGTGCGGGCGCCCCGCCGGTGGGACGCTGCCCGCCGAGGACCCGTGCGCGCTGCCCGGCGGCGTCGTCCTCGCGGACCTCGAGCCCAGGGCCGGCAACATCCTCCTCCGGCGCGCGCTGGTGTGCCGCGATCACGCGAACGGCCGCATCGGCGACGGCGAGTACGGCGCGCAGGTCGCCGCGCTCGACGCCGAGCTCGCCTCGCTCCGGCACCTGACCGCGAAGCCGCGCCGCCCCGACGCGCCGTTCGATGCGTCGCTGATCGACTGGGCGACCACCGTGATCGACGTGTCGACGCAGTACACCGACACCGCGTGGTCGGCGAAGCAGGTGCTCGGCCCGCCGAACGTGTACCCGGCGTACGGCGACAACGACAAGGCGTGGGCCTCGCTCGGCGCCGACGACCGCGACGAGTTCATCGAGGTCGGCTTCGCGCACGCCGGCTCGATCTCCGGGGTCGAGGTCGTCGAGACGTACAACCCCGGCGCGATCGACCAGGTCGAGCTCATCACGGCGACCGGCCGGCGCATCGACGTCCCCGTCGGGACGGCCCCCGCCGAGAGCCCGAACACGTCGCAGCGGCGCACGTTCCGGATCCGCTGCACGCGGGAGAAGATCGTGTCGGTGCGCATCCACCTCGACTCGCAGCGGGTGTCGGGGTGGAACGAGCTCGACGCGATCGGCGTCCACCCGTGCACGCCGTAGCCGCTGCGTGCAGCGACCCGCGGCTTGTCGCAAACGCGTGATGGGCTCGACGCACGTGCCGCCGGCGCGCGAAGCCGGCGCGCGATCGGTGTTACGACTGCGCGCATGCGTGCACCCGGCCTCGTCCCGACACTCGTCCCGCTCCTCTTCCTCGCCGGCTGTCCCGGCGGCAGGGCGGCCAAGGCCATCCAGCCCGCGCCGCCGAAGGCCGCGGCCGCCGACCCGTCGATGAAGCCGCCGGCGATCGAGGCGTGCAGGACGCCCGAGCGCCACGACCTGATGGTCGTCGACTGGACGCCCGAGCTGCGCGGCGACCTCGAGGCCGCGATGAAGGAGGGGCTCGCCGTCGTGAAGTTCGACTGCGTGTCGTTCAAGCTCGAGCCGGCGTGCACGCTCGCGGGCGGCTACGGCTACATCGGCACGACGCGGCGCGAGAAGAAGATCGAGATGAGCTCGAGCGACGAGGTCGCCGCGAACCTCCCCGTCGGCGGCCTGAGCTGGCTCTCCGACCTCGGTGCGAAGCTCGGCCGCGAGGAGACGCTCGCCGCGCAGATGGTGATGGTCGGCAAGCGCTCGTCGGCGAAGAAGGTCGCGGAGCGCGCCGAGCTCACCGGCGGCTGCACGGGCACCACGCACTTCGTCCGCGCCGCGACCGTCGGTGCGTTCGTGGTCGCGAGCGGCTCGAAGGCCGAGGTCGGCGCGAGCGCGAAGATCGCCGGCAAGGGCGCCTCGGCCAGCTCGAAGTCCGCGACGCAGGTCCGCTCGCAGGACGGCGACCTCGACGCGTGCGCGAAGTCGACGCCCGACGACAAGACGCCGCCCGGCCAGTGCGGCGCGCTCGTCCGCGTCGAGCTCGAGCCGATCGGGGCCGCCGCCGGCGCGCCGCCCGTCGCCGACCTCGTCGTCGCGACGTGCGCACCCGGCTTCGCCGTCGCCGACGGCGCGTGCGTCAGGCCCGACCGGCCGCACCAGTGCCGGCCCGGCGACGCGAAGGACTGCGCCGCGCAGTGCGACGCGAACGACGCCGCGAGCTGCGCGACGCTCGCCGCGATGTACCGCGAGGGCAGCGGCGTCGCGAAGGACTGGAAGCAGGCCGCCTCCTACGCCGACCGCGCGTGCAAGAAGGACGTCGCGCCGGCGTGCCGCACGCTCGCGGCGGCCAAGCTCGGCGGCGAGGGGACGGCCAAGGACGTCGCCGGCGCGATCGCGCTCCTCGACAAGGCGTGCCTCGCCGGCGACGGCGCCGGCTGCGTCGACCTCGGCGTCGCGAAGCTCGCCGACAAGAAGCTCGCCAACGACGCGCAGTACGCCTTCCGCCGCGCGTGCTACGGCGGCGGGGAGTACGAGGGCTGCGCGTGGCTCGGCACGCTGTACGCCGAGGGCAAGGGCGGCATGACCGCGAGCCCCAAGCTCGCCGCGCAGTTCTTCGAGAAGGGCTGCAAGGAGGGCTCGATGCGCGCGTGCAGCGGCCTCGCCGAGCTGCTCGCCGCCGGCAAGGGCGGCGTCGACAAGAACGCCGCGCGCGCCAAGGAGCTGTACGGCAAGGCGTGCGACGGCGGGTACGCGCCGGCGTGCAAGAAGAAGAAGTAGCGCTACCTCGAGGTAGCGAGAAATCGGCTAGATTCTATGCACTTGTAGCGACCGGGAAGTCCTGGTAACAGTGGAGGGGTCACGGGTGGTGACGCGTTGGACACCTCTGCTCCGGATCTGGACCTGCTCGACTGGGACACGCTGTTCGCCGGGAGCAGCCAGCCCATCGTCGAGCTGCAGCGGCGCCTCGCGCTGATCGCGCCGACCAGCGCGCCCGTGTGGATGCACGCCGAGGTCGGCACCGGCCGCGCGATCCTCGCGCGCGGGATCCACGAGCGCTCGCCGCGCCGCGACGGCGCGCTCCTGTCCGTCAACGCGGTCTCCCTGCCCGGCGATCAGCTCGAGGAGCACCTGTTCGGCGGCGTCGAGCCGGGTGTCCGGAACGCGGACGGTGGCACGCTGTTCATCGACGGCGTCGCCGAGCTCGCGCCCGGCGTGCAGGCCAAGCTGCTGCGCCTCATCGAGGAGCGCCGCGTGCGCCTGCGCGGGATCGACCACCCCGTCGACGTGCGCGTGATCGTCGCCGACGAGCGGCGCACGATGAACGTCGGCGGCCGCCTGCGCCGCGAGCTCTACGACCGGCTGCGCTCGCACGAGCTCGACCTGCCGCCGCTGCGCGAGCGCGCGCGCGACCTGCCGGCGATCGTCGCCGCGATGCTGCAGCGCCTGCCGGGCGCGTCGCTGTCGGCCGCCGCGCGCCGCTGCCTCGAGAGCTATCCGTTCCCCGGCAACGCGCAGGAGCTCGCCGGCGCGCTCGCGCACGCCCACCTCGTCGCCGGCGGCGCCGCGATCGACGTCGAGCACCTGCCCGCGGACGTGCGCGAGCACCGCGATCCCGGCGGCGAAGGCGGCGGCGGCGGCGACGACGACGGTGACGACGCGCTCGCGGGGCTCGAGCCGCTCGAGGAGGTGACGCGCCGGTTCGAGCGCGAGTACCTGCTGCGCGTCCTGCGCGCGGTGAGCGGAAACCGCACGCGGGCCGCGGCCGTCCTCGGGCTCTCGCGCAAGGGGCTGTGGCAGAAGCTCAAGGCCCACGGCGTCGCGACGGACGAAGGTCGCGGCGACTCCGACAACGACTGACGGCGCTCCCGCGCACGGTGCGCTCCCGCGCACGGAGTCGTGCCGAGGTGACGCGATCCGGCCGCTACCCGCGAGTAACGCCACGGCGCGCGAAGCACCACGCAAAGCACCGCGTGGGGTGATCGAGCGCTACCGGCGAGTAACAGCGCGCGAGATCGCCGCCGCTGGCCCGGATCGCGCAGTCCGCTCGGACAGCATGGATGAATCGGAAGTCACGATCGCCAGGAACAGCCACGGCGTCCCCGCGCCCCTCGATGCCGCGCCCTCGCGGATCGTCGGCATCGGCGCCTCGGCCGGCGGCCTCGAGTCGCTCGAGCACCTGTTCGCCGCGATGCCCGCCGACACCGGCATGGCGTTCGTCGTCGTGCAGCACCTGTCGCCCGACTTCCGCAGCCTGATGGACGAGCTGATCGCGCGGCACAGCAAGATGCCGGTGCGGCTCGCCGAGAACGGCACGCTCGTCCAGGCGAACCACGTCTACCTCCTGCCGCCGCGCAAGGAGATGATCATCCGCGATCGGAAGCTGATCCTCACCGACAAGGACCCCGACAAGGGTCTGTCGCTGCCGATCGATCAGTTCTTCCGCTCGCTCGCGCAGGACCAGGGCCCACAGGCGGTCGCGATCGTGCTGTCGGGGAGCGGCAGCGACGGCTCGCGCGGCATCGTCGACGTCAAGCGCGCCGGCGGCATGGTGCTCGTCGAGAGCGTCGCGAGCGCGAAGTTCGACGGCATGCCGCTCTCGGCCCAGGCGACCGGCGTCGTCGACGACGCGCGCCTGCCGTCCGACCTCGCGCGCATCCTGTGCGGCCTGCCGGCGCTCGAGACCAACGAGGATGCCGAGCCGCTCAGCGAGGACCCGGCGATGGACTCCGCGCTGCGCCTCCTGCGCGATCAGTTCGGCATCGACTTCTCGCTGTACAAGACGACGACGGTCGCGCGCCGCGTGCAGCGCCGCGCCGACCTCCTGCGCATCGACGGCATCGCCGCGTACGTCGAGCAGCTGCACGCCGACCCCGACGAGCTCAACACGCTCTACCAGGACCTGCTGATCGGCGTGACGCAGTTCTTCCGCGACCCCGAGGCGTTCGAGGCGCTCGAGCGCGAGGTCATCCCGCAGGTCGTCGACCGCGTCCCGGCGAACCAGGAGATCCGCGTGTGGGTCGCCGGGTGCGCGACGGGCGAGGAGGCGTACTCGCTCGCGATGCTGTTCCACGAGGCGCTGACGGCGCGCAACCGCCCCGTCAACCTCAAGATCCTCGCGACCGACGTCCACCCGCTGTCGCTCGAGTTCGCCGGCGCCGGCATCTACGGCGACGACCAGCTCGCGAACGTCACGCCCGCCCGCATCGAGCGCTTCTTCACGCGGCGCTCGAGCGGCCTCCAGGTCTCGCAGGACCTGCGGCAGCTGATCGTGTTCGCGCGTCACAACGTCCTCAAGGACGCGCCGTTCACGAAGCTGAACTTCATCTCGTGCCGCAACATGCTCATCTACCTGCAGCCGCAGGCGCAGCGCGTGGTGCTGTCGCTGTTCCACTTCGGCCTCGCGACGCACGGCGTGCTGTTCATGGGCGCGAGCGAGAGCCCGGGCGCGCTCACCGACGAGTTCAACGCGATCGACGAGCACTGGAAGATCTACCGCAAGCGGCGCGACGTGCAGCTGCTCGCCCACGTCAGGCTGCCGCTCGCACCGCGCGCGATGCGGCGCACGCACGCCCACGTCGAGGTGCCGCGCGCGACGCAGGCGGACCCGCTGATCCTCGGGATGTACGACCAGTTGCTCGACGAGTTCATGCCGCCGAGCTTCCTCCTCGACAACGAGCGCTGCCTGATCGACAGCTTCGGCGGCGCCGAGCGCCTGCTCAAGGTGCGGCGGCGGCGGATCTCGACGAGCATCCTCGACATGCTCGAGGGCGAGCTGCGCACCGTCGTCGCCGGTGCGCTGCAGCGAGCGGCGAAGGAGCGCGGCTCCGTCGAGTACACGGGCGTGCGCCTGCCCGACGTCAACGGCAACGGCGAGCGGCGCTCGTCGCTGCGCGTCCGCACCCTCTCCCACCCGCGCACGAACGCGCAGTACTTCCTCGTCACGTTCCGCGAGATGCGCGAGGCCGAGCGCCTCCCGGCGGCGTCCGTGCCGGCGGAGGACATGTCGCGCGACCGCATGAACACGCTCGAGACCGAGCTCGCCTACACGAAGGAGACGCTGCAGGCGACGATCGAGGAGCTCGAGACCTCGAACGAGGAGATGCAGGCCACGAACGAGGAGCTCGTCGCCGCGAACGAGGAGCTGCAGAGCACCAACGAGGAGCTGCACTCCGTCAACGAGGAGCTGTACTCCGTCAACGCCGAGTACCAGCAGAAGATCACCGAGCTGCGCGAGCTCAACGCCGACATGCAGCACCTCCTCGAGGGCACCGACGTCGGCACGCTGTTCCTCGACCGCGACCTGCGCATCCGCCGGTTCACGCCGCGCATCGCGACGGTGTTCCACCTGGTCGACCACGACGTCGGCCGCCAGATCTCGGACTTCTCGCACAACATCGAGCGCGACTCCCTCATGGAGGACATCGATCGCGCGCGCCGCGACGGCGTCGTGCTCGAGGTCGACGTCCGCGACAGCGCGGGCACGCCGTACTTCCTGCGCATCCTGCCGTACAAGGGCAGCCCACCGCCGGCGCGGCGCGGGCGCGAGCCGTTCGAGGGCGTCGTGATCACGCTGACCGACATCACCGCGCTCGACACGGCGCGCGCGCGGCTCGCGCAGCTGTCCGCGATCGTCGAGTCGAGCGACGACGCGATCGTCGGCAAGGCGCTCGACGGCACGATCACGACGTGGAACCGCGGCGCCGAGCGGCTGTACGGCTACAGCGCCGACGAGGCGGTCGGCCGCAACGTGCGCGCGCTGCTCAACCCGAGCGGCGACGACGACTTCGAGCGCAACCTCGGGACGCTACGGCGCGGCGACAAGGTCGAGCACTTCCACACGAAGCGCGTGCGCAAGGACGGCACGACGATCGACGTCTCGCTGACGATCTCGCCGATCTACAACCGCGAGCGCAAGCTCGTCGGGATGTCGGCGATCGCGCGCGACGTCACGGCGCTGGTCGCCGCGCAGCACGAGCTCGAGGCCGCCGCGAAGCGGCGCGAGCAGTTCCTCGCGATGCTGTCGCACGAGCTGCGCAACCCGCTCGCCGCCGTCGTGAACGCGACGAACCTCGTCGAGGAGGCTGGGTACGACCTCAAGATCGTCAAGAAGTGCCACTCCGTGATCGGGCGGCAGGCGCACCACATGACGCGCCTCCTCGACGACCTGCTCGACGTCTCGCGCATCACGCGCGGCAAGTTCGAGCTGCGCAAGGCCGACCTCGACCTCCGCGCGCCGATCGAGGCCGCGATCGAGTCGACGTACCCGCTGCTCGCGCGCAACTCGATCGCGCTGCACACCCAGCTGCCCGAGACGGCGGTGCCGGTGCGCGGCGACGCGAGCCGCCTGCAGCAGGTGGTCGGCAACCTGCTCTCGAACGCGGCGAACTACTCGCCGACGGGCTCGTCCGTGGACCTCCGGCTGTCGTGCAGCGCCCAGCAGGCGGTCCTCGTCGTGGCCGACCAGGGCGTCGGCATCGATCCGGCGATGCTCGGCAAGATCTTCGAGCTGTTCGTGCAGGTCGACCAGCGCATCGATCGCCCGCGCGGCGGCCTCGGCGTCGGCCTGTCGCTCGCGCGCAGCGTCGTCGAGCTCCACGGCGGCACCGTCGAGGCGGCCAGCCAGGGCCCGGCGCACGGCGGCGGCAGCACGTTCACCGTGCGTCTCCCGATCCAGGCCAACGCGATCCTGCCCCGGCCCGAGCGCCAGCCGGCGGCCAAGCTGCGCGTCGACGGCAAGGGCTGCCGGGTCGTCGTCATCGAGGACCAGCAGGACTCGCGCGAGATGCTGCGCGTGCTCCTCGAGAAGCACCACCACGTCGTGATCGAGGCCGGCGACGGCGAGCGCGGCGCGGATCTGATCGAGAAGGAGCACCCCGACGTCGCGCTCGTCGACATCGGCCTCCCCGGCCTCGACGGCTACGAGATCGCGCGGGTCGTGCGGGCGCACAAGCACCTCGAGGACGTCGTCCTCATCGCCCTCACCGGCTACGGCGCGCCCGCGGACCTCGCGAGCGCCCGCGAGGCGGGCTTCGACCACCACATCTGCAAGCCCGCCGAGCTCGGCCGCATCCTCGAGCTCCTCGACCAGACCGCCGCCGCGCGCAGCTGACGGGGATCAGCGAGCGCCGGTGCCGAAGGCGTGGGAGTGGATGCCGAGGTAGAGCCCGGCCATCCAAGCACCCTGGTCGCCGAGCGTCGCGCCGGCGGCGGCGCCGAGGGCGAACTGCTCCGAGAGCCAGACCTGACCGCGGACGCGCGGCTCGAGGATGGCGCGCCCGTGCTCCTCATCGTTGAGCTCGTAGCGGACGCTGCGCCAGCCGGCGACCATCTCGACGGCGAGCGCGCCGAACCTGTTGGCGTGGCGCACGCCGGCGACGCCGTACCCGCCGGCGAGGTTCGAGCCGTACTCCATGAGCCGGCCCGTCTCGACCTCGCCGCCCAGGTACAGGTGCTGCCCCGCGGCCATCGTGAACTGGATGCCCGCGGTGACGCCCGACATGTTCTGGCCGCTGGGCGCGGTCGGCTGTTCGACCTGCGCGGCCGGCTTCGTCGTGCGCAGCGCGACCTCGGGTCCGCCGACGGGCGCCGCGAACCGGCGCGCGTTCATGCCGACCTCCAGTCGCGCCGGTCGATCGTACCGGCGCTGGTGATCGAGCGCGCAAGCGCTCTGGGAAAGTGCGAACAAACCGACGGCGGCGACGACCCCTCTCATGGACGGAATCGTACCCGGGATTCTCGCAATCGGTACAGGCAAACCTCGTCGGGCCCCTGCGTCCCGCGCGCCGCACCTGGTGTCGCACTCCCGCGAGGGATCGGCCCGGCGGCTCGGAAGGCGTCAGAAGGCTCAGAAGGCGAACGTCGCGCCGCCGCCGAGCACCACGCCGAGGTCGCTGTCCTTGCCGAGGAGGGCGGTCATGCGCGCGTTCGCGTCGACGATGATGTTGCGGGCCTTGAACAGCTCGACGCCGACCTCGCCCTGTAGCACCAGGTTGTGGGCGTCGAGGTAGCCGTAGCCGATGCGGCCCCCGACGTACGGGTTCAGCGTGCGCCGGCGCCCGCTGCCGAGGAAGTCCGAGTACGCGGCGCCGCCCGTCGTGAGGAGCATCGCATTCGAGGTCTCCTCGCCGGCGGCGTCCGGCTTCTTCTGGAACACGTCGACCTCGATCGAGTGCGACCGCAGCAGCGAGTGCACGACGACGCCGGCGCCGGACCGGATGCGGGCCCGGCCGCGCGGGTCGAGCAGCACGAGCGAGGCGAAGCGCACGCCCGGGTACAGCTTGGCCTGCGCGACGACGACCGCGCCCGCGCGCCGGGTGAGCCCGATGTCGAGCGTGGCGTACGCCACGCGGTCCTTCAGGAAGCGCTGCTCGCCCTCGATCGCCTCGATCTGCCCGCGCAGGCGGGTCATCTCCTGCTCGATCTGGAGGATCTCCGCGACCTTGAGGCCGCCCTGCGCCATCAGCGCGTTCAGGCGCTCCATCGTCGTGTGCAGGTTCTTGAGCGCGATCTCCTGGTCGAACAGCTGCTTCGACACGTCGCTCGACGTGATCCGCTTCTCGTCGATCTGCCCGCGCTTCGCGAGGAAGCCCGCGACCTCCTCGACCCGCGACGGCGGCACGCGCACCTTCAGCTGCGCCATCCACGACCGCTCGGCGCCGGTGACGACCTCGTTGATGATGCGGCCGCCGGCGCCCTCGACGAGCGCGCGCAGCGCCGGGACGACGTCGCCGATCTCGTCGACGCGCACGGTGAGCGTCCCCTCGATCACGAGCTGCTCCGGCATCAGCGACGGGACGCCCGTCGCGATCGCCGCGCCGGCGGCGGCACCCGCGCCGGCGGCCGGCGACACGGGGCTCGCGCTCGCATACATCGGCCCGCCGCGCCCGCAGGCAGACAGGGCGCACAGGGCGGCCAGGGCCAGGAACCTCATCATGGCCCTTCCAACGCCGCCGCCGGGCGTCGCTTACGACAACCCTGTCTGCCAGCCCTGGCGCGCCCGCCGGCGTCGCCCGCGCCTTCCCGTCGGGTTGCGGGCGGCACGGTCGTTGCTCTCCGACGGCCGCCATGGTCGACGTCCGTTTCCGCAGCGCCCCCACCTCCGACGCACAGTCCCGAAGCACGCCCGTCATCGGCGCGGGCACCATCGAGGTCGGCCGCGACGGCCTCCGCGTGCAGGGGCGCCGTGCGCGCCGCGCGCTCGCGATGACCGCGGCGATCCTCGTCGGGCTCGTCGGCATCACGGCCGCGGCGATCGGGCTCGTCGCGCTCGGCGTCGAGCCCGACGGGCGCGGCATCAGGAAGATCGCGTTCCTCGTCGGCATGGCCTTCGGCATCGCGCCCGCCGTGTGGGTGTACGGGCTCGTGCGCGATCACGTGCGCGGGCGCGCCGTCGACGCCGTCGTGCCGTGGAGCGCCGTCGCGATCGTCGTGCGCGCGCCGGGTCGCACGACGGTGCGGCTGTCGGCGCCCGAGCTGCGCGGCGACGTGGTGATCGAGGCGGCCGGGCCGGCCGCCGCCGACGAGCTCGCGCGCGTGCCGCCGGCGCCCTGAGCGATCACGCAACCGTTGGGTTGCATGACCCTCGAGCCGGTGGTACATGCAACCAGGAGGTTGCATATGACGGACACCGACGACCGCATCGAGCGAACGATCGACCTGCGCGCATCCCGCGCCCGCGTGTGGCGCGCGATCAGCACCCCCGGCGAGTTCGGCGCCTGGTTCGGCCTCGGCGACGACCTCGTCCTCGACGGCGCGTTCGTCCCCGGCGCGCGCATCGACGGCGTGTGGACGATCGCCGGCAAGACCGTGCGCGAGCTGTTCTGCACGATCGAGGAGGTCGTGCCCGAGCAGCTGCTCGCGTTCCGCTGGGTGCCCTACGAGGTCCCCGCCGGCGACGACCCGGCGCAGCACCCGACGACGCGCATCGAGATGCGCCTCGAGGAGACACCCGGCGGCACGCGCCTCACGATCAGCGAGGCCGGCTTCGCGAGGCTCCCGCCCGACAAGCAGTACAAGCGCGGCGAGAACGCGCAGGGCTGGACGGGCCAGCTCCAGGCGATCGCCGGCCACCTGCTCGGCCGCATCACCGTCTCCGTCGAGCAGCGCATCGCGCGCCCGATCGCGGAGGTCTACGAGGCGATCGTCGACCCGGCGCAGCTGGCGCGCTACTTCGTCTCGCGCAGCAGCGGGCGCATGGTCGCCGGCGCGCGCCTCGTGTGGGCGTGGTCCGACGCGGGCGCGCAGCACGACGTCGCGGTCCACGTGGCCGAGGCGCCGCGCCACCTCATGTTCTCGTGGACCGCCGCCGGTCACCCGACGAAGGTGATCCTCGAGCTCGTGCCCGACGGCGACGGCGCGACGAAGCTCGTCGCCGGCGAGGCGCCCTTCCCGCTCACCGAGGAGGCGGCCGCGCGCGCCGTGCGGCAGACGCAGGGCTGGACGCACTTCGCGTGCTGCCTGAAGGCGTTCGTCGAGCATGGCCTCGACCTGCGGGGGCCGCGTGTCGCGTAACCTCACCGCGCTCCGCCGCAGCGCCCCCGTGTTCGCCGCGCTCGGCGACGAGACGCGCCTGCGCCTGCTCGCGAAGCTGTCGTCGGGCGGCCCGCTCTCGATCACCCAGCTCGCCGCCGGCGAGGCCGTCACGCGGCAGGCGATCACGAAGCACCTGGCGGTCCTCGCCGCCGCCGGCCTCGTGCGCGACGCCCGCACCGGCCGCGAGCGCCGCTGGGAGCTCGACACCGCACCGCTCAACACCGCCCGCTCCTGCCTCGACCTCGTCGCCCAGCGCTGGGACCAGCGCCTCGAGCGCCTGCGCGCCCTCGTCGAGGACGACGCGCCGTGATCACAGCGTGACGGTGAGCCGGGTCATCATCACGCCGACGGTGCGGTCGCGCATGAGGATCAGCTGCAGGTCGGGCTGGATCGAGAGCCACCGGATCTGGACCTCGTAGCTGAGCTCGACCGCGGTCTCGTCGCCGGGCTCGGCGCGCGCGTGCGCGAGGCCGATGGAGAACAGGTCGGCCGGGCGAAAGCCGCGCGGGCGGACGCGGACGCCGGCGTCGAGGTACGTCGCGACCTTGCCGTTCGGGCTGTGCCCGGCGCGCGCGAACACGCCGAGGTCCGGGAGGAGCTTGCGGTCGAGGACGGCGTACACGGCGTCGCCGCGCGTCGTGTGGTGCCACGCGCCGAGCTTGAACGTCGCGAGCAGCGTGAGCTCGCCGAGGAGCAGGACCTCGGGGCCGAGCCGCGTCGGGATGCCGTGCGCGTTCGCGAGCGTGCCGTCGTAGACCGCGATGCGGCCGCCGACGCGCTCGTGCTCGACGCGCGCGCTGACGCCCGGCGACGCGATCGGGTACACGGGCCCGAGGAGGTTCGCGGAGAACTGGCTCGTGATCCCGAACGTCGCGCCGAGGAGGAGCTGGCTGTGATCGGCGAGGACGAACTCCTGATCCGCGGCGAGCAGGCCGGCGCGCACGACCGCCGGGCCGATCGGTTGATCGATCCACGCCTCGAACACGCGCACGTCGCGCTCGGCGGTGTTGCCGCTCGTGCCGTGGAGATCGCCGAGCTCGTTCGTGACGCCGCCGCCGTGGATCGCGAACGCCGACACGTGGATGCGGTCCACCACGTCGAGCTCGAGCGTGAGCAGGCCGCCGGCGACGAAGCGATCCTTCAGCTGCGGCGCCGCGTACGTGTCGAGCGAGTACGTCACGTCGACGACGAAGCCCCGCTCGATCGCGCGCCTGCGGCCGGCCCACATCAGCAGGTGGTCGGTGGCCTCGTACTCCGGACGCGCCGCGGAGGTGGCGTGCTCGTCGGCACGTGCGGCGGTGCGCACGGCGCAGACCGCGCAGACGATCACCATCACCCGTGCGGTGCGTCCCCGGATCCCACGACGGTAGCAGAAGACGTACGCTGTCCGCGTGGTCGAGCTCCGCACGGATCGCCTCACGCTGCGCCGGTTCCGGCCGAGCGACGTCGACGACGCGCTCGCGTACCGCGGCGACCCCGAGTTCGCGCGCTACCTGCCCCACGTCCCGCAGCCGTTCACGCGGAGTCACGCCGAGGAGTTCGTCGCGATCAACATCGCGGATCGGTACACGTGGGCGGTCGTCGTCGGCGGGCGCGTGATCGGCACGACGAACCTCGAGGTCGAGGACGAGATCGCGATGCTCGGCTACGCGCTCGCGCGCACGCACTGGGGCCGCGGCCTCGCGACCGAGGCCGCGCGCACCGTCCTTGGCTGGGCGTTCCCGGCGCTCGCGCTCGAGCGGATCTGGGCCTCGACCGACGTCGACAACGCGCGCTCGCGGCGCGTCCTCGCCAAGCTCGGGATGCGGCACGAGGACACGCGCGGCCGCGAGGTCTTCTACGGCCTCCCGCGCGCCGCGTGGTACTCCGCACCGATCGCCGCGCCGCGCTGAGTGAGCCACGGCGTGCCGGGCTGCGCGTGCGCCCCGCGCTCCCTGCGCGCGCATCTCCTCGGATCCGCCCGCTCGGCCGCGTGATTGCGGCGAGGCTTCCGCCTTGCACCGAGGCGAGCCGCTCCACCACGAGCGAGCGAGGCAGCATGCAACGTCTCTCCACCGTCGTGATCACGATGTCCCTCGCCGCGGCCGCCGGGAGCGCGGCCGCGGATCCATGCCGCGCGCGCGGCGACGAGCTCGTGTTCGAGTGCACGCCCGCACGCGGCTACATCGAGCTGTACGGCACCTGGGGCTTCAACCTCGGCACGGTCCAGTTCATCCCCGACGAGGAACCCGGCGTCACCAAGCACCCGTGGGCCACCGGCTTCGGCGCCGGCGCGACGTGGGGCTACTACATCAAGCCGAACGTCCTGAGCTTCTTCCTCGACTACCGCTACGGCCACACCTCGACCCGCAAGGGGTCGATCAACGGCGTGCTCACGAACGTGCAGGGCCGGCTCAACTTCCACGAGGCCACGGCCGGCGCGCGCGTCGAGAACCGGCTCGGCAACGGCACGTTCTACGGCGCGCTCGGCTACGGCGTCCTGTTCCCGTACCACACGACGCTCGAGCTCCAGTACGCGCCCGAGCTCGCCGCCGTCGGGATCACCGGCGAGGGCACGCAGAAGCAGCACGTCAACACGTCGCTCGGTGGCTTCGGCGAGTTCGGCTATCACCTCGACGCCGGCTCGCGCATGTACATCGGCTTCGCGACGCGCATCGCGGCCTTCCAGGGCAGCACCTCGGGCAACGACCTCGTCCTCACGAACTTCGTCAGCGACTTCACGAGGCCGGTCCCCGTCACGACGACGATCCGCGCCAGCACCCGCGGGCCCGTGCCGCCGACCACCGAGTCCGTCCAGGACATCCGCTTCCAGGTCTCGGTCGGCGTCCTGTTCTGACCGCCGCTCCCGCCCGCCGCACCGGGCGCAGCCGGCCGGGCAGCGTGCCGCCGCTCCTGCGCACGGTGTCGTCGGCGCGCGCGTCGGGCGCGCTGCGCGAGCAGCTCGGGCCGTCGACAGGCGGTGCGAGCGCCAACCGCTCGTCCCCCCCGCAAGCGAACGTCCTTGCGGGCGTCCGGCTTCGCGGCGACGATGCGTGCGTGAAGGTCACCACGGTCGCAGCCTCGACCACCGCCGTCCGCACGTTCCGCTGCCGCCGCTGCGGGCACGAGCAGGACGCCGAGGTCGTCGGCCTCGGTGAGGGCGTGCAGAGCTTCCTGAACGCGTCGGGGACGGCCGAGCGGCGCGCCGCCGAGGATGCCCAGCGCGGCCTCGACCGCACGATCGCGCGTGCCCGGTGCCCGAGCTGCAAGCTGCGCAACCCGGGCGTGATGGCCGGGTTCGCCGGCGTCTTCGTCGCGATCGCGGCCGGCACGATGCTCGTCGCGATCGTGCTCGGCTTCTACCCGACGTGGTCGGAGATGAACATGAGCGAGCACGACAAGGCCATCTGCCGCTGGCTGATGCCGGCGATCTTCGGCGGCGTCCTCGCGATCGTGCTGCCGATCGAGCTGCTCAAGCGCTGGCCGCGCGACGCCTACGTGCGCTGGCTGCCGCCCCGCTGACGGCGCTCACGGCGCCGCGGTGATCGTGACCACGAGGTCGACCTCGTCCGACTTGCCGCAGTCGACGTTGCCCTCGCACGACGCGGCGAGCACGTTCGCCTTCTTCGTCGTGTACGTGACCTTCTTGCCGATCAGCGCACTCGCGTCGTGCGGGTTGTTGGGGCACAGGTCGAAGTCGCCCTCGAGCGACACCTGCTCGCCGCCCTTGTCGAGCACGACGTAGCAGGCCCGGTCGCCGTTCTGCAGCTCCTTCAGCGTCGCCACCGGCGACGCCGCGGGACCTTGCCCCGCCGAGTTCGCGGGCGGCGACTTCGAGCCACCGCACGCGATGACACACGCAAGGATGGGAATCAGGATGCGCATCGAGCCACCATACACCATGTCCGCCGCCCGGTTCGCGCACGCCCTCGAGGTCGTCGCCGCTCGCGCGGCCAGGATCGCGCCGCCGTCGTCGAGCTCGCTGCCGGCCTCCTCGTGATCCTCGCCGACGGCGCCGGCGGCACCACCCGCGGCGACGTCGCCGCGCAGGCCATCGTCGACGCCGTCACCGCCGCCGGCGCCACCGCCGACCCGTGCGCCCTCCTCGCCGAGCAGGCCATCGTCGACGCCGTCACCGCCGCCGGCGCCACCGCCGACCCGTGCGCCCTCGTCGCCGCGCAGGCCATCGTCGACGCCGTCACCGCCGCCGGCGCCACCGCCGACCCGTGCACCCTCCTCGCCGAGCTCGACGCCGACGGGCCGCGCCTCGGCCACGGCCAGAGCACGGCCGTCATCGTCGCGGTCTCCGCGGCCGGCGTCACCGGCGCCGGCGTCGGCGACGCGGGCGCCTGGGTGATCGCCGCCGACGGCGTCGTCGATCTCACCGCCGGCCAGGTGCGCAAGCCGCTCGTCGGCGACGGCTGCCTGCCCCGCCCCATCTCCGCGCCGGCCCTCGGCACCGCCACGCTGCTCGTCGCATCCGACGGCCTCCTTGCGCTACGCCAAGGCGTCCGACATCGCACGGCTCGCGCTGCGCGGGCCCTCGTCGAGCTCGTGCGCCTCCCCAACGGCACGCTGCAGGACGACGTCGGCATCGTCCTGTGCCGTCACGTACGTCACGCGTGAACGAGCTCGCGCCCTGTCGCAGCCGCTCCTCGTGCCGTGCGCCTGAGGTTCGTGATCAGCGCGACCGCATCCGACCGCGCTAGAACAGTCGATACGTTCGCGCGTCGAGCTTTCCAATATTTCGCCCTTGGCGACGAACACACTCCGCATCTCATCGTATCATGTTAAGAACAATCGCCACTTTGCGCTGGTCCTACCACTTCTTGCCAATGGGCATGGACAGCTAACACCTCCATCCAAGATGCACGGTGGGTTCCCCCCCAAAAAAACCGCTTCTTCCATGCCACCCGTTAACCTCATTGTCATGGCGCAACACCTCACGTTACATGGACCTCCGGCATCAGCATATACCCATGTGCTCGAAGTTGCGCACGCGCAATGTGACGAATGGGAGCACGAGGTTGCAGTCTAACACCGACCAGGCTTGGTCACTATTTGGGGAGCGTTCGCCGAAATGGCCAAATCTCAAATCCGTCGGGCACCGGCTTGAAGGGGTCATTGTCACGTGCCCATGGCCGAGCGCGCGACTGAAACTCACGCAATGATACGATGTTAAGCTCGGACACTACTACATGGTCGTTCTCGCCGCCGCGAAGTCTACAGATATCCCGCTGGTATGCTTCCTTCGCTGGAGCTCGTATTCGACTGTCGCCGTACTTTCGGTTGTTCGTGAGCGCAACATAGGCGTGCACGTCAAGGCTCGCTGACTCTACAAGCGCAGAAAACGTCTCCAGATCGCGATTCCACGACAAGACAATTAACGCGTCAACTTTGCCCTGAAACCATTGACGATGACTAATGTTTTGCAATTCCGAGCATATGAGCACGCCGAAACAGAATCCGTTGTGCGCGTACACACGTCGCGGTAGATCATCTGGACTCGGAAATTCACTCCAAGTCTTTCCAAACAGCCTAAGCAGTTCCTCCTCTTCACCAGGCGCCGGACGGCTCTTATCTTGAATCATCTGAACTGTGGAAGGATATCCCAAGCGGCCATCTCGCAGGACGAGCAGTGCTGAACTGTGCACTCGCCGGTCACCGATGTATTCAAGGCCGGCGATCAGATCGATTCTCGCCTCCTGCAACCGTTCCGAGATTGTGCGGATCCAGCGCCGAGGTAGACTTAGTTCTGGCAGCAGCAAGTAGTCTGGCCTGGGTCGGGATCTGATAGCCTCATCGACTATCCGTCCGATTCGTTGATAGCGCTCGAGGCTTTCGTCTGGCCGTCCGAGTCCACAACGGCGCCACGTCGCTTCGGACGTGAGGAGACTGCTAAGTCCAATTTTTACGGCAGGACGTTTTTGGCGTCCGATTGGTATCGGCAGTGGTGCAGTAACACCTATCGGCGTGCCAACACCTGATGAGCCTCCAGTTGGGGGGACCGCGTCAGGGCTGTGCCCCAATTCAGTTGATGGAACGCCTCGACACGCGCGCACGAAGCGCTTCCACGTATACGTAGCGAGCTGCGGAGGCAGCAGGACACACTCAGTTACAAGCAGTGCAATCTCCTCAGGCGAGAATGGTCGCGTTGAGCATATGAAAGGAAGCAGCGAATCAGACTCCAGATATAGGGGTGGCTGCGCGCGACGGAGAAAATCCTCTAGGTCATCACGATAACGGTACTCGGAGTAGAGGACGATCTCTTCCTCGGTTCTTGCGCGCCTTTCGTAGCGCGATCGTTGAACAAGTTGCTTATATGGAACTCGGCCAAGGTCAGCAAACTGAAGGTGCCTAACCTGGGTTGCAACCGCAGATGAGGCAGTCGCCACGCCAAGGCGCGTCAGCACGCGAATCAATTCCTCGGGTAGGTCGGCAGGCACAACGAGGTCGTAGCAATACAAGGCACGGAGAATCGCTTCAGCGGAGAGACGCAATACATAGTCAAGCACCTTGGCCCAGAGAGCGTCTTTCTGAGAGTCGGCGAGGACAACGCGAATACCGCACAGCACGGCGTCACTCTTATGTGCATTAGATATCTCACTGATCGCAAATTGGGTCACATCGACAAGATCATCGACATCTTCCCAATCACCACCAGCGGCAGCCACGCCGAGCAGGCGCGGCAAATAGTCGAGATGATCGAGCATGCGCTCCGGTCGAAGCACGTGATCCTTAGCAAAGCGATAGAAGCGACTGCGAAAGGGCTTCCATTCGGCTGCTGGAAGGTCGCGCTCCAACGTTTCGACTGATCTGAGTTGTACGGACCAACTCAGTCGGCGAATCGCCAGCCCATCGGCCTTGGCAAGGATATCTGCCTGCTCCACGGAGCTATTGGATGCGGCGAGTACGCGTGCTGATGCCGTCTTTTCGAGGCGCTCCGTGTTTGGCATCAGTCTTCGTTCACTAGAGACCTCTCGAACCTGTGCCTCGATTGTCTCGATGAGATCGAGTCCGGCATCGCCACTTAGGAAGAAGGCCTTCTGTTTCTTCGGTTGGAGACGAAGCCGCGATTCTCCCTGGTAATCACCAAGGTTGATCCTGTATCGTGCCTTTGCTTTTCCCTTTCCACTGCTAACATTCGCTTCCGAAACGACGGTTGGAAGGCGCGTGTCAAGGTACTCCAGCAGCGTGTCGATGTTCTCGATGCCATCGGGATTCTTGAGTACTAGGAAGATGTCATCGACATAGCGCCCGTAATACAACGGCGCAAGATGCATCATGACGTCGCGATCAAAGGCATATAGTAGAATGTTTGCGAGCAGACGTACTACTGGAAGGCCGATCGGAAGACCACCAATTGGCCTATCTTGCACTACGCCATCTTCAGAAGTGTATGATTGCTGCATGTCAACAGCACGTCGCGCCCAAGCCTTCAGCGCGTTAACGAGTCGCTTTGTGAACGCGATCTCAAAATCGTCGAGTTCCAGGCCTATGGTACGGAGGAAGTCAGCGTGTGATAGGAATGTAGGGTCAATATTGTGATAGTAGCTGTCGATGTCTAGGGACAATGCGATGACCGAGTTCTTCGCCTCGATCTCGCGTCGCAGGGTTCGAAAACCGTCGTTTCGCCATCGTTTGTATGGATCCGCATATGCTTCATACGTGCCTAGGGCCTGTAGGTTGTAGGAGCGGTAGCCATTAAAATCCCTCGCCTTTCGTTTCATGCGCGACGCGTAGACACATGACTCGAGTCGCGCCTCGAACCTGTGACCGATGAGATTGATCCACAGTGCCGTCAGAACGTATGCGTCTACTCGAGCACGGATCGCCGTCCTAAACTCTGGCACTAGGTCATCTGCCCTCAGTAGTTGTTTGAAGGCGACTTGTGGCTCGGAGAAGTAGCGGTGTTCCCGCTGTTCGACTCCTTGGATTGCCTGCAGAGTGAGACGCTTGGGGAGAATCATTGGCTCGCCGAGAGCTTCACTAAGAAATGCCGAGATCTTTCCATTCACGAGCACCGCAAGGAGTGAGTTCAGATGAGAAGCGAGTTGCTGCTCGTAGAGCGCGAAATCACGCGCAGTCGGAATAGAGTACTCGTAGAAGGCATCCACCTTTGCTTTACGATAGGCCATGAAAAGATGGCCTATCGTAAGGTCCTTCCAACGTCGGACTGGTCCCACCGTGGGGATCCTCGGCCGTCGGATGCATGCGCGTCAAGATTCCGATCGGGACCTTGCTTGCGTATGCGTACGCGTGGCTACTCGTGCGTTAGCGCGTATTGCAGCAGGTCTGGAGACGCCGAATGCAGCTACTGGTCGTCGGTCTGCCGTTTCGGGCACATCTGCGACCGGCGTCGATACGAAAGGCCGGTCCACGTCGTCGTGAGCGCGCGAGAATCTGCGCCGCGACTTGTCGGCCGCGTGCACCAACTGGGAGCTGGTTCGCCTTGAACGCGACCCGCCGCCTTCGTCGTGATCGGCCAGCGCCGCCTTCGCGGTGATCTACCCGCTTTCGCGGTGACAGCCAGCGCGGCCGTCGCCGTGTCGCGGTGATCGGCCAGCTCGCCGCCTTCGCGGTGATGGCCAGCGTGCCGTCTTGGCGGTCGGCCGCGTGCCGCCTTCGCGATGACTAATCGGTGACTAGCCGTCTGATCGATCCGTTAAGTACGTGGAGGTTAGGGGGATTGAACCCCTGACCCTCGGCTTGCAAAGCCGATGCTCTCCCGCTGAGCTAAACCCCCGTCGAGACTTGGTTGGGTACCGTGGGGTGGGTGGGATGTCAAGCGTGGGGGATGGGGTGAAGGGTTGGTGCAGGTGCGTGAAGTGGTGGTGTTTCGGTGGGTTGGAGGTGGTACGCGGGGGCTGCGAGGGTGGTGGGAGAAGCGATGAAGCGAGTCGCGATCGCGAGGATGGGGTGTGGGTGTGTGGGGTGTGGGGTGTGGGGTGTGGAGGAGGATCGACGGACGTGAAGGCGACGTTGAGGTTCGCGGAGTGGAGCGATGGGAGATCGGCAGGCTGATCTCCCCATCGGGCGGCGCGGACATGCTCGGCGGTCAGGCGCAGATCGATGGCGTCGCTCGGTGATCGAGGGTGAGGCGCAGGTGGTGAACGCGATCGCGTGGGATGATGTGGCCCGAGTAGGGTCGGGCGGGACGCGGATGAGCTGACGGCGGTGGTGGATGCGGGGTGCGTGCGATGGTCGATCGACGGCGGAGAGGAGCACGAGGTTGGCGCCGGCACTCAGGTTTGGTTGCGCTCCGGATCCGGCATGGGGGCGGGGCTCGTAGGATCGAGTCGTGGAGGACGTGGCATGACGACGTTCAGGATCCCTTCGATCCGCGATAGGTCCCTCCCACGCGCACGTCGACACGAGCCGCGGCGGCGGCAGGCGGCGCCGTTCGTGAGCGCGCTGACGGGGCCGCTGGTGTGCCCTGTGTGTACGAGCGAGATCGAGCGCGATGGGAATTTGTGGCCGTGCCGTACGTGCGACGGCGTGTTCGTCGAGAACGCAGCGCTCGAGGCGATGGTCACGGAGATGGCGCGGCAGCCGTGGCGGCTGCCGGCGCCGCAGGCGCGTGCGCACGGCGGGCACGAGGGGGACCCGTACCGGGACCGGCTGAACGACGGCGAGGTGCGCGGGTGCCCGGCGTGCCAGGGAGCGATGGTCGACGAGCAGATCGCGACCGTGGTGATCGACCGGTGCGCCACGCATGGGCTGTGGTTCGATCAGGGAGAGCTGGCGACGGCGCTCGCGAACGCGGTGGAGCCGCCGAAGGGGCTGGGGGCGTGGCTCAAGCGCGTGTTCGTCGACCCCTGAGCGCTAGGCGAGGCGGTGGATCGAGGCGGCGTGGTGGGTGGCGAAGTCGGCGAAGAGGTCGGGGTGGAGGCAGGCGGCGAGGATCTCGAGGGAGTCGACGAGGCGGGGACCCGGGCGGTTGAAGTAGGCGTTGCCGTCGGTGGCGTAGACGCGCGTGGTGGGAGACACGGCGGAGAGGACGGTGCGGGAGATGGTGGGCAGCTCGGAGAGGGTGCCGGGGAGCGAGAAGCCGCAGGGCTTGAGGAGGACGACGTCGGGTGCGAGGGCGGTGAGCGTGGCGGAGGTGATCGTCGGGGCGGGCGCGCCCGCGACGGCGCCGACGGGGAGGCCGTGCGCGAGCTCGACGAGCTCGGGCATCCAGGTGCCGCCGATCATGAGCGGATCGATCCACTCGAGGGTGACGACGCGCGGTCGCGCGGAGGAGGCGGCGGCGCGGCGCGAGATGGCGGCGATGCGGGTGTCGAGGGCGGCGCGCGCGGCGGTGGCGGCGGCGCGGCGCGAGATGGCGTCGCCGACACGGTGGAGGTCGTCGAGGACGTCGGCGAGGCGCGTCGGGGAGAGCGCGACGACGCGGAGGTCGGCGCGGTGGGCCAGGCGCGCGACGGCAGCGCGGACGTCGTCGAGCGAGACGGCGCAGACCGCGCACAGGTCCTGCGTGATGATCACGTCGGGAGCCAGGCGCGCGAGGGCGGCATCGTCGACGGCGTAGATCGAGAGGGCGTTCGCGATCACGTCGCGCACGGCGGCATCGATCGCGGCGCTCGAGCCGTCGTGGATGCGCGAGCGCGTGAGGACGGTGCGATCGCGGATGTCGGGCGGGTGGTCGCACTCGTGCGAGATGCCGACGAGGTCGGCGGCGGCGCCGAGCGCACAGACGATCTCGGTGGCCGACGGCAACAGCGATACGATCCGCACGGCCTGAGCTTACGCGCCGGTGCGACGGCACGGGACGTCGGGCCGAGCTTGCGCGAGCGCTACGGGATGTCGGGCCGAGCTTGCGCGGGCGCTACGGGACGTCGGGCCGAGCTTGCGCGGGCGCTACGAGACGTCGGGCCGAGCTTGCGTCGGCGCTATGGGACGTCGGGCCGAGCTTGCGTCGGCGCTACGGGACGGGCCTTGCGCCGGCGTTATGGGACGTCGGGCTTGGCCTGAGCTTACGCGCCGGTGCTACGGCACGAGACGTCGGGCCGAGCTTGTGCGGGCACTACGGGACGTCGGGCCGAGCTTGCGCCGGCGCTACGGGCCGTCGGGCTTGGCCTGAGCTTGGGATCACGCGATGCTACGGGACGTCGGGCTTGGCCGGAGCTTACGCGCCGACGCTACGGGACGGGACGTCGGGCCGAGCTTGTGCGGGCACTACGGGACGTCGGGCTTGGCCGGAGCTTACGCGCCCACGCTACGGGACGGGACGTCGGGCCGAGCTTGCGCGAGCGCTACGGGAGGTCGGGCTTGGCCGGAGCTCACGCGCCGGTGCGACAGGATGTCGGGCGCCGGCGCTACGGGACGTCGGGCTTGGCCGGAGCGGTGTCGGCGGCGTCGGTGGGGCCGCCGGCGGACGCGGCGGTGGAGGACGCGCCACCCGGGGACTCGTCGAGGACGAGGTCCTCGATGTCGGCCTGCGCGCGGATGACGGGCTGGGGCGGAGCCTTGCGCGGGAAGAGCGGCGGCGGGTACATCGCGCGCCAGGAGGCGGAGGCCTGACCCCAGATGAGGAAGGTGATCGACCAGACGGTCGGCATCCAGAAGCAGATCTCCGGATACATCATCGCGAAGCCGCAGACGTAGCCGAGCGCGAGCAGCGCGAGGAGGATGACGCTGACGGCCTTGTTCTTCGTCATGCCGACCTTGGGCATCGGCAGGCGCGAGGCCATCAGGTAACCGAGGACGGCGACGGCGATCGGGAAGTACTTCCAGGCGGCGACCGGGGTGGTGAACGACTCGCCGAACAGCTTGCTGCCGCCGAAGGTGGTCTCGCTCGGGTCGTACTTGAGGAGGAGCAGCATCCAGATCGCGAGGAGGCCGCCCGCGAGGGTGGTCGGGAAGCCGAAGAAGATCTTCGTCGGAGCGGCGTCGTCGGACTGGATGTTGTAGCGGGCGAGCCGGAAGACGGCGCACAGCATGTAGCCGCCGCACGCGATGAACAGGAACGTGTGGGGGGCGCCGTCGTTGAACGGCAGGTCGGGCCGCGAGGTCAGGTAGGTGATGACGAGGAACGCCGGCGCGACGCCGAAGTTGAGGAAGTCGGCGAACGAGTCGAGCTGCGCGCCGAGCTCGCTGGTGCCCTTGACGGCGCGCGCGACGAGGCCGTCGAGGCGGTCGGTGAGGACCGCGTAGATGATCATCCACGCGGCGAGCGCCCAGTCGGCGCGCGACGCCGCGCGCAGCGACACGAGGCCGAAGATCATCGACGACAGCGTGATGAGGTTCGGCGCGAGGTAACGAAAGAAGCGGACGGCGGCCACGTCGACCTGGCGCCCACCATAGCAGGGCCGCCGGAGCCAGAGGGTTTCTGACGCACCGTGATGCAGATGTGGCGCTCCCTCCCCTCCCACGGCCCCCGCCTGGCCCCGTGGCCGCATCGGCGAGAAAGCGTCAGGCGGCGTGGCGGGCGGCGGTCAGCGCCTGCTCGAGCTCGTCGAGACGGGCGCGGCCGCGGTATTCGCGCTTGAGGGTGAAGAAGCCGTCGAGGCCGGCCTCGTAGAGGTGGTGCTCGACGACGGTGGCGCCGGAGGACATCGCGATGGTGAGGCGCGCGTGAAGGCCGCCGTGGTGGCGGGTGACCGTGACCTGGCTCCAGGGGGCCGCGTGTTCGCGGAGCAGCGTGCGCAGCACGACGCCGCCGGTGCGGAGCTCGATCCAGCGGTGGGCGCGGTAGGTCCAGAAGAACGCGGCGACGACGGCCACCGCCGGGACGACGAGGAGCGCCGGGTTGCCGGAGCGGATCGCGCCGACGGCGGTGAGGGCGGCGATGGCGCCGCACAGGATGTAGGGCGCGCGGATCTGCCGGAGCGGGAAGCGCCGGATGGGGTCGCCGAGCGAGCTCACGTGCGCCTCTTGCGTGATTGTTCCATCAGCCGAGCATAGAGCCTGGGACCGAGGGACTCCGTCATCATTCCCTCGACGGTGCGCGCGATCTCGGCCTGCGGATCGCCCTCCCGGTAGACAAACTTGATGGCCATGCCAGGCTCCTCGTCGGCAGAAGGGTCGACGATGCGCTGGACCTCGCCGTGGATCGTGAGCGGCTCGTCGCGGTTCGGGATGAACAGCTTGAACAGGAACTCGGTGCCCACGGGAAGCGGTCGGCTCGTCTTGATGAAGGTGCCGCCGCGCGAGATGTTCTTGGTGTAGTCGGCGAAGAACGTGTTGAGCCGCTTGTACTCGACCTTCAGCTCGATCGGGCGGCGCGCATCGGCTCGCCGGTCCTGGTGGTCGTCGGCCGCGTCGGCGCTCACGGGCCCGCACGATACCAGGAACGGCTGATGGGCGTACGCGCCGCACTCCGCCGGATGATGGGGACGTGGCGGCTCCGGATCTGGATCGCCCTCGCGATCGCGCTCGGCGTGGGTGTGGGGCAGCTGCCGCTGTTCGGCACGCTCGGGCTCGAGCTCGCCACGGTCGCGGCGCTGTTCGCGGCGATCGCCTCGCTCGACCTCGGCCGCGCGTACGCCGCCGAGCTCCAGCTGATGCGCCCGCTCGGCGTCGCCCGCGCCGACTGGCCGGTGCGCACCGTCGCGCGCGGCGCCGGGGGAGCCGTCGCGCTCGCCGTCGCCGTCGCCGCGATCCCCGGGGCGATGGCCGCCGTGCGCGGCATCTGGACGACGACCTGCGAGTGGTCGTTCGGCATCCTCGCGTACGCCGCGATGCCGCTCGCCACCGCCGTCCTCGGCGGCGCGACCGGCTTTGCGGTCGGCGTCCTCGTCGGGCCGCGCCGCTTCGCCGCCGCGCTGCTCGCGCAGCTCCCGCTGTTCCTCGTCGCCGCCGGCGCGCTGTGGCGCTTCTACAGCGCGCCGGCCGTGTTCACGTACAACGCCGTCCTCGGCTACTTCCCCGGCAACCTGTACGACGAGAAGATCGACCTCGGCGCGCCGCTCCTGTGGTCGCGCCTCGAGCAGCTGCTGTGGGTCGCGATGCTGCTCGCGCTGGTCGCCACCGTGATCGACGTCCCGACGGTGCGCGCCCGCCGCGCCGCGCGCCCCGCCGGCCGCCGCCTGCGCTGCGGCGGCGCCGTCGCCGCGTTCACCGCCGCCGCGCTCGTGCTCCGCATGCACGGCGGCGACCTCGGCTACGCCCCCGACGCCGCGGACCTCGAGGCCGCGCTCGGCGGCCGCTACGAGACCGACCACTTCGTGATCTTCCACGCGCGCACGCCCGAGATCGAGCAGGACATCGACCTCATCGCCGCGGACCACGAGTACCGCTACGCGCAGGTGGTCGCGCTCCTCGGCGCCGCGCCGCCCGGCAAGATCCACTCGTACTACTTCGCGAACCGCGACCAGAAGGCGCGGCTCATGGGCGCGCGCAACGTCGAGATGGCCAAGCCGTGGCGCCGCGAGATCTACCTCGACCACCGCACGTTCCCGCACAACTCGCTGCGCCACGAGATCGCGCACGCGATCGCGAGCGCCTTCGGCGACCCGATCTTCGGCGTCGCGGCGCGCCGCATCCTCGGGCTGCCGGTCATGTTCAGCCCGGGGCTCATCGAGGGGCTCGCCGTCGCCGCCGACTGGCCCGGCAGCTACGACCGGCTCACGCCGCACGAGGCCGCGCGCGCGATGCAGAAGCTCGGCAACCTGCCCTCCCTCGACACGCTGCTCGGCATCGGCTTCTTCACGTCGTCGTCGTCGGAGCGCAGCTACGCCGCGGCCGGCTCGTTCCTGCGCTTCCTCCTCGACGAGTACGGCGCCGCCTCGCTGCGCGAGCTGTACCGCAGCGGCGGCGACTTCGAGGGCGCGTACGGCGTGCCCCGCGCCCCGCTCGAGGCGCGCTGGCTCGCGATGCTCGAGACCGTCGACGTCCCGCAGTCCGTCGTCGACGCCTCGCAGGAGCGCTTCCGCGGCGGCGGCCTCCTCTCCAAGCCCTGCCCGCACGCGATCGCCGCGCGGAAGGAGCGCGCCGACCGCGCCACGGACAAGGTCGAGAAGGTCGAGCTCCTCGCCGACGTGTGCAGCGACGCGCCCGACGAGCCGCGCTACCTGCTCGACCTCGCGAACGCGCTGTACGACCTCGACACACCGCTCGATCGCGCCCGCGCCGAGGGGATGTGGCTGCGCCTCGCGATCAACCCGTACCTCGCGACGACCTCGGTGCGCGCGCAGGCCTACCAGCGCCTGGCGCGCGCCGCGTACAAGCACGGCGACCTCGCCGCCGCCCGCGACCACATGGCGGCGCTGCTCGCGCTGTCGCTCGAGCCCGGCGAGCGCCGCATGCCCGAGGGGATGGCGTTCGCGCTCCACCGCGAGAGCCCCGCGGGCCCGACGCTGCGCGAGTACTTCTTCGGCGACAGCTCGCTCGCCACGGCGGAGCGCATCGTCGCCATCGAGCCGCGGCTCGCGCTCGGCCACTACCTCGTCGGGCTCCAGGCCTACGTGCGCGCCGACTGGCCGCGCGCCGCGCGCGAGCTCGCCGCGGCGCTCGAGGGCGAGCTGCCGTCGCACGCGTTCGTGAAGAACGCCGCCCGGATCCTCGCCCCCGCCGCGTATCGCAGCCACGACCGCGCCCGCCTCGGGATCGCGATCTCGGTGCTATCGCGCAGCGACATGTCGACCGGCGATCGCCTGTTCGCCGTCGACTGGGCCGAGCGCCTGAGCCGTTAGGCCGTCCGCCGCGACGCGCGCGCGCAGCATCGGCGCGAACGCCCGGCGATAGCCCCACGCGAGCACGAGCTCGAGCACCAGGAACACGATCGCGATCGGCGTGCCCGCCGGCGCCAGCAGCACGTGGAACCCCGTGATGCCGACGATGATCGGCGCGAGCAGCGCCAGCGCGAGCGGGACGAACCGGTTCGACAGGAGCAGGAGGCCCGCGCCGAGCTCGATCACCTTCACGAGCGTGAGGAACCCGCTCGTCGCGAACGCCCCGATGAACGGGAGCGCCTCCGCCGGCGGCGGGTCCTGCGCCGGCAGGAACGGGAGGAAGTAGTTCGTCGCGAACACGACGAAGCCGAGGCCCAGGAGGATGCGTGCGACGTGCAGGATGCGCATGCGGGTCAATCTAGGCCCTTGTCGTGGGAGCACTAGTCGCCCAGAAGACAACGCGCTATTGTCCGAGTGACAACAATGGACCTGAACCGAGCCACCACGTTCGTGCGCGTCGTCGAGGCCGGCGGCTTCACCCGCGCCGCCGAGGCGCTCGGCCTGCCGCCGTCGTCGGTGAGCCGCGCCGTACAGAAGCTCGAGGGCGACCTCGGCATCACGCTCCTCGAGCGCACGACCCGCAACGTCACGCTCACCGAGGCCGGCCGCGCCTTCTTCGAGCGGGCGCGCGAGGCGCTCGCCGGGCTCGCCGAGGCGAACGAGCTCGCGCTCGACGCCGCGCGCGAGGTCCACGGCGTCGTGCGGCTCGCCGTGCCGCCCGAGCTCGGCGGCAAGCTCGGCACCGCGCTCAGCGCGTTCGCCGTCGCCCACCCGCGCGTGCGCATCGAGGCCACGTTCACCGCGCGCGGCGCGGAGGTCGTCGGCGACCTCGTCGACATCGCGATCGTCGTCGGGCGCCTGCCCGACTCGTCGCTCGTGACGCGCCGCCTCGGCGAGAGCACCGACAAGCTGTACGCGTCGCCGGCGTACGTGGAGGCGCGCGGTGCCCCGAAGCGCGTCGCCGACCTCGCGAGGCACGACGCCGTGCTGTCGCGCGCCGTCGCGGGCGGCGGCCGGTGGGAGCTCGTCGGCCCGCGCGGCCCCGAGCACGTCGACGTCGCGGGCCGCATGGTCGGCGAGCACCTGCAGTTCCTGGTCGACGCCGCGGTCGCCGGGCTCGGCATCGCGCTCCTGCCCATCTGGGCCGGCGACCCGCTGATCGCCGACGGCAAGCTCCTCGCGATCCTGCCGCGCTTCTCCACGACGACACCGCTCCACATCCTCACGCACGGTGCGCGTCACCTCCCGCGCCGCGTCGCGCTCCTCCGCGACCACCTGTTCACAACGCTGACCACGGTGTGCGGCAAGCACGGCTGTTGAGGCAAACTCGTAGGCGGTGCCGTTCGAACCACCCGAGGAGTTCGACGACTACGTGATCGTCCGCGAGCTCGGTCGCGGGCAGATGGGGCACGTCTACCTCGCCGAGGATGCGGTGCTCGCGCGGCCCGTCGCCATCAAGTTCATCGGCGGCGTCGAGCCCGATCTCGCCGCGCGCCAGCGCTTCCTCATGGAGGCGCGCACGGCCGCGCGCATCCACCACCCGAACGTCGTCGGCATCTTCCGCGTCGGCGAGGTCGCCGATCACCCCTACATCGTGACCGAGCTGGTGCGCGGCAAGTCGCTCTCCGACGTGCCGCGCCCGATGGCGTGGACCGCCGCGCTCGACATCGCGATCGACCTCGCGCGCGGGCTCGCGGCGGCGCACCGCCGGGGCGTCGTGCACTGCGACCTCAAGCTCACGAACGCGATGGTCACCGACGAGGGCGCCGCGAAGCTCGTCGACTTCGGCCTCGCGCGCATCGTCGCCGACGCCCCGTCCGACGACACCGCCGCGCCCGTCGTCGGCACGCCCGACTACATGGCGCCCGAGGTGTGGGCGAGCCAGCGCCCGACGCGCCGCTCCGACGTGTACTCGTTCGGCGCGATGCTGTACGAGCTGATCTCCGGCGCGACCCCGTTCGGGCACGTCGCCGCGAACGCGCTCGCGGACGCGGTGCAGCGCGATGCGGCACCCGACCTCGGCGAGGCCGCGTGGAAGGCCGGGCTCGCCGATCCGGACCCGCGCATCGTGCGCCTCGTCGGCCGCTGCCTCGAGCGCGACCCCGAGCTGCGCTTCCCGAGCGGCGAGGAGCTGCGCGAGGCGCTCGAGCAGCTGCACCCGTCGCGCGCCCACACCGCGGCCGCCGGCGACAACCCGTACCGCGGCCTGCGCCCGTTCGAGTCCGCGCACCGCGGGCTGTTCTTCGGCCGCGGCATCGAGGTGGGCGCGCTCGTCGAGCGGCTCCGCACCGACGCGGTCGCGATCGTCACCGGCGACTCCGGCGTCGGCAAGTCCTCGCTGGTCCGCGCCGGCGTCATCCCCGCGATCGTCGACGGCGCGCTCGGCGCCGGCCGCACGTGGAAGGCGTTCACGATGGTCCCGGGCCGCCGCCCGCTCGCCGCGCTCGCCGCCGCGCTCGGCGACCCCGACCTCGCCGCGCGCGTGCTCGCCGACCCCGAGGAGCTGCCGCGCGAGCTGCAGAAGCGCGCCGCCGCCGACGGCGTCGTCCTGTTCGTCGACCAGCTCGAGGAGCTCGTCACCGTCGGCGAGCTCGAGGAGGTCGCCGCGCTCGAGGCCGGGCTCGCACGCCTGAGCGAGGGCGCGCCCGGCGTGCGCCTGATCGCGACGGTGCGCGCCGACTTCCTCGCGCGCATCGCCGCCCTGCCCCGCCTCGGCCGCGAGCTCGCGCGCCTCCTGTACTTCGTCTCGCCGCTGCAGCCCGATCGCATCCGCGACGTCATCACCGGCCCCGCCGCGGTCACCGGCGTGACGTTCGAGTCCGAGGACATGATCGCCGCGCTCGTCGACGCCACGGCGCAGGCGGGCAGCGGCGGCCTGCCGCTCCTGTCGTTCGCGCTCGCCGAGCTGTGGGCCGCCCGCGACCGAGAGCGCGCCCTCATCACGGAGGCCTCGCTCGCCGCGATGGGGGGCGTCGGCGGCGCCCTCGCCCGCCACGCCGACGCCGTGCTGTCGGGGATGCTCGCCGTCGAGCGCGCGCAGGTGCGCCGCGTGATGCTGCGCCTCGTGACCTCCGAGGGCACGCGCGTGCGCCGCACGGTCGCCGAGCTCGCCACCGGCAGCGATCCGGTGCCGGTGCTCGACGCGCTCGTCGGGGCGCGCCTCCTCGTCGTGCACGACGCCGACGGCGGCGCCACGTACGAGCTCGCGCACGAGGTGCTCGTGCACGGCTGGGGCACGCTGCGCGACTGGCTCGACGCCGGCGCCGTCGCGGGCGCGCGCCGCGAGCGCCTGACCGCCGCCGCCGGCGAGTGGGACAAGGCCCACCGCGCGGGCGACCAGCTGTGGCGCGGCCCGCGGCTCGCCGACGTCGCGGCGCTCGACCCCGAGGAGCTGACCGCGCTCGAGCGCGCGTTCGTGCGCGCCTCGCAGCAGGCGGCGACGCGGCGCACGTGGGTCCGGCGCGGCGCGGTCGCGGGCGTCGCCCTGTTGCTCGTCGCCGTGTTCGCGGTGCAGCGCCACCTCGCGCAGCGCCGCATCGATCGCGAGGTCCAGGCCGAGCTCGACGCGGCGATGCAGCACCTCACCGCCGCGCGCACCGCCGACGGCGCGCAGCGCTCGCTCGCGGCCGCCGCGTTCGCGAGCTTCGACGCGGGCGACGCCGGCGCCGAGGACCTGTGGGCGCGCGCGAAGGAGCGGCGCCGCACCGCCGAGCTCGGGTTGCGCACCGCCGCCGGCCGCGCCGAGGCCGCGCTCGCGAAGGACCCGGCGCGCGGCGACGTGCGCGACCTGCTCGGCGACATCCTGTACGAGCGCGCCCTGCTCGAGGACGCCGCCGGCGAGACCGACGCCACCGACGAGGCGCTCGAGCGCCTGCCGTCGAACGACGCCGACGGCAGCCGGCGCGCCCGCTGGCACGCCCCGGCGCACCTGACCGTGCGCGCGCCGGCGGGCGCCGTGATCGAGATCGCCTCCGCCGACGCGCGGTACGCGCTCGAGCCCGGGACCGCCTCCGAGGTCCCCGCCGGCGACTACACGATCACGGTCGCCGCGGCCGGCCGCGACCCGGCGCGCATGCCCGTGCGCCTGACCCGCGGCGAGGTGCTCGCGCTCGACGTGGTACCGCCGCGCGCCGGCACCGTCCCGCAGAACTTCGTCTACGTGCCGCCCGGGCCGTTCCTGTACGGCGCCGCCGGCGACGAGGACGCCCGCGCGTTCCTCGCGACGGCGCCGCTCCACACGCGCACGACCGGCGCGTTCCTGATCGCGCAGCGCGAGGTCACCGTCGCCGACTGGATCGCATTCGTCGAGGACCAGCGCGAGGCCGACCGCGCCGCCCTCCTGCCCCGCCTCCGCGGCGGCCTCAGCGGCGGCGTCGTCCTCGAGCGCGACGCGCGCGGCTGGACGTACACCGCGCAGCCGAACGTGAAGGCGTACACGGCCCGCTGGGACGAGCCGATCGTGTACGAGGGCCGCGCGCAGCGCGCGAGCCAGAACTGGCGCCGCTTCCCGATCACCGGCGTGTCGGCCCACGACGCCGAGCGCTACGCCGCCTGGCTCGCGGCGACGGGGCGGGTCCCCGGCGCGCGCCTGTGCGGCGAGCTCGAGTGGGAGCGCGCCGCGCGCGGCGCCGACGGCCGCGAGCTGCCGAGCGGCTCGAACGCGGCGCGCGACGACCAGAACATCGACGCCACCTACACGCGCGAGCTGCAGGGCCTCGACGAGGTCGGCGCACGCGCGGCGCGGAGCCCGTTCGGCCTCAGCGACATGGCCGGCAACGCGTTCGAGTGGACGCGCGGCGAGCACGGCGGCTTCGTCGGACGCGGCGGCAGCTACTTCCACGATCGCAAGACCGCGTTCGCCGCGAACCGCGCCGTGCTCATGCCCGACCAGCGCGATGCCGCGCTCGGCCTGCGCGTGTGCGCCACCCCGGCCGATCCGTGACGCGCCTACCGATCACCTAACCGATCGCTGCCCCTGATCCTCACGCGGTGCGGCCGACCCAACGTGACGATGAGGAACGCAATCGTGGCCGCTGTACTGTCCATCGCCGGAGGTTGCGCCGTCGCACCCGACGAGAACCTCGACCTGGGCGAGACCGAGCAGGAGGTGACGTCCGACAACGGCATCAGCCTCAACGGCATCAGCCTCAACGGGATCTCCCTGAACGGCATCAGCCTGAACGGCATCAGCCTCAACGGCATCAGCCTGAACGGCATCAGCCTCAACGGCATCAGCCTCAACGGCATCAGCCTCAACGGCACGTCGCTCGACGCCGCGACGATCGTCGGCTCGTCGTGGACCGGCGAGCTGTCGGGCGGCACCACCCTCGAGCTGCGCGTCGACGCGATGACGCAGGTCGGCGACGTCGGGATGTACGACTTCTCGTACAGCACCTCCAGCGGCTGGCGGCCGCTGTGCGGCATCGACGGCGACGGCACGCCGATCCGCGCCCTCGCCGTCCCGGGCGTGTGGGACCTGCGCAACGGCGTACCCGGCGGCGGCGCGTACACGGCGAGCTCGACGCAGTTCACGATCGCGTGCCGCGGCAAGTCGATCGCGAAGTGCGTGGAGATGGGCTACAAGCCGTGGTCGCACGCGCCGCACATGCAGGCGTGTGTGCGCCTCCTGCGCGCCGACTACTGCGGCGACGGCGCGCCGCACACGCGCGACGGCCAGACCGTCGACATCTACGACCAGCTCGGCATCCAGGAGCTCGCGAACCCGGCGTGGGAGATCGAGGGCGAGTGGGACACGGCCGGCGCGCGCTGCATCAGCCAGACGGGTGGCCAGCGCTTCGCGCACCTCGGCCTGTCGACGCCGTCGTGCATCGCGAGCGGGGCCGTGCCGACGACGCCGACCTGCGGCACGTCGTTCTCCGGCGGGGCGCTCCTCGTCGACCGCCTGCCCCCGCCCGCCGAGTAAAGGCACCATGGCCGCCCTGATCGAGCTCGAGTCCAAGCGCAGTCACAGCGTCAACGGCGACATCACGATCGGCCGCGGTACGGACTGCCACGTGCGCGTCGACGACCCGATGGTGTCGATGAGCCACGCGCAGATCGTGCGCGGCGACGACGGCGCGTTCAGGATCCGCGACCTCGAGAGCCGTCGCGGCACGTACGTCGGGGCGCGGAAGGTGAAGGAGGCGACGTTGAAGGACGGTGACGAGCTCATGATCGGCCCGGTGCGCATGCGGTTCGAGGATGATCGGGTGACCACGCGTCGCCCCGGTGACAGCGACGAGCTCGCGCGCCTGCGCGCCGTCGTGGCGCTCGGCCGCGCGATCGGGGTCGAGCACGACCTCGGGCGCCTGGTCGACCGCGTGCTCGACACGTGCTTCGACCTCTTGCCCGCCGACCGCGGCGCCGTCGTCGTGTACGAGCCCGGCAGCAAGTCGCCGTCGCTCACCGTCGCGCGCGACCGCAGCGGCGGCGCCGGCGACTTCGACATCTCCTCGAGCGTGCTCGCGCAGGTCATGGTGTCGCACCAGCCGCTGCTGCGCACCGAGGTCGACACCGACCGCGAGCTCCAGCGATCGCAGAGCCTGTGCGCGCACGGCGTCCGCTCGGTGATGGCGGTGCCGCTGCGCTACTCCGCCGGCGAGGACGAATGGCTCGGCGTGATCCAGCTCGACACGCGCGCCTCGACGCACGTGTTCCAGCCGCGCGACTGCGACCTGCTCGTCGCGATCGCGGAGACGGCGGCGCTCGCGATCAAGAACGCGATGCTCGTCCGCCGCGTGCAGGCGGTGATCGGCGAGGAGTCGCGCCGGATGGAGCGCCTCGTCGGCGATCTGCCGCTCGGCATCATCGTCCTCGACGAGCGCGGCGCGTGCACGATGGCGAACCGCTGGATCGGCGAGCGCGCGGCCGCGGTGTGGCCGAGCGCGGCGGCGCCGCGCCCCGGCGCGCCCGTCGAGTCGGTGTGCGGCGTCCCGTGCGAGCGCCTGGTCGGCGCGAACCTACGCACGCACGCGACCGGCCCCGACGCGCGCACGTACTCGATCGCCGCGCGCACCGGCGCCGGCGTGCCCGAGACGGTGATCGTCGTCGTCGACATCACCGAGGACCGCGAGCGCCAGAACCAGGCGGCGCACCGGGACCGCGTCGCGCTGATCGGCCAGCTCGCCGGCGGCGTCGCGCACGACTTCAACAACCTGCTCCACGTGATCCTCACGTGCGCGTCGATGGTCGAGGAGGCCGTCACCGAGCCGACGGCCGTCGACGACGTGCGCCAGATCGTGCACGCCGCGACGAGCGCGGCCGAGCTCACGCGCCAGCTCTTGACGTTCAGCCGCCGCGAGCTCGTGAAGCCGACCGTCGTCGACGTGTCGCTCGCCGTGCACCGCATGGAGAAGATGCTCGCGCGCACGATGGGCTCGCAGGCCGAGCTCGTCGTCACCGTCGGGCCGGCGCTCCCGCGCATCCTCATCGACGGCGCGCAGCTCGAGCAGATCCTCATGAACCTCGTCGTCAACGCGCGCGACGCGATCGACTGCGGCGCAGGCGGCACCGGGCGCGTGACGCTGTCGGTGTCGGCGGTGGAGATCGATCCCGAGCGCGCGAACGACCGCGCGATCGCACCCGGCCGCTACGTCGCGATCGAGGTCGGCGACACCGGCTGCGGGATGCCGCCCGAGACGCTCGCCCGCGTGTTCGAGCCGTACTTCACGACGAAGGCGCGCGGCAAGGGCACGGGCCTGGGCCTCGCGACGGTGCACGGCATCGTGCAGCAGGCGCGCGGCGACATCGACGTCACGTCCGCGATCGGCGGCGGCACGACGTTCCGCATCTTCCTCCCGGCGACCGATCAGACCGGCGAGGAGGCGCGCACCGCCGGCGGCGGCCACGCGGGCGGCGGCACGATCCTCGTGGTCGACGACGACGACAGCGTGCGCCGCGTGACCGAGCGGACGCTGCGCAACGCCGGCTACACCGTGCTCTCGGCCTCGAGCGGCAAGGACGCGCTCGCCCTCGCCGCCGCGCACCGCGGCGCGCTCGACCTCGTGCTCACCGACATCGTCATGCCCGGCATGTCGGGCCGCGACCTCGCGCGCGAGCTCGAGCAGGTCCGCCCGACGCGCGTCCTGTTCATGTCGGGCTACCACCAGAACACGCCGATCGGCGGCTCGCAGTTCCTGGCGAAGCCATTCACCCGCGCGGCGCTGCTCGAGAAGGTGCGTGAGGCGCTCGAGGCCTCGGCGGCGGTAGCTGCTACATCCCGCTGAGGAACAGCCAGCGGCGGCCGTCCCACTCGAGGACGAGCTGGTTCTGGTCGCGCTTGTCGGGGCGGCTGGGCTTGCCGTAGGCGTTCGTGATCGTGAAGCTGGCGTCGACGAGGATGTCGACGGCGGCGCGGCAGCCGGCGACGAGGTCACCCTGGCACTGCTGGTGGACGCCGACGTAGCGGACCGAGTAGCGGATGTCCGTCGCCTTGTGGAGGCGGTTCATGAGGACGTTGCGCAGCCCCTCGTAGCCGTAGTCGTCGCTGCCCGACGGGGTGCCGGAGTCCTCCCAGTACTGGTGATGCGCCATCAGCATCAGGGCGTCGGCGTCGGCGCGCTCGACGGCGAGGCGGTACTCCTCGCACGCGTCGAGCACCGACTTGTTGGCGTTCGAGTACGGGACGCGCGTGCCGGGGACGAACTTGCCGGGCTTCGCACAGCCGACGGCGAGGACGGCGCTGGCGAGGATCAACAGCAGCTGTTTCATGGGGGCGATGCCGGTGTCTGCACGAGGTAGACCAGCGCGCCGACGCTACAACAGCGCGTTAAGTTGGCCAAGTGCAGGGCCTCTCCAAGCTTCGACCCTCGCCAGAAAGGCACGGAAGTCCTTGTCGGGGTTGTCGACCCTTGCCAAATAGACATCGGTCACGCGCGTGATGGTGAAGCGCGTGGCGGCGGCGCGGACCTCGATCGGCAGCGCCGCGCGATCCGCGGCGGTCAGCGGCCGGACGCGCCCGTACCCGGCGAGCAGCGCCTGCGCGAGGTCCAGGCGCGGGGCGCCCGTCCAGCACCAGTCGTTGAGGCATACGGCGATGTCGTAGGCGAAGCTGCCGCCCGAGGCCTGCTCGAAGTCGAGGATCGCCGACACCCGGTCGCCCTCCCACAGGACGTTGTCGCGGAACAGGTCGCCGTGGATGATCCCCGACGACGCGCGCCGCCGGATCGCCGCGGCGGCCCCGGCGGCCGCGAGCTCGTCGCCGATCACGTCGACGGCGTGCGCGAGCGCCGGGTCGACCGACGACGAGAACCGCGCGAACCGCGCGACCAGGTGGTCGTGGTCGTAGATGCTCCCGCGCCGCCACGACGTCGGCAGCTGCTCGCCGGCGACGTGGAGCTGCGCGAGCGCGGCCCCGAGCGCGTCGGCCAGCACCGGCGTCACCTCGGCGGCCGTCAGGTGCCGCCCCGGCCGCCACGGGAACACGCTCACCCACTTGCGCGCCCCGCGGTCGGTGCAGAACACCGGGGTGTACGGGCGCCCGTCGGTGGCGCGCAGCGGCGCCGGGGTCACGACGCCGGCCGCGGCGAGCGCCTCGACGAGCCGCGCCTCCCAGGCGACGTCGACCTCGGCCTTGCCCTCGTTGATGCGGACGAACCAGCGGCCCCGCTCGGTGGCGGCGTCGAAGTTCGAGTTGATCGTCCCGGCGGCCATGGGGGCGCACCGCTCGACCGCGCCGAGGTCGAACGCCGCGGCGATCTCGGCGAGCTCGCCGGCCTGGAGCCGCGTGAACACGCCCACGACCGGAACGTACTCCACCTGCGGCGCCTGCGGTACGTTCGCGGTGTGGAGTCCGCGGAACGCGCGCGCCTGGTCGAGGAGCACCTCGAGCTCGCCCGTCAGGCGGCGGCCGTCGTGTACAAGCGCGTGAAGGCGTACGTCGCGTACGACGAGCTCCTGTCGTACGCGAACGTCGGGCTCGTCGAGGCCGCGCAGCGCTACGAGCCCGGGCGCGGCGCCTCGTTCCGCACGTTCGCGTGGTACCGCGTGCACGGGGCCGTGATCGACGCCCTGCGCCGCAACACCGGGATGCCGCGCCGCGTGTGGGCGCAGCTCGTCGCGCTGCGCGCCGCCGGCGAGTACCTCGAGAACCAGCTCGAGCGCGACACGGGTGCGCGCGAGAAGGGCGCCGCCGAGCCGGACGGCACCGAGGCGCTCGACAAGATCAAGCACGCGATGTCGGCGATCAAGGCGACGTACATCTGCTCGATGCAATCGCTCGAGGAGATGCGCGAGGCGCGCGACTTCGAGCCCGTGTCGGAGGCGTCGAGCCCCGTCGACGGCATCGCGAGCCGCCAGCTGCGCGAGCGGCTCAACGCGGCGATCGCCGAGCTGCCGCCGCGCGAGCGCAAGCTGCTGCAGAAGCACTACTGGGAGGGCAAGAACCTCCTCGAGGTCGGCGAGGAGCTCGGCCTGTCCAAGTCGTGGACCAGCCGCCTCCACGCCCAGCTCGTCGACCGGCTGAAGAAGGTGTTCGCGAACGACAAGCCACCGTAGAAGTGCGTGCGCGCGGCCCGCAACGTGTATGGTCGCTCCGCATGCGCCGGATCCTCCCCCTCTGTGCAGTGCTCGCCGCGGCGTGCGGCAAGGAGGAGCCTCCGCCGATCGCCGCGCCGGTGATGGGCCCGTCGCCGCCCGTGGCGAAGCCGCGCGCGTGCGACCCCGAGCTGCCGGCCGAGGCGTGCAAGGCGCGGCCCGGGCTGCACCGCTGTGCGGCCGGTGAGAAGGCGCACGCGGGCGCGTGGCGGTTCGCGCTCGTCGGCCCGCTGTACGGCGCCGTCGAGGACATCACGCGCGACGAGCTCGTCGCCGCGTGGACCTCCGGCAAGATCGCGGCGGGCCCGCTCGCGAAGGCGATGCTCGAGCCCGCGCTCGGCAAGGGCGCCGTCGACCTCGACCCGGCGAAGGAGCCGGCGCTCGGCGACAAGCGCTGGGCGATCGTCCCGGCGGACGCGCTCGCGCCGCGCTGGAAGGTGATCACCGTCGGCGGCGTGCACCCGCTCGACGGCGAGGCGGCCGCGGATGCGCTCGCGGTGCAGCTCTGTGCCCCGGGAGGCCAAGGAGGCACAGGAGGCACAGCCGCCAGGCCGGTCGCGAACGTCGACCGCGCGAAGCTGACGACGATCGCGATGACCGGCACGACGGCGCCGACGCGCCTGACCGCCCAGCTGATGGAGAAGAAGGGCGTCACGTACCCGGCGCGCGACGTCGCCCCGTGGTTCGCGACCTCCGACTTCGTCCACATCTCGAACGAGGTCTCGTTCGTGCCCAAGTGCGACACGGGCACGGGCAAGAGCACGATGTCGTTCTGCGCGAAGGAGGGCTACATCGCGCTCCTCGAGGCCGCGCAGACGAAGATCGTCGAGCTCACCGGCAACCACCTGGCCGACTACGGGCGGTCGTGGATCCCGCACACGATCGAGATGTACGAGAAGCGCGGCTGGCTGTGGTTCGGCGGCGGGCGCGACCAGATCGAGGCGACGGCGCCGCGGACGCTCGAGCACCGCGGCAACACGATCGCGTTCCTCGGCTGCAACAAGGTCCACACGACGTCGCGGATCATCACGAACGGCCCCGACGTCGGGGCGTGCGACCTCGACCGCATGGAGTGGCAGATCCGCGACCTGCGCAAGCGCGGCGCGCTCGTGATCGTCTCGATCCAGCACGAGGAGGTCTATCGCCACACGCCTCCCGACGAGCTCGTCGAGGACCTGCGCCGCCTCGCCGCGGCGGGCGCCGCGTTCGTGATGGGCAGCCAGGCGCACTGCCCGCACCCGTGGGAGATCCACCGCGGCGCGTACATCCACTACGGCCCCGGCAACCTGTTCTTCGATCAGGGCTGGGCGCCGCTGTGGGACGCGGTGCAGGACAAGCTGTACATCCTCGACGGGCGGCTGCTCACCGTCGGGCATCAGTACACGCGCATCGAGGAGAAGGGCCGCCCGCGCCCGATGACGGCGCCCGAGCGCGCCGAGCTGCTCGGCCGGCTCGCGCGCACCGGCGATCGCATCACGGGCGCGAAGCCGCTCGCGCCGCTCGTCGAGCCCGCCGACCCGGGCTGGCGGCCGGACTCGTTCCTCGTCGGCACGCGGCAGGAGCGCGTCCGCGTGTGGCTGCCCTCCCCGCTCGATCCGAAGCGCACCTACCCGCTCGTCGTCGACCTCCGCGGCAAGGCGCCGCGCGACCCCGAGGCGATCACGATCGTGCCGCGCGACCCCGACGCCTCGGCCGAGCTGATCGCGAAGTTCGCGCTCGCGAAGTACCCGGTCGACCCGGCGCGCGTGACGCCGGCGCTCAAGCGCCCGTCGAAGTAGACCGCCCCGCGCCCGCGTCGCCGGCGAGCGTGCCGTGCGACTGGTAGTGGTCGAACAGCTGCCCCCAGTGCGTGCTCTGGCGCCACTGCTCGAAGACCTTCCGGTCGCGCAGGGGCCACCGGTAGTAGTCGTGATAGGCCTCCGAGCCCATCACGAACAGGTTCACGAGCGGCGTGTGGAAGAACAGCTTCTGGAACCGCTTGAGCGGGCCGAACCACATCACGTCGCCGATCATCGACGCGCCGTTGTCGCCGACGGAGAACCCCCAGCGCTGATCCGCGAGCGCCGTGTCGCCGACGACCTCGATGTCCTCGCGCCGCGCGTGCCCGAGCCCATGCTCGTCGGCGATGCGCAGGTACGGGATCGTCATCGGGTCAAAGCCCATCATCGACGCCGCGACGGCATCGATCGCGACCTGATCCGACGACGCGAGCATCACGTCCTTGATCACCGGGCGCATCGTGCGCGGGCCCGGCCCGTCGCCCGCCGTCGTCCCGTCCATCACGGCGAACAGGCCCGCGTGGATCTCCTTCTGGATCGCGAGCAGATCGACGAGCGTCTCGTGGATCCAGCTGTGCGTGTAGTGCCGCTTCGTGTTGAGCAGGCCGCCGAACGCGTTCTTCATCGCGCCCGTCGTCGTCGTGTAGATGTGGCACTTCACCGTCGGCAGGTGGACGATGTTCGTGCCGTGGAAGGCATCCGGGATGAGGATGCCCTCGGGGAAGATCGTGTCGAGGACGAGCATCTTCGCCTTGGGGCGGAAGAACGACCACGACATGTCCTCGGGCTTGAAGTTGTAGCGGACCGGGATGTCGTACGACTTGAAGATCGGCACGTAGCCGTTCAGGTCCTCGCCCTTGAACGCGTCGGTGACGACGGTCTTGTTCTGGACGCACACGAGGTCGGAGAAGCCGCGCGCGCGCAGGCTGCGGATCGTGCCCTCGAGCTGCCACGGCGTCGTGTTCGCGCCGGGGAACGGGAAGTGCCAGGAGATGTTGTCCTTCAGGATCGACGTGGCGCCGGGGGTGAACGCGCGTTCGACCTCCGCGAGGGTGTGCAGCCGGTCGATGTCCTCGAGGACATGATCGGGGCGGACGCGGACGACCGCGACCTTCGAGCGCTCACGCGGGACCGAACGAGTCATGCGCGCATGGTGGCCCAGAACGCGCCGTGAGGGCTCCTCGGGCGGCGGCTACTTCACCGGCGGCGCGCGGGGTCGGTCACCTCGGACGCAGGCGGATCGTCGTCGGGGTCGACGTGCGCGGCAGCCTTGCTACCGCCGCCGCCGGCGAACAGCGCGACGATGATGCCGATCAGGAGCAGCGCGCCGCCGATGATCAGCGCCTTGCGGTGCATCGTCTGCAGCGGCGGGAACGCGGCGTCCTGCGTCGACGCGGCCGCGCGATCCGCCGCGAGGTCCTGGAGCAGCGGGACGTCGCGCATGAGCCCGCGCGCCGCCGGGAACGCCGACGCCGGCGTCTGCGGGCTCGAGCCCTGCGCGCCCCACGGGTTGTGCGGCACCGTCGACGCGCGCCCATCCCCGCCCAGCACCGGCGCGGGGCCGGTGTCGCGCACGGGCGCGGGCGGCTCGATCGGCGGCGGCAGGCGCAGGTTGTCGCCGTCGGCGGCGCTCGCGATCCGCGAGATCGCGGCGACCGGCGGGGTCGCCGGCGCCGTCTCCGGCGGCGTGGTCCCGCGCGGCACGACGAACGCGAGCGGCGACACCGCGCGGTTCGGCGGCAGCGCACCTCTCCCGTCGCGGGGCGCGTCGACGTACAGCGCGGCGTCGGCCTTGCCGGCCGGCGGCGGCGCGGTCGTGGTCGGCCCCGACCCCGGCGACGCGGTCTCGATGGGGACCGCCCCCGAGCCGGTCGGATCGCGGCGCACGCCCGGCCGGAGCGGCGGCGGGCGCGCCGGCTCCCTGCGCTCGACGCGCCCCGACCCGCTGTCGATGACCCCGACGACCGGCGCGAGCGCCGGCTCGGGCGGGGCCAGCGCCGACTTCTCCATGTGCTCGGTCTGCTCGTCCTCGTCGTCGAGCTCCTCGAGGTCGTCGTCGAGCAGCGACTCGAGCTGGACGAAGTCGCTCTCCGACACCGGCGTCGTCAGGTCGTTGCCGTGGATGCTCGTCAGGTGCTCGCCGAGCGCGATGCCCGCCGCCTGCGCCCGCTCCCACGACGCGACCTCGTCGCCGAACAGGTTCGACACGTACGTCGCCAGCGCGCTGCTCGACTGGCTGAGGCCGAGCGTCTCGACGAGCGCCTCGAGATCGCGCTGCATCTCCTCGGCGGTCGCGTAGCGCGTGTTCACGTCCTGCGACAGCGCCTTCAGCACGATGCGTTCGAGCTCGGGCGGGCAGTCGGGCACGACCTCCGTCGGGCGCTTCGGCGCCTGGTGGATGATGAGCTGCAGCGTCGCGAGGTCGTTCTCCCCGCGGAACAGGCGCTGCGTCGTCACCATCTCCCACAGCACGATCCCGAGCGAGAACAGGTCGCTGCGGCGGTCGATCGGCGCGCCCTTCGCCTGCTCGGGCGACATGTACGCGATCTTTCCCTTGAGCGTGCCGGTGCGCGTCTTGTGCGTGCTCGTCGCGGCCTTCGCGACGCCGAAGTCGACCAGCTTCACGGCGCCGTCGTACGAGACGATCACGTTCGACGGCGACACGTCGCGGTGCACGATGTCGAGCAGCGACCCGTCGGGGCGCCGCTTCTCGTGCGCGTAGTGCAGCGCCGAGGCGATGCACGCGGCGACCTGGATCGCGTGGTGGATCGGCACGCGCTGCCCCTCGCGCCAGGCGCGGTGCAGGATCGAGCGCAGGTCCTGCCCGTGCAGGAACTCCATCGTGAAGAAGTGGTCCCCGCCGGCGTGCCCGATGTCGTAGACCTGCACGATGTGGGCGTGGTTCAGGCTCGCCGCGAGCCGCGCCTCGTCGAGGAACAGCTGCACGAACTTCGCGCTCGACGCGTACTTCGGCAGGATGCGCTTGACGACGACCAGCTTCTCGAGGGGCGCGGCCGCGCGCGCGAGGAACAGCTCCGCCATTCCGCCTCGCGCGAGCTTGCGGACGATCTCGTACGAGCCGAGCTGCGCCGGCTCCCCCGACCGCGCGGGCTGCTTCTCCACGACCCGCCGACTATAACAACAGGCACTCGCTCACAGCCGGTCTTCTCCTCCTACGGCAAGGAAGGCGGCGCTTTGCGCGATTCGTGCAACGCCTACGTTCCCTCCGATGTGGGCAAGTCGCCGAAAACTTGCCGCGCCGATCCGTGAAGGTGAGTCTGCCGACATGGGCGAGACCATGTACAGCAGTACCTACCAGCCGGATCCGCGGCGCGCGCTCGACGTCCTCGCCTTCATCCTGACCCCGGTCGAGGCGTTCGCGAGCCACCCCGACGAGCTCGAGGCGGTGGCCGAGCTGCTCGGCGCGGCCAAGGCCGAGGCGATCGAGCGCTGGCGTTCGCTGCGCTGCGAAGCGCGCGTCAGCTAGCGTACCGCGGGCCGCTCAGCCGGCCTGGTGGTACTTGAACGTCATCTGCTCCACGTACATCTCGACCTTGACCTGCTTGATGTCCTCGCTGGTCGCGTCGGCCTTGTCGGGCGTGATGCTGAGGAAGTCGGCGCCGCGGAACGCGAGCGTGAACGTGTCCGCCTTGCCCTGATCGAACATCTGGATCATGCCGGTCAGGCGTCCCGGCAGCTCGCCGCGCACGCCGCGCTTGTTGAAGTGCGTGATGAACTCGTCGGCCTTCGACTCGGGCACGTAGAACACGATGTTCGGGAAGTCGACCTGGCTCGGCGTCTTGATCGGCGCCCGCTGCGAGCCCGTGTGGTACTCGATGATGTTCTGCTTGATCGTGAACGAGTCGACCTTCGACACGTGCGAGCAGTCGAAGCCGTCGACCTTCAGGCGGAAGTTGTTCGCGGTCCAGATCTTCTGGTTCGCGAACCCGCCGCCGACCGGGAGCTTGTTGTTGTCGCCCGGCTTGAACACGATGTCCTCGACGGCGAGCGCGACCGTCATGTACGCGGCCGCCTTGTCCTGACCGTCGAGCTTGGGGAACGTGAGCTCCTTGATCAGGGCGTCCTTGAACTCGCGGCGGGCGCGCTCCTTGTAGTCGAAGTCGGCGGCGCAGATCGCCCCGGTCTTGCGCGTGGCGACTCCCGTGAAGAAGTCGCGGATCCACGCGTAGAACGGCCGCGTCATCGACATGCCGATCTGGAGCTTGATGTCCTCGTACTTCGGCTTACCGAGCTGGCGCCAGCGGTCGTAGTTGGCGCCGTGCTGGTAGGTCATCACGTCGGTCTTGATCGAGCCGCCTTCGATCGACCGAAACAGCCCGGTCCGGTCGCCGTCCAACTCCAACGAGAAGTGGGCGGCAGCGAAGGTGCGCTGCGGACTGTTTCTGGTCATTGGGTTACTCGCTGATTGTACAACACCACGGAAAGCGACCGGATAAGAGCCGCGCGTCGGAGCATGCTACGGTCATCGGTGACGGCGTCTTCCTGCCGCCGCGTCATGGGTGACCCGAAAACCCCCGCCGCAAGTGATGGATCCCGAAGGGATCCCCCCAGGATCCGCCCGCGCTGGGCGTTCTGGAAAGGGATGCTGACGGGAGCGGCGATCGAGGTCCCGGTCGTCGCGTCGGCCGTGTACCTCCTCGCCCAGCTCGGCGTCGGCAACCCCGACGTCCCGTTCACCCAGCTGGTGCGCTACACGGCGCTGTTCGCCGGCGTCGCCGCGCTGCTCACGGCCGGCGGGATCGGCCGGCTCGCCGCGTACGCGTTCGTCGACGGCGGCCGCAGGCGCGCCGTGATCGCGGCCGCGCGCGCGCACGCCGCCGCCAGCATCGGCCTCGTCGTCATCGCCGCGATCCCGCACGGGCAGATGCCCGACAAGTACGATCGCCTGTGGCTCGCCTACCCGGTCGCCGGCGTGATCGTCGGCGTCCTGTGCGGCACCCTGATCGGCCTCGTGTGCAGCAGCGCGGCGCCGGTCGGCCTCGCCGACGTGTGGTCGCTCGCGCGCGCCCCGACGCGCGTCGGCACCCGCGCGCTCAAGACGCTCCTGTCGCCCGAGGACCTCGTACGGCTCGGCTCGGCACTGCGCACGCGGACCTCGCAGATGTTCGAGGGCATCTTCGACCCGGCGCCCCGGCCCCCCGACGCGACGGCGCCGGCGAAGCCGCCGGGCGAGCCGGCACCGGCGACGCCGGGCTCGACGACGACGGCGACAGCGGCGACGACGGCGACAGCAACGGCGACGACGACAGCGGCGGCGACGACGACGACGCGCGAGCCGCCTCCCTGAGCGATGACCAGGCTCGCGGATATGGACCAGCGGGAGCTCCGCACCGTCGCGGTCGGGCTCCTGGTCTCGCTCGTCCTCTGGAACCTGCCGTTCGGCGGCGTGCTGCTGTACCCGTTCAAGATCCTCGCGACGTGGCTGCACGAGCTGTCGCACGCGCTGATCATGGTGGTCACCGGCGTCGGCGTGGAGCGCGTCGTGATCTTCCGCGACACGAGCGGGCTCGCGTTCCCCGCGGGCGAGGCGAACGCGGTGGCGAACGCGTTCATCGCCGCCGCCGGCTACATGGGCACGCCGCTGTGGGGCGCGCTGCTCCTCGCGGCGACGCCGACCGCGCGCGCCGCCCGGATCGCGATGCTCGTCCTCGCGGGCCTGCTCCTCGTGAGCGCGCTGACGATCGTCGAGGCACCTCCGCAGGACCCGTGGTTCGGGCGATGGACGGTGATCGTGATGGCCGGGGTGTTCGCCGCGGCTGCCGTGTTCGTCCCGGGGCGCTGGCGGCTCGTGACGGCGCACTTCATCGCGGTGCAGTCGTGCGTCAACGCGCTGCTCGACATCCGCGTGCTGCTCCGGCCGTCGCAGATGGTCGGCGGCCGGCCGACGACGGCCTCCGACGCGCACAACATGGCGTACGCGACGTTCGGCACGCACGACGCGTGGGCGGTGTGGACGTGGGCGGCGATCTGGCTCCTGTGGTCGCTCGCCGTGCTCTACGTCGCGCTGCGGCTCAGTGGATCGCAGGCTGCGCGGATCGCAGCTGCGTCCGCTGCCCCCACGGAGCTGCCTCGAGGTGAAAGTGATCGTGGTGCGCGTCGTCGTAGTCCGGCGACAGCACCAGGTGAAACAGCCCCGAGCGCACGAGCTGACATTGGAGGACCTTGAGCGCCGCCCCGCCCTGCGTGAGCGGCTTGCCGAGGCAGTCGACCTCGTTGCCCAGGCCCTGCTCGTAGTCGCGGTCGATCGTGAGCGTGCCGAGGTCGGGGCCCCCGAACGTGTGGACGTCGATCGCGAGGCCGAAGCTGTGCTTCGACGGGCGGTTCGTGCCGCGCACGTTGCGCACCGAGTACGCCGACGAGAACGTCGCCTTGTCGAAGCCCAGGCCGCGCAGGTAGCGCCCCGCCTCGTCGAGCGAGACCGCGAGCGAGCAGTCGATGACGAGCGCCATGTCGGGCGACGTCATCGCGATCCCGCCGAGCGGGCCGAGGACCTCGACGGCGTTCGCGACGCCCTCGCGCTGCACGCGGCGGTACGAGACCTTGCGGGCGTCGAGCTCCTTCGTGCACGCGCCGAGCGCCGGGCCGGCCGGCTTCGGCGGCGCGTCGTCGGCGGCTGCGACGGTGGACGACGCGAGCAGCGGGATCACGACGAGCGCGCGCATGGCCACGAGCGTACGCGCGCCGCCCGGGCGGGCAACTTTACGTCGGGCCGGCGGAGCCGATCACGCGCGACAGGAGCGGCGCGATCTCGCGCCCGATCGACGCCGGGACGTACACGAGCACGGAGATCGTGGTGTCGCCGAAGCGGCGCGCCGCGATGATCAGCGTGTAGCGCTGGCGGTAGTCCATCTGGTCCTGGATCGACGCCTCGAGCTCCTGCACGACCCACGGCGCGGGGACGTCCGCGATCGGCGCGGGCGCCGGTGCGAAGCGCTCGAAGCCGCGGTCCTTCGCGCGGCGCGTGGCGAACGCGGCGAGGTCGGTCTGCTCCGGGTTGCCGGGCCACTTCTCGAGGCCGTGGCTCTCGATCGTGAAGATGATCAGCTTGTCGGGGTCGTGCAGCTCGGTGTCGGCGACCCAGCGCGCAGGGGCCGTGATCGCGACGGCGCCGATCGTGTGGACCTTCACCTCCTCGTCGCGGAGGTAGCTGTCGGCGACCGACGTGCGCACGACGAGCACGGCCGCGGCGATCGCGAGGCCCGCGAACGCGAGCGCGATCGCGTGGCCGAGGTAGCGGCCGGCCCGCGCCCAGCGCGCGTGCGGCGACAGCAGCGCACCCGCGAGCGCGCCGCCCGCGAGGCCGGCGCCATGCGCCCACTGATCGATCACCGGGTACAAGAAGCCGACGGCCGCCTGCCCGACCGTGACGACGACGAGGCCGCCCCACAGGCCGCGCTTCCACGCGGCGCGGTAGCGATCGCGGTGCACGGTGAGCTCGACGAACAGCGCGCCGAGGAGGCCGAAGATCGCGCCCGACGCGCCGGCCGACACGCCGACCGGCGAGGCGAGGTAGCTCGCGAGGCCGCCGGCGACGCCGGCGCAGCCGAAGATCGCGACGACGTGCGTGCCCTCGTACAGCTCCTCGGCGACGCGCCCGAGGATGTACAGGCCGACGCCGTTGACGATGAGGTGGAGCATGCCGACGTGGACGAACACGCACGAGATCACGCGCCACCACTCGCCGGCCTCGATGCGCCCGCGCACCATCGCGCCGGCGCGCACGAGGACGCCGGGATCGCTCGAGGGGCCGAGCGCGAGCGCGATCACGGCGGCGACGGCGATCACCGACGCGGTCAGCGCCACGGTCGCCCACGGGCCGCGCGGGCGCGCGACCTTGACCGTCGCGGGCGGCGGGGCCGCCTCGATGCGCTCGACGGTGGCCTGCGTCGTCGGGGACAGCACGACCGCGCGCCTGTCTTCGCCTCGGGCGGCGGCCGACAGCTTCGCGAGCGCCTGCTCGATCAGCTCGCGCGGGCGGCCGCGCGACCGGCCGCGCGCCTTCTCGTACGCCGTCGCCGCGGCGGCGCGGTCGCCCCGGTGATCGTGCGCGACCGCGATCCAGTACGTGCGCGCGGCCGGCGACATGTGCTTCCCGTTGCGCGACGCGAGCAGCGTCTGCACGCTGTCGGGCCGGCCGGCGAGCGCGAGGAACATGAGGCGCGCGCGGTGGATCCACAGGGCGGCGTCCTCGCGGTGCGCGCACACCTCCTCGAGGCGGATCAGCATGCGGCCGGCGCGATCGAGGTCGCCGGTGCGCCCGTAGGCGCCGATCAGCTCGACCCACACGGGCGGCGCGACGCCGAGGGCCTCGCGCAGCGACGTGGCGGACGACTCGGCACCGTCGGTGACGGGCGGCGCGGCGCCGAACAGGTGCGCCTCGGCGTGCCGGATCGCCTCGTCCCAGCGGTACGCGGCGAGGTAGAGCATCGCGATGCGCTCGTCGATGGCGACCCGCGCCTCGGCCGGGGCCTGGTCCTTCGCGGCGGTGAGCGCCTCGACGGCCTGCTCGACGCGGCCGTCGCGGATCTCCTTCATCGCGCCGAGGAGGGCCTTCTCCTCGGCGACGCCCGAGCCCGGCGCGAGCATCTCCGCGACGTCGAGCAGGCGCGCCGCGATGCCGAGCCGCTCGGCGGCGGCGAAGCGGCGCGCGAGGCCGCGCACGAGCGGCCCGACGACGAGCAGGCACACGCCGGCGCCCAGGCCGATCGCCCCGGCGACGCCGAGCTCGGGCTGCTCGTAGCGCGCCCCGAGGAGGCCGAGCCCCGACAAGGTCGCGGCGGCGAGCTGCATCATGCCGAACGTCGGCGTCCCGCCGGGGCCGCGGCGCAGGAAGAACCAGCCCCAGTAGCCGCAGCCGATGACGACCGAGATCAGCGCGTACTCGTAGAGCATGCCGCTACGCCGGCTGCTCGACGAAGGCGCCCATCTTGCGGAACTTCTGGTAGCGGCGCTCGACGAGGTCGCCCGGCGGTAGGTCGACGAGGTCGCGCAGCGTGCGCTTGAGCGCCGCGCGCAGCTTCGCGGCGGTGACGGCCGCGTTGCGGTGCGCGCCGCCCGGCGCCTCGGGGACGATCTCGTCGCAGATGCCGAGGTGCACGAGGTCCGGCGCGGTCAGGCGCAGCTGCGCGGCGGCCTCGCCGATCTTGCCGGGGTCGCGCCACAGGATCGACGCGCAGCCCTCGGGCGAGATCACCGAGTAGATCGAGTACTCGAGCATCAGGATGCGGTCGGTGACGCCGAGCGCGAGCGCGCCGCCTGAGCCGCCCTCGCCGATCACGACCGACACCATCGGGCACTCGAGGCTCGCCATCACCTGCAGCGCCTTCGCGATCGCCTCGGCCTGGCCGCGCTCCTCGGCGCCGAGGCCGGGGTACGCGCCGGGCGTGTCGATGAAGCAGATGATCGGGCGGCGGTAGCGCGACGCGAGCCGCATGAGGCGCGTCGCCTTGCGGTAGCCCTCGGGGCGCGCCATCCCGAAGTTGCGGTGCATGTTGTCCTTCGTGTTGCGGCCCTTCTGATGGCCGAGCACGAGGACCTCCCACTCGTCGAATTGCGCGAAGCCGCCGATGATCGCCGGGTCGTCGCGGAAGCTGCGGTCGCCGTGCAGCTCGACGAAGTCATCCATGAGGAGGTTGACGTAGTCGAGCATGTACGGGCGCGCCGGGTGGCGCGCGAGCTGGACCTTCTGCTGCGCCGAGAGCTCGGCGAAGACTTCCTTCTGGAGCTTGCGCGCCTTCTGCTCGAGCTTGCGGATCTCGGCGGAGAAGTCGACGGTCTCGGTGGAGAGGCCGCGGAGGTCGTGGATCTTTTTCTCGAGGTCGATGATCGGCCGCTCGAAGTCGAGGATCATCCGGTCCGAGAGCTGCGCGGGTTCGAGCATGGCGCTAGGGCCCTTGGAGGTACCGCTCCAGGTCGGCCAGGTCAACGGCAGCAGGATCGGCGTGCCAGGTGACCGTCGCATCTCCGCGATACCACGAGAGCTGACGCCGTGCGTAGTGGCGCGAATTCCGCTTGATCAGCTCGATCGCCCGCGGTCGGGCCACGCGGCCCTCCGCGAGCTCGTGCAGCTCGGCGTAGCCGATCGCCTGCTGCGAGCGCAGCGGGGGGAGGTAGCCGGCGGCGCGCAGGGCCGCGACCTCGGCCTCCAGGCCGGCGTCGAGCATGGCGTCGACGCGCGCATCGATCGCGCGGTACAGGGCGTCGCGCTCGGGGGACAGGCCGACGAGGCGCGCCGCGTAGCGCAGCGGGAGGGAGCGGTGGTCGTGGCGCGCCTGGTGCGCGCTCATCGTCTCGCCGGTGAGGCGGTAGACCTCGAGGGCGCGGATCGTGCGCTTCTCGTCGTTGGGGTCGATCTTCGCGGCGGCGGCGGGGTCGACGCTCGCGAGCTCGGCGTGCAGCGCGGGGAGGCCGTGCGCGCGCGCGAGCTGCGCGAGCTCGGCGCGGATCTCGGGCGATGCCGGAGGCCCCGCGAAGAGGCCGAGCAGGAGCGCGCGCACGTACAGGCCGGTGCCGCCGCACACGATCGCGGGGATCCCGCGGGCCGCGAGGTCGGCGATCGCCCGATCCGCGAGGTCGACGAAGCGGGCGGCGGTCATCTCCTGGTCGGGGCGGACGACGTCGAGGACGTGGTGCGGGACGCGGGCGCGCTCGGCGACGGTGACCTTGCCGGTGCCGACGTCCATGCCGGCGTACACCTGCTGCGAGTCGGCCGAGATGACCTCACCCCCGACGCGCTCGGCCAGCGCCAGCGCCAGCCGCGTCTTGCCGGCGCCCGTCGGTCCGATGATCACGACCAGCCGCGGCGGGCTCACCGCGAACAGCATAGCTCCACATTTGATAGGTTGGTCGGGTGCCCGTCGACGACCGCCCGCCGAAGGCGCGCACCCTGACCGGGTACGCACCGCTGGAGGAGGCGGCCGCCGTCGCGAACACCCTGCCGGCGCCGCTGGAGGGTGACGGTGATCCCGCCGACGGCGCGCCGGCGCCGCCCGGGGACCTGCGGCTGCCGCGCCTGGACCGCGCGCGGTTCGAGGCGCTCGGCGAGGTCGGGCGCGGCGGCCTCGGGCGGGTGCTGAAGGCGCGCGACGTCTACCTCGACCGCCACGTGGCGGTGAAGGAGCTGCTCGACCACGGCGCCGGTCCCGACGAGGCGGCGACGGCGAGGTTCGTGCGCGAGGCGCTGATCACCGCGCGGCTGCAGCACCCGGCGATCGTGCCGATCTACGACGCCGGGCACACGGACGGGACGGACCCGTTCTACACGATGAAGCTCGTCGACGGCCGGTCGCTCGCCGAGCGGCTCAAGGAGGCGGCGACGCTCGAGGAGCGGCTCGCGCTCCTGCCCGCGATGATCGCGGTCGCCGACGCGATGGCGTACGCGCACAACCAGCGCATCATCCACCGCGACCTGAAGCCGCAGAACGTGCTCGTCGGGAGCTTCCGCGAGACGATCATCATCGACTGGGGGCTCGCGAAGGACCTCGCGGCGCCGGCGGCCGACTCGATCTCGATCTCGACGGCACCCGGAGCGCGGGCGGCGGCGAGCTCGTCGCACACGATCGCCGGGTCGGTGATGGGGACGCCCGCGTACATGTCGCCCGAGCAGGCGCTCGGCGACGAGGTCGACGCGCGCACGGACGTGTACGCGCTCGGCGCGATGCTCTACCACCTGGTGACCGGCGTCGTGCCGCGCGAGGGGCGCAGCATCGACGAGGTGCTCGTGAAGGCGGCGACCGGGGAGATCGTGCCGATCGCGGAGGTCGAGCCGCGCGCGCCGGCGGACCTCGCCGCGATCGTCGGCAAGGCGATGGCGCCGCGGCCGGGCGACCGGTACCCGACGGCGCAGGAGCTCGCCGAGGACCTGCACAAGTTCGAGACCGGCAAGCTCGTCGGCGCGCACCGCTACACGCGCGTCGAGCGGTTCACGCGGTGGGTGCGGCGCAACGCGGCCGTCGTCGCCGTCGCGGGGATCGCGGGCGCGATCCTCGTCGGGTACGGCGCGTGGAGCGTGCGCGAGATCGTGACGGAGAAGCGCGCGGCGCAGACCGCGGCCGGCGAGGCGCTCGCGGCCAAGACCGAGGCCGAGCGCAACGCGGCGGCGGCGCGCACGCAGACGATCCTCGTGCGCGCGCGGCAGTACGCGGCGAGCGGCCACACGGCGGAGGAGATCGCCCTCTTGCGCACGCTCGCGCGCCCCGACGCCGGCCCGGAGGCGCGACAGCTCGCGATCGACAACGGCCTGGTGTGGAAGGCGCACCAGCGCCTCGCGATGGCGCTCGGGCGCGAGGTCCAGCGCGCGTTCCGCTCCGCCGACGGCCAGCGGTTCATCGCCGTCTCGGGGGAGGACCCGCGAGCCGCACCTTCGTCTTCCGTTCGCGCGCCCGGCCTGGGTTCCGGCTCGCCGCTTCGCGAGGCGCCGGCGGCCGGCTCGCTCACAGCCTCACCTTACCTCGTGCGCGCGTGGGATGTCGCGACCGGCGCCGAGGTCGCGCGGCTGCCGCTCGCGCCCGGGGACGTCGTCGCCGCGATCTCGCCGGGCGGCTCGTACGCCGCGATCGCCGCGTGCGACCCGCCGTGCACGTGGAGCGACGGCGCGATCGTGTCCGGGGGCGGCGCCGGCGTCGCCGTCGCGATCCGCGAGCTCGCCACGGCGGCGACGCCCGTGCGCTGGACGACGCCGCGCCTCGACGCGACGACGTTCGCGTTCGCCCCCGACGACGCCGCCCTCGCCTACCGCCGCGACGACAAGCTCGTCGTGCGCGAGCTCCCGTCCACCACCAGCACGGAGCTCGACGCCGCCCGCTGCCCCGGCCCGTTCGCGATCGCGCACCGGGGCAAGGCCGTCGCGCTGAGCTGCGGTGACGACGTCGAGGTGGTGGGGAGCGGGAGGGCGGTGCAGCGGTTCCGCGCGCCGAAGGCGGAGCTGGCGTTCGTGGCGCCCGACGCCTTGCTCGTGGTCGCGGCGCAGCACGCGATGCTGTGGGACGCGGCGGCCGGCGAGGTGCGCGGGTCGGGGGACCTGCCGGCGGCGGCGCGGGACCTGGTGAAGAGCCCGCGGGACCGGGACGTGGCGTGGACGCTGCGCACGCCGGGCGCGACGGTGAAGGACGTCGCGGAGCTCGGGGAGCCGCGCGTGACGAGCGGGCCGCCGCTCCTGCCGCGCGCGGCGGTGACGGCGCCGGCGGTGCGCGGGTCGCGCGTCGTCGGGGCGGGGCTGCGGATCGCGACGTTCGACGGCGATCCGTGGCGCGCGCTCGCGCTGACGCCCGGGGATGCGATGTCGATCGCGATGCTCGACGAGCTCGTGCCGCCGCTCCAGCCGGCGGCGCGGTGCATCGCGCGGGCGGGCGGCGAGCTGCACGCGCTGGTCCCGCTCGATCACGGCGCGCGGCTGCTCGTCGACGAGCAGGAGATCGCGACGGGCCTCGCGCAGGCGCCGGTCGCGGGGTACGCGCAGACCACGGCCGTCGAGCTGCCGGTGCGGCAGCTCCGCCCCGCCGTCGCGGCGGAGCACGACGCGTGCCTCGTGTGGGGCGCGGCGCGCGGCGCGGCGGTGCGCGATGCGGGTGCGTTCGGGGTGCCGCGCGCGGCGGTCGCCGACGATCGCGGCGGCGTGACGCTCGCGTCGGAGGGCGCGGTCGTGCACGTCGCCGCCGACGGCACGCGCACCGAGGTCACCGTGACGCGCGACTTCGCGCTCGCCGACACGGGCACGCACGTCGCGTCGCTCGACTTCGCGGCGCGCGAGCTCGTCATCCGCGCGACGGCGACGAACGCGGTCGCGCGCGTGTGGAAGCTGCCGGCGAAGGGCCGCGTCAGCAACGTCGTCGAGTGGAAGGCCGCGGACGTCGTCGAGGTCAGCATCGACAGCGAGCCGACGTTCGTCCCCGTCGATCCGGCCCTGCCCGCGCGCCCCGGCGACCTCGAGCTCGTCACCGACGCGCACTCGCCGTACGGCGTGCGGGTCGCCGGCGACGCCGGCACGCTCGTGCGCGTCGCCGACGGCAGCGACGCCGGGCCCGCGGGCGCGATCACCGGCGCCGATCCGCACGTGTTCCCCGACGCGAGCGGGCGCACGTTCACGCACGGCCCGGCCGGCACCGCCGTGTTCGCGCGCGACGGCACGCGGCGGGCGCTCGCCCCGCCCCTGCCCGACCCGCCGCTCAAGCTCGACGCGTTCCGCGACCAGCTCGTCGTGCACATGCGCGACCGCGTCGCCGTGTACGACGTCGCGACCGGCCGCGGCATCCCGCTGCCGCCCGGCGCGCGCGGCGCCGCCGTCGCCGGCGACGAGGTGTGGACGATCACCGGCCTCGCGCGACCGCGGCTCGTGCGCGGCCGCCTCGACGCGACGGGCGCACCGCGCACCGTCGAGCTCGCGACGCTGAACCTGCCGTTCCGCAGCATCGGCGAGACGTTCGAGGTGTCGCCGGATCGCACGCGCATCACCGCGGGCTACGCGGTCACCGAGGAGCTCGTCGCGTACGCCACGTGGTCCGCGGAGACCGGCGCGCTCCTGTGGGTCGGCCCGCCGACGAGCGCGATCGCCGGCGACTGGTACGTCGCCGCCGGCCGCATCTTCGCGCCGCGCTTCGACGTCGACGGCCTGCTCACCGACACCGGCGCGCGCTCGAACCTGCGCGTGTGCGAGCGCGACCTGCGCGCCGTCCCCGTCGAGCCGCCGCCGCCGCCGAACACGTACTGGGCGCCCGAGAGCGCGTGCGCTCGTGCGGACCGAACGGAGCCCGAGCGCGGCCCTGCCGCGCGAGGAACAGCGGAGTGAGTGGAGGAGAGGCTGGCCCTCGCGGGGCGGGCGCCGCGCGATCCCGAAGCGGGACAGCCCCCTAGCGGCCGAAGCGGCGGTTGATCTCGGCGATCGGGAAGCGCAGGAGGAGGGCGCGGCCGTGCACGGCGTGGCCGGCGGTCGCGACCTCGAGGTCGGGCTCGTCGAGCGCGCGCAGGAGGGACTCGGCCTCGTTCGGCGCGAGGCGATCGCCGGCGCGCACGACGGAGCGGCACGCGATCGCGGCGAGCGCGCGGGCGACGTGCTGCTCGGGCGCGAGGCCGTCGTCCCACGCGGCGAGCAGCTCGCCGAGCAGCTGCGCCGGATCGCCGTGGCGGATGCCCGCCGGCACGGCCTTGATCGCGAGCGTCGCGCGCCCGAACGCCTCGGCCTCGTAGCCGACGGCCGCGAGGACGTCGCGCGCCTCCTCGACGCGCGCGAGCTGCGCCGGCGTGGCGTCGATCGTCACCGGGAACAGCAGCTTCTGCACCGCCGCGTGCTCGTGGGCGTTGCGCCGCACGAGCCGCGCGAGCTCGACGCGCTCGTGCGCCGCGTGCTGATCGACGAGCACCAGCTCGCCCGCGGCCTCGCACACGAGGTACGTGAGGTCGAGCTGCCCGAGGTAGCGCAGCTGCCCGAAGTAGCCCGGCTGCGCCGACGCCGTCGGCCCCGACCCCTCCGCGAGCTCCTCGTCGGTCGAAGACGGCGCCGGCTCGGTCGGGGGCGGCGCACCGTCGAACTCGCCGCGCTCGAGCGAGGCCGCGAGCGCGGTGTCGAACGGCAGGACCCGACCCGCTCCGCTGCGCTCCGCCTCGGCATCGGCCGCAATCGTCGCCCGCGCGAGCGCGATCTCCGCCGAGCGCTCGGCGGCCCGCGACACGCTCGAGCGCTCGCGGATCGCATCCACCCACGCGCGCGGCCCCGACGAGCCCGACGACGACGAGCCCGACGACGACGAGCCCGGCGCCCCCGACGCCCCCGACGCCCCCGACGACCCCGACGAACCCGACGAACCCGACGAACCCGACGAACCCGACGACCCCGACGACCCCGACGACCCCGACGACCCCGACGACCCCGACGACCCCGACGAACCCGACGGCGACGAGCCCGACGGCGACGAGCCCGACGACGACGAGCCCAACGGCGACGAGCCCGACGAGAACGGTGACGGCGAGCGCGGCGCGTCGAAGCCGAGCGAGGCCTGCGAGCCGAGGCGGTTGTGGGCGCGCAGCTCGCGGGCGTAGCGCTGGGCGAGCGGCGACCCGGCCGGGGTCCCCGGTGTCAACGACGGCAGCGACGGCGCCGTCACCGCGGAGATCGCCATCATCGGCACCGGCCCGGCGCCGGACTCGGCGCGCCACGGCGCCGTCGCGACGCCGGCCTGCACGATGTGGCGGACCGCGGCGCACACCGCGCCGGCGTCGGCGAAGCGCACCTCGAGCTTCTGCGGATGGACGTTGAGATCGACGGCGCCCGACGGCACGTCGAGCAGCACGACCGCGATGGGGTAGCGCCCGCGCACGATCAGCTCGCCGTAGCCCATCGACACGGCGTGCAGGAGGCCGCGGTCGCGGATCGCGCGGCGCCCGACGAACAGCTGCACGCCGCGCGCGGTGGTCTGCGCGAGCTCCGGTCCACCGAGGAAGGCGGTCACGCGCACGCCGGCCTCCTCGCCGTGCACGGCGACGAGCCGCCCGCCGACGCGCGGGCCGAGCAGCGCCTTCGCGCGCGCGAGCCCGTCGCGGTCCGGCGGGACCTCGAGCGCGGTGCGCCCGTTGTGGCGCAGCTTCAGGTGCAGCTCGGGGAACGCCATCGCGACGCGCCCGACGAGCTCGGTGATGTGCGTCGCCTCGGTCGCGTCGCCGCGCAGGAACTTCAACCGCGCGGGCACGTTGTGCAGGAGGTCCGCGACCTCGACGGTGGTGCCGACGGGCGCGCCGACGTCGCTGGTCGCCATCCGCGCGCCGTCCTCGAACGTCACGCGCGTCGCCGCGAGGTCGCCGGCCCGGCGCGTCGTCAGCGTCAGCCGCGACACGCTCGCGATCGCCGGCAGCGCCTCGCCGCGGAAGCCCATCGTCGCGAGCCCCCACAGGTCGTCGACGGCGCGCAGCTTCGACGTCGCGTGGCGCTCGAACGCGAGGATCGCGTCGCGCGGCGACATCCCGCAGCCGTCGTCGGTCACGCGGATCATCGCCCGCCCACCCGCCGTGGCCTCGACGCTGATCGTGCGCGCGCCGGCGTCGATCGCGTTGTCGACGAGCTCCTTCACCACCGACGCCGGGCGCTCGATCACCTCGCCGGCGGCGATCTGATCGACCACGTGCGCGGGCAGGACCGCGATGCGCGCCGTGGGCGCGTCCTCTTCCAGCACGATCCCCGGTACCACATCCCTCTGATCCCTCTCTCCACCGCCACCGGCTCGACGGCCCGACCGGTGCGCGCGATCTCTGACAACGCGAACGGTAATCTGTCTTCCACCGTCACGAACTCGCAACGAACTGCCGTCACTGACCGTGGCCAGGGCGTACTTCAGCGCATATGGTGCGCGGCCCCGTGGTCGCCTTCTTCCCCCGCCACATCGGTCGCTACGAGCTGATCGAGCACCTCGCCTCGGGCGGGATGGGGCAGGTCTACCTGGCCCGGGCGACGGGCCTGGGCGGGTTCGAGCGCCGGGTGGTCATCAAGGTGCTGCAGCCGACGGCCGACGACGACCCGCAGATGGTCGCGATGTTCATCGACGAGGCCCGCCTCGTCGGCGCCCTGCACCACCACTGCATCGCCCCGGTGTTCGAGGTCGGCTGCGACGACGAGGGCCGCTTCTTCTTCGTCATGGACTACCTGCCCGGCGAGAACGCGGCGGTCGTGTTCCGCGCGTGCGAGGAGCGCACCCGCCCGGTCCCGCTGCCGCTCGCGCTCGGCATCGGCAGCTCCGTCGCCTCCGCCCTCGCCTACGCGCACGCCGCGCAGGGCCCCGACGGGCGGTCGCGCCAGCTCGTGCACCGCGACGTCTCGCCGTCGAACATCATCGTCGGCTACGACGGCTCGGTCCGCCTCATCGACTTCGGCATCGCGAAGACCGCGCACCGCGCCGTGGTCACCCAGGCCGGCGCGATGAAGGGCAAGCTCGGCTACCTCGCGCCCGAGCAGGTCCTGCACGCGAGCGTCGACCGCCGCACCGACATCTTCGCGCTCGGCGTCGTGCTCTACGAGCTCACCACCGGCACCCGCGCGTTCCACGACGCGTCCGACCTCATCACGTTCGAGCGCATCCTGCGCGGCGAGCTCGACGCGCCGTCGACGGTGCTGCCCGGCTTCCCCGCCGAGCTCGAGCGCATCATCCTCCAGGCCGTCGCCCTGTCCCCGGCCGACCGCTACCCCGACGCCGCGTCGCTCGCCGCCGACCTCGACGCGTTCGCCCGCGCCTACCTCGTCCCCGTCGGCCCGTCCGTGAACGCCGCCGTCATGGGCGAGCTGTTCCGCGGCCCCCCGCGCATCCGCCTCGGCAGCGACTCCGGGCTCACCGGCTTCACGATCGACACCGATGCCGACGCCGCCTCGACCGACCTCGGCATCCCGGTGCACATCCACTCCGAGGTCACCCCGGTGAACGAGATCGTCGCCGACTTCGAGCAGGGCTCGCGCACCGACCGGATCACGTTCCACTGACCGTTGCCACCTGCTGTTGCGCCGCGCACCCGCGCCGCATCCGGGGCCCGCGCCGCGCGCACCCGGGCCTATGCTGTCCGGATGCGCATCTTGCTCTCCGGAGCTCTCTCGGTGTTCGCCGCGTGCGGCGGTGGTGGCGGCGGCGACGTCACGCCCGACGCACCCGCGGCGATCGACGCACCTCCGCATCCGATCGTCGGGACGTGGCGGACCGATCCGTTCCAGCCCGGAGGCCCCACGCGGATCGACGTCTACGAGGCCAGCGGCCGGTACCTGCGGGGCGCCAGCGAGGGGACGTGGAGGATCGACGGGAAGTCGCTCACGATGAACATCAACGGCGGCTCGGAGCGCGGTCGGTTCCACCTGTCGGAGGACCACGCGACGCTCATGACGTTCGCGTTCGAGCCGGTTGGCACCATCGACGGCGCCGTCGGCATCTGGCACACGGAGTACCAGATCGACGTCCCGGTCGACTCCACGATGGAGCTGCGCGCCGACAACACCGCCCTGTGGAGCGAGATCCGCCCGGCGGTCACGACGATGAACGAGGGCACCTGGTCGATCCAGGGCACGTCGATCTCGGCGAGCTTCACGCTCGGGACGCCCGTGAACATCGGGATGCGGTTGATCCCGAACGTCGCCCTCGGAGACACGCTGCTCCACCGGGAGCGGTAGCTACGGGAATGGCGTTCGGAGACCGATCGTGACACGAGCGGATCGACCTGCGCTATAAGGCCGGCATGCCGAGCCGTTCGGTCCCGGGCGCCCGCGTCGTCGCGGTCACCGGTGCGTGCACGTTCCTGGGCGGCGAGCTCCTGCGCCGGCTCGAGGAGGACCCGCGCTACACGCGGGTGCTCGCCCTCGACGTGCGCCCACCCGCGCTCACGCCGGGCGGCAAGGTCGAGTTCGTGAAGATCGACCTGACGCAGCCGACGGTCGACTCCGAGCTGGCGACGCTGCTCGAGCGCTACCGCGTCGACACGTTCGTGCACGGTGCCTTCCTGTCGCATCCGACGCACGCCGCCGAGTGGGCGCACGAGCTCGAGGACGTCGGCACGATGCACGTGCTCAACGCGTGCGCCGGCGTCGAGCCGCGCCGGCTCGTGCTCGTCTCGACGACGCTCGTCTACGGCGCGCACCCGAAGAACCCGAACTTCCTCACCGAGGAGGCGGACCTGCGCGGCCACCGCGACTCGCGCTTCGTCAACGACAAGGTGCGCGCCGAGAAGCAGGTGCAGCGCTACGCGCGCGAGCACCCGAACGTCGAGGTGTGCGTCCTGCGGTTCGCGCCGATCCTCGGGCCGACCGTGTCGAACATGTACACGCGGTTCTTCTCGCGCCCCGTGGCGCCCGTGATGATGGGCCACGACCCGCTCATGCAGTTCGTGCACGAGCAGGACGCGGCGTTCGCGCTGCAGCGCGCCGTCGAGACGCACGCGGTCGGCGCGTTCAACATCGTCGGCAAGGGCGTCCTGCCGTACACGACGGTGCTCGCGCTGCTCGGGCGCGTGCCCGTGCCGATGCCGCAGCTCGTGGCGCGCCAGCTCACGAAGCTCCTGTGGGCGACGCAGCTCGTGGGCTCGCCTCCGAGCTTCCTCGATTTCCTCCTCTACCTGTGCGTCGCCGACGGTGCGAAGGCGCGCCGCGACCTCGGCTTCTCGCCGCGGCTTTCGATCAAGCGCACGATCCTCGACTTTTTGGGCGTCGCGCCGGAGGATGGCGCGACCGACGTCGCGCGCGCGCAGGCGTGAGATGCCAGACGAGACGCCAGACGAGACGCCAGACGAGACGCCAGACGAGACGCCAAACGAGACGCTAGACGAGACGGCAGACGAGATGGCAGACGAGACGTCCGACGACGACCTGATGCACGACCCCGGCGCCGACGACAACGGCGACGCCGACCCGCGCGTGCCCGACGCCACCGCGTGGCCGGACCGCGACCTGGGCTTCCTCGGCGACGACGTCTACCTCGGCGAGGAGGCCGGCGTGCCGGCCGACTACGCCGACCTCGACCCGTCGTCGCGGCCGTCGCTGTCGGGCTCGTTCGAGATCCCGGCCGACGAGCGCGCCGAGCTGCGCGAGCTCGAGCGCCGCCTCGAGCAGCACCGCACGCCCGCGTTCCCGATCGACCTGCGGCGCCGCCTGCCGCTCGAGGGCGTGTGGCGGCGCTGGCGCGCGCTCGCGATGTGGGGGCGGTCCGACGTCGTCGACGACTTCGGCCGCGATCCGCGCGCGACGGCGCGCTGGGAGTGGCTGTTCGAGTTCCTCTACACGCGCTGGTTCCGCGTGCAGGCGAGCGGCATCGACCACATCCCGGCGACGGGGCGCGCGCTGCTCGTCGCGAACCACGCCGGCTCGCTCCCGTACGACAGCGCGATGGTGATGCACGCGGTCCGCCGCGATCACCCGGCGCGGCGCGACGTGCGCCCGCTCGTCGAGGACACGGTGTTCCACCTGCCCTTCCTCGGGCCGCTCATGAACCGCATCGGCGGCGTGCGCGCCGATCCCGAGAACGCCGAGCGCCTGCTGCGCAAGGACGAGCTCGTCGCCGTGTTCCCCGAGGGCGAGAAGGGGATGGGCAAGCTGTGGAAGGACCGCTACCGCCTGCAGCGGTTCGGGCGCGGCGGCTTCGTCAAGCTCGCGCTGCGCACGAGCTCGCCCATCATCCCGGTCGCCGTCGTCGGCGCCGAGGAGGCGGCGCCGATGCTCGGCAAGGTGACGTGGTTCGCGAAGAACATCGGCATCCCGTGGATCCCGGTGACGCCGACGTTCCCGTGGCTCGGCCCGGCGGGCCTCCTCCCGCTGCCGAGCAAGTGGTTCGTGGCGTTCGGCGAGCCGATCGATCTCGCGAAGCTCGGCCCCGCCGCGGCGGAGGATCGCCTGCTCGTGAACCGGCTCGCGGATCAGATCCGCTCCCAGATCCAGACGATGATCGACGGCCTGCTCCAGCGCCGGCGCTCGCCGGTGCTGTCCGCGTTTCTGGGGTAGCGTCACCGGATCTGCGTGTTAGCTTTGTAAAAACGTGCGCGGCGCCTTCGACACGGAGTTCGACCGCCTGCTCGACCGAGCGCGCGAGCTCCTCGGAGTCGGCGACGACGCGCTCCTCGCCGAGGCGAACACCGCGGTCAACCAGGCGCTGACGCTGCGCCCCGACTCCGTCGACGGCTGGCTCCTCAAGTGCCAGGTCGCGTCCGCCACCGCCGACGACATCTCCGCGCTCGCCGCCGCCGAGATGGCGCACCACCGCGCCCCCGCCCGCGCCGAGACGCTGTACTGGCGCGGCGCCGTGCTCGGCGACCTCGGCCGCCACCGCGAATCGCTGCGCTCGATCGAGGCCGCGTTCCGCGTGCTCACCGACGACGATCACTGGATGCTCGAGGACCTCTACTACGAGAAGACGATGGTCCTCGAGGCGCTCGGCCTCCACGAGGCGGCGGTGGCGACGTGCGAGAGCGGCCTCGCGATGTGCCCCGGCTCGGCCCTCCTCCGCGCGGCCCTCGTGCCGGCGGAGCGCGCCCGCGTGCGGTCCTCGCTGAAGGTCCTGCGCGGCGGCCAGACGTAAGCGGGATCGAGCGGATGACCGCGGATTCGCACGCGTAGCTCCGGCGCCGAAGAAGGAAGTGCGCGCGCGGCGGATCGATTTGCTACGATCGACCGGTGCATCGTGGGCGCGCCGCCGTCCTAGCGAGTCTCGCGACGGCCGCCGTCGTGGGGCTCGCGTGGTGGGGCGCGGCGATCGCGCGCGACATGGAGCCGGCGAGCGCGGGCTCCGGCTCGGCGGTGCCGATCGATGCGCCGCTCGGCCCCGTCGCGAGGGCGGTCAACGCCGGGCGCCACGTGCGCATCGAGGGGCCGCGCGGGCCGATCCACGTGTGGATCCCGGCGGGCTACCACGCCGACACCGGCGCGACGATCCTCTACATCCACGGCTACTGGGACGACACCGACACGGCGTGGGTCGGCCACCAGCTCCCGGAGCAGTTCGCGCTGGCGGGCCAGAACGCGCTGTTCATCGCGCCCGAGGCGCCGGTCGCGGCGCGCACGCCGGTGAACTATCCGGATCTCGGCGAGCTGCTGCGCATCGTCGAGGAGAAGACGGGGGTCGTGCGCGGCGCGGCGCTGACCGCGGTCGTCGGGCACTCGGGAGCGTTCCGCACGATGAACGCGTGGCTCGACGAGGCGCTGCTCGATCAGATGATCTGGATCGACGCGATGTACGGCGACGAGGACATCATCGTGAACTGGTACAACGCATCGCCGCGGCGGCGCCTCATCATCGTCGGCGAGGACACGATCCTCGGGACCGAGGCGGTCGTCGAGAAGCTGCCCGCGGGGGATTGTCTGACGATCGATCGCTTCCCGCCGACGTGGGAGACCTACCCCGCCGCCGCGAAGCGCGCGCGCTGCGTGTACGTGCGCGCGCAGTACATGCACATGCCGCTCGTCACCGAGGGCTTCGTGCTCCCGGCGATGCTGCGCCTCCTACCCGTCGAGCTGTTGCCCGACCATCCGTGGCACCTGCCGCTCGGATCTCTCCCGCCGCTCGCCGACGCCGCATCGGACTGATTCGTCGTACCCTCGCTGCGCGTTGCGCAACGCGATCACTTCCATCGTCGTGGTCGGGGTGCTCGGAGCGTGCGCGCTCGCGCTGCCCAGGCTCCGGCGCGAGCTGATCCGCGACGTCGTCCGCTGGGACGCACCGCCGAGCGATGCGCCGCCGCTGCCGGCGGGCACCGGGCCCGGGCTGCCGCCGTCGCCGCGCACGCGCGTGGTGCTCGTCGACGGGCTGTCGGCGGAGGTCACACCCTCGCTGCCCACGTGGTCGGCGCTGTGCAAGCGCGGCCTGCAGCTGCGCGTCGACGTCGGCTTCCCGACGATCTCCCTGCCCGTCGAGGTCGCCCTGTGGAGCGGGCTCACGCAGCAGCAGACCGGCGTGATGTTCCGCGCCGATCGCCCGCTCGATCCGCCGCTCGACCGGCGCGGCATCCCGGCGCAGGTCGACGGCTCGATCGCGATCGCGGAGAGCCACGGCTGGATCGTGCGCTCGCTCGGCTTCTCGCGCGTCGAGCCCGCCGCGGATCCGGACCACCCGGCGAAGGACGCCGAGCCCGACGCGTGGAAGCAGAAGTGGCTCGACGTCGCGCGCACCGCCGTCGCGAGCGACGCGAAGCTCGTGTTCGTGCACCTGTTGCGCGTCGACGAGGCCGGGCACGCGCACGGCAGCGCGCAGCCGGAGTATCGCGACGTCGCGCTCGGGGCCGACGAGCTGCTCGGCAAGCTGCTCGCGGCCGACCGCGACGCGCGCTGGTTCTTCGTCACCGACCACGGCCACCTGCCCGGCGGCGGCCACGGCGGCGAGGAGCTCGACGTGCGCCAGGTCGAGGCGTGCATCGCCGGCCCGGGGATCACGATCCACGCCGCCGGCGCGAACGAGCTCGTCCACGTCGTCGACGTCGCGCGCGCGATCGCCGACTCGACGGGCGCCACGCTCCACCACGCCTCGCGCGGGAGGCCGATCACGGCGGCGATCACCGCGCCGCTCGCGCGCGACGAGGCGGTGCCGGCGATCGGCCTCGGCGCCGGGGCGATCGCGCTGTTCGTGCTCGCCGGCGGCCTCGCGGCCTCGGCGTGGGCCGTGCGCAGGTGGTGGCTCGCGCCGTGGTGGTGGTTCGCCGCGTGCACCGCGCTGTACGTCGTGCGCGGCGAGCCCACGCTGTCGATGCGCATGGTCTACGCGCCCGAGGGGCGCGACATGTACCTCGTGTGGCTGGCGGCGCTGCCGCTCGCGACGATCGGCACCTACCTGGGCCTCGCCCGGCGGCCGATCGCCCAGGTCATCGTCGGTCAGCTCGCGCTGCCCGCGGCGGCGGCGGCGAGCGTCATCACCGTGACCGGTGCGTGGCCCGCGATCTTCGGCGCCGAGGTCGCGCCGGTCGTGCCCCGCTTCACCGCGTACATGTCGCCGCTCGTGCTCATGGTTGCGCACGGGGCGGCGGCGGTCGCGCTTGCTGTTCTCGCCAGGCTCGTCCTTCCGAGGTTCGGTCGACGCGCACCGCCGGAGCCTCCGCGAAGCGAGCCCGCAGCCTCCGCGTGAGCTCGGGCCGGCGCGCCGCGAGGTCGTCGCGCTGATCGGGATCGCGCTCGAGGTCGTACAGCTCGACGAGGTCGTCGCCCGGGCGCACGAGCACCTGGTACGGCCACTCGACGACGCTCCACTGCTGGTCCTCGTGCACGACGAGCGCGCGGTTCGCGGGCGGGCGCAGCACCGGGTCGGCGTCGACGAGCGCCGGTACGAGGTCGTACCCGTCGAGCGGCTGCATCGCCGCCGGCGTGCCGATCAGCGCGAGCAGCGTCGGCGCGAGGTCCACGTGCGACACGGGATCCGTGCGCACCGCGCCCTTCACGCCCGGCACGTGCACCGCGAACGGGATGCGCACGAGCGGCGCGTACGCCACGGCGCCGTGCGTGTCGGGGAGGCGCGGGTCCTCCTTGAGGGACTCGCCGTGGTCGGAGGCGAACACGATGATCGTCTTGTCGGCGAGGTTGCGCTTCGCGAGCTCGTCGAGGACGCGCCCGACGCCGCGGTCGATCGCGAGGAGGAGCGCGCGGTAGCGCTGCGCGTCGCCGGTCGTCACGCGCCCCTCGCGCACCGAGCGCAAGAGCTCGTCGGGGATGTCCTTGATCTGGTGGTGCTCGTGCACGTCGAAGTAGTGCAGCCACAAGAACCACGGCTGCGCGGCCTTCCCGGCGAGGTCGATCGCGAGCACGCCCTCGTTGGTGGTGTCGTCGGCGCTGATGTGGTCGCCGACGTCCTCGCTGTCCCAGTCGGTGTGCACGATGCGCAGGCGCTCGATGCCGCGCGACAGCAGGACCTCGCCGACGTGGCGCGTGACCTCGGCCGGGAACACGCTCGTCGTGCGGCGGCCGCTCGCGCGCATCGCCTCGAGCAGCGTGCGCTCGACGGGCTGGAACGGATCCCCCCGCCCGGTGACGAGCGTCGACAGCGAGATGTCGGTGCCCGCGGCCGGCGCGATCGCGCGCGTGAACTGGACGGACTCGTCGAGCATGCGCGCGAGGCGCGGGAAGTCGGAGCGGTTCGGCGCGCCGGGGGCCAGGAGGTCGAAGCGCAGGGCGTCGACGGTGATGAACAGGACGTTCATGTCGCGCGTGCGCGCGAGGAGCGGGTCGATCCCGGCGTTCGCGCGGTGCTTGGCGATCGTGACGGGCGGTGGCGGCGGAGGCGGCGGCGGCGGCACCGGCGCGTCCTCGCCGTCGCAGTCCTGATCGATGCCGTCGCCCGGGATGTCGATCGCGCCGGGGTAGCGCGTGGGATCGCGGTCGTCGCAGTCGCCGCCGCCGAACAGCGCGGACGCGCCGTCGCCGTCGAAGTCGAGGATGGAGCGCAGGAGGCGCACGAGGTCGCGCCCGATCTCGCCGCGCATCGCGAGCTCGCGGCGGTCGCTCTCGCGGCGCAGGCCGTCGGTGGCGCTCGCGACTCCGCAGCCGAGCACGACGGCGGCGACGGCGGTCGCGGTGTACGCGCGGAGCTGGGTGCGCCGGGCGAGGCGGAGGAGGACGCCGGCCGAGGCGAGCATCGCGACGGCGGCGCCGGCGTGGGCCGGGAAGTAGCCGGTCCCGAGGACGTGGCGCTTGGCCCACGCGAGCCCGCCGAACGCGCCGGCGACGGCGAGCACCGCGATCGCGCGCGACGTCAGGTCGCCGGCCGCGAGGCGGCGCCCGATCGCGACGGCGGCGGCGAGCCCGACCCAGACGGCGACGGGCGCGAGCACCGGGAGCTGGCCGGCGAGCGGCAGCGTGCGCGCGTACGCGCCGTCGAACAGGCGCGCGCACACGGGCAGCGTGACGGCGAAGCTCGGCGCCGCGACGACGAGCGCCGCGATCGCGGGAGCCCGGCGCGCCGCGATCCGCTCCGACAGCGCCGCGACCGCGCCGATCGCGAGCCCGGTCGCGCCGAACACCGGCACCAGCACGAGCGCGAGCCCGAGCGTGCCCAGGCGCACCCCCTCGACGGCCCCGAGGACGAGGGCACCGGCGACGTGGGCCACGATGATCCACGCGTAGGAGCTGCGCGCGGAACCCGACGACATCGGCCTGATGAGAGCACGCCTCGGGACGAAGTGGTATGGCTCCAACGGTGGTACCGTCGATCTGTGCAGTCCCCCACCGGTGACCTCGAGGTCATCGAAGGACGCTTCGAGATCGAAGCGGTCGCCGGCACCGGCGGGATGGGCACCGTGTATCGTGCGCGCGACCGCGTGTCGGGCGAGCGCGTCGCGCTGAAGATGCTGCGCGGCAATGCCTCGGCGGAGAACGCCGAGCGCTTCGCGCGCGAGATCCGCGTGCTCGCGAACCTGCGTCACCCCGGGATCGTGCGCTACGTCGCCGACGGCCGCACGACGGAGGGCCCCGAGGAGCGGCTGTGGCTCGCGATGGAGTGGCTCGACGGCGAGAACCTGTCGCAGCGGCTGTCGCGCGCGGGCCTGTCGCCGGCCGAGGCGGTGCACCTCCTCCGCCGCGTCGCCGAGGCGCTCGGTGCGGCGCACGACCGCGGCGTCGTGCACCGCGACATCAAGCCGTCGAACCTGTTCCTCGTCGGCCGCGATCTCGAGCGCGTCGTGGTGCTCGACTTCGGCGTCGCGCGCATCGCCGATGCGGTCCGCGGCGTCACGGGGACCGGCGTCATGGTCGGCACGCCGGGGTACATGGCGCCCGAGCAGGTGCGCGGCGACCGCGACGTCGGCCCGCGCGCCGACGTGTTCGCCGCCGGGTGCGTGCTGTTCGAGTGCCTGACCGGGCGCCCGGCGTTCGTCGGCGAGCACATGATGGCGGTGCTCGCGAAGATCATCCTCGAGGAGGCGCCGCGCGCGAGCGAGCTGCGCGACGACCTGCCGCCGGCGCTCGACGAGCTCGTCGCGCGCGCGATGTCCAAGATGGCCATGGACCGCCCGCGCGACGGCGCGCACCTGGCGTCCGAGCTCGCCGCGATCGGGCGCATCGATGCGCACGCGCGCCCGCCCGCGATGCGCGAGGCCGAGTCGCTGACGGCGACGGAGCGGCGCCTCCTGTCGGTCGTGCTGATCGGCGAGGACCACGACGAGATCGCCACGGTCGGCGGTGCGGCGCCGGCGCGCGGCGCGGCCCCACCGCGCTCGACGATCGCCGGCGTCGGCGCCGTCGGCGGCCCGGTGCCTCCGCCCGCGTTCGCGAACCCGGCGACGATCACGAACGAGGTGCCGATCGCCGCGCTCCCGGCGCTCGCGGAGGCGGCGCGCGTGCACGGCGCGACGCTCGACCGGCTCGCGAACGGCTCGTACGTCGTGACGATGCTCGGCAAGGGCGCGACGCGCGACCAGGTCACGCAGGCGGCGCGCTGCGCGCTCGCGATGAAGCACCACGTCCCCGGGCTGCCGATGGCGCTCGCGACGGGGCGCGGCGTGCTCGCCGGGCGGTGGCCCGTCGGCGAGGTCATCGATCGCGCGGTCGGCCTCCTGCAGGCGTCGCCCGAGCACGTGCGCGTCGACGAGGTCACGGCCGGGCTCCTCGACGCCGGGTTCGAGGTCGGCGGCGACGCGGCGGGGCTCTACCTGAAGGTCGAGCGCGACGTGATCGAGGTGTCGCGCACGCTGCTCGGCAAGACCACGCCGTGCGTCGGCCGCGACCGCGAGCTCGGCGTCTTGCTCGGCCTGTTCGAGGAGTGCGTGTCCGAGCCGGTCGCGCGCGCGGTGATCGTCACGGGCGCCGAGGGCATCGGCAAGTCGCGCGTGCGCGACGAGGTGCTGCGCCGCATCCGCGAGCGCCAGGGCGACCCCGTCGAGATCTGGATCGGGCGCGGCGATCCGCTGCGCGCCGGCGCGCCGTTCGGGATGATCGCACCGGCGCTGCGCCGCGCCGCCGGGATCCACGACGGCGAGCCGATCGACGTGCGGCGCCAGAAGCTGCGCGCGCGCGTCCTGCGCAACGCCGCCGGCGACGCGCACCGCACGATCGTGTTCCTCGGCGAGCTGATGGGCGCGGCGTTCGACGACGCCTCGGCCGGGGTCGTCGCGGGCGAGCTGCGCGCCGCGCACCACGACCCGATGTTGATGTTCGACCAGGTGCGGCGCGCGTTCGTGCAGCTGCTCGCCTCGGAGACGGCGACCCAGCCGGTCGTGATCGTCCTCGAGGACCTGCACTGGGGCGACGTCCCGACGGTGAAGCTGATCGACGCGGCGATGCGCGACCTGCCCGACCGGCCCTGGTTCGTGCTCGCGGTGGCACGTCCGGAAGTGCACGAGACGTTCCCGCGCCTGTGGGTCGAGCGCAACGTGCACGAGCTGCGGCTCGACGAGCTCACGAGGAAGGGCGGCGAGCGGCTCGTGCGCAACGTGCTCGGGCCGCGCGCGAGCGAGGTGACCGTCGCGCGCATCGTCGAGCAGGGCCACGGCAACGCGTTCTACCTCGAGGAGCTCGTGCGCGCGCTGCAGGCCGCGGACGGCGACCACGTGCTGCCCGAGACGGTGCTCGCGCTCGTGCAGGGCCGGCTCGAGCGCCTCGAGGTCGATGCGCGGCGCCTCCTGCGCGCGGCGTCGGTGTTCGGCCAGGCGTTCTGGCGCGGCGGCGTGTCGGCGCTGCTCGGCGACACGTCGCGGCCCGAGCGCGAGAAGACGGGGACGCGGATGTGGCTCGAGGAGCTGATCGAGCGCGAGCTGATCGCGCGCGTGGCGTCGTCGCGCTTCCCCGGCGAGGACGAGTACCAGTTCCGCCAGTCGCTCGTGCGCGAGGCCGCGTACGGCATGCTCACCGAGGGCGATCGCCGGCTCGGGCACCGGCTCGCCGGCGCGTGGCTCGAGGAGGTCGGCGAGCAGGAGTCGATCGTGCTCGCCGAGCACTTCGAGCGCGGCGGCGACCTCGAGGGCGCGCTCGAGCACTTCCAGCGCGCGGCCGAGCAGGCGCTCGCGGCGTGCGACTTCGACGGCGCGCACCAGCGGGCCGGGCGCGGCGTGCGGTGCGGCGCCCAGGACGACACGCTCGGGGCGCTGCGCCTCGTCGAGGCGGAGGCCCACCGCTGGAACGCCGAGTTCGACATGGCCGCGCGCTTCGGCAACGAGGCGATGGCCCACCTGGCGCCGGGGAGCGTGCGCTGGTTCGCGGCGGCGCGCGAGACGGCGGAGGCGTCGGGCAAGCTCGACAACAGCGCGCGCCTGGCCGAGATCGGCGAGGCGCTGCTCGCGGCGGCGCCCAACTCGCTGCACGACGCCGTCGTCGCGCGCATCTCCGCGCTCGCGCACGCGGCGTTCCAGCTGTTCCAGACCGGCATGTACGACCTCGCGCAACGGTTGCTCGAGCACATCGACGAGATCGCGGACTCGGGCGCCGACGTCATCGACGATCCGAGCGTGCTCGCGCGCGTGCACCAGGCCCGCTCGTCGCGGGCGATGTTCTCGGGCGACACCGGCGCGTACCTCGAGTCGGAGCAGGCGGCCGCGGCGGCGTTCGAGCGCGCCGGCGACCTGCGCTACGCGTGCGTGCAGCGCGGGCACGTCGGCTACGCGTGCCTCGAGATCGGCGCGCACGCCGACGCCGAGCGCTACCTCACCGAGGCGCTCGAGGGCGCGGCCCGGCTCGGGCTGTGGAACGTCGCCGCGACGGCGAAGCACAACCTCGGGCGCGTGCTCATGTACCGGCGCCGCCTCGACGAGGCGCTGCAGCTCGAGACCGACGCGCTCGAGGCGTTCCGCAGCCACAACGACCGCCGCCTCGAGGGCGCCGCGCGCGTGTACAGCGCGTACATCCGCGCCGAGCGCGGCGAGCTCGCGCGCGCGATCGCGGAGCTCGAGACCGCGCTCGCGACGGCCGCACCGCCGATGCGCCCGCAGATCCTCGCGAGCATCGCGCGCATCGAGCTCCAGCGCGCCGGATCCGCCGACGCCCTGCCCGACGAGGCCGCCGAGGCCCGCGCCCGCGCCCTCGAGCACGCGCGCGAGGCCGGCGCGCTCCTCGACACGCTCGGCGGCGTCGAGGAGGGCGAGGCGCTGGTGCGGCTCGTGCTCGCCGAGGCGCTCGACGCCGGCGGCCACACCACCGGCGCGCGCGACGCCATCCGCCGCGCCCGCACGCGCCTGCTCGCCCGCGCCGCCGCGATCACCGACCGCAACTACCGGCGCAGCTTCCTCGAGAACGTCCCCGAGAACGCGGCCACGCTCGCGCTGGCGACCCGCCTGCGCGCGGACCGCGACTGACGCCTGCTTCGACGGCCGTCCTGCAGCTCGCGCTGCGGCACCAGCGCTGCGACGCTGATCGACGCTGATCGCCCCCTACTTCGACGGCGGGTACTTCTGCAGCTTGCGCTGCAGGCTGCGGCGGTGGATGCCGAGGCGGCGCGCGGCCTCGGAGATGTTGCCGCCGGAGTCGGAGAGCACGCGGTTGATGTGCTCCCACTCGGCGCGCGCGAGCGACGGGGCCTTGTACTCGTCGCCGGCGGGCGACGGCTCGAGGGGTGGCGACTCGCCGCGCGCGAACGCGCCGATGATGTCGTCGGCGTCGGCGGGCTTGGACAGGTAGTACGTCGCGCCGAGGCGGACGGCGTCGATCGCGGTGGCGATGCTGCCGTAGCCGGTGAGGACGACGATCTTCGTCGCGGGATCGATCTCGTGGAGCGCCTTGACCAGCTCGAGGCCGCTCTTGCCCGGCATCTTCAGGTCGACCGATGCGTACTCGGGCGAGTCGCCCTGCGCCGCCGCGACGGCGGTGTCGAAGTCCGAGCCGGTGCGGACGTCGTAGCCGCGGTCGACGAACGCGCGCGCGAGCCGGTTCCGGTACACCTCGTCGTCGTCGACGATCAGGATGGACGGCTTCTGCTCCGTGGGGCCGGTCATGCGGGTTTGGATACCACCGCGCGGCTCCCCGATTCGCGAGATCTCGCGGTCCGGGGGCCGGCGACCTGCGACGAAACGTCTCGGGGCAACGTGACGCGCACCTCCGTGCCCTCCCCGGCCGTGGAATCGATGATCAGCGAACCTCCGACGCCCTCGATGACGGCGCGCGCGAGGAACAGCCCGAGCCCCATCCCGCGGCCCGGGGCCTTCGTCGTGAAGAACGGCTCGCCGATGCGGGCGAGCACCTCGCTCGGCATGCCGGGGCCGCGGTCGCGGATCGCGATCGAGAGGGTCGGACCGTCCTCGCGCACCGTGACGACGACGGCGACGGTCGCCGGCGACGCGTCCTGCGCGTTCGTGACCAGCGAGCGCAGCGCCTGGCTCACGGCGCGCGGCGGCAGCCGGAGCGTCGAGCGCGCGAGCTCGCCGGGGAGGTCGCGGTGCACCGTCGGCCCGGGGCGGATGCCGACCATCGTCTCGTCGAGCAGCTCGCCGACCGTGCACGCGGCGACGCTCTCGCCGACGGTGCCGGCGCCCTGCGCCATCTGCTCGAGGATCGCGCGGCAGCGCCCGACCTGCTCGCGGATCAGGCGCGCGTCCTCGGCGAGCGCGGGGTCGCTCGACTTCACGAGCGCGCGCTCGAGCTCCTTCGCGGCGAGCGCGACCGTGCCGAGCGGCGTCGACAGCTCGTGCGCCGCGCCGGCGGCCATCGTCGCGAGCGACGCGAGCCGCTCCTGCCGCGCCGCGAGCCCGCGCGCCTGCGTCAGCTCCTCCTCGCGCTCGGCGAGCGCGCCGGTGATGCGCTGGAGGAAGTGCACGACGAACGCCGCCGCCACGCCGAGCGCGACCCACGCGCCGATCGCGCGGTTGTCGTCGGGGATCTTGAGCTCGTCGGATGCGAGCAGGAGGAGGCCGTAGCCGAGGAACGACAGGCCGGTCAGCACCCACGCCCAGCGCGCGGTGAGCAGCACCGTCGCGAGCGCGATCTGCACGACGTAGAGGAGGCCGAACGGGTTCGTCGGGCCGCCGGTCAGGTACAAGAGGCCGGTCAGGATCGCGACGTCGACCATCATCACGACGGCGATCTGCCACTCGTGGACCTCGCGCCGGCGCGGGTTCGACGCGACGATCTCGCGGCGCCGGTCGCCGAAGAAGTACAGCTCGAGGGCGAGGTTCGACACGAGGCCGATGCCGATCACCAGGAACAGCTGGGTGATCGGGAGGCGCCCGTCGAGCAGGAACTGCCCGACGAGCACCGTCGACGCCTGACCGGCGATCTCGGCCCAGCGCAGACGCGCGAGCCACTGGATGTTGACCCAGTTGCGCTCGGGGATCGCGGGAGGACGTGGCATCTCCGCGCGATTCTAGCGTCTGTCTGCTAGCCGCCGAGCTTCTTCAGGCCCTGCTGCATGATGACCTTCTCGTAGTAGTCGCCGGCCGAGACGCCCTTCTGGACGGCCTCGTTGGCCTTCGCGAGCTCCTCGTCGATCACCGGGACGAAGTTCGCGAACGGCACGGCTCCGCCCGGGATGAAGCGCCCGTTGACGAAGAACGCCGGCGTCGCCTGCACGCCGAAGTTGCGCAGGACGGCCATGTCCTTCTTCACGAGCTCCTGGCAGTCGCCCTTCATGTCGGCCTTGAACTGGTCGACGTTGAGGCCGAGCTCGGTCGCGTAGGACACGACCTTCTCGCAGCCCTTGTCCGTATCCCAGCACATCGCGGTCTTGTCGCCGTCCTTGACCTCGGACACGTCGAGATCGCGGTTGCGCTTGAACCCCTTGTCCCAGACGGCGTCGTCCATCTCCTTCGCCTTGCCCTGCTTCGCGGCGGCGCAGAATGCGAGGGCGCCGGCCATCGCGTTCTGGGGGTGCACCACCAGCTGTTTCTTCACGATACGGACGTCGGTCCCGTACTTGTCGACCATCTGCTTGAGCGTCCCACGGACGCGCTCGCAGAAGGGTCAAGCATAGTCGTACGCCTCGATGATCGTGACCTTCGCGTCCGCCGGGCCCTCGAACCAGTCACCCTCGACGGAGACCGCGTAGGTCTTCGTCGGGTCGGGCTCGACGCGCTGGGGGCGCTGGCCGGCGGCGGGCGCGGCGCCGCCGACGCCCTGGGCGCGGAGCTGCTTGACCTCCTGCATCAGGGCGTCGAGCTTGCGCTCGATGTTCTTCGTGTCGGGCTGGCAGGCGGCGAGGACGAGGCTCAGAAGGACGACGTGCTTCATGAGCGAAACGGTCCCAGAGCCGGGCCGCGTTTGCAACGGGTGCGGTTCGGCGCTCAGCCGCCCTGCACGGACTTCAGGCCCTGACCGACGACGACCTTCTCGTAGTACTCGGCCTGAGAGACGCCCTTCTGGACGGCCTCGTTGGCCTTCGCGAGCTCCTCGTCGATGACCGGGACGAAGTTCGCCATCGGCACCGCGCCGCCGGGGATGAACCGGCCGTTGACGAAGAACGCCGGCGTCGCCGCGACGCTGAGCTGGCGCATGACCGCGCCGTCCTTCTTGATCTGCTCCTGGCAGGCGCCCTTCATGTCGGCCTTGAACTGGTCGACGTTGAGGCCGAGCTCGGACGCGTAGGTCACGACCTTCTCGCAGCCCTTGTCGGTTTCCCAGCACATGGCGGTCTTGTCGCCGTCCTTGACCTCGGACATGTCGAGGTCGCGGTTGCGCTTGAACCCCTTGTCCCAGATCGCCGCGTCCATCTCCTTGTGCTTGCCCTGCTTGCCGGCGGCACAGAAGGCGAGCGCGCCCGCCATCGCGTTCTGCGGGTGGACGACGAGCTGCTTGTAGACGACGCGGACGTCGTTGCCGTACTTCTCGTGGATCTGGTCCATCGTGCCGCGCGCGCGCTCGCAGAACGGGCACGCGTAGTCGTACGCCTTCACGATCGTGATCTTCGCGTCGGCGGGGCCGTCGAACGGATCGCCCTCGATGTTGACGGCGTAGGTCTTCGCCGGGTTCGGCTCGACGCGCTGCGGGCGCGCGGCCGGCGCGGCACCGCCGGCGGCGCCGCCGACGCCTCCGGCGCGCAATGCGCGGACCTCCTGCGTGAGGGCGTCGATCTTGCGTTCGATGTTCTTGGTATCGGGCTGGCACGCGGCGAGCGCGAGCGCCAGCAAGACAAGCTTGGTCACCGGTTCACTCCTTCATCTTGGTTACAGCCAGAGTCTTGGCAGTTGCAGCACAGGGGCTCGGCGAGCAGCTCGTCGGCCATGCGCGTGAACTGTTCTTCGACGACGACGGGCTCGGCCGCGCGGCGGCGGCGCACCTCGATCTGCAGCGAGCAGGCCTCGGTCTGCGTGACGACGCCGTCGCCGTCGGCGTCGGCCTCGGGGTACGCGATGCGCAGCTGCTCGGCGAGCTCGGGCGTGTAGGCGCACGTGACGGTGTCGCCGCGCGCGGCCGCGCTGCGTGCGCCGCCGAGGGCGAGCGCGGCCCACGCGAGCAGCGCGACGGCACCGGCGATGCCGATGCGGGCGCGC